>NZ_JANWGH010000001.1:1062295-1933693 GCF_024919275.1 Algoriphagus limi | reverse complement strand
GCCTGGCGCAGGGGTCCCACCTCTTCCCATCCCGAACAGAGAAGTTAAGCCCTGCAGCGCCGATGGTACTGGGGTTACACCCGGGAGAGTAGGTCGCCGCCTCATTCATTCTAAGCCCCTTCAAAGGGGCTTTTTTTATTTCTATTCCTCTTACATTACAACCGGACATTGTCCTTCTAAAAAGTTTATTTTTCATTTTTAGATTATTGTTGCAGTTTTGCATCAAATAGATTTCGAATGGCTGTACTCTTCCAAGGATTGACATGGATCGATAAGGGAGAATCACAAAAAGGTGATTTTGTTTTTGATGATGGTCAATTCCAACCCCTCGATTCGACACAAGATTATAAACATGCTCAAATCATCAATTCTGAAGGATGGATAGGGTCTAAAGGCTGGATTGATCTTAGGGTAGCCTGCGGTGAGCCTGGTTTGGAGCATAAAGAAACTATTGAGAGCCTTTGCGATAGTCTTTATTGTTCAGGTTTCTCTACAGCTGTGATGATGCCAAATACTCAACCAGTCGTTCAAAACAAAGGCTTGGTTGATTTTATTAAAAATAAATCTGCTTATAGTCCAGTTGAATTAGTTCCTCAGGCTGCTGTAACCTTGGATTTAAGAGGGGAAGATCTAACAGAAATGCTGGATATGCATTATCAATCTGGTGTTACCATATTTGGGGAAGGAAAAGATCCTTTGTCCAATAGCGATCGGTTCCTTAAAATCATTCAATATCTTCAAAAATTCAATGGAGTCCTTTTTGACCATTCTTATGACCCACTTTTGGCAATTTTTGGTCAAATGCATGAAGGGGAAGTCTCAACAAGACTTGGTCTAAAGGGAATACCTAGTTTGGCTGAGGAAGTAGCTATCCAAAAGAATCTGGAATTGATTCGCTATGCGGGTGGCCGAGTTCATTTTCAGACAATCAGTACAGCAAAATCTGTGGATCTGATCCGGAAAGCAAAAGAAGAAGGTTTAAATGTTTCAGCAGATGTTTCTATTTATCAGCTGATTTTTTCAGACAGTGATTTGGTGGATTTTGATCCTAATTTGAAAGTTTTACCTCCGTTTCGAAGTGAAAATGATAGGAAGGCACTCATTGAGGGATTAAAAGACGGTACTTTTGACGCGATTGTTTCAAACCACCAGCCTGAAGATTATGATTCCAAATTTATGGAATATGATTTGGCATCTTTTGGAATGGCTGGATTGCAGACCTTTTTACCAGCAATGGTAAAATTGGAAAGTGAATTAGGTTGGGCGTTAATGATTGATAAAATAACTAACGGCCCCCTGAATGTTTTGGGCCGGTCTGCATCAAATTCTATCACGATTTTTAATCCAAAAGAATCTTGGACCTATAACCACCAAAGTAATAGATCGCTCTCTTTTAACCATCCTTGGTTTGGAAGTGAGTTAACTGGAAAAGTGAAATATAGAATTTACGATGGTGTTTTAAGCGAAATCGATGATTAAGTATTTTGGATCTGCATATCAATTCGGGACTCTTGGCGGAATTCTAAGTTTGATAGCTTTTGGGTTTTTGGCTTGGATGGTTCCAGATCCGACTAATCTCAATTTGATTTTTGGTTATGTGATTACACCGATTTCCATATTTCTTGCGATTAAGTTTTTTAAGGATTACACTAATAATGGCTTCCTATCATTTGCAGAGGGCATGTCGGTAGGATTTGTAACGTATATGATAATCGCGTTACTTTCTGTTGTAGGAATTTGGGCGATATTTCAGATTTTCCCTGAATTTTTTGAAACAGTCAAAGCTTCCAAACTCCGGGTAATGGAGAATAGCCGAGAAACCATAATCTCTCAAGTAGGTGAAGCTTCCTATTCAAATACTCAGAAAAGTCTCTTAGAAATGAGTCCTTTGGATATAGCGCTCAATGATGGGATTTGGAAAATAGTGCCTGGACTGTTTTTTACCATTATTATTTCTATTATTTTGAGAAAAAACCCTAATTAATTTATTATGGAAGAGAAGCAAACTCCTTTTCAAGCCGCTGTAAGACCTGGGCTTACAATTGGGCTTATCTCTGTGGCCTTGACTTATGTGGCCTATTTTGTCGACTCGACGATGCTAGCTTCAGGCTGGTTTGGTCTAGTTGCTCTAGTAGTGTTTTTTGTATTGATCATTTATTTCGGAAGGCAATACCGTACCGAATTGGGGGGCTTTATGACTTTTGGTACAGCCTTCAATTTCTCGTTCATTACGATGATCATTTCCGGTCTACTTTCTTTGGTTGGACAAATTTTGCTTTTCCATGTGATTGATCCAGCGTTACCTGGAGTCTTGGCAGATCAATCATTACAAAATACACTGGAGATCATGGAAAGATTTGGCGCATCCGCTGATTCTATGACTCCTGAGCAAATGGATGATATTCGAAACAGAACATTGGACCAGTTTTCTTTAACCGGTCAGTTCACTAGTTTTGGAATAGGTTTGATTATCTATGCAATCATTGCTTTAATTTTAGGTGCTATTCTTAAGAAAAGAGACAAATCTCTAGATTACTAATATGCTTCAAATTTCGGCGGTTGTTCCTGTTTTCAACGAGGAAGAATCTCTTTCAGAACTTACCCAATGGATTAGCCGTGTTATGCACAATCACGGCTTTTCTTATGAAATCATCCTAGTAAATGATGGGAGTACGGATTCTTCTTGGGAAAAAATCGGGGAGCTTGCCGAGGCAAATGGAAATATCAAAGGGATAAATTTCACCCGGAATTATGGTAAATCTGCTGCACTTGATGCGGGATTTAAAAAAGCTCAAGGAAAAGTTGTAGTAACCTTGGATGCGGATTTACAGGATAGTCCGGACGAAATCCCATCGCTTTACGAAATGATTGAAAAAGAGGGTTATGACGTAGTTTCCGGTTGGAAAAAAGAACGTCATGACCCGATTTCAAAAACCATCCCCTCCCGATTTTTTAATGCAGTTACCCGATGGATTTCAGGAATCAAACTCCATGATTTCAATTGTGGTTTGAAAGCCTATAAGCTGAAAGTGGTAAAAAATATTCAGGTTTATGGGGAGATGCATCGCTACATTCCTTTATTGGCAAAATGGAATGGATTTGGGAAAATCGGGGAAAAAGTAGTTCAGCATCAAGCTAGAAAATATGGCTATTCCAAATTTGGAATCGAACGCTTTTTGAATGGCTTTTTGGATTTAATCTCCGTTTCTTTTGTCCATCGATATAAAAAGAAACCCATGCATTTCTTTGGACTGTTGGGCACATTATCCTTTGTTTCAGGTTTTTTAATTACTTGCTGGCTGATCTTTCAGAAGATTTATGGTCTCAAAAAAGGCCTTCCGGTTCGAGAGATTGTAGATCAGCCCTTATTCTTTTTGGCCTTAGTAGCTTTGATTATTGGTGTCCAACTTTTTGTGACTGGTTTCATTGCTGAGCTGATGACTTCTAATCAATCCAAAGAGGCTGAATACAAGATAGACGAAGAAATCAACTTTGAATATTGATGTTCTTTTCGGTTATCATTCCTGTCTACAACCGCCCAGAAGAATTGCGGGAGCTTTTGAGTTCCTTATCGCGACAAACGCAATCCAATTTCGAAGTTATTGTAGTTGAAGACGGCTCTGAGCTAAAGGCTGAGGATGTTTGTGTGTCTTTTCAAAAGGACTTAAGGATTCAGTATGTTTTTCAGAAAAATTCAGGTCAGGGTTTTGCCCGAAATAAGGGAATGGAATTAGCGAAAGGGGATTTTTTTATTTTGTTTGATTCCGATGTAGTCGTCCCTGATGAGTATTGCTATCATGTGGAAAAGGCGATCAAAGAAAGAAATCTAGATGCATTTGGTGGTCCTGATGCAGCAGCTGAAGATTTTTCAATACTTCAAAAAGCCATGGATTTCGCAATGACCTCATTTTGGACGACAGGAGGAATCCGAGGGAAGATGAAAGATCCTGCTAAATATCAGGCTCGCGGTTTTAATATGGGAATCTCCAAAGAAGTATTTGAAAAGACCAAAGGCTTTTTAGATCCCAATCAAGGGGAAGATATTGAATGGAGTATTCGAATTAAAAAGGCGGGTTTCAAATTGGAATTAGTCCAAGATGCGTTTGTTTTTCATAAGCGTAAAAACACCCTTTGGAGCTTTGCCAAACAAGCCTTTTCTTTTGGGAGGAATCGAATCAATGTTTCAAGATTTCATCCTGATGCTATACAATTGGTGCATCTTTTACCTTCTCTTTTTTCAGTCTTTTTAATCAGCCTGATTTTGTCGGGGATATTAGGCTGGAAGCTTTTTGAAGCCCAACTATTAGTGTTTAGTTTTTGGGTTTTGGCAGTATTCCTTTCTGCAACTTTTAAAACCAAATCGCTCCTTGCTGGATTTGTATCAATAGTGACTTCAATTCTCCAGTTATCCACTTATGGGATGGGATTTATTTGGGAATTATTGGTAAAGACTTTCAAAGCTTAGTTTCCTTTTCTGCAAAGGAAAATAACCTCTTTTGGAGGAAGTGCATATTTTTCAACCGTCTCTTTGGGCAACTTCTCCACAAAGTGATTTTCTTCAATGGCTATTCCTGATTTGCGCAGACGCTCTGCATAGTCCTTTCCGTATTTTCGGACATGATCTCTTTGGCCAAATAGTCGCTCCCTTTCTGCAGGGTCTGTAATCGTTGGATCCTCCAAGGTTTTTTCAAGTTCATAAATGGGAGATTGAATTATTCCCCAACCTGTTGGCTTTAGGACGCGGTTGAATTCGGCACAAACTTTCAGGTCATTTTCAACATGCTCCAAAACATGATTACAGAAAATCACATCGAAGCTATTTTCCGGAAAGGGGATATCATGAACATCCATTTTCACTTTGGCCAAGGGAGACTCTAAATCCGCTGTGATGTAGTCCAAATTAGGAAGTGCATCAAATAGCTTGAGAAAACAGTGCTCAGGGGCAACATGTAAAACGCGTAGTTTTTCAGTGAAAAAATTAGTCTCCTCTTGCAAAAACAACCACATCAGACGGTGTCGCTCTAAAGAAAGGCAGTTTGGACAAAGTGCATTTTCTCTTGCTTTTCGTCCATATGGAAGAAATTTTTTAAACTTTGAATAACAAATCGGGCATTCTACACCTTCTCCTTTATTTTTCCAGGCAAAAAATCTCATTGCCAAGGGACTCACTCGTTGTAAAAGCGGTCTTGGGACATATCGGATAACAAAAGAAATAGTCTTTTTGATCATGGGACGCAATTTAGGTATCCTTCATTTCCTGAACCAGAAGTTTTCTGAAGAGATTTAGCAATTTTTCACACTATACTCTTCGGACTCCGTTTGTTAATGGAAGTTCAATCATTATTTTAGTTAAAATATTTTCAAAATCTAGATTCCTCATGAAGAGACTCTCCATTGTTCTGTTTTGTCTTTTTGTTTTTCAATTGAATGCTTTTGAGACCAAGGCTCAGGAAGCGGTGACATATACCCTTCAGGAAATGGTCCAGCGTGCAAAAGATCGTTCTCCTGCCTCACTTCGAGCTAAGACACGACGAGAAAATCGGTATTGGCAGTATCGATTGTTTCGATCAAATTACAATCCCCAACTTCGGTTGAATGGTACAATTCCTAGCTATTCCCAGGCATTTAATAGCATTACCCAGCCTGATGGATCGATTGAGTTTTTGGAGGTTCAACAGAATTTTATGGATTTGGAATTAGGGCTTCAGCAGGT
This sequence comes from Algoriphagus limi, assembly GCF_024919275.1. Classification (GTDB taxonomy): domain Bacteria; phylum Bacteroidota; class Bacteroidia; order Cytophagales; family Cyclobacteriaceae; genus Algoriphagus; species Algoriphagus limi. The sequence goes on along the minus strand of NZ_JANWGH010000001.1, from coordinate 1,927,980 downwards.
GATTTCACCTACGGGTGGCGTTATCTCTGTGAATACCTCCACGAACCGATTTGATAATTTTTTGGCTGGGCCCAATGATGTACAGACTCGCTGGTCTGGAGTGCCCGTAAATGTTCGTTTTCAGCAACCGATTTTTGCCTATAACCCATACAAATGGGACAAAAAAATCGAACCGCTTCTTTTTGAAGAAAGCAAGCGTGAATATGTGCAGGAGATGGAAGAGGTATCCTTTTTTGTAAGTCAGTTGTTCTTTGATTACTTATTAGCTCAAGTTAATGTGGCGATTGCTGAGCAGAACTTGACAAACACAGAGGAAATTTTTTCCATCGAACAAGCCCGGTATGACCTGGGGACTACTTTCGAGGATAAGCTCCTTCAGGTGGAGTTGCAGGTTTTGCAAGCCCGGCAGGATTTGGCACAAGCAAAGTTGGATCTGGAAAGTTCAGCTCTAGCTGTAAAGTCATTTATCGGCTTAGATCCAAATACAGAAATTGAGCTGGAATCTCCGGAAGAAGTGCCTTTTTTTGATGTAAATGTGGATGAGGCTATTGAATTAGCTTTCCAAAATAGGGCAGAAGCTTTAGGTTTTCAACGTCGAAAAATAGAAGCAGAAGCTGCAATGGCGCAGGCAAAAGGACAGCGTTTTGCTGTTCAATTGAATGCTAGTTATGGTTATAATAATGCAGCCTTTACTTGGCCTGATATCTACCAAAATCCAAATACTCAGGCTTTGGTAAGCTTAGGTTTCTCCGTTCCGATATTAGATTGGGGAAGAAATAAGGCTCGTTTAGCTCAAGCTGAAGCAAATCAGCAATTGGTTGAGTACACCGTTCAGCAGGATGAAATCAATTTTGAACAAGAGATTTTTACGAAGGTGAAGAATTTCTTGATGATTCGGGAGCGTCTTCAGGTAACAAAGGTTTCAGATGAAGTTGCACAAAGGAGATATGAGATTGCTATCAAGCGTTATCAGTCTGGAAATGTGTCTATTACGGACCTTTCCATTGCACAGAATGAAAAGGATACCAATCGCAGAGCTTATTTCAGTGCTTTGAAGGATTATTGGCTAGCTTATTATGAGCTCCGGGCTTTGACACTATTTGATTTTGAAAATCAAGAGCTACTATATAAATCAGAATAAAAAAAGGCGGTGTTTAACCGCCTTCTTCATATTTCCTGATTTGCTCTTTTAATTTTTCGATTTCCTTTTCAAGTTTTGCGACTTGTTTTTCCTGCTTTTGAATGGACTTGGTTTCCTTCGAGACCTGTTTAGGTGATAGTTTTCCACTTGTATTTGATTTATTAAACTTGTCTCGACTGTTCTGAAGCTTTTTTTTCGCTTTAGCTAGCTTATCTTCAGTTTTTGCCAATTTTTCTTTAGCCTTTTCATACTTCTCTTTGGCTTTTGCTTCTTTGATTTCCGCTTTGGTTGGCTCAGTGGTTTGACCCTTTACTTCATTAGCAAGGAATGAAAGACTTGCCAAGAGAAAAGTGGTTGCTAGTCCGATTTTAATTATGTTTTTCATACTAAAAGTTTTATTTAATGTAATGAAAATCAGCTTGATAAGAAAATAAAGGATTAATTAATCATTCTGACTTCCTTCCTGTTCTCCTCTTTTTGGAAGTCTATTCGCTTTTTTCAGTGCTTCACGAATAATCCATTCCAGCTGTCCATTGGTACTACGGAACTCGTCCGCAGCCCATTTTTCAATGGCCTTCATGGTTTCTTCGCTGATTCGAAGTGCAAATGCTTTCTTCTTACTCATAGGAAGTGTCCTCTTGCCAATATTCCAAAAACGCTTTCAATTCTCCGGCTTTTTGGGTTCCGATCATGATTTTCTTTTTCTCATCTGTAATGATCGACATTCCCTTGTCCCCGATTATACTATAAGCTTTGGTTGAACGGTTTCCCTTTATCCCCCAGCCACCAAAATCCGTAATAGGAGAATAGCTAATGACTTCTATATTCCGAATTTGGGATCGGGGAATCGTTCTCCACTTGTTGATAAAGGGGACATAGCGATAATGAATACCTATTTCATCTATTCTGCTATCGAGCCTGATATTCATCAGAAGAAAGAATGTTAGTCCAACGACACCGATGATAATTGCCGTGGCAAGTGCAATTTCATTTGGATCTGTTTTACTTGTCTTCATGATCACGAAGACTAGAATGAGCATGGGTATCTCAGTCATAAGCAACAGATACATGAGCCAGGTGCCCCGGTATGTTTGACTTTCATTATAGATCTGACGAGCCATAACTTTATTGGTTGAGCGTTCCTACATTCAATACAGGGTTTGCACTCTTATCAGAGCAGAGTACAACCATCAGATTGGATACCATAGTTGCCTTTTTCTCCTCATCAAACTCGATAATATCCTTCACCTTCAAGTCGTCCAAAGCCATTTCAACCATTCCAACAGCACCCTCCACGATTTTTTGACGGGCTGCTACAATGGCTGTTGCCTGTTGACGCTGAAGCATGGCAGAAGCAATTTCAGAGGCATAAGCCAGGTGAGAAATTCTGGCTTCAATCACCTTGATTCCCGCGTGATGCAATCGCTCGGATATTTCTTTTTCAAGGGAATGATTGACTTCTTCTACACCTGAACGAAGCGTAACCTCTGCATCTTCATCTTCGAAATTATCATACGGATAAAGACCTGCCATTTTTCGAACGGCCGCATCTGATTGGAGATGAACGAAGTTTTCATAATCTTCTACATCAAAGGTGGCCTTGAAAGTGTCCTCTACTTGCCAAACGACAATGGTACCTATCATGACTGGGTTACCAATTTTGTCATTGACTTTGAGTGGTTTGTTTTCAAAGTTCCGCACCCTCAAAGAGATTTTCTTTTTGGTCATAAAAGGATTGACCCAGAAAAATCCATTCGCTTTTACAGTTCCTTTATAATCCCCAAATAGAAGTAAAACCATCGCTTTGTTAGGTTCGACAATAAAGAATCCTGGAATCAAAAGGATGAAAACTAGAACGCTGACTACCCCAAGTACTGGGATGCCATTCAAAAAGGAGTACACTGTCAATGGGATCATAATGGGATCCAAGAAGAGGATGAGGTACCCTGACCAAGGTTTGATTATTTTTTCCATATTGATATGATATTAATTTGATATCATATTGAATTACGAAAATAAATTTAGAAGGTTCAAGTTTTTGCAAAAAAAAATCCCTGAAAAACAGGGATTTAAATTTCGAACCGGATTAGATTATTTTTTTGAGAAGAGCGAATCCACAAATTCTTTGCGGTTGAAGATCTGTAAATCGCTCATTTTTTCCCCTACACCGATGTATTTCACAGGAATTTTAAATTGATCAGAAATTCCAATCACTACTCCTCCTTTGGCTGTTCCGTCTAGTTTGGTAATAGCTAAAGAAGTAACCTCAGTCGCCTTGGTGAATTCTTTTGCCTGGATGAATGCGTTTTGTCCAGTGGATCCATCCAAGACCAGCATGATTTCATGGGGTGCATCTGGAATAAACTTCTGCATTACCCGCTTGATCTTGGAGAGCTCATTCATCAAATTGACTTTGGTGTGAAGCCGGCCAGCAGTATCGATAATAATTACATCAACGCCTTGTTCCTTACCTTGTTTTACCGTGTCAAAAGCCACAGAGGCCGGGTCGGTATTCATTCCATGAGAAACTACCGGTACTCCAACCCGCTCTCCCCAAAGAATTAACTGGTCCACGGCAGCTGCTCGGAACGTGTCAGCTGCACCAAGGATGACTGATTTGCCATTACTTTTGAAAAGATTAGCTAGTTTTCCAATGGTAGTCGTTTTTCCAACTCCATTGACCCCCACAACCATAATGACATAGGGTTTTTTATCTTCCGGAAGATCGAAGTCCAAAAAATCCTGAGAATTATTTTCTTCCAGGAGTGCGATAATTTCTTCCCGAAGGATCTTGTCGAGTTCTTCGGTATTCAAATATTTATCACGGGCAACACGCTCCTCAATTCGTTCGATGATTTTTATAGTCGTGTCCACACCTACATCTGAAGTGATCAGAATCTCCTCGAGTTCATCTAAAATCTCATCATCCACCTTGGACTTTCCCACTACGGCTTTGCTTAGCTTGGAGAAAATCGACTGATTAGATTTTTGGAGACCTTGGTCTAGACTTTCCTTTTTTTCCTTAGAGAATAATCCAAAGATTCCCATAACGTGAATTTTTGATGGAAAATAATAAAAAAGTCCCTGCTGACCGAAGTACAGAGGGACCTAAATGCATTACGATGCCGTTGGCAAATTATTTTTTCAAAGTATCCTGAACCATTGAGGTAGGTACCATTTCTTCTTTGAAGGTATAAGCTCCGGTTTTGTCAGATTTTACCGCACGGATTACCTTGGCGTAAGTCACACCGCCTTCTTTTTTCAGGGTTGCTACTACTTTCTTAGCCATATCTTGTTTCGTTTACGGATTACTCCGGAATAAATTACTTGATTTCTTTGTGAACAGTCACTTTCTTAAGGATAGGATTGAATTTTTTCAATTCCAATCGCTCGGTCGTGTTCTTTCTGTTTTTAGTGGTGATGTACCGAGAGGTACCTGGCATGCCAGAGTCTTTATGCTCTGTGCATTCCAAAATCACTTGTACTCTATTTCCTTTCTTAGCCATCTTTCTGAATATTTATCGCCGAGACTATAATTATTTGATTACGATCATTCCTTTGTCCTGCGCCTCTTTCAATACCGCAGAGATTCCTTTTTTATTGATCGTCTTCAATGCTTTGGTGCTAACTTTTAAAGTAATCCAAGCATCCTCCTCAGGTACGTAGAAGGTTTTCTTTTGAAGATTTGGGTAAAATCTACGCTTGGTCTTGTTATTAGCATGGGACACATTGTTACCTACTTGAGGTCTTTTTCCGGTAATGTCACAAACTTTTGCCATGATTCAGTATCGTAAATGTATGCGTTTCACTAATGAGTCTGCAAATATCGGAACTTTTTGGGAATTAACAACAAAGCCCTAGAAAATATTACCTGACTTTTCAGCCTTTTGGATAAGGGCAATGCTTACATCCACTTCCACAGCAATATCCCCGCTTCCGATGATATTTTTCGGTAAATACCATAAGCCCTTGTTTGTTGAAATAATAGTCTCCAGGCTCTAGAGCTGGAGGGTTCCCGCTATTCTTTTGGCTTTTCATGAAAAGGGCTCTGGGGCATTTACTATATTTGTGTTCACTAGTTTTAACAGCCCAAAATTACAAAAGTTCATGGAGACCATCACTTCTAGTCGTCAGGCAATTGCCCTTGAAAATCAATATGGAGCCCACAATTATCATCCTCTGCCAGTAGTTTTATCGAGAGGAGAGGGGGTTTTTCTCTGGGATGTAGAAGGAAAGCGTTACTATGACTTCCTTTCTGCCTATTCGGCCGTGAATCAAGGCCATTGTCATCCCCGCATCCAGAATGCTTTAATTGAGCAAGCTGGTAAATTGACACTTACCTCTCGAGCATTTTATAATGATGTGCTTGGACCTTTCGAAAAATACATCACCGAGTATTTCGGTTTTGATAAGGTGCTACCTATGAATACCGGAGCTGAAGGGGTTGAAACAGCAATCAAAATTGCCAGAAAGTGGGGGTATGAAAAAAAAGGTGTAGCAGAAAACGAAGCTAAAATCATTGTAGCCGAAAATAATTTCCACGGTAGAACTACCACAATCATCTCTTTTTCTAATGATGCCAATGCACGGAAGAACTTTGGACCTTATACTGGAGGCTTTGTCAAAATTCCCTACAATGATGTAACTGCTTTGAAATCTGCACTGGAAGATCCGCAGGTTGTTGCCTTTTTGGTGGAGCCTATCCAAGGTGAAGCAGGAGTTTATACTCCGGCCGACAATTATATAAGAGAAGTTCAAGAAGCCTGCTCGGCAAAAAATGTCCTTTTCATAGCAGATGAGATTCAGACAGGAATAGCTCGGACAGGTTCTTTATTAGCTGTATGTGGAAATTGTAGCTGCGAGGGCCATTGTGAAAGACAGGAAACTTACACAAAGCCAGATATATTGATTTTAGGAAAAGCCATTTCAGGTGGGTTCTATCCGGTTTCGGCAGTTCTAGCCAATAAAGAAATCATGGATGTAATCAAGCCTGGTCAGCATGGATCTACTTTCGGAGGAAATCCACTGGGGACTCAAGTAGCAATGACTGCTCTTGAGGTAGTTCGTGATGAAAAATTGGCCCAAAATGCTCGCAGACTAGGAAAGATCTTCCGTGAGCGCATGCAAAAAGTCGTGGAGAAGTACCCGATTGCAAAGTCTGTAAGAGGAAAGGGGTTGCTAAATGCTGTAGTGATCAATGATTCTGAAGAAAGTTCTACTGCTTGGGATATTTGTATAAAGCTGGCTGAAAATGGACTGTTAGCCAAACCTACTCATGGAAATATCATTCGTTTTGCTCCTCCTTTGGTCATGACTGAGGATCAGTTGCATGACTGCTGCGATATTATTGAAAAGGTGATTTCAGAATTTAATTGAGTTTAAAATCCTTTCGGGAGGTCGCTTTGCTAGAAATAGCCAAGCGACCTCTCCTTTTATATATATGGAAAAAGCGGTAATCTTCGATATGGATGGCGTTATCTGCCATACTAATCCATTCCACTCCAAGGCCTTTCGAATTTTCTTTGAAAAAAGAAGTTTGTATCCCACAGAGGAAGAGTTTGCCCAACACATGTATGGCAAAAGCAACTCATATATATTGAGCCATTTTTTAGGGAGGAAAATTGAGGGAGATGAACTTCTGATTCTTGAGGATGAAAAGGAGAGTTTGTTTCGGGAGATTTACCAGCATCATGTTTCTCCCATTTCTGGATTTCAAGATTTTTTTAAGAATTTGAAAAAAGCAGGTTTTTTAACGGGTGTGGCGACATCTGCTCCCTTTGCTAATCTCGAATTAATCGGAGGGAAGCTTGATCTTTTTCCTCACATGGAATCTATATTGGCGAGTGAACATGTGACTAAGCATAAACCTGATCCTGAAGTTTATTTGAAGTCAGCTTATAAGCTTGGAGTAAATCCTGATCGGTGTGTTGTTTTCGAGGATTCTTTTTCAGGAGTATCTGCTGCCAAAAATGCAGGGATGAAAGTAGTCGGAGTTTTATCCTCTCACAGTACAGATGAACTTCCGGTTTGTGACTTTTATATTAATCATTTTGGGGAGGTGGATGTGGCAAGAGTACTTTCGTTTTTTGAATAATCTGAACATTCTAGGCTTAGTCATTTACAAGAGCTTTACTTCATCTTCATTGATTATTAAAAAAATCTAAGCGCTTCTGTAGTAAAGGAGGGTTTAGTTATAGTTTTGGCTTAATCAGATTTTTGCGCTGTTAACAATTTCTTAACATTAAAACCTGTGAAATAATGGATTCTGGCCAAATAGCTCAGGTTTAATATCAGATTTTATTATAGATAGGATTAGTTTTGTTAATTATTTGATAATCTAGGATTCATTTTAAATCACAATTTTTCAAGGCAATTTTGCCGCGCTGTACAATTATCATCTTCAAATAATTCTATTATGCGAATAAATTTCGCGTTAGCCATGGCTATTTTAGTCATGGTTAGCATCAGTGTCATTGCAAGAGGCGCTGTTCAGGACACTGTATTGTCTCAAGAACAAAATCCACCTAGAGTTGTCAATACTTGGTTTGAAAAAATCCAATTGAGAGGTTATGCTCAACTTCGTTATAATGGATTATTTGAGACAAATCCAGATCTTAAGTGTGATCAATGTGATAAATCATGGGGAGGAGACAATGGTGGATTCTTTTTCCGCCGAATCCGATTGATTTTTTATGGTCAAATTCATCCTCAGGTTTATTTCTATATCCAGCCTGATTTCGCCTCAGGAGGGGGGAATTTTGCTCAAATAAGAGATGCTTATTTTGATTTGGCATTTGATAAAAAACAGGAATTCCGCGTCAGAATTGGTCAATCAAAAGTCCCGTTTGGATTCGAAAACCTGCAGTCCAGTTCAAATAGACTTCCACTTGACCGAAATGACGGATTGAACTCTGCTGTTCCAAACGAACGTGAAACGGGGCTTTTCTTTTATTACGCCCCACAAAAAATCCGGGAACGTTTTCGGTTTTTGACATCCTCAGGATTGAAGGGCTCCGGTGACTATGGAATGTTTGGTTTGGGGATTTATAATGGACAGGGACCCAATCAGCAGGATAAAAATAGAAATGTCCATGTTGTATCAAGGTTTACCTATCCTTTTGAGTTTTCCTCTGGTCAGATTTTGGAAGCTTCTTTTCAAGGATATGTCGGCAACTACATAGTTACAAGAAACAATCCAGCCAGTACGGATCAGGTAGAATTCAAGGATTTTCGCTACGGGCCTACTGTGGTTTTGTACCCACAGCCTTTTGGGTTACAGGCTGAATTCAATTGGGGAAAAGGACCTGAATATGATCCTGAGTTAGATGATGTTTTAGAGTCTCCTCTTCAAGGTGGATACATTTTGGCTAATTATAGAATTTTAAAAGGGAAAGATGTAATCATACCATTTACTCGATATCACTATTATAAAGGAGGGAAAAAGTTTGAGATTGATGCTACTCGACATCGAGTCAAAGAATTGGAGGTTGGTTTTGAATGGCAACCTCATAGAAACTTTGAACTTGTATGCATGTACACTTTCTCAGATAGAACGGCTGAAAATTCACTTAACCCATCCAATAGGCAAAAAGGAAGTTTGCTAAGGCTTCAAGCCCAAGTAAATTTTTAAAAACCATCAAGAGGCGGCCTGAAATAATGTGCCCCCAATAAGTGTCTAACTTTTTGGGGGCATTTTTTATGAGCAAAAAATTCAGGTGTGAAAATTGTCGGCGTTTTGTCCTCTCACAGTGTAGATGAGCTTCCGGCTTGGGAATTTTTAATTTGAAATTTTAAGCAACTGAGGGTACGGAAAGTTTCTTTGTTCCAAGAATCTTAGTTAAGGCTGCCCTAACAAGGAATCAATCTTAAATCAAATTTTTTCAATTCTGTCTTTTCCAAGGGGCTTGTGTGCTTTCTATTAACAAAATTTGGCATTTGGAATATAATTGAAATTGAATCCAAATATTATTTTATAATTAAGGTTTAAAGAAGAATAAAAAATACTTTTTAGATTATTTTATCCAAATATTGATTTTTAAATACATAAAATTGAATAATAAATTGGTTTAATTGAATTTTATTGATTTTACAATTTTTTTTTGAATTTTTCTTGGGGATCAAATTTTTATTCTTCCTGTAAATTACTTAAATTCAAAGAGTTAGGTTTTTTGAGTTTTTATAATTCAGTTTTTTTATGGCAGTCGTTAACTTACCTTTTGAGTCCCTACTTTCTGATTCAGGTTTGAGTCAATGGAAGTCGCAAATGGATCAACTTTTGGCAAACCCCTCGGATTCAGCTGAGGTAGTTTTTGAGCATCTTAAGGATTCATTAAATAACCCTATCAAGCTTCCGGTTGATATTTCGAAAGTCGGCAATCAATATATTATTGAGTCTGCCGAAGATTTAATAGCAGACAATTTTGAATTTTTTCTTCATGAGTTGGCTTCAGTTTTGGATCAATTTCAGATCAAATTAAATGATTCAGGTACTCAGGTAGATGAACTTATAGTAAAAGGGGAAACGGAGCTTCTTTCGCTCAGAGATCGGGTAAGTGATGAATTGTCAAAATTCCCTTACACAATAGAAATAAGAGATAATAGCGGTGTCAAGGAATTCTTTATAAATCAAACTCAAATAATAGAGTGTAAGATTCAAGGAGTTGATTTGACGATTAATTCTTCTTCCTGTTCATTCACACTTTCTCAATTAACGCAGTTACAGCTTTCCGTTGATGCCTTTTTGCCTGAGCTACAAAATGAGGACGGAACTGGCCCTCACAAGGTGGGTTTGGAATTGAATTATGGAGCAGGAGTGTTCAATGCCACGGCTTCAACTATTCCACTTGCTAGATTCCAAGGAATACAGGCTGAAATTAGCCAATTGACGCTTATTATTCAGAACGGAGAATTCCAATCAGGGTCTCAAGTATCGGGAGAATTTGTCTTTGAATTTTTAGATTCTGGTCCTGGTGGTCCCGGTAAAATCGATTTTGAAGTTTCCTTATTAAATAATGGTGATGTCAATTACCAAGCTCAAAATCCCGAAGGGCAAGAATTAAAGAAGGGAAGTGTATCGATCTTTTTTCAACAAATTGAACTTACAACTCATACTTCTTCTCCCGCAGAGGTAACTATTAATGGATGGGCGCAATTGCCTGGAGTCATTGACCAAACAACTCAACAGCCTGCAAAGACTCAATTCCAATTCAATTATTCTGATCCTCATTATGAATTCACTGGAAATAATTTTGCCCCCATTCCATTAGGATTTTCTACCATCACTTTTGATCAAGTTTTCCTTCGAATCCATAAAAACGGAACCTTAATCCAAAGTGATTGGCAAGGTGAGTTAGAATTGCCGCTTTTTTCAACTGGTAAGTTGGATTTTGAGGTGACCTTTTTAGATGCTGCTCAAGATGAATTAGAAATAAGAATTACCGGAAATCAGCCCGTTTCGCATGGTGGCTTCGAACTCAATTTGCAAGAGTTCAAACTTTGCTATCGAAATGAGGAAGTTCAGGATATCATCGGGCATGGTGAGCTTACAATTGCCGAGATTACATCTGGAACACCTATAGAAATGCAGGTGGAGTTTAACCGGTCTGGGGCAGATGAGCATTTGCTTATTCAGGCTTCGAATTTCGGAACACCAGAATTAGCTGGCTGTCAAATAGAGTTTTCTCAACTTAAGTTTGAATTCCTTAATGGAACCTTTACCGGAAGTCAGATTTTGGGCAAACTTAAGTTGCCGGATACTACCGATGGAGCAGGTATTGGCTTTGAATTGGTCTTTTCTAATCAAGGAAATGACTATACGATACAATTGACTGGCAGTCCTTCTGACAATGAATTAAACTTTGGTCCGGTTGCCTTGCAAATCCAAGCATTCGAACTGAACGTGCAGAATTCGGTCCTTCAGGACATTTCCGGTAATGGACAATTGCAATTTCCTGGCTTGAGTCAAGCATTTTCATTCAACTTTGGGGTAAATATTAATGGCCCTAATACTCAGTATGAAATTCAAATCAATAATGTAGATGCTGAAGTTGTAGGCTTTAGCCTTCAATTCACTCAAATTATAATAAGGAGTCAGCGATCTCAACAGTTTGAAGCTACCGCGATTGGTAGTTTGACTTTACCTGTTTTTGATGATGCCGGTAGTCTGGATTTCAACTTTACTATAGAGCGAACCAACAGTTATCAAATTGCAGTCAATAGTGGCTCTCAATTCGTTCGTTTTGGGGATTTTGAGTTTAATCAGGTTCAGCTCAGCCTGCAAGTTTCGGGTGGTGTGGTACAGGATTTTACTGGAAATGCTTCTCTTCTTATTCCTGGATTTAATTCTCCTAGTGCTGTATCCCTTGCCTATTCCCAAATTCAAGATCAATATTTGATCAATCTTCAAAATCCACTTGACCTCGAATTATTTGGAGGAGAAATGCACTTAGCATCATTGGATTTTGAGATTCGAAATGGGGATTTTCAAAGTGGAACAGCTGTTGGTTCTTTTAAATTGCCTGATTCAACTGGGGGTACTGGAATTCAATTTGAGTTAGAAATTGGAAACACTGGGAATGATTATTCCCTAAGCATTACAGGAACGCCAGATCAGAACACGCTGGAATTTGGTCCAGTCCAATTGCAATTCCAGAGTTTTAATCTTCAGGTCCAAAATGGAAATCTACAGTCAGTCTCTGGAGCAGGTGCTTTGCAATTCCCAGGATTGAGTCAACCTTTCACATTTAATATTTCTGTCGATACTTCTGGGCCTAATCCTATTTATGAAATTGAATTGCAAGACGTCACAGCGGATCTTGAAAGTTTCAATTTACATTTTGATCAAATTCGGATTGCGAGTGAAAAGTCAAAGGATTTTGAGGCCGATATCAACGGTGAAATTACACTTCCGGTTTTTGATGGCAATCCTATCGGTTTTGAGGTATCTGTTGCTAAAACCAACAGTTATTCGATTCAAATCGATGGAACAGGTCAGAGTTCTAATTTTGGCATGTTCGTCCTCAGTGATGTTGGATTTGCCATTCAGGTTATAAATGGGAATGTGCAAAATGCAAGTGGATCCGCTGGATTTCATATTCCCGAGCTTACTGCCCCGAATCAACCTTTTTCAGTTGATGTCAATTATTCCAAAAATGGAAATGAAGATTTTGCATTAGCAGCATCCAGTCTACCTGCAGTTGATTTAGCTATTTTCACACTAAATATTAGTTCTTTAGCATTTTTGATTCGCAACGGGAACTTTGAATCAGGTGATTTGGCTGGCACGATAAGCATGCCATTTTTCACCAATGGAGGAGGACTCAATTTTTCTTTTGAAGTATCAAATGGAGGTAACAGTTATTCTATTGAAATCCTTTCGGCTGGAACTCTAGAAGGTAATGGTTTAGAGATTAAAGACCTTAATTTAGAATTAGTTGTAGCAAATGGTTCAATGCAGTCCATTTCAGGTACATCTAAATTTAAGCTTCCCGGTGGTGATGATTTTATTCAGGTAGCTGTTTCCTATAATTCAGGACAGAATAAGCTGAGCTTCTTGGCAAGTCCTTTGCCGACTTTTAAAATTGGAGATCTTGATTTCGCATTTTCCCAATTTGGTTTTGCTATCCAAAATGGAAACCTGACGGATGCAGTTTTTGCAGGGGAATTGACAATCGATGCCTGCGATACAGGACATAATTCTTTAGACTTCAGTTTTCAATTGTCTGATGGAAATGATTATACCATCCAAGCAAATACAGGAGGTAGTCGAACAGAGCTCAAATTAGGCGATGTTAGTTTATTCATAGATGATTTTGATCTGAGGATTTTACAAGGTGAATTGGAAAGTATCCAAGCTGCTGCCGCATTGGGTTTCTCAGGTTTTGAAAATGAAAGCGGTTCTGGGCCTGCCGAAATAGGAATTGGGTTCGGTTACGAAAAAGCCACCAAAAAATATCAAATATCACTTTCCAGTGATCAAAAAATCAAAGTAGGAGGTTTTGCCTTCACGTTGAAAGAGCTTGAATTGGCATTTACTTCTTCAAGCCTTCAGTATCCATTCTCCTTTGAGGGAGAATTAGAAATACCTGGATTGAAGGATGATTCAGATCAGCAGGCTAAAGTTGCTGTCAGTTTTGAAATTCCTTCTGCGGGGAATTTTTCTGCCTCGATTGGAAGTACAGCAGTTTTTCATGTTGGAAGTATCAAAATCACCATTTCGGATATCTCCGTCACAAAAAACCAAGATGAAATCACGATCAAACTTCAAGGGCAACTTGAGTTAGAAGGAATTGGAGGGGCGGATGGTGCCACGGCTATCGGAGTTGATATAGAGATCGATAACCAAGGAGCATTTAGCATTTTGGGAACTGCGGATCCAGCTTTAAAGGTCTTGGATGTCCCTAGCGTTGTCCGAATATATTTGAGCAAAATAGGTCTAAGCAGAACGGCTTCTAATGATTGGGGTTTCAGTTTAGGTGGATTAATAGAAAACCAGATTGTCATTCCAGGAATGGATGATCTCCTACCAAGTCAGATCAATTTAAAGGATTTACAGTTTGGGGAATCGTTTGATATTGACTTGGATATCCGCTGGCCTTCGGGTCTTAATATTTCATTTGGAGGAGCCCAAAGTGAGGCCCTGATTCCCGTAAATGGGAAATTTGGGAACGCTGTCAGTTTAGATGCTTTAAAAATCACCTATAAAGACAATGGTTCCGCAGGAGCGGATATTGGGGTAGCTTTTTCAGGAGCAAGTATTACTCTTGGACCTGTTGCTGCTTCCGTAGAAGGGTTGGGAATTGAAGCAACTTTGGTTAAGGCATCTTTTAGCAATGGGGTGCCACAAGGGAATTCCAATTTTGGTATTGTAAACATTGATATTCGATTTAAACCGCCAACTGGACTCGGAGTCTCCCTAGATACTCCTGTGTTTACTGGAGGAGGTTATTTGTTTTTTGATAATGAAAAAGGGGAATACGCAGGAGCTGTGGAATTGTCCTTTATGAATCTTTTCGCAGTATCTGCGATAGGTATTATCAATAGCAAGATGCCTGATGGCAAGCCGGGGACTTCTGTTTTATTTATTGTTTCTGTTGAATTTGGAACCGGAATAGCCTTAGGGTTTGGCTTCTTTTTATCTGGACTGGGAGGAATTTTAGGAATTCATCGTACAATCCAAGTTGAGCGCCTCCGGGATGGGGTTCGGACCGGAACCATTCAGAATATTCTTTTTCCAAAGGATATAATCGCCAATATCAATAAGATTTTAACTGACATCAAAGAGGTTTTCCCTGTGAAGCGAGACCAATTTGTGTTAGGACCAATGGCTGCTATTACTTGGGGAGTGCCTACACTTCTCCGGGTGGATTTGGGAGTCGCTATAGAATTTGCAAATCCTGTAAGATTTGGGATTCTAGGTGTTCTTCGAGTGATTTTGCCTGATGAAAATGCCGCCTTGATCAAAATTCAAGTTGCTTTCCTCGGCATGATCGACTTTGAAAAAGGCATGCTGAGCTTCGATGCAAGCTTGTTTGATTCTAGGGTGCTTACTTTTGGATTAGAGGGTGATATGGTTTTGCGGATTTCATGGGGAGCAAAGCCAGATTTTGTACTCTCGGTAGGAGGTTTCCATCCGAGATTTAACCCACCTACTCATCTTCAAATTCCAACGATGAAGCGGCTTACCTTGAAAATTCTTTCAGGTAATCCCCGCCTGACATTGTCTTGTTACTTTGCAGTCACTTCCAATACAGTCCAATTCGGAGCTGGTATCGATTTTTATTTTGGAGTAGCAGGTTTCAAAGTAGTCGGAGAATTTGGCTTTGATGTTCTGTTCCAGTTTTCACCATTCCGTTTCATTGCCGATGCACGGGCAAGATTGGCAGTCAAGGCTGGTAGCACCACTTTGCTCAGCCTTTCTCTGGAATTTTCACTCGAGGGACCTACTCCTTGGAGAGCCAAAGGAACTGCCAAATTCAAGATTCTTTTCTTCTCAGTCAAAGTCAAATTCGACGTCACTTGGGGAGACAAAAAAGATACAACACTACCGGATATTGCGGTCTTCCCGCTACTTACCGAAGCAATGGAGGACATTCAAAACTGGAGAAGTATACTTTCCAACCCGAATTCTCCTGGATTGCGAATGAGAGGTTTGGCATCGGAAGAAGAGTTGATTTTGACACCGAATGGGTCTATTGAAATCAGCCAGAAAATTGTGCCGTTTGAAGTAGAGATTTCCAAGTTTGGACAATTCAAACCTTCAGATTTCACTCTGTTTGAAGTAACCGAGGTCAAGATCGGAAATTCATCAGCTAGCTACTCCTACATACAGGAAGCATTTGCTCCAGCCAATTTCCTAGATATCGGAGATAATGAAAAGTTGAGTCTTCCTTCATTTGAAGATCAAAGCTCCGGTGTCAAGTTAAGTGCAACTGATGCCTTGAAATGTGGTGATGTAGTAGATAGATCGGTGGAATATGAGCAGCATGTGATGGATGAAGCCAACCAGTCTTTTGCTCTTCAAAAATTGAGCACTTTGGCCACATTCAGCAAGCAAGAGACTACTTTCTTCTCAAGAAGAGGTGCAGTAGGACGGTCCGCGCTATCTGCTTACAAAAGTCAGGTACTCAATCCTAAGAAAGTTGCTTTACAAAAGCCGGGTTTTGCAGTAGTAGGTACGGATGATTTGCAGGTAGTAGGAGCTAAGCAGCATCTGTCTTACATGGAAGCTGTGGAGATAGCCAAAACTTCCCAAAAATCGGGAAAACAGAGTGTTCAAGTTGTTGCCAGTGATGTTTTAGCCTTATAAGATATGCCAGATTCAGTTTTAGCTAATTATTCATTTTTACCTTGGGTTAGACAAGGCTTAGGGAATGAAATCCTAGAAGCAGATTTTTTGGGAAATACTTTGCCAAATAACGCTACTCTTGAGCGCCCTGAAATCACTGTGACAACGAAAGTGAAGGCTACCAAAGCAGAAGTTTCACAGACTCATACAATCACCAAAGTTGTCAAAGTGCAAGGCCCTGGAGATGTTTTGGGAGTAAATTCCAAATCGATCATCAGGGTACATCCTAAAAAAGGGGTCACAAATTTTGAGACCAATAATCTTTGCTATGTTGAGTTTTATGAAGAGGACCTTCCATGGAGGTTTACACCTGCCAAGCCAGTTGGAAATAAACTCAGACCTTGGTTGGGTTTGATTGTCCTTAGGGAAAATGAATTCGAAAAAAGTACTGGAGGGACTCCTACTCCTTTTATTACTATCAGCAATGATGCCTTAGCTGAAGTTTTTTGCAATGAAAAGGATACCTATGCTTTGGCTCATGTTCATGTTTTGGAGGATTTGGGCGACTCTCCATCTGACCCGGAAGTGCAATTGTCTCAAAAACTCTCTAAAAATCCGGATTTAGCTCTTTCTAGATTGCTATGCGCAAGAAAGCTGGAATATACAGAGCCTTCTCCTTCTTTGGATTATGATCCAAATGTCTATCATGCTTTTTTGATTCCAGCATTTGAAACTGGCAGGTTGGCTGGTTTGGGATTGGATACGGAAAATGTTCCCGCTCAAAAACCTTCTTGGTCTCGGACAGCAATCACTGGGGGTACCAATCCATCCAGTTATCCCTATTACTATACTTGGTCTTTTAAAGTAGATGAAGGAGGAGATTTTGAAAGTTTAGCTCAACTTTTGGAAGCCCGTGAATTGCCTGAAAATATTGGGAAGAGGGAAATGGAGATGGAGGATATTGGTTTTGGGATCAAACCAGTTGGAGTAGATGCTCTTGGCTATGTGGAAGGGGCTCTCAGACATCCAGACTATCAAACAGCCCCTTGGCCTATGAGCCAACAAGATCTTAAGAACCAATTATTGAGAGTCTTGAACCTTTCTTTTGATCTCCAGGATACAACCCCTATTCCTAATCCATCCTTTTTCTATTCTCCAAATGCTGAACAAGATCCCATTATTACCCCACCGATTTATGGTAAATGGCATAAAGGAGTGAATAAGTTGTCAGCAAATGGATCAGATTGGATCCACCAAATGAATCTTCATCCTAGTCATCGAGCAGCTGCTGGGTTGGGAGTGCAGGTAGTTCAAAAACATCAAGAGCACTTTATGGAGATGGCCTGGGAGCAAATCGGAGAGATAAATGAAGCCAATCAAAAAATTAGGGAAAGTGAGTTGATGAAAAGGGCTACCCAAGCCTTAGCAGTCAAAAAAGTCTTTAAGTTGAATCAGTTTGACTTTATAAATGCAACAGGAAAAGCATTTGAAGTCTTGAAATTAGACGCTGAATCGACCGTGAAAAAAGCTATTAAGACTTCTATCGTCCCAACAGCAATTCGGTCGGGTACTTTCTTGAAAGTAGCAAATAATTTTACGCCCACTGCTTTGATGAATGGGGGTAAGGATGGAGCCTTGGAAATACTTAATCAGGATTTGATATCCAAACTGAACATCCAAAGTGAAGAAAACGGTAGAATTTCGGCAGCTCCTTCCAGGTCTGAACCAGCCATGGTTTTACCTACTTTAAAAGCCTATGAGAATATTGTTGATGTGGTTTTAGAAAACCCTCCAATCTCTTTCATGGAAAAGTTGACCAATGCGATTTTGGAGTTTTCAGATGTGAGTTTTTCAACTTCGGCTGTAATGGCCAAACTCACTGATTTGGAGCCAGAACCAAAGAAAAGGGCTGAGGACATATTAAATGGCATTACTAGTAGACAAAAGATTGGAGTCAACCGAAAATTCATTGTCAATCCAGAGGTATTCGAAGATAGAATCAATCCCAATTTTACGGAGGGGATTTATGGCCCAAATGACGAGGTAAAGTTTGTAAAAGGTGGGGCTTCATCTAGCACTATTATTCAATATAAACAAAGTGCTACTGTTAAGACTCGAGAGGATTTCCTTACTAGTTTCTCAGATAAGTTTGTAATCTCTCAAGGGACAGATACAATAGCAAAACTTGTTCAAAAGCCACTTCGAGCTACTTTGCCATTGGATATTCATGAAAAAATCCGATTAAAACTAAATCCCAAATTGAATTTTACTCGGAAGCTGGCTTCATTTTTTGCTTCAAATATTACGCTTAACAATAAGCCTATCATGGCTTATCCACGATTTCCGATACCTGTTTACGAGTATCTCAAGGAAATTTCTCCCGATTATATCATTCCAAATATCAGTGAAATTGAGCCGAATACCATTACACTGATGGAGACGAACCGTCAGTTTATCGAGTCTTTCTTGATGGGGATGAATCATGAATTTTCTAGGGAATTACTATGGAGAGAATTTCCTACTGATATGCGAGGAAGTTATTTCCGGCATTTTTGGGAGTATGACAATGACCCAATGAAAGATGTCGAAGTAGGAGACGATTATGAGGCTTATGTGGAGGCAATGCTCGCCAATCAAAATGCACGAGCTGATATCAAAGAAATTCATAAATGGAACAAGGCTCTTGGAAATAATGAGGAAAAACCAGGAGCCGGTCTTGTGCTTTTGATTAAAGGGGATTTGCTGAGAAAATATCCAAACACCTTGGTTTATGCCCAAAAGGCTGTTTACAAAAATGGGAATCCGGCACTTCCGAGGCAGTTAAGTGATTACAATCAATCCGGAAATGTCAAATGGCCGATTCTTAGTGGGTCCATAGAACCAGATGTTTATTTCTTTGGATTTGAGCTTTCGCAGGAGGAAGCGAATGGTAACAGGACAAATAATCCAGGTTGGTTTTTTGTATTGCGAGAGAGACCAGGTCAGGTAAGTTTTGGTTTGGATGATTTGGATGGAGCATTGGATATGACTCCTGACAATTGGAATCAAGTCACCTGGGAACATCTGACAGGAAACGCTTCCAAGCAACCTTCTTTTTTGAAAGTGAATGGAGTGAATATCCAACTGAGTCCTAGCGGAACGGGCCCAAGAGCTGCACAATGGGGAGCAAGCAGCAGTGACATGGCCTATATTCTTTACCAAGCTCCTATTCTTTTTGCACGACATGCATCTACCATGCTAAACGATTAAGCGCTATGCCTATCCCAGAACTTGTAGGAAAATATAACGATCCGATTTTTCATCAAATCAAAAATGCTTTCAATCAGCGAAGTGATGATTTCCCTGTCCTGATGCTGCCAGTTCGGCTGGAGACAAAGTTCATGAAGTATTCACGGGTTTTAAAACCATCTGTGCCGGGCAAAGGCGATGTAAATACTATTATCCAACAGCTCTATAAGTTGATTTTTGATGTCCGGATTCTTGAAGATTCTATCCAGGAATTTCAGACGAGTGAGGAAAAAGAAGGAGTAAGGGCACAGGCAATTTTTGGAAGAAAGCAGAAGCAAGCTCAAAATCAGGTAAAAAAACAATTTGGTGATTTTCAAAAAGAAGTTCAGCGAATCACTGGGCTTGTAAACAAAATTAAAGAAGCGGAAAGAGTTGATAAAGTAGTACTTAGAGATGCAGCAGGTGATTTGAAATCCGTGGTTCAATCATTTTGGATTTGGGATGAGCTTGCCACTACAAAATCAGGATTGACGGATCGGATCGATGAATTAGTAAAGGCTGTAGAACGACTTAAAACGCCTTCTCTTTTTGTATATGAAAAAGGAAAGTTATATCTGGGTGCCCTTGAAAAATTACATAAAAGCATCGATGCAATTTTTGTTTCTAATAAAATCAATGCGGCCACATTAGATAAGGAACTTAAAAACATTGAGGATCGATTGGACGAGTTGGATGCTTTAGCGGATTCACCGGATTTTCGAGCCACAGATGACATGCTCAAGAAAATTCAAAGCAATATTTCCTTAATCAAGCGGAAGCATAAAAGTGGAAATGTCAGACTTACCAATTTTAAAATCGGCTACACAGGAAAAAAAGATCTCAAGAGGGAAGAGTACGAGCTTCGAAAGAAGATTAATACACTGAAGAAAAAAATTGATGAGGAAACAGTCCCAATCACCCGATTTAGAGAAACTTTAAAAACTTTTCCTGTCAAACAACTTAATCCCAAAATAGTAAAGGCAAGTTTTTTCATTGCTGCAAAAGTAAAAATTGGGATAAAAGATTACCGCAGTTTGATTTCAGTTCAAAAAGAATTGATAACCCTTTTGAAGGATATTCATAAGCATGCCCAATTACCACTTGATGGGACTTTGGATGAGATCAATAAGTTGAAAAAGAATTATGGAGTTCTGAAAAAGCAGTTGCTTAGTTTTCAAGCTGCTTCGAAAAAAATCAAACCAAGAACACCAATTGAAAAAAGGGGGATTTCAAAGTTAAACACCCAGCTTAGAGGATATCTAAATGACATGCGGGAATTGGAGCCGGGCTTTAAAAAGCTGGAAAATCAAATTCTTGCGGAAAATAAGCTTAAAGCCAGTTCACTTTCATCGATTGCGACTCGCAGAAGTATTCTGAATACTCGGGATGTCATTGTGAATACTCGGGAAAAACCACCCAAGCAAGTACTGGAGAATTTAAAGAGTCAGCTATCCCAGCTGCAGGAAAAAATAAAAACCACTGCCTCTAGTACGATTTTGCTTCCCAGAGGAGAGTATAATCAATTAAAAAGTGCCTATTTCAGTCTCAGAGACCAGGTAAATAATGTCTTAAAGGCAAACCCTTTACCTGAAGCAGCAGATACTCAAGTGGAAGCTGACCGAATGCTGGTCACAATTGAAAATCAGATTCTGGATCAATTGGTAGATGTTAATAATCCCAGAGATCGGTTTTATGAGGATTACAGAAATCGTGTGATTTTTACACCTCGTACAGAAGAGGTGACCGAGCTATGGGTTCGGATTTTTCCGGATGATATTGCTATTGACAACCATGATGAACGACTGACTGACAATGAAGAGCAGGCTGCAAAAGACTATTATTATGAGGTTTATAGTAAACCTGAGTCTGAAAGAGAATCGGCAAAGCTAGGTGCTTGGCGTGCAGCAGCTGTAAGCTTAGGAGTACGAAGGGCTGCTTATGCCATCCGGGCTTTAGAGCCAAAGGAAATCGCCACAGGCAACATAGAAAAAATTAAGGATGAGTTATTCGACTTCTTGGTTGAGGAACTTGGTTATCAAAAAAGAAAGAGCCGAGCACTAACTAAATCAGATGCAACAATCAAGAAGCTAGAGCTTGCCTTTGCATCTGCACCGCAACGGCTTAAGCAACTGATTTCAGCTTCACATTTTACTCCTTGTTTAGAGACTAAAGGAACTTTAGATATTGCTATTTCCCACTTTCGTCATCTTTTGACAAGTTTAGAAAGCTGGATTACAGCTCGAACATCGGCCTTGCAAAAGTCTCAAATAGAGCAGCTCGCACTTCTTATCAATGAGTCCGGGAAAATAATCTATGAATACTATAAAGACCATCTAAAAGAACTTAATCAACCCTTTAAATCAGCGTTGACCTTTCCAAATGTTCCTAAGAAAACTAAAAGTTGGGATAGGGCAGGGTTTACAGAAGTTCTACCAGATCGTTTTGTAGTGATTACAAAAAGAGGAGATCAATATCAGCATATTGCCACTGGTAAAACAGTCCAAAAACCGCTTCCTGTAAGTTTGGATCCTAGTGGGGATCAGGCTGATTATTTCAAGCATCTCCCTAATGGGGATTTGGAAGTGCCAGGGGAGATTAGTTGGATGTTTGATTTCAATGCGGCAGTAGATGCTGGCATGGGGATTAAGATTCCTTTGGATAAAGATGATTGGGAGCAGGGCTTTGACTTGGTTATGGCCTATGGGGTCAAAAATAAGGATGCCATCCAAAGCCAGGCATTAATAAATAAATTATTTACTAATCACTTATACAGTGATGGAGGGCTGGAATATTTAGCAGCTGGAACTGCCACTAATAATACCGATCAGGTCAAATCTCCTTATCGAGCTTTAGATGACGATTTGGACGGAGCATTTGATTTGTTTTTTGCTCAAAATCCGCCTTCTTATGTGAATAGCTTTGATGATAAATTTGAATTGGACGTTTCTGATGGCCAGTTTTTTAAGGAAGCTCTGGGAATACCGGAATCATTAGCAAATGACATCAGGCATCATGATAAAAAGGATATTTGTCTGGGAAGAGCTATGAACAGAGCACTGTTCAATGCCACCTTGAAATATTATTTCAAGGTAATGATTCCTAATCTCATGGAGGATTTTGATATCAATCAGACCATGTTGTTTATGCTACATCATGTGTCTGCCCTAGGAACATTACCAGTATTCAGAGTAGATAATCAGCCCTATGGAATTCTGCCTGTTTCTCCTGTGGATTTATTCAAATCTCAAGGTTCCACCCAAAAGGGGACTGAATCTAATTATATCAAAAACCTCACGTTGTTTTTGAAGCAAACGAAAAAAGGTTTTGAGAACTTTAGAGAAAAACCCCTTCATATCAACAGTGATCAGTATAAGTCAAATCCGCAAGCGGAATTTTTGAAGGTTTTGGGACTAGAGCCTTTCTCTAAAGAATTTTTCTATCGATTTGGTGTCAATGCTGCCAATCGATGGCAAGATCCGGATGAGGAGGGAGAAGGTTTCCAGGTAAATTGGGACTATTTGGAAGGGGCATTTACTCCTGGTGAAATCGCTTATAATTATAAACAGCTACTAAGTGGTCTGGGACATACCTCCCAAAACACCCAAACCAATGCGATTTCTAAGTCAAATATTTACAAAAACCGATTTACTGAAGGGAATTTTATATTAGGTCCTTTAGTACAGGACGAGCAATTAGGTGAAGGCCCCTTGGCTGTAACGGACAAAGGGAAAAATTATCTGGAATGGATTCTTGACCAGAATACTTTAGAAAAAGTTACAGGCCTTCATTTTGAAGACCTTCCAAAGGTAGAAATCGATGGAGAAGAAAAAACCCAGTATTCTGTCTTAATGGCAATGATTCGTGGCGCTTGGGTTTATGACCATGGCGTCTATGCGAAGAAAGCTCTTGAAAAAATTAAAAACTTGGACGTTCCTACCTTGGAGCGCTTGCTATCTTCTCACATTGATTTAGTTACATACAGACTAGACGCTTGGTTGACAGGCTTATCTGACTACCGATTGAGAGAATTGAGGAGAGGAAATTCATCAGGAACCTATTTGGGAGCTTATGGATTTGTCCACGATTTACGGAGATCTGAAGAAATGGAGTCGGTTCCCAAACTTCCTGAAGGATTGGAGTCCTCAAATGGACAAGATGTGAAAAAGCTTCCGGATAGTCAGGGATTTATCCATGGCCCTAGTATGAATCATGCTGTCGCCGCTGCAGTGTTACGTGCAGGATATAATTCCATAAAGGCGAAAGGAGATAGCAATAATGCCCTTTCGGTAAATCTCACCTCTGCAAGGGTAAGGAAGGCTTTACATCTCTTGGAGGGTGTGGGAAATGGTCAGGAAACAGGTGCCTTATTAGGATATCAGTTTGAGCGAGCACTACATGAAAAGTATCAGGATGATGGAGGAAATCCATTGGAAATGGACGTTTATATTTATCGTCTTCGCAGGAAATTCCCCACCTATTCGGATTCTTCTGTAGATCCCACTGACACTACCCAGTCAGAATCCATCAAAGCATTGAATGTGGTAGATGGTTTAGCCTTAATAGATCATGTTGAAAAGCATTTAACTGATGCTGGATTATGGAATCCGGATTTAACTTTTGTGGATAATATTATCAATGACAATGTCTCACCAGTTCAGTTTAAAGGGTTTCCTTGGGTCTTGGCAAGTCAGCTCCCAAATCCTGCTGCACCAAGTACGGGGTCTACACCTCAGTTAGAGCGAAAGAAAATCAGGGCAATTGTTCATGAGTTAGACAATATCGCGGATGCCATAGATGCCTTGGGTGATTTGGTGACAGCAGAAGGAGTTTATCAACTAGTGAGAGGAAATCATGTTCGGGCAAGTGCCGTATTGAATTCCATTTCTGAGGGGAAAGTGCCCCTCGATCCAGAAATTATTAAAACCTTCAGACAAGGAGTCATGGTGACCCAAAGAGCTTTGCTTCAGATTCCGGTCATTTCTAATTCAAATACTCCTTGGGTTGGGGTGGAAGTTAGTCCCAGGTCTAAAGCGGAGCCATCTCTCAATCATTGGTTGGCATCCAAGATCGGTGATCCGGATCTTGTGTCATGGAAGGCAGTTTATGGAGATACTCAGACAGCGATCAGTCTTTCTGATTTGGGAATGCAGCCCATTGATTTGGTTTTATTGGTGACTAGTGGAGGTGATGAAAGTTTAGGTGAATTACAGGCCAGGTGCATTGATTACTTGAGACAAAATGATGCTTCTGAGGAAGACGATATTTCGATAAACTTTAATGAAGCCTCTAGCTCATCTGCATTAAGCTTTGGAGAAATCATATCCTTGCTTCAGCATTTGGGAAAAGTGATTGGAGGGGCCCGTGGAGCTGATGCAAGGGATTATCGAATTGCAGAAGATGAAATGAATTTTGGGCCAGAGGCCGCAGGAATAGATTTGACGGATTTAAGTGCTCGAATAAATACTTCATTAAATGATTACCAGGATCTTTTAGATACGTTGGCACCTTTTGAATCTTCCAAAACATCCTATTCTCCTTCCGAAAAGGAATTGGCAATTGATTCTTTAAAAGCTTTATCAAGTTTCGGGTTTTCAGGATTCTATCCTGTAAATCCAGATGAGGATATCCTTTCTCTCGCTCAGCGAATTATTTCGGCAAAAGCCAAAATGATTGAAAATATCTCCTTTGCCCAAGCTCAGCTTTCTGAATTGGAATTTGAAATTGATCAGGGAAAATGGATCAGTTTTGCAGCTGAATTTTCTACTAAGTTTTTTGGAAGTGGTTTTAAACTTGTGCCTAAGATAGGTATCAGTAATGAAGCTGACTTGAACGGTCAATTAAATATGCCTAGACCTGAAGGACCTCTGCGTCATAAGACTGAAGCACAGCTCCAAGATTGGTGGTCTGGAATTTCATTGGTTAGAAATAGACTAGGTTATTTGGAAACAGTTTCGATTTTGGGGGAAGTGCTTCATGATGAGCAGGTAAGTTTTCAGCCAGTACAATTGCCATTTGATTTGAATAATCTTCCACCAGTATCGGAAAGAGATTATTGGTTAGGGGCTGAATTCCCGGAATCTTATACTTCTGATGGAGACCGATTGTCTTTGTTGATTTTTGGGAAAGAAAACCTTCAGGCAACTTGTTGTGGATTGTTCTTGGATGAATGGATGGAAATCATTCCGGATCCAAAAGAGACTACAGGAATAGCTTTTCATTTTAATCAACCTGACTCCAGAGCTCCACAAAGTTTGCTTTTGGCTGTTCCTCCTGAAAAAAGAGGGACTTGGGATTTTGAGGAATTAGCGCTTTGTGTGGAAGAAGCTTTTCAATTGGCAAAATTGAGAGCTGTTGAACCAGACCAAGTGGATAAATCCATGTTTTCTCAAGTTTTACCTGCTACTGCAGCCTTGGCATTTGGAGATGATGAGTTTGCTCGAAAACTGGCTGCATCTGATGAAGACGAGACAAATGATGGATCGTCTGGAAGCGATGCACTCGGGCTTTTTATAGATTATACTAGCGTGAATGTTGGATACGAACCTGAAGAATAATGTCAACCATAAAACCATATTACCCCTGTGAACCCTTTAGGGCTTATAACCGAATCGAAGGTCGTCCCCGTGAAGAAGAACTAGACGATTCCCTAGCTGCAAAAATTAATGATCCTTTATGGATGCTGGCTAGACAGTACCAGTTTGGTGAGTTGAAGGGAGAAGATGCCGGGTCGGCAATTTTTGCTAAGGCCGCCATAAATATGGTCAGAATGACCTCATTCACTGGAGGCGATGGGACAAAATCGCCTTATTCGGAGGATATTCCTTTAGAAGCAAGAGTAGAGCGATTGACTCCCGAGATCGATTTGAAAATGGCTGTTCGAATTGGGAAAAAATTTTTGCAGCTATTTGATGAGGAAGGGGGAAAACTTCCAGCAAGTAAAGGTTACGTTTCTGGGATGTATCAGGATAATTTTAAAGAAAAATTCCCTTTTGAAGTCCCACAATTTGAAGGTGGTGAAACTGCTGAAGATGCAGCTGTAAAAGCTCGAATTCTAAGTTTGCAGCAAGCAGCTTCCTTTTTACGTGCTGTGAGCGGAAGAGCCTTAAATGGAAAGTCCCTTTGGGATCTTTTATGGAGTGACCCGACAAAAATAAACAATCTTATTCTTGCCCCTAGCCAATCGCCAACTTCTGATAAATTCATTCTATCGAAGCATAAAAGTTTGGCGCTTTTAGTTGCTAAAAATTGGGTTGATTTTGTAAAAAATGAATTGAATATACCTGAAAGTGTTGAGAAGGATTCGTGGCTAAAAGAACGACTAGAATACAGCTTTAGAACTGGTATTGATGAGGGAAATGGAACAGAAACTGAATTAAATGCTGAAGAGTATTTCCATGGGCATTTGGATTGGTTTTCATTTGACGTAGCTAAAGAAAAAGAGGAATCAAATCAACCCTTTGATAATTCTATTCGAAAAAGAGAGGTTTTAACAGTGATTCCTTCCGAGGCAAGCTTCGCAGGCATGCCTAACTCAAGATGGTGGGAAATGGAGGATGGCTCCATTGATTTGGGGAATCTGAAAGCCTCTGATACTGATATTGCAAAGATTTTGGTGACCCAATACGCTTTGCAATACAGTAATGATTGGTTGGCTATTCCCTATGATATTCCTACTGGCTCTATGGTAGAAGTGGAAGGGATTTTGGTTCGTGATACTTTCGGACAAAATTTCTATGTAGAGGCAGCTCACAAAGATGGGGAAAGCTGGAATGAGTGGAATATGTATGCCCTGACGGTTGAAAAAGGCGAGTTTGAAAGTCCTGACTTTGATAAACGGGTTCTACTTCCAGCAGCAGCGGTAAAAACACTTGAGAGTGATCCAATAGAAGAAGTGAAATTTATCCGTGATGAAATGGCCAATTTGGTTTGGGGTATTGAAGCTAGGGTTCCGAATGGGATAGGAGAAGGGCTTGATGGATATGAAGCGGCAAAAAGCCTTCAAGATGAATTTTCACGTTTGATTCAACCGAAAGAAATCCCATCTGAAATTTCGCTTCCAGTAGCTTTGGATAACAATAGTGAAGGAAAAGCCTCTACCTATAAAGCCCAATTGAGATATCAATTAGGAAATAGTGTAAGTGAGAATTGGATTCCGTTTATACCTGTTCATCAGCAAGGGTCAAATCGAGAAATTCACTTCCAAAGAGCATCAATGCCAAGAATTAATGAGCTTTTTGCTCCACATGCTATTCGCCCAAGAACGCCTCTACTTCGAGATGGGATTGATGAGGATGACGGACAGGTTTATCCATTGTATATTAATGAGGAAGAAATTCCAAGGGCAGGAGTCAAGCTTACAAGTACCTATCAACGGACACGTTGGTATAATGGGAAAATTGTGATTTGGTATGGTCGAAGAAAGAGAACCGGAAGAGGAGAAGGAAGTAGCGGTTTAAGATTTGACTTAGTATTGGAAAATAAAGATTAAAAGATTAAATTGTATCAACTTGATTGGAAATAAATCCGAAAGGATATTAAAGATAAAAGCACTACGGTGTTAGGAACCTGAGCAAGCAAGGAAGAAGAACAAGAAATTGGACCTTGATAACAGTATGACAACGAGTTATGCTTCAACTTTCTGTTGGCACAGTACGTCTTCTACGGGAGACGTTTTTTTTTAGCTAAATCTTTCAATTAGATCTAAACCTGCTTTTTCTAAGTCTTCTGCATTTTGAATCAGATCGAATGAAAGAGTTTCGTTTTTTTGATAAGAATCAGATTTATCAAAGTAATCTAAAAGCCCTTCCATGACAAATTCGTAGTTTTTTCTGGATAGTTGCCTTTTTAAATCTTCTGCTTTTTTAGAACCAATTCTGAATTTTAACTTTTCAATCCCCGCCTCTATTTCTTTGTCATTTATGCCAGCATAATCCTTGATTAGCCTCTCAATCCGATTTTTCCTATAAAGGCTAAGTTGTACTCGTTTCCCATTTGAAAAATTTTCTAAGAGGCTAAGAGGGATTAGGTTTTTTCCAAGACTATATTTCTCTGATTCCACAAAAACGGGTCTATTTGGATCGAAGTGGGCCACTTGTTCTGCAAGTTGGAGAATGAAGGATTCTTGGCTAAGCTGAGTTTTGTGTTCCAGATTTCCGAAAGTAGAACCTTTGTGATTTGCAAGTTCTTCCAAATGGAGAACTTGCTGGTTTTTACTTCTTAAAAATTCCAATAAAGCGGATTTGCCTACACCTGTTTTCCCATATAGGGTGACATATTTTAACTTTCTTTTGAAAACCTCTTCAGCTTCTTGAAGTAGTCCCGTAATTCCATTTCGATAAATAAATACTTGCTGAGTGGGTTGATAATGTTGCCAAATAGCTTGAGCGATAAACCCTTTCCCTTCATCAAACAATAATATGGGCTTGTTGGACAAGAATTTATTTTGGATAGATTGAATGCGAACCATTATTTCTTTTCCGATCTCACTAGAAAACCCCTTTCTTCTTAGTTTTTTCAGTTCATGAGCTGAATAAAAAACCAGGTTATTGCAATTGGGTATTTTAATTTGCTGTTGAGACTCCCTCGGTCGGATATCCAAACAGGAAAATTTATCCCAATTGCTAAAAATTGAATTTTGAAACTTTTTTTGATTCATGATAACGCAACTAGTTCTAAGATAATCATTTGAAAGCCAATGCTAATTGCCCATGGAGGATAATTATTAAATCATTTTAGGTTCGGAGTTCTCTATTGTACCTTTGGGGTAAAATTTTAATCCATGTATAGAAGACCAAGAAGAAATCGGAAGTCGGAAGCAATCAGAAACCTAGTTCAAGAAACTTCTGTAGGTGTTGAGGATTTGATTTTTCCTCTTTTCCTTGTTTCTGGTGAGAAAAAGAAGATTCCGGTGGACTCCATGCCGGGGATTTTCAGATTTTCGATCGATCAAATGTTATTTGAAATCGAAGAATGCCTCAACCTTGGAATTAAAAGCTTTGATGTGTTCCCAGCTTATCCTGAGGAACTCAAAGACCCATTCGCAAAGGAGAGCTACAATCCTGAGACATTTTATCTAAAAGGTTTGAGGGAAATCAAAAATCGATTTCCAGAGCTTTGCCTAATGTCTGACGTGGCGATGGATCCCTATAGCAGTGACGGACATGATGGAATCGTACAAAATGGGAAAATCCTCAATGATGAGACTCTGGAGATTTTGGCAAAAATGTCTCTTGCTCAAGCTGATGCCGGAGTGGATATTTTGGGGCCGTCGGATATGATGGATGGTCGTGTAGGTTTTATTCGGGAGGAATTGGATCAGCATGGGTTTACGGATATCTCTATCATGTCTTACACGGCAAAGTATGCAAGTGCCTTTTATGGGCCATTCCGGGATGCCTTAGATTCTGCTCCAAAGTTTGGTGATAAAAAAACCTATCAGATGAATCCTGCCAATTCCAAAGAAGCTTTAATCGAAGCTGATTTGGATGTGGAGGAAGGAGCTGATTTTTTAATGGTGAAACCAGCATTATCCTATTTGGATGTGATCAAACTATTAAATGATAACTATCCTCTTCCAATTGCTGCTTATAATGTTTCCGGTGAATACAGTATGGTAAAAGCTTCTGCAGCTCGGGGTTGGATTGACGAGGATCGAGCAATGATGGAGATACTTACTTCTATCAAACGTGCAGGAGCGAAGATCATTTTAACCTATTTCGCAAAAGATTTTGCAAAATCTCAAAGTAGATAATCTGTTTAGTGAAAAAAGTGAGAATCAAAGGCCCGTAAATCGGGTCTTTTTTATTTATGGGTTGTTTTTCAAGCCAGTTTTTAAGCTTTGATCAAAAGATTTTCTTATTTGGGTTAAAAAAAAATCAAATAATTTGAAAATTTATATTTTTCATAATTTGGTAAAAATGAATTTTTATTAATAAAAGCTATAAAAAACAGAATAATATTCTTTTTAATCTTTAAATATCCTTATGATCGGCTGTTTCAGGTTTTTCGAAATCGTTTTCAGAAAATATTCTAAACCTAATCGAAATTATATTTTTTAAGATTGTTGGGTTAATATTTACTCAAAAACGATTCATTTTTTGCAAATTCATTAAAAAATGGTTTAAAAATTAATTAAAAAATCAGTAAAAATAGGCTTTGATTAAAAATGTGATTTGTTTTTTAGCCATAAAATAACCTACATTCGTTTCGAGCCAAGGCTCTCAAACCTATCAAAAATTTTGAAATACGTTCAAATTTAATCCTAAACCTATGAAGTATTTTGTACACGTTCTGGCCAATGATATGGCCACGATGGACCTCACTTTGGAGATGTCCAAGAACATCCTTACTACCAACAACGTTTGGATGATGCTTTCGACGGCCCTGGTATTTATTATGCACCTTGGCTTTGCTGGAGTAGAAGCTGGTTTTGGTCAAGCCAAAAACACAGTGAATATTCTCTTTAAAAATACCGTAACCCCAATCATCGGTATTGTTTCTTATGCTGCTATTGGTTTCTATTTAATGTATCCTGGATTTGAAGTCCCAGGCTGGTTGAGTTTTGACTTTAGCGGTTGGAATATGTTTTGGTTTTCACCTGCGGCGGCTGATGTAAGTGCCGATTATGCCAATGCGGGCTATACATACTGGACAGACTTTTTGTTTCAGGCGATGTTTGCTGCTACTGCTGCCACGATTGTTTCTGGAGCAATTGCTGAGCGTGTGAAACTTGGAGCTTATTTGATCTTCACTCTATTCTTTGTAGGAATTGTTTACCCAATTATCGGTAGCTGGAAGTGGGGAGGTGGTGCTTTAGATGCTATGGGATTCTATGATTTTGCTGGAAGCACATTAGTCCATTCAGTTGGTGGATGGGGTGCACTGGCTGGAGTAATCTTGGTAGGCCCTCGAATTGGAAAATATGTGAATGGAAGAACCGTTGAGAAGCCAGGAGCAAGTGTACCTTTAGCTGTAATTGGTGTCTTTTTATTGTGGTTAGGCTGGTTTGGATTCAATGGAGGCTCAGTGCTATCCGCTGACCCTGGATTGGTTTCCTTTGTCCTTGTAACCACTTCTTTGGCAGCCTGTGCTGGAGGTCTTGGAGGATTCTTAGCTGCTTATTTTGCCTTCAAACGCTTAGACTTGGGGATGGTACTCAATGGGATTTTGGCTGGTTTGGTGTCTATCACCGCCGGTGCTGATGTTATCAATCCCGGAGCTGCTGTTTTGGTAGGCTTTATTGGTGGGATTTTAGTAGTGCTATCAGCTATTCTTCTTGATAAGCTTCACCTTGATGATGTGGTAGGTGCAGTTTCTGTTCATCTTACTTGTGGTGTTTGGGGTACGCTTGGTGTAGGAATTTTCTCAACCAATCCTGAGCATAGCTTCATGACACAATTAATCGGGGTAGCAGTATGTGGTGTTACAGCTTTCCTTTCTGCCTATACCATATTCTTTATTCTTAAGAAAACTGTAGGAATCCGTGTTTCTGCAGAGCACGAGCGAACAGGTTTGGATTCTCACGAACATGGAATCCGAGGATATACCATCGTATTCGATGAATAATCTCTAAAAAAGAAGAACCCCTGCCGAAGAAAAAAACGCGACTCTCTTTCGATCGGCAAGGGGCTCTATTGGTCAACTCTATCATTAACCAACATCCAAAATTAAAATGAAAAAGATATTTCTACTAACTATATGTATTTGTCTAAGTACCTCTTATAAAATTTTTGCTCAGGAAGAAAAAGAAGAAACACCTTCCGTACTGACAATTTCAGGGTCTGTTGACGCCTATTTTCGTACTAATTTCAATGCCCCCAATAAGGGTGAAAATATGATGGCTCCGGCTAGTTCATTTGCCAATTTGCCCGGGTTTTCTCTAGGTATGGCCAACCTGATTGCAACTTATGATGGCGAAAAAGTTGGGGCAGTAGTGGACTTGGTTTTTGGTCCGCGAGGAGAAGATGCTGTTTTTGGATCCCCGCTATATTCAGGGGGAATGGCTGGAAGCTCTCAGATCATCAATCAGCTTTATGTGTACTGGAAGGCGACAGACAAAGTCACGTTGACTTTTGGAAACTTCAATACCTTTTTGGGCTATGAAGTAATCTCTCCGACTGGAAATTTCAATTACTCTACTTCGTACATGTTCTCTTATGGGCCATTTTCCCATACAGGATTGAAAGCAGACATTGCTTTGTCGGATAAATTTTCATTCATGGCAGCCGTTATGAACCCTACAGATCTAACCGAGTTCAATCCTTTTGGCTCCTTTATTTATGGAGCACAATTGGGATATTCTTCAGGGTCGGGAAGTACATTCCTCAATTTAGTCTATGGGGATAATGACGGGAAGCTGGTCAATGATGGAGCACTTATACCTGGTCAGACATCTTTCGGAAATACCCTACAAATCGATTTGACTACAGGCTTTGATCTATCTGACTTTTGGTATTTAGGTGTGAATACGACCTATAATACTACCAGTTCGGGGCAGGAATTTGACGGAGGAGATGTTTTACCTCTTGATGGAGAAGGTTCCGGTTTCTATGGTTTTGCAGGATATCTTCAAGCTAGGCCTTCTGAAAACTTTGGCTTGGGTCTCCGAGGAGAGTATTTCAATGTTTTCAATGGAGGGCTTGACGGGGTAGTTGGTCTTGACGATGCAGGAGATGGAAATGTCTTCGCGGTAACGCTTTCTGCAAATGCGAAAATTGGAAATAATTTAACAATCATACCCGAAATCAGACTTGACTCCATGGGCAATGATTACTTTTTGAATAAGGATTTGGCTGCATCCAAAAACCTTTCATCTTTTCTTTTGGCAGCTGTTTTTGCCTTTTGATTCAGAAAACAGGGTCTATTGTTGAAGAAAAAGCCGGGTTGATTTTCAATCCGGTTTTTTTCTTTTTAGTACCTGTATATTATTCATCCCCGTAAAAATCAACAGGCTTGCCTCACATTTGAATATGGCTAAGAATTCCTGCTAGATTTTTTACCTAATCATAGAGATTTTTCCAAAAACCAGCTTTTTGTTCAAGGGTAAAAAAAGTTGGTGTCTATAAAACATTTTTTGGTGGAGGCAGTATATTTAGCTGTAAACCCAAATTAAATCGTATGAAAAAAGGCATTTTCCTTCTTTCGTTATTTCTTCTTTTCGGATTTGCGTACGGTCAAAACTTATCAACCGGACCAGCTGCTAAAAATCAAGCAGCTTGGGAAAAGAATAAGAAAAATACCGTTGTATACTTTGATGCCAATCCTGAAAATGCTCAAGGAATAGAAGCTAAAAATTCCAAAACCTGGAATCAAAACTCTTCCAAATTAAAAATTAGAACCCGGAAGGAAATACATAATCCGAAGGGATTAGAAGCGAAAAACTGGAAGCCTTGGAAGGAATATTCAGCAAAGAATACCAATTCAAAAGCTGCCTACATCATTCCGAAAGGAATGCGAAAGAAAAAAATCTGGTTTCATTGAGAAACAAAAAATGCCCGATGATATTCATCGGGCATTTTTATTTAAAGTTCTTGCTCCCGTTCGAGCATTAGGATTGCTCCTTGGGACACGATGTAATATTTTTCTCCCTCATACATCACTTCATGAGCTCCAGATAATAGAAAAATAGCCAAATCGCCTTCTTTTGCTTGGAGAGGGACATATTTTACTTTTTCATCATTATCCATCCAAGGTTCATGATCTTCAACAGGCATAGGAATTGGATATCCAGGGCCAGTTTTTATGATATAACCTTGCTGGACTTTTTCTTTTTCCTGTACACCTGGAGGAAGATAAAGTCCCGTTGATGTTTTTTCATTGGGTTTCTTTAGACGGATGAGTACCCTGTCTCCCACTACGATTAATTTCTTTAGCTTATTATCTGGGGTCAATTGCATGATCTCAAAATCAAGTGTGAAAGAAAGAAAAGCCAAGATTCCGAGCGGGGATTCTTGGCTTTTTGAATGCCAAAAGCACCCGGATAATAACCGAGTGCTTTGATTTATTGGTTTAGCTTAATTACTTCTTGTCTTCGCTAACCTCTTCGTAATCTACATCAGAGACTCCGTCTCCGCTATCGCTTGCTCCAGTAGCTCCTGCGTCAGCTCCTGGCTGAGCTCCCGCTCCTTGAGTAGCGTTGTAGATTTCCTGAGAAGCAGCTTCCCAAGCTTTGTTTAGCTCTTCCATTCCAGCATCAACTCCAGCCAAATCCTGAGACTGGTGAGCAGCTTTCAATTTGTCCAAAGCTCCATTGATGGCAGTTTTGTTGCCTTCAGAAAGCTTATCGCCGTATTCTTTCAACTGCTTTTCAGTCTGGAAAACTAGGCTGTCAGCTTGGTTGAGCTTTTCGATTTTTTCTTTTTCAGCCTTGTCAGCTGCAGCATTTGCTTCAGCTTCTTTTTTCATTCGGTCAATGTCCTCCTGAGATAGGCCAGAAGAAGCTTCGATTTTGATTTTCTGCTCTTTACCAGTTCCTTTATCCTTAGCAGATACATTGAGGATACCGTTTGCATCAATATCGAAGGTTACTTCGATTTGAGGTACTCCTCTTGGTGCTGGTGGGATGTCAGTCAATTGGAATCTACCGATGGTTCTGTTGTCCTTAGCCAAAGGTCTTTCACCTTGAAGTACGTGGATGTCCACAGCAGGCTGGTTGTCAGCAGCAGTAGAGAACACTTCGGACTTCTTAGTAGGAATCGTAGTGTTCGCCTCAATCAATTTGGTGAATACTCCTCCCATGGTTTCGATACCAAGTGACAAAGGAGTTACGTCCAAAAGAAGTACATCTTTCACTTCACCGGTCAATACACCACCTTGGATAGCAGCTCCGATAGCTACTACTTCGTCAGGGTTTACACCCTTAGAAGGCTTCTTGCCGAAGAACTTCTCAACTTCTTCCTGGATTTTAGGAATTCGAGTAGAACCACCGACTAAGATTACTTCGTCAATTTCAGAAGCAGTTAGTCCAGCATCTTGAAGCGCTTTTTTACAAGGCTCCATGGATCGCTTCACCAAGTCCTCAGAAAGTTGCTCAAACTTAGATCTGCTCAAGGTTCTTACCAAGTGCTTTGGTCCAGTCTGAGTAGCAGTGATGTAAGGCAAGTTGATTTCTGTAGAAGAGGAGCTGGAAAGTTCGATTTTCGCCTTTTCAGCAGCTTCTTTCAATCTTTGAAGAGCCATTGGGTCCTTTCTAAGATCGATTTGCTCTTCTGTAATAAATTCATCAGCAAGCCAGTTGATGATTACTTGATCGAAGTCATCACCACCCAAGTGTACGTCACCGTTGGTTGATTTTACTTCAAATACACCATCACCAAGTTCAAGGATTGAAATATCGAAGGTACCACCACCAAGGTCATACACAGCGATTTTCATATCCTGATTTTTCTTGTCCATACCATAAGCCAAAGCAGCTGCGGTAGGCTCGTTGATGATACGCTTCACTTCCAAGCCAGCGATTTGTCCGGCTTCTTTGGTAGCCTGACGCTCAGCATCGTTGAAATAAGCTGGTACGGTAATAACTGCTTCAGTCACTTCTTGTCCCAAGAAGTCTTCAGCAGTGCTCTTCATTTTCTGAAGAATCATTGCAGAAATTTCCTGAGGAGTATAGGAACGGTCACCGATTTTGATTGCAACGGTGTCGTTTGGTCCTTGCTCTACTTTGTAGGAAGCATGTTTTTTCTCTTCGGAAACCTCAGAGAATTTTTTACCCATAAATCGCTTTACAGATGAAATAGTATTTGCAGGGTTGGTGATGGCCTGACGCTTGGCAGGATCACCTACTTTTCGCTCACCATTTCCATTGTCAAGAAATGCTACAATTGATGGGGTAGTTCTTCTTCCTTCACTGTTCTGGATGACTACAGGTTCATTTCCCTCCATTACGGCTACGCAGGAGTTGGTGGTACCCAAGTCAATGCCTATAATTTTTCCCATGATTATAAATTTTATTTAGTTTCTGATTTGGTTTAATTCCTTTGCTTCAATGCTTATGCCATCTGATATTTTTAGAATTTTTGTGTCACAATGTCAGATTGGCTGGCAGAATACAAGAATTTATCTCTCATAATGGCACGATTAGTTTTATGTTTTCTGAGATTGTGACAGGATTTTTTTGACATGGGTGCAACCTTTTGCCTTGAACCGACATCTTTTTGATATGAAAGAATTTTTTGGCAAAAAGCGCAGTCAAGACCGATTAAAATGGACTATGATATTCCTTTTATTGATGGTTTTTGGGATGATGACTCGAATCGGTTTTGGGGTTCTACTTCTAAAACAGTGGTTTTTCTAAACAATTGTCATTAGAAAATCAAAATTCGGATCGGAGAGGTTAACTTGGTAGTCTTACCAATATTTGATCATGGATTCACTCTACATTCAGGATATATTTATCTATCCCATCAAGTCTTTGGGAGGAATTCGCTTAGATGAAGCTATCGTAGAAGAAAAAGGGTTTCGCTATGATAGACGATGGATGCTCATAGATGAAGATGGGCTTTTTGTTTCTCAGCGTACTTATCCAAAACTAGCTTTGCTTCAAGTAGAACTTTCTCCAGAAGGCTTAACAATATTTCCAAAAAATGATCCTGATAATTTCATATTGATTCCCTTTGATCAAGAGTTAGATGATTCAGTAGAGGTGGTTGTTTGGGATGATGCGATGTCCTCCAAATTGGTTGGATACAAGTTTGATCGCTGGTTTTCTGATTTTTTGGGAAAGCAAGTTCGACTCGTTAAAATGCCCGAGTCTACCCGTAGGCTAGTGAGTTCAAAATATGCCGTAAATGGAGAAGCTGTCAGTTTTGCAGATGGTATGCCTTATTTGCTTATTGGTCAGGAATCTTTGAATGACCTCAATCAAAAGCTGGAAAAGCCTGTTCATATGGATCGATTTCGCCCTAATTTGGTTTTTTCAGGTGGAGAGCCTTTTCAAGAAGATACATTTCGAAAGATCAAAATCGGTTCTACTGATTTTCAGGTAGTAAAGCCTTGCGCACGCTGTGTATTGATCACCGTAGACCAAGAGACAGGAATAAAAAGCCAAGAACCGCTTCGGACTTTGTCATCCTATCGGACCAAAGGAAATAAAGTCCTTTTTGGTCAGAATATGGTTGCTTTGGGTGAAGGAGTGGTGAAAATTGGTGATCCGATTAATATTTCTGAATAATTGGTTACCGAAAGTCTTTTACCGTCTGAATAAAGACTTTTACCATTTCCGGGTCAATATCCGGATAAACTCCATGACCCAAATTGGCGATATGTCTGCTTCCCCGGAATTCTCCCATCATTTTCTGAGTCGCTATCTGTACTTGTTCGGGTGAACCGTAAAGTGCGGCTGGGTCTAAATTTCCTTGAAGAGTTTTGTTTGGTCCGATTAATTTTCTGGATTCAGCGATTCCCATATTCCAATCCAAACCGATCGTTTCACAATTCAATTTCCCCATAGCTTCCCTAGCAAAGAATGCTCCCTTTGCAAAAACAGTTTTTGGGACTTCTTGAATGGCATCGCAAATCTGGGAAATGTATCGCAGGGAAAACTCCTCATATTGATCTGGACCAAGAATGCCGGCCCAGGAATCAAAGATTTGAATCAAATCTGCCCCGGCCTCAATTTGGGCTTTTAGATAGTTGATCGTACTGTCAGTGATCATTTGGAGCAGGCGATGGGAAAAGGCCGGCTCTTTATAAAGCATTGCTCTAGCTTTGGAGAAGGTCTTGCTTCCACTTCCCTCGATCATGTATGCAAAAATGGTCCATGGTGCCCCCGCAAAACCAATTAGCGGTACTCGGCCGTTCAGGTTTTTTTTGGTGATTTCAATCGCTTTGATGACATAGCTCAGGTCATTTGCACCGTCAGCGATTCGTAATTTTTTCAGATCTCCTTCTGAAGAAACTGTATTTGGAAACCAAGGTCCTCGCTTTTCCACCATTTCATAAGGTAATCCCATGGCTTCTGGAATTACTAGAATATCTGAAAAAATGATGGCAGCATCCACTCCTAATAAATCTACTGGCTGGATAGTCACCTCTGCGGCTAATTCAGGAGTTTGGGCAAGTTCGATAAAGCCTGAAACGGACTCACGTACGGCACGGTATTCGGGAAGAATTCGTCCTGCTTGACGCATCAGCCACACCGGAGTGCGTTCTACTTTTTCACCTTTTGCTGCCCGAAGCAGGAGATCATTTTGGAGTTTCATGATGCAAAGATAGGAAGCAAATAATATTTGGGATCAAAAAAAACAGGATCGTAGCATAGCCTCAATCCTGTTTGTAGTAGAAGTTGGTTTAGTATATCTTAATTTTTGGATTTAGGCTTGAGAGGTACAAAGTCATCCTCTTCTAATCCCAATAATTTGGTAACTGCTTCGTAATCGGAGAAATCAATTCTGGATCCGGCAAAATCTGCTGGGACAATCACGATTCTAAATAGCTGATTATCTGTCCAATCTGAGGAAAGCAAACTGTAATCCAATGGCCCATCCAAAAAGACGGAAAAGTCAAATCGGGTAAAGTCATAATTGTACATTAGCACGCCTTCTTCAAAGAAAATTGTCTGAGGAAGTGGTCTCCAGATAGGAGTGTTTCCATCTTGCTCCCAACGGATATAGACAAGAACTACATCACTATCTAAAATGGCTGGATCAAATTCAAACAACTCTCGGTAATCATTTGCTTCTGTAAAGTCCACTTCTACTTCAAAAGCTTCCCCTACGATAGTGATACCGTCTAATCCATCTTGTCCGGGAGGGCCTGGAGGTCCTACGGGTCCTTCACAGGCTTGGAATGCAAACATTGTTGCGAAACCAA
Source organism: Algoriphagus limi (assembly GCF_024919275.1). Lineage (GTDB taxonomy): Bacteria > Bacteroidota > Bacteroidia > Cytophagales > Cyclobacteriaceae > Algoriphagus > Algoriphagus limi. The sequence continues at coordinate 1,888,981 of NZ_JANWGH010000001.1, read as the reverse complement.
ATATTGCAATAAGTTTTTTCATAAAATTTTATTTGGCTTAGTAATAATTATTGTCACGAAAATTTCAGAAATAGGTTTGGTTAAAAAATGTAAAAAGCGCTCAATTCCTTATCGGAGCGATCACATGTACCTCATTTTCAGAGATTATCTTATCGATAAAAATTTCTGATAATTCAAGTTTTGCCGAGTCGGCAAAGTCCTGAAGTCTACTTTTTACCTTTTCAGGGCCTGGCATTACCCATCGACTTCCTTGAATCCTGGCTAGCAAGTAGCGATTCTCCTCAAAGACCCGCTGCTCGTATTCATCGCCAACCAGTAATTGGTCAATTCCAACAAAAACCCGCATGGTATCTAACTTTCCAGCAGGTTCGACTTCATAGATGGTCTGCAAAAAGCTTCCAGGATGTAAGGACTTCTCAGTCTCGATTTTTTCAAAGGTTTCTTTCAATGAAGGATCCTGAGGAGTTCCTACGTAATAAATCCCCGATAATGGTGCAGGTTTTTGATTTACAAGGGTGATTTGAATCGGATTGTTTCCTCCCAAGTAATTGAAAATGATTAATCCTCCTAAGAACAAAAAGGCTAAGAGTACCAGGAGAACTGTAAGTTTTCTGCTCATGGTTTAGAACAAATAGCGAACGCCAATTCCTCCTTGACCTTTGATATGCCCCACTCGATCCAGTAATTCCAAAAAGATTCCTACTTCGGCAAATACGGAGATAGGCAATTCATCAAAATAGTATTCTCCCCCTACGAAAGCTTCAGGCCCAAAATCAACATTGCTTCGCTGCTCGCTAAACGTTCCACCACTTTCACCGGCTCCCAAGTTGTAGGTATAGTTAACCTGAGTGGTACGTAGCTGCGCGCCTACTCCTCCATACCCTAAAAGATATCCTTGTGAAATATCAAAAACATCGGTAAAATCCTCATGATAGGCAACTCGGCCATGAAGAGAAACTCCTTTGCTGGCGCTGTGGCCTATGTAGAAAGCATTGGAACTTGGCGGATTATTTTCAAAATCCCGTTGATAGTAGCCTGGGCTGTTGATTCCTCCACTTCCAATCATCACCTCCCAAGAAAAATAATCATCAAAGAAATCCTTGTAAGTCAAGCTGAATGGTTCACCTAATCGAATTCCAGCTCCTCTTTCCTGCGCTATCCCCAAAAATGGTAAAAGGAATAGCAAAAATGCTAATCTGTGTTTCACGTTATTCTAGTTGGTTTAATTGATTCAAGCAAATTCCAGGCTAGATTGCCATGGTCTTGAGTTGCATTTGATGGAGTTGGGTGTAGTAGCCTCCTTTTTCTAGCAACTCATCATGTTTTCCCTGCTCCACGATTTCTCCCTTGTTCAATACAATGATGTTGTCAGCTTTTTGAATGGTAGAAAGTCGGTGAGCGATGACAATGGATGTCCTGCCCTTCATCATTTTTTCGATGGATTCCTGAATGAGTTCTTCCGTTTCAGTGTCTACTGAGCTTGTGGCTTCATCCAAAATGATAATTTCGGGATTGTAAACCATTGCGCGAACGAAGGAGATTAATTGTCTTTGACCCACAGAAAGCGTAGCACCTCGTTCCATCACATTGTAGTCCAAACCGCCTGGCAAACGTTCGATAAACTTCCGTGCTCCCACCATTTCAGCTGCCTCCAAAACTTGCTCTCTGCTGATTTTCGGGTTGCCTAATGTAATGTTGTAATAGATGGTGTTGGAGAATAAAAATACATCTTGGAGTACTACGCCAATATGCTTTCGCAAAATGCCCAATTCAAATTCCCGAATATCTGTCCCATCGATGGTGATAGAGCCTTTGTTGATTTCGTAAAATCTGGAAAGTAGGTTTATTACAGATGATTTACCCGCTCCGGTAGCTCCGACAAGAGCAACTGTTTGCCCACTTTTTACAGAGAAATTGATGTTTTTCAGGACATAATCCTCATCTATATAAGCAAACCAAAGGTCTTTGAATTCGATGTTTCCTTTTACTTTTTCAGGCTTAAAATCTCCTTCATTCGCAATGTGCTCATCACTATCGAGCAGTTTGAAGATTCGCGATGAACTAACCACACCCATTTGAAGGGTATTAAATCGGTCTGCAATCATACGGATCGGTCTGAAAAACAATTGCAGGTACATGATAAAGGAGATCAGAACCCCGACTTGTAGTTCCAGTCCCAAAACCCCTACAGCGCCATACCAAACAACCAACCCAATCCCAATTGCCTGAATAATTTCTGCTACGGGGAAGTAAATGGAATAATATAAAACAGACCGAATATGTGCTGTTCGATGCTCTCGGTTGATTTCTTTGAATTTTTCAAATTCCCGATCTTCTCGATTGAAAATCTGAACAATATTCATCCCTGTGATGTGTTCTTGAAGAAATGAGTTCAGGTTGGACACCGCGTTTCTCACATCATTAAAGGTTACTTTGATCTTTTCCTTGAAAATGTAAGTCGAAATAATCATCAGTGGAAGTGTACACAAACTGACAAGGGTGAGCTTCCAGTCGATGTAAAACATGACTCCCAAAATGGTCACCAGTTGCAGTAAATCCCCGATGATAGCAGCTAAACCTTCACTGAATACGTCGGCTAAAGTTTCGATATCCGAGATATTTCGTGTGACCAATCTTCCAATTGGGGTATTATCAAAGAACTTGAGTTTCAGACGAAGTAAATGGTCAAATAGCTTGATACGAATATCCCGAATAATCACCTGTCCAATCCAACCAGAAAAATAAGTGTGGGCCCATTGGACGATCGCTTGTAGAATCATCAGACCTACTAAAATGTAGATCATCTGAACCAGACCGGCACTGTCACCTATGGCAATGTGGTCATCGATGGCAACCTGAATGAAATAGGGTCGCGTAGGAGCCAAAATTGCCAAGGCAATAGTCAAAAACACCAAAAAATAAAACTGAAGTTTGTAAGGCTGCACATAGCGATACAATTGCTTCAGGACTTTGGTGTCTACTATTTCACCGGAAGAAGTTTTTTCTTTTTCTAAGCTCAAGGTTTTTCAATCTAGGTAAATTTCTCGGGGGTAAACTACCCGACTTAAAAAAAGACCTTTAGCAGGTGCGGCTTTACCCGCTTTACTTCGGTCTTTGGATTGAATAATTTCCACCATACTTTCTGGTGATTTTTTACCAACCCCAATCTCCACCAAAGTTCCGACAATTGCCCGTACCATCCCACGCAAAAATCGATTGGCGGTTATATGGAATAACAATTCCTCCTCTTTTTGTTCCCAACGGGCTGACATAATTGTACAACGGAAATGATTGACCTCCGTTTGGACCTTACTAAAAGCTTCAAAATCTTGTTCTCCAATCAGAAACTGAGCAGCTTGATTCATTTTTTCTACATTCAGATTTCCAAAAAATGTCCAGGCTAATTCATCGTAAAAGGGGCTTTTTTGGAAAATAATTCGGTAAAAATAAGATCGCTCCAAGGCCTCAAACCGAGCATGTGCATCAGATTTTACAAGGCGAACGGCCTTTATTCCAACAGAATTTGGAAGAATTCCATTCAAAGCCTTGACAAGTCTTTCCGACTCAAAGGGAACGTCACAGTCAAAATGACAAACTTGATGGGTAGCATGCACACCGGTATCAGTCCGTCCACTGCCCATTATATTAATGGGTTTCTGAAAATAGGTAGAAAGTGCAGATTCTATGGATTCTTGGACCGAAAAGGCATTTTGTTGGATTTGCCAGCCGTGAAAAGGCTTGCCATGATAGCTTAATTCAAGGAAAAAGCGTTTGGTTTGGCTCATAGGTCACAAAGATACAATTCCCACAGCATTCCAATGGCAGATTTTAACTTTCCTTGTGAAAGCGGGGATTAGGGCTTTTCTTTGCTAAAAATTAGAAAATCATGATTCAACGAATTCAAACCATATTCTTGTTTTTGGTAGTAGTCTGCATGGGAGCTAGCATCAGTTCTCCCTATTGGTTGCAAGCTCAGGAAGCATCAGGCGAAACTTGGGAGCTGACTGCTTTTATGATGACTCATATGGATGCAGCAGGAGAAACTTTGGATTCTTCTTCCACTTGGTACATGGCTACATTAGCTTCATTTTCAGGGCTTTTGGCATTGATTTCAATTTTTCAATATAAAAACCGAACCCGGCAAATGATGTTCAATATGATCAATAGCCTGATCATGGTAGGCTTGGTTGTCGTTGTTTTTCTTACAACCAATAAAGTGAATTCCGAAATCAATGCGTTGGAATCAGGTTCCTATCAGGTAGGCTTTTGGGTAATTTTAGCAGCTATGGTATTTAATATGTTGGCTAACCGATTTATTCGAAAAGATGAGGCCTTAGTCCGGTCTGTAGATCGGATTAGATAGATAGTAAATTTCAAAGCCGGTTTTTAGCCGGCTTTTTTATTTTATTCAAGTTTTTAGAATCTAATTCTAAATCCAACTACAGGATAAAATGAGGTGAAATTTTTTGTTCCTACTATTCCCGCTTGCACACTAAGGTATCGGCTTAATGTTTGTTTATAGGTGGCTCTCATTGTGGTGCCTTGAAAAAGCTGACTGTTGGAGTTGTTTAGTAGGTATCCAACCTGAATAGTTTGATGTTGGTTAGCATAAAGACTTCCTGGTTTCCAATGGTATTCCGCATTTACGAACCAGTTATTATTCACCGAAAACCCAGAATCTGTTTCAGGGAAATATACCGTGTTGGTGAGGGATCCTCCGATTTGAAAGCCTGGTAAACTTAGTGCTAGTTGAAATCCTATTTCAGGTGTGAATTTTCCTGCCGTAAAATCTAATCCCACTGGAAATGCCAATTCTATTGACGTAAGAGTTTTCCAATATTTTTTTTGGATATCATTCTTCACCTGTCCTAGTCTCGTTGGGAAAAAGTTTTGGCATACTCTGTAAGCATGGGTTTCATACGCTGGGAATTGAGTCGCTTGCTCTAATATTGGTTTTAATTCTTCTTTAAGGTTTTCGGGATCAAACTCATCCCTGTTGAATAGTAGGAGGAGCCTTCCCTCATTAGGAAAATCAAATGCCAAGGTATCGGTGATTGGCCAACTTCGATCTGCCCAAGCCTGATGATTTTTTGAAAGCTTGTTTTTAAGCTCTTGAGCATACCCGATTGTGCTAATGAAAGCTGTAATTGCGGCTATTATTACTAATCGTTTCATCTAAATCTTATTTAAAATCAATAATATTTCTTTGTCCTAGTCTGATTTGACCTTGGGGGTATATTTCTTCCTTGTTTTTTGCTTCCAGTAGAAGTGGGTCAGGAGCTCCAATCTTTGTTGTTAGCCTGACTTTAGTATTTCTAATATCCCATGAAATAGCCACTGTATGAAAGGTCTTTTTTTGCATTTCTGAGGAGTCAATAGGTTTCCCTCTTGTTTCTAAATCCATACCTTTGACAATGAAGGAGTTTACTAGCTCCTGTTGTTTTTCTACAGCGATTTCTGGGATAAATTCTTTGGTTCGATCTATTTTTCTTTTCTCTCCATCAATGACTTCATAACTAGAAGAGTCTTTCTTGACCCCTGTGAGGTAATCCAATTCAGTTTCGCCTTTTCCATTATTCTCTGGGGTTAGATTTTGGATGTTAATGCCATCAGCCTGTTGAAGCGATTGGATTTGTATTTCACTTTGATCATACTGGTAGAAAGCCAAAAAAAGTAGACCTGAAACCGAAGCAGCAATCAATAAGGGCCACCATATAAATGTTTGCTTCTTTTTCTCAAGCTCTTCCTCGATTCTATTCCATGCCAACTCTGATGGGCTATATATGGGTAGCTCATTAAGATTTTTGCTTAGTTGAGAGTCAAAATCCTTCCTTTTTATGATTTTTTCCCAGCTATTGCTTCTTGGTTCATATTCTGGTAAATCTTTCATACTCTGAGTAAGTTTTGAATCCGAGTTTTGAGAAGCCTTTTCGCATAATGAAGTTGAGATTTTGAAGTGCTTTCAGAAATCCCCAAAAGGTTAGCTGCTTCACTATGAGGGTAGCCTTCTACTGTTACTAGCATAAAGACTGCTCTTGCACCAGGAGGTAGCTCTCTAATTGCTTGGTCCAAAAGCTCACCGTCAAACCAAGAATCAAATTGATTCTCTAAAGGGTCAGGATGTTGATCAATTTTCTCAAATTCAAATTGATTTTTAGCGACTTTTATTGCTTTCCGTGCTGCAATTGTTTTCATCCAAGAAGGCAAAGCCTCTGGGTGCTTCAAGCTTCTTATTTTCTGAAAAACTTCTACATATGTCTCCTGAAGTACATCGTGAGCTAGATCCTCATCATTGAGCATTCGATAAGCTAAACTGTAAATCATCCTTTTGGTCAATTCGAAAAGCTGAAATTGGGCTTTTCGATCTTGAGCGATGACCTGCTCTATCAATTCACTGTCTAGTTGAATTTGAGTCATTTTTGTTGATTCTACCCTAAAGAGTCAACCTAGGTTAAAAAGGTTGGAAAGGTCCGATGAAATATTTTCTGGGTAAAGTGTGCCTTTTCTCTCATTTGGTTTCCAAATAGATTGTTAAATTTCCAGAAATACCTAGGAAATGAAATTCGAAACACGCGCTATTCACAAAGGAAATCATATCACCGACAATACCGGATCAGTTGTTCAGCCAATAACACTAAGTACCACTTTCGAACATGGAAATGAAGCTGGCTTGCTCTATACCCGTGCTGGAAATCCCAATCGATTGGCTTTGGAAGAACTGATTGCTTCACTGGAGCAAGGAGTAGATGCGGCAGCTTTTTCATCTGGAAATGCTGCAGGAACTGCGGTCTATCAGGCTTTGGAGCCTGGATCTCATATTATCGCTCCGGATGATATGTACCATGGACTACATAATTCCATGACGATTCTCTTTAAAGGGATTCATGAAGTGAGCTTTGTGGACATGAGTAATTTGGAAGCAGTCAAGGCTGCCATTCGTCCTAATACTAGACTTTTCTGGGTGGAAACTCCTTCCAATCCGCTTTTAAAAATCACAGATATTCGAAAGGTTGCCGAAATCGCTCATGGTCACGGGGCCATCTTAGCCTGTGATAATACCTTCGCAACGCCTGTTTTCCAAAATCCACTTTTGCTTGGAGCTGATATTGTCATGCATAGCAGTACCAAATATTTTGGAGGGCATAGTGATTTACTGGGAGGGGCTTTGGTTACTAAGGAGAAAAACGACTTTTGGACTAAAATCAGAACTATTCAACGAGTGGGAGGAGCAGTGCCATCTCCGACAGATTGTTATTGGCTAGGTCGAAGTATAAAGTCTTTAGCCTATCGTATGAAAGGTCATGCTGAACATGCTATGGTTTTAGCTGATTATTTTTTATCACATCCAAAAGTTGAAAGAGTCTATTATCCTGGATTAAAAAATCATCCTGGTCATGAGATCGCAGCTTCACAGATGAGTGGTTTTGGAGGGGTAGTGTCCATTCAGGTAAAAGGCGGTGCGGCTGCTGCAGATAAGTTGATCAGTGAACTTCACTTATTTGCCAATGCCACAAGTTTAGGTGGAATTGAAAGTTTGATCGAGCGAAGAGCAGCTGTAGAAGGCCCAGATACTCTCACACCTCCAAATTTGATCCGGGTTTCCGTTGGTTTGGAGCATACAGAAGATCTATTGACAGATTTGGACCAGGCCTTTTCCAAAATTTGATCAGAATGAGATTTTCCAAGGAATTTGCCTGAAAAAACTTTCTTTTGGCTGGAATTTTTGATTAAAAACATCATTTTCTAAAGATTTTTCTTAAATTTTATTTCATTTTTAATTGAATGCATTGTTATGCCCGCACAACCTCTAGAGTTGATTTTAGGAAGGCAGTTTGTAGATACTTTGTCTCTACCGGCCTTTCTGGTTGATCCGGAAGGCAATTTGTTGTTTTACAATGAACCTGCCGAAGTGATCTTCGGATTGAATTTTGGAGAGACAGGCGGGATGCGTGTGGAGGAATGGTCTACGATGTTTACCCCTTACGATGATCAAGGCAATCCCTTACCTCCAGAAAAACTTCCATTAGTCAAAACACTTCAGGATCTCAAGCCGAATTCTGGCTCTTTTTATATACATAGTTTAACAGGGAAAGAAATTCATATTGAAGTGACTTCTTTTCCAATTATTGCCCGGCAGGATCGATTCCTTGGAGCCATGGCCATATTTTGGAAGATAGACCCATGATGAAAATAAAAGTCTGGGGCTGCCGCGGTTCACTCCCTTCGCCAGGTCCAGAAAACAATTTTTATGGGGGAAACACCTCCTGTGTCGAAGTCACAGATGGAGAAACCTTTTTGATTTTGGATGCTGGTTCAGGAATCCAACGTTTAGGCCGATTTGTGGATCGGGGAATTAAGGAAATCCATATTTTACTTACTCATTTGCACATTGATCACACCATGGGGATGGGATTTTTCCTACCTCTATATGATCCTTCAGTAAAGGTGCATTTTTGGGGGCCTAGTTCATCTGTCACTCCATTGCTTCAGCGACTTCGAAAATTCTTTTCACCTCCGATGTTCCCTGTTAGACTTGCTGACTTGCCTAATCACCCGGAAATTCATGAATTGACTTATGATGATTTTTCCATAGGAAATTTCCAAATCCATTCTGAATATGTTTGTCATCCAGGCCCCACTTTGGGTTTCCGGATTCGTTTGGATAATGCTACTCTTGCTTATATTCCCGATCATGAGGTTCGCTTAGGATCTACAAATTTTCCCAACAATCCCGAGTGGACAAGTGGTTTTGAATTAGCAAATAAGGTTGACTTGCTCTTTCATGATGGAGGGTATACTTCTTCAGAATATCAGCAAAAAATAGGTTGGGGTCATAGTGCTGTTCAGGATTCTATTGATTTTGGAACACTTTGCCAAGTTAAACGCATGGCTATTTTTCATCATGAACCCAATAATACTGACGAGCAATTGGATGCTATTTTGGCGGATCGCTTAAAAGGAAGAAATCTCAATTTCCAAGTTGAGCTATGTCGTGAAGGAGCTGAATATTTTTTATAAATCCTGAGTCAAAATTTTTATAATCCATTTCCATAACTTGTTATTTAAGAGGTATTTTCCCTTTTTGGGTATAGAAAATTAATTTATAAACATGAAGAAAGTATTGGTTGCTACCGGTGGAGGAGATTGTCCAGGATTAAATGCTGTCATAAGAGGAATTGCTAAGCGGGCTTTTCAGGAAAAAAATTGGGAAGTGTGGGGAAGTTATGAAGCCTTTAATGGTATTATGGAAAGCCCTCCTCGAATGATAAAATTGGATGATTCCGATACTGCAGGTATTCATGTGATGGGAGGAACTATAATTGGCACTACCAATAAAGGGAATCCAATTCGGTTTCCAGTCAAACAAGCGGATGGTTCCGTGGTCTTAGAAAATCGATTACATTTTTTGGTTGACCGAATCAAAGAGCTAGGCTTCGATGCAGTGATCAATATTGGAGGGGATGGTTCTCAGGAAATTTCCCAAGCACTTTTTGAGGCTGGGATACCTGTAGTTGGAGTTCCAAAGACCATTGATAATGACCTCTCTTCCACGGATTTCACTTTTGGATTTCAGACAGCTGTTCAGATTGCGTCTGATTCATTGGATCGTCTGGTTACTACTGCAGCTAGTCACCATCGGGTGATGATCATGGAAGTAATGGGGCGAAATGCAGGCTGGATTGCCTTATACACTGCAATTTCGGGTGGAGCTGAGGTTTGTTTGATTCCTGAAATCCCCTATGATTTGGGGAAAGTCATTGAAAAAATCCGAGCCCGATATGATGATGGAAGAGGCTTTGTCAATATCGTAATCGCAGAGGGAGCCTTTGCAAAAGATGGGACTGTTACTGGCGTTCAAGGGGAGTCAGGAAGAAATTCTGTTAGATTGGGTGGTGTGGCTTTTACCTTGAGTCAGCAACTGAAAGATGCAGGTTTGGAAGCAGAAATCCGAGAAACCGTTTTGGGACATACCCAACGTGGGGGAACGCCTATCGCCTTTGATCGTGTGATTGCTTCAGTTTTTGGAGTCAAAGCGATGGAGTTGGTATTAGATGGAAAGTTTGGACAATTAGTAGTGCTGAGAAATAATGACTATAGCTCTGTGCCCATCACCGAAGCTATCAAAACTTATCATGTGGTAGATCCTTCAGGAACCTTGGTGAAAGCTGCCAAAGGTTTGGGAATTTCTTTTGGAGATTAGAAAATAGAGATCCCTTTTGCCATCAAACCAGCTAAAATAGGAATGATGGATAAAAGGATTAATTCCATTCTGACTGACCAAATGACCCCTTTTGGAATAGTTACCTTTTGATTTTGGTTTCCTTTGGCTTGTTTGATGAAAAATACGGTTGGATAGATTGAAATCAATCCTACTAAAATGAATAGTCCTAATTTGAGGTGAAAAGTTGGATTTTGGCTATAAAACTCAGTTGGTTTTCCATAACCTCCCAACCAAAGCGAAAGTCCTACGATCAGTAGCGAAAGTGCAGAAATACCATAAACAGCATCAATTCGACTCAATTGCTTGATTTGTTTTTTGCTCAGGCTATTATCCAATAGAAAAAATTCAGCGAATAAGGATCCAGCGAGGGTAAAGACTGAAATAAAGTGAAGGTAACGAAGGAGGAGTTCCATGAGGTAAGTGATTCATTCCAAAGATTAAAATTTAGGGAAATGAATCCATTTATCTAAATACCTTCTAAAAATCACCTCCTCCGTTTAAAATTGGTGGTTTTTTCAATCAATTGGGATAGTCAAGGTCAATGCAGGATAGGATTTCGGGATCGCTCCTGTATATCTAGGCATATTCATCGGTTGATAATTGAAGTTTAATTCCGCTGCTTTTCTTGCATTTTTTCCTGAACTGACAAAAACAGGAATACTTGCAATCATCGCTGCTCCTCCAGCCAAAAACATTACCCCTCCGGCATTTGAAGCATTTACTTCACTTTGAGTACATCCGAAAATGCAAAAGTTCTCCGAGAAGAGAATTACACCCGCACCCGCAACGGCAGCTCCTCCTCCAAGAAGTATAAATGCTGTGGTTTTCTGCTTTTTACTTTTTTCCAAGTAATCCTGTTTAGTCATCTGCTGGGCAAAGCTTGGATAAGCTGCTCCGATGAAGGTCGCCATAACGAATAGAGCGATGAACAACTTTTTCATGGTTTACGATTTTAAGGGCTAGACTTATTCTAGTTACTGAAGCTAGTAGTAGAATAGGAGAAAATCCCTGATTTAAGGCCCAGATAGAATTGATTTTTATCAGCGAATTATGGAAAAAAATAAACCCCTCGAGAAGAGGGGTTTGATTTTATGCTAAAGCGATATCAGGATTAATTTTCAGGATACCAATTGCGTAATCTTACTTCCACATCAGGAGTCTTTTCCACGACAAGATTCTTGAATTTTTCTACGTCGCTCAATCCATTTGTTCCTCTATAGTGATAAGGATAAACGACGGTCGGTTGGAATTCTGAAACAGCACTAGCTGCTTGGTCTACATCCATGGTAAATGGAAGATTCATGCAGACAAAAGCTACATCGATATTTTCCAAAGCTCTCATTTCCGGAATATCTTCGGTGTCACCGGAGAAGTAAAAACTCTTTCCTCCCAACTCCACGATATAGCCATTTCCTCTTCCTTTTGGATGTCTGCTATCTTCTGTTTCAGGAAGATTATACATGGGAATTGCTTCAATTCTGCTTCCCAGGATATTCTCAACATCCCCATTTCCCAACACGATGATGCTTTTATATTTCTCTGCAGGAAGTTTTTCGGCTACAGCCTGTGGTGCTACGATCACAGCATTCGAAAGATCGAGTCCATCCAAAGTTTCTTGGTTGTGGTGATCTCCATGAATATCCGTGATTAGAACAAGATCAGCCGGATTTTGGGATTGGAAACGTTGTGCTCCTCCATAAGGATCCACGTATATTGTCAGGTCTTTGTAATCCAAAACCAGGGAGCCGTGTAAGATTGGTGTGATTTTTACTTCCCGATCATCTGTTTGGATTAAATCCTGAGCAGAAAGAATAAGCGGAAAGAAGAAGGTTAGAATTAGAAGAAGTTTTTTCATAAGGGTTAAGGACAATTGTTTTAAGGAATCTATTTGGAATCATCAAAATAACCATTTCCATAGGGAAGAGTTTAAAATGAATTATCTGCTTTCTCAATTTTAACTCTTCATTAATCATTCAAAACTCTTCTCACCCTGCCCAGCCTTCTCTATCCAAACTTCGATACTGGATCGCCTCCGCAAGGTGTTCCACTTTGATCGTATCGCTATCAGCTATGTCGGCTATAGTTCTGGCAACTTTCAGGATGCGATCATATGCCCGGGCACTCAATCCTAGGCGCTCCATCGCGGTTTTGAGCAAAGCCTTTCCAGCTTCGTTGATTTGGCAGATTTCTTTGACCATGTGAGAAGGCATCATGGCATTGCAGTAGACTTCAGGGTTATTTTGAAAGCGTTGTTTTTGTTTTTCTCTTCCCTGAATCACTCGCTCCCGGATAGACTTGCTGGATTCTGCTTTTCGGGTGGAGGTCATTTCATCAAACTTCACCGGAGTTACTTCCACATGCAAATCAATTCGATCGAGTAGGGGACCGCTTACTTTATTGAGGTAGCGCTGCACGATGCCTGGACCACAGACGCACTCTTTTTCAGGGTGATTGTAATAGCCACAAGGACAAGGATTCATACTGGCGATCAGCATAAAATTCGCAGGATAATCGACTGAAATTTTTGCCCGAGAGATCGTCACTTTCCGTTCTTCTAAAGGCTGGCGCATTACTTCCAAAACTGTACGTTTGAATTCCGGAAGTTCGTCGAGGAAAAGTACTCCATTATGAGCTAGGGAGATTTCTCCGGGTTGGGGGTTACCACCACCTCCCACTAAGGCTACATCTGAGATAGTATGGTGAGGACTGCGGAAAGGTCTTTGAGCTAGGAGGGATCCGTTTTTGCCAAGTTTTCCAGCAACGGAGTGAATTTTGGTAGTTTCCAAAGCCTCCTGCAAAGAGAGTGGTGGCAAAATGGAAGGAAGCCGTTTAGCGAGCATGGTCTTTCCGGCGCCGGGAGGGCCAATCATGATCACATTGTGCCCCCCTGCTGCAGCTATCTCCATAGCACGCTTGATATTTTCTTGACCTTGCACATCAGCAAAGTCAAATTCATTTTCATCTAGAGAATGATAAAAAATCTCACGGGTATCAGTGACCATGGGTTCGATCTCTAAATCCCCCATCAAAAAATCAGCTGCTTGTTGGAGGGTTTCTACTCCGATGATATCCAGATTATTGACAATAGAAGCTTCTTTGGCATTTTCTAGAGGGAGGATAAAACCCTTGAAGCCTCGCTTTCGAGCTTCAATTGCGATAGGCAAAACGCCTTTGATTGGACGAAGATTTCCATCCAATGAAAGCTCACCCATAATCACGTAGCGATCAAGTTCGGGGAATTCTACCTGCTCCGAGGCTTGAAGGATTCCCATGGCAATGGGAAGGTCATAAGCGGAACCTTCCTTACGGATATCAGCAGGAGCCAAATTGATGACTACTTTCTGGCGGGGCATCCGAAACCCGAAATATTTTAAGGCTGATTCCACCCGCTGTTGGGATTCTTTCACAGCAGAATCGGGCAAGCCCACCATGAAAAAACTGGTGCCTTGTCCTACATTTACTTCGATTGTAATCAGGTTGGCGTCTACTCCAGAGACAGCGCTTCCAAAAGTTTTTGCTACCATACGAAAAAAGGAAACCGTTTTGGTTTCCTTAATATACAGTTTTTGAATTTAAACCTTAATTATTCGGTGAAATTTTGTCTCGGTGGAAGATTGCTGCTATCGCTATCTGAAGGCTTTTGCGTTGTTTCCGTTTTAGGCTTTTCGGCAGTTTTTGGATGCTCGAAATCATAGATTTTTGCTTTCAGAGCATTCATTTCGCTTTCCATCTTCTTGACTTTGCTTTGAAGGGAAGATTTTACGCCTTTACCTACAAGCCAAGAAATCAAAAACAGTATTAATCCTGTCAATAAGATTTTTACTACTGAATCAGAAGTGACTTCGGCAATTCCTACAAGACCACCCATGGTGTCAAAAGCAATGAAGAATATGAGCAAACCGGCAAAATAGACCAGTAAGATTATCTGGAGAATTCGGTGAAATTTCTGCATAGTGGTGATAAAATGATTTTCTCGAATATAACTAAACCGACTGAATACTTGAAAGCTTCTGATAAAGTCCTTCTTCCTTTAAGAGCTCGGTATGGGTTCCTCGCTGAATGATTTGTCCTTGATCGATCACTAATATTTCATCCGCATGTTGGATCGTGCTTAGGCGGTGAGCGATGACCAAGGTGGTTCGGTTTTTCATTAGTTGCGTTAATGCTTCTTGAACCAATTTTTCGGATTCTGAATCCAGGGCAGAAGTGGCTTCATCTAAGATCAGAATCGGTGGATTTTTCAATACCGCTCGCGCAATACTTAATCGCTGACGCTGCCCTCCTGAAAGCTTGCTTCCACGTTCACCAATATTGGTCTGATAGCCCTTTTCCATCTTTTCGATGAACTCGTGCGCATTGGCAATTTTGGCAGCTTCCATAACTTGCTGCTCGGAAACACCTTCTAACCCGAAAGCGATATTATTAAATACCGTATCATTAAACAGAATGGATTCCTGGGTTACAATTCCCATGAATTTTCTAAGAGAAGTCAAATCAAGTGACTTGAGATTGATGCCATCAATCAGAATTGCCCCGCTCGATGGATCGTAAAATCTCGGAACCAAATCCGCCAACGTGGATTTTCCTCCTCCCGATGGTCCGACTAGAGCGATGGTTTTGCCTTTTTCAAGTTTGAAGTTGATTCCCTTCAATACCTCTTTCTCTCCATAGGAGAAATGCACATTTTGGAATTCAATCTCACGTTCGAAGCTTTCTAATACCTGTGGTTGAGTAGGAGATGTAATGGCTGGCTTAGTATCCACTACCTGAAATATCCGCTCTGCTGAAGCAATTCCACGTTGGACGCTGGAAACTGCTCGGGAAATTTCCTTAGCTGGATTCAAGACTTGTGTGAAAATGATGATATAGGTAATGAAGTCTGAGGCGCTCAAACTTGAATTCCCGCTCAACACCAAGCTTCCTCCATAAATAAGAATCCCTGCTACAACAGTGACTCCAAGAAACTGAGAAATTGGAGAGGCTAACTCGTTTTTTCGAGCCATGTTGATATTGACGGAGGCATAGTTGTCAGTTTCCTGATCAAACTTGCCAAACATGAAGGACTCCGCATTGAAAGCCTTGATCACCCGCATACCTCCAAGGGTTTCGTCCAGGATATTCACAATTCGCCCCAAACTTTGCTGGCTCTCTACTGCTTTCTTCTTTAATCTTCTGGTGATCCCTCCGATAATTGCCCCCGAAATGGGGATCAGTAAAATGGTGAAAAGGGTCAGTTTGACTGACATAAAAAACAAAACTGCGAAATAGAGAATGATCGTTGCAGGCTCCCGAAAAACCACCCGAAGTGATTGCACGATGGTGTTTTCTACTTCCTGCACGTCATTGGTCATTTTGGACATCAAATCCCCTTTTCGCTCATTGGAGAAATAGCCCAAATGCAAGCCGCTTACCCGGTTGAAAATATCCGTTCGCATTCCTTTGATGACTTTAGCTCGAACTTTTGCCAAAACCACTCCAGATAGGTATGTGAAGAGATTGGAAAGAAAAACCGAAAACACAATGACTATACAGACAAAGGCTAGAGTTCCTACTTTGCCATAGCCGTCTTGAATCTTCAGAAAGTAATGATTAAAGAGTCCCGTGAAGTACTCCAAAGATAATTGGAAACGAGGCAAATCCCGGAATCTTTCCAAGGACTCGGGAGCCACTTGCTCAAAAATCACATCAAACAATGGCTTGAGTAAAGTGAAATTAATCAAGCCAAAAATGATTGAAAGTAGCGTATAGCCGATATATGTGGGTACGAACTTGCCGAATGGACGGGCATAAGACAAGATCCGCAAATAAGTCTTCATGTAGGAAAAGTTCCGAATTTGGCCCGCAATTTACGCAAAATTGGTGAAGCCATTTGATTTTGGGGACGAGTGGAAGTATTCACCTAAGAACGCAATGATCTTAGTAATTAAACTCAGGTCGGATGAAATTCCATCGAATCGCCAATTGTACAAATTGAGAGCTTTCAGGAGATGTTAGATCTTGAGCCGTTCTTCTTCTGAAAATATGGCTTCCGTCGATGAATAGGTTGTGCTTGAGCATGTAGCTGGCCACAAGATTCGTTTGAATTACCTGATTTTCGATTCCTTGTCCCGTTACATTCCCGAACAATCCTGTTGGACTGCCTTCCAGTCTGTTTTTTAAGATATCGCCTCCCCAGTTGGTTTCCGCGTCAGGATCGGTTCCGTACAGTTGATAATTTCCCAATAGCGTGATTCGTAATTTTGGAATGGGTTGGTAACGAATGATTCCCACAAACTCTTTGAAATTCGCCCCTAAAGGATGGGTAAGTGGAACTCGCCAATTTGTATAGGATTGGTGGTCAAATTTTTCCTGAAAAGTATAAGGTCTGGCGGTGTTGAATTCTAATTGAAGATCCAAGTTCGAAACCTCAAAAGCGTTGATGTATTTGTAGCCGGCTTGGACTCCATATTTATTTCGCTTAGAACCTTTGCCGTCAATGCCGAAAAACTCATTGAACACAAATTCATCCAAGGCAAACTGACCGTAGAGTTGCATGCCAGGACGAAAGATCCATTTCGCATCCATTCCTAACATCACCTTGTCCGGGGTGCCAAGTTGCTGCTCTACCCAACGGAAAAACACAACCGGGTTGAAGTAATTGAAATTGACCTTATCGGTCATCACAGATTCAAAAAAGCCGAGGTTGAGTTTTTTGCCAATATTGAAACCAAGTCTATGCATGGAAAAGTACTTCTGAGGATAGCGACCATCCGTGGGTCTTCCCCGATCATAAATGACATCTGCGGTCATTTGAGTCCAAAGATTGGTCAGTTGAAATTTTCCGATTTTGGTATTCAACTTCACAAACATGTAGGGATTGGAAAAATCCGACAACAAAAAGGAGCGATAGCCCTCGCCGATGAAATTTCTATCATGCCCAACTTGAGCTTGTATGCTCTTAGTCAAATTAAAATTCACATGACCGCGTGCTGAAAAATAGCTGTAACCATCCGTATTGTACTGTTTCCAAAACCCTTCTCCTGGAACGGCACCTCTATAATCTGCGTAATTTTTCACCCAACTTGGAAAAAATACTTCTGAAGTGGTGAGATAAGTAAAGAAGCTGACCTTTTTATCAACCGCTCCCCGCACAACAAATCCTCGGGACAGTTGGGCGGGATTTTGTTCATTATCCGTTTCCATTCCACCTGCCAAATAGATGACCGGGCTTACGTGGATATCGAAATCCTCACTATAGGAATGAGCAAAATCACCGGGTCTTCGGTAGAGTTTTTTAAGGAAAGGTTTCTTGGATTCTGGTGTTTCTTGAGTGACAAATTCCCAATTGTCCTGGGCCAAAAAGGAAAGATTGAATTGATCAGAAGCACTTTTAATCACCTGATCCTGCACAAGACTATCTAAATATTTTCCTAGCAAATCTCTTCGAAAAGGCTTGTAACCGGTTTGAAAGAAGGGGTTATTTTTCCCTTGCAAGATTTCATAGCGCTCAATCAGGTGATAATAATCCCGCTCGAATGGCACGTAACTTCCCTGAGAAAAAGAAGCGTACTGAATTGAAAATCCAATGATGAAAAGGAGGAAGAGGAATTTTCCGGGTTTTTGAAAAGTGGCTCTATTCATAAAATGAAAATCAGCTATGGTCGGTCTAATTGAGGGTTTTCTCTACAATTGAATTGAAAAATAGTAGTTTTGAATCTGATTCTTGTGGCTTTATCCAAGTTTTATCTCAAAAAAGCTCAGTCTCTCTGATTATTTTTTGCAAAGATTTGGTGGCTTATTTCAAAAAGAATAACTTTGTGCCTCATTTGAGCAAGCGCTGACAAAAACACTGAAAATATGAAAAAAGATATTCATCCAAACTACAGACCAGTAGTGTTTTATGACACTTCATCTGAGTTTAAATTCTTGACCCAATCCACTATCGAAACCAACGAAACTATCGTATGGGAAGATGGTAATGAATATCCTCTATACAAAATCGAGGTAAGTTCTGAATCTCATCCTTTCTACACTGGAAAGAAGATGCTTTTGGATACTGCTGGTCGAGTAGAGAAATTCAACAGAAGATACGCAAAGAAATAAGTCGCATTTACGACTGTTCAAAAAGTCTCCCGGAGCATGGATTCCGGGAGACTTTTTTATTTTTGCTTCATGGAAAACCTGCTTTTATTTGATGACCCTTCTATTCGTGGGTCATTACTTCCTTTTACTTTTACCCGACCGATTGCAGCTATTCGGATCGGAATATTGACTATCGCCGAGAAATGGGAAAAAATTTCCGGAAAGGAAGCTTCCTATTTGACTCAAGATTATTTGCAGGCAAAATACCCCAGAAAAGAGGGAGCAACTCTTGCCATAAATGGAGCTTTGATTCCTTCGTCTGAGATCATCAAGGAAATTCAAAGCCTTCAAAAAGACCAGGCACTTTATGCAGGAAAGACGCTTTTGGCCTTTTATATAGGAGAGACTGAAAAGAATTTAAGCGCTGCTACTCAAAAGGAGGCTGTACAAGTTGATTTGGAACCTCAATTAATTTCCAAAACCTGGGAGATTTTTCAGCATAATGGAAAAGAGATTAAGCGAGATTTTGACTTGTTGACTCAGGGAAGAAAAAGTCAGCCTATTTCGGATCCTCATACCAAAGTATATGCTCCTGAAAATATTTTCATCGAAGAGGGAGCTGTAATTCGAGCAGCGGTTCTGAATGCTGAAAATGGTCCGATTTACATTGGGAAAAACACCGAAATTCAGGAAGGCTCGTTGATTCGAGGTCCTTTTGCATTGTGTGAGGGTTCTACGGTAAATATGGGAGCCAAATTAAGAGGTGACACGACTGTTGGACCGCATTCTAAAGTTGGGGGGGAAATTTCCAATTCGGTGATTTTTGGCTATTCAAATAAAGGACATGAAGGATTCCTAGGCAACTCGGTAATTGGGGAGTGGTGCAATCTTGGAGCAGATACCAATACCTCTAACCTGAAAAATAATTATGCACCAGTTAAACTCTGGGATTATGTCCGAGGAGGCTTTTCAAATACAGGTCTTCAGTTTTGTGGTTTAATGATGGGAGATCACTCCAAATGCGGAATCAACACCATGTTCAATACAGGGACAGTGGTGGGTGTTGGCGCGAATATTTTTGGGGATGGTTTTCCAAGAAATTTCATTCCATCTTTTGCTTGGGGCGGAGCAGCAGGTTTTTCAACCTTTCAATTCCCGAAATTTGAACAAACAGCCCAAGCTGTAATGGCAAGACGAAAAGTTGCTTGGGATAATGTGGAGGAAGAAATGCTCCGTAAAGTTTTTGATTTAACCAAGAACTATAGAATTTGGGAAAAATAATCCCTTGACGCGAAAAGCATGCAGTTTGCACAAATCCCAGGATTAAAAGAAACTAAAGAGCGGCTCACTCAGGCGGTTCAGCAGAATCACCTAGCGCACGCTCTGTTATTTCATGGGCCGGAAGGTTCCGCCTCTTTGGCCATGCCATTGGCTTTGGCGACTTATCTCTACTGTGAAAATCGTACGGAGGATGATTCCTGTGGCACTTGTAGTTCTTGTCAGCGGATGGCCAAACTAGTCGTGCCCGATTTCAATTTTGTATTTCCCCGCGTCAGTCTTACTAAAGAAGAAGAAAAAAGGGCAGATGAAATCAATGCCAAATTGGTAGCCAATTTTCGGGAATTCTGTTTGCATCAGACTTATGGAAATGTTCAGGATTTCATCCATTTGAATCATTTCGAGAAAAAGAAACTCAATATTTCAGTTGGTGCGGCTCGGGAAGTAATCCGTTCCCTTTCGCTATCTTCTTTTGAAGGAAGCTATAAAATCATGATGATCTGGGGTGTGGAGTATCTCAATATTGAGGCTTCCAATGCTCTTTTGAAAATACTGGAAGAGCCTCAGCCGGGAACCATCTTTATGTTGGTGACCAGTCAACCGGATCAGCTTTTGACCACCATCCTTTCCCGAACTCAAAAAATTAATGTTCGTGCATTTTCCGATGAAGAGATTCAGGAGTATCTGGTGGAAAGCGGGAAATGTGATGAGCAAGTGGCTAAGCAGATTTCCATGATTGCGGATGGAAATATTCGAGTTGCTTTGCGAATGGTTGATCAGGTGGAGGATAGGCAAGTGATCTGGATCCGTGATTGGTTTAGGCTTTGTGGAATGAGGAGATACGGAGAAATCTTTGATTTGGCAGAAAAATTCCAAAAAACAGATCTCGACTTTCAGCGATCAATTTTCCAAACAGGCTTAAATGTGGCCCGGGAGATTTTACTCCAAAACGCCAATTTGGAGCAGTTGCTTCGAACCCAAGGGGAAGACAGGGATTTTGTACATAAGATCGCTACCCATGTCTTAGACGAGGAAGCTGCGGGTGAACTTTATGAAAAATTCAATCAAGCGATTTATCATATAGACCGAAATGGGAATCCGAAGCTGATTTTTACAGACCTTTCGATGGATATTTTGAAGTTACTAGGTAGAAATGCAAAAGCAGCCTAAAAAAATCATCGGTCGAAAGGAAAGAATCAGTCTTCCCGGACTGCACCTTTCCAAGGTTTGGGCTAAAGTGGATACGGGAGCCTATACCAGTGCTATTCATGCTGAAAATATCCGGGTAGAAAATCGGGAAGGTAAGAATCAGCTTGTATTCGAAATACTAATGCCGGGGCATCGAAAATTCACCGGAGAGGAATTGGTGTTTGAGAATTTTCGAGAGAAAAAAGTCAAAAATTCCTTTGGACAGGCAGAAATTCGCTACCTGATCGAAACAGAAATTCATCTGGCAGGTGAGGTTTATATTGCGGAATTTACCCTCACAGACCGCTCAAAAATGAAGAATGCCATCCTCTTAGGAAGGAAAATCTTAAAAGGTCGATTCCTAGTGGATGTAGATCAAATTAATCTTTCAAAAAACTATAATAACGCTTCACTATGAAGATCGCGGTACTTTCACGAAACTCAAATTTATACTCAACCCGAAGGCTAGTCGAGGCGATTAAAGCTGCCGGTCATGAGGCTTTGGTGGTTGACCACAGTATCTGTGATCTTATTATCGAGCAGGAGGGGCCTTCTATCATTTTTAAAGGTCAGAAACTGACCGATATCGATGCGATTATTCCAAGAATTGGTGCTTCAGTGACTTTCTATGGAACTGCAGTAGTTCGGCAATTTGAATTGATGGGGGCTTTTTCAGCCAATAATTCCCAAGCTATTGTACGAAGCAGGGATAAGCTTAGAAGCTTGCAGATTCTTTCCCGTGCGGGTCTAGGGATGCCTAAAACTGCATTCACCAATTTCTCCAAAGGAGGAGAAAAGCAAATTATCGAGCATGTAGGTGGTGCTCCGCTTATTATCAAATTATTGGAGGGCACTCAGGGTTTGGGTGTGGTTTTGGCAGAAACCAAAAAGGCTGGTCAATCTGTGATTGAGGCTTTTCATGGGTTAAAAGCTAGAATCATCGTTCAGGAATTCATCAAAGAAGCAAAAGGTGCTGATATCCGTGCCTTTGTAGTGAATGGAAAAGTAGTTGGTGCGATGAAGCGACAGGGAGCTGAAGGAGAGTTTCGTTCCAATTTACATCGAGGAGGAAAGGCGACGGTTATCAAATTGAGTCGAGCTGAGCGTGCCGCTGCCTTAGGAGCTGCTAAAGCTTTGGGTTTGGATGTTGCTGGAGTGGATATGTTGCAATCTTCCCGAGGACCTTTGATTTTGGAGGTGAATAGTTCTCCGGGTTTGGAAGGAATTGAAAAAGCGACAGGAATTGATATCGCTGGAGCAATTATAAAATTTATTGAAGAGGGAGTGCAGAAGAAGTCTCCTAAAAGGGGAGCAGAGCAATGAGAAAAATTAAAATTGGAACGAGAGGAAGTAAGCTCGCCCTATGGCAAGCTTATCATGTCCAGGATTTGTTGAAAAATGCCGGCTTGGAATCTGAAATCGTTATAATCGATACCAAGGGTGATCAGATTTTGGATGTTTCAATTTCAAAGATTGGAAGCAAGGGTGTTTTTACTCAAGAGTTGGAAGATCAACTGTTAGACGGTAGAATTGACATTGCCGTGCATTCAGCAAAGGATATGCAATCCGATTTGCCGGAGGAATTCGAAATAATCGCATTCACCAAGCGGGAAAAGGCTCACGATGTACTGCTTTCAAGTCAGAAGGGAATTTCTTTGAAAAACCCTGAAAAACCCTTGGTTTTAGGCACCTCCTCCACTCGTCGGGTAGCCACACTCAAGCATTTTTACCCCCATATCAAGACGGTGGAGGTTCGTGGTAATCTCCAAACCCGAATCCGCAAAATGGAGGAAGGTTTATGCGATGCGCTTTTGCTGGCCTATGCTGGAGTTCACCGAATGGGTTATGATGATAGGATTGTAGAAAATCTTTCCTTGGAGGAATTTATTCCAGCCGTTGGGCAGGGATCTGTTGCTATTGAATCTTCAAATAAACTTGATTCTGCTATCCGGGAGCAGATAGTGGAGGCTTGCAATGATTTAAACACTTCCTACATGCTTCGAGCGGAGCGGGCTTATCTTCGGATGCTAGAAGGAGGATGTAGCATTCCTGTTTTTGCATTGGCTTCTGAAAAAGAAGGTAAAATCCAACTGAAAGGGGGAATCGTAAGCCTAGATGGACAACAAAGAATTTGTATTGAAGTGGAAGGCAAGAAAGAGGATCCTGAAAAGCTAGGAGAACAGTTAGCACAGCAGGTTCTAGACGCTGGAGGAAAAGAAATATTAGTGGATATTAAGTCAAAATTAAACGCATGAGAGGAAAACTGAATTTGCTTTGGGCCTTGATTTTGGTGGGCTTTTTGGGTTGCGCAGGGCAAAAAGAACAAGTCGTTCGGATTGACACTCGCTATGGGGAAATCGTAGCGGTACTTTTTGATGACACACCTGTACACAAGTCCAATTTTATAGAATTAGCTGAAGCAGGTCGGTTTGATTCTACGGAATTTCATCGCGTTATCCCCAACTTCATGGTACAGGGTGGCGATGTATTCACCAAAGAAAATATACCTGCTGAGGAATGGCCTACCCTTCCTGCCGAAATTCGCCCAAATCATTTCCATAAAAAAGGAATGATCGCAGCAGCAAGACAGGGTAACTCTATCAATCCAGAGAGAAGGTCAAGTGGCTCCCAGTTTTATATTGTTTTGGGTGAAGTTTATGATGAGTTGGCACTGACAACAGATATGGAAAAGCTTCAGGCCGAGTTCATGCAATATGTTCAATTGCAAAGTCAAGATTCCCTTCGGCAGGCTTACAGCAGCCTGTATGAACGACAGGAATTTGATTCCTTGACTAGATTGATTCTATCCAAACGTGATGAAATCGAGCAATCACTCAATCTTAAACTGACCAAGGATATGACCGCAGAACAATTGGAAGCCTACACCACCGTTGGAGGCACTCCGCATTTGGATGGAGAGTATACAGTTTTTGGCGAGGTGATTCAAGGGTTGGAAGTCGCAGAAAAAATTGCCCAAGAGCCTCGTGCAGCAAGAGACAAGCCTATTGAACCAATTTATATGACAGTTCGAGTAGAAAAAATGAGTCCAGCTCAAATCGAACGTGAATTTGGATACCGATTGGATGATGAAAAATAGACAACGCATCTTCATAACTGGAGTCAATGGACTGCTTGGCCAAAAACTCATTCATCGGCTTCTTGAGAAAGATAATTTTGAAATCATCGGAAGTGGACGTGGACCTTGTCGATTAAAAGAGGGTGGCTTTGAGTATGTTTCATTGGATATTGAGGATGAAGAAGCGGTAAAGCAGACCCTTGAGAAATACAAGCCGGATATCATTATCCATGGAGCAGCGATGACCCATGTGGATGTCTGTGAGCAAAATCAAGAGGAATGCTATCGTGCAAATGTTCTGGCTACAAAGTACCTTTTGGAAGCTTCCCAAAGCTTCAAACCTCATTTTATATTCGTTTCTACCGATTTCATTTTTTCAGGAGAAAAAGGCCCTTTAACTGAAGAGGAGTCCCCAGCGCCTGTTAATTATTATGGGCAAACCAAATTGGAAGCCGAAGAATTAGTAAAGCAATCAGGCTTAAAATGGGCAATTGCCCGCACCGTTTTGGTATTTGGGATTTCTCCTGGCTTGAGCCGGACAAACATTGTTCTTTGGGTAAAGGAGAGTTTGGAGAATGGAAAAACTATCCAAGTGGTTAATGACCAATATCGAACCCCAACCTTAGCTGAGGACTTAGCCGAGGGGTGTATTTTGATCGCTGAGAAGGGAGCGGAAGGTGTTTTCAATATTTCTGGGCCCGATTTTTTGACTCCTTTTCAAATGGCAATGCAGACAGCCGATTTCTTTGGATTGGATAAAAGTCTTATTCAAGAATCAGACTCTACCCGATTTGTTCAGCCGGCCAAAAGACCTCTTCGAACAGGGTTTATCATTGAAAAAGCCCGAAAGGAGTTGGGTTTTGAGCCGAAAACTTTCCGAGCGGCAATTGGTATTTTGGCAAAACAAATTATCTTAGCCAGCTCTTAAAAAGCAGTTATTTCCCAAAAATTTAACATTCGCATTATCTATGGCAGTAAGTGCAAGTCCTGATTCTAGGGGACAATTTGGCTCTAGTCTAGGGTTCATCATGGCAGCCGCTGGTTCAGCAGTAGGCTTAGGAAATATTTGGAGATTCCCTTACCTCACAGGTGAAAATGGAGGAGGAGCCTTCGTTTTTGTTTACCTGATTTGTGTTCTTTTCATTGGTTTGCCTTTGCTTTTCAATGAAATCGCATTGGGTAGAAAATCCGGTAAAAACCCAATTGGAGCGATCCGAGATACAGGGGGTAATAAATTCTGGCAATTAGCAGGCGTCCTTTGTGTGATGGTCTGTTTTTTTGTTTTTAGCTACTACTCGGTAATTGCCGGATGGACAGTGGGTTACATTGTTACAGAAATCATCAATATTCCAGTGAATTTCGAGGATTTTGTACAAACCCCATTGTATGTAATTCCTCTTACCTTTTTCTTCATTTTAATCACCATCCTGATTGTATTGGGAGGTGTTTCCGGAGGAATTGAGAAGGCAGCAAAATTCTTGATGCCAATTCTGTTTATCATCATCATTTTCATTGCTGGAAGATCCGTGACTTTGGAGGGTGCAGAAGCTGGTATTCAGTATTATTTGAATCCTGATTTCTCAAAAATTAATGGAACGGTAATTCTTCAGGCACTGGGTCAGGCTTTCTTCTCCATGTCTGTAGGATGGGGTTTGATGATTACTTTCGGTTCGTATTTGCCTAAAGAATCTAACATTATTCAGTCCTCAGGATGGATTGCGGGTATGGATACCATGGTTGCTCTTTTAGGTGGTTTGATGGTATTCCCAGCCTTGTTTGCCTTGTTGCCAGGAAAAGACCCTGCAGCAGGTCCTGCATTGGTTTTTGATGTGTTGCCTCGCGTATTTGATGCAATGCCTGGTGGAAGTGTAATTGGAGCATTGTTCTTCCTACTATTGATGGTAGCGGCTTTGACTTCTACTATTTCCATGTTGGAAGTACCGGTTTCGTATCTAATTGACGATAGGAAGAGGAACAGAACCAAAGCCACTTGGGTAGTGGGTATCGCTGCCATGTTGATGTCTATTCCATCTGCTTTGTCTTCTATTCCAGGTAACTTCTTTGCAGAGATTCGATTTAATTTCTTGAGCAATCCAATCGAAGGTTTCTTCGGGGCAATGGACTTTATCTTCGGAACATTCGCGGTGATTGTGATCTGTTTGATGCTTTCTCTTTACACAGGATGGGCTCAGAAAATTGGTGACTTTGCTGATGAATTAGCAATGGGTGCTCCTAAGTTTCAGGGCGTTTATAGAAAAGGCTGGATCTTCTTTATCAAGTGGGTTTGTCCAATCGTCATCATCTTGTTGATATTGAATATGGTAGGATTGTTTGGAGCTCCTCAAGCTGCATAAAATTCGACCACATACTCGATTTAAGGGCTGTCTTTCTAAAAAGACAGCCTTTTTTTATGGGTTTTTGTTGCTTTTTAATTTTTTGGAACGATTATTTCAGTTGAAAAACAAGAACCTAATTTTGAAACTATGCGGGTACTTTTGGTTGATGATGATGTACTTCATCTTTTGATTCTCAAGCGAATTTTTGAAACCTCCGAAGATACGGTCGTGACTGCAAAAAATGGGCAAGAAGCTTTGCAGGTTTTAAAATCCAGTACAGACTTTCATGTGATATTGACCGATATCAGTATGCCTGTAATGGATGGAGTGGAGCTTTTAGCCAAGTTAAAATCTAATGGAAAAACCAAAAGTATCCCAGTAATTGGATTTACTTCAGGAGATGTGAATTATTACCGAGAAATAACCAAAATCCCATTTGATTCCCTAGTTCCAAAACCATCTGATTTTTCGGATTTGAGATTATTGGCGCAGGAAAAAGCCAAGTTTCAAGTCAACTGATCGGTAGTTTTTTCCACTTCTTCTTGTACATATTTCGATGTTTTGACGTTTAGAATACTCAAAAAACAAAATGCCTATGAAAAAATTAACCTTGTTTTTAGTTGTATTCGGGATAGCAATAGCAGGCTATTCTCAGAATTTTGGAGTTGGAATTAAAGCTGGATTAAGTAGTTCCAAATTAGATTTCAAGTCTACTGAATTTGTTCCTCAAGATGCGCAAACAGGCTATCACCTTGGGGTATTCGCAAGGGTCGGTGGTGCCGGCTTCTTTGTTCAACCTGAATTGCTTTTTACTCAAACTTCAGGTCAATTTAGCGTGGGTTTGCAGGGGAATAATGGTACAGAAGAATATCAGGCAGATTTCAATCGAATTGATTTACCTGTAATGGTAGGAGTGAAATTTCTAAAATTCCTTCGAATTCAAGCTGGGCCAATAGCCTCAATTAATATTGATTCAAATCTGGAAAATTCGGTTGGAACCGTGATTGATGCAGATTTCAAAAAGGCAACTTTGGGATATCAGGCAGGAATCGGATTCGATATCGGCAATCTTTATATCGATGCCAAGTACGAAGGAGGCTTGAGTAATTTAACGGATAATATCTCGACCTTTACTACAGATAACAGGCTTAATCAATGGATTTTGTCTGTTGGGTTTAAAGTATTTTAAATAAAAAAGGCTGACCATTTGGTCAGCCTTTCTGATTCTTAATCCATTACTTTTTGGGTCGGAGTAGCGAGTTCATGGATCTGTTCCAATTCCACAATGTAAACGCTTCGTCCGTGTGTTCCGATCACGAGATCATTTTCACGTTCCTGAATCACCATATCATAGATGGCTACATTCGGAATTTCTCCCTGGAATAGGTTCCAATTGTTTCCACCATCCATACTAACATACAATCCATGGTCTGTTCCTAAATACAGAATGCTTGGGTTAGTGTGGTCTTCTACGATGATATTGGTGGACTCTTCTGGAAGATTTCCTTTGATAGAAGTCCAAGTCTTTCCATAGTTGGTACTTTTGAAGACATAGGTTTTGAATTCATCGTATCTATAGCCGTTAAGCGTGATATAAACTACGCCTTCCTGATGCTTGGATGGAGCAATGGAACTAACCCATCGATCTTCTGGAAGACCTGCATTCAAAGACTCCCAATTACCTCCATTATTACGGGTAATCCAGACATTTCCATCGTCTGTTCCGGCATACAAAGTTCCGAACTCAAAGGGAGATTCTTCGATCACAGTCAAAGTAGCAAAAGGGACATTTCCGCTTTTTTCATTTTTTGTCAAGTCGGGAGAAATCGTCATCCAAGTGCTTCCTTGATCCAAGCTTTGATAAACGTATTGAGAACCCATGTAAATGATGTCCTGATTATGATGGCTAAGACGTGCTGGTGTTCTCCAATTCCAGCGGTTAGGGTCATTACCGATATCATGTCCAGGGGTGATTCTTCGTCTGTCTCCTGAAGCTTTGTCGATTCGGAAATAGTTTCCAAACTGGAATCCGGTATAGACAATATTATTGTCCCGAGTATCTACTGCCACGACCATACCGTCGCCTCCCATAAGCGATTCCCATCGGTCAGCTGGATCATTTTTAGAGCTTCCAAACCAAACCCCATTATCTTGCATTCCTCCATATACATTGTACGGAGATGCATTATCGGTCATGATGGAATAAAATTGGGAAATCGGCATTTGGGTATTCAAATGATCCCAAATAGCACCACCACCATAGCTTCGGTAAAGACCTCCATCATTTCCCAGCAAAATGTGTTTGCCATCTTTTGGATTGATCCACATGGATTGATGATCCGAGTGAGGTCTTCCAACCGAGTCGGTTCGGGAGAAATTCTTTCCTCCATCTCTTGATACGAGCAATGGAACACCCAAAACAAAGATTTCATCTTCATTTTCAGTATTGACGCGCACTTCACCGAAATAATACCCATAGGTATTGTACAATCGGCTTAAATCAGACTCAGATACTTTTTTCCAAGATATTCCAGCGTCTTCAGATCGGAATACTTCTGCTCCGATGATGGACATATTGGTTAGAGCCGCGTTTGCATCGTTTGCTTCTTTGTTGTAATCGGCGATTTGAGCGGTAGTGATTTTTCCTGTTTTAAGCTGCCGCTTGATTTCGGCTGCAGTGTATTTGGAGGCAAATTGATTTCTTCGCAGAAAAGAATTCAGACGATCCTCCTCCAAACCTAATGCTTCCTCTACAGACATTTCCTTGAAATCTTCGAATTTCAGCGGGTTTTCCTCCTGCTGTCCTCTTCTTCGAGGTTGCTGTGGTTCTCTGTCAGAAAGGCCTTGATTATCGTGAAGAGCATAGACAATGTTTGGATTGCTTTGAGCAAAGTCAAATCCTATTCGTCCCACAAATTCATTTTGAGGGAAACCTACTACTGCTTTTTTCCAGGTTTTTCCTCCATCCTCAGATCGCCAAATAGCCGAACCCTCACCATTTCCTATGAAATCATGAGCTTGTCTGTAGCGCTCCCAAGAAGCGGCAAGAAGAATGTCTGGGTTTTCTGGATGAACTTTTATGTCGATTATTCCAGTGTTGTCGTCAATGTAAAGGACTTTTTTCCAAGACTTCCCACCATCAGTGGTCATGTATAAGCCTCGTTCTTTGTTTTGAGAGTAAAGGCTTCCCATGGACCCTACCCAAACAATATCTGGGTTGGTAGGGTGAATTTGGATTTGGCCGATGTGCTGAGAGTGAGGTAACCCCATAAACTGCCAGGTTTTTCCGGCATCGGTGGATTTATAAACACCTGAGCCTGCATAGGTGGATCGGCTGGAATTGTTTTCTCCTGTTCCCACCCAAAGGATATTATTGTCTGAAGGGGAGAGAGCCATGTCACCAATCCCTAGTGCACCTTGATGATCAAAAATAGGAGTAAAGGATTGCCCGTTATCTTCTGTTTTCCAGACCCCACCAGAAGCGGCGGCGATGTAGAAGGTATTTGGGTTTTGAGCTACTTCAATATCCACAATTCGCCCTGACATATTGGTTGGTCCAATGTTTCTGGCTTTGAAGCTTTTTAGGGGAGTATTGGCCAGCATTTCCCGGTGTTTTTCAACAGCAGCCACCAATTCTTTTTCGGTGGTGGGCTTGACGTCTTGGGCTTGAACAGTACCCAAGCTAATTAGTCCTGCTGCAGCCCATATAAGGAAGGTCGATGATTTTTTCATAGAATTTTGATTGATCAGGATGAAATATAAACAATAGCGGGCAAAACCGATTGGCTTTGCCCGCAAAAGGGAATCCCGATATTTAAATGGTATTTACTGAGTGACGAGACGGGTTTTGTAAATAACCGAATAGTCATTTTCAGCTTCTTCAAAATTCAGGGAAAACCAGATTTCATCATTGGACACATACTTACTGAGCGTTCCTAAGATTTCAGGTTTTTCGATAATAGGACTCACTTGTGTACCATCAAAGAGAATAAATCCACCATCATTTAATTTTTCAGCTTCTTCAAACATTTTATTAAAGTCAGTGCCTTCAGCATTTATTACTTCATCAGCCTCCTCTTCCGTCAACCCTCTTAGGTATTGGATTAAAAATTTTCCGTCTTCGGTGGGGAAAAGCGAGAGGTTTACCCCCAAGAAAAAATCACGAATATTAAATCCTCCACTAGCTGGTTCTTCACTAGTTTTTCGTTCTATAAATTCAACGTATGGGATGTTTTTAGCACTTACTGGCGTCTCTAAATTTGATAAGTGATACGTGAGTAGTTTGGGTTCGTTTCGGAATAAGATATATAAGGAATCTCCAGAAACATTAAAAGTTGGATAAAAGTCTAGACTCCCAAATTCCTGCGTTTCACTACTGTACTTGGACTCTTTTGGAAAAGGAATCGCTGGTTCGAATTTTTCAGTATTCAAATCTAAAACCTCCAGCTGAGTAGATTCCTTTTGAAATGCTAAACCTTGTTGAGCTAAATCACTGTGTCTTCCCGGAAGGTATACATAGACTTTTTGGTTCGATACCCAGTGAACTTGATTGAAAGGGACTACAAAACTGGACATTCCAGTGAACTCAGGTTTATATACCTTCTTGAGATTGCCCGATAATTCATAGGTGACGATTCCTTGACTGCCTGGAATAAGAATGGATTCATTGTCTAGGAATTTACCCAATCCTGTACGGTTTCCTTGGATTGATTCTGGATCATCGCCACTGCGATAGTATTTGTGTATGATTTTTCCCTTGAAATCTGTGACGAAAATGGTATCTGTGTTTTGGTCAATAAGGAGGTAATTTTCACCATTTGGGCTGATATCCATCAGCGTAAGATTGCCAAGGTAATCCACCATCAGAGAATCGTATATTTCGAATTTCAGGTTTTGATCCGATAGGGGTTTGTTCGGGACTTCAGATGCTTTTTCACTACAGGCAAGAAAAAATACTATTCCTGCCATAAAAAAGAATAAAGAGTTTCTCATGGTTGGTTTAATTTATATTTATAGATCCTAACAAAATCTTCTTCTATTTCCTCAGAAGGGGCTTTTTGGAACCAAAGAAATTCGTCTGCTGCAAGAAAACCGCTGGTTTCCACACCTGAAGGCAAAGTGATATCTCCTAATTGTTTTAGGGTTTTTAGATCAAAAATCACGAAGCCTTTTCTTACCTCTTTTTCGAGCTGCTCAAAAAGTTGACCGGCCTCTTCCTCATTCCCAGACATCCAAAGCTCTTCTGCTTCTTTGGTTTTATCTGGATCCATTCCTGCATAATAATGAACTAAAATGAAATTGCCTACTTGATGAATATTTCGAATAGCAGGTGTACTTCCGTCCACCGTCAAGCTACCTTCGGCAAATTCATTTCTTTCTCGAATCGGCAATTCTCTAAAATCAGGGATGTTCAGATTGATAGTAGTGTCCAGCAATGGTTCATCATCAGTAAGCGAATAGACCCGAAGTTTGGGTTCACCACCCAGACTTGTATAAAGCTTATCGGAAATCCATTCATAGGCTGGCGTGTAGTCGCTTTCAATGTATCCTTTTCCGTTTTTGAAGATACTACCCTCCTCGAAGGGAATAATGTCTTTGGATTCCCCTGTTTTTACATCAATCCACTCTATGGCTCGATATCTATCATAAAAAGCCTGCTCTCCAGGAAAGGTATTTCTGGATCTGACTGATTTTGCAATCAAAAACTCCTCTCCTTGATTAGAAACGGTCTCGATAGATTTTCCAGTAATAGGCATAAAAATCGCGCCTCCCAAGTCCTCTGGATGATCGATTTTGCTAATTAGGTTTCCTTCTAAATCATAAATAAAAATCCCACGCAGACCACTAACTACTACTCGATCATTCCCCAAAAAACCCGGAAGTTCCATCATAAATCCATAAGCATCGGGGGTGTCTTCCGTTTTGGAGAATTTACCGAGGAGATTTCCATCCTGATCTAGTGAAATGATTTCACTGGATGCATAATCGTAAATTAAAACTTGGCTCCCGTCTGAACTGACATCTGCAAAAATCGGATCGCCGAGTAATTGATAATCTAGTGAATCTGTCAGGACCAGTTCAAATGAATTTTCGGTTTGGGATACTTCTTCGATCTTTGAATTTTCTCCACATGCAAATAAAGCTGCTAACAGGAGGAAAAAGGAGATTCGCTTAAAAATGGAGGTTTTCAATTCTGACATTTATTATTGATTTAAAGAAAGGGTTGAGGTAAAATTGGATAGCCGAAAATTTCAAAATGTAGGTTAAGAGGCTATAGCCAAAATATTATTTTAAAATAATTGGGTTTTGAAAAATACAACGAAATAAAAAATCCACAGTTTCGATTTGTGGATTTTTTTGATTTATCCGATGATATTTCCTTCATCGTCCCATTCAACGACTTTCCCCCGATCTTCGGGTTTCAGGTAAAGGTTTGCATATTGAGGTGGGTTGGAAAGGCCATGTTTATCAAGAACATCCTGAGGAATTCCATCCCAAACATTAGGGGTGTTTCCTTTATAACCCATGTATTTCCATCCAGCTTCTGTGGTAAAATAGCCAGTGCAGGTTAGGTTTCTCAGTAAATTAAACCATCGAACGCCTCCCTCATAGGCGGGGTCGGATTTGTCAGGCCAAGCTACTAATTCCACGATTTCAATCACCTGATCTTTGGAAAGCTCATTGAAAGTTTTTCCGAATTTTTCATCTGCTTCAAAGTCCAACCACATCAAACCACCTCGCATGGGGGTTTGGTAACTAGGTTGATCCAGCATCATGAAATCAATGAAGTCAGTCACTTTCAGTTCGGTCGCTGCCGGAGATTCGGAATCTGCTGGCATGATGATATCTACTAAGGTGTCCAGTTTTTTCCGTTCCTCCTCCGTAAAAAATGAATCGGCAAGTAATTTTGCATCCCGAATTTTTTCTTCCTCGGTTCGCCCTCCAGGTGTTCCTCCTTCGAATAGTTGTCCCGAAACAACCTGTTCTTCCGGTTCGCACCCTGTCATCAACAAGCCCGCCCCCAGAGAGCCTGTAAACAATAATTTGAGGTTTTCTCTTCTGTTCATGGCTTAGATGTTTTTTTGTTTCAATTGCTCAACAATGTAATCTGAAGTTCTCCAAGAAAGAGCCAAAATGGTCCAAGTTGGGTTTTTATCTGCTTGAGAGACGAATGGTCCGGCATCTACCACAAAAAGATTTTTGCAGTCGTGGACTTGGCAATTGGAATTAACTACTGAGGAACTGCGGTCATTTCCCATTCGGGTAGTACCTACTTCGTGAATAATTCGTCCAGGAGCGGCTAACCCGTACTTGGTTTCTGGTCCTGGTTTCTTTCCTAGTAAGATAGCTCCTGCATTCGTCAGAATTTCTTCAAAGGTATCCTGCATATGCTTGGCCTGTTTGATTTCCTGGTCAGTCCAATTATAGTTGAATCGAAGGACAGGAATACCATACTTATCGACTACATTCGGATCAATTTCGCAGTAATTATCGTATTGTGGAATACTTTCTCCTCGACCTGACATTCCCAAAGTAGATCCATAGATTCGGCGAATATCTTTTTTCAAACCTTCACCATAGCCTCCGTTTGGACTTGGATTTCCGAATTCATCTTTGATGTACTGACGCATGCTATCCATACTCATGCCTGTGCCATAAGCGGGCTGTCCCATTCCGCCCCAGTATTCGATGTGATAGCCACGGGCAAAGTCAAGTTTCTTATTGTCCAGCCACCAAGGTGTGTACATGTGCATACCACCAACGCCATCCTCATTGTATCGCTCTCTATCGATCAGGTCAGGCATGATGCCCATTCTGTCAGCTCCAGTAGAATCGTGTAAGTATCTTCCCAGCACTCCAGAATCAGCGCCTATCCCGTTCGGGAAAGTTTTTGATTTTGAGTTCATCATGATACGGGCTGATTCACAGGCGGAGGCTCCAAGCACAACTACTCTTGAGCGAAGCTTGTATTCTTTCATATCCACTTTGGAGACGAAAGAAACCCCCGTGGCATTTCCATGATCATCGGTAGTTACTTTACGAACCATGGAGTAGGTGTAGAGGTCAACTTTTCCTTTTTTCATGGCTGGATGTACTAGACAGGTACCAGCTGAAAAATCAGCATAAATCTGACAAGCACGGTTACATTGATTACAGAAAAAGCAAACTCCTCGCTCATTATTGATAGGACGGGTAAGCATAGAAAGACGGGAAGGAATCATAGGAATTCCCGCACTATCAGCTCCTTTTTTGATGAAAAGTTCGTGAAGTCTCGGCTTTGGTGGAGGAAGGAAAAATCCATCAGGTTCGTTATAGATTCCCTCCTTGGTTCCAAAAACTCCAATTAGTTTATCGACTCTGTCATAGTAAGGTTTAAGGTCATCATATCCGATTGGCCAGTCATCACCTAGGCCGTCTATGCTACCTCTTTTAAAATCATTTGGTCCAAAACGAAGGGAAATTCTTCCCCAGTGATTGGTTCGGCCACCGACCATTCTGGAGCGGAACCAGTCGAATTGAGTTCCGTTTTTTCGGGTATAAGGTTCCCCGTCTATATCCCATCCTCCAATTGCGGCGTCAAAGTCACCAAAAGGACGGATTCGTGTTCCTGCACCTCTTCGAGGTGATTCCCATGGTGGTCTCAGTTGGGTTCGGTCTTCGTCTTTGGCTGGATCAAAATCACCTCCAGCTTCTACTACGGCAACGGAAAGCCCAGCTTCCGAAAGGACTTTGGAAGCCATTCCGCCTCCCGCTCCAGACCCAACAATGATAACATCATAAGAGTCTGCGTTTTCTTTGATTTGAAAACTCATTTTTAAAATTTTAATTAAGTTGAAAAGATAGGGTAAAAAAATAGATAACGAAAGACCTCCTTTTTCAAAAGGAATAATTAAAAACTAGAAGAGGGTTCTTTCATTTTTACTTGATTAACTCTTCAATAAAAGGCCAAACGGTCTCAAAAACGATTTGATGTCCTCCTTCTGTAGGATGAATTCTGTCCTGTAAATTGAGAGCGGGGTTTTCAAATACTTAGGGTTAATGTATATTAATGGGGATTGCTTAATTTTAAATAATAAGGTGCCTTTGATCAGGATTAACAATTTATTTGGTTTGACTTTTTTTTATAATAAAAATGATTGTTTATTTGATATAGTATTTAATCATGTGTTTTTACCACTTCAAAAGGATTATCTCGAAGAAAACACAATCCCCTTTAAATGAGGCTAACCTTATAAAATTATTGTAAATGGAGTTCTTAGGTGTAGGCAAGCCTGTAAACTTAATTCAACCAATCGTTTCAGTATTAATTCCTGCTTATCAACATGTTAAATATATAGAGGAATGTTTAAATAGTGTCCTAAATCAAGAAACGATATTTCCATATGAAATTCTTATCGGTGAGGATGACAGTAATGATGGTACTCGAGAACTTTGCATAAGTTATGCAAAAGATAATCAAGATAAAATTCGATTATTTTTAAGGAATGGGAAAGAGAAAATATCAATGTTTGGAAGAAAATCAGGAAGACTTAATCATCTAGGTCTTTATGGAAGTGCAAGAGGAAAATTTATATGTATCTGTGATGGAGATGATTTTTGGATTGATAAGTATAAACTTCAAAAGCAAGTAGAGATATTAGAAAAATACCAGAATGTTTCTCTTTGTATTTCTAACACGTTGATAAATGGTAAAAAGGGACAACTTCAACTACCAGAAAGTTTTCACCTTTTTTCAAAAAACGAGCTTAAGAGAAATAACTATTTGGGGCATATTTCAGGATGGATGATGCGTAATTTTATGAGAGATTTTCTTCAAAACCCTATTATTTCTAAACCAGTAGTTTTAGATAGATCTCTTTTTGCATTTCAGAAAAATAAAGGTGATATAATAGCTATTCCTGATTATACCTCATACTACCGAATTCATTCAAATGGAGTGTATCAAAGTCAGCATAGGTTAAAAAACAATAGACTATTGTATAAAAGCAATTGGTATTTGTTTCGATATATACATAAGGATCTTACATTGCTAGTTAGATCGATGCTTTATACTCTTAGGAGAGAGTTTGTTATTTTGTTTTCAATACTTTTTAAAAGAAGTTAAGATTTTGGGATTTAATTCAAAAAATTGAATTATTTGAATTCATCTTTTCTTCTTAAATAAGATAAGAATGAACTTTATTATTTGAATAGGTAATCAAGAATGTTTAAAAGTTATAACTTCACTAACTCCTCAATAAAAGGCCAAACGGTCTCAAAAACGATTTGATGTCCTTCTTCTGTTGGGTGGATTCCGTCTGGTAGGTTGAGTGCTGGGTCCCCTGCTACTCCCTCCAATAAGAAGGGAATCAGTGTTACATTTTTCTCCTTAGCCACTTGAGGGTAGATTTCCTTAAATTCGTCAGTGTATTCCTGTCCCATATTGGGTGGAATTTGCATTCCTGCTAAGATGATATGGGTATTCGGATATTTTGCACGAACCTTATCGATGATCTTTTCCAAGTTACTTTTTGTCTCGCTGAGTAGGATGCCGCGAAGTCCGTCATTCCCTCCAAGTTCGAGGACAAAAATGGCCGGTTCATCTTCTAAAAACCAATCCAATCTACTCAATCCTCCTGCTGTAGTTTCTCCACTCAATCCTCCGTTGATCACCCGGTAATCCAATCCCAAGCTGTCGATTCTTTGCTGAACTAGTCCGGCAAAGGCATCTTCTTTATCAATTCCATATCCGGCTGTCAAACTGTTCCCGAAAAATAGAATGGTCTGCTTGGGTGCTTCAACCGAAGATGAGGTTTGTTCTGTATCCTTGACTTCTTCTTTCTTAGCTTGGTTATCACCGCAGCTAAATGTCAAAAAGGAAATAAGAATTAAAGAAAGTATAGAGATCGATTTGAAGGTTTTCATTTTTCTTTTTGTTGCTATTAATGTCTTTTTCGGCAGAAATGTTTCCTGTCTAAGTCAATTCAGGAACTGATTTTAACCGCTGAACAGTTTATTGTACAATTTTCTACAATAAATGGTTTACTTTCATACCGATCACCGAATTTTCTTCGGTATTTTCTAACCATTGAAAGGTGGATGCGTTTTAAGCTTCAAGTTCTCCAATTAACACAATTTATTTCATGCATATTCTTTCAGTAAAAGATCTGGGTAAAACTTATAAAAGTGGAAATAGAAGCCTGACTGTTTTGGATCAGGTGAATTTCGATATAGAAGCAGGGGAAACCTTAGCCATTGTTGGACCTTCTGGTAGTGGAAAGACCACCTTATTGGGGCTTTGTGCCGGTTTAGATTCTGCTTCAAAAGGATCAGTCCAATTGAATGGAAAAGCATTAGAAAGGCTTTCTGAAGATGAACGGGCTGCTGTTAGAAATCAAGATGTAGGTTTCATTTTTCAGAATTTTCAATTGCTGCCGACATTGACCGCATTGGAAAATGTGATGGTTCCTTTGGAACTGAAAAAACGTAAAGATGCCCGGGAAAAAGCATTAGAACTATTGAAAAAAGTCGGTCTAGGCGACCGGGCTACTCATTATCCTACTCAATTGTCAGGAGGAGAACAACAGCGGGTTTCCATCGCAAGAGCTTTTGCTAATGAACCTAAAATTCTTTTTGCCGATGAACCAACGGGGAATTTGGATACCGAAACAGGCGATATGATCGAAAAGTTGATTTTTGACTTGAATAAAGAGAAAGGAACTACACTCGTTTTGGTGACTCATGATCCGGAGCTCGCGACCAAAACTCAACGAATCATTCATATCAAAGGAGGAAAAATACAGGAGGATGCCCATGCCTGATTTTGCTTGGATTTTGAAAATGGCTTTCCGGGATTTCCGGAAAAATATTTCTCGACTGATGCTTTTTGTGAGTTCCATTGTGGTGGGGATTGCCGCTTTGGTAGCGATTAGCAGTTTCGGGGATAATTTGACTGCCGATATTGATAATCAGGCCAAGGAGCTTTTGGGGGCTGATTTGGTATTGGAGAATAATAAGCCAATTGGTGAACAGCCGATTGACTCAATGGCAACCCAAATGGCATCTGAAGTGAATTTCGCTTCCATGGTTGCATTTCCCGAAACTGGTGCGAGCCGTTTGACGCAAGTGCGAGCATTAGAAGGAGACTTTCCTTTTTATGGATTTTTGGAAACCATTCCGGCTTCCGGGGACCAGAATTTCCGGTCAGGAGGAAAAAAAGCCTTGGTTGAAAAAATCCTAATGGCCCAATTTAATGCAGAAGTAGGGGATTATATCAAGGTGGGAAATGTGGAGTTTGAAATCGTCGGAGAACTGCAAGGAGTTCCTGGACAAACAGGAATCACTGCAACAGTTGCCCCTGCGGTTTATATTCCCATGGATTATTTGGAGGAAACAGGTCTAGTCCAATATGGAAGTAGGGTAGAATACAATCACTATTTTCAATTTGCAGAAGGCTCGGATGTGGAGGCATTGATTGAGCCATTTGAGGATGAATGGGAAATCGAACGAATTGACGCAGATACCGTGGAAGATCGGAAAAGATCAACCGGTAGATCCTTTGAGAATCTTTCCAATTTCTTAAGTCTTGTAGCATTCATTGCACTTTTATTAGGTTGTGTGGGAGTAGCTTCAGCAGTTAATGTTTTTGTAAAAGAAAAATTAGCATCTGTAGCTGTCCTAAGATGTCTCGGAGTTTCGTCCAGGGATGTACTCCTGATTTATTTGTTTGAGATTCTAGTGATGGGCTTATTTGGAGCTATTATGGGTTCTGTTTTGGGAACTCTGCTTCAATTCATCCTTCCTGCTGTCTTTGATGAGTTTCTTCCTGTGGAAGTGACAGTTGGGGTTTCTTGGATATCCATTGCTTTCGGGATTATTACAGGCTTATTCGTTTCAGTTTTGTTCGCCTTGTTACCATTACTGAAAGTTCGAAATGTTTCGCCTATGGCTACCCTTCGTCCTGAGACTGCGGATTCGACTATACTCCGAGATCCATATCGATGGGCTGTAGTAGTAGGTGTTATACTTTTCATTTGGGGATTCAGCTTTTACTTATTGAATTCTCTCCCATTGGCCATAGGTTTTACTGGCTTTGTGATTTTTGCTTTTGGTATTCTGTGGGGAGTGGGCCAATTGATTATGTGGGCTGTTCGTAAGTTTTTGCCCATTTCCTTACGCTACACCATTCGGCAAGCACTGGCAAATCTTTATCGTCCAAATAACCAAACCATCTCTTTGATTGCTACAATTGGTTTGGGAACAGCAATGATCAGTACCTTATTTTTCCTCCAAAATCAATTGCTGGAAGAAGCTCGATTTGCAGATAAGGAGGATCAACCGAATTTGTTGATGTTTGATATTCAAACGCCCCAACTGGAAGCTGTGAAAGAAAAAGTTACTAGCAGAGGGCTTCGGATAATTCAGGAAGTTCCTATTGTGACCATGCAACTCAATGAGATCAATGGGATCGATAAAAGGGAAAATGAAGAATTGCCTGATGAGGAAGACTATTCTCGCTGGATGTATAACCGAGAATATCGGGTTACCTATCGAGATACCTTGATTGAAACGGAAACGCTAGTGGAGGGAGAGCTTATCCCTGTGGGAGCAAGAGGTGATTCTATTTTTGTGAGCTTATCTACCAGTTTCGCAGAGGGAAATAACCTGAAAATAGGGGATGAGATTGAATTCAATGTCCAAGGTAGACCGATCAAAACTTACATCGGAAGCTTTCGAAATGTGAAATTTAATCAGGTTTCCACCAATTTTATTGTGCTATTTCCGAATGGAGTTTTGGAGCAGGCACCCAAATTCCATGTGATCATTACCCGTACTAAAAATGACAGGGAATCCGCTGAGATTCAATCCGAGGTTGTTCGGGAATTTCCCAACATCTCAGTTATCAACTTGGGTGTGATCGTGGAGACCTTGGAAGATATCCTAAGCAAAATCTCATTTGTGATTCAGTTTATGGCCTTCTTTAGTATTGCTACCGGGATTCTGGTATTGATCAGTTCTCTGATCATCAGTAAATATCAGCGAATGCGGGAGAGTATTCTGCTTCGTACTTTGGGGGCATCTTCTGGTACTGTGAAAAAAATCAACACCCTGGAATACTTCTTCTTAGGAAGTTTGGCCTCTCTTTCAGGAATTCTTTTATCCTTTATAGCAACTTGGCTTTTGAGTTTGTTTGTCTTTGAAATGAGTTTCAGACCGGCTTGGACCGAGGCCTTAATTTTGTATGTAGGAATTACAGGCTTGACCATAATTCTAGGTTGGCTGAATGGGCATAAGATCATCAATCAACCTCCGATGGAGATTTTAAGAGGAAATGGATGATAAATTGTAGATTGGAAAAGCGGAATGAATAATTTCGCTTTTCTTTTTATCAATCAGCGCTTCCCATGCTCTCCAAAAAACAAAAAATCGCTCAATGCTTTTCACCTGCTGCCTTTGTACATGATACTGAGGAAAATCATCAGGAACTTGAGCGTTTAATTCAAGAAGAGGAAATTGGGAGCTTAACATTTTTTCATAGCCGGCATTCTGCAGCCGCCAATTTTGAGAGTAGGGCAGAAGTCCTGGATGTCAGTGGGACATTAGAGAAAATGGTCCAATTGATCAATCGTTTTCAGGCTGTATCCAAAGTGCCCTTACTGATCTGTATAGATGCGGAATATGGTTTGGCTATGCGGATTGAGAATACACCTCAATATCCTTTTGCTATTACCTTGGGTGCTTTGCAGCAAGATGCTGATAAATGGGTTGAAGAGGTTGGGTTCCGAATGGGTTTGGATCTGAAAGGTGCGGGAATTCATCTGAATTTTGCTCCCTGTGCTGATGTAAATACCAATCCGAATAACCCTGTGATTGGCTATCGTTCCTTTGGGAATGATGCCGAAAAAGTAGCCCAACTCGCTTTTGCATCTTATTCAGGAATGAAAAAAGCAAGAATTGGAGCTTGTCTGAAGCATTTCCCGGGTCATGGTGATACAGCAGTTGATTCTCATTTGGGTCTGCCAGTACTCCATAAATCATTGGAAGAACTGGAATCCGAAGAATTACTCCCATTTCAATATGGAATCGATCGAGGCGTGGAACTTATCATGGTGGGGCATCTGGCTGTGCCAGCCTTGTGTGGAGGAAAAGAAACTCCCGCAAGTATCAGCCGAGAGATTATCACCGATTTTTTGAAAGGCAAAATGGGATTTAAGGGTTTGGTTGTTTCCGATGCCTTGAATATGAAAGCGGTAGCGAATCATTTTCCGGAACCTGGAGAATTGGAGTGGCGGGCTTTTCATGCAGGAAATGATCTCTTGTGTTTTTCAGATCATGTGAAGGAAGGGATTCAAAAGATTTCCTTAAAAGCGTCAGAGGAAGAAGTGGATATGGTTTTCCAAAAAATTATGGATCTCAAGAAGCAATTGGGTGTTTTGGATTATATGCCCATCTCAGTACCAAAATTTGATTGGAAAGCTCATCATCAATTGCAAAAAGAACTTGCTCGAAATTATGTGTCCGTAATTTCCGGAAAGATTGATATCGATAAGCTCAGTGATTTAGCAAAGGCTGGTAAACTAGGATTTAGGGAGTATTTTACTTCTCAAAAAAGCCGATTTTCCGAAATGCTAGATTATGAATTTGTAGGAATTGATCAGACTGAAAATGTATTGATTTCGGTTTTTGTCCCAAGTCACAAACCTTTGAACAAATTCGGGATGGGAGAAGCTGAATTGGAAGAAATTAAAAATCTATCTCAAAGCAAGTCTTGTATTTTAATTCATTTTGGAAATCCCTTGGCATTAAAGTATTTGGGAGAATTGAATGATTTTGAGGCTGTAATTTGTGCTTTTCAGAATTTTGAGGAGGCACAGGAGGCGGTGACAAATCTATTGCCATGATAATGGGTTAGTAACATTTGTGATAATTAAATTTTTATTAGATAACTATAAACAAGATAGATCATGGCAAAAACACTCCCTTTTTTCTTCTTATTCCTATTTGGAATTCAAGCCATTTCTCAAGTAAATCCTGAATCTATCGATGCTATTGTAAAACAAGCCGTGGAAAATGATTCCTTTGAAGGGACAGTTTTAATCGCTGAAAATGGAGAAATAGTTTATCATCAGGCTTTTGGATTCAAGGATGAAAACAAGAAGGTCCCCACATCAATAAACGCGAGATTTGGCATAGCATCAATTACCAAACTTTTTACTGCCATTATCATCTTGCAACTTGTAGAAGAAGGTAAAATTCAACTTTCAGACAGCCTGAACGAATTACTTCCTGCTTTCAAAATTCCTGAAGGAGATAGGATAACTGTCCATCATTTGTTGCTTCATATTTCAGGTTTACCTAATGAGAATGACGCGATTTATTTGGCTCCAACTGCTCCAAAAGAGTTTGTCCAAAAGACGCTTGAAAACGAGTCTCATACATTTGGCGAGTTCAATTACGCAAATATCGACTATGTGTTACTGGGATTGATTATTGAAAAAATTGATCAAAAAACTTGGGAAAATTCTGTTCAAAAGCGAATTCTAGAAAATCTTGAAATGAATGAAACAGGCTTCCTTGATAAAGGGAATTACCCTGATGATTTTGCTTATTCTTTCTCCTTTAATAAAGAGGGGGTTAGACAGGCAGATCCCTTATTTTTTATCGAGAATTTTTATGCTGCCGGGTGCA
The DNA here is from genome assembly GCF_024919275.1 of Algoriphagus limi. GTDB lineage: Bacteria > Bacteroidota > Bacteroidia > Cytophagales > Cyclobacteriaceae > Algoriphagus > Algoriphagus limi. The sequence goes on along the minus strand of NZ_JANWGH010000001.1, from coordinate 1,846,152 downwards.
TGTATTCAACCGCCGAAGATCTTTTGAAACTTGATCAAGGATTGTATAGTTCGGAAATTCTTTCCAATGAGAGTAAAGAATTAATGTACAAATCTTATCCGGAATATAATTACTCAGGGTATAGTGTTTGGACTTACAATTATCCCTTTTCGGACTCTCAACCAAGACTTATGGAAAGAAGAGGAGGCATATTAGGGGCTAATTCTGTTTTGATCCGAATGCTTGACACGAACAAAACCATTATTATTCTAAGCAATAATAATAAGTTCAACCCTGATTCTTTTGGAAATACAAACAGTTTGAAGGAAGCTTTGATAATAGAAGTAGACAAAGCTGGAACCTAGGTTTGGTTTTTTTGATCAATTCTACTTTTTAATAAAAACCTTAATAAGGTTTCGCTTTTACTGAATATGAGCTAGTTAAAAAAGATTGTTAACTTCTATTCTCAATCTTCATTTTTTAGCTAGAAAATATGTCCAAAAAAATTTATAAGACCCCTGGAGTATATGTGGAGGAAGTGAGTTTCCGGTCACTTTCTATTGCTCAGGTGGAGACTGCTATTCCTGCGTTTATTGGCTACACCGAAAAGGCGGAGGCCAATAATCAATCCCTTTTACATCAGCCAACCAAGGTAAATTCCTTTTTGGAATTTCAGGATTATTATGGAGGAGAGTACACTCCTAAGTTTGAACTGATTCCTGCTAGTAGCGGAGATCCAAATTCAATTTCCATTGCTAATCGATCGCTTTGTGTACAATTAAAACCGAATCAGAGAACTTACCTTTTTCAGGCCATCGATGACTTTTTCAATAATGGAGGTGTAGCCTGCTATGTCGTTTCTGTAGGGACCTATGCTGGTGAAAAGGAAATTGTTATTAAGAAAGAGGAGTTGTTGGGGATTAGTAACTCCTCAGGATTACGAGCATTGGAAGATTTTCGCGAACCTAGTATTCTGGTAATTCCGGATGCGGTTGCTTTGGGAAGAGAATGCCACGATATCTACAGAGAAATGCTAAGCCATTGTAAAAAAGAAGGGAATCGCTTTTCCATTTTTGATATCTACAATGGGTTTGAGGAGCGAAATACTAGTAATGATTGCATAGACCAATTTCGAAATGAAATCGGAAGTCGTGATTTGAGCTATGGAGCCGCTTATTATCCTTGGGTAGATCGTTTTGAAAGTCAAATTCCACTCGGTTTCGAAAATTTGGATCCTACCATCGAACTTTCGTCCATTCTACTCGAACAAAGAGCTCAGGATTTTCTAAGCATGAGTGGGATGACAAATGAAGATTTGCATAAGCAGCTAGTCCTAGCAAGTCCTACTTATCGGCAGATTTTAGAGGCTATGGCAAAGAAACTAAAAGCTGCGCCTGTCGCTGGAGCAGTCGCAGGAGTTTATTCTTCTACTGATATTTCTCGTGGAGTTTGGAAAGCTCCTGCAGGAGATTCAATTAATGGTTTTGAAAAACCTACAGTAGCTTTAAATAATGCCCAACAAGAGGATTTAAATCAGGGAGGGCCAGTTGGAAAATCCATTAATGCCATTCGCAAATTCCAAGGAAGGGGAGTTGTGGTTTGGGGTGGAAGAACTTTAGCCGGGAATGATAATGAGTGGCGATATGTGTCTGTAAAAAGGACCTATTTGATGGTGGAGGAATCGATAAAAAGAGGGTTGAAAGCTTTTGTTTTTGAACCGAACGATGCCAATACTTGGATGCAGATCAAAGGTGCTTGTGATGGGTTTTTACAGGGGCTATGGCGACAGGGAGCATTTTCAGGCACCACTCCGAAAGATGCTTATTTTGTTAAGGTTGGTCTGGGAAAAACTATGACACCACAAGATATTTTAGAGGGCAGGTTAATCGTTGAAATCGGGATGGCATTAGTCAGGCCAGCTGAGTTTATCACCTTGCGAATCTCTTTGAAGATGGAAACTCCTTGATTTTAAAAATGACCCATTTTAGCACCTATGTTTTATTGAAAGCTTCCAATTAGGAAATGGCGGGTTAAATAGATACTTTGATCCATTAATCCCAGCTATATGAAAAAAACACTTTTTCTTTTTGTCTCACTTATTGCTTTTGGCAGCTGTAATTCGGTCAAGGTTCCTACCACCTTGGGAGACTCTTCCAATGCCAGTTCTTTCGGCTATCATCCCGTCGATCCATTGCCGGTTTGGGTAGAGAATCTAGGACAAAAAACAATTGATTATTCCACCCTTCTCGGGGCTATGCCTGATGAAACAATCCGTCTTGCTATCGCAGAAGTGACCAATGAGGGAGTTTTAAATTTTGGAACAAGTTCTATTGGAGTAGCCCATCACAACTATGTGGTGATCCTAGATTATATCAAATACAGTACGGATTTTTTTAGGGTTGAGTACACGAATCAAGATGGGACTGATTTTTCTGTTCTTCCGCGTTATGAAAAATCAGAGATAGAGAATTCCTACGATCCCATAATTCGTTCAGTGAATGAAGGGGATGCGGTTGTTCCTGTTTACGTAGGAGTTGGATTGCGCTTAACCGCTAGTATTACAGTTAATAAAAATGGGGTTGATCTAGGGAATTTATTTTCTATAGGGGCTCAGGCTTCTTCTAATAAAATTGCGGGAACGCTTACTGTGCAAACTTTGGGAATAAGCGGTGACAATATATCATCAATTATTCCCATGCCGAGCGAAATCAACCCTACTACCATCCAAAATGCCATACTTGCGATGGGCACGATCAAAGCAAAGTTATATGATGACCAAACCGTAATAACCCCCCGCGTTGTTGGGGTTTATAATAATTTGGGAGGCTCTTCTAGGACAATCAATAAGTTTGTTTCATCCATGCTGATTGAGCGACCCAAATTGACGGTTTATTAGATTTTAATAAAATCAAATTTGCAATGAAAAACCCTCCAAATTATACCTGGAGGGTTTTTTTTTATTTTTCAACTGAGAATTTATACTCAATTTGATGCTCATATTTTTCCCCGGGATTTAAGATTGGACTAGGGAAATTTTCATGATTGATTGCATCCGGCCAATTTTGAGATTCAAGGCAAAAACCCCAATGCTTGTCGTAGGTTTTTCCGTCTGCACCAGGGAAGTTGGAAATGAAATTGGCGGTATAAAATTGGACACCCGTATTATCAGAGTACATATCCATGATTCTGCCAGTTTCGGGATGGCGAACCTGAACGAAGTGCTTCATTTCAGGTGATTTCTCCAATTTCATGACCATGTTATGGTCAAACCCTTCTCCATTTGCTGCTATTTGGTCCCCAAGAATTTTTGGGCTCCGGAAATCAAAGGGAGTTCCGGTAACATCTTTTACTTCACCAGTAGGAATTAATTCATCATCCACCGGAGTGTAATAATCCGCCCAAAACTGGAATTCATGATCCAAAACATCTCGCTTCATCCCACCCAAATTGAAATAAGTATGGTTTGTGAGATTAACGATGGTCTTTTTATCGGTAATTGCTTCAAATCGAATTCTTAGGGTATTATCAGTTGTCAACTCCATCCAAAGCGTAGTTTCCAAATTCCCTGGGTAGCCTTCCTCTCCATCTATGCTGAGATAGGTCATCTTTACTCCAACAACCGAATCATTTGAGTATATCTCTGGAGTCCAAACTTTCTTGTTAAAGCCTTCTACTCCACCATGGAGGTGATTATTTCCATTTGTCTTTGCCAACGTATAAGTGGTTCCGTCAAGCCTGAATTCCGCATTGGCAATCCGGTTGGCTACTCGCCCTGCCGTTGCTCCGAAAAAAGGATTAGGCTTGGTTAAAAAGTCTTCCACATGGTCTAGCGTCAGGGCAATATTTTCCAGTTTTCCATTTTTATCCGGCACTATGATTTTGGAAACAAGCCCTCCATAATTGGATAACTCGACTTGCATGGTCCCATTTCCGAGCAAATACTCAAAAACTGGATTTCCTTGGTGCTCAGCCACCTGCTTTGCTTCTATTGTCAGATCAATTTCTTCGCGCATGGGTTCTTGGGTTGATTTTTGGGAACAAGCTGAAACCAAGCATCCCGCAAATAGAAAGTAAAGTACGATGTTCGATTTCATAGTTTTTTTGCTTATTTCCGTTCGTGATTTTTTTCAATTCTATCTAATTCAGCTTGAAGCTTTTCTCCACTGATCCACTCTCCTCGGATCACTACCCCCAAAGGTTTTTGCATGGTTTCTAAGTTTTTCAATGGATTTTCTTTGACCATGACAAAATCGGCGGCCATTCCTTCCTGAATCATTCCCCATTCTTGCTCCTTCCCCATGTAGCGGGCTGGTTCGACTGAACCAGTTTTCAAAATCTCATAATTGGACATTCCCGCTTTGGACATTAAGGCTATCTCATGGTGAATGGAAAAACCAGGTACGTTAAATACCTGAGGGGAGTCAGAGGCCATAATCATGGGGATCCCGGCTTCATGAAGGGCCATGAAAAGTTGATTTCTGAATTGAAGGTAGGGAGCTACAATTTCTTTCTCCAGCATTCCGGCCCGCTCCATTTGTTTTTTGGTATTTACCCATTGCTGAATAAGTGGTCCAGGAAGGTATTTCATTTCAGGAGCCTGACGGAATTCATCTGCTGGAATATAGCCGAAATAGCGATCAAAAAGCGTAAGTGTCGGAGCAATGTAGGTTCCTTGCTCTTTGGTTTGTTCAATTAAATCAACAAGTTTTTCCATTTGAACTTGTCCCACCAAATTCAAATTGAAGGGGCCAGAGGTGGTAGGGTCGATAACCAAATCATCGGGCAACAAGCCCTCCATATAGCCATCCATATGCTCGACAGATTTAAACCCGCTTGCCAAAGCATTTCGGATTCCAACGGCTAATGGTACATGGCCTCCAAATGGAATTCCTACTTCTTTGGCAGTTTTTGAAATGGCCCACATTTCATCCAATTCTACTCCAGGGTGGATTTTCAAATGGTCGTATCCTGCCTCTTTTTGATCTCTAACCATTTGAGCGGCTTGCTCAGGATTGCTGACCGAATTCCCATTGAAAGATGGCCCTGAAATAAAAACCCGAGGCCCTGGGGTTTCTCCCGCATTCACCCTTTTTCTCAATTCTACATGGCTAGGATGCCCCAGCATACTTCGGATTCGAAGAACACCATTGGCGAGATATAGCCAAAGCGATTCCTCCTGAAGTTGGGTGCTGCCATCATTGGCTACTGGAAGGTGGGCGTGAAATTCCGCTAATCCCGGAAAAATATAGGCTCCTTGACCATCAACCATGTTTTCATGGGACATTCGGGGTGTTTGAGTAGTCAGAGGAATGATTTTGTCAATTTTTCCATCTTTCACAAAGACAGCGTGATTTTCCAATACTTCCTCTCCATCCATAGTCACAATGTTCACATTCGTGACCAAAACGTCCTGAGCGAAAAGATTTATGAAAATAAATGAAAGTAGAATGGTGAGTGAATAACGTATCCGTTTCATGGAAGGCTAATTAGGGTTTGAAATTCAATTTCGCCCTTTGAATTCGCTATTCCAATCCGATCCTGTAATTTCTATTTCTTTAAAAAATCCAATGCTTCCTCAAGCATGGCTTCAGGACTCTGAGCAATGGAAAGTTTGTGTCCATAATCCGGCTCCTCCCAAGTGGCAAATTGGGAATCAAGCATTTCAGCCTTCATATAATGGTTTTTACGGGCTTTCATTCGCTCCCAGATTAAATCCCGATCTCCTTTTAGATGAATCCAATGGATAGAAGGATCGATGGAAAGGATTTTTCGGTAACTTTCCTTTAGGGCTGAGCAGGCTAAAACACAACCGCCTGATGTCTTGGATTCTTCCAATTTGTTAGCCAAAGACTGTAACCAGGGTTTTCGATCCTCATCATTGAGCGGTATACCGGCGCTCATTTTGGCAATGTTTTCTATAGGATGAAAATGGTCTGCATCATAAAAAGGGATTCCTAATTTCTCGGACAAAGCTGTTCCTAAGGTGGTTTTTCCGGTTCCCGAAACTCCAGTAATGATGATAAGCTTATATTTTTTCATGATAGAAGAAAACCCAAAGATTGGTTAATTTGGGAAAGATGGAAAATACCACCGGCTTTATTTCAGATCAATTTTATTCCAAGCAAGTTCGAGATCTTCATTTTCGGCATCTCCGAATGGCCAAGCCTACTAGCTCTGTTCAAGAATGTGCCGCCCAAATGGCCAAAGAGCAAGTCAGTTGTCTATTTATTGGAGAGTCTAAAGAAGACATTCAAGGCTATATTACAGACATCACCTTAAGAGATAAGGTTTTAGCAAAAGGTCTTTCTGTTGAAAAACCGGTAGTTGAAATCATGGAGTCATCTATGGTCTCGATTCATCCCGAAGCCAGTTTGGTGGAGGCTTTGATGCTTATGTTTCAGACTAAATCCCGATATCTACTAGTTAAACAGGGTGATCATTTTGAAGGCTGGATTAGTCGGACAAAAATCTTGACTGAGCAAAGCCAAGGCCCCTTCATGTTTATCCAATCCGTAAAAGAAGCTCGGCAGATTCCCGAACTCAGAGCAAAATGGCAGCGTATGCCTGAAATCATTCACTTGCTTCTAAGTAGGGGGATGAAAGCAAGTATCGTAAATCAAATCATTACTACGGTCGCAGATACCATTGCCCAACGGGTTATTGAACGGGTCATAAAGGAAATAGGACCTGCTCCAGCAAAGTTTGTCTTTTTTGTTTTGGGAAGTGAGGGTAGAGGAGAATTGACGCTTAAAACAGATCAGGACAATGCTATTATATATGAGGATAAGGCTAATGAACAGCGTGAAAAAGTTCGGGCTTATTTTCTTGATTTTGCCACTCGCGTATCCACAGCTTTGGATCAAATCGGGATAGTATTTTGTGAGGGAGAGCTGATGGCAATGAATCCCAAATGGACGCATTCACTTTCTCATTGGAAGCGAAATTATGAAACATGGATCTCTGACGCTTCCCAAGAGACTGCTATGAATTATGCTACATTTTTTGATTGCCGGGCAATCTTTGGAGATGAAAAATTGCTGAATGACTTAAAACGGCACATGAATCAATTGTTAGACAAGGCTCCTGAAAGATTCTTTATTAACCTTGGCTATAATGCCCTCCAATATGAACCGCCTTTAACATTTTTCAGACAAATCCGAACAGAGAAAATCGATGGGGAGAAACAATTCAATCTCAAACATGCCATGAGAACTATGGTGGATCTTGCCCGGGTCTATGCTTTGAAGTTTCAAATTCAAGAAACCAATACCCTAGAGAGGCTTTTGAAATTGAAGGATCGTGGCGTCTTTTCAGATGCAGAATGTCAGGAATTGATCCATGCATTTTCTTATCTGATGGCTTTGCGCTTAGAAAATCAGGCAGAACTTCTCTTGGCAGGTTCTTCCAAGCCCCTGAATTGGATCCGAATGGAAAAGCTTACCAAAGTTCAGAATGTGACCTTGATTGAGATTTTTAAAGTTATCAGGGATTTCCAAGCAAGAATGCGGATTTCATTTACCAAGAGCCTATAAATTTTTCTGATTAAGAATACTTTTATAAAAATTTTATAAAAGTTATTTTTTATTCAATAAAGTTTTTTAATTTTGTTTGATTAAACAAACTGAAGTGATTCCATTCGATTTCCTAATAAAATTCTATAGAAGCTGGATAGAAAAAATATATTTTGGAAGTCAATCGATTGCGCTTTAGTTTTTATTTGGAAATAAAAATTTGAGAGTAGTACAATAAACCTTCTTAACGCAAACCTGCTTAAACACTATGCTCAGCAACTATCCTCTATCAGAAGTTGAGAAACGCTTTCTCGAAGAATCCGGGGTCGAAAAAATTTCTACTCTGATTCCTTACCTCACGGTTGATAATTTTCCCAAACTGGGATTATTGACTGCTTGTCGCTTTTTGGAATGGGCGGCTGAAAATCCTCAAGGCGTAATCAGTTTGCCTACGGGAAAAACGCCGGAGTTTTTTATTAAATGGACTCAATATTTATTGGATAATTGGGATAGTAAAAAGGGAAAGGAAATCCGGGAGCAATATGGTTTGGGAAATACCAAAAAGCCGGTTCTCAAGGATTTGACTTTTGTGCAAATTGATGAGTTTTATCCCATCTCTTCTACTCAGCACAACAGCTTCTACGATTACGTCAATAAGTTTTACATCCAAGGTTTTGGTCTTTCCAAAGAGAAAGCCATCCTAATTAATTCAGATGAAATCCCACTTGCTCAAGGAAAGCATTACAGTGAGATTTTCCCGGATTTGAAAGTGGATTTGTCTTTGCGATTCCGTGATCCTGAGACGGATTTGGAAAAGCTACAGCAGGAATCCATCTATATGATCGATCAATGGTGTGCGGATTATGAGAAAAAAATCCGGGATTTGGGTGGAATTGGCTTTTTCTTAGGAGGTATCGGACCGGATGGTCACATTGCCTTCAATACCCGTGGGTCTCATATCTATTCTGTTACGCGATTGACGGAGACCAACTTTGAAACTCAAGCTGTTGCAGCCGGAGATCTAGGTGGAATTGAGGTTTCGGCAAACCGATTAGTGATTACCATTGGTTTGGATACCATTGTTTATAATCCGGAGGCGGTGGCGATTATCATTGCTGCTGGAGAGGCAAAGGCTGGAATAGTGAAGGATTCTTTGGAGACTAAGTTGAATAATGTCTATCCGGCCACAGTCCTTCAAAAGCTTAAAAATGGGCGCTTCTATTTGACCAAAGGCGCTGCAGTTAAATTGACCGATTCAGTAGATGCCTATTATCAAAAAGGCGAATGGACTTTTGAAAAGACAGAAAGGGCAGTAATCGAACTTTGTAAGAGACTCAATAAATATGGTCATCGCTTGAAATTAAGCGATTTGAAAGCGGATAAGTACTGCAAATTGATACCTGATTTGTCAGAGGAGACAGTCGGTCAGGTGATGAAAAGTGTGGAGGACAAATTAGCAAGAGGATTGGAGCAGGAAAAGAATCAGCGACTTCTTCATACTGGACCGCATCATGATGATATTTCACTTGGTATCCTACCACATATCACCAATCAGTTGCATGAGCCAACAAACGAAGCTCATTTTTCAGTATTGACTTCGGGTTTTACCGCTGTTACCAATTCCTTTGTGATCGAAACTCTGCATCATACCAAGAAATTGCTGGATGAGAACAAGATCCAAATGGTAAACTATGAGGACTTCTTTGAGATGGGGTATAGTCTGAAGACGGATAAGGATGTTTACCATTACTTAACTAATGTAGCTTCTGAGAATGAAGCTGCCCGAAAGCGGGGTCTTTGCCATCGGGTGGTCCGAGCACTTGTGACTATTTATGGCATTAAGAATAAAACTCAGCTGAGAGAGACTATCAATGATGTGATTAGCATCCTTCGAAAGTCTTATGATGGAGAGAAAAATCCTTCCAAAATCCAAAAGTTGAAGGGAATGATCCGGGAGTTTGAGGAGGAATTGGTATGGGCTCACTTTGGTGTTCAAGTGAAAAACGTTCACCATTTGCGCCTTGGTTTTTACACTGGAGATATTTTTACCGAACAGCCGGACAAAACCCGTGATGTAGAACCGATCGTGGAATTGTTCAGAAAAGTTAACCCAACAAAAATTAGCTTAACGCTCGATCCGGAAGGTTCCGGTCCTGATACTCATTACAAAGTCCTTCAGGCAACTGCAGCTGCTGTGAAGAAATGGGGTGAAGAAAAGGATATCAGCGACCTACGAATTATTGGCTATCGGAATGTTTGGTTTAAATTCGAGCCGCATGAAGCCAACGTGGTTGTTCCGGTTTCACTTGGGGATATGTCTGTGATGGAGGATTCTTTCGCAAACTGCTACCTCAGTCAAGTAAATGCTTCTTTCCCAAGTTATTCGCACAATGGTAAATTCAGTACGGTTGCCAAGCGAATCTGGGTGAGTCAGCTAAATGATATTCAGCTTCTTTTGGGCAAAAATTATTTCTACTTGCATGAGCGCGCCAAGGTACGTGCTAGTCACGGATTGATATTCTTCCGTGATATGAATGTGGAGGAGTTTCTAGCTACGGCAAGAGAGCTGGAAAAATCCATCGAAGGAATGATTTAATCCATAGAAGAATAAGAGCTTAAAAACCTATAAACCTAAATTGACCAAATAACCTCAGCACATGGAAAAAGCCATTCTGGGACTTGATATAGGAGGTACAGGAATCAAAGGTGGAGTCCTTGTTAAAGGACATCTGGAGGACATTCGGTCTATTCCTACTCCGGCTAAGGAATCCAAAGAATTTATTTTGGAGACAATAGCCTTATTTATTGAGTCTTATTTGGGCTATGACATTGCAGGGATTGGTATCGGGATTCCCGGATTGGTTGATGTAGAAAAAGGCGAAGTCTTGGGTTTAGCCAATATTCCTGCCTTTCAACATGTGGAGTTGGCTAAATTTCTTCAAGAGCGCTTCGCAAAACCGATTTTCATCAATAATGACGCAAATTGCTTTGCAATAGGTGTTCACAAATTTGGGGTTGGGAAGCCCTTCAAAAATATAGTTGGGATTACTCTAGGAACCGGCGTAGGAGCTGGAATTGTAATCAACAGCCATCTATATTCTGGAGTCTATTCTGCTGCAGGCGAATGGTGCAGCGCACCTTATCTCGAACATAATTTTGAGCATTATTGCAGCGGGAAGTTTTTCCATTACTACTATGACTCCAAGCCCAAACAATTAGCCAAAAGAGCAAAAGCTGGAGATCCGGAAGCATTGAAAGCTTTTGAAGAATATGGGGCGCATTTAGGCGAATTGATCAAGCATATACTTTTCGGCTTAGCTCCAGAGGCAATAGTACTAGGCGGATCAATTCGAAAAACTTATCCGCTATTCGAAGCTTCTTTAAAAAAATCTCTTTCAACTTTTGCGTATCCTACTGTTTTGGAGCATGTGCAGATTCTGCTTTCCGAATTAGATGAAACAGCCATTCATGGTGCTGTAGCTTTAGTGGATGTGGAACCTGAAATTATCAATACATAAAAATTAAAGTTGGTTTAGTGATTAGAATAAAGGCGGTCTCGATTGAGACCGTTTTTTTTGGAATATTGACTTGAAAATTGCTTTCTTCGAACATGGAAAATCGACTCAAAATTGCCTTGGCCCAAATCGCTCCGGTATGGCTGGATAAAATCGCTACTCTTGAAAAAGTTAAGAAGTCTATTCAAGAGGCAGCAGATCAAAATTGTGAATTGATTGTCTTCGGTGAGGGCTTGGTGCCCGGGTATCCATGGTGGACTTCCATTACCAATGCTTCTGCTTGGGATGATAAAATTCAAAAAGAGATCCATGCACACTATGCTAGAAATGCAGTTCAGCTGGAGAAAGGGGATTTGAAGGAAATCCAAATCTTAGCCAGAGAAAATAAAATTGCGGTTTACCTGGGGATTATTGAGCGACCACTTGATCGCGGAGGACATAGCCTTTATTGTACGTTGGTTTATATCAATGAATTGGGAGAAATCCGCTCAGTTCATCGAAAACTTAGACCAACATACGATGAGCGCTTGACTTGGTCACCAGGAGATGGGCATGGCTTGCAGGTTCATGATTTGAAAAGTTTCCGTGTTGGAGGGCTTAATTGCTGGGAAAACTGGATGCCTTTGGCACGTACCTCACTTTATGGGCAAGGCGAAAATCTTCACATTGCTGTTTGGCCAGGGTCGGTTCGAAATACAGAACTAATTACCCGAATGATAGCTCAAGAGAGTCGGTCTTTCGTGGTATCCGTAGGCAGCCCAATGCGGAAAAGTGATTTTCTTACGGACACTCCACATTTGGATTTTATTTTGGAAAATTGCCCTGATGTTTTGGCTGACGGAGGAAGCTGCATTGCCGGACCAGATGGAAAATGGATTTTAGAACCTGTTATAAACCAAGAAGGATTATTGATTGAAACCTTGGATTTTAATCGTGTTTTGGAGGAAAGACAAAACTTCGATGCAGTAGGGCACTATTCCAGACCGGATGTTCTCAAACTCCAAGTAGATAGAAAAAGACAAAGTTCTGTTGAGTTTTTAAATCAATAACTTAATCCTCTCCAGGATGATAGACTCTGACCGCTTGCTTCAATACTGCTTCCTTATCCAAAGTCATGGGCTTTAATTCCCTTTTTAGATAGCGCTCCATTTGATCATCATAATGGGGGCTTTCTGGACGATTACTGGCTCCGTAAACATTGATGGTTTCGATTTGTGGAAGGCCCTCTCCAAATCGAACCATCATAATATAAGATTCTCCCTGGGCTCCTTTTCGCATACCATTTTCCCATGGTTCGGAGCGCATGGCCGTAATGACGTCATCTAGACCCCAAAGAGGCAACGCCTTTTCTCCCCGTACGAGTTTTTGATATTCACCAAGTTGGATCAGTTCTTTTCCAAAATTAATTTCAAAATGAGCCTTGGCCGCCTCCAAACTTTCTACAACTTCAGCTTCGGTCAAGGTAGATTCCCAAGGTCTTCCGGTTTCATTGAATTTATCTCTCCAGTAATAATAGCTAAAGGCAAAAAGAGCAGCACCCTCAGAGTCAATTGGGGCACGTTTGTCCCATTGTTGAAGAACTTCGATTTGAGGTTTAATCTCTGGGTATTTTTCCGGATCCAACAAGAATAAACTATCCATATTGGTTCGGAAGGCTAGTTGTTCTGGGAGTTGATCGTCAAATTTGATTCGTTCAAAATCATCCCAAGAAATAATCCCAGAGTCAGGCATTATTTCACGGAAACGGACAGACCGGTTGTTTTCTCTAAGTGAGAAACTCATTTCCTTAGGAAAGTCTTCCGCAGATAAATTATCCTTCAATCCTGATCCTGTGAATGGACTATGGTTGGTGTTGAAAAGGTAACCTGAGCTAGGGTTGAGGTACTGAGGTAATTCCTCGAAAGTATGATAATCCTCCCAAAAACTATCCAAAGTATTTCCCGGAACAGTTTCTTCATAGTCAAAGACTGGATTTCGCTTAGGAAGCACTGCATTGCTGACATAAAAAATGGTGTCAAATTTATCCGCATACACGGTGTTGAAACTGGTTAATTGTAAGCTTTCCATAGCAGTTTTCCATTCGGAGAAATTTTTCGCCTTGTTCATTCTCCACCATTGTTCTGGGGCACCTATTCGATCTAAGGCCCCAAGTCGAATGGAAAATGTCCCTTGTTCTGTCACTAGGGTAGGACCATAAATGCTTTTCCAGACTTTTTTGGGAACAGGCAAGGTCAAAAAGTCCCATAATTTTACTTTTAGCCATACAGTCCGTTCTTCCAGTTCCAGCCAATCACCATTCACTCGATATAAGTTCGGATTTTCGGGATGGATTTCTAATTGGTAAGTGTCGAGCAGGTCTGGGAAATTCACTGTATGTGCCCACCCCAAATTTTCATTTACTCCATGAAATATCATGGCACCTCCGGGGAATAACCCCCCCAGCATATTCCAGCCTTCTTTAGAATGGAGGTGAGCCTCATACCAAGAAACAGGTCCTTCTAGCGGTTGGTGGGAATTGATCGCTAAAAAACTCTCTCCGGACTCTGTACGAGAAGGGTGAATTGCAATGGCGTTTGACCCTTTTGGGTTGGGGTCGGGAAGAACTTTTCCGGCTTTTCCATTTACAATTTGTTGAACCGCCCTATCGGCACCTGACATTTGTGCCAAGGATAAAATATAGGCTGAAGTAATGTCGATAGTACTTACAGGGAAGGCTCCCTTGTATAAAATTTCATCAGGATGACTTTCAGCATAATCATTAATTCCTACGGCATATCCTTCTAAAACAGCCTGAAATTCTTCGGAGAAGGCGTTTTCATATTTTTCTTTCGCAATTCTTCTGGTTTCAAGTAAGTGAACAAAAAAATCTACCGCTGCTCCATCTGCTCCATACACTCTTCCGACTAAGGCTTTCCCGGCTAATAGTGTTTGTTGAATGGTATTAAAGTCATCCTCCGAATGTGCCCATGCCAAACCATATGCTACATCTGCATCTGTGTTTCCAAATATGTGAGGAACACCAAATTCATCTCGTGCAATTTGAATCTGCTTGGTATCCCAATCAGAAGGCTGAAGGACGCTTTGGCAAGAAAGAATTCCTAGGAGGAGAAATAGTAGAAAATGCGACTTGTTCATATTTCAAAAAAGCACTTTGGTAGTGATTTGTTGATATCAATTCAAAAGTTTTAAAAAATCAGGAAGATATTTTTTTAATAATGTTAATTATTTCTAACATTGTGTTAGAAATAATTAACATTGCTATGAAACGAATAATCTTAATGGCGGCTGTGATTTTGATGGTGGCAGCTACCCTTTACCTATGGTTTAGCAACTCAGGGTTTGCAAATGGAGAAGGGCTTTATTTGGGGATAATTGTATTGGTTTTGGTGTTCGCTGTTTTTCTTTTGGTCAGGCGGATTAAAAGTTGGAAAGCTGGCGAGCCGCAGGAGGATGAGTTAACCAAAAAAGTGATGGTTAGAACGGCCGCTTTATCCTATTACATTTCTTTGTATTTATGGGTGTTCCTTCTCTACATGCAGGATAGAGTTACTTTCGATAAGGATCGACTAATTGGAATTGGTATTGTGGGGATGGCTATAATTTTTGCCTTGAGCTGGGTGTTTAATCATTTTCGAGGAGTGTCTAATGACTAATCGAATCAAAGAGTTTCGGGTAAAACTTGGCATGACACAGGAGGAATTGGCAAAAAAAGTCAATGTGAGGAGAGAGACTATTGTGTTTCTAGAGAAGAATAAATACAACCCTTCCCTCCGTCTAGCCTTTGATTTGGCCAAAACCCTTGAAATATCCGTGGAAGACTTATTCAGTTTTGATGATGAAAAATAAAAAGGAGCAATATCTGCCTTTGTTTATTTCCGGTGGTCTTTTGATCGGAGTAGTGGTAGGAACAGCAATCAGTATGATTCGAGGTGAAATGGGGATTTGGCTCTCAGTGGGTGTAGGTGGAGGGATGGCTTTGGGAGTTCTTTCTTTTCTGGTCTTCTTGAAAAAATAAAAGCCGGCAATTAGCCGGCTTTTCGGTGAATAAACACTTTTCTCAATCCTTATTGGAAAGGGGTTTATCTGAACTCATAATCCACTCCGTACACCTGAGTCAGCAAGGTAGCTGGTGCATCTAGAGCAACAGCTGATTTAGGAGGTATTGGGGTTACTGGAGAATTTTCTGCCAGATAATTTTTAACTGCATGGTGCAGAGTAAATTGCGTGTTTTTAGTGTCCTGTACGCCTCGCATACGACAAAGCATATCGTCTGGATCTCCATCTCGCTCGCATGCACAAATGCTGTAAACTCGATCAGCTTCAAGAGGCTTACCATGTACGGTTACAGATTGAACACGCTTTCCTTCTTCTCCAAAGGCAAGGAATTTTACTTCCATTCCTCGGAACTTGATCACCCATCCTCCAAAACGCTTGGAAGCTTCTTTGGCGAATACGTTATTCAATTCTTTTTCAAGCCAAGTTGAGATTTGTGCACCTGTTACTTTTCCTGTTCTGATTACAGAATCTACAGGCAACATATCGAAGATATATCCATTGGTAATAGGAATATTTCCGGTTTGATCAGGACTAGTTCTCGGTGGACAGAATCGGAATCCATTGGAAAGCACGATGTCAATTTCCGGAACTTGCCAGCTAATGGCATCCAAAATCATCGTGTCAATTGGATTTTCGATCACAAAATAGCGGTACAAAGGAACTGTACTATATCCAGCGATTTGATAAATATCCTCTTGGAATGGTAGTTCGTTTTGAGCGATGATTTGATCGACTACTGGGTCAGGTTTGTTGTCCTCTGAAGATACTTCCAGTAATTCATAATCATCTTTTACAACTTTTCCATCTTCAATGGTCAGCTCTAATTTTCCTACGAAAGAGCCAAATGCGCCAGGTTCAACCACCTTTGCATACTTGGCCTGAATAGGTTTACGAACTCGCTCGTGCGTATCTCCACCCAAGATGTAATCGACTCCTTCACATTCAGGAAGGTTAGCTAAATTAATCTGTTGGGAAAGTCCCAAGTGGGCAATAATGGCTACGAATGCGCATTTTTCCTGATTTCGAAGTACATCTACATAGTGCTCCAGATTTTCTTCTGGTTTGGTGTAAATGATTCCTTTACTATAATTAGGTGATTGTCTAAGCGGTACCAAATGGTCGGTATAACCCAAGAAACCTATTTTAACTCCATTCACTGTCCAAATATGGTAGGGAGGGAAAATCAACTCTCCGCGTTTTCCATCGCCAAGATCATGGTACATGTTTGCACAAATTTTTGGAGCGTGAAGCGATCCTAACAAGTGCTGCATGGCCTGCTTGTAATATACTACTTCCCAGTTTCCAGGGAGGTATAGGTCATAGCCTATTTCATTTAGAATAGGAACCATGGCCTCTCCCGTAGTCATTACGGATAACTCGGAACCCTGGAACATGTCTCCAGTGTCCATGATTAAGCAATGCTCAGCTTTTGCCCGTTCTTTATCCAAGAAGGTCTTCAAGTGAGAATAACCGCCCGTTTTTCGGAAAACTGATTTTCCATTTTCCCAAAACAGTTCATCATGGGGATGAATCTGACAATGGACGTCGGTAGTCTGCAGGATGGTAAGCTTAAATGATTTAGGGTTTAATTTTTTTGCCTCAGCTTTTGCAACTTGTGGAGAAAGGCTCAATAGACTTGTCCCTGCTCCCAAGGCTCCCAGCTGGGACATAAATTTCCTTCTGGAATATTTCATGGAGAATTTTGGATTTATTGTACTGTTGTTTGGTGAATTTCTCAGAGGGCAAAAGGAAGTTTTCTTCCAATCTGCCTGTAAGATACCTATCGAATTTGTCTACATTTAGTGACCGTGGTCACACAATAAAAAAATCCCCACAATTTCGTTGTGAGGATCCTTCATAAATAGAGTTAGTTTCTAATTGGCTGCCGTAAAGCGAACCACACGATTGCTTTGTGGAGATAATGTTTGAAGGTACGCGTAGATAGCTTCTAAATCTTCAGTCTTCATTCCTGCATACATCGTCCAAGGCATGATGCTGTTAAATTCTCCGGGTTGAACTTTTTTCGTCAAATAGGATGAGTCTGTATATTGCTTGAATCGCTGTACAAATTGTTCGGAAGTCCAGTTTCCAATTCCTGTTTCTGTATCGGTTGTGATATTACTGGAGGCAACTACTGATCCATCAGGAAATTGGAATTGCCGCCCGCCCGAAAAAGCCTTATCCGGAATAATCATTCCTTGTTCATCAACGGGCGTATGACATTCTATACACCCGGAAGCATTTACCAGATACCCACCGTAAGCAACTTGATCGCTTGGGCTAGGTCTTTTTTGAGGTTCACCGTCTTTTGGTATGGTCTTTAAAATCAGACTAACTGGAAAGTCTGCTTCTGAATCCGGAATTTCACTGGAAATTGGATCCAAAGACCGGATATAGGCAATGATGTCGTATATATCCTCTGGGTCCATTTTTCCATAATACAAGTATGGCATCAAAGGGAACATTGCTCTACCGTCATTAGTCACACCGGTTGTAATTACACGATAAAGCTCCCCATCTGTGTAATCAGAAATTCCTGTGGGGGTAATGTTTTTAGCATAAAAAACACCGGGGAAACCCATTGAATGGTCGAATCGGTCCCCGCCTCTTCCCAAGGTTCCGGGTGTCGGTGGGCCAGAAAACAATGAGAAATCTCTTGCAGAGTGACAATCCATACAAACCGTCACGTGGTTGGCCAAGTATGCACCTCGCTCAATACGCTCCTGCGTATAGTCAATGGTTAGTTCTTCAGCTGGCGAGACGGAAGGGAAAGCCATTTGAATGTAAACAAAGCCTATGAGGAGCAAAATAATGAGGGCTCCTAGGACCCAAGAAAAAACTTTAAACAACTTATTCATAGTACGAAGGGTTAATTTCTTTGAAAAATACAATAAATGACCAAAAAATGAAATACTAATGGAATAAAATTTAGATTAAATCCATATAGAAAAAATATTATTTTATGAGATTGGTTTCAGTCCAAATTTTCATTGAAATTTTGGGTCTCTGATACTTTCCTTCTAATTTTCAAAAAATTGGAGACAGTTAATCAATACAATCACCTTACTATGAAAAAGCTATTCATTCTTTTCTTTTGTTTTCTGGCCTTAGGGCTGAAAGCTCAGGAAAAATCAGTCATCGATGACTTGGATTCTAAAACCGAGGAATATTCTAAAATCGCTCTTCAAATCTGGTCCAACCCTGAATTGGGTTACCTGGAAAGCGAAAGTTCTGCATTACTTCAAAAAACACTTTCAGATGCCGGTTTCTCGGTGAAAGCTGGCGTCGCAGATATTCCAACTGCTTTTGTTGCGGAATATGGATCAGGATATCCCGTGATTGGCATTATGGCTGAATTTGATGCCTTGCCTGGCGTCTCACAGCAGGCATCACCTTTTCGTGAGGCTGTGGTAGAAGGCGGGGCTGGACATGCATGTGGACACCATTTATTTGGAACTGCCTCTGTGGCTGCGGGTATCGCTGTGAAAGATTGGATGATTTCCAACGGTGCTCAAGGAACAATTAGAGTTTACGGGACGCCAGCTGAAGAAGGCGGGGGAGGTAAAGTTTACATGGCCCGAGCTGGTTTAATGGATGATGTGGATGTGATGTTGCATTGGCATCCTGGATCAAAGAACAATGCGGGAGCAAATTCTTCCTTGGCAAATATTTCTACCAAGTTTCGTTTTTACGGAGTTGCCTCTCATGCAGCTGCAGCCCCTGAGCGAGGAAAATCAGCATTGGATGGGGTAGAGGCTATGAATTTCATGGTTAACCTGATGCGGGAGCATGTTCCTCAGGAGACCCGAATGCACTATGTGATTACTCGAGGTGGTGAAGCTCCCAATGTGGTGCCGGCATTTGCTGAGTCTTATCATTATGTGAGACATCCTGATGTGGCAGTCGTAAAGACTATTTTTGATCGCATGGTGAAAGCTGCCGAAGGCGCTGCAATGGGGACTCAGACCACTATGGAATATGAAATTATCAACGGTGTGTATAATTTGCTTCCAAATGAAACCCTTGCACGGGTGATGCAAAAAAATCTTGAGCAGGTTGGTGGAGTGATTTACAATGAAGAGGAAAATAAATTTGCCGAAGAATTGATTAAAAGCTATCCGGAATTATCTCTTAATCCTTCAGAAGAGGCAGCAAAGATTGAACCATTCAAAGTACAGGAAAAAGGAACTGGAGGTTCTACAGACGTAGGAGATGTGAGTTGGTTGGTTCCAACCGCAGGATTAGGAACTGCGACTTGGGTTCCTGGAACAAGTGCCCACACCTGGCAGGCAGTGGCAGCAGGTGGAACTAGTATTGGGATCAAAGGGATGATGGTAGCTGCAAAAACCTTGGCCTTGACAGCTTTGGACGTTTTCAATAACCCTAAGCTTGCTGAAGATGCTAAGGCAGAATTGGATCGAAGAAGAGGTGCTAATTTCAAATATGAATCCTTGGTAGGTGACAGAGAGGCTCCTTTAGATTATAGAAAATAACATATTACTATGGCCTTCTTTCGGTACCAAGTTTTTCTTTCCTTTCTTTTACTTTTCTTAAGTAGCCATTATCTAATTGGGCAGGTTTCTTCCGAGAAGCCTGCCCGTATTGGTTTGGTCCTAAGTGGAGGTGGGGCAAAAGGCATTGCCCATGTGGGAATAATTAAGGCGATGGAAGAGGCCGGTCTACGTCCAGATTATATTGTTGGTACTAGTATGGGTTCTGTCATAGGAGGCCTGTATGCAATCGGCTACAGCGCTGATGATCTGGAAAAAATAATCCGTTCTACCAATTGGGATTTGGTCGTTTCCAATCGGGTGGATTTTAAGGATATTGCTTTCGAAGAAAAGGAATATTATAATCGCTACCTTTTAGAAGTTCCCTTCAATCAAGGAAAACTGGCCTTACCTTCCGGATTGATTCATGGACAGGTTCTTTCGGAAATATTGCATTATTACACATTCCCCGCTTCCCAATTCAAGGATTTTGACGAGTTTCCTATCCCTTTTCGATGCATCGCAACAGATGTTAGGACAGGAGAACCAGTAGTGTTTGATAAAGGCTATTTGCATGATGCCATACGCTCAAGTATTGCGATTCCTACAGCTTTCACCGCTTTTAATCTGGATTCTACCCTGGTAGTAGATGGTGGAGTAGTCAATAATTTTCCTGTAGATATTGTTCGCTTGATGGGGGCAGATTTCGTGATCGGAGTGAACGTGTCTGATGAAGACTTTTTGGAAATCGAAGAGTTAGGAGGTTTCGGAGGTATTTTGATGCAGATAGCAATGGCTGAATCCCTTCGAAAAACCAGTGTCAATATTGAGGATACAGATATTTATATCAAGCCGGATTTGGGACCTTACTCTACCGGAAGTTTTGGAGAATATGATGCGATCCTGAAATTGGGAGAAAGTGTTGGGAAAGAATTTTTCGAGCAATTCAAAAGAACGGCAGATAGTCTAGGAGTTAAAAATCTCACGAAGATTGAAAGCCCAGTTTCTCCAGAATTAAAAATCCATTCAGTTGATGTAAGAGGAAACCGACTTTTTTCAGATGATTTTATCGAATCCAAGTTGGGCGTTGTTCCTGGCCAAACTGTTGATAGGGATGACTTGCAGGAGGGGGTTCGAAATATTTTCGGTGTAAATGGATTCTACAAGGTTGATTATTCATTAAATCCCACTGAGGAAAATGCGTTTGACCTGAGTATTCGGACGATTGAAAAACCTAAAACGACTTTTTCAACAGCTCTTCATTATGACAATATTTTCTCAGTAGGACTTTTAGCCAACTGGACAATTCGAAATTGGATTGGTAAATCCTCTAGAACTGTTTTGGTGGCTGATATTTCTAAAAACCCAAAGTTTCGAATTGATCATTACAAGTATTTAGGCTCAGAAAAAAAGGTAGCTCTAAACTTTAGATACAATTTTCTCAAGCAGGAGTTTCCGGGCTACGATGAAGGAGAATTATCCCGAATAAATATTTTTAATACCCATCGCACTGAATTACAACTGATCACCACCAATTCATTAAAAGAGGCATTTTACATTGGCTTAATTTCCGATTTGAGTGAGTCCAAAATTCAGTTTGATCAAATTCTTCCTGATGGAGTGAAAAATGGGATTGATAATTACGTAAGTGCCAGAGCTAGATATTATCGTAATTCTCAGGATGATAGAAACTTCCCTACTCGTGGAGCCGAAGGTCTCTTGGAAGCTGAATATCGATTCAAAACCTGGCTAAAGATTAATCTGGAAAAGGGGGTGGATACGATTTATTTGGATGCTGGTTCTATTCAACTCCCTCTTACAAAAGATCAATTAGATCAATTGGTAAGTGATTTAACTCCAGATTCTTACTTGACCATACTTGGAAGATATTCCAAATTGATTCCAATTTCTCAGTCGTTCCAATTGAAACCATTTATCGGTGGAGGGCTTACGCTTTCTAATCAATCAAGTGAATCTTTCAGGAATTTTTTCATAGGAGGATACCAAATGGTTCGATTTATTGATAATCGATTTTGGGGTCTAAATTATGCCGAAATTACAGCTCAAAACTTTGGAAAAATGGGGTTGGAATTACAAGTCATCCCTATTAAAAAATTATTCCTGAGAGGTGGAATAAATTGGCTGGGATACTCAGATCAAGTTCCAATTGAAGAAGTTCTTGGACGGGATACCTTTACTCAGAATACGCTTTTAGGATATGGGGCAGACATTTCTTATCAGTCAATTCTTGGTCCGATTACCTTAGGATTGGGGTCGAATTCTACTGATAAAAAGCTGCGAACCTACCTTTCAATCGGCTTTAGCCTCAACTACCAGGATCGCTAAGACATTTCGAATTTACACGAATGACTATTTGTCCTTCGCCTCAAATCCCTTAAATTCAACGGAAACAATCTAGAACGATGGATCGAAGAAAATCACTCAAAATACTCGGGGCAGGAGGAATAGGGATAGCCGGATTGGTCTTAGCCGACTGGAAGTGGCAATTGGTAGATCAGTTGACTCACAAAGGTTTTTTTACTTTGAAGCAGGAAAAACTTATTTCGGCTATTGCAGATACCATCATTCCTGAAGGACTTCCTCCAGTTTTGCCTAATCCTGATGCCAAACCAATAGGAGCTTTGAGTACAGGCACAGATAAGTTTCTTCTCCGCTTCATTGAGCATTGCTATGAAAAAGAAGATCAGGATTTGATCAAAAATCAGTTGGATCAATTAGGAAAAACGGACTTCCTGGATGCAGATCAGGCTCGACGGGAAGAATTGCTTTTGGGATTAGCAAATTCAGATAATGAGAATGAGAATAAATTCTTTGATATCATGAAGTCCCGAACAATTTATGGCTTTACTACCGTTCGGGAAGTAATGGTTAATTACCATGGATACAAAGTAGCTGCGGGAGGATTCTCCGGTTGTGTTCCCGCTACCAAAACATTGATTTAAATTTGATTTTATGAATTTCTGGAAATACTTCTACGGATTTTGGGCTTTGGTTTTTGTCTTATTTGCTTACTGGCAATTCAATGATCCTGACCCTGAAATCTGGGTAAGCATTTATGCGGTTGCATTCATTTTTTGTTTGAGAGGAATCAAAGGGATTTTTCCCAAATACCCATTGACCATTGTAGTTGTTGCCTGTGTGATAGGCGCGATTTATTATTGGCCTGACTCTGTTCCAAGTTGGATAAGTCAGGAAATAGAGCAAGGAGATTTGACGATGAAAACTCCCGAAATGGAGGAAGGTCGTGAATCCTTTGGTCTTTTGATTATTTCTTTGGTGATGTTGCCAGGCCTGATAAAAGCTTGGAAAAAGTAAATTCAACAGTCAAAAAGAAGAGCCGATCTATTTCAATGGATCGGCTCTTTTTTGTTTTTAAAGATTTTTCAATTCAGCAATAAGCTTTTCTAATGAATCCTTTGCATCTCCGAAAAGCATTCGATTTTTAGGATGGAAGAAAAGCTCGTTTTCGATTCCTGCGTAACCTTTTCCCATGGAGCGTTTCAAGACAATAATGTTTTTAGCATTCCAAACCTTCACCACTGGCATTCCATAAATTGGGCTGGAAGGATCATTTTCAGCTGCTGGGTTGACGACGTCATTTGCCCCAATAACCAATACCACATCGGTATTTGCCATTGCTTCATTGGCATCCTCCATTTCTAATAATTTTGGATAAGGAACATCTGCTTCTGCCAAAAGCACATTCATGTGCCCAGGCATTCGACCAGCAACTGGATGGATGGCGTAGGTCAATTCTACACCCTTGTCTTCCAATAGTTTTTCCAAATTATGAACGGTATGTTGTGCTTGCGCAACAGCCAAACCATATCCCGGAACCACACTTACTTTATTCGCATAAGCTAACAGAATTGCAGCATCGGTCACGCTAATTTCTTTGATCGTTCCTTGTTCTCCTGATTTAGCGGAAGCAGCATTTCCTCCTCCGAAAGAGCCAATGATCACATTGGTAAGGGAGCGATTCATGGCGGTACACATCAAAACGGTCAAGATAGTACCGGCCGAACCAACCAAAATACCACCTGTTAACATGGCCTGATTTCCATAAAGGAAACCGCCAAATGCAGCTGCCATACCCGTGAAGCTGTTCAGGAGGGAGATCACCACTGGCATATCTGCTCCTCCAATAGGCATCACAAATAATACTCCATATAGCAATGAAAGTGCAAGCAAGCCGTAAAGCATAGGCATGCTCAAGTTTCCGGAAATAGCCAAAAATCCAGCTAATCCAAAGATGGCGATCAATAGCAAAATATTGATGATTTGTCCCGCAGGAAGTGCTTTGTCAGCAATTTTTCCCTCCAGTTTGCCATAGGCAATCATGGAGCCTGAGAACGAAACAGAGCCAATGATAAGTCCTAATAAGATAACGATCAGCATTCCGGTAGAAACATCTCCTCCATGACGAAGGTGATCAAATTCTACAAGCGAGATTACACCGGCACAGGCTCCCCCCATGCCATTGAAAAAGGAAACCATTTGTGGCATGGCTGTCATTTTTACTTTGAGTGCCATGCGGACTCCAATGACAGTTCCAATTATCAATCCCGCGAGAATCAAGGTGTAATTCAACCATTTGTCAGGGCTGAATTCTTCTTTAAATAATATGGTGGCCGCGATGGCCAATCCCATTCCATATCCAGCAATAAGATTTCCCTTTCTAGCTTTATCAGGGCTGGAAAGCATTTTCAAGCCCAAAATAAAAGTCACCGAAGCAGCTATGTAGGAAAGCTCTAGAAGGCTAAGTCCGAGTAATTTAGTATCCATGCTTACTTCGATTTTTTCTTAAACATTTCCAACATCCGGTTGGTGACCACAAATCCGCCAACCACATTTAAGGTTCCAAGAATTACAGCTAGAAAACCTAAAACCAAGGCGTAGTAATTGCCAGGGTCTGCTTGTAGCATAATGATAATTGATCCAATGATTACCACTCCATGAATGGCATTAGCACCGGACATTAAAGGAGTATGCAATACGGCAGGAACATTGGAAATCACCTCAATCCCGAGGAATATGGATACGATGATCAGGAATATGAATTCCCTATTCTCATAAAATAGGCTAAGAATTTCTTCCATAATTAGGCTTTGGTTTCGGATGGGTATAAGATATTTTTGACGCGTTCACTTCGGATGGCTCCGTCATGAGTAACGCAAGTGTTTTGTACAATGTCATCCTCCCAGTTCAAGAGAAGATTTCCTTCCTTGTCAATCAGGAGTTTTAGGAAATTGACCATGTTTTTGCCATACATTTTGCTGGCGTCCATTGGCATGCTGGAGGAAAGATTGGAGTCTCCTATAATGGTTACACCATGAATGTGAGTGATTTGATTGTTTTCGGTTAGTTCGCAATTTCCTCCCGTCGAAGCTGCCAGATCCACAATCACTGAGCCTGGAGCCATTGATTCCACGGTTTCTTTGGTGATAAGAACGGGCGCTTTTCTACCTGGAATCTGAGCTGTACAAATGATAATGTTTGATTTTTTGGCGTGCTCCTGAATCAATGCTTGTTGTTTCGCTTTATACTCTTCGCTTTGCTCGACTGCATATCCTCCTGCGCTTGCTTCATCTTTTGCTCCTTCGACTTTGACAAATTTGGCGCCTAAGCTTTTTACTTCTTCTTCAGCTGCTGCCCGAACGTCGAAAGCTTCCACCACTGCACCTAGTCTGCGGGCAGTTGCAATAGCTTGCAATCCTGCTACACCAGCTCCCAAGACCAAAAGTTTGGAGGGAACGATGCTACCTGCTGCGGTCATAAACATAGGGAAGAATCTTGGGGAATGGGATGCGGCAAGCAAAACCGCCTTGTAACCAGTTACGGTTGCCATGGAAGAAAGCACATCCATAGCCTGAGCTCTGGTTGTTCGTGGTACATTATCCATGGAGAAAGTTGTCAATCGCTGGCTCAGGAATCGGTCGACCAAGTCCTTATTGGAAAGGGGTTGAAAAAGGCAAACCAAAACCTGTCCTGCCTGAAGTTCCTGCTGCTCTTCTTCCGTAGGTGGATTAATACTGAGGATTAAGTCTGCTTTCAAGGCATCCTTACGTAAGGCGATTTTTGCACCTACTGATTCATAGTCGGCATCAGAGGCAAATGCAGCTTCTCCGGCATGTGTTTCGACAAGGATTTCTACTTGGAGTTGGATGAGTGCTTTGGCACTCTCTGGAAGTAGTGCCACCCGATTTTCACCCTCGGGTTCTTTTAAAAGGCCAATTATCATGGACTGGGATTTAAACTGAATTGGCTCAAGATAAACGAATATTTCTCAAATGAAAATGATCTTAATCACTTCAAGGTTTTTGGTACTTAATTTTTCAATTACTTGAAATCAAAAGGCTTGAGAGTATCAATGGAGGGACTTTTAATTCTTAGTTATTCGAGATTTTGCTGCACTCGGGAGTATTCAGCCAATTTTTCTAAAAAATATTGACAAGGGCCATCATCAGGTTTGAGGTTTAGCGCTTTATCCAAGTGAACTTTGGCTTCTTTAATGTCCACATTTCGGAAAAATTGCATTCCTTTTTCATAATGATCCAAAAAGCCTGGAGGGTATTTTTCTGGATCATCATATACCTCATAAATACAATTCTGGCTTCGCTTTCCTCGGAGATTCAAAGTGTCAATTAATCGAAAATGGAATTTCTCAGGATGAACTACCTGATTTTTCAAATCCTCAGAGATCAAAATATCCAATTTATAGACCTTGGTAAGTTCCTCAATTCGGCTTGCTGTATTCACCGCATCAGAAATTACGGTTCCATCCATCCGGTATTTGCTACCTACGGTTCCCAAAATGAGGTTTCCGTAATGAATACCTACACCAATGCCTATTTTTTGATTGGAGAGCAGGTTGTTGTTTTGTACTTCCCGCTGAAGTTCGAGTGCCGCTTGGATAGCATCATCAGGTTTGTTTGCAAAAAGTGCCATAACAGCATCTCCAATATACTTATCTATAAAGCCTTGATTTTTGCGAATGATAGGGTCCGTGCGGGTTAATAGCCGATTGACAAATTCAAAGGTTTCTTTACTACTCAATCCTTCTGAAAGCGAGGTGAAATTTCTTACATCCGCAAAAAGCACGGTCATATCTTTGGATACCGCATCACCCAATTGGACATCTACGATTTCATTTTTCCCCAAGAGCTTCAAAAACTCTCTTGGGATAAAGCGTTTTAGGGATTCATTAGTCTGTCCTAATTGAGTTGATAGCTTGGCTTCATTAAGAAAAGCACGATTAAATCGAATGGATAGTACTACAGATTCACTTAGGATAAAGAAGAAGAAACCATAAGGCATCCAATAGCTCATGTTTACTCCCTCACTTTGGTAATTAATCAAATAATCGTGGGAAGCGGCTCCATAAAAGAATAAAAGCCCCACCAAAAACACCCAGGCGCCCTCGGTCTTTTTAATGGCTGCCCGAACTACAATGTATAAGGTGAACAGGATAAATGGTGGAGCTAGGAAAAGGGTGAAATAATTGAAAAAGATGGCTCCATCACGGGTATTAAGAAAAAGTATCGCAAGGATAAATATGCCCATGATTATATATTGAACTTTATAAATCCATTGGTTTTTAAACGGAAGAAAAAGCCTAAAGAGAAAGAGGGTTTGGAAGGTGAAAGCCAAGCCTAAACACAAATAAACCGTCCTCACCAAGACTCCATGACTCAGGTAAGGAAATAAATCCATCAAAATCGCATCAGGTCCTGCCAATTCTCGAATTGCGAGGAAAATACAGGCTAAGCCAAAAAAGAGACTTTCCAAAAAACTCCGTTGGATATAGGCCAAAAACAGGTGATAAACACCCATAATCATCAAACCTCCAACCAATAGAAAGGAAAACATTCGACTTTGGCGATCGAAAGAAATTACTGCATGCTCCTCTCCAAAATAAATAGGAGACCAAATTCCGGATTGGAAAAAATGAAAATTGGAGACTTCAATAAATATTTCGGCTTCTGATTTATCAGGGCTAAAAAAGAGAAGTTGTCCAGCGATTTGAGGAGTTTCCTCTGATTTTTCACGTCCTAAATCCCCGAAGCTTGCTAGCATTTTTCCATCAATCCAAATCTGACTTGCACTATGAATTGTAGGGATTTTTAAACCATAAATACGATCTGGATTCAGCCCTTTCAATTGAAGTCGGTAGGTGCCAAAACCTTCCGAATAATTAGAATTGAACTGAGAAATTTCATCCCAGTTTCCAGGAACTTGAATGAATTGACCTGTTTCGTTACCGGGGATTTGGTCAGTGAATCTTTGAAAAAAAAATTCCCAATCACCAGACAAGGTTAGAATGGCATTTGGGTCGGTATTTGATTTTGAGAGATCCAATACCCCTTTTTCGATGGCAGGAAATTCTGCGGCTTTTACAAAATTGCCAAGCCACAGAAGCAGAATCGGGAAAAATAGGGTGATTGCAAACCTGCCCCTATGCATTATTTCGTTGTCTTTGGAATATTTAAATAGATTTCAGGTTCCAGAAAACCTCTTTTCAGGAATGGAATCGTTCCCTCTGCAGAGTAGTCTTTAGGTCTGGCAGCATTTGGCACCCAATTTTTGGACATAACACCCATTGCCTGAAAAGTCATAGTGAGCAATTCACTACAAAAGATTTGAGCCGGGCCTGAGAATTTTCCTTCCTTTCTGCCTTCAATGTTTTCATACCACATTTTTAGATCAGTAGGAAATGTCGCATCCATGACCGTAGGCATAAAATCAACCAGTTTTTTTAGCGCATCCTGATCGATAGGAGTGGTATTCGGACGTACTGCAAAAATGCTGTCGTAGTAATTATTCATATTGGTCTGAAGGCGCTCCTTGAAGGGAACGAGCATAGGGCCCGTTTTTGATTTCCCCGTAATCAGGCAGGGAAGATTTGTCAAACTATTGGACTCCCAAAAAAGAACATCTGGCCAGACGCCTTCTTTTCCAATGTCTTTTGCCAAAACGAGCATTCCCGAATGGGTCCATTTACTTCCTTCTAAAAATTGAATCATTTTACTCATGGGAAAATCCCCATGCATGAGGACTACGTCCCCTGTTTTGAAATCGGAGGAGACTTCCTCATAGTTTACTTTCCAGTCCATTAATCAAAAGTTAATTATTAGAAATACACAAAAACTGTTTAAAAATATACTTATTATTAATTAAAAAACACAAAATGAGAAAATTAGGCTTTGAAGATTTAGAGCAAATAATTCTAGGGACTGCTTTTTTGGGGAGTGGAGGTGGAGGAATGACTAAGACAGGCTATGCGTTTTTAGATCAAATGAAAAAGCAATACCCATCCGTCTCTCTGCCTTTGGTTGAAGCTTCGGATGAGAGTTTGGATCCTTCAAGCCTCGCCATGGTAATCTGCGATATAGGTGCGATTTCCGCGATTGAATCTAATCAAGGTATCGCCATCAAAGCAGCTTATGATTTTTTGGCGGATCATCAGGAAAAATATACAGGTAAAAAGACCACGGCAGTTTTGCCAATTGAATTAGGACCTGAAAGCACCATGGTTCCCTTTGTCCTAGCTGCTGCCTGTCCAGAGTTGGTAGTATTGGATGGGGATGGAGCCAGAAGAGCGGTGCCTCAGATTGAGCTGACTACCTTTGCCTCAAATAATTTGGATGTAGCACCTGCTGTCATTACCAATGATCAACCCCAGTCAGTGCTGGTGAATTGTGAAGGGGCTGGGGTTTTGGATGCTATGCTACGACCCATCGTGGAAATTGAAAATTTTGGGGATTCAGCCAGTTTGGGGATGTTTTCCAATCCGATTTCTGCTTTTGAAAAGGCTATGATTCCAGGCACAATCACGCTGAGTCAGATGGTGGGAAAAATGGTCCAGAACTTACAAAATGGAGTTGAAACCGACCCTCAAACACTACAACAAGTAAATATTCTTCAGGCTGAGTTAATTGGTAAAGGAAAAGTTCTTAATACGTTGGATAACGTAGATGGGGGATTTGATCATGGAAAAACACTCATCGCAGATACCGAAACGCACAAATTGTACACTATCCTCAATCAGAACGAAAATCTGATCGTCTTTTCTTCGGATGAAACAGCACCTTTGGCAATTGCTCCTGATTTGATTTGTGTGATCACCAAGGAATTTAAAGTGGTGACTAATGGTGAAATTTCTAGCGTGGACGAACTTTTCATCATTCGTGTACAGGCTCCTGAACAAATGCAAAATCAAGGTATCGTCAAAGGTTTTCAAGAATTGATCAATGAAATGGGATACGCTGGTTCCATGACGGTTCCACCTCAAAAATTGATTGGTTTAGGAGATTTGTTTAACCAATTGGCTGACTTGATTAAAAAGAATTATTCCTAAAACCGATGACCCTAACCTACCTACGCGATTATTGTCTTTCCAAAACTGGAACTTCAGAGGACACTCCTTTTGATGCCAATACACTTTGTTTTAGGGTAGGTGGGAAAATTTTCGGAATCACCGACATCGAAAATTTTGATTTTATCAATTTGAAATGTGATCCGGAAAAGTCAGAGGAGCTTCGAGAAAGGTATCCGGGGATTACGCCAGGCTATCACATGAATAAAAAATGGTGGAATTCAGTTTCCGTCCAGGGAAATGTTCCAGATAAATTGATTTTGGATTTGGTAGATCATTCTTATGAATTGATCTTTGACTCATTGCCTAAAAAAATACAAGCCGAGATTAGACCATGAGTTTTTTTTCAGTACGCAGGATCAGAAAATCCTACCAAAAGCAAATCGCATTACATGATTTTTCATTGGAGTTGGAAGAAGGAGGCCAATTAGCCATTGTAGGGGAAAGTGGCTCTGGAAAATCCACCTTGCTTCGAATTTTGGCAGGTTTAGAAAAACAGGATTCAGGAGAGGTATTTCTTCAAGGTCAAAAAATCCTAAATCCTGCTGAAAAGCTAGTTGCAGGTTATGACGAAATTAAACTCATCCATCAGGATTATCAATTATTTCCCAATAGTACGGTTGCCGAAAATATCGCTCGTCCGCTCTTGTTATTCGAGAAAAATTATACCAAAAACCGTGTTAAATCACTTTTAAAGCAATTTGGGCTGGAGAAGTTGGCCGATCGCCTTCCTCGTCAACTTTCAGGCGGACAGCAGCAAAAAGTAGCTATTGCTTCCGCAATGGCGATTGAACCTGAGGTTTTGCTTTTGGATGAGCCTTTCTCTTCTCTTGATACTATTCAAACACATCAACTGATTGGAGAATTGGCGGAAAGTTTCAAACAGGGGAAAACCACCGTGATTTTCGTGACGCATGAGCTCGATGATGCTTTGAGGTTGACTGATAATTTATTGATTCTCCAGAAAGGAAAAATCATTCAGCATGGGAATTCTAAATTCCTATGTGAAAACCCCAAAAATCAGTACGTGGCTAGACTGTTTTCTCCCATCAATGCCATTCCTGGTAAGGAAAATATCTATCTCAGACCAAGTGATGTGAAATTGCGAACCCGAGGGCCGTTGTTAGGACATGTAGTGGATTCTCGGTTTTTGGTCCACTTTAATAGTCTGCAGATTCGATTAAAGGAAAGTGGGATGATTTGGGAGGTGGATGATCCTTTAAGAAAATATCAAGTAGGCGATAGGGTCTATTTGAATTGGGATGCGGAAAAAGAACTGGAATTAAGTAGTTAAAAAAGTTTTTCAAAATCATTTGTGTCACCCTGAGCGAAGTCGAAGTATACTCGACTTTACTCAGATTGACATAAGAATTTTTCAATTAATGATCCTCACCATGTTCTCCGTGAACATGTCCATGATCCATTTCTTCAGGTGTTGCTTCTCTAACTTCCAGGACCTTTCCTTCAAAATGTAGATCAAAGCCAACCAAAGGGTGGTTGAAATCTAACAAAAGGGTGTCTCCAAAATCCTTCAGTACTTTTGCTTGCATAGGATACCCATTTTCATCCATCAATGGAAGAAATTCACCCTCTTGAAGCATGCTGTCTTCAAAACCCCTTTCTTTCGTGAATTGGGATTTAGGTAAGTTGATCAATAATTCATCATCAGCTTCACCATAAGCTTCTTCTACTTTTAGAACAAACTCAAATGAATCTCCTTCCTGCTTTCCGGTTAGGTATTCCTCAAATTTTTCAGGAAGGCCGCTTTGTCTAAAAATGAAATAAAAAGGATCTTCTTCATCCCGAACTTCCACACTGAAAGGGACGGATTCAATTTCGTCTTCGACTTTGCTGACTTTAAGTTCGTAAGTCAATCCTACGACTGTTTGATTTTCGATTTTCATAGCTATTAAATTAGGCCGTATTTCAGGCGGATTCGAATGCGTTCTTTCAGCACCTCCCATTTGCTGAGCGGAGTGGATTTTTGTAAGGGTTTGGATGACCGAAATACAAAATATTGATAATCCTTTTCTTGATAGAAAACTGAGTAGGTTTCCATCTTTTCCAAGTAAAATCCCGCGAAAGTAAGGCTTTTGATTAGGTCACCTGAATCAAGAGGTTG
Source organism: Algoriphagus limi (assembly GCF_024919275.1). Classification (GTDB taxonomy): domain Bacteria; phylum Bacteroidota; class Bacteroidia; order Cytophagales; family Cyclobacteriaceae; genus Algoriphagus; species Algoriphagus limi. The sequence goes on along the minus strand of NZ_JANWGH010000001.1, from coordinate 1,814,083 downwards.
ATCAATGACTTGGAGTTTTTCTGGTTCGTTTTCAATCATCCATTTCAGGTACCGAGGTGCTGGAATATGGATGAAAACCACTGAATCAGAATGTGAGTGTTTTTTGATTTTTTGGAACAAGGCCTGATGCTGATCGACTGGAATGTGCTCAAGCACATCAGGAAACACAAAAAAATCAAAGGTTTGATCTCCTTTGTCAAAATCAGACATATCCGAAACCTCAAATTTCAGATTGGTTTGATCTTTCCATAGGATTTGCGCTTTTGAAATACTTTCCGGAGAAATATCTACTGCCAGAACTTCTCCTTTGCTTACCTGCTTGGCAAGGAGTGAAGAAACAGTTCCAATTCCACAGCCTATCTCTAATACACGATGATGTGCTTGAAGCCCAGCAGCAACTACCTTATCCAAGATGGAAAGGTGACGGGAATTGATTCCAGTCTTTTCCTGCTTTTCAGCAAACTGATCATAAAAGCTGACTACCTTATTTTCGTCTTCCTCTTGCATTAAGCTTCGGTTTTATAAGTCAGGAATATTCCGCCTATCAAAGAGATCACTATCAAATATTGGAAAATGACCATAGGCGTTTTGGTAGCATAGTAGCTGGAAGGCTCAAAAGAAAATTCAATTTTGTGAGCTCCGCTAGGCACTTCAATTCCGCGTAGCAAATAATCGACCCGAAGGATAGGAGTTTCATTACCGTCAATCTTAGCAATCCATCCTTTTGGATAATGGATTTCAGAAAATACAACCAATCCTCCCTGATCCATTTGGGCTTGATAATTCAATTCATTTGGATTGTGATCCACCAAAGTTATCTGACCAGCACCAGTCGAGATATTTCCAAATTCCTCTGTATTTACGGTTGCTTGGGTTTTGGTATTGATTTCCCCGACTAGTTTGATTTCTTCCTCATTGCTGCTGACAGGGATAATCTCAGAAGGGATCCATGCAGGACCATTTGCTTGTGGGTTTTCAAACACGGCACCTGCATCCTGTCCTGCAATCAGATATTTGGTATTGAGCATATTAATTACTCCAATCCCATCCCAATCAAAGTTTCCTTCCTGGGCTTTTGTAATAAAATCCTGGATTTCATTCTGTAATTGGTAATCAACCAGATCCTGGTATCGACGTAATTTTGCTCCGTGGTATCCGCCCAAACTAGCAAATCTATAGCTCGTTCTAGCTCCTTGAGTAAGGCCTTCGGTAAGATTTAAAACCCGAAAGTAGTCCTTGTCTTTTTCAATTTCCTTTTCAGCTGGCGTTTCAGCAAAAAACTGTCTGGATGGGTTTCCCTGAAAGGATTCACTATTCAAGTATCGTCGATTGATGGAAACAAGATCAACAGAAATCAAGGCGATTAAAGCGAGACCTAGAACCCAGTCAGATATTTTCTGCTTCAGATTTAAAAAGACTAAACCACCAGAAACCACCAAAAAACCTAAGCTTTTCCAAGCTGAGGAAGTGAGCATGGATTTACGATCTGTTTGCAAAGCATTTGCCAGCCATTCCGGAAGATTGCTGTCCACAGGAGCCTCAAATCTGAATAAAGCACCTGAGGCCACTGCCAAAATCAAGAGCAATCCCCCAACAATGCCTGAAGCTACATAAAGTGGTTTGAGTTCTCCTTTTTGAACGAGTTTTTCCAAGGAAATCATTCCTAAAACCGGAATCGCAAACAAGGTTATTCCCAAAGCCATGGAAACAGCCCGGAATTTATTGTAACCTGGAAGAATGTCGAAAAGTAGGTAGTTGAACCAAGCGAGATTTTTCCCCCAACTCAAGAGAATAGAGAATAAAATCATACCCCCTAAGGCATAAAGGACCTCTTTGGGAGCCGCCCAAATTCCTAAAATGGCTAAAAAGACTAGAATTATTCCCCCATAAATAGGGCCTCCGGTGAAGGTTTGATCACCCCAGTAAGTAGGAGCAGCTTTTACGAATCCATTGATTTGACCGGCATCAATACCGTTAGCTCGTAGTGCTTTTTCAGAAGCGGAATTTTCAGGAAGGGGAGTTTGGCTTCCTCCTCCATAAAAGTCTGGGATTAAAAGCGTGAGTGTTTCCAGCTTTCCGTTGGACCAGGAGAATGCATATTCTCGATCCAAACCGCTTGATTCTGTTTCAAGAGTTGCCTCACCACGAGTGGAATAAGGGCTGTATTCCAAAGCAGCTGCTAGCCTTCCCAAATTTCCCCCAACCGCCAAAAGGGCACCCATTGTCAAGAATCCTAGACTTTTGCCTATTTCCAGCGCTCCGTCTTTTTTCCAGTCAACTATCAATCGAACCAAGACATAAATTACCGAGACGATTAGCGTGTAATAGGTGATTTGTAAATGGTTGAATTTGAGCTGAAGTAAAAGACCAAGAGCCAAAAGCGCAGCACCCAGAATTCGTTTTTTCTCAAAGGCTAAATGGATTCCCGCGAGAATTAATGGGATCAAACATACAGCCCAGATTTTGGCATTGTGACCAGCTTCTAAAGAAAGTAAGTTGAATGTGTTAAAGGAAAAAGCAATGGATCCTGCAATTGAAAATAGCGGCCGGACTCTATAGCTGAGCAGTAAAATATACATTCCTAGCATTCCGAAAAACAGTCCATTTATCGGATGCGGAAGTCCCAGCGTCAAGATAGATACCAAAGCATTGGTGATATCACCCGGGAATTCCAAGCTGATAAAATAGGCGGGCATTCCTCCAAACATGGAATTGGTCCAAAGTGCCTGTTCTCCGGTCTCTGCTCGATAGTCCATGACTTCTTTAGCCGAACCTTCCCACTGTAGGATATCTCCCTGGAAAATAACTTTCCCGTCAAATACCAAAGGGGAAAAGTAGAAAACAATGAGGAGGTAGAAAATGAGAATTCCCAGTAAGTGAGGGAGTAGATCTTTTTGAAAATTCAGCTTCATGCAGGAAGTTTTCTTCGTTCTGTAATGAAAGTCCGCAAATTAGTGATTAAAAGCTAAAATTGGCTCGAATTCACGGTGGATTCAGGACTTTTAAGTTTTCGTGCAGGCGCTAAAATCATTACTTTTGCAGCAAATAGCGAAAATCACATGTTTGATAATTTAAGTTTGAAGCTGGATCGGGCTTTTAAAACCCTTAAAGGAACCGGGAAAATCACCGAAATCAACGTTGCCACCACGGTTAAGGAAATTCGTCGTGCCTTGATCGATGCTGACGTTAACTATAAAGTAGCCAAGGAAGTCACTGATAAAATCAAGAATGAAGCGCTGGGACGGGATGTATTGATCTCAGTTTCTCCAGGTCAATTATTGGTGAAGATCACCCAGGAAGAGCTAACCAAGCTCATGGGGGGCTCCAAGGTTGATATCAAATTGACCGGTGACCCTGCTGTGATTTTGATTTCCGGTTTGCAAGGTTCTGGTAAGACCACCTTCACTGGAAAATTAGGAGCATTTTTAAAAAAGCAAGGACGACAAGTTTTGTTGGTTGCTTGTGATATCTACCGACCTGCTGCGATTGATCAGTTGAAGGTGCTTGGTGAGCAGATTGGTGTGGAGGTTTATGCCGAGCCGGAAAACAAGAATGCAATCGAGATCGCCAATAATGCGATTGCCTATGCTAAGAAAACCGGAAAGAAAACAGTCATTGTCGATACCGCCGGTCGCCTGGCAGTGGATGAGCAAATGATGAATGAGATTGAGGCATTGAAAAAAGCGCTCAATCCTTCTGAAACGCTATTTGTTGTAGACTCCATGACTGGTCAGGATGCAGTGAATACTGCCAAGACCTTCGACGAGCGATTGGATTTTGACGGGGTAGTTTTGACCAAATTGGATGGTGATACCCGAGGTGGTGCTGCTATTTCCATTCGCCACGTGGTGGAGAAGCCGATCAAGTTTATCTCTACTGGGGAGAAAATGGAGAATCTGGATGTCTTCCATCCAGATCGAATGGCTCAGCGAATTCTCGGTATGGGTGACGTAATCTCTTTGGTAGAGCGCGCTCAGCAGTCTTTTGACGAAGAGGAAGCCAAGCGAATCAACGCTAAAATCCGAAAGAACAGTTTTGATTTTGAAGATTTCCTTTCCCAATTGGAGCAAGTCAAAAAGATGGGGAATATCAAGGATTTGATGGGAATGATCCCGGGTATGGGAAAAGCTATGAAAGGATTGGATATTGATGATGATTCTTTCAAACCAATCGAAGCGATTATCCGAAGCATGACCCCGTATGAGCGTCAGAATCCTGATGTAATTGATGGAAGCCGAAGAAAGCGGATTGCGAATGGATCAGGGAGAAATATTACCGAAGTGAATAATCTGATGAAGCAATTTGCTGATATGCGCAAGCTAATGAAGCAAATGAATAAGATGGGAGGAGCCAAGGCTGCGATGAGCCGGATGATGCCGGGAATGGGAAAAAGATGATGAATTAAGAATGAATAATTAGGAATTAATCATGAGCCCGATCTGAATGGATCGGGTTTCTTGATTAATACAGGGTCTTATCACCTTTTTCTTTCCAAATCTCAAAAGCTTCCAAAACTTCTTCCCGAAGAATAGAGATCATTGGGATTTTTCGATCGGACGGTTTCAATTCAATTTCCTGATAGATGAAATCATCGTCAAAGCCTACATTTGCAGCATCTTCCTTGGTGCCGGCATAAAATACCCGCTCTGGTCTAGCCCAAAAAATGGCTCCTAGACACATAGGGCAAGGTTCGCAAGAGGTATAAACCTCACAACCTTCCAATTGAAAGTTATTAAGCGTTTTGCAGGCTTCCCGGATAGCGACTACCTCTGCATGGGCGGTTGGGTCATTGGTTTTCAAGACCATATTCGAGCCTTGGCCGACGATCTTTCCGTCTTTGACAATCACACAGCCAAAAGGACCTCCATTACCAGCTTTCATTCCCTCTTTTGCCAAGCGGATGGCTTCACGCATAAAGTGTTTTTGCGATTCATTCATATTTAAAAATACTGAACTGTTCCAATAATGTCTACAGGACTAGCTCATCCATCGGCTCATAAATGCCAAAAATGCCTCTTTGTAATTATCTCCGATTGAAATCTCATGGTTTCCAACATGGATGCTGTTTTTCGAAACAGATTCAATATGATCTAATCCAACGATATAAGAGCGATGCACACGCATGAATTTATCAGTTGGAAGCAACTCCTCCATATTTTTCAAGCTTGTTAGGGAAAGCAGGGGAGCGGTTTTGGATTTCAGATGAACCTTGACATAATCCTTGTACGCTTCCACATACATGATGTCCTGAAGCATGACTTTTACCAGTTGGTATTCTACTTTCAGGAAAATATACTCCAAAGGTTTTTCTGCACTTTCTGCTTTTCCGGAAGGAGCATTTTTTCTACGCTCGAAGTAATTGTAGGCTTTTGTGGCAGCATTTAAAAAATCCTCGTAACTAAAAGGCTTAAGAAGGTAATCCAAAGCGTCTACCTTATATCCTTCAATTGCAAATTGATGGTAGGCAGTGGCAAAAACGATACGCGTTTGATCGGAATTTTTCTTCCCATCCAAGACTCGTGCGAGTTCCATACCCGACAAGTCAGGCATTTGGATATCCATAAAGATCAACTGGACCTCATGCTGATTGATAAAGCTCAAAGCTTCAATGGCACTGGTGAACTTTCCGATTAATTCTAAAAAGGATGTTTGCTCTATGTATTTGCAAACTAAATCCAGGGCAAGAGGCTCATCATCAACCGCTATGCATTTGAGTTTCATTCGAGATTCAAAGTCAGGTTGACGTAATATTCCTGATTCTCCTCATCTTTCCCAAATTTCAGGCGATGTTTGCCGGGATAAAGTAAACTCAATCGACGTTGCGTATTGACCAAACCAATACCATGTTCTTTAGCCTCTGGACTGTCAGGATTAGTAGGGAAAATTTGATTTCTAGTCTCAAAAAAGACTGTATTTCCCATGATTTCCAGCTTGATGTAGATATCGCTCTCTTTTTGGGAACTGATCCCGTGTTTGAATGAATTTTCCAAAAAAGGAAGCAATAGCATTGGAGCAATGATATGATGATCTTCTGCTTCATCCAAATGGATGTGGAGCTTGACTTTATCAGTCAGTCGCATTTTCATTAGCTCAATATAATCGCGGATGAAATCAACTTCTTTACTTAAAAGTGTCGTTTCCTTTTGATTTTCATACAGCACATAGCGCATCATTCTGGAAAGCTTCAACAAAGCCTCCTGCGCTTTTTTCACATCCAGATTGGTAAGGGAATAGATGTTATTTAGTGTGTTGAAAAAGAAATGCGGGTTGATCTGTGCCTTGAGGTAGGAAAGCTCCGTTTTAATTCGCTGTTTTTCAAGTTCCTGCCTATGCTCCTCGTCTTTTTGCCATTTCTGCACCAAAGCCAAAGAAGTACTTAACCCAACCGAAAGCAAATACAACATTTCCTGAAAAACATCTCCAGGAATCCATCTTCTTTTAGGGTCAAATGGTCGATCAGGGCTAAAAGTTTCATGCATTCGAAGCGGGTACTGAATAAGTTGCTCGAAAGACACAATGATATAGTAAAACAAAATCCCACCGATAATCGCCATAATCAGGTATGTGTATGTTTTACCTTTTAACAGAACCTTTGGAACGACGAATGATTGATTGGTGTAGAAGATGAATAAGAGCAACAGCACCAAAAAGGCCTGCTTCCACCAATATTCATTCGGGAGGTCGATTTCTCCCATTCTCCAAGAGAGTGGGGAAAGTAGGAGTAAAACCACTCCTAGCATCAACCAGCCCAAAATATGGACGAGTATGGATATGTTTTTTCTGGGGGTGACGAGCTGCATAGCCTTGATTTTCAATACAAACTAAGAGAAAGTTTCTCCAATTTGAAGGAATAATCTACCAATCCAAACATTTCACCGCTCAAAAGTACTTTTTGGCCGATAAACCCCACTTTTCCAGATTTGCCCCTATTTGTCTACCCAAAATGGGTTTTTGTCGATTAGTCTAGGGGCTTGGTCTATTGCATGGATTTATGTGAAACAAAGCCCGTTGCTTTGTGGTAGAAAAGGGGAGAAAGCCCACTATTTGAAGACTAAATCATGAAAAAACTACTCAATTTAATTATCGTTTTCTTTTTCGCTGCAGGATCAATTTCTGCATTTGCGCAGCAAACTGAAAAGGAACCCGCTCGAATCATTGGAGTTGCGAAAGACGCCAAATCCGGTGAGCCAGTAGGGTATGCGACCGCAGCCTTATATAAAAAAGGTGCCGATGTAAGTCTTGCCGGAGCTGTTGCAGACGGAGACGGTAAATTTTTTATCACAGGTTTCGAACCTGGAGATTACACACTTCAATTGACCTTTATAGGTTTTGAAACATTGGTAGTCGATGGAATCAAAGTAACTAACCCAACTGGAGATGTCAACTTAGGAGAGTTGTTGATGTCAGATGAAGGATTGGCATTGGAGGAAGTGACTGTACAAGGACAGCGCGAACTTATCGAAGAGCGCGTAGACCGAACCATCTACAAGGCTGAAAATGACAAAACCGTCGCTGGTGGTGACGCTACTGATGTTCTAAGACGTGTGCCAATGCTTTCTGTGGATTTGGATGGAAACGTATCCATGCGAGGAAGTAGCAACATTACAGTTCTAATCGACAATCGCCCATCAGCTATCGCAGCTAGCAGCATCACTGATGCTTTGCGTCAGATTCCTGCAGATGAAATCAAAGAAGTTGAAGTTATTACCTCCCCATCTGCAAGATTCGATGCAGAAGGTACTTCCGGTGTAATCAACATTGTTACCAAGAAGAACAACCTAGAAGGAATGACTGTCAGCATTAACAGTGGTGCTGGTCTTCGAGGTTCAAACTTAGGGTTGAACGGTGGTGCTAGAATCGGAAAATTCGGCTTCTCTTTGGGAGGTTTCGGACGCTCTGGATACAATACTTTGGGTAGCTTCGATAATACACAAACACTACTTGGTGCAGATGGAGGCCAAACTGTAATTGCGCAGTCTGCCGATACAGAGCGAAATTTCCTATTCGGCCGATATAACTTCGGAATTGATTACGAAATCAATAAGTACAATTTCTTGACTGGTTCTGCGAACTTCGGAATTCGAAACTCTAGAAACTATCAGAATGATTTCTTGACTCAGACTTTTGTAGGTGGTGACTTAGTGAATTCAGCCATACGTCAGACTGACACAAAAGATAAGTCAAACTCTATTGATGTGAGTTTGAACTACACAAGAACCTTCGAAAAGAAAGGGAAAGAGATCAGCTTCTTGACACTTTACAGCAGAAATAATAGAGAAAACTCTTTTGTCAACTCTCTTTTCAATGAGGATTTCCAAACAATCGATTCTCGATTGAGAAATGATAACCCTAGCCGAAATGAGGAATTTACAGCTCAATTGGATTTCGTAACTCCAATGGGTGCAGATGGACAGCAAATTTTAGAATATGGTGCTAAAAATATTCTTAGAAAAGCTTATTCAGATTTTGCCTACTTCAGAGCTGACGGTGCAGATGGAGACTATATTGAATTGGTTGATCCATCTTTGAGCAATGAGTTTAGCTATGATCAAAATGTATCCGCTGCTTATGTGTCTTACACCTTCAATTTCTTGAAGAACTATACCTTGAAGCCTGGATTCCGCTATGAGTACACTACCATTTCCGCAGATTTTGCGAATGAGTTGACTGTACAGATTCCTTCTTATGGATCTTTGATTCCTAGCTTGAATGCAAGTAGAAAGCTAAAGAACGGAAACATGATCAAGGCAGCTTATAACCGTCGATTGCAGCGACCTTCATTGAGATTCTTGAATCCAAACATCGAAGCATCTAACCCGCTTCAAGTTACTCAGGGTAATCCTGAGTTGGATCCTGAATTTACCGATAACTACGAGTTGGGATACAGTACCTTTATCAAAGGAACTATGTTAAACTTCACCACTTTCTACCGAAATACAACTGGTTCTATCCAGGCAGTTCGATCGGTTCTTGATGATGATGTGATTTACACGACTTTTGAGAATATCGGACAAGAGCAGGCGATTGGTACCAACATCTTCGCTAATGTGAACATCAACAATAAGTTCTCATTGAATGGTGGTATTGACTTGTTCTACACCATGTTGGACAATGGATTGTCTGATCCTCAGACAGCTGCTCAAAATGAAGGTTGGGTAATCAGTGGTCGTATGTTTGGTAACTATTCCCTTCCAAAAGATTGGCAGATTCAGCTCTTCACCTTTGCTAGAGGTCGTCGAGTTCAGCTTCAAGGAACAAGTGGTGGATTTGCTGCTTATGGTTTGAACTTGAACAAGCAGTTCCAAGAGAAAAGAGGAAGTATTGGTTTCGGAGTTGAAAACTTCTTAGCAAAAGAGTTTATTATCAGAAATGAGACTATTACTCCAACCATTATTCAAAACAGTACAACTGCTTTGAGAAACATGAACTTCAAAATCAATTTCAGCTATAGAATCGGAAAGATGTCCATGAATGACCGAAATCGCCGCAGAAAGTCTGTTAATAACGATGACTTGAAAAGCGGAGATGATGGAGGAATGAATGGTCAGATGAACGAAAATAGATAATCTGAAATCTGAACAAGACAATTGGGAACTGGTTATTTCTAAGGGCTAGTTCCCTTTTTTATAGATAGATAGATTGGGTAACAAAAAACCCTGACTTGTTAGGTCAGGGCTTTTTTTTGGAATATTCTAAAACTATTCTCTATAAGTCACTTTTTTGATTGCTTCTACTGTTCGCTTCACATTTGGAATAGTGGCCTCAATGTAAGTAGGAGCATAGCTCAAAGGAACGTCCATGGAATTGACACGGATAACAGGAGAATCCAAATAATCAAAAGCGTATCGCTGGAAATGATAAGTCAATTCAGATGAAATTGCGGCAAGCGGATTTGCTTCCTCAACAATGACAGCTCGATTGGTCTTTTTCACGGACTCTACGCATGTTGCGTAGTCAATCGGTCTTACAGATCGAAGGTCGATTACTTCACAATCGATTCCTTCTTTCGCCATTTCTTCAGCAGCTTCCAAAGCCACCTTCATCATTTTTCCGAAGGAAATCAAGGTGACGTCTTTTCCTTTTCTTTTGATGTCAGCAACCCCAATAGGAAGTAGATATTCAGACTCAGGCACTTCTCCTCTGTCAGAATACATCAATTCAGACTCCATGAAAATTACTGGGTCTGGGTCACGAATAGCTGCCTTCAGAAGTCCTTTTGCATCATAAGGGTTGCAAGGTACGACTACTTTAAGGCCTGGAGTATTGGCAAACCAGTTTTCGAAGTTTGAAGAGTGAGTAGCTCCAAGCTGACCTGCGTTTCCGGTAGGACCTCTAAACACGATTGGAACGGAATAGGCGCCTCCTGACATAGCATACATCTTGGCAGCTGAGTTGATGATTTGGTCAATGGCAACCAAGGAAAAGTTGAAGGTCATAAATTCAATGATAGGTCGCAGACCATTCATAGCTGCTCCTACACCCAAACCTGCAAAACCCAATTCGGAAATTGGAGTGTCATAAACACGGTCAGGTCCAAACTCATCCAGCATTCCCTGAGAAACCTTGTAAGCACCATTGTACTCGGCTACTTCTTCTCCCATCAAAAAGACATTGGGATCACGTCTCATTTCTTCAGACATGGCCTCTCTGAGGGCTTCTCGAAACTGTATTTCTCTCATTTTATAAGGTCAAAATTATGGCTCGTAAAAATAGGAAGGAATCCCTCAATTGCAAAAACCGCTGGTGGGATTATCCTCGCTAATTAACCCAAATAAACCGTCTTTATATTGACGAATTCCAGAATGCCTTCTTGACTGAGCTCTCTTCCGTAGCCTGACTTTTTGATTCCACCGAAAGGAAGATGTGGATTTGATGCCACTAAAGAGTTGATGAAAACCGCTCCTGTTTCTATTTCAGCTGCAAGTTTTTCGGCTTTTTGAAGGTCTTGGGACCAAAGACTTCCACCAAGTCCAAATTCTGAATCATTGGCTAGGGCTATGGCTTCTGTTTCATTTTTTACCTTGAATATAGAAGCAACTGGTCCAAACAATTCCTCCGAATAGACTGGAGCATCTTTAGGTATATCTGTCAAAATGGTAGGTTCAAATAATGCTTTTCCCTTTTCTGGTTTCTTGCCTCCTAAAAGGATTTTAGCACCCGCTTTCACACTTTTTTCAACCTGCTCATAGAGCTCAAAAGCCAAATCCTCTCTTGCCATGCAAGCAAAGTCGGAGTTTGGGTTTTCAGGATCTCCGAACTTCATGGATTGAATTTCTTGCTTGAAGACTTCCACAAATTCTTCAAAGACCGATTCTTCTACAATAAACCGCTTGGCTGCAATGCAGCTTTGGCCAAAATTGATCATTCGGGCTTTGGCTGCTGTTTGCGCTGCTTTTTTTACATCTGCATCCGCCATTACGATAAATGGATCGCTTCCTCCCAATTCCAGAAGAGATTTCTTGATGTGCTTACCTGCTGTTGAAGCTACAGCCGATCCAGCTTTTTCACTTCCTGTTAGGGTAACTGCTTTAATTCTAGGATCGGCAATGATTTTATTGGTTGCCTTAGAATCAATCAGTAAGGTTTGAAAAACTCCTTCAGGAAAACCTGCTCTTTCGAAAACTTTTTGGATAGCCAAAGCTGCCTGAGGAACATTCGAGGCATGTTTGAGCAGCCCAGTATTTCCCGCCATTAAGGTTGGGGCCGCAAATCTAAATACCTGCCAAAAAGGGAAGTTCCATGGCATTACAGCTAATATAGCTCCCAATGGTTGATAGATAACTTTTGCAGCAGCTCCATCCGGAAGTTCAATGGATTTTGATTTCAGGAAGTTTTCCGCATTATCTGCATAGTAGTCACAGACCCAAGCACATTTTTCGATTTCCGCTTGAGACTCTTTAATGACCTTTCCCATTTCTTGGGTAAGGAGCAAGGCATAATCATCCCGATTTTTCCGCAGTTCTTGTGCTGCGGATTTCATAAGTTTTTTTCGATCAGAAAAATCTGAATTTTTCCACTTACGGAAAGCAGCCTCGCTTTTGGCTAAGGCTGCTTCGATTTGGAGTTCATCAAATGGATCGAATTCCTTTAAAATTTCCCCTGTGAAGGGATTGATAGATTGAATCATCAGTCTTTGGTTGGCTTTCCTTCGTTTTTCCAGGCTGTAATGCCTCCGTCCAGCATGATAACATGTTTAAAACCTGCTGCTTTCATGGCAGCACCTGCTTTTGCTGTCCTTTTTCCAGAACGACAATAAAGAAGGTATGTTTTGGATTTGTCCAAGGTTTCGATTTTCTCAGAGAAATCCTCAGCCAAAAAATCCAGGTTTTCAGCTCCTGAAATGTATCCTTCTTTCATTTCTTCAGGAGTTCGGATATCCAAGAGGGTGTTTTTCTTTTTGCTGATAAGCTTTTCGAATTTATCAACGCTGACAACTTTAGCTGAATCTCTTGCTGTTTGGGCTTGGGAATAAAACGCCAAAGTCACTAAGAAAAAGCTTAGGATGGCCGATTTAAGATAATTTTTCATAGTCAATAATTTTTGAGTGCAGTACTTTCCATACATATTCGGGGAGAAATTAATTCCTTTCTCCGCAAATGTCCACTAAAATCGCGCTCATTTCAGATTCCCACGGTTACATTGATCACAAAACCCTAAAATACCTGGAAGAAGTGGGTGAAATTTGGCATGCTGGTGACATTGGCAGCCTTGAGGTCATGGATCAACTTCCGGAAGAAAAAGTCATTCGAGGAGTATTTGGAAATATTGATGATAAGGAAATTCAAAACCTATATCCTGAATGGAATGACTTCGAGGTTGATGGAGTCCGGGTCTTGATGACACATATTGGAGGAAAACCGCCTCGATATGCCAAAGGGGTCAAGACAAAAATTAAAGCTGCCAGGCCTCAATTATTTATTTGTGGACATTCCCATATCTGTAAAGTTGAGTTTGATCCGGAATTGAATTGCTTGTACATGAATCCAGGAGCTATCGGTCAGCAAGGTTTCCATCAAATGAGGACCATGTTGCTTTTTGAATTGGATCAGGGGAAAATAAAAAATCTTCAAGTGGTAGAATTAGATCGTAGAGGTCGAGCCTAATTTGCCCAAAAACAAAAAAAGCGGCACAGGCCGCTTCAAAGATTTGATTGAAATGAATTATTTCTTGTCGAAAGATTTTTTCAATTCTTCAATGTCAACGTTTTTGATTACTGGCTTCGCAGTTAATTGCTTGATTTGAGCAACACGCGTATTTTGACCTTGTCTTTTTCTTCTAAGCTTTCTTTTAAGAGTAGTAACTGCCATGGCTATATCTTTTAATGTATTGGATTCGAATCGGACGGCAAAGGTAGAAAAACATTTGCGTAATGCCTAAGTGAGCTTTGGAAAATATTTTGTAAATCCAAGAGAAACCAAGCTATTCTGCATTTTTTGGGTAAATTTGGCCTTCAAATCACCAAAAAGTTTCATGCAAAAACCTAGTTTACCAAAAGGTACAAGAGATTTTGGGCCAGTACAGATGGCTAGAAGAAATTTTATCTTGGATACAATCAAGGAGACTTTTCAAATTTTTGGATACCAGCAGTTGGAAACACCTGCGATGGAAAATCTCAGTACCCTTACAGGAAAATATGGAGACGAGGGAGATCAGCTATTGTTTAAAATTCTCAATAGCGGAGATTTCCTGAAAAATGTCACTGAGGAAGATCTGAAGAATGGCGCGGCGGCTACTTTGCCAAAAGTCTCAGAAAAAGGACTTCGCTACGATCTGACTGTACCTTTTGCCCGATATGTGGTAATGAACCGGCATGAATTGACTTTTCCTTTTAAGCGATTTCAGATTCAGCCTGTTTGGCGAGCAGATCGGCCACAAAAAGGAAGGTATCGTGAATTTTATCAATGCGATGCAGATGTAGTTGGGACGGATAGCTTGCTTTGCGAAGCAGAAATCATCCTGATGATTCGCCAGGTATTTTCGAAACTAGGTATCCAAGACTACAGCATTAAAGTCAATAACAGAAAGATACTTACCGGAATTGCGGAGGCAATTGGAGAAGCTGGAAAAGAAGGACCTCTTTGTGTCGCTATCGATAAGCTGGATAAGATCGGCAAGGAAAAGGTAGAGGAGGAATTGCGGCAACGAGGTTTTGGTGAGGAGGCGATTACTAAACTTCAGCCATTATTCGATGCCAATCCAGAGGATTTTGATGCTGGACTGGAATTTTTGAAAGGTTTTCTAGCAGAAAGTGAGACAGGAAAGCAAGGAATTGCGGAACTGGAAGAAACCTTGGCGATTTTGGCTAGTCTTGGTGGTAGTAGGGATCATGTTGCATTTGACTTCCTTTTGGCTCGAGGGCTATCCTATTATACAGGTGCGATTTTCGAAGTGAAAGCTCATGGAGTAAAGATCGGATCGGTCAGTGGAGGAGGAAGATATGATGATTTGACAGGTGTTTTTGGGATGCCTGGTGTTTCGGGAGTCGGATTTTCATTTGGTGTAGATCGTTTGTACGATGTGATGGAAGAACTTGGGTTGTTTCCTGATGATAATCTTTCTGCTCCAGTGCTTTTGTTTGCTCATTTTGATCAAAAAGGCTTTGATTACGCAGCAAGTCTTTTGAGTAAAGTTCGAGCCAAAGGAATCCGAGCTGAGCTTTATCCGGACTTGACCAAATTGAAAAAGCAACTGGATTATGCAAGCAAAAAAGGAATTGCCTTTGTTGGAATTTGTGGGGATGTGGAGATAGAGTCTAAAACCATCGCTTTGAAAGATTTGGCAACAGGGGAGCAATCATCAGTTACACTAGAGGAGATGATTGAAAAACTCTCTTGATTATTCGACTTTAATGATAGAACGGATAGGAATTGTGATTCCTCCTTTGAGTACCACAAATTCAGATCCTACAGCCCAAACAGTCGTATAAACTTCATACAGATTTTGATCAACAGAAAGAAAGCTTATTCGAACCTTAGTATGAAGTAGGTTGCCTAAAGTCTGAGAGCGATGAAGAGTGGCGAGACGCTGCTTGATTTGTTCAGGGTTTGATAAAACTTCCCTTTTAGTAAAATTGATAGCGCCGATTTGTTCTTTTTCGATTCTTACTGAAGTTTCCATAAAGAGTTTGTTTTCTGTAAAAAGTATAAACAGGAATTATTTCGTGAAGGTTACAGAAAATTATCTTATGATTTGTATAAAAATTATTTTACAAAATATTATTCTGAATAAAATTAAAATAAAAAACTATGTTTGATTTTATGAATATGATGAACAAGGTTAAAGAAGCCCAAGCCAAAATCAAAGAGGCGCAGGCGAAACTTGTTCATTTGACTGCTGAAGGAGAATCCGGAGCTGGAATGGTAAAAGTGACAGTCAATGGAGAGCGAAAAGTAGTCAAAATTGAAATGGATGAATCCCTCATCACTCCTCAGGATAAGGAAATGCTCAGTGATCTTATCGTTGCTGCCACCAATATTGCCATGGAGCAGATAGATGCAAAGATCAAGGCAGAAATGAAAGCTGCTACCGACGGAATGATTCCAAATATTCCTGGAATGGACTTGGGTGGCATGTTTGGATGAAAACCTGCGCTATTGTCATATTGAATTACAATGGGAAGGAAATGCTTGCCCGTTTCCTTCCTTCTGTTGTTAAATATTCCCAGTTTGATATTTGGGTAATAGACAATGCTAGCACAGATCATTCTTTAGAGTTTCTTGAGAAAGAATATCCGCAGGTATTTGTAGAAAAACTAAGGCAAAACTTCGGGTATGCAGGTGGCTATAACCGTGGTTTGGAAAAATTAAAAGGAAGCTACCAATATTATATCCTACTCAATTCCGATGTGGAGGTCACTCCTGCTTGGGACATCACTTTGATAGAATATCTCCAAAAAAATCAGAATCTAGCTGCCGTTCAACCAAAGATTCTTTCTGCTGTTGATCTATCTCAGTTTGACTATGCAGGAGCAGGTGGTGGATTTTTGGATTCCTTATATTATCCCTATTGTCGGGGCAGAATTTGGAACCAAATCGAAAATGACAAAGGTCAATACGATGAGGATTGCTTAGTGGATTGGACTTCTGGGGCCTGTTTTGCACTTCAGTCTAAATTGTTTCATGAATTAGGTGGCTTCGATGACCATTTTTTTGCTCACATGGAAGAGATCGACCTTTGCCTTCGAATTCGTCAACAAGGATTGGATTTGGCATACACTTCCAAGAGTACCGTTTATCATTTAGGAGGAGCAACCTTGGACCGCTCAAGTCCGCGAAAATTGGAACTGAATATTCGGAATAGTCTTTCGATGATTTATAAAAATTTACCAACCTCTTCTTTTTGGTGGATTTTTATTCAAAAAGGAATTCTCGAACTGATCGCAGGAATAGGCTATTTTTTGCAAGGAAAAAGTGCTTTAGGTAAAGCAGTTTTTCAAGGTTATGTAGGTTTTTTTCGTCAGCGCTCCATTTTCGCACCGGGGACTAACAAAAAAAAGATCCCGTTTTTGGGACCTTCCAGTTATGTGTTTATTGATTTTTTCTTCCGGGGAAGAAAGAAATTTTCCGAGCTTTAATCAAAAAGCACCGGGTTATTCATTTTTCTGAAGTACTTTCGGATTTTCATCATCATGGCCATGGATACGTAAATAATCACCGGTGAGCCAAGTGTGATGAAAGATGAGTAAATAAAAAACAATCGAATGCTATCAATGGGGAAATTGAATTTTTCTCCTAATCTGGAGCAAACGCCGAAGGCTCTTTCTTCAAAAAACAGTTTCAGTTTTTGCATGGTATTCGATTTGTGGTGGTCTAAGTTAAAAATACTCTCGCGAACTATAAAGCAAAATGTCTGCCCGTTTGTTCCCCAAAATTAAAAATTTCCTTTTCCTTTTTTTATTTTTCTGGAGCTTTATATCGAATGCTCAAGAATATCGATTCATAGAAAACGTCCGTTTGACGCCAGAGAAACTGGAATATTTTCGGGATTCGATTAGGTTTAAAGTGGAGGGAAGTATTCCTATTGAATCGGTTGTGACTCCGAGAAATCCGAAAGCAATTTTGATTTTCAGATCATCTACCACAACACTTGATTTGGGAGAGCTGGAGTTGAAAAAGAATTTATCGGACTATAGTTTTGAAGCTGAATTTCGATTGGCCTTTCAACCTTGGATACAGGAGAGTATTTTAGAATTGCAGTTTTTTCAAGGCAAAAAAGAAACAGCAGAACCTTTTGAAAAGCGGACTCTTGCCCAAGGAATTATCTTAACCCCATTTTTAGCGAAAGTAGGCAAAGCAAGTCCAAGTGAACCCATTCCGGATGTAGGTCTGATTATTCCTGCTGGGGCTGTTGATCAAGGGGCCGCACAAACAAAAAACTTTTTGTTTCTATTTGATCCGGGATCCTCTATATATAAGGCATCAGCTGCAAATGAAAAGCAATTCGAGCTGGTTCGGGACTTTGTTACTGAAAACCCTGACGTGAAATCGGTAAAGATTACTGGAATCCAATCTCCTGAAAATTCAGAAGGAAAAAACAGTAAGTTGGGAATGGATAGGGCGCAGAGTCTCCTGAAGGTCATCCAAAATAAAAAGCTTTTCCTTCGTGATTCCATGATTGAGGTGGGAGCTCGGTGGAACGATTGGTTTGACTTCCGTTTACTTCTCTGGGATTATTCCGGACTTTCTACTTCTGCCAAAGATCAATATTATGATGTGTTAATGAATGGGGATGATTTTTTGACTCAAAAAGAAAAATTGAGAGAGATCAGAGGATTTGATCAGGTGGCAAGACAATTATTTCCAAAATTGCGAGGGGCGAAGCTGGAAATTATCGCCAAACCTGGAATGGGAATCGGTCTAACCAAGATGAGTATTTTACAAAAGGAGTTGACTGGAAACTCATCTAATAGTGAATTGGAATTTTTGGACTGGGCTTTGGCAGCTGAGAGCTCACCAAGGCTGGAGGAAAAATCCCAGATCTATATTAAAATGACGGAATTGTTCCGTTCGCCATTGCCTTACAATAATCTGGCAGTAGTAAAAATGCAGCAAGCTCAGCGGACTTTTGATCCGGACGAAAAAGAAAATCTTTGGGCTGAAGCCGAATGGCTACTTCAACAAGCACTTCGACTGGAGGAGAATCCATACTCTCTGCATAACCTTGGGCAAATATTGGCACTAAGAGGATACTATTGGGAGGCATATAAATATTTATCGAACGCATCTGTCTTAACGAGAAACCCGGACTTTTTAAAAAGAAATGAAGCGCTGAGAGGTGCTTTGGATATATTGAGGGGTGACTACAAGCTGGCGACTTTACGATTTGATTACGAATACACAGAACCAAGCAGTTATTTTAACAAAGGTCTTGCTCATCTATTATCCAAAGAATATTCAAAAGCATCTCTGGCATTTGAAGAGTCGGTTTTCTTAAGTAGGGAGTTTGGATATGGATATTATGGATTGGCTTTGCTCGCAGTAAACTCCGGCCAACCGGAAGTGGCTTCCATTCAGCTTCAAAAAGCAATCGAAGCAAATGAAGAGCTCTACAAATGGATGTTATTTGATCCTAGCTTTGAAGAAATCAGAAATTCTGAAGATTTTTTTGAGAACTTAAGAAAAGACTGATTTTACCACTTTTAACAAAATTTCAAATGTTTTTGCGGGAGAGAAAGACCCATATTCCAAATAATGAATAAGTAAACATCTGAAATTCAGGAAAATTAAGGCTAGCAATTTCTATTTAGGCAAATTAGGTTTTGTTAAAATTATTTCGATCGATAGAATATTTATGCTTAGAAATTTGAATTTTGTTTTAGATTCTTTAACATTGATGATTAAGAAGTACAATAAACCTTAGAAAATAACCGCCTATGACCAATAAAACTTAGCATCTGTTAACTCCCCAATGCATCAAATGATGCGCTCAAACCTTTAGGCGAAAGCCTTTTGCAGGTATTCGTACCACGGTATAATAGCAATAGAAATCCCAAATTTTGAAGGGCCACAACTATTGCAATTATTTTGAGAATAATCGCAAACGATTGCATAATCAATTAACAGACAAGTATTTGAGATTAATCTTGTTACCCAATCTATCTATGTTTATGAAAAATGTTTACAAAAGCCTAAGTGCGCTTTTAATGCTCTTAGTATTAGCCAGTTCCGCAGCCATGGCGCAGCGGGTTGTAACTGGTACAGTGCTGGACGAGTTTGATGTAGGGTTGCCGGGTGTGTCCGTCCTAGTAAAAGGAACGACCACGGGTACCGCTACCGACATTGACGGTAAATTCTCCCTCAATGTGCCTAACGACCAAGCTGTTTTGGTTTTCTCTTTTATCGGTTATGCCACTATCGAGCAGGTAGTTGGAAATCGAAGTGTCATCGATGTGAAGATGGCGCCAGATGAGCAAACTTTGACAGAATTGGTAGTAACCGGTTATACGATTGATAGCCGAAGAGAGACTACTGGTGCGATTGCAACGGTAGATCCTAAAGATTTGACGGTAATTCCTACCGGTAACGTAGAGCAGACCCTTCAAGGTCGTGTTTCCGGTGTAACGGTAATTACTAACGGTCAGCCAGGTACTTCTTCAATTATTCGTGTTCGTGGTTTCGGTGCCTTCGGTGGTAACGAACCATTGTACGTTGTAGATGGTGTTCCTGTAGGATCAACTGATTTCTTGAATCCTGATGATATTGAGTCAACCACTGTATTGAAAGATGCTGCTGCAGCTTCTATCTATGGTGCTCGTGCTGCTAACGGTGTAATTATCTACACTACTAAGCGAGGAAGAAGAGGAAATCAAAAAATTAGAGTGGATTACAATGGTATGTTCGGTTTGACTACTCCTGGTCAAGGTTTGGACATGATGAATCCACAAGACTTTGCTACATATACTTGGTTGGCTGAAACTAATCAAGCTGCTATTGATGGTCGTGCTCCTAATTATGGACACCCTCAATTTGGTACAGGTTCTACTCCAGTATTGCCTTACTATATCAACGTAGGTGGTGCGGCAGGTGTACCTGGACCGCTATCTGCAGCTGAAATTGAGCAGCAAAGAGCACTATACAATATAGATCCTACCAAAGGTCCTGTTCATCAGCTTGTAAGAGCTGCTACTGGAGAAGGAACTGACTGGTACGATGCATTGACAAGAAACGCTCCTTTGAACAGACACTCTATTGGTTTGAGTGGAGGTTCTGAAACTAGCCGATTCTTTATCGGTTTGGGCTATCAGGATCAAGCTGGTATCATGATCGTGAACAACTTCCGAAGACTTTCTTTCAGAGCTAACTCTGAATTTGACGTGACGAAGCGGTTCCGAATCGGTGAAAACTTCCAGGCTACTTACCGTCAGGTATTAGGTCAGCAAGGTGGTACCGGTGGTCGAGGTGTTTCCGACGATGAGAACGACATCCTTCAGGCTTTCCGTATGCCTTCAATTATCCCGGTATATGATGAATTTGGAGGTTATGGAGGTACTGCAGCTCGTGGATTCAACAACCCACGTAACCCTGTAGCTAACCGAGATGGTCAGCGTGATAACAGAAACTTTAATGCCAACGTTTTCGGTAACGTTTATGCAGAATATGACATCCTTGATGATTTGAGATTTAGAACATCTATCGGTGGTCAGTATAACAATTACTATTTCTGGGGATATTCCAGATTGCAGTATGAAAACTCTGAAAACAACTCTGCTTTCGGTTATAACGAAGGAGCTGGTTTCGTTTTCGGCTGGACCTTTACAAATACACTTTCTTGGAAGAGAACTTTCGGAAAGCATGCATTTGACGTTATTGTTGGTCAAGAAGCTTTGAATACTGGTGCTGGAAGAAATATGTCTGCTTCTGGTCAGAATCCTTTCTCGAGAGATCCAGACTTCATCAATATTTCCAACTTGCCGGTATCTTCTCGCCAAGTAAATTCAGATTTGTTTAAGGGTGTGAACTTCAACTCTTACTTCGGTCGTGTGAATTATACTTTCAATGATAAGTATCTATTCAGTGCGGTTGTAAGACGTGATGGTTCTTCTCGATTCGGTTCCAATAATCGATATGGTGTATTCCCTGCATTCTCTGCAGCTTGGAGAATTTCTTCTGAAGAATTCTTGTCTAGCGCAACATGGATTGATGATTTGAAAATCCGTGGTGGTTGGGGACAAATGGGTAACTCCAATAACGTAGACCCTAACAACCAATATTCATTGTTTGGTGGTACCGTAGGAGCTTCTTCATACGATATCACTGGTTCTAACTCTTCAGCACAAATTGGATTTAGAAGAACTCGAATTGGTAACCCTAATGCGCAGTGGGAAACCGCAGTAACCCAAAACATTGGTTTTGATGGTACTTTCTTCAACGGAAGATTAGATGTGATATTTGATTGGTGGAGAAAAGATACCAAAGATCTATTGTTTACTGTTCCTATTCCTTTGACCGCTGGTAGCAATGCAGCTCCACCAGCTGTTAACATTGGTGAAATGTTGAATAGAGGTTTGGATCTCTTGGTGTCAACCAGAGGTAACCTTTCTTCTTCTTTGACTTATGAATTGACTGTTACTGGTTCTACCTTGAAGAACGAAATCGTAGCCTTGGCTCCAGGTTTGGAAATCATTACTTCCGTTAACCCTGCTTATCGAGGTATTCGTCCAATTAGAAACTCTGTAGGACAGCCGCTTTCTACATTCTTCGGATACAAAGTTTTGGGCTTGTTCCAAAGCCAAGAGGATGTAAATTCTCATGCGACACAAGTAGGTGCTGCTCCAGGTCGATTTAAATATGAAGATTTGGATGGGGATGGTGTTATTACTGCCGATGATAGACAAGTATTGGGTAATCCAATTCCTGACTTTACTGGTGGTGTGAATTTCACTGTAGGTTATAAAGGTTTTGACCTTTCTGCTTACTTGTACACTTCTATTGGTAACGAAGTATGGAACCAGTCTAAGTGGTTTACTGACTTCTTCTCTACTTTCGAAGGTGCTGCAATTTCTGAGCGTTTGAAAGACTCTTGGTCTCCTCAGAATCCTAACGCTACTATTCCGATCGTAGACCGTTCTTCTACATTCTCTACTTCAACTGTTGAAAACAGTTACTATGTAGAGGATGGTTCATACCTAAGACTTCAGAACGTAACTCTTGGATATACACTTCCTCAGAATCTTCTTGACAAGTGGAAGTTGCAGAGACTAAGAGTATTTGCTTCTGCTAACAACCTATTCACTATCACTGGATATGAAGGTTTGGATCCTGCAGTAGGTGGAGACGCGGATTTGACGTTCGGTATTGATGTTGGTAACTACCCAGTTACTAGAGGTTATACTTTGGGTCTGAATGTCAGCTTCTAAGTCTAACATTTCTTAACGAATCGAGTTATAGAAAATATAATTGATTAAAAATGAAAAATTTTAAATTGAAATTTGGAGCCCTATCATTATCAGCAATGATGATGGTAGCAGTGAGTTGTTCTGATGAGTTCCTTGACGTTCCACCAACAGGATTGCTTGCACAAGCTCAGCTGTCATCTTTGGCAGGGATTGAAGCTTCTTTGATTGCAGCATATTCTCAGGTGAATGGACGAGGTAACCGTCTAGGTTCCCCATCCAATTGGGTGTTTGGGAGTATTAGAGGTGGGGAGGCTAATAAAGGTACTGACCCTGGTGATTTTACCACCATTAACCCAATTCAGCGTTTTGAAAATGATGCTGCTTCTGGTGAAATGGGATCTAAATGGAATGTTTGCTATGAAGGTATCGCTCGAGCAAACAACGTTTTGAGACTATTGCAAGAACCAGGGCCAGATGTGACTGATGCTGATGCAATTAGATTGGCTGCGCAAGCAAGATTTTTGAGAGCTCACTTCTATTTTGAATTGAAGCGTCTTTACAATAATACGCCTTATGTTGATGAGACAGTAGATTATGGTTCTGGTTTGGAAGAAATCAGCAATAATCAAGATCTATGGCCATTTATTGAGGCAGATTTCCAATATGCAATTGATAACCTACCTGCTACTCAATCTCAAGTAGGTCGTGTAAACTCTTGGGCTGCCAAGGCTTACATGGGAAAGGTTTACTTGTATCAAGGAAAATTCTCTCAGGCTAAATCCATGTTTGACGACGTAATCGCTAATGGTGTTACATCTAATGGATTGAAGTATGATCTTGTTCCTTACTATGATGACATGTTCCGCGGAGCAAATGATAACCATCAGGAATCTGTTTGGGCTTATCAAGCTGCTGCAGGTACAGGATCTGTATTGAATGCTAACCCTGAGTTTGATTTGAACTTCCCTTACAATACTGGACCTGCTGGACCAGGTAACTGTTGCGGATTCTTCCAGCCAAGCTTCACTTTCGTGAATGCATTTAGAACTGATGCTAATGGTCTTCCATTGTTGGACAAGTCTTACAATGATCCTGCAAACAGAGTGAAGAGTGATATGGGGCTAAACTCAGATCAGGACTTTACACCAGATGCTGGTAACTTGGATCCACGTTTGGATCATACTGTAGGTCGTAGAGGAATCCCTTACCTAGATTGGCAAGATCATCCAGGTGCTGCTTGGATTCGTAACCAGCCTAACGGTGGTCCTTACTCTCCTAAGAAGTATGTATATGCTCGTTCTGAGCAAGGCTCTTTCCAAGATAACTCTTCTTGGACTCCAGGTTACACTGGTATCAACTTCATGATCATCCGATTTGCTGATGTGCTTTTGATGTCAGCTGAAGCAGATATCGAGACTGGTAACTTGGAAAGTGCTCGTGCTAAGGTTAACCGAGTTCGTGAGAGAGCAATGAATTCTGAATTGCTTCGTGAAGACGGAACTTCGGCTGCTAACTATGTAATTTCTACATATGATAGTCCTTGGACAGATGCAAATGCTGCAAGAACAGCTGTTCGTATGGAAAGAATGCTTGAGTTAGGTATGGAAGGTCATAGATTCTTCGATCTAGTACGTTGGAATACCGTTCAGGAAGAATTGGATTTCTATTTTGCACTTGACGGAACTATTCTGACTGGTGCATTGGGTGGAGCTAAGTTCACTGACAAGTATCGTTTACTTCCAATTCCTCAAGATCAAATTGACTTAGTAGGTTCAGACATTCTGATTCAGAACCCTGGCTTCTAAGCATAAATTGATAGTTAAAAAAAGGGACCAGAAATGGTCCCTTTTTTTGTTTTTACCAGTCAATTCTGCTTAAATTTTTTTTGCCCTATTTGATTAAATAGTAATTTCAAGACTAATAATTACCCCTGCCCAATCATGAAGATTAATGCCACTTTATTCTCCCTTTTTGTTTCTGTAATCCTGTTTTCCTGTAAAAAAACGGATACTCTGTTTGAACTGAAATCACCCGAAGAGACAGGGATTGATTTTAATAATGAAATTGTAGAAACGGACTCATTTAATATTCTTACAGATGAATATATTTTCAATGGAGGTGGAGTAGCGGTAGCAGATTTTGATCAAAATGGATTTCCTGATTTGTTCTTTACAGGTAATCAGGTTCCTAATAAATTATACCTCAATCAAGGTGATTTTAAGTTTAAAGACATTTCTGAGGGTGCAGGAATATCAGCTTCTGAAAAATGGTGTACCGGTGTTACTGTGATAGATATCAATCAAGACGGCTGGATGGATATCTATGTGGTTGCTGCGATGAAAACCGGGCCTGGGGAACGTGATAACTTATTATATGTAAATCAAGGAAAAGATTCCCAAGGAAATGTAACCTTTAAAGAAATGGCTGCTTCCTATGGAATTGCCGATTCTGGAAATGGGATGGGAGCTGCTTTTGTGGATTATGATTTAGATGGAGATCTTGATTTATATGTGTTGAATAATGAGCAAAGCAAAATCACACCTTCGAATTACCGTGAAAAAATAACGGATGGATCTGCCATTAATAACGATGCGTTCTATAGAAATAATGGAGATGGCTCATTTACAGATGTAACTGTTGAGGCAGGGATTACTATTGAAGGCTTTGGTTTGGGACTTTTGATCTCAGACCTGAATAATGACGGTTGGCCTGATATCCATGTTTCCAATGATTATGTAACGAATGATTTGCTTTACATCAACAATCAGGATGGTACTTTTTCGAATCAAATTTCCCAAAAGCTGAAGCACCAAAGCCAGTTTTCAATGGGATCTGATATTTCAGACTTCAATAATGACATGATGCCGGATATCGTTACCTTAGACATGCTTGGTGAGGATAATTATCGAAAAAAGACCACTATTGGTAAGAATTCCTACCAAGTCTATATCAGCAATGAGCAATGGGGCTATGAATATCAACATGTCCGAAATATGCTCCACATGAATAATGGGCCTGAGGCTCCATTTAGTGAAATTGGAATGTATGCTGGGATGTACCAAACAGATTGGTCATGGTCTCCACTTTTTGGAGATGTGAATCAGGATGGTTGGAGAGACTTACTTATAACGAATGGTTTTCCTCGGGATATTACGGATAAGGATTTTGCAAACTATCGGGCTGATGTGGGTAATATCGCTACAGTTAGGCAGCTTTTAGATTCTATCCCGATAGTAAAAATCCCCAATTATGCCTTTAAAAATCAAGGAGACTGGACTTTTGTCAATAATGGAAATAATTGGGGTTTGGATAAGTCTTCCTTTTCGAATGGAGCGGCATTAGTGGATTTAGATCTGGACGGGGATTTGGATTATGTGGTTAACAATATTAATGACCCAGCTTTTGTATTTGAGAATTTGCTAAGTGAAAAAGAGGACAAAGGAGATTATCTTAAAATTGATTTAAAAGGACCTGCACCTAATCCTCAAGGACTTGGGGCAAAAGTAATTTTGACATTATCTGATGGTTCCAAACTCTTTCAAGAGCAGCAGCTGGTTCGAGGATATATGTCTACCCTGGATGCGGTTATGCATTTTGGCTTAGGTAAGGATAGGTCAATTGCTGATCTAAAAGTGATTTGGCCTGATGGAAAGATCAATCAGCTTTCTGCTGTCGAAGCAAATCAGACTATTTCTATAGACTACAGCCAATCACAAACCGGAAAATATTCCTTAGCTATTTTGGATTTTGAGAATGAAAGTCCGCTTGTGGAAGAGGTGACAGATCAGATCGGGATTTCATTTGTTCATCAAGAGCAGGATAAGATCGATTACAATTTACAACGTACGCTTCCTCATAAATTGACCCAATATGGACCTGCCTTGGCTGTAGGGGATTTGAATGGGGATGGTATGGAAGATTTGATCGTTGGATCTTCCTCAGGAGAGGAGCCTCTTACATTCATGCAGCAAGCAGATGGGACATTTGCCGAAAAGGTCCTCATTGGAGATGGAAGTGCCAACTTCGAAGAGATGGGAATCCTACTTTTTGATTTGGATAATGATGGAGATTTGGATTTGTATCTGGTGGGAGGAAGTAATGAATTTTTGCCCAACTCGACTGAATATAATGATAGACTGTACCTAAATGATGGTAAAGGGAATTTTACCCTAGATCAGAATTTTCAAGAAGTGAAAGCAAGTGGAAGCGTCGTACGTGCTGCTGATTTTGACCAAGATGGATTCTTGGATTTATTCGTTGGAGGGAGAACTCCTTTTGCCCAATTTCCTTACCCAGAAAAGAGCTTTTTGCTGAAAAATAATGGAGGCTCACTAAGCAATGTAACAGATGAAGTTGCGCCTGAATTAAGTCAAATTGGGATGGTGACCGATGCTATTTGGTCCGATGTGGATTTGGATGGGGCCATGGATTTAGTGGTTGTGGGAGAATTGATGCCCATTCAAATTTTCCAAAATCAAAACGGAAAGCTGGAATTAATGGAGAGTACTGGCTTGGAAAATTATAAAGGCTGGTGGAACTCCATCACTTCTGGCGATTTTGATCAGGATGGGGATATGGATTTTGTAGTTGGGAACTTGGGAGCGAATAATCATTTCCATCCTTCATTTGAGAAACCCTTTAAAATTTACGCTAAGGACTTTGATAATAATGGTAGTGTGGACCCTGTGATTTTCTCTTGGTACAAAGATCGATCAGGAAACTTTGAGTCTTATCCAAGCCATTTCTGGGATGATCTATATGGGCAGAGTATTCTCTTCAGAAGAAAATTTGAACGTTATAAAACCTATGCGGAAGCTACAGAGCAATCCTTATTCACAGAAGAGGAGCGAAGAGATGCCTTGATTTTGGAAGGGAATTATGATAAATCCGCCTACCTAGAAAATCTGGGGGGAGGAAAGTTTGCAATTCATCAACTCCCAAGAGAGGCTCAATTAGCCCCTGTTTTTGGACTGGTTTCTGAAGATGTAAATGGTGATGGCTTTTTGGATGTTGTTTTGGTCGGAAATGATTATGGGAATGAAATTTTCATTGGAAGACTCGATGCCTTGAATGGATTGGTTCTTTTGGGAGATGGACAAGGGGGCTTCCAATCAATTCCTGCAAGAGAAAGTGGATTCTTGGTTCCGGGTGATGCCAAAGCTTTGGTAAAGCTTAATCGAGCTTCGGGGAGTCCACTATTGATTGCATCTCAAAATAGAGGAGAACTGAAAGTGTTTAGACTTGAAAACAAGGAAGAGCAAACCATTGAGCCGAGTAAGGATATTGTTGGGGTAGTTGTTGAATTGGAAAATGGAAAAACCGTACGCTACGAACCTGGATTTGGAAGTGGCTTTTTGTCCCAATCTTCCAGAGAGATTCGCCTTCCTCAGGGAGTAAAAGGAATTAAGGTAATCAATTACCGAGGAGAGGCTCAAGAAATGGATGGAGCTGTATTGAATTAACGATACAGCTCATCCGGTTTTACTTCACAAATATTCAAGAATAGCTGGGCGACTTTGTCGGTCACATCCTCAAAATATCTTTTACCTTTTTCAGGAGTTGCTTTTTTTGGATTCCCGACTCCCGTGTCTTGGGTTACTTGAGACCATTTTCGCTCAGCCCAAGCCCACCTTTCTCTTACACCCCGAATGCTGGATTTTTTGTCCTTTCCGTCACCAGCCTCTTCAAGAGGTAAAACCAATTCCGGGTGCAAGTGCTGAATCAATGCAGTTTCCATTTCATCTGCATGGTCACCTTCTTCCTCAAAGTATTTGCTTTTGTCAAGAGCCTGAAACCAATTGGATGTAAACAGAAGCATGTCTGGAAATTGAAGTCCCAGTTCGCGAAGAGCTGTTTTGAAATCATTCCCTCCATGACTATTTAGGATTAAAAACTTCTTAACTCCCTGTCTATTCAACACCTCCAATACATCCCGAATGATAGCAAATTGGGTGCTTGGGTTCATATTGATATCCAAATATATATCTGCCTGACCGGTATTAACCCCAAAAGGAACGGTTGGTAAAACGACTAAATTCCCGCCTTTATCCCAAGCCTTTCGAGCTGCCTCAGTACTGATGGCATCTGCTTCAAAAATGTCTGTTCCATAAGGAAGGTGGTAATTATGTGCTTCAGTCGCACCCCAAGGTAATACCGCTAATTCATATCGATGTGTTTTCAGATATTTCCAAGTACATTCTTTGAGGAGATAAGGTCTCATTTTTTTAAGATTTGGTGGGAATTTGAAGAAAAAGCCTTGATATTAATAATTTCAAAACTCCATCTAAATTATCATTCATGTCTCAAAGAAGAAAGTTTATTAAGAAATCCCTGCTTGGTTCTTTAGTCGCTATACCTACGATTAGTCATGCGCTTCCTCGAATTAATTTTTCAGCAAAAAAGATAGACGGACCGTTGATTCTTTCGACTTGGAATCATGGAATTCCGGCTAATGCTGCGGCTATTGAAAAGTTTAAGGAGACAGGAAGTATTTTGGATGCGGTGGAGACTGGAGTGAAGGATACTGAATTGGATATGGATAACCTATCTGTGGGTTTGCAGGGACTTCCTGACAGAGAAGGGATTACGACTTTGGATGCATCCATTATGACAGGAGATGGATCATGCGGTTCAGTAGCTTTTGTTCGACAAGTCAAACATCCCATTTCTCTTGCAAGAGCTGTGATGGAAAAAACACCCCATGTGATGTTGGCAGGAGAAGGGGCAAGGCAATTTGCGATTGCTCAGGGCTTCCCTTTGGAAAAAGAAGAGTTGAGTCCAAAGGCTCAAAAGGCTTATGATGAATGGAAAAAGACGAGCAAATACAAGCCCGTCATTAATATTGAAAACCATGATACAATAGGCATGATTGGGATGGATGGCCAAGGGAATTTAGCTGGGAGTTGCACTACAAGTGGACTTGCTTATAAAATGCATGGAAGAGTAGGTGATAGCCCGATTATCGGAGCGGGATTGTATGTGGATAATGAAGTTGGTGCTGCTACGGCAACTGGGCTAGGAGAGTCCATTATTCGGATTTGTGGGAGTTTTCTAATTGTGGAATTGATGAGGCAAGGACGCAGTCCCCAAGAAGCTTGTGAGGAGGCTGTAAAGCGATTGATATCAAAAAACAGAAAGGATATTGACTCTATTCAGGCTGGTTTCTTAGCAATTAATAAGGATGGAGAAGTCGGTGCTTTTGCAGTCCAACCAGGATTTAATTTCGCAAAGGCAACCTTGGCAAGTAATGATTTAATTGATTCTAGGAGTCATTTTTAATTATGGAATATTTGCTAGAGGCTCCGGTTTTTAATATTCAATCTGCCTTAGATGCAGCTCGATTTGGAGTTAATCGATTAGAATTATGTGCAAATTTTCCAGAAGGCGGTGAGACTCCCAGTGCTGGAATGCTCAAAACATTAAAAAGCGAATTGGATATTCCGATTTTCGTGATGATTCGGCCAAGGGGAGGAGACTTTTGTTATTCACCCAAGGAGTTGTTGGTAATGAAAAGGGATATTGAGATTTTGGGTGAAATGGGCGCTGATGGATTTGTTTTTGGTGCTTTGGATTCTGATGGAAATATAAATTCGGAAGCATGCGAAAGCCTGCTTCGGGCTGCTTCAGGAAAACCCTGTACATTTCACCGAGCTTTCGATGTTTGTCGAAATCCTGAAGAATCCATAGAAGAGATTATTCGATTAGGATTTCGGCGAATATTGACTTCAGGGGCAAAAAATTCAGTTTCTGAAGGACTGGGCTTTATAGAAAGTTTAATTTCAAAAGCAGCCGGAAGAATAATCATTATGCCGGGTGGAGGTTCGAAACCAGACCATGTTCGTCAACTGAGGAAGCTGGATGGCTTTAAGGAAATTCACGCATCGTGTAAAACTAAAATCCGAACCACCAATCAATATTTTAACCCGGAGGTACAATTTTCTCCCGATCCAGAAGATTTTAAATTTCATTTAGGGATTGATCAAAATATTGTAGAAGAGTTTTTGGAGGCGTTTAAGGAATGATGAGAGTAGTATTTGTGTTTTTTTTCTTCGTGATTTTTTCCGCATGCGGACCGATTTCTGAACGAAAGCAGCCAACTCCAAGTCTTTATCAATTATCCCAAATGGATTTGAATTTGGAAGGGGGAAAACTCGCAGAGCTATACTGTGGAAATTGTCACCTGAAACCCGATCCGGAAATTTTGGACAGAAACACTTGGGAGACCAAAGTGCTTCCAGATATGCGAATGCGAATGGGTTTATACCTAGCAGAGGATTTTGGTGTTACGCTTCCCGCTGATAATGGCGTTCCAAAGGGAATCTATTCTGAAATTCCACTTATCAAGCGGGATGATTGGCAAAAGCTGAAAAACTATTATTTGGAATCAGCGCCTACAACTCCTATTCCTCAAAAGGAAAAAATTTCTCCTAAAGTAGGTATTCCAAATTTCGAAGTGGAAATACCCGAATTTGATTTTTTATACCCTGATCTGATTACTATGATTCATGTGGATGATGATTCCAATATTTGGTTGGGTCATCGATTCAAAAGGCTTTTTCAACTGAAATTTGATGAGGGCTTCAAGCTTGTTGATTCCTTGATTACTGATGTGGCACCGGTTTCCATACATTTTAATCAAACGGGTTTTGAGTTGCTTTCGATGGGGCTAATGGATCCTTCCAATGATTCTTTAGGGACATTAGAACAGTTAGAAAAAGTAGGTCAAAAATGGGAAGCAACCCGTCTTAATAGCAAACTAATGCGTCCTGTTGATTTGGCTGTTGGGGATTTGAATGGAGATGGGAGAGAGGATCGCGTGATTTCTCAGTTCGGAAATTATCTGGGTAAATTGAGCGTATTTTTTTCAAAAGAGAATGGAAAAGAAGAGGTAATATTAAAGGCTTTGCCGGGTGCTCGAAAAGTCGAATTGGTTGATTTTGATCAAGATGGAGATTTGGATGTTTTAGGCATGATGACTCAGGCAAGGGAAGGGATTTATTTTTGGGAAAATATAGGAGATGAGCGCTTCTCAGAAAAGATGCTGTTGGAATTTCAACCTGCATTTGGAAGCAGTGATTTCCAATTGGTTGATTTTGACGAGGATGGCTTATTGGATATCGTAATGGTGAATGGGGAAAATGCGGATCTTTCTCAAATTTTCAAAAATTTCCATGGAGTCAGGATTTTTAAAAACAAGGGAGATCTTGAATTTGAAGAAACTTGGTTTTATCCGATGTATGGCGCAAGTGGGATTCAGGCTGATGATTTTGATCAAGATGGGGATGTAGATTTAGTGGCCATTTCCTTTTTTCCTGACACCAAGCAGTCTCCCAAGCAAGACTTGATTTACTTTGAGAATAAAGGGGGATATCAATTTCAACCTTATGTTTCTGGCTTGGATTCGGATGCAAATTTCCTAATTATCGCTAAGGGAGATATAGATCAAGATCAGGATCAAGATATTTTGGTAGGGGCATTTGATTTTGATGATTTGTATAAAAAGCCTACCGAAAACTGGCGTCCATTAATTTTGCTTAGAAATAAAATTTTTTAGAAAATCATATTGATAGAATAAAAGCCTGAAAATTAATTTTATTTGGATTAATAATTTGAAAAAGCGATGATTTTCAGTATATTATTCATCCAATTTTAAATTCAAAGGCTATGGTAAAAAGTTTCCAAGGAGTTCGAATGGTAGCATCCAAGCGAACTACTCCTACTCCCATTCTCGTACGAGATCACATGAGCACCAATCTTGTCACCTTCCATCCAGAGGACACTATTGATCAGGTTCTTGAGGTGTTGACAAGGCGTAAAATTTCAGGTGCCCCCGTGGTTGATGAATCGGGTGGTTTGGTAGGGATAATTTCCGAAGTCGATTGCTTGAAGGAAATTATCAAAGGAAAGTATACCAATACGCCAAAATTTCCAGCTAAGGTCAAAGAGCATATGACAAGTGAAGTGATTACACTTTCTCCTGACTTGTCCTTATTTGATGCAGCAGGAAAATTTTTAGAACTGAAAAAAAGACGATTCCCTGTTTTAAAGGATGGAAAATTAGTCGGTCAAATCAGTTTGAGTGATGTCATTCGAGCTTTCCCAAAATTGAAATCCACCACGTGGTAAATGAAATAGGGCTTTAAAAGCCCTATTTTTTTGATCTATCCAATGCTTTTTCGATATCTGATAGAATGTCTTCCTGATGTTCCAATCCCACTGAAACGCGAACTAGTCCATCAGTGATTCCCACTCGTAGTCTTTCTTCTTCACTCAGTTTGCTGTGAGTGGTTGAAGCCGGGTGCGTGATAATTGTTCGGCTATCTCCCAGATTGGCAGTGATGGATATCATTTCTAATTGATCAATGAATTTCTGAACGCGATCTAGTCCACCTTTTAATTGAAGCGTTAGGATTCCTCCCCCTTGACTCATTTGCTTGATAGCTAGATGATACTGGGGATGAGATTTAAGGAATGGGTATCGTACCTGTTCAATCTCTGGATGTGATTGGAAGTGTTCTGCAATTTTCAAAGCACTGCTACAATGTCGATCCATTCGAACAGCCAATGTTTCCATACTCTTGGATAGAATCCAGGAGTTAAAGGGTGAAATAGCCGGTCCGGTATGTCTGGTGAAAAACTGAACCTCTTTAATCAGTTCTTTTTTACCCAAAATCAATCCTCCCAAAACTCTTCCTTGTCCATCGATAAATTTCGTCGCTGAATGAGCAACTAAGTGTGCTCCCCATTTGGCTGGCTGCTGTAAGTATGGGGTGGCAAAACAATTATCAACCACCAAAATCAGATTATGAGCCTCAGCAAATTTCCCTGCCCATTCCAAATCAATAATTTCCAAACCTGGATTGGAAGGAGTTTCCAAAAAAAGCATTTTGGTGTTTGGTTGGACGAGTTTGTCCCAGTTCTCAATATCAGAAATATCCCCATAAGTGGAGGAAATCCCCCATTTTGGAAAGATTCGGGTTAGAAGTTGGTGAGTGGAACCAAATAGAGATCGGGATGCCAAAATATGATCCCCTTGTTGTAGGAGGGAGGCAATACTGGCAAACATTGCAGCCATCCCGGAAGCGGTAGCTATTCCATCTTCTGTCCCTTCTGCAACACAGATTTTTTCGATTAGCTCGCTTGTGTTAGGGTTGGCATAGCGGGAATAAATATTCCCTTGGATTTCATCTGCGAAAGTGGCTCTAGCCTCCTCTGCCGAATCAAAAGTAAAACTGGAAGTTAGGTAAATAGGACTAGAATGCTCTTTTTGATTGGATTTGGAAGAGTTAATCCGGATAGCTTTGGTTTCAAAATGCTGACTCATACTGATTGGTTTTGAATGAAAAACAGGTCTTAATTATAAAAATCCAACCCGAGTGCAAAAGAACCAAA
This sequence comes from Algoriphagus limi, assembly GCF_024919275.1. GTDB lineage: Bacteria > Bacteroidota > Bacteroidia > Cytophagales > Cyclobacteriaceae > Algoriphagus > Algoriphagus limi. Next base: position 1,780,359 of record NZ_JANWGH010000001.1, on the reverse strand, counting down.
AAGTAATAGTCTAGCTATTTTACAATTTATAGTTCCCTGAGAGGGTAGGATTTGGCACCTTTTCATTTCATCGAATGGTTGCCAGAGGGTCTTCGAGCCTAGTCTCTCACCTCTTCTTTATAAATCTTTACCTGAAGTGCTGCAAAGTACAGGGTTACTTAATCAAATCCAAATCTTGATCAATCGTTGAATTGTGTCATGGTTTGAGAGATACCAATCGAACAAAAGCCTAAAATCATGTCGATGGCTTTGTCCATCATGATTGGCAGTTCTTCAAACTCTTGATCACTAAACCTCCCCAGCACATACTCGACCTGTTTTCCCTTGGGAAAATCATTTCCGATTCCCATTCTTAATCTTGGGTAATTTTGACCACCGGTTAGGTCTTCGATATTTTTCAGGCCATTATGTCCAGCGGAACTTCCCTTTGCCCGCATTCTCAACTTAGAAAAGGGTAATGCCACCTCATCAACTACCACCAGTAGGTTTTCCTTTGGGATTTTCAGTTCCTTCATCCAATAGTTTACCGCCTTTCCACTGAGATTCATGTAGGTGGTTGGTTTGATCAGATGGATGCTGCGACCTTTATATTTGATTTCACTTTTAAAAGCCAAACGATCACTTTTCCATGCTGCATCGAACTTATCTGCTAGCCTATCTAAGGTCAGAAAGCCTATATTATGCCTTGTGAGCTCATAAGCCGGTCCAATATTTCCAAGTCCTACAATTAAGTATTTCATTTGATTTTCTTCTGTTTATAAAGCCTTTTGGCTTTTACAATCTCTAATGTCATTTCAATGTTTTATTACCTCGAAATGCTCAAAATTGATTTTTCAAAATAAAAAAATCCTGCCCTTTGGAGGCAGGATTTTAAATGAGTTCAAGAAAATTAAGCTTCTTCTGTTGCTTTCTTTCCTCTCAAAGCTCTTGGGATACCGATGGTTACAATTGATACGTTCGGACTTGTCAAAATTTCGAAATCTTCTACGTTCAATTCACCAACTTTGAAAGACTTACCAAGATCCAATTTAGAAATGTCTACCTCGATGAAGTCAGGAAAGTTTTTAGCAAGACCTTTTACTTTCAAAGATCTAGTCTTCATTTCCAACTTACCACCCTTGGCGATACCTGGAGAGTTTCCGACTACTTTTACTGGAATTTCGAATTTGATTGGTCGATCTTCAGTATAAGCCATAAAGTCAGCATGCATCAAAACCTCACTTACTGGATGGAATTGAGCATCTTTCAAAACTGCCTTTACAATAGTTCCTTCGATGTTAAGCTCTACTAAGTGAACATCAGGAGTGTAGATCAAGTCTCTGAACAAGATTGCAGGACTGTGGAAGTGAATTTGCTCTGGAATACCAGGGCCGTACACTACACAAGGTACGCTTCCTGATTCACGGATTTCCTTCAAACTAGCACTGTCGAGATTTGCTCTTTTAAACCCTATAATCTCAAGTGTTTTCATATGTATGTGTTTTTAAAATTGGTTCTAAATAAATAAAGAACTGATGGAGGTATTTCCAGTGACAGCATGGATGGCTTTCGAAAACAAATCCGCTACACTTAATACTCGGATTTTGGAAGATTTTTGCTTCAATGGAATGGTGTCCGTAATAACCAACTCCTTCAAAACTGAATTTTCAATGTTTTCGTAGGCTTTTCCAGATAAAACCCCATGAGTAGCAATTGCTCTGACGGATTTTGCTCCTTTGTCCATGATAATTTGTGCTGCCTTGCATAGCGTACCAGCGGTATCTACCAAGTCATCCACAAGCACCACATCTCTACCTTCTACGTCCCCGATTACCTGCATAGAGGCAATCTCATTGGCTCTTTTTCTGTGCTTATCACAGACTACCATATCTACTTCAAAATGCTTGGCGTAAGCCCTTGCTCGAGCTACTCCACCGACATCCGGAGATGCGAAAATCAAATCCGGCAGGTCTAGCATTTGCAAATAGGGCACAAAGATAGCAGATCCATTTAAATGATCCAATGGGATATCAAAAAATCCCTGAATCTGACCCGCATGCAAATCACAGGTCATAATTCGGTCAGCACCAGCGGATGTTAGCATATTGGCAATCAACTTAGCAGCGATTGAAACCCGAGGCCTGTCCTTTCGGTCCTGTCTCGCATATCCGAAATAGGGGATTACGGCACACACTTTATATGCACTGGCCCGCTTGGCTGCGTCAATCATCAAGCAAAGCTCCAGGATGTTGTCAGTAGGAGGGTTGGTACTCTGAATGATGAATACATTACACCCTCTTATTGATTCGTCAAAGCTGGTGGACATTTCTCCATCACTAAATCTGGATAATGTGACCTGCCCTAAATTTTTACCAAAGTTTTTGGAGATTTTTTTTGCGAGCTCAGTACTGTTGGATCCTGAAAATATTTTTACCTCGGACATAGAATTTTTTGGTTATGGCGGAATTTTTTTCTGGAAATCAAGACAAAAGTAAGAATTTTTGATGGCAAGGGAAGATGTTGGGATAGTAATCGAAAAAATGTTCTTTTTTGATCTTAAAGAGAAGTTCATTTCTGAAATTTTCCGATCCTGTAAAATATCTATGAAAGAGCCACAATATCATGAGTGCCTCTATTTTTTGCCTTATTTTTATACATCGACTATTACCGAAAACTTATGAGAAAAGATTTACGATCCCTACTCTGGATTTTCCTGTTGCTTGCAGGATTTCAAATTCAGGCTCAGCAAGTTCCTACACCCAAATCCCATTTTGGATTTGACATAGGAGATGATTACATGCTGGCTAATTTCACTCAGACAGAAGCTTATTTCAAAAAAGTGGCCGAAGCTTCTGATCGTGTTATGATGACGAGCATCGGGAAGACAGAATATGGCCGCGAACAGCCAATGCTGATCGTGACTGCTCCAAAAAATTTCGCCAACCTTGAGCGATATAAGGAAATTTCTCAAAAACTTGCCCGTGCCGAAATGTCTCGGGAAGAAGCTGAGGCTTTGATTGCAGAAGGTAAGCCAGTAATCTGGATTGACGGAGGTTTGCATGCAAATGAAGTGGTCGGACCACATCAATTGATTCAAACCTTGTATGAGTTGGCTTCCCGAAATGATGAAGAAACCCTGAAAATCTTGGATGAAGTAATCATTTTATTGGTTCATGCCAATCCAGATGGTATGGAGATCATGTCCGATTGGTACATGCGTAAAGAAGATCCAACAAAACGTGATCAGAATATTCCTATCCTGTATCAGAAATATGTGGGTCATGATAATAACCGGGATTTTTACATGAACAACATGTCAGAGGCTACCAATATGTCTCTGCAACAATATGTGGAATGGATCCCTCAAATCATTTATAATCATCATCAGTCAGGTCCAGCAGGATCTGTTTTGGCGGGACCTCCTTATCGAGATCCTTTCAATCACGTATTTGATCCATTGATTATCACAAGCTTGGATGCAGTGGGTGCTGCAATGATTAACCGCTTGCATCAGGAAGATAAGCCAGGTTATACCCGATTGGATGGTTCTGTATTCTCAACTTGGTGGAACGGTGGACTTAGAACTACTCCTTATTATCATAATCAGATTGGGATTTTGACAGAGATCATCGGGAATCCTACTCCTTCAGAAGTTCCGTTGGTTCCTGATCGTTTGATTCCAAATAACGGAACTCCTTATCCTGTAACTCCTCGAGATTGGCATTTCAAAACATCCATTGAGTATTCTGTTTCTTTGAATTATGCCATTCTCAATCATGCTGTGCGTCATGGAGACGAATTGCTTCGAAATATTTATATCATGGGTAGAAGATCCATCGAGAAGGGTCAAAAAGATACTTGGACTATGTATCCTAAGTATGCCCAAGCGGTAGAAGATGCCTTCGAACAAGCTCGTAAAGAAGGAAAAGCTCAGCGTCCAAGCGGATGGAGAGCGGGGCTTCCAAAGGAGTTTTATGATAAGGTTTATACAGACCAAGCCAGAAAAGATCCTTATGGATATATTTTATCTGCTGATCAGCCTGATTTTCCTACAGCGATCAAGTTTTTGAACGCTTTGATTAAGTCGGGTATTTTGGTGCATAAGGCAAGTGAGGATTTTACAGTGAATGGAAAAACCTATCCCGCTGGATCATACATTGTAAAAACTGCTCAAGCTTTTCGACCTCATGTGATCGATATGTTTGAGCCACAGGATCACCCGAATGACTTCTTGTATCCAGGAGGACCTCCAATTCGACCTTATGATGCAGCAGGATGGACTTTGGCTTATCAAATGGGATCTGAAATTGATCGGATTATGGAAGATTTTGATGGACCATTTGAAGCTGTTCCTTACGGAGAAATTCAAACTCCTCCTGCTAAAGCATTGGCAAATGGATCTGGCTATCTGATCGATGTTCGAGGTAATAATTCCTTCATGGCTGTCAATGACCTATTGAAGGCCAAAGTGAAAGTATACCGCACAACAGAAGCTGTAAATGGTGTTTCTCCTGGATCTTTCTATGTAGGTTCCGCTGGTAAATCAATTTTACAAAAAGCAGCTCAAGAATATGGGGTTTATGGCCAACCTGCATCTCGACCAAGAAATGTAACAGAAGTAAAACCTGCTCGGATCGGATTGTTCGATTACTATGGAGGTTCCATGCCTTCGGGATGGGTTCGCTGGATGATGGAGCAATTCCACTACGAATACAGCCTGGTCTTCCCTCAAGAAATCGATGCGGGTAATTTAAATGAAAAGTATGATGTGCTTTTATTCATAGGCCCGGGTATTCCTTCCGTGGGAAGCCGTGGGGGAGGTAGAGCTCAGCCGGATCCTTCTGAAATTGATGAAAAGTATCATCATATGCTGGGTAATTTTACTGCTGAGAAATCTGTTCCTGCCATTGAAGAGTTTTTGGAAAATGGTGGAAATGTGATCACTGTAGGATCTGCGACTGAACTTGCCTTCCATTTAGGTTTACCTGTAAAAGATGCTTTGGTAGAATTAGGTCCTGATGGTCAGGAACGTCCTTTGAGCAGTGAAAAATATTACATCCCTGGTTCAGTACTTGAGATGCACGTGGACAATTCCAAACCAATCAATTATGGAATGGGAGAGAAGTCTTACATCATGTTTAATCGATCTCCTGTATTCCATTTGAGCCCAGAAGCTGCCAATGAAGGAGTTCAAGCCTTGGCTTGGTTTGGTGAAGAAGAGCCACTTCGAAGTGGTTGGGCGTGGGGTCAGGCCTATTTGAAAAATGGAGTAACTGCCTTTGAAGCACCTGTAGGAAAAGGAAAACTATTCGCTTTTGGTCCGGAAATCACATTCCGATCTCAATCTCATGGTACCTTTAAAATGTTATTCAATGGCTTGTATAAGTAATAACTTACTCTGAATTAATTTCTTCCAAATCCGCACCTTTTGAAGGTGCGGATTTTTTTATTTCAGGTGATTCTTTTCTTTCCGAAAACTGTTATTTGAATGTTCCGTCTTAATAGTAGGCGATTTGACTTTGCCAATTATGGATACCTACCAACACTATATTCAAGCTGAACTCACCTCTTGGCTATATCAAATGAAAAAACCTCCTTCAATTGGGAGTAGGCTTGCTCATGGGGTTCAAAAGAAAATCAATCAGATTATTCCTGAAAAAGTGCATAAGATTGTAACAGCTGCTATAGAGAATATGGTAAAAGCTGTTATTACAGGTTCGTCTTGGATTGTTCCAAAAGCTTCAGCTAAGCTCACCATGAAAGAGCGGGAAATGAAGGTTAGGAGTCGAATAAAATGGTATAGAAATTCAGCTTCGGCAGAAGGTGCTATTACTGGTGCAGGAGGTATTTTGATGGGCTTTGCTGACTTCCCGGCATTTTTGGCTATCAAAATGAAAATGCTATTTGATATCGCAGCCTTGTATGGGTATGATACCAAGAATTATCAAGAACGGTTGTTCTTGCTTTATGTGTTTCAATTGAGTTTTTCCTCTCAGAAGCGGAGGAATGAGTTAATTGAACAGATAGAAAACTGGGATTTATATAAGGATCAGCTTCCAAAAACTTTTGATGAATTTGACTGGAAGACTTTTCAGCTGGATTATCGGGATTATATGGACTTGGCAAAATTGGCTCAGTTGATCCCTATTGTGGGCGCTCCTGTAGGTGCTTTGGCGAATTACAAGCTCACGGAACAGCTTGGAAAAAATGCAATGAATGCCTTTAGGCTTAGACTATGGACATAAAAAAAACCTCCCGATTTAGGAGGTTTTTGTTGGTCTACTAGGGCTCGAACCTAGACTCTTCTGAACCAAAATCAGACGTGTTGCCAGTTACACCATAGACCAGTTTGAAAAGAATCCCTTGTGGTTTTCTTTAAAGTGTCACAAAGGTAGAATTATGAGTTTTTTTTTCCAAGTACCTCCCAAAAGAATTTTAAAAATTTCCGCTGAATATGGTTTTAAGTGTTTTTGAAATAATTTTTTGAAAAAAAAATTGACCTAAAAATCCCTTTAAATTTTGTCCGCAATCGATTGAAAAATTGCAATACTGTTAACTATCAGTAGGTTATATTGATAAATTGAAAATTATTACCTTGTTTTGTTTCGAATTTTAAGAAAACACAAACATTTAGCTATGAGCGTAGAAAAAATGGAAAAGACCGTCATCGATGCGGTCAACAAATTGGAAAAGCTGAAAGTCGGAGACTCTTTAGCTGCTGAATTGTCTTGGTGCTGGTTTAGCTACAAGAATGATCAGAATCCAGTGGGTTTGATCGAGAAGAGCGAGAAGGCCTTGGAATTGTTTAAAGCTGCACGCGAAAAAAACAGCAGAGCTGTTTCCAAGAAATTGGTTGAAGATCTTGAAAAGATCTTGGTATTGAACTAAAAAAAAAGGGCTGAATTTTCAGCCCTTTTCTATTTTTTGATTTTTGGTTGTGCTTATTCAGCTACAACGACAAATTTTACGTCAGTCTTAACTTCTCTGTGAAGGTCAACTTCTGCAGAAAATTCTCCAGCTCCTTCAACAGGAGTGTTGATAGAAATTTTCTTACGATCGATATCAAAACCTTGAGCAGCTAGTGCATCAGAGATTTGAAGGGTAGTAACCTTACCAAAGATTTTACCGGTTTCACCGATTTTAGCTTTGATTTCCAATGTTACATCAGCAAGTTTAGCAGCAATTGCTTCAGCGTCAGCTTTCAATTTTTCAGCTTTGTGAGCTGCTTGCTTAATGTTTTCAGCCAAAATCTTCTTATTAGAAGCAGTAGCCAAAACAGCGTAACCTTGTGGGATAAGGTAGTTGCGACCATAACCTGGCTTCACATCTACCAAATCATTTTTATAGCCAAGACCTTTAATGTCTGTTTTTAGTATAATTTCCATTTCTGAATAGCTTTTTGGATGATAGGATAGAGCGAATTACTTCAAACCGTCAGTTACGAATGGTAGCAAAGCCAAATGTCTTGCTTTCTTCACAGCCTGAGCAACTTTACGCTGATACTTTGCAGAGTTTCCAGTCAATCTTCTCGGAAGGATTTTTCCCTGCTCGTTTACGAATTTCAAAAGGAAGTTAGGATCTTTGTAATCGATGTATTTGATCCCGTGCTTCTTGAATCGGCAATACTTCTTTTTTACTTCGCCTCTGTTGATTGGTTCGTTGAATAGTGTCATTGGGCAGCTTCCTCCTTAGCTTCGGTTTTTTTGTTGAACTCTCCTTTTCTTCTTCTTTCCGCGTAAGCGATAGCGTGCTTGTCCAATACTGTGGTCAAGAATCTCATCACTTTTTCATCTCTACGGAATTCTACCTCCAACTTTTTGATAACAGTTGGATCCGCTTTGAACTCAACCAATACATAGAAACCGGTGGTCTTCTTTTGGATGGTGTAAGCCATCTTCTTAAGCCCCCAATTTTCCACATTGATGATTTCTGCCCCCTCTTCTTTTAACAAGTTCACGAACTTGTCGACAGTATCCTTCATCTGAACATCAGACAAAACGGGAGTTAAAATGAATACCGTCTCGTAGTTTCTTTGGAACATTTTCAAATGTGTTTATGGATTTAAATTAAACAGACCGCAAAAGTAGGCGAATCTATCCTTTTTTCCAAATAGAATTCGGGATGTATTTAGGGTCAAGACATAAAAAAACCTCTCTGATTTAGAGAGGTTTCTGTATTGATTGAGCTGTTTTTTATTTTACAGAGAAAGTAGAGGATCCGATTTGATAATTATCTACAAAAATCCGAATCGTGTGATCTCCAGAAGTATAGTCAGAGCCTTTTTCATAATAGAAGGTGAGTGGCTCACCAGAATTGTTGAAAAGCACATCTTGTTTTACAGTATAAAACTGTTCTACTCCATCTACGGTGAAGGTTCCTGAGCCTTTTGCTACGTCGAAGATTGGCTGCTCATTAGGAGCTAAGATTTGAACGTACACATTTCTTGGTCCTGGAGGTGCAACTTTGTTTTCTGCGAAATTGAAACTGATTTTGATTCGCTCGATCTGCCGATTTCGGAAATCATTGGTGGTTTCCACTCGTTCTCTTCCTCGCCGATTAATTGCAGCTACTGTAATGTTCTCGGCCTTGAGCATGGAAGCTACATTGACTTTAGCCTGCAAATCCTCTTTTTGAAGATTCAGCTTCGCAACCTCTTCCTCGATTTCAGCCTGCGTGGTTTTGAGATCTTGATTTTCTGCATACAGCTGCTGATTCATTGCGCGCAACTCCAAAATCTCCTGATCTTTTTCCTGAAGCATGGAATTGTAGGATTGAATTCGTTTGTTCAATTCCGCGATTTCATTAGCTGTACGCTGACGATTAGAGTTACGTTCTGCGATTAATTGATCGCGAACTTGCTCCAAAGCTGCAATGTCTCCACCCAATTTTTCGATTTCTTGAATGCGGAGATTCAATTGATAAGTGACTGAATCCAGTCGCTGATTCAATTGGTTGTTTTCAGTTGAGAGTAGTAGGATTTCTTCAGTTTTCTTGGTGCGGTCCACATAATCTGTGTACAGTTTGATCCCACTGATGATGACCAAAAGAACCAATACAATAATGATGATATTCTTTCCCTGGTCTTTTTTAGGTTCAGAATCTTTTTGAAAATTAGTGCTCATAATTTAAGTAGGGCTTTATGACGTATTTTGATGAAAGCTATTGGACTCAGCGCTATTGTCAAGGGACAACGGGCTGGGACATTGGCTATCCTTCATCCCCGCTAGTACAATATTTAGACCAAATTGAAGACAAGAAAATCAGGATTCTGATTCCCGGAGCAGGAAATGGTCATGAAGTGGCTTATGCATTCAAAAAAGGCTTTTCAGACGTTCATTTGCTCGATATTTCCGAAATTCCATTAACAAATTTTAGCAAGGCTTATCCTGATTTTCCTAAAAAAAATATCCACCATCAGGACTTTTTTGAGCATCAGGGATCCTATGATTTGATTTTGGAACAAACCTTTTTTTGTGCGCTTCACCCCAGTCAGCGGGAAGACTATTGTCAAAAAATGAAACAACTTTTAAAGCCGAAAGGAACCCTAGCAGGTGTGCTTTTTTCCAAAGATTTTGAAAGACAGGGGCCGCCTTTTGGAGGAAATGTGGAGGAGTATCAAAAATTATTCTCCCAATATTTTGTGATAAAGAAGCTTGAGCCTTGTTACAATTCCATTCCTCCTAGAAGTGGGTCGGAACTTTTCATTGAATTTGAAAATCAGTAATCCAAGATCCGGTGAGTTTTTTCTCCCGGGAAATCAAAAAATAGAACCCCACATTCGTAGAAGTCAAGGCTCAATCGAACCTCCGGTTTTGCTATGATAGTTTTCCAAGCCTGATACATTTCTCGGGACCAATAGATATCAGCAATTACCAGGATACTTTTGGAATGCAGATGTGGGAGGAGCATTTCAAAATAATCCATCGTGGCATTATAAGTATGGGTAGCGTCTACTAATGCAAAATCGACAATAGGATTTTTTTCCAGGAATGGTGGAAGTGTATCTTGGATTTTTCCTAGGATAAATTCCGTATTCTCCTTTTTAAATCCCGTTTTGGCAACTTCTCGAATACTGGAAGAGCCTTCAAAGGTTGCTAATTTTCCTAGGGCCACTTGACTCAGGTAGCGGGTGGTAATTCCCATGCAGGTGCCTAATTCTATTAAAAGCTGAGCTGGAGTTTTCGAAGCAAAAAATTGATAGAGCTGAGCGAATTTTCTTCCGGAGGTTGAAAATCGGGTGATATCTGAAATTTTCCGGTCTCTTTGGGGGACTTTTTTTGAGCCTGCTCCAAAGTCCTCTACAGGGATCAATTTATGATTATGAAGTAGCTCCTTTCGAAAGTTTTCAATTTCCAAATCATCCTCTTCGTGATATTTTAGAAAGTTTTTTAAATCTTGATAAAGATCTGATAGAAAAGGTCCTTGAAGGGAATACTGATCCTCTTTTAATAGCCAATAATACAGATATCCTAATGCAGGAAATAGAAAATTAGGCAAGGGGATTAATTATGAAAAATATTGGAGATCATTTGAAATTCGGGAACTACCACCTCAAATTCCTTTTCATTATAAACTTTTTGCATGGTGTACCAGCCTTTCATTTTTCCTAATCCGGATCGAAGGTTACATCCCGAAACGTAACTATGGCTTTGACCTGGTTCTAGGGTAGGTTGCTGTCCAACTACGCCATCTCCTTCTACGACTTTTCGTGTTTCAGCTGCATCGGAAATTTCCCATCTTCGCCGTAACAATTGAACAGTGATATCGCTTCTATTATGAATTGTTACCTTGTAGGTAAAAACATAATGATGCTGAAGAGGGCTCGAAAACTCGGCTTGATAAGTGACTTCCACACTGACTTCAATGCCTTCCGTGATAGCTGTTACCATTGAGAGAATAATTTAAAAGTCAACAAATATACGACGAACTATTTGAATATCAATTAATTTACCTATGGATGTAAGAATTGAGGAATCCTGGAGAGTTGTTTTGAGTGAAGTTTTTCAAAAGCCATATTTCAAAGATTTAGTCACATTTGTCAAATCAGAATATGCATCTCAAACAGTTTATCCTCCCGGAAAACTGATTTTTAATGCCTTTGATCAATGTCCGCTTGATCAAGTGAAGGTGGTTATCTTGGGCCAAGATCCCTATCATGGTCCCGGTCAGGCACATGGGCTTTCATTTTCCGTTCGTCCAGGTGTCCCTTTTCCACCGAGTTTATTGAATATTTTCAAAGAAATCAAATCAGATTTAGGTATCGATATGCCTCCCAACGGGGATTTGACCCGATGGGCGAAACAAGGCGTTTTTCTTCTCAATGCAACCCTAACTGTACGTGCTGCTCAGGCAGGCTCCCATCAAAAACACGGTTGGGAGGAATTCACTGATTCTGTTATTCATACAATCAGTGAAAAGCGGTCTAATGTGGTTTTTTTACTTTGGGGAGCTTATGCCGGGAAAAAGGCCGAACTGATAGATGAGAAAAAGCATTTGATTTTGAAAGCACCTCACCCAAGTCCCTTGTCTGCTCACAGAGGTTTTCTTGGTTGCAAGCATTTTTCGAAGGCGAATGCTTATCTCGAAAGGAATGGGATAGATCCAATTAAATGGTAAGAGTTAAAAAAAGCCCATTTGGGCTTTTTTTTAACTGATTCCTTTGAAAATTCTATTCCATCGAATCTTGCCAAAGAAGGATTCGAATTCATCCAGCGAAAGCCATAAGAACCAAGCTTTTCCCACTACATGATCTTCTGGGACAAAACCCCAATAGCGAGAATCTAAAGAATCGTGTCTATTGTCTCCCATCATAAAGTAGTAATCCTGCTTGAAGGTATAGCGGTCTACTTTTTGACCATCGATAAATAGCTGACCGTCGCGAATGTCAACTTGATCATGTCCTTCATAATTTTTAATCGTGGATCCATAGCGAAGGACATTGTCTTCGTTCATTTCTATGGTTGCACCTTTGCCAGGAATTGTGAGTGGTCCATATTGATCTCGATTCCAACCCAAAGTCAATCCATCTGGGAAAATTCCATTTTCACCTCGAGGACCCATGATTCGTTTTCGGACCTCGGTGACTACAGGAGATTCTTTTAGCCGATCGATTACCAAATCAGTGGCATAAACTATGTATCCCGAACCATCCGGGAATGCCATGAAGCTTGCTGGGTTAATACCATAATCAGCAAAAAAATCAGCGTTTAGCATTCGGTTAGTCAAAACATCATAGGAATATTGCATTTCCTCTGGCTTCATGGCTACCTCACCATTCACAAAAAGATCCCCATTTTTGATTTCAATCACGTCTCCCGGAACTCCAACTGCCCGCTTGATATAATTGGTTTTTAAGTCATTTGGAAATTGAAATTCTACCGGATAATTGAAAACTACCACATCATTTCTTTTGACGTCGGTAAATCCTGGCAATCGATAATATGGAAGTTGGATTGCATCAGAATAGGAGGGAATCTCCGTTCCCCAAATCTTTTGGTGGGTCAATGGAACCTGAAGTGGAGTCTTAGGGATTCGGGTTCCATAATGCATTTTGCTCACAAAAAGGAAATCCCCCACCAAAAGCGATTTCTCCATGGATGCTGTTGGGATGGTGAAAGGTTCTAATAAAAGCCAACGAATCAAACTCGCTGCTACTACTGCAAAAACTAAGGCGTCAAGCCATTCTCTAGCGGCTGACTTTTTCTTTTTAGGGCTTGTACTCATTTTTTTATTTTTCAGAATGAAAGAAAGTCATTCATCGTTAAAACTCCTTTTTTTCCAGGCAGCCACTCAGCCACCAAAACTGCGCCAAGAGCAAATCCTTGCCTACTGTGAGCAGTATGAGAGATTTCAATATCGTCTATTTCAGATTGGTATCGAATAATATGGGTGCCGGGAGCAGGGTCGATGCGCTTGGAAGTAATTGGGATACTTTGTCCATTTTCGGACGATTGTTCGGACAAGTGCCACGCAGTAAATCCCCGCTGGTTTTTGATTATTCCCTCTGCTAAAGTAATGGCCGTGCCTGAAGGTGCATCCTTTTTAGCTGTATGATGAATTTCCTCTATACTGACATTATATCCAGGTACTTCATTCATCAACTTGGCCAAGTATTCATTGACTTTGAAAAACACATTGACACCTATACTGAAATTGGATGCATAAAAGAAGCCTGTTCCCTTTTCTTCAGCGAGTTGATCCATTTGAGGTTTTTGATCCAGCCATCCAGTGGTTCCTGATACCACAGGAATACCATGATTTAAACACCATGAAATATTCGAAACTGCTGCTTCAGGTTGGCTGAATTCAATAGCAACATCAATGGTCTTTGGATCAATAGATTCCAAAAGTTCTCTGTTATTCTCGTCGATTTTTAGAAGGATTTGATGACCTCGGGATTCAGCGATTTCGCCAATGATTTTCCCCATTTTGCCATATCCCAATAAAATGATATTCATTTATTTAAAATTCAGTTTGAAAGTTATACCCATCTGTTGGTTTTGGGCTGTAAAATTGTCGATTGATGGCTCAATAGACAAACTCAATTCATCTGAAATGTCAAATCCCGACAAATGAGCGTCAACATTTGCGTCGATTATATTCAAAGCATAGATCACTCCCAGCAATAAAATGGTGAGATCCCTGTTTCTCCTCCAATAATCAACATTTCTCACTAAGGCATCCCGGTTGAGAGTAGGGAATCCATTAGGTTCACCTTCATCAAAAGCAAATAGGGCTTCTCGGAAGACCTGATAGCGCCGATTGTTGAAATTGATGAAATAAATATCCGCCATAAAACCTGAGTAGATAATCGGTACTTTCCAAGCTTTTCCATTATAAACTTGGCCTGCTCCTGGAAGCATTGCTGATAGCAGAGAGGCTTTTCGTGGGTTTTTTGGTAAGGAAGAATAATCCGGTTTTTCTTTCTTTTGTTTACGCACCTCTACCTGAGTAGTGTCCTGCTGTGCCAAGGAATTAATTGGATTTAGGCACAAAAAAAAAGAAAACCCCACTAGTACCAATAGGGTCTTGAAGACTTGTGAGTTATGCTTTGATAACCGGTCCAAAATCAAATGATTTCGAGAATTTCCAAGATTCGATTGAGATCTGAGGCTGAATGAAAAGGAATTTTTATTTCACCTCTGTTCTTATTGTCCGACTTGAGCGAAACCTTTGTTCCAAAATGCGAAGCAAGGCGCTGCTGAAGTTTATTCAACTCATATTTTTTTACCGGGTCTAATTCTGGCTTTTCCTTTTTCGCTCCTTTTCCTTCATTCAATGCCTTAACCAAGGCTTCTACTTTCCGAACACTCAGTTCCTCTTCCACTGCTTTTTTGAATATCGCCAGTTGCTTATCAATGTCTTCCACATTAATCAAAGCGCGGGCATGGCCCATGGAAATCTGCTGATCACGAATAGCAGCCTGAATGGACGGAGGAAGCTTAAGCAATCGTAGGTAATTGTTTACCGTAGTTCGGTTTTTCCCAACCCGATCACCTAATTCTTCTTGCTTGAGGTCACATTCGGCGAGCAAACGCTGATAAGAATGTGCGATTTCCAGCGCATTGAGATTTTCACGCTGAATATTTTCAATAAGAGCCATTTCCAGCATTTGCTGGTCATTGGCAGTTCGAACGTAGGCCGGGATTTTATCTAATCCTGCCAATTTTGAAGCTTGGAATCTTCGTTCCCCGGAAATAAGCTGATACTCATTTTGATCCAGTTTTCGGACCGTGATTGGTTGAATAATGCCTTGAACCTTTATAGATTCGGCAAGCTCTTCCAAAGCTTCTTTGTCAAAATGAGTTCTTGGCTGAAAGGGATTAACCTGAATAGAATCAATAGGAATTTCAAAAATCCCTGTTTTTTGAACTTCAGGAAGAATTTCCTCTGAATTGGATTTGGCAGGACTGTCCTGAAGCAAAGCTCCAAGTCCTCTTCCCAAAGCACTTTTCTTTCTATTTGGTTTATTATTAGCCATGAGTTTCTGTTACTTTTTGAAGTCCGTTTTTCTCGGCAATCTCATTAGCCAAATTCAAATAGGCAATTGCTCCCTTTCCTTCGGCATCAAAAGCAATAGCTGGTAAGCCAAAACTTGGAGCTTCTCCCAATCGGACATTTCTAGGGATAATGGTTTCAAAAACCATGTTTTTGAAGTGCATTCTAACTTCTTCTACTACCTGATTGGAAAGTCTTAGACGTACATCATACATGGTCAATAGAATACCTTCGATTTCCAAATTCGTATTCAAACGGGTTTGAATGATTTTGATAGTGTTCAAAAGTTTACCCAAGCCTTCCAAAGCGAAGTACTCGCACTGAACCGGGATAATTACTGAATCAGCAGCAGTCAATGCATTTATGGTGATCAATCCCAAGGATGGGGAACAGTCAATAATGATGAAGTCGTATTGATCGCGAACTCCCGAGATTACTTCCTTCATTTTTTCTTCCCGGTTTTCCATATTGATCATTTCGACTTCTGCACCGACCAAGTCAATATGCGAAGGGACTAAATCTAAAAATTCGATATCGGTTTTGATAATGATATCTTCTACTGGAATACCATCCACCATACATTCGTAAATACTGGTATTGATGGATTTTGGATCCTGGCCCAATCCTGAAGTGGTGTTGGCCTGTGGGTCTGCATCAATCACCAAGGTTTTGTATTCCAATACTGCCAAACTAGCAGCAAGGTTCATCGCGGTGGTTGTTTTTCCAACCCCACCTTTTTGATTGGCGATTGCAATGATTTTTCCCATGGTTATGATCGAAATTTAAACTCAATATTAATCAAAATCCGCACGCTATCGAGCGATTTCTTCCCTTTTTTTATAAGCTCTTTTAAGCAAAATTAAGCCCGCTTTTTGAGGTTTTATCGGTTTTTTTATTCCTAAAACCCTTATAAATCAAGGATTTAAGTTAGGGCTTTTTACAGAATCACTCAACTGTTAAAGTTTGTTGTTTCTGAAGTAAAATCCGATAAATGGTCAGGCTGTGTCAAGGAAGATTTTTTATGTCACAAAAAAAGGGCCTAAAGCCCTTTCTTTTATTTTTTTCGATTTGCGTCTGCAGCTTTCATCGCATCTTCCAGTCTTTGCTGGAATTTAGATTTTTTCTTATTCGCATTCTTGACTTTATTCTCCTCTACTTTTTGCCTGATCTTTTGATCATCCACAGAAAGCTTGATTAGGGCCTGCTGGCCAAAAGTAACGACGTTGGAAACGAAATAATAGAAACTCAAACCTGCAGGATACGAATTCAAAATAAACATGAACATCACCGGCATAATGTATCCTAGGTTTTTCATAGGACCGGTTGCCGTGGTCAATTGATTATTGAAATGAGTATAAATGATTTGAGATACGGTCATCAAAAGCGTGAACAAACTTACATGGGAACCATAGAACGGAATGGTAAATGGTAATTTGATGAATTCGTCGTAAGTCGAAAGGTCTTTTGCCCAAAGGAAAGATTCTTGTCGAAGTTCAATGGCATTTGGGAAAAAGAAGAACATTGCAAACAAGAATGGCATTTGAAGAAGCAAAGGAAGACATCCTGAGATTGGGCTTACTCCCAACTGGGAGAAAAGCTTCATTTGCTCTTGCTGCATTTTCGTAGGATCGTCTCCGTATTTCTCCTTCAATTCATCAATTTCAGGCTTAATCACCCGCATTTTTGCCATCCCTATATAGGACTTGTAGGTAAGCGGAGATAGCGCCAACTTGATAATCAAAACAATGAGGATGATGATTACCCCGTAGTTACTGAAGTACTTTTCTAAGAAGGAGAAAAGGTTAACAATAATGTATTTGTTTACCCAGCTGACAAAGAAGTATCCCATGTCAACGTTCTTCTCAAATCCATCGGTAACACTTTTTAGAACCTTGTACTTGTCAGGACCAAAGTAGAATTGGTAATCTGCTTTCCCTGAATTCATTGGGATTTCTAATTGTGCTTCCATATTCCGCACAAAAAGGCTATCCGTAGGGGTGCTTTGAGCTAGAGTTACATTGTTGAATGCTTCGTCTGCAATGATTCCAGCTGTGAAAAATCGCTGACTAAAACCAATCCATTTGACAGGTTCTTCCGGAACGCTTGTTTCAGGTGACTCTCCAACTCCCAAATTGTCATAAGAACCCCCCGTTGTGTAGAAGTTTACCTGGGTTTTTCTTCTGGACTCTGCCAAGTCACGTTCGTGAGCACGAGCCTGATCTTTCCAATTTAGAGAAAGGGAATTTTGAGTAAATACTCCCTGATAGCGATCGATTTCAAAGCTCTTTTTAACCTGATAAGAGTCCGATTCTAACATAAACTGTTGAATCAAGGCTCCGCTTTCTGTCCCAGCTTTAAGAGTCAATACCGTTATTTCTTTTCCGTCTTCTTTTGTTTCAGAAGTTACTTCTGGCGTGAAATAAAAATCCTCTAATAAAACCGGTCCTCGGGTTGTATTTAAGGCATGAACCATGGATGAAGAAACTTCATCCAACAATGCCAAATCTTGTCCTTCCCAGTCTTTGTACTCCTTTAGAATTACATTCTTGATGCTTGCTCCTTTTGTGGAAATTTCCACGCGAATTAGCTCATTTTCTAAAGTAACAAGCTCTTCCTCGCCTAAGGTTAATGGAGCCAAAACTCCATATTTTTCAATTTTTGCTTGAGAAAGGGTATCAGAAGTTGACTCTACAATCGGAGTCTGTTCTACAGTTGGCTCTTCAGCCGAAGTGACAAGTTCACTGGTTGTAGCTTCTTCTTCAGGCTGCACTTCTGGGCCACTCGCGAAAAAGATGGAGTAAATAAGAATGACCGCTGCAAATAAAATCAGCCCTGTTGCTTGATTTCTATCCATAATAATTGGTTCCCGAAAAGCCGGGTTTCGTTTACTTTACTTTTTTGTTTTCAATCGCCGCTTGAATAAACTTCACAAATAGCGGTTGAGGATTGAGCGCTGTACTCTTGTATTCAGGATGAAATTGAACGCCAACAAACCAAGGATGGTTTTTGATTTCGACAATTTCCACTAATCCAGTTTCTGGGTTTTTACCGGTGGCAATCATTCCAGCCGCTTCTACTTGTTCCAAATATCTGTTGTTGAACTCGTAGCGATGACGGTGTCTTTCCTGAATTTTTTTAGTCCCGTAAGCCAAATAAGCCTTACTTCCTTTTTTGAGATCGCAAGTATACGCACCTAATCGCATTGTTCCTCCCATTTGCTCAATTTGCTTTTGCTCTTCCATCAAATCAATGATAGGATGGGAGGTATATTGATCCATTTCGGTGCTGTTGGCATTTTCGAGTTCCAATACATTTCTTGCAAACTCAATCACAGCTACCTGCATGCCTAAACAGATCCCGAAGAATGGAATTTTCTTTTCGCGTGCATAGCGAACTGTTTCAATTTTTCCCTCAAAACCCCGCTCACCAAAACCAGGAGCAACCAAAATCCCATCCAAATCCCGAAGCTTGGATTCATAATTGTCGGAATTGATTTCTTCTGAAGATATCAGCTTGAGGTTAACTTGGCATTCTACTGAAGCCCCCGCATGGGTAAATGCCTCAATGATGGATTTATAGGAATCCGGAAGGGAGACATATTTTCCGATCAAGCCAATGTTGATTTCTTGAGTAGGGTTTTTCAATTTACCCAAGAAGTCTTTCCAATCTTCCAAATCAGTGTTTTGCTTAGAAGAAAGCCTCAACTTTGAAAGTACTCGTTCATCCAGCTTTTCCTTTTTCATCAAAAGCGGAACATCATAAATCGTATCCGCATCCATTGCCTCAATTACGCTGTTAAGCTGAACGTTACAGAAAAGCGCAAGCTTTTTCTTCACCTCCGGTGGAAGATGATACTCCGTACGGCAAACCAAAATATCAGGTTGAATACCTGCTTCTAGCAATTGCTTTACGGAATGCTGAGTAGGTTTTGTTTTGAGTTCTTTAGCTGCCTTGAGGTAAGGGATCAAAGTCAAGTGAATTACCAGGAAGTTGTTAGGACCTAAATCCCAACGTGCCTGACGAACTGCCTCAATGAATGGAAGGGATTCAATATCACCAACGCAACCTCCAATTTCAGTAATGACTACATCGTACTTCCCTTCTTGCCCAAGCTTGTAGAAATTGGATTTGATCTCATCTGTAATATGAGGGATTACTTGGACGGTTTTGCCAAGATATTCTCCTTTTCGCTCTTTGGTGATTACATTGTTGTAAATCCGCCCGGTGGTAACGTTGTTACTTTGGGAGGTGGTAATGTTCAAAAAGCGCTCATAATGACCTAAATCCAGGTCTGTCTCGGCACCGTCATCAGTTACATAACACTCGCCATGCTCGTAAGGATTTAGTGTACCGGGATCGATATTTAGATAAGGATCAAATTTTTGGATCGTGACAGAAAAGCCTCTGGCTTGAAGCAATTTGCCTAAGGATGCCGCGATTATTCCTTTTCCGAGAGAGGAAGTAACTCCCCCTGTGATGAAGATGTATTTGGTGGATGAGGCCATAAGAATGAGCTGAGAAGTAGATTTGGTCTTGGATTCTTATGGGGTTCAAAATTAAGGAAATTATCCGATTAAGTTGAGATGGTTGCTTTTTTCTCCTAGAAATTTTCTACGAAGTGAAATTTGAAAATTTTATTCGGATAAGACTTATTATAATTTTTGCTTAAGAAAAAATGACATTTTTCTTCTTTCAAATTATATCAAAAGAATTAAAAACTTAACATTACTACAGTTCAAAAAACGTGTGATTAGATCGATTTGTTAAGTGCTCTAATTGATGCTGATTGAAATGTTGCCACTCTAAATAAAATAGAAATTCAAGAATTTATTTTTTTCAAACCTAATTTCATTCAAGGTTCGATTATAATAAAGGTTGTTTTTTGCTATAAAAAACAGATTGCTGTTTTAAAATTATTATATCAATCGGTTAATTTTTCTATTGTTATGTATTTTATTCTATCATAAATAATATATTGCAACTTGTTTAAACTATAAACATTATTGATATGAGAGAATTAATAAAAGAGGCAATTGCTGATTTGAAGAAAAATGATGGTTTTGTCTATGTAACTTCTGAAGGGAAAAGAATTGATCTTCATGAAGCAGCCGCTAGAGGAATTGCAGTTACTCCTGTCAATCCTAAAGATGATGTTATTAAAAAATTAGAGAGTGCAGGTTTGTTTTTAACAGATGGACGATTTGTAAATGACTTGAATGAATTGATCGGATTAGTAACTGGTCAGTCAACAGGAAAGTCATCTAAAAGAAGAACTTTTTCTGATCATGAGAAAAGCAAAATTTTAGAAGAATGGAAAAAAGTTGAAGCAGCAGGAAAGAAAACAAAAGCAGCCTTTGCTAGAGAAGTTGGTATAGGTTACCAAACATTTATCAATTGGTTGAGAGGTTGATTTTAAATTATCAAAATTATAAAGGCGGTTTTTTTACTGCCTTTTTTTATTTCTTCTATAGAAACGGATATTTGTTTATATAAATGAATTTTTTGCATGATATCCTTTTAAATTTCTGTCAATGTCAATTCAGCCAGTCTAAATTCAAAAGGGATTCTTTTGAATTGGTTACCTCTGCAGTCAAGGGATAAATTGGCACTTCTGGCTTTTGCTCTCGGATATCTGATTATTTTTGTGCAAAAATCGGGAGAAATTGGATCAACGAGCAATTGTAACAGCACTTCAGCGTCAGGGACAAGTTCAAATTCGAGAAGGAAATGGAAAAGTTCTCACCCTTCTCAAGTTGAGTTCTTGGAACCCTGATATGGGAAAAGATTGGATTTTCTTACTTTTTGACCTTTTTCAAATCCGATCTGTAGCCGGTCAATTTTCTGAAGTATCACTGGATATTGTTGAGTTTGCTTCCAAACCCACTATTTATCACACAGGTAAAGGCGTTACAATTCCTGTTGGTTTGGGAGTTGATGGAGAAATCAGGTTTTCTTTGATTCGAGATAAAGAATGGAACAAATTGCTTTTTCAGGCATCTGATTTAGTGCTTTGCAAAATCAATGAAAAAGTTCCATTTGAATTTCAAACCGATTTGCTTTTTCCTCTTTTTAGCCCAAATCTCAAAGAAATGTATCTCAGTCCCGAGGGGGATGTCAAAATCATCAAAGGATGAACTTTAAGGATAAGCTGAATCAAAATCCCATTTTCGAGAAAGTTGCTAAGGCAGGCCAAAAGCTAGGTTTGGAAACCTACGTGGTAGGTGGCTATGTACGGGATTTGTTGATGGGGAGAGAAAGCAAGGATATTGATTTTACTTGTGTGGGAAGTGGGATTGAGCTCGCAGAAGAGGTTGCTAATTCCTTCGAATTCCATGTTCCCCTTTCGGTCTTCAAGAACTTCGGAACAGCTATGTTGAAGTTGGAGGACTATGAGCTGGAATTTGTAGGGGCGAGAAAAGAGTCTTATCGATCTCATAGCAGAAAGCCGATTGTGGAAGATGGCACCTTGATGGAAGATTTGGAGCGAAGGGATTTTACCATTAATGCCATGGCTATTTCCCTTAATGCGGATAATTACGGGGAGCTTTTGGATCCATTTGATGGACAAAAAGATCTAAAGCGTAAGATCATCAAGACTCCTCTTGATGCAAATGTGACTTTTTCAGATGATCCATTGCGGATGATGCGGGCGGTCCGCTTTGCTGCACAGTTGAATTTTGATATAGACCCAGATACTTTCTTTGCGATTCAAAGCAATGCTTATCGGCTTAAAATTGTTTCGGCAGAACGTATCATAACCGAATTGAATAAAATTGTCCTAACTGAAAAGCCTTCCTATGGCTTTAATCTGCTATTCGCAGGGAAATTACTGCATGAATTTTTCCCGGAAATGGTGGAATTACAAGGTGTGGATACTGTCGACGATAAATCGCACAAGGATAATTTTTACCATACGCTACAAGTCTTGGACAATGTAGCCAAGGTTAGCGATGATCTATGGCTTCGTTGGGCAGCTATACTCCATGATATTGCTAAGCCCGCCACCAAACGATTCAATCAAAAAGCTGGATGGACCTTTCATGGGCATGAAGATAAAGGTGCTCGGATGGTTCCCGGTATTTTCAAAAGATTGAAATTGCCTATGGATGAACGGATGAAGTTTGTTCAGAAATTGGTCAGGCTTCACCTAAGACCTATTGCTTTGGTAAAAGATGAGGTGACTGATTCAGCTTTGCGAAGATTGCTTTTTGACGCAGGCGATGCGATCGATGATTTGATGAAGCTTTGCCGTGCGGATATTACTTCTAAGAACAATAAGAAAGTAAAACGCTTTTTGGAAAACTTCGATAAGGTGGAGCGAAAGCTTCAGGAAGTGGAGGAAAAAGATCAAGTTCGGAATTTCCAACCTCCTATTAGTGGTGAAGAAATAATGGAAACTTTCGGGTTGAAACCTTCGAAAGCGGTAGGGGATATAAAAGAAGAAATTAAAGAAGCTATATTGGAGGGCAAAATTAAAAATAACCCCGAAGAGGCTCGGAAATTGATGATTGAAATAGCTGAGCGAATGGGGCTTTCACCTCAAAATACGTAATTAAATAACCTAAACTAAACCATGAAGCGATTAGTGCTGATTTTCGTGCTTGGGCTTTTTGCCAGCGCATCTTTCTCCCAAACGACAGATTCTACTGCTCGTTTGGATCCAAAAACCAAATTATCCTTGAACATTCAGGATCAGGCAGCCTATCAATTGGCTATGCGATACAATGATCCTCAAATGGCTAAAAGTGCCTTGTATCGATTGATTGTCCGGAATCCGGAAAACATGAGATTTCAAGAACTCTTAGGGACGCTATATTTTGAATTGGGGCAGTCCACTTCTGCTGCCTTGGTTTCTTTGGATATTTTGGAAGTCAATGATAGAAGTATCGGCGCTTTGGAAATTGCCGCCTATTCATTGGAACAACTAGGAGCTCTAGATCGAGCACTTCCTAACTATGAAAGACTGTATCTATTAACGGGGGATAATTTTAGCTTATACAAATCCGGTTTCCTTCAATATTCCTTGAAGCGATATGAGGAGGCATTAAACTCTGTCAATATGCTGGTAAAAAACGCAAAGCCTGAAGAGAAAATTGGTTTTCCTCAATCAGAAACTGAAACTCAAGAGATTGGTATGAAGGCCGCAGCTTTAAATCTTAAAGGAATGATCTACTTGGATCAAGGTTCAAATACAGAAGCAAGAACAGCTTTTGAAGAGGCAATTGCGCTTGAACCGGATTTTCAACTTGCAAAAGAAAACCTTCAAAAGACTCAGAATTAAAAATCATCAATAAAGAGTTGATCGAAAGCCGTCCAGTTGGATGGCTTTTTTTATATAAAAAGAACGTATGCTAGAGTGGTAGTTATAAGGGCTAATAGCAGACTGAAAAATAAAATTCTAAGATAATTTACTGGGATTTTTACTGGTTCTTCGCCTAGATTTTTTCTAAAATGGTAGTACTTGGGGCGTATAATTCCCTGCACAATTGCTAGAATGCCCAAAAAGTAAATGGTTAGGATAAGTAGGAAGCTGGCTATCTTTTCCATCTTGCGAAGGTATTCGATTTTTTCAATCTAGTATAAACAGGAAAGATAAATAACGATTTGATAATAATAGAAAAAGCGACCGATTCGGCCGCTTTTTCTTTTAAATGGTTTGATTACTTCACTGCGATTTGATCCGCATTTCCATCAGGGTCATTGGTAGCATTTCCACCTGATCTTGGATTTCCCGTTAAAAGAATTCCGGCTACATGTGGAGAAGCCATGGATGTTCCATTGTAAGAAGCATATCCTCCACCAGGAACTGTAGATAAAACTCCTACTCCTGGAGCAGCAAAATCAACTGGTGGGTTTCCAAAGTTTGAGAATGAGGCAAAGCGATCATTGATATCCGTTGCTGAGATAGTATAAATATTTGGTCCATTTGCACTAGCAGGAGATTTGGTATTTGCATCTGTGCTTTCATTTCCAGCTGCCAATGCTACTTTCACACCTGAGGCACCAAGAGCAATTACTGCATCATTCAAAGCTTGGGATAAAGGTCCTCCCAAACTCATATTGGCCACATCACCATTCGAAGCAGTAGCTGTGACAAAGTCAACGCCGGCGATTACTCCAGAATAAGAACCAGACCCTCGGCTATTTAGTACTTTTACAGGAACGACAGTTGCTCCAGCGGCAACACCTACCACGCCAATTTCATTATCAATGGCGGCAATTGTTCCAGCTACGTGAGTTCCATGACCGCTACCATCTTTTGTGATATCTCCATCTCTTTTATCTGTAAAAGCGTTGAAACCAATAGCTGAGTTTACATTCAAGTCAGGATGTGCGGCATCAATTCCAGAGTCGATGACATACGCTTTTGCATCCCCTGTGTAAACTTGTCCTCCCCCAACTCGAGTAATTCCCCAAGGAGTTTCTTGTGCAGGGTCACTACCTCCACCATCACCTGGGCCTTTTCCTGGAGGTGGGGCAAGAGCCATAATACGGTCAGGCTCTATAAATTTCACCGCAGGGTCTTTGGATAGCTTTTCAAATTCTTCACTAGAAAGTTCAACAGAGAAACCCTCAATAGAGCTACCATATACATAGCCTAAACTGGCTTCTTGAATATCATATCTTGCCAGAATGCCCATACTTATTTTTCGCATGGCAGCTTGATTACTGGCATAGTCTTTTGTTTTTCTAAAATTCAAATTCGTAGGATTCAACCTCACGATGTACTTGCCAGGAATAATGTCCCCATGTTGGAATTTTACATATTCCACTACAGAATCATCGATCACTGGATTTTGATCCTGAGGCATACAGGCAAATGCCATAGCTCCAAGAACCACTCCTGCCATAGAAACAGGCTTTCTCAAGAAGTTTTTCATTTTGTAAATGGTTGGTTGGTTAAAATAATTAGTATTCTTTCCCGTAATGGAAAAAATTTCAATCCTAAATTTATTCGCTTGGCAAAATATTCCAAATCTTTTGAAAAAGTAATGGAATTATTTTTTTCAAAAAGTCAAAAAAAAAGAGCTCCCAAATCGGAGCTCTTTCTTTGTTATTTCATGCTTTCTATCATCCTTCCAGATCGGATCTTGGTATCCAGAGTACTACCAATGTCCTGTCGATCAAGCTTTTGGAATCGATCGGATGGAGCCTCTCCGGTTATTTGGGTGATTGCAGTTCGCAGTAATTGCTCATTTATATCGCCAAAGGGTCTTAAACGTTCAGTCACTTCTCTTGCTGATATGTTTGGAGTGAAGCCTGTAGTGTAGTCCGATTCATCAAGGCTATTGAAGCTTTGGGTCACGATTGGAAGAATCCCATAAGTGTTTTGAGGATTATCTTCATCATCAAATGGGATGGATCCTACATTTTTTCCAGTTGTTATATCTCCAATCAAAAAGACATCCATATAAGGTCTCAATCCATTAATGATCAATTCGGATGCAGAAGCAGTTCTACTTGAGGTCAAAATGTACACTCTGTTACCATCCAGAATATTCCCTAGGTTTTCTGACTTGGTTCGGAATGGGGTTTGAACATCTTTAAAATCGTCAAATTGACTCAAGAAGCTATTGTATTTTGTTTTTGAGAAAACATCATTTTGAGTCACACTTGGTGCAATCAAGCTGGCCAAATTCACAGCGGAAGAAACAAAGCCACCACCATTATACCTGAAATCGACAATCAAATGGTTGATTCCTTCAGCCTTGAATTTGGCGAAGATTCCATCCATCTCGTTATCATAAACAGTACTTCCATTGCCTGGTCCTGGCGCAAAGAAGTGATACACGACATACCCGATTTTTTGATTATTGATGGTGTAGATGGTGTCTAGGAAATTAGGGTTTTCAGCTAGCTGAACAACATTTAATTCTAAATTCCCTTGATCTTCATAAACATTTGTTTCTTCATTGAACCTCAAATAACTGATAAAATGAGTTGAGGAGATTCCTTCCAGTACTTCCCGATAATTATCAAGAGTCATTGGTTCTCCATTGATTGCTTGGATAATATCTCCACGTAAAAGACCAGCTGCTTCTGCTGGACTATTTTTCTTTACATAGGTGATTTCGGCAACAACAAAATCAGAGTTTTGGCTTTCTCTGAAAAGAATGAATTCATAGCCTGCCTCTAAGGTAATCCCGTTCAGAGAGTTTAGTAATTCTTGATAATCTGGGTAAATGACCGAGAATCGATCAGTGGGACGGTTTAGAAGAGCTTCAAAATAATCCTCAGGATCTGAAGATTCGGCGATTGGATTTCCCATTTCTTCCAGCCAATAATAAACCTGCTCCATGATCTCATAAATCCATCGATTTACTGCTGCATTGGATCCTGGATCCACTGGCGGTTCGGGATCTTCATTGTTACATGCAAATAGTCCAAGCAGTGCAAAGACCATGAAAAGCGGAAGTCCTTTGAATATTTTCATAAATGGGATTGTTTCATTCCTTTCAAACGCAGAAATCAGGAAGCTGTTGTGCCCTTAGCCTTTACCAAGAAGAACCGAAGGAAACGTCATGTGTTTGACTATCCAGCAATTTTCCGTTTTCGCACTTGAGAACTCGATAGGGGTATTTTCTTAATAATTCGTGATTATGAGTAGCCATTAGAATGGCCGTTCCTTTCTTGTTGATTTCTTGGAACAGCTTGAAAATCCCATCTGCCACATCCGGGTCCAAATTTCCGGTAGGTTCGTCTGCAAGAAGAATAGAAGGTTCATTCAATAAGGCTCTGGCAATTACAACGCGTTGTTGTTCGCCCCCACTTAATTGATGAGGCATTTTGCTGGAGGCATTGTGAAGGCCCACCTGTAGGAGGACTTCCGCCATCCGTTCTTTGATTTTCACTTTGTCTTTCCAGCCTGTAGCCTTCATGACGAAAGCAAGATTTTCGGCTACAGTTCTATCGTTGAAAAGTTGAAAATCCTGAAAAATTATCCCGAGTTTTCTTCTAAGAAAAGGGACTTCTTTTGTTTTGATCGATTTCAAATGAAAACCGGAAATTTCTACATCACCTGCTTTCAAAGAAAGATCTGCATAGAGTGTTTTCAATAGCGAGCTTTTTCCACTTCCGGTTTTTCCAATCAAAAACACAAATTCGTGCTGTTCAATCGCAAATGAGACATCGGAAAGAATGGGGTCTACGCCTTGGAAGACAGTGACATGATCTACTTTGAGAACTGGTTCCGTTTTGAAATCCATCTTATAATTCGAGTTTTTGTAATTTACCGAATGGTAATTTTTCGATCAACTCCTGAAGTTGCTCTTCTTTGCCTTCCAGGCCGAATTTTTCAGGGTTTTTCATAGGGCGGTCAGCCCGAAAGTAAGCAACGAGTACAAAGTTTTCATCCCGTATCTGAATGTAGTCCGGAATCTTGGCTTTACCTTTTACTTTGATGATATACATGGGCTTAAAGAAAAGATGGCTTTTCTAGGTAATTAGAAAAGCCCTGATTTGTTTACTTTCCAGCTGCTTTGGCATGATCAGCCAGAAACTGTGCCAAGCCTTTGTCGGTCAGTGGGTGATTGAGCAAACCGGTGATTACTTTAAGAGGGCAGGTCGCTACATCAGCACCAATTTCAGCACACTTGATTAGGTGCATGGTATGACGAATACTCGCTGCCAAAACCTCTGTAGAAAAGCCATAGGTTTGATAAATGTGCACGATTTGCTCGATCAATTCGAGACCATCGAACGAAATATCATCCAATCTACCGATGAATGGGGAAACATAAGTAGCACCTGCTTTCGCAGCCAAAATAGCCTGACCAGCAGAGAAAATTAAAGTACAATTGGTGCGGATTCCTTCGCTGTGGAGGTGTTTGATAGCTTTTACTCCTTCTTTGATCATCGGGATTTTAACCACGATTTTATCATCAATTTTGGCAAGCTCCTTTCCTTCGCGGATCATTCCCTCAAAATCCGTAGAGATCACCTCAGCACTTACTTTGTCATCTACGATATCGCAGATAGCTTTGTAATGCGCCCGGATTTGATCTTCTCCGGTGATCCCTTCTTTAGCCATTAAAGAAGGATTGGTGGTTACCCCGTCTAAAACACCCAAGTCATAGGCTTCTTGGATTTCGGCAAGGTTTGCTGTGTCAATAAAGAATTTCATGAAATACTAGTTTTGGTTGAAAGCAATGGGTAAAAATTTCCCTTGAAGCAAAGTTAAAACTTTAATCAGGATAAGGAATGGAAATTTCGAAATCGAAGAAGGTAAAAAAAGAGGCGGCATCGCACCGCTACAACCACCTACCCTTGCTTCCTTCCGGACCTGGGGGATTCAGCAGGAGCTGGTCGTGCCGCCGGGCAGCAAAGGTAAGGCAAAATTTGCTCTTTTCAATACATTCTTCAAAAGATTGGGGCTTTTTCAGCATATAGAAATTTAGCATGCTGAATGTCTTTTACTTAGATCAAGACTCCCCGTGTTTTAAATCGTAATTTATCATCCAACCTACCCCAAATTTATCCCTAAAGCTTCCGAAATAAGCTCCCCAAAAGGTTTTTTGGTAATCCATTTCTACATTTCCTCCTGCAGAAAGTTTTTCAAAAATTTCCGATCCAGATTCTTTCGAATCCGCATCTATAGATAAGTAATTGGAATTTCCTTGAATAAATGGCTTTCTCATTGAAGGGAGGATGTCTGAAGCCATTATCTTGAACTGTTGATTGATGTGAAGGCTTACATGCATCACCCGATGCAGATCAGATTCAGGAATATCCATGCCTGGTATTTCGCTGAAATATTGAAAACCGCCCTCCAATTCGCCACCTAAAACTGTCTGATAAAATAAAATTGCTTCTTCGGCATGTCCGTCAAAATTCAGATAAGGAAAAATTTTCATTTCAATTAAGTTTAGTGTGATTCAAGATAAAAATTATTGGTTGATTTTGTCCACTTTAAAACTTAATAGCGAAATGATTATTCCAATCATGGAGGTGCCGAAAGCTAGCCATATCGAAGAAAAAGAAATTGCTATGGAGACAAATTGCAAGGCTAAACCTACGGTCCAAACCATATGACCTTTCCAGGTTCTTTTTTGCCTTGATTTGGGTTGATTTCCACTTTTTCCTTCATTAATAAGGGGAGCAAAAAAGTCTCTGTAATGCCAAAGAATCAAAAGATTTAGAGTAAGGAGTCCTCCCAAAACGAAAGGGGTGCCTTTCCATTCCAATGAAATAGTGATCATCAGAATATTCAAAATCATTGGGATTAACATAATGCTACCCAAAAGTTTATATCGGGTTGTAATTAATAAGTAACCGATTAAAATTTGAGACAGCGCAATGAATTGACCATAAAAACCTAACCCATATTCTTCCAATTTTTCGACCAACCAAGTTGGTCCAATCCATCCAAAATATTGGTGCTCAGCATATAGCTTAGCCATGCCTGCACCGAAAAAGGTAAATCCCAAGAAGACGGCAATTAAATTGAGGAAGGTTCTTTTTGTTTTTGGAGATAGCATGGGCTTTTTGCGGATAATGATTGCAATGGGTAAAGGTTACAATTGAATAGCTGAAAACTCATTTTATTTCTAATTTAGGAATATATAAATCGAATTTCAGCATTATGTCTACCAGTGAATTAGCCCCAGGAAGTAAACTCCGTCACCCTAAGTTTGGAGTAGGAATGATTCTCTCTGTCGATGAGAGTTATTACAAAATCTATTTTTATAACACAGAGGAAATCAAAACGCTGGCCCGGGATTATGAGGGTTTCGAAGTAGAAGAGGCAAAAAAGCCTGATTTCCCTATGTTGACACTCAAGGATGTAGAAAAAGCGATACGGGAAGCTTTGGCTCAAACTTCAGAAAGGGCCCCAATTGTGCCTTTGGGTGGAAAATGGATTGGAGGGTCTGTTACACTAGAACCAGGAGATTCTGATCTTCAATCCAAAGAAATACCTATGGATACCTTTTTTCATAAAATCGTCATGGTTCGGGAAAAAT
The DNA here is from genome assembly GCF_024919275.1 of Algoriphagus limi. Classification (GTDB taxonomy): domain Bacteria; phylum Bacteroidota; class Bacteroidia; order Cytophagales; family Cyclobacteriaceae; genus Algoriphagus; species Algoriphagus limi. The sequence continues at coordinate 1,750,423 of NZ_JANWGH010000001.1, read as the reverse complement.
TGCGGGTTTTGGAACAGAATATCAACAATCATCCCAAGTTAGATGATGAGGATAGGGTTCATTTGCAGCAATATATCACCCGATGCTACGGCTCCTTGACCACTTTCAATGTACTTTTTGCTTACAAGGAAGATCAATTCAAAGGGAGTGGTGGGAAAGACTAAAAATTTATGCTCCTAGGGCTTCTGAAAAACCCTCGATATAATAAAGCGGATCAAGAGGATAATGGTTAGGATGATTCCTCCTACGATGATAAATTCCATGGTAATTGTTTTTGGTAAAACAGCACTTCGCTCAAATAGTTTCCGAATTTGGAAAAGGTTGGGATAGTAGCAGAGTAATTCGGTAATTTGTGTTCTCTTTGCTCAAACCTATCCATGAATTTCCTCTTAAAACGCAGAATTGCAATCGGAAGCATGTTCTTTTTTTTGGGGCTCTGCTTCGCAAGTTGGGCTGCCCGCATTCCGGATATTCAAGCCAAATTTGATCTGAGTGAGGGTCAATTAGGATCGATTTTGCTGTTTTTACCTATTGGGTCAATTATTGGACTACCCATTGCAGGCTGGTCCGTGCATCACTATGGTAGCAAAAAAGTCATTCTTTGGGGAAGCTTTGCCTATGCGCTAAGCCTGCCTTTGATTGGATTAAGTCCCTCGCTTTGGATGTTAGTTTTGGTCTTGATGACCTTCGGTTTGCTAGGAAACATCATGAATATAGCACTCAATACCCAAGCGTTGGATTTTGAGGATGAATATGGACGCAGCATTCTGGCGTCTTTTCATGGTTTGTGGAGTATGGCGGGTTTTGTAGGTGCTGGAATCGGAGCTGTGATGATAGGTTTGGGATGGATTCCATTTTACCATTATTTGGTAGTAGCCGGATTATCTTTCAGTATCATTTTGTCCAGTAGGGGATTCATTTTTGAAGAAAAATCCCGTTCCGATGCTGGAGGGTTGGTTTTGAAGAAACCCGATGAATTATTGTTGCGCGTAGGTTTGATCTCCTTTTTAGGGATGATGACCGAAGGCTGTATGTTTGATTGGAGTGGAGTTTATTTCAAAAAGGTGGTAGAGGCTCCGGCGGAATGGGTGACCTTAGGTTATGTAGCTTTTATGGGAACTATGGCCTCTGGGAGATTCATTTCTGATCGGTTTATTCAGGGTTTTGGAAAGGTTCCTATTTTACGAATGAGTGGGATTTTGATTTTTACAGGATTAAGTATTTCTGTATTGGCACCTACCATCGTTTGGGCTACTTTGGGGTTCTTGTTGGTAGGGTTTGGAGTAGCTTCCATTGTTCCTGTTTCCTACAGTGTAGCTGGCCGATCTACTCTTTATTCACCTGGAATTGCGCTCGCTCTTGTTTCGACAATTTCCTTCTTCGGCTTTTTAATAGGTCCTCCTTTGATAGGTTTTATTGCAGACTTATTTAGCCTCAAAATTTCCTTTGCTTTAATTGCTGTCAACGGGCTTGGAATCGCATTACTTTCTACCATTCGAAAGCAGGTGTTTTTCCCTGCACAAAATCAAAAAGAATCATGAGCAATCCGGAGACATTTCAATTTCACCATGAATTTGAGATTGGTTCCTTTCAGGTGAATCCATCTGGGAATTTGAGACCCAAAGATTTGGCGGATTTATTTCAGGAAGTGGCCTGGAGACATGCGGATTCAGGTGATTTTGGCAGAAATCTGCAAAAGGAGAATCGAATGTGGGTGCTATCCCGCCTGGAGATCAAAGTGATCCAAATGCCGGTTTGGGGTCAAGAAGTAAGTGTCTATACTGCAGGAAGAGGGGTTGAAGGCCTTTTTGCTTTTAGAGAATTTCTGATGGTGGATTCAAAGGGAGAGGAATTAGCTAGCGGAATGAGTTCATGGGTTTTGTTGGACGCAGAAACTAAACGAATTGTTAAGCCAGATTCAGTTTTGCCTCCTGAACTATTTCAAATCAACCAAAAGCCTGATTGGATTCCGGAAAAGCATAGAATCCGGGATTTGGGAGAAAAATCATTTTCAATCAAAGTTCAGCCTTCTGATTTGGACCTGCAAAATCATGTGAACAATACCAGTTATATCCGATGGATTGAAGATGGAATAATAGAGGGTTCTCCGGGGATTCAATTTCTCTCTATCAACTATTTGGCTGAGTGTTTTTTAGGGGATCAATTGGTAATTTTCCAAGCTGCTGTTGATCAAGGAATTCAACTAGTAGGAAAGTCCGAGGAAAAAACGGTTTTTTCAGCAAGAGTTTTGCTTTTTTGAGTTTTGCTTCCAAAAATGCTCTCCTGTGACCCAAGTCACAGCAAGGGGGGATAGATTTTTGCCACATTTGTGCTAGATTAAGATAAAAAATGAAGCAGATAGGCAATAAATCATTCATTCAATTGATCGGCTTAATGGTTGGTCTTTTGGCTCTAATTACCGCTTTGGTTGGTGTAATTGGATTGGTTCTTTTCCTGGCTTATTCAGGAGTTCGATTAGATGTGGCTTCCCCAGATGAATCGCAGGTTTTGGCCGAAGTATCTGCACCCGCACCAAAGGTCAAAGCTCTTGAAGATCCTGCAGGAATGTGGCATGCACCCGATTGGAAGACTGTGGATGCTGAGCCCAATGCAGATGAAATCAAATATGGTAAGGAGTTGATCGCCAATACGGCTGCTTACCTTGGTCCAAATGGAAGTGTTAGAAAAATCTCCAACGGACTGAATTGTCAAAACTGTCACTTGAATGCCGGAACTGCTCCGCTGGGAAATAATTATGGTGCTGTTGCCGCAACTTATCCCAAAATTAGAGCTCGATCCGGTCAGTCTGAAGATATTCCAAAAAGAATTAATGATTGCTTCGAACGAAGCTTGAATGGACAACCGCTCGAGCGTAATTCTAAAGAAATGAAGGCTATGGTAGCCTACATGGAGTGGCTTGGGAAGGATGTACCAAAAGGAGAAAAACCAAAAGGAGCAGGTATTTATGCAGTTCCATTGCTAGATAGGGCTGCAGATCCTGTACGAGGAAAAACTGTTTACGAAAATCAATGCCAAAGCTGTCACCAAGCTGACGGTCAAGGTATTGCCAAGCCTGATGGAAGCGGGTATACCTATCCACCACTTTGGGGAGATCATAGCTACAATAGTGGGGCAGGTCTTTACAGACTTTCTCGATTTGCTGGTTATGTGCGAGCAAATATGCCATTGGGAGCAACATATGAAAACCCATTGATTTCGGATGAAGACGCATGGGATGTTGCTGCTTATGTGAATAGTTTGGAAAGACCTAGCAAAAATTTAGCTGGCGATTGGCCAGATATTTCTAAGAAGCCGATGGACCATCCATTTGGACCATACAGTGACGGCTTCTCAGAAGAGCAGCATAAATTCGGACCATTCAAACCCATCGTAGAAGCCAAAGCTTCAGGGCAATGAAACATTGGATCGCGCTGATTTTTTTAATCGGCCCATTAACCTCTTTTTCCCAAGAAAGTGTAAAGAATGTACAGATTAATCCAACGGTCCATGCTCGGACTTTTTGGATGAGTACATCTTATCGGGAAGATTTCAGAGATGATTATGCTTTAGGGGCTTCTTTGGCTCTAGGCTTTAAAGCAAAAATTTACAGTAAATGGACCTTGCATGCAGCTTACAGAGGTTTTGCTAATGTGTTTAGTTCTGATATCTGGGAAATAGAACCTTTTTCAGGGAGGGAAAATCGATATGAGACTGGATTATTCAATTTTTTAGAACCTGGGCAACGAGCCTTCGGAAGCTTGGAAACTTTAAACCTGAGCTATCAAACAGCGTCCTGGAAACTTTCCATCGGCAGAATGCCCATCAATACAGCTTGGATTAATCCGGCCGATGGACGATTGGCACCAACCGAGATGGAAGGTGTATCAGTTAGTTTTTCTCCTTCCAAATCCTGGAAATTCTCAGGTTGGTATATCAATAGATTTCGGGTCCGAGGCACGAATAAGTTTCTTAATGTCGGGGAATCTATCGGCGTCTATGGAGTTGGTCGGGATGAATCAGGAGCTCCTTCAAACTATTTTGGCAACACAGAAAGTGATTTCGTAAGTGTTGTTCAGGTGGACTATTTAAAAGAAAAGCACCATTATACCCTTTCTCATACCTTAGCTAACAATCTTTTTTCAACCTTTTGGGGTGAATGGAATTATAAATTTTCAAAAAATACAGGAGGAGTCAACTGGCTTTTGGGTGCTCAACTTGGATTCCAGCATGGGATAGGCGATGGGGGAAATCAGGAGGTTTCTTTTCGATATAAAAATCCAGAAGACCGAAATTGGGTAATGTCAGTTTCAGCTGGAGCAGAAATTGGTAAATGGAAAAAAACAATAGGTTTTACCCAGCTTGGAGGTAAGGGTAGATGGCTTAGCCCGAGAGAGTGGGGGAAGGACGCATGGTATACATTCATTCCGAGGGAAAGAAATGAAGGTGTGGGTGAATTATCAGCGTTAACTCTTTTGAGTGAATACCACTTCGGAAAAGGCTGGGGAGTTTATGGACACTTGGGTTTCCATTGGCTACCTGAATTATCTGATGCGCCCAACAATAAATACGCCTTCCCTTCTTACAGACAAATCAATTTGGGCCTAAAATACAAGCCTGATTCCATGTCGAAGACTGATTTTCATCTGCTGATTATGAATAAAGAGGCGATAGGCTCTTCTGATTTAACCCCTTCTCAACGCTATAATAAGGTGGAAATGATCCACGTGAATCTGATTGTCAACTATCGGATCAATTAAGTTCGTCTCTAACGTTTATAGCTTCACCTCATTTATTAATTCCTGATTTGCTTCGAAAGCAGAAATGTTTTCCAAAGTCGTTTCTGCGATTTGATCCAAAGCCTCTCGTGTCAGGAATGCTTGGTGACCGGTAATCAAGACATTAGGAAAGGTCATTAATCGAGCGATTTGCTCATCCTGAAGGATTTGTTCTGACAAGTTTTGAAAGAATAGATCTTCTTCCTGCTCATATACATCAATTCCCAAAAAACCGATTTTACCTTTTTTCAAAGCAGAAATCACGGATTTGGTTTCGATTAATCCACCTCTGGAAGTATTGATGAGCATGCATCCATCCTGTATTCTTCGCAAGGACTTTTTATTGATAATGTGATGAGTTTCAGGTGTCAAGGGGCAATGCAAAGAAATGATACTAGATTCTGAAAAAAGCTCATGGAGGCTGCAGTATTCTACTCCCAAAGATTTCATTTCGGGATTTTCAAAAATATCATAAGCTAAAATCCGACAACCAAAGCCTTTTGCAATTCGGCAGAAAGCTCTTCCAATGGCACCAGTTCCAATAACTCCGATTGTTTTTCCGTGAATGTTGCAGCCAGTCAGACCTTCCAATGAAAAATTGGACTCCCGGACTCGATTGTAAGCTTTATGGGTTTTGCGACTTAAAGTCAAGATCAGGGCAAAAGCATGCTCGGCCACTGCTTCTGGACTGTATGCAGGGACTCTAACGATTTTTATGTTAAGCTTTTTGGCAGCTTCTAAGTCAACTTGGTTATATCCCGCACAACGTAGGGCTATGAGCTTAATTCCTTCTGAGGCCAAAATTTCCAAAGTGGCCTCATCAAGTTGGTCATTGACAAAAGCACAGACAGCCTCATGCCCTTGAGCTAAAATCGCTGATCGGTGATCTAGTTTTGCTTCGAAAAAACTGATTTGATGAGGATAGTTAAGAAGCCATTTTTCAAAACTTTCCCGATCATATTTTTTGGTACTAAAAAAAGCAATACGCATAATTATTAAGAATCTTTAATCAATTGATAGACTGAGAATTTTGTCTTTTCCTCTTCAACTTCGGGGTTTTCGGGTTCCTGAACCAAAAATTTCCCATCACCCAATCCAAATAAAATGGACCCAGGCACTGAGGGAAGCTCCGCTCCAACCTGCTTCCCATCTAAGATAATTATAATACTATTTTCTTTGGGATCAATTGTTGGAGTGTAAGTAGCATCTTCTGCAATTCGAGTTTGGTAAGCAGCTTCGCTGATCCCTTTGTAATAATTGATTAGGAAAAGATTAGGCTCAAGTTGGATTAATTGCTTGTTTCTTCCTGCCAAAAAGCGAAGCGGAGTAATTTGTTCGTCATTTCCCTGAGTACCGATTGGAACGGGAGAATAGGACATAAATTCTTCGTGAATCAAGGGAATCGTTTTGGACAGGTTGAATTGAGGAAGATCATAGACCTCTATGTCTTTTGACAAGGCATGTACTAGCCATAGTTCATCAGTTTTATGGTCCACCAAAAAACTTTTGGTCATCAATTCCTGGTAAATTCCTTCTGTTGATTTGTAAGGACTTTCTTCTCGATAGGGAACAACTGATTTCATTTCCCCACTTAGAATATTGATTTGGAAAAAGTTTTTGAGGGTATCTCTTCCTTCTTCATTCATGATCAAGTAGTGAGCCGATAAATAATTGCAGGGTCCTACTAGGTAATAGGTAGTGTCTTCTGCTTGAAAATATTCGGTCCTTCCCATTGGCCCGAAAGTACGGATTGGAAGGGGAGATTGGATTCGCTGATCTTGAAGCACTTCATAATTGGCGTCATAGGTTACAATTCGAAAAGGCAATTCAACGACCCGCTCTTGATTTGGCCCGAAACTAATCCCAATTGGATTCCAATTTCCATATAAATCCGGTCCTTCCCCTTTCTTTTTGATCCGATTTAGGACTTCCCCTTCCTCAGAGATTTCTAAAATCTCATCTTCTACCATGGAGTAACCTAAATAAATCCTTTCTTCAGGCGAGTAGTCTCTGATAAAAACACGTGTCAAATTTTGGACTTCAAAGGAATCTATTTTGGTAAGGCGGAAAGGCTTTTCATTGTCGCTTTCTTGTATTGATTCCTTTTGAGAACAGGAAGCGACAAAGGCAATAATTCCGAGAAGTAAGGGATATTTATAATTAGACATCTTATAAATAATTAGTTTTATTATTGAAATATCGTTGAAGATACGGATTATTTTATTTTTCAGTCTGATGACCAATAAAAAAATATTTTCAAGTTAATTAGTGTAGCCTAAAGCAGTTCACTATGAAAAAGATATTCCTAATTCTAGCATTGGCTAGCTTATTTTCTTGCCAAAATGAAAAAACTGAAATAGTGAAAGAAGTGGAAATAGAAAAAACAGTAGAATCATCGCCTGATTCAGTCCTTCGGCATGTGGTTTATTTCTCTTTCAAGGATAGTTCCTCCCAGGAGGATATCCAGGGAGTAATTGATGCTTTTAGAAATCTTCAAAATGAAATTCCGGGAATCCAGTCCTTTGAATGGGGTGTCAACTCCAGCCCTGAAGGGATCAATAAAGGACTTACCCATGCCTTTACATTGACCTTCTACTCAGCAGAGGATAGAGACGCTTATTTACCTCATCCAGCACACAAGGCATTTGGCGAAGTGTTAGGGCCTCACTTGAAAGATGTCTGTGTAGTAGATTATTGGACCCGTCACTAACTACTGGTCGAAGGGAATCCCAGAGGTATCGACTTTTCCCGTTTCTTTCACTGAAATTACTTCAGTGACGATGAAATTACTTGTTCCTCGCCAAGGAAGTTTCCCGTTGTATTCCACATATCGTAGCTCCACATGCTTGCCTGAGGATCGCTCTAGTTGTGCAGCTACATCATCATCAATTACACTAAATCGAAATTCATTGCTTTGCAAGGCTCCTGCAGTAGGGCTTTGGAAGCCTTCTTGAACGACTCTCCCTTCAAAGGTTTTAAATATGATTCCCTTTTTCATGAAGTAATTCAAAGAACCGGCTTTCACGCCTTCTCCGAAAACGAAAAAGAATTTCCACCAGATGAAGATGGAAAGAAAAACGATTAAAATTATCCCGGAGATCCAAGCGAATTTTTTCATATTAGTAGATTTAATATTCTAAATATAAATAGTCCCGGGAATAATTTGAGGGCAAAAGAAAATTTTAAACCCTCGGTTGGGCTTCTAGTTTTTGAAATATGCAGCAATCAATTTTTAATTCATTTAATGAAAATATTCTTCCCCATCATGGGGAGATTCGACTCTATGATCATTTTTTCGATTCAGGTAAGGCTAATTTTTTCTTTGAAAAGCTCCAAAATACAATTCATTGGAAGCAGGAGCCCATTTGGATATTTGGCAAAAAAGTGATGCAACCAAGGCTAACGGCGCTCTATGGTGACCCTGAAAAGACTTATTCGTATTCTGGGATCACGATGAATCCTATCCCTTGGACTGCAGAACTTTTAGAAATAAAGTCCTCTGTTGAACAAGTAGTAGAAAAACCATTTACTCATGTTCTATTGAATTTTTACCGGGACGGTCAAGATAGCATGGGCTGGCATCGGGATAATGAATCCACGCTGGGACCTAATCCTGTAATAGCCTCCGTGAGTTTTGGTGTTTCGCGGAATTTTCAGATTCGGAATTACTTTGATAAATCAGAAAAAATTCAAATTCCCTTGAATCATGGAAGTCTTCTGATTATGCAAGGAGAAAGTCAACACCATTGGGAGCACCAAATTCCTAAATCGAAGAAAGTAGCTGGGGGCAGAATTAATCTGACTTTTAGAAAATTGATTTGAGTTGAAAAAGCATTCAGCTGTTTAAAATGAAAAAGGAAGACCAAAAGCCTTCCTTTTCAACTAAACTGAATCAACAAATAAATTTTTTAATCCACCAGCCACAAATATTCTCCATACCCTGCTGCTTCCATTTCAGATTTTGGAATGAATTTCATCGCTGCTGAATTCATGCAATATCTCAAGCCCGTTGGTGCTGGACCGTCGTAGAAGACATGTCCCACATGGCTATTTCCAAATTTGCTTCTCACTTCCACGCGTGTCATTCCCAAACTCTTATCAATTGGCTTTTCAAGAAACCTTGCGTCGATTGGTTTGGTGAAACTAGGCCATCCCGAACCTGATTCGTACTTATCCTTTGAGCTGAACAATGGTGCGCCAGAGACAATGCAAACGTAGATTCCTTCTTCCTTATTTCCATTGTATTCATTTTGGAATGCAAATTCGGTAGCGTCTTCCATGGTCACCTCATATTGCATAGGAGTAAGAGTCTCTTTCAATTCCTTTTTAGAAGGAGCTGTGTATTTTTCTTCGCTCAATTCCGGCCAGTGTTTTTTAATAAAAGCATCTCTACCACTACCTTTTCTATAGGCATAATAGTCTACCGGGTTTTTCTTGTAGTAATCCTGATGATACTCTTCAGCAGGATAGAAATTGGTGTATTTAATGATAGGAGTTGCTACTGGTTTTTCAAATCGTCCTGATTTGTCGAGTAGCTTTTTAGACTCTTCGGCTACTTTCTTTTGCTCAGCGGAGTGATAAAAAATAGCAGACTCATATTGAGAGCCTCTGTCATAAAAAGATCCTCCCACATCCGTGGGATCATAGGTTTGCCAGAAAATATCCACTAATTCTGAATAACTGATCACTTCTGGGTCAAAGGTGATTTGTACAGATTCCTGATGTGAAGTTCTTCCACTACTTACTTCTCCATAAGTGGGGTTCTTTTCTTTTCCTCCCGCGTAACCTGAGATTACAGTGATCACACCATCTAAATCTTCAAAAGGTGCTTCTACACACCAAAAACAGCCTCCGGCGAAGGTGGCGAGTTCAGTTCTTCCGCTGAATTGAGCTAATTTTTCAGCATCGGAAGGAGCAATGGATTGTTCGGCCTGATTCTCCGTAGGACTGCTACAAGCGAGAAAAAGGCTCAAAATCAAACTATACATGGGTAGCTTTTTGATTTTTGAAATAAACATTATCAAATAAATTTTTCTTGAGTTCGAATTTTGGTCTTGAATTTGAACCAATTCATAAACCATTTGGATTGGCTTCTGTTTGAATCTACCCCAACAGATACGAATAAATTCTTTAAGCGGGTTAGAATTCGGTCCAAAATTTAGCCTTTAAAGGCTTGTCAATAACAAAAAGAAAAGGGTTATGGAAAAATCACGGATTGGAATTATCGCATTTGTCATCCTTTTTGTCTTCTCTTTTCAAAGCTTTGCCCAGCAGGGTTCAGGCTTGGGGATAAAGTTTGGAACAAATTATAATACCTCAGGCAAGTATTTTAAAGATCTGGGAAAAGTATGGGAAGATCCCTTGGGGAATGTCGGGTATCATGCCGGGCTTTTTTATACCATGAATTCCTATGACATCTATTTGAGACCCGAATTGGTATATACTGAAACGAGATTTCAGACTGTCAATGGGGAAGCATTTTCCAAACGACTAGATGTCCCTGTTTTAGTTGGAATTCGGCTCTTTCAGGTACTTACTGCTTTTGGAGGACCTTCTGCTCATTATACCTTAAAAGACAATTTCCTTCCTTCCCAGGTCGATGAATTCAACAAGCGGCTTCGATTAGGCTATCAATTTGGATTGGGAGTAGCTATCGGGCCTGTGGGATTGGATCTTCGCTATGAGCGTGAATTCAATGATCAAAAAATTAATCTTGAGCGGATTCTTGGTCAGGATCGAAGCTTCCGTTCTCAACAGATCATTTTGGCAGTATCACTTCGGATTTTTGGACCTTAAGCATCTTCACGCCATTAGGGAGCTATTTTATTTTTCTGGAAAATGCCTCCCAAAAACTTTTTTCCAGAGCTCATAGCCATCTTCATTCATGTGCAATTGATCCTCAATAAAAATGCTTGAAATAGGCTCTCCTTTTTCATCTATCATGATATCCCACACATCTACAAATTCAACTCCTTCCTTTTTCTCACAAAAAGCTTTCATTTCTTCATTTAGCTTTAAGTAATTTTCTTTTTTATCCCATCGAGAAGGACTTGGCTTAGCGCTGATTAAAAAAATCTGAGTGCCAGGGTCTACTACTTGAATCCGTAAAACGATTTGCTCTAAATCATTTATGATTTCCTCCGGAGTCAAGCCTGCTTGAATATCATTGTCCCCTTCATAAATAAAAACCCGAGAAGGCTTAAACTGAAGTACCAAAGGATACAAATGCCTTTTCAAATCAGAGGCTTTTGAGCCTCCAAACCCAGTGTTAATAATTGGGTAATCAGGGAAATCATTCTGCAAACTTTCCCAAAGGCGGATGGAAGAACTCCCTGTAAATAAAGTGCTGCCAACTTGATATCCATCCCGCTTGATTCGCTTATTGATTTCCTTTACCTCGTTGTCGAATGGAACTTCTTGACTGAAGGAAAATGCCACGAATCCTAAAAAGGTTAAGAAAATGAGAAAGCCTGCTTTTTTCATGAGTATGTTATTTGTTTTAAGCGGCCACAAGGAATTCGCCTAATGTAATTATTCTTCTAATTGTCATCCGCCCGTCAGGGCTTTTTTTTGAAATCAAACATAAATCAAAAATCGACTGAACCAAAACCGTTCATCTTTTGCACGGATCCGAACAATCCGATCAAAACACCAAATTGTCCTTTTTGATTTTTTATCCCTAAAAATGGCCTTTCCGTCCCAGAATCACTCAATTCGACTCAATCTCCTGATTTTGGTATCTAATTAGATGATTCTAGACGTTATCCTAATGGTCAATCACCAAACTCTTCCTTTATGAATTCACTTACCCGTTTTTTCTGGTTTTGTAGTGGCGCAAACTTTTCCATCTTAAAACGAACTCCCACTGAGTCCAATAAATATGTTGGGATAGGTGCTACCGTATTTTTTACAGGAGTATTGGCTGCTTTGGCTGCAGGCTACGCACTATTTACGGTTTTCCAATCGATTTGGCCAGCAATTGGTTTTGGGCTGCTTTGGGGTTTGATGATTTTTAATCTGGATAGATTCATAGTGTCCAGTATGCGAAAAAAGGAAAATGCTTGGGCTGAATGGAAATTGGCTATTCCCCGATTGGTATTGGCTGTATTGCTTGCCTTGGTGATTTCCAAACCCCTGGAATTGAAAATGTTTGAGCGAGAGATCAATCGAAAATTGGATGAGAAAAAGACAGAATTCATTGCTCAATCAAAAGCTAATCTGGCTAAGGGTTTTCCTGAAATTCAGGAACTGGAGGCGAAGATTGATACACTCAAGCTAGAGGTGAAGGAAGCGGAGGCCTTTCGGGATAAACTCCAGCAAGAATATGATGCAGAACGATTTGGAGAAAAAACCACAAGTACTAGTGGGATTGTAGGCTTGGGAACCAATGCTAAAAAGAAAGAGCAGCAATTGGATGCAGCACAGTCTGCGTTAAATTCTTTGAGAGAAAGAAATCAAGTTCGTATAGACACATTGGAGGCACAAATCCGGGAATTCATGGCGTTGCGTCAGCAGGAATTTGAAAAGCAGCAACCCGGAATAGAGGGCTTTGATGGCTTAGCGGCAAGAATGGACGCCTTGTCAGCTTTGACTGAGGAAAGTGGGGCAATGGCCTTGGCAAATGTCTTTATCATGCTATTGTTTATTGCCATTGAGACTGCGCCGATTTTTGTGAAATTAATTTCTCCGCGGGGGCCATATGATGAACTATTGGAACTCCATGAGGATAAAGTGAAGCTTTTCAAAGGAGAAAAATGGACTTTTGCAAAAGGAGAATCAGACGCTCGGGTTGATTATTTTCAAGGGACCCATTTTTATTCCATGCAGTTGAAAAAAGAAAAGACCAATCGAAAAAACGAGGTGGAAACCAGTAGAGAAATCGAAGGGATGGGTTGAAAATCTATTTTAGATTTTCTCTGGGATCATTGAATCTAGCTGATCCATAGTTTTGCTGACGGATTTCCATTCTGCAAAACCTATTATTCGAATTAAGAATCCTAAGAATTTTTCTGGGTTGATCAGTTTTCGGGCAAGTTCCCCAATGGTTTTATCTCGATTTTTTATCTCCTGAATTTGATTCGTGGATAAATGATATTCATTCGCATATTTCCAGGCCCCATCTCTAGCCAATTGAATGGAGAAATTGAGAAACAGTTCGTCTTTTCCCTTTGCCAAAGGAATCAGCAATCCGAAAATCGGAGATACCTTGCTAATGTTAGCTTTGACATCATCCACTAATTCTGAAAGCAGGGAATTGATTTGGTCAAAATCCCCTTTAATTCCAGATAGTTCTTTACCCTTCATTGTTTCAGACGCTGCTATACCCAAATCTAGATTTATATGGGCATTAATTCCTAAAAATAAGTGCTGCAATACCAGGTGCTTTGAGTTTTCGCTTGCTTCAAAAGCTAATCGCCAGCTTTCTGTTGGGGTTTTTCCTGATTTCCATTCCTCATAAGCATCAATGAATCGCTTGGCAAAAAGTACATCCAAGACTTCCATCCGCTCATTATCCTCAAATTCACCTGCCAAAATCCCATCTCGAACCCTTCGAGTTACCTGTCTATATAACACGGTGAAATAACCAATTCGACTTTGATTATTTCGGCATTCAGCCACGATGTTATCCAACTGATTTAAGACTTCTTGGATGGTATTCATTATTTCTTGATGAAAAATTCCTCTAAAAGATCTCCAACATAGTATGCAACCAAAGCCGCCAAAAAGCCAAGTGCCAAAGTTTCAAGGATGCTTTTGGTAGCAGAGGTTTGATTTACCCAGCTTTTCATCCACCCGATTAGGAGAAATGCAAAGCCAGTCAGTATGCTTGTGTACAAAAAGATGTGTTTTTCTATTTGGCTGAAAAAATCAATCAAATAAACCATCAAAGGAATAAAACCAACCAAAATGAATGAAATCAAAGTAGCAAGTCCAATTTTGAGAGGGCTTTTATTGTCCTGCATCATTTCCAGTTCATCCTTCATCATTTCCGCTACCCAAAGATCTTTGTCCGAACAAATTTGGTCCACTACTTTTTCCAAAAGTTCTCCCTTAAATCCCTTGCCTCTATAAATATCACGGATCTCTTCCCGCTCTAAATGCGGGAGGTTTTCTACTTCCCAGTATTCGATTTTTTCATGTTTTTTGAAATTCTCACGTTCCGATTTTGCAGATAGGAATGCTCCTACCGACATGGAAAATCCGTCTGCGAGCAAATTAGCAAAGCCTAAAATTATAATAACACCGGTGTCTAAATTAGCTCCAAATCCACCTGCTACCACGGCAAAAGTGGTGACAGCGCCATCTATCCCTCCATAAACAAATTCCCGCAGGTATTCCTGAAGTTTTCCGAATTTTTCAGCGTCTTGGTGATACTTTTCTTCCATGGGTTAGTTAAGGTTTTTCAGGAAAAAGTTTTTGACATTTTCGCCCATGACAGCTCTAATTTCAGCTTCTGTGAATCCTTCTTTCATAAGCCCTTCCACAATCAGTGGCAAACCTGTAATGTCAAAAGGTACTGCCACAGATCCATCATAATCTGAGCCCAGTGCCACATATTCGATTCCAACCAAATCACGTACATGCTTGATCGAGGCAATGATATTGGGGAGCTCCGGGTTTCCAACCGCCATATCGAAAAAAGCAATACCTATGATTCCTCCATTTTGAGCAATTTTCTTGATTTGCTCGTCACTCAAATTACGTTGAGAATCTAAAACAGCCCTGACTCCTGTATGAGAAACCATGACTGGCTTGGTGGAAAGCTCCAATACATCCTCGACTATCGCAGGAGAGGAGTGTGCTAAGTCAATAAAAATTCCGAGCTCATTCATTCGTCTTATGACTTGCTTACCAAATTCTGATAGCCCTTCTCCACTTTCTCCGTGTGCTGATCCGCCTAATTCATTATCAAAAAAATGGGTAGGGCCAATCATTCGGATTCCTGCTTCATAAACTGCTTCCAGATTCTCAAAACTTCCTTCTAAGGCATGCGCTCCCTCTATTCCCAGCATAGCTCCGATGACTGTGGGGTCTGACTTTCTTTTCTCAATAAGTTCCTGCAAATCCGCCTTTGTTTTCACCAAAATCGCCTTACCTTTTTCTTTGGCCACAAAGCCTTCCAATTTTTGAGCTTGGGATAGCGTACGATTGATTAAACTAAACCAATTCAGTGGGCTTTCTCCCTTCATGATGGTCAGGGGAGTGATATTGTCAAAGGTGTCCTCGCTGTTTTCCTGCATATTTTGTCCAGCAGGAGACTTCGAAACGATAGTAAACATCTCCAAGCTCACATTAGCCTCGCGCATTCTTGGAAAATCTACATGTCCTCTATCTCCTCGCTCGGTCAAATCCCTTCCCCACAGCAAGGCATCACAATGAAGGTCGGATATAAAGTCCAAGCGATCGTAGAGCTGCTGTGCATCTTTGGATACTTGGTAAGGAGATTCCATTTTCACTGGATTTCGTTCAGCTTCGATGTAGGAGGGTACCGTATTGATACCTATCAGGTAGATCACAAAAAGGGCTACTAAGAAAATCAGTACTTTTTTCATAGGCTGGGGGTATTCTTGCTTAATTTAAGAAAGTTCTTTCATTTGGATTTTGGAACTTGATCAAGGAGATATAATTTTTTTTAAAAAAGGGCAGAAAAATATTTTTCTGAATTTGGAATAATCACTTCTATTTTTGTATGTTTAAGAAATTTTGGTATCTCAAAATTGAATTGATGCTGAGAATTGCCAAAGTTTATTTGGTTTTACTTAATCAACAATGGACCCATGAAAGAAGCCTGTTTGAAAAAACAGGCTTTCTTTTTTTATGGATATTCTAGATTTTTTGTTGAGTTTTTAAAAAATGGTTTCAAAAAGACCTTGTCTCTTTAAAAATTTTGTTAAAAAGCGAAAAAATGGTTTTTGATTTTCAAATTAAAATCTTTGAAAAATCGAGTGTTCAAATAAAGGGTTACAAAAAAACCTCCCCGAAAATTCGGAGAGGCTTTCTCATCAATTAACCCTTTAATCCAAAAAATATCTATGCATCAGGCAAATCTTTCTTTGCCAGATAGAAGTCTACCATTTCATAATCACTAGCTTCTCGCTCTTTCATTTCCTCTACAGTTTTTGGTGGAGGAACGATCGCTTTCTCACCTGGAGTCCAGTTAAGCGGAAGAGCTACTTTGTATTTGTCAGCAGTTTGAAGTGCGATCAAAGCACGTTTGATCTCATCCATGTTTCTTCCCACATTCAATGGGTAATACATGATTAATCGGATTTTTCCACTTGGATCGATGAAGAAAACTGCACGAACTGCAGCAGTTTCACTTTCTCCAGGTTGAAGCATTCCATACAACTTGGAAACACTCATGTCGATATCCGCGATAATTGGGAATTCGAACAATACGCCTGTGTTTTTCTTCACATTGTTTACCCAAGCGATGTGCGCGTGGATAGAGTCAATACTCAATCCGATCAATTTGGTGCCTCGCTCATCAAAGAATTTTTGATCCAAAGCAAAACCACTCATTTCTGTGGTACAAACTGGCGTAAAGTCAGCTGGGTGGGAAAATAAGATTGTCCAGCTATCCTTAATGTATTCAGAGAATTTGATTTTCCCTGTGGTAGTCATCGCCACAAAATCGGGAGCTTGGTCGCCGATTCTTGGCATAGTGATCATTTCGTTTTCAGTATTCATTGTGTTATCGATTTTGTTATTTGATAGAACAAATCTAATTCAGTTCTAAGGCTTCAATCGTGACCTTGGTCACTCCAGAAGCTGTTTTGATTCATTTTTGTGATTGTCTTTTTCTATGTGCCATGCAGGATTTTCGATCTCGTTTTCATAAATGTATTCCACAATCTTTTCAAGATCAGAATCAGAAATCACTGGCTTTGGCATCAGCCCAAAACGTTTAATAGGGCCTTTCATCAAGGCTTTTTCTTCATTTGGGTTTTGAACGAAGCTTGTTAGAGCCTTAGTAAATGATTCTTTTTCAGGATAAGCTTTGAGGTAATGGTTTTTTACTCCCCAGAGTGGAGGAGCAATAATCTCATCATGGGATTTTGATTTTGGATTGTGGCAGGTATAGCAATGCCTTTGCAACAAAACCAATCCTTCTTCAGCTAAGGCCGGATCCTCTGGATGAATAGGCTGACTAGGAGTTTGCGGTAGTTTTTCCTCAGCCATCCAAGATAGGCTTAGGAACAAAAGAACGGAAAGAAGAAATTGATTCATAAGATTAGTTCGGCTGACAGCTAGTTCTGGAAGAGTTTACAATGGTATCAAACTCAAGTTGGCTGATGTATGCTGGGCTGTATTCCACATCTAATAAGGTTGCTTGATTATAGAAAGAGCGCATGTGGTTTTCAGAGCCACATTGAAGCTGAGTATAGACATTGATAATGGCTGTCTGCTGAGTTTCGGCTATTGCCATTTGAAGATCAAGAATGTCCATGTCTTCTATCAGCAACCCGACTAAAACTGCTTCTTCCAAAGATTGATCAACTCTAGCTGTGAGTTCTACATAGAGTTGAAGCAAATTCTGATCGCTGAATTGACCTATAACGGTACTGCCAGAGAGTGGATCCGCTACAGAATATGAATCCATTAGGTTTAGGACAGATGCAACATGTTGAGATTCGCTATTTGCAATGTTTTGAAAGACCTGCAAACCGTGAACTTGAAATGCGTATAGATACACATCATGAGCTAGTTTTTCTTCTTCTCTTGTAAATAGGAGAGAGGCTAATTCTGCATTGCTAAGCACAGGAGTTGTACTTGGCGTTTCTGATTCTTGGCAGCCCCCAAGGCTTACCAACAGAATCAATAAAGGTATGAGGAGCTTTTTCATTATTTCTAAGTTTAGATTCCTGAAATTGCTCCAGATTCCTTCAAAAAGCTGTGATTTTTCTCACGCAGAATTGTTAATAACTATTTTAATCCAGCTTAATTTTTTCTTGGGAATTTTAATTTTGAATTTAAAAATCATCCGGATCAAGGCTATGGATAATTAAAATAATAAGCCATTATCCAGGTAGATGGAATTGCCTTTCATCGAATGGATGAGCGTTTGCTAGAGTATTTGGAAAAAAATTCTGCTGCAAGTCAAAGTTCTATCATCCACAAAACCCATCAGCAAATAGCTCAGGAATTAAATTCCAGTCGGGAAGTGATTACTCGCTTGCTGAAAAAATTAGAGCAGAGAGGGGTGGTTCGTGTGAATCGGAATCAGATTGAATTGCTCGAATAATTCAATCCTAAGGCCTCTAAAAGGGCCTTTTTTCGTTTTTCGAAAGAGAAGTTTTGGGTAATTCGGGAAGAGGCATTTTTAGACAATTCATTCAAGTCTTCTTTTACTAATTCTTGGATCAAATTTTCCAAGAGCTTGAGATCCTTTTTTGCCAAAATTGTCCCGCAATCGCCAATAATTTCTGGAATCGCACCAACAGCGGAACCTATCGGAATACATCCACATGCCATCGCTTCTCCCAATGCATTTGGGAATCCCTCTGTGGTAGAAAGTTGCAGGTAAAACTGATTGGAATTATAAAGTTCTCGAAGTTTTTCCGAATCCAATTTTCCCAAAACTTCAATATTCGAACTCTTTGGCTGATAAGCTGAATCTCCGACTAAGGTGAAATGCCAATCAGGATGATATTTGGCTAATTCTTCAATCATATCAAATCCTTTGACTTGAGCACGAGTTGAGTCTGATGTACCGGTTGCTACGGATAAAAAGCTCCAGGCATTTCGGGGCATATTTTGATTCTTCCAGAATTCTGTGTCAAATCCATTTGGAATGACTTGAATGGGTGTTTTTAAGTCAGGAATTAAATTGAAAAAGCCTTGACTCTTTGGAAGAGTAGGGTCAAAGGAATAATTCTGCTTGACCAAAACCTTTGCAACGGGGAGAATCAAAGAGCAATTTTTAAAAGAATAAACGGTGGCTTTTCGTAGCCACTTTTTTCTGAAATTCCCATAGCCAATTTGAGGCATGTTCATACAATCCATTCCGCCGGCTTGGATGGTGCATCTTTTCCCGAAGATTTTCCCAAACCAAACAGGAAGTACACTGTGATACCCTCCAAAAAAGCAGAGGTATTGGCTGGTTCTGGGTAAAAACCAGAGCAATTGAAAAAATTGAATGATTAAGAAAAAGGGAAGAAAAAGGGGCTTAATAGTAAATACTAATGGGCGGATTTTTGATTCCGGACGGATCATTTCCAGATCTCTTTCAATGAAGGAAGTGTGAACCGGAAATGTATAAATAATCATGGGTGTAAAATTGGAAAAGCTAAGGTAAGCTCTAAAATGAAAAAGGGGAAACTAAGCTTCCCCTTCTTCTATGATTTATTCCAGGTTAGATAACCAAGTTCACGATTTTGCCTGGAACGACAATCACTTTCTTCGGTGCCTTTCCTTCCAGCCATTTTTGAACAGTTTCATCGGCCAAAGCTGCTTTTTCAATATCCTCTTTGTTCAGATCCAATGGCAGGGATACTTTCGAGCGCATCTTTCCATTGATCATGATTGGATATTCAAAGTTGCTTTCCACCAAATATTCTTCCTTGAATTCAGGGAATGATGCTGTGGTTACAGATCCTTGATGCCCCAATAATGCCCAAAGCTCTTCTGCTACGTGAGGTGCATAAGGAGAAATCAAAACAGCTAATGGTTCAAGCACTTCCCGCTTTTTACATTTCAAAGCAGTCAATTCATTCACGCAAATCATGAATGAGGAAACGGATGTATTGAACACATAGGAGGCCATGTCCTCTTCCATTTTTTTGATTGCCTTATGAAGGGCTTTTAATTCTTCCTTGCTCGCAGGAGCATCTGAAACTTCAAATTCTCCTTTGGCATTATGGTAAAGGTTCCAAAGTTTTCGAAGGAACTTGAATACTCCGTCAATTCCATTGGTGTTCCAAGGTTTGAATTGTTCTAAAGGACCCAAGAACATTTCATACAATCTCAAGGTATCCGCTCCATAGCGCTCGATGATATCGTCCGGATTGACCACGTTATACTTGGACTTGGACATCTTTTCTACCTCAGCACCACAGATGTATTTTCCATCTTCCAAAATGAATTCAGCATCAGCCAAGTCAGGTCTCCATGCTTTGAATTTCTCCAAATTCAACTGATCATTATGAACAATATTCACGTCCACATGCATGGCAGAAGTGTCATATTGATCCTTCAATCCAAGGGAGACAAAGGTGTTTGTTCCTTTAATTCGATACACAAAATTTGATCGACCTTGGATCATCCCTTGGT
This sequence comes from Algoriphagus limi, assembly GCF_024919275.1. Taxonomy (GTDB): domain Bacteria; phylum Bacteroidota; class Bacteroidia; order Cytophagales; family Cyclobacteriaceae; genus Algoriphagus; species Algoriphagus limi. The sequence continues at coordinate 1,730,375 of NZ_JANWGH010000001.1, read as the reverse complement.
TGATCATTTTTTGGAAAGGCTCGTCTATGCTCACAGCCCCGATATCATACAAAAATTTCGTCCAGAAGCGTGAATACAACAAGTGACCGGTAGCATGTTCTGAACCACCGATATATAAGTCCACGGCACCCCAGTAATCAGTTTTTGCTTTGTCTGCGAAAACCTGATCGTTTTTTGGGTCCATGTATCGGAAGAAATACCAACTTGATCCTGCCCAACCTGGCATAGTGGAAAGTTCCAAAGGATATTCCCCATCTTCTGTTTTGTAGGTCCAGTTTTTTGCTCGCCCTAGTGGAGGCTCTCCATCTTCAGTTGGTAAATATTTATCAACCTCAGGAAGGACTAGCGGAAGATCCCTTTCATCGATCAAATAGGGAAGGCCGTCTTTGAAGTAAACTGGAAGTGGCTCGCCCCAATAACGCTGTCGAGTGAAAATCGCATCGCGCATCCGGTATTGGATTTTGCCCTTTCCTATTCCTTTTTCCTCCAAGAATTCAATGCATTTTTGCATAGCTTCTTTCATGTACAAGCCTGAAATGAAGCCAGAATTGATAATTAGACCGTCCTTCCCTGGGAAAGATCCATTTTCCATGGATCCTTCAATTACTTGCCTGATTTCTAATCCGAAGTGCTTCGCAAAATTATAATCTCGCTCATCATGGGCTGGCACCGCCATCACAGCGCCTGTTCCATATCCAGCCAATACATAATCCGCTACCCAAATCTGGATTTCTTCTCCATTGAATGGATTGATCGCATAAGAACCTGTGAAGGCACCGGAAATGGTTTTTACATCGCTCATTCGCTCACGTTCGGAGCGATTTTTAGCTACTTCGATATAAGCTTCAGCGGTTTCTCGTTGATCGTCAGTAATCAACTCAGCAGCCAAATCTGACTCTGGTGCCAAGGCCAAATAGGTTACTCCAAAAATGGTATCGACCCGAGTAGTGAAGACCTTGATTTTTTTGTCAGAGCCTTTAATTTCAAAAAGGACCTCCGCGCCGATTGACTTTCCTATCCAATTGCGCTGCATTTCTTTGATTGGCTCTGACCAATCTACTTTTTCCAATCCCTGAAGCAAGCGATCAGCATAAGCAGTGATCCGCATGGACCATTGCATCATTTTCTTTCGCTCGACGGGATGACCACCTCTTTCCGAAAAACCATCCTTTACCTCATCATTGGAAAGTACCGTGCCCAAAGCTGGGCACCAGTTAACGGTAGTTTCTGCCAAGTAGGTGAGTTTATATCGAAGCAGCATTTCCTGCTTTTCTTTTTCTGAAAAAGCATTCCATTCTGTTGCTGTAAAAATTGGGGTCTCATCATCACATACAGCTTTCACGCCAGAATTCCCCTCTTTTGCAAATCGCTTTACCAAGTCAGCAATAGGCATGGCTTTGTCCGCTTCCAAATCATAATAGCTTTTGAAAAGCTGCATAAAAATCCACTGCGTCCACTTGTAATAAGATGGATCTGATGTGCGAACTTCCCGATCCCAGTCGAAAGCAAAGCCGATATTTTTCAGTTGCTCCGTGTAGCGAGTAATATTTTGCTCAGTAGTTAATGCCGGATGTTGGCCTGTTTGGATAGCATACTGCTCAGCTGGCAAGCCAAAAGAATCATATCCCATGGGATGAAGGACATTAAACCCTTTGAGCATCTTGAATCGGCTGACGATATCAGAAGCGATGTAACCCAGCGGGTGTCCTACGTGAAGACCTGCTCCAGATGGATATGGAAACATGTCCAGAGAATAAAACTTTTCTCGATTAGGATCTACTTCAGCTTTGAAGGTTCCGTTTTCTCTCCAGTAGCTTTGCCACTTTTGTTCGATTTCCCTGAAATTATATTCCGCCATGGTTGATGAATTCTTGATTTTTTAGCTAACAGCCTGCAAAAATAGAAAAATAAGACGGCTTTGGTAGCCAAACTTTCAAAACCTCCAACAAGCAGATTTTTCCTTTGATCAATTTTTTTAGACTAGTTTTCAGCTTTTTGGTAAATTCCATCCATTCAACCCACCAATCATATGAAAAAAATTACAGGAATAAGCCTCGCCTTGCTTTTGGGAATCAGTATAGCAGGCTACTCACAGAAAAAGTATTCCCCTAAACAAATTGAAGCTCTGAAGGCCGAGGCAGCTGAAATCGTCCAAGCAAATCACAAGCAAAGCCAAGTGATGGTAGATAAAGTATTCAGCTTTGCCGAATTGGGTTTTCAGGAAATAGAATCTTCCAAGTATTTAACAGGCATCCTTGAGGAAAATGGATTTACCATTGAGAAAGGGATATCTGGAATTCCCACAGCTTGGTGGGCAGTTTGGAGTAATGGGGATGGTCCAGTGATCGCTCTTGGCTCGGATGTGGATGATATTCCAAAAGCTTCCCAATATCCCGGCGTAGCTTATCACAAACCTATTGTAGAAGGTGCTCCGGGTCATGGTGAAGGTCACAATTCCGGGATTCCTTTGAATATCACAGCAGCTTTGGCAGTGAAGCAAATCATGGAACGTGAAAATATTGGAGGAACATTAATTCTTTGGCCGGGAATTGCTGAGGAATTAGTGGCTGCCAAGGCTTGGTACACCCGCGATGGATTATTCGAGGAAGTCGATCTGTGTATTTTCACTCACGTTGCCAATAATCTAGCGGTAAGTTGGGGACAGGCTTCTGGAACAGGTTTGATTTCGGTAGAATATTCTTTTTCAGGTGATGCGGCTCATGCGGCAGGAGCACCATGGAGAGGGAAAAGTGCCGCTGATGCAGTGGAACTCATGAATATCGGTTGGAATTACAAGCGGGAGCATTTACATCCTTTGAAAAGGTCACATTCAGTAATTACCGATGGTGGCGATCAGCCAAATGTAGTTCCTTCTAAAGCTTCCATTTGGTATTATTTCCGCGATGTAAAGTATGATGGAATCATGGAAATGTATCAGCAGGCAACCAATATTGCTAAAGGAGCTGCCTTGATGACTGACACCGAAATGACTTATAAAATTTTGGGTACAGCATGGCCACGTCACTTTAATAAGGTGATCGCTGAAACCATGTTTGAAAATATCCAAAAGGTTGGTTTGCCAGAATGGGATGAAAACGATCAGACCCTAGCGAAGGCTGTACAAAAAGAAATGGGTTCAGAGGAAAGAGGGCTTGCGACAGAATTGAGCGAATTAGGAAAACCTGTTGAAGAACTTCGAAGTGGAGGATCGGATGATATTGGAGACGTGTCTTGGGTTGTTCCAACCGTGACTTTGCGTTTTCCATCCAATATTCCGGGTTTGCCAGGGCATCATTGGAGTAATGCAATTGCGATGGCTACACCTATAGCTCATAAGGGAGTCACTGCAGGAGCAAAGGTGGAAGCAATGACTATTTTGGACTTTTTACTACAGCCTGAACTAGTTGATCAAGCTTGGGATTACTTCAATAATGTGCAGACAAAAGAAGAGCAGTATAAGCCAATGATTACCAAAGATGATGCACCACCAATCTATCTTAATTCTGAAATCATGAAGAAATTCCGGCCTGAATTGGAGAAGTTCTATTATGATGAGACGAAGTATGATACCTATTTGGAGCAATTGGGAGTGACATATCCGACGATTAAAAAAGATTGATCTTCATTTACGATTTACGATTTTTGATTTACGACACTATTTTGAACCTCAATCCTAAAATTCTGAAGTTTAGCCAAGTGAAATTAGGGTTGAGTTTCTTTAAGACGTCGTAAATCGTCATTCGTAAATCGTAATTACAAAAAAACATGCAGTTTAAAATCCGTCATGCTTCTCCCGAAGAGCTCCTCTGGGTGCATGAGCGGATTCCTGAGTTTCCCGGAAAGGCTTCTTTGGATTTTTATGTGGATCAATTAAAGCATCGACTTTATTTGGCTTTGGTGGCGGAAAGGGACGGCAAGTTGTTGGGTTTCAAAGTTGGCTATCAAAGTGATACTCCTGAAATTTTTTATTCATGGATGGGAGGGGTGATACCCGACTATCGGAAAATGGGTATTGCCAATGCTTTAGCAGATTACCAAGAGAATTGGGCTAAGGAAAAGGGTTTTCGAGCCATTTATTTCAAAACCAGAAACCGATTCCCCGCCATGATCAATTTTGGTCTTCAAAGAGGATTTAAAATCATGGAAGTAATTCCAAAAGGAGGGGTGGAGGATTATCGAGTTGTCATGCGGAAGGAGTTGTAAAGTGGAAAGGTGAAAAGTTGAAAAGTTTGACAACTTAACCTTCCAACTTTTCCACTTTGCAACCTTCCAACTTTCATCCTACCTTTGCGCCTCATTCAGCGGTTCGATCACCCGCTTTACCAAAAATTAAAATGACAACTCAAGAACTTGTGGCCGCCGGCCTACAGCTTCCAGTCATGGAGGCTTTTTACACCATCCAGGGAGAAGGGAGATTTTCAGGGCACCCAGCTTATTTTATTAGGCTAGGAGGCTGCGATGTGGGATGTGTTTGGTGTGATGTAAAAGAATCCTGGGAAGCTGAAAAGTGGCCTATCATTTCCATTGAAGAAATCATCGAAGGAGCCTTGGCTTATCCTGGAAGGCTGGTTGTGATTACTGGAGGTGAGCCTCTAATGTATAATTTATTTCCCCTTACTCAACTTTTGAAAGAGAAAGGATTTTCCACTCATATTGAAACGTCCGGAGCTCATCCTTTTTCAGGAGAATTTGATTGGGTTTGCTTTTCTCCAAAGAAATTCAAAAAGCCACATCCCTCTATCTATCAGGTAGCTAACGAGCTAAAAGTAGTTGTTTTCCATCCAAGTGATTTTGATTTTGCAGAGACCCATGCTGCACAAGTAAATTCGACTTGTGAACTACGTCTTCAGCCTGAGTGGAGTAGGGCAGATCGCTTCACTTCAGAGATTATTGAATACATCAAAAAGCGCCCGGCTTGGAAAATATCCCTACAAACTCATAAATTTATGGACATCCCATAAATTCATGCGCAGCCTTTTCTTCTGCATTTTATTTCTTATCCCTTCCTATTGTCTGATCGCCCAGCAATATTCCATCATTGATGGCAGGGCTATCCGGTACTATGAAGAAGGAGAGCAATTGATCCGAGAAAGACGGTATGACGAGGCTATTGAAAAATTTCAAGCAGCCATCTCCCGTGAGCGTTCTTTTTTGGAGGCCTACGTGAAAATGTCTCAGTTATATATCACGACTGGAGACTTGGATAAGGCGCAGGAAGTGGCTGATTTGGGTAAAGCTCGTTTATCCGGAAAAAATGCCAAACCCAAGCATGCAGCAGACATTGGTTGGGTTTACACCAATATTTTTTTAAAGCGAGGGGAGTTTCAGGAAGCATACAATCAATTCGAGGAAATTGATCCCATCCTGGAAAATTCTTTCAAAACCAGCGTCTATTATAAGGAGATGAAGGAATTGATGGCATTTCTCGAAAGCCAATTAGGAAATGCACTATCCATCGATAAGGAAAGACTCCAAAGTCCATTAAATGAATTTAGGCTTCAATATTTCCCTGTTTTAACTGCAGATGGAAAACAGATCCTTTTTACTAAGCGGGATGGAATAGGGAATTTTGACAAGGAGGATATTTACACCGCTTTTATGAACGAAAGTGGGGAATGGACCAAGCCAGCGAGTATCGCTGAGACGATTAATTCCCCTTACAATGAAGGAACCTGCTCGGTGACCGCTGATGGGAATATTTTGATTTATACTTCTTGTGATGCGCCGGATTCTCAGGGAAGTTGTGATTTGTATGTGGCTTACAAAGTCAATAACAAATGGCAACGTCCTCAAAACATGGGCAAAAATGTGAATTCAAGGGAATGGGATTCACAGCCTTCTCTTTCTGCAGATGGTAGAGTTTTGTTTTTCTCTTCTAATAGAAAAGGAGGTTTTGGAGGAAATGATATTTGGTATTCAGTAAGAAAAGAAGATGGAAGCTGGTCTGAGGCTAAAAATCTTGGAAGTGTGGTGAATACGCAGAAGGATGAGATTTCACCATTTATGTTTTTCAATAATGAGATTCTCTTCTTTGCTTCCAATGGTCATCAGGGATTTGGGGGGATGGATATTTTTCTTTCAAGGGTAAAAGATGGGGAGTTTTCAAAACCCGAAAACCTTGGACTACCGATTAATGATCAATTGGATCAGGTAGCTCTATTTATTACAGCTCAAAAAGACTATGCCTATTTCACGGAACTCACTACACAGCAGAAGGAAAATGACCGGGCTTTACTATATCGTTTCAATTTCCCCCAGGATATATATTTGGGAGACAATCTGACAGTAACAGGTGGAAAGGTCTTTAATTCTAAAACGGGGGAGCCCATTGATGCTACTTTGTCTTTGGTGTCATTGACTAATGATAGCACGCTTTATGAATTTAAGGCTGATGGAAAAACGGGAGAGTTTATGATGCTATACCCTGAGAATTCAATATCAGGGCTTTACGTTGAAAAGAAGGGTTACTTGCCGAAGATCTATAATGTGCAGCGGGATAGTATTCAGAATGTAAAGAATATGGAGGTAGCACTGACACCTGTTGCTTCGGGTGAAGAGTTTGTATTCGAAAATGTATTTTTTGATTTTGATAAATATGATCTGAAGCCAGAATCTTTGAGTTCCCTCCGTCGGTTGATCAAATTCTTGGGAGAAAACCCGAATGTAAATATCATGATTACAGGGCATACGGATAATGTGGGTAATCCAGGGTATAATCAGAGGCTAAGTTTGATGCGGGCTGAAAGCGTTCGTAATTTTTTAATCAAAGAAGGAGTGCATGAAGGTCGGGCTGCTGTAGAAGGAAAGGGAGACAGAGAACCTATGGTGCCTAATACAAATGCCCGGAATCAAGCTTTGAATCGAAGAATCACGATTACTATTCTTTAAAAGATTCGTTCTCAGCTTTTTTTGCCGGATTGATAAAAAACAACCCACCGTTTATATAATAATTTTTTACCCGTTTAGATATTTATTTTTTTATAAATAAGGATGCTTTATAAATATTAACCCTTTTTAAAGAGGGTTTATATAATATTTTGGTAAAAATCAATTTTGAAAAATAAATGCCTGAAATTGGGGTTGGATTTACTTTTTTGGAAGATTTTTCATTTTTCTCAACTAGAATTAACTTTTGTTAACAATTGGTTAATCTTAATAATTTTTGGAAAAAGAGGAAGAGATGCTTAGAAACAAAATAAAATTTTGATTAAAAGCTTAAGAGCTTTAAAAATAGGAACTGTTGCTCTTAAACAATTGTGATTTTTCTAAGTATTGCTTTTGGAGTATTCAAAGATATGGGATATCATTGAGTCTAATTTAAACCATAATCAAACCAAATATGAGGAAAGTTTTACTTCTAGGACTCATGCTTTTCTTGGGCAGCGCAGTGGTGTTTGCTCAGAATCGCGTGATTACTGGTACGGTTACTTCTTCGGAAGATAACTTGGGAGTACCAGGAGCTACAGTTCTGGTGAAGGGAACGACAATCGGTACAGCTACCGATTTGGATGGGAAATATTCCATCTCTGTTCCTGCCGGAAGTAATGTGTTGGTCTTCAGCTTTGTGGGCTTGAGACAGCAAGAGGTAGTGATTGGAAATCAGACCACCATCGATGTAGTGATGGAGCCTGATGTTCAGTCTCTCTCTGAATTTGTGATTACTTCTTACGGTGATCAGTCAAAAAGAGAAATTACTGGTGCAATTGCATCCGTAAAAGGTGAGGTATTCGAAAACCTACCTGTGCAGTCTTTTGACCGTGCGATGCAGGGTCGTATTGCTGGTGTGCAAGTAACTTCGACAAGTGGTGCTCCAGGTGGTACCTTGAACGTACGAATCCGAGGTGTCGGTTCGATTAACGCTGGAAACGAGCCTCTATACATTGTAGACGGTGTTCAGCTTGGAACTGGTTCTCTTTCTGGTCAAGGTCCGCAAAATGCTTTGGCATCTATCAACCCTAATGATATTGAGTCTATTGAGGTATTGAAAGATGCTGCTGCTGCTTCCATTTATGGTGCTCAAGCTGCAAACGGTGTAGTTTTGATTACTACTAAGAAAGGTGGCAAAGGAACAACCAAAACAAAAGTTTCAGTTCAGGAAGGTATCGTTCAGCCATTGAACTTGTACGAAGTAATGAATGCTAGCCAACTAGCTGGAATCAAAAGACAAGCATATCTTAATGCCGGCTTGAATCCTGCTAACGCTGCTGTTACTTATGGAGATCCCGAAGATCCAAACTTGCAGTCTTATGACTGGGTTGATGAATTGTATAGAAATGGACGTATGTCTATCTATGATTTGTCAGTTTCTGGCGGTGATGACAAGACTAACTTCTATCTTTCTGGGTCATACACTGCTCAAGAAGGACAAATCATTCAGTCTAAGTATGAAAGAGCAACTGGTCGTTTGAATGTGACTCACAGACCAAATAAGAAATTAACCATCGGAGCGAATTTCTCTTTGGCGTATCAGCGTACTTTCGGTACTATCGCTAATGGTAACTTCGTAAACGGTCCTTTCTCTGCTGGTTTCACCATGAGACCTAATGTACCTATCTACAATGAGGACGGATCTTTCAAGGCTGATTATCCTTCTAACCACAACTTCGGTTACAACATCGTACAGGGTGTTTATGAAGAATTGAGACAAGGTACTACTGTACAGACTGTATCTAACTTGCAGTTGAACTATCAATTGACTCCATGGTTGTCTTGGACTTCTTACTTTGGTATTGACTTCGCTGACAACAGAGACGAAAACAACCGTCCTTCTACTATTCCAGTATTCTCCTCTTTTGGAGGTCAGTCTTTCTATGCTGACGAAAGAAGAAATAACTTCAATACCAACCACAACTTGAACTTCAACAAAAAATTCAATGACGTCCACACAGTGTCTGGTTTGGTAGGTTATGAGTACAAAGGTTTCCAAAATGAGGAAACTACTGCTACAGGTCGAGGATTTGCTAATCCAACTTTAAGATATCTACAAAACGCTGCTACTCCATTTGCAGTAGGTGGTTTCTTTACCGAATTCAAGAGAGCAGGTTTCTTCGGTCAAGTAAAATATGACTACGACGACAGATATACGGCTGATTTTACTATCCGTCGTGACGGTCACTCTCGATTCGGTGAGAAAAATAGATGGGGTACTTTTGGTGCTGCTTCCGTAGGATGGAGAATTTCTTCAGAGAGCTTCATGGAAGGGCTTACTTGGCTTGACAATTTGAGATTGAGAGCTTCCTTCGGTATCACTGGTAACTCCAACATTGCGAACTTTGCTTCAAGAACATTGGTTGGAAACACTGGTCAGTATCTTGGAAACGGTACTCTAGGTCTTTCCCAGTTGGGTAATGACTTGTTGACTTGGGAAGAATCAGTAACCACGAACATTGGTTTGGACTGGACAATCTTCAATGGTCGAATCATCGGTACAGTTGACTTCTGGAGAAGAGATTCTGAAGCTCTGTTGTTCAACACCCCACTTCCTACTGATTCCGGATTCGGTTCTATCACCAGAAATACAGGTAAAGTTAGAAACCAAGGTATCGACTTCGATTTGCAGACTGTTAACGTGGTTGCAGGCAAATTCCAGTGGAGTACTGCTTTCAACATCACATTCTTGGAGAATGAGTTGATGGAATTGTATGATGACTTGGATAGAATCGGTAACTCCTTGATCGTTGGAAAACCTATTTCATTCTGGTATACTCACCAATTCCTAGGGGTTAACCCTGCTAACGGACGTGCTATGTACGACGATGGTAATGGAGGTTATACTTACATCGTAGGTGAGTCTACTCTTGATTACAGAGGTAGTGGCTTCCCTGGAAGCTACGGAGGTCTAGCTAATACTTTCTCCTATGGTCCACTTTCTTTGGAGGTATTCTTCCAAGGACAATTTGGAAACTTGGCAGGTAACCAAGATATGTTTAACCTAGAAGACTGGGGTGCATCAACTGGTAACCTAAGAATTAACCAATTGGATTACTGGAGACAGCCTGGAGATATCACTACAGTAGGCCGTCCTTATGAAGGTGGTCAGGCACCAGGTACTTCTAACATCGATACCTTCTCTACTCGATTCTTGAGTGATGGTGGTTATGTACGTTTGAAGCAGGTAACATTGAACTATGTACTTCCATCTTCTGCAGCTCAGAAAATCGGTATGCAAGGTTTGAGCGCGTTCGTTCAAGGAATGAACTTAGCAACATTCACTAAGTACACTGGACAAGATCCTGAAGTAGTTGGTATCGCTGAAAACGTTTCTATCGGACGATTCCCTAACGGAAGACAAATCTCTGCAGGTGTAACGCTAACCTTCTAATCAGAAAATAGAAATGAAACATATAGTAAAAACATTGGTATTGGGTGGTGCTATTTTGGCAGCATCTTGTACAGATTTGGAAACTCAACCAAGACAGAGTTTGACACCTGAAACAGCGCTTGCCGATGTTGATGGTTTGGAGGCTCTTGGTTTGACTGCCTATGGTACTCTTAGAAACTTCAATCGCTATGGTCAGCAATTAATTATTGCACCTGAGATCATGGCTGATAATCTAAGAATTATTGCAAATACCGGTAGATATATTGGTCAGGAGCAAAATACAGACAGATCTCATATAAACATTTGGAATACCGGGTTCTGGTCTGGTATTAATACAACGAACATCGTTTTGTCCCAGATTGATGATGAGGAAAATATCCCTGGTGATGCTACTCAAAGACAACAAGTAAAAGGCGAAGCATTGTTTTTGAGAGCTTTGATGTACTTCGATATGGCTAGAATCTACGGATACGAGCCAGGTAAAGAGGTAAACGGCTGGGATAAGTCCGTGATTTTGAGAACTACTCCTACCCTTGGTTTCTCTGATGCGGATTTCCGTGCTAGAGCTACTAACCGTCAGGTTTATGATCAAATCATCTCTGACTTGCAGGCTGCTATCAACCTTTTGCCTAATGCAAGTATGGGTACTACTGGTGTTTACCGAGCAAGCAGAGGGTCTGCTCAGGCACTTCTAGCTCGAGTATATCTTTATGATTCCAAGTTTGCAGAAGCAGCTGCTACAGCTACTGCTGCTATGGCTTCTTTCGGTCTTGCAGATGACGGAACTGGTTTGGCTACTCCAGATAATTACATAGCTGGATTCTCTACAGCTCCAAACCCAGAGTCTTTGTTTGAGATTGAGATCCGTTCCAATGACTGGTCTACTGTAGACGGCGTAAACAACTCAGTTTGCTCATTGACTGCAAACGTATTCGCGAGTGCTCAGTTCATTGCAACTGCTACAGATGATTTGATAGATGCTTATGATGATAATGATGTAAGAAGAGATGCTTGGGTTGAAACTACTCGTTCTGGAGCAGATGGAACTGTTTATCGTTCTGCAAAGTGGTTAGGACACAAAGGTGATTTCTTGGAAAACCTTCCTATCATCCGTGCTGCTGAATTGTACTTGATCAGAGCTGAAGCTCGTTATAGAACAGGTGATGAAGCAGGTGCAAGAGCTGATGTGAATGCTTTGCGTGCTAACCGTGGTCTTGAGGAATTTGAGATCTCTGCTTCTGGTTCTGCGCTATTCGATGCAATTATGCTTGAGCGAAGACTAGAGTTTGCTTTGGAAGGTCACAGATGGTTTGACTTGAAGCGAAATGGAATGGCTATTCCTAAGGCTGGACGATTTGAGGATATTCCTTACACCGATTATCGTATCCTACCTCCGCTTCCTACTGACCAATTATTGTTGAACGATCAGTTGGAGCAAAACCCTGGTTATAATTAATAAATAGAAAGAATCATGAAAAAGATATATAGCTATTTAGCAGTTGTATTTGCCATGCTGGCAATAACTTCCTGCTTCGATGATCCAGGGAGAGACGCCTTCTTTCAAGGGAATGAAGTTGAATTTCAAGATGGTAACTTACCAAACGGATTCACAGTTACTCAGGTTAGAAGAACAGCTGATCAAGTTGATGTGGTTGATATTCAGGTAAACCGAGTGTCTACCGATGCTTCTAGAGAAATTACTGTATCTATTGGTGTAGACCCTGCTTCAACTGCAGTTCAAGGAGTACACGTAGACTTTACCGGTGCTTCTGTAACGATTCCTGCTGGACAGTTTGTTGCTACTTTCCCAGTTAATGTACTTACTGGAAATATCGACCCTTCTGAGTCTCCAGTTTTGAAATTGGTGATGGAAGCTGCTACTGGTGCTGAAGTATCAGATAACTATGGAGATTTAGATGTAAACATCAATGTGATTTGTGAATCCAATATTTCTACTGCATCTGACACTTGGACTGCTACTAGTCAGTCACGTTTCGGTACCTTCACCGCTGAAGTTACAGTTGTACCAGTAGATGGTGCTGTGGGTGAATATGTAGTTTCTGATATTTCTGCAGGCCTATATGCTGCTTTTGGTTTTAGTACCACTCAGCAAGCTATTTATGGTGACAATTGTAATGTTTTGACCTTCTTGAGACCTGGTCAAAGACAATTCAATATCTCTGCACCTTCAGTTGAACCATTTGAAGGATCTTTTGATCCAGCTACTAATACCTTGGTATTGTACTGGAGTGATCCAAATAATGGAATCAATGGTACTACTACTTTGGTGAAAAACTAATTCACATATTTTAACTCAAAAAAGGAGGGATTTCCCTCCTTTTTTGTTTTATGGCTACCAGTCAGAAAAAATAACATACATATTCTCGTTTCGTAGTTTATTTTTAGACAAAAAATCGAGTAAAAATAAACCCAAAGACTAGAGCGGTAGTTTGATTAAGTATGAGGAGAAAATTTACCCCAATTATTATTCTTTTGCTGACACTTCTTGGAGTAGAATTACAAGCTCAGGAGGTTCAAGAAAAGCAAGTCTTATTAAAAAAAGCTAGAGAGGAAGTACAATCTAATCTTCAAAAAACCTTAGAAAAACTAAGATATATTCCTAACCAAGGATATTTAAGTCAATTCTCCTACTTGAATGCAAATGGAGAATTTGACCTAGGCGATGGATTTGTATCTAAAGTTCAATTTTTAGATGAATCAGGTAGTCCTGTTTTTTATGCTCCTCACAATAAGAATGCGGCAATTACAACAGGTGCTGTTACTCTCCAGCCTGATGGGGAATTAGGTTTGGACTTGACTGGAAAAGGTCTTACAGTCGGTATTTTTGATCAAACAAGACCTAAACCTGACCATGTTGAATTTCAGGGTAGACTTACTCAGATTGACGGGTCATCAGAAGATTTAAGTACGCATGCAACACATGTTACCGGTACAGTTTTAGGTGGAGGAGTAAATCCTATGGCTAAAGGAATGGCCTATGAAGCTACAGGATGGTCCTTTAATTGGGAATCAGACATTTCCAAGATGAATGCCAATGCCTACGATCCTGAAACAAAAACGAATGGCATGCTCATCTCTAATCATTCCTATGGGATTGTTTTAGGTTGGAGAATTAATAATGGTTCCTGGCAATGGGTAGGTAATCCTGCTGTTGATCCTGATAAAGACTGGCGTTTTGGTTTTTATAGTACAAAGAGTCAAGCAATTGATGAATTGCTTTATTCCAAGCCATATTATAGCGTGGTTTGGTCAGCCGGGAATGACCGGGATGATGTAGGAGATGGTACGCGCGACCCAGATGGTCCAGATGATACGATTGGACCAGAAGGAGTTGCGAAGAATAATTTTGCCATTGGAGCTGTAGAGCAGGTTTTGGATTATAATGGTCCTGAGGATGTAAAAATGAGCGGATTTTCTTCTTGGGGCCCCGTTGATGATGGAAGAATTAAGCCTGATTTAGTGGCAATGGGAGTAGGTGTTTTTAGTGCTTCCATTGGCCCTCAAGGTGGAGATAGCTATGCGAGCCAAAGCGGTACCTCTATGGCAGCGCCAAATGCCACAGGTTCCATGTTTTTGCTTCAGCAATTATTTTCTGAGCGAAATTCCGGGCGATTTATGCTTTCATCCTCTTTGAAAGCTTTGGCTATTCATACGGCCAAAGAAGCCGGTCCTGCTCCTGGGCCTGATTACATGTATGGTTGGGGCTTATTGGATGTTAATGCTGCTGCAAAAATCATCCTCAATGAAGATGGAACTTCTCAATTTATCAGGGAAGACATTCTTGGAAATGGAGAAATACATGAGTTTAAATTCGTATCGGATGGCGTGACTCCGATCCGGGCAACGATAGCATGGACAGATCCTGCTGGGAGTCCCCCAGGCCAAGCAAATAACCCAACCAATTTGATGTTGGTTAATGACTTGGATCTACGAATTTTTGATGAAGATGGTAAAGAGTTTTTCCCGTGGACATTGGACCCTTCCCAACGTGCCGGGGCTCGGGCTGTAAGAACTTCAGACAATTTCAGAGATAACGTTGAGCAGGTTTTAATTGATAGTCCTGAGCCGAAACTATACACTGTTCGCATCAGCCATAAGAATGATCTACAATTCGATGTACAGCAATATGCTTTTGTCTTCACAGGAGGTACTGTGGATGGAGCAGATGAAACCTTGTATTGGATTGGTGGTGCAAATGGAGATTGGAATGACGGAAATAACTGGTCATCTACCTCTGGAGGAAGTCCTGCTGGCAAAATCCCAAGTTCAGGCAGTAGAGTTGTTTTTGAAGGAAGAGATGGTGGTGCAGCAACTGTTAATTTCCCTACTACTGCTAATGCCTTCAGTATAAACCTATTTGGTGATCAAACTTTATCCTTTGACCTCCAAGGAAATGAAGTAAAGGTTACCAACGGCTTCCGAGTAAGTAACCAAATAACTGAGATCAAGAATGGTTCTTTGGTGTTCGAAAACTCAGATGAAAACTCGCATTTAGTTGAATTTGGTCAGACCACCTTCGACAACGTGAACCTGAATTTCAATTCAGGAAATTGGAGATTAATTGATGCCGATGTTTTAGGGAATTTGAGAATTGATGGAGCGCATGTAAAAAGTGATATGGCTTTCATACAATTGAAATCCTTAGAAATGGTCGGATCGGGTTCATTGGACGGAAGTTTTTCCTTCTTGAATTTTGAAGAAGATTTTATAGTAGAGCCAAATGCTAGTCTGAAATCCGCTGTCACTGTGACTTTCAATGGAGAAAATGGTCTGTTCAATGTGCTTACTTCAGAACCTGTCCAAGAACTTCATGTAGCATCAGGTAATTTGACCTTGTTAAGTGAAGGGTTTGAACATTTGAATATCGAGAGTGCAAAGGTCTTTTTGGATCGGGAAACTGCTACTGCCAATCGTCTTTCTATGGGCACTTCCTCAGAATTGGATTTAGGTCCAAATGGCGAATTGGTGATTCAGGAGGAGATTGTTTCCACAGCTACTGAATCGGCAAGTGCAAAAATTAGAGCCACCAATAAAGGCAAGATTGTTCATAACATTTACAGAAAGTATTGTTTCGAAAATCTTGAAGTAGAGAATGTGGATTTAGAAGGGCAAGCTATCGTCAATTTGGGGACCGCGGCTTCCATTACCAATTCAGATGGTTGGCTCGCTCAAAATTGTGATGATGTGCTTTTCGCCAATTTCCGAGTGCTTTATCCTTGTGAAGGAGCAGCGGTTACTTTCGAAAATCTCAGTGAAGGAGCAATATCCTCTTATGCTTGGGATTTCGATGGAATAGGTAATTCTACCCTTGAGAATCCATTCTTTGTCTTTGATTCTCCAGGCACTTACACCGTGAAGTTGACAATTGCTAATGAATCAGGGTCTACGCTTTTTGAGCAGACCGTTGAAATCGGAAGTAATGAGCTTGTAAAGCCCGTAATTGTGGCTAATGGGAATTCATTGACCTCGCAGCAGCCTGGGGATGCTTATCAATGGTATCTAAATGGCGAAGCAATTCCGGGTGCAACTACTCGTTCTATTCAAGCTGATTCGGATGGTTCCTATCAAGTAGCAATCTTCAATGAAATCTGTAATAGAGTTTCCGATCCAGTAGTGATTTCAGCTATTCCAAATCAAGAGCAGGAATTATCAAGGTTTGGGATTTTTGTGGGTCCAATACCATCTGATGATCAAATCAAAGTAATGATCTCAAATGAATATCGAGGACCAATTTCTTTGTCAATCGTAGATATGGCAGGTCGGGTTTATCGAACCATGGACCTAAGTAAAAATACGGATGAAGTTGACGTAGAATTGAACTTACCATTCACTAGAGGAATTTATATACTGAAAATTAATACCAACCATTTAACCTTACACAAAAAAGTAATTAAACAATGAGAAAATTAGTAATTGTAGCTTTCCTTTTTTTAGCTCAAGTATCCTACGGACAGCTTTCAAATATTGACATGAATGGTGCTCCTGCCAGACTTTCCGGTTATTCAGGAGTGGAAGGTTCACCGTATCTATTTGAAGATTGGTCAAGAGGAGATATTTCCCTTTCAAATGCGGGATTAAAGGAAAACGTGGCTTATAAATTCAATATTTATGAGAATGAGCTAGAAGTAATCAATGAGGCAGGGAATAAGATCTACCTCAATAAAGCTTATGTGGAATATGCAATGCTTGAGCGTCCTTCTATCGTTATTGCAAACAATACTGAGCAGGGACTTTTGACCAGATTGCTGTTCAAGAAAGGATTCGATATGATCGATGGAGTAAAGCCCGATGATTTGGTGAATGTGATTGCAGAAGGAGAGAAATACACCTTGGTTCGTAAATTCTATTCTGACTTGGTTACTCCTCCTAAAAATAGCTATGCGCCAACCCCAGGCAAGTTGTTTGTTTTCGAAGAACGATTCTTTCTGATTGATGCTAATAATAAGGTAGAATCTGTAAGAGCTAAGACAAATAATATTATCAAGTCCTTAAATGAAAAGGATGCTGATTTGGCAAAGCAAATTGTCAAAGACAATAAGTTGGATCTTTCTCGCGAAGATCACTTGGTGCTATTCTTTCAAAAACTGAATGAGGCTTAAATCCCCGTTAAAATCAATGGTAAAGCCCTGATTATTATCAGGGCTTTTGTATTTTGACCAGATTTTCAATCTCTGATCTTTTACCTACCTTTGCAGCGAATTTCTAGTGCCGATGATCTACGTTTGCCGAAAAGAGCATTTCAATGCCGCCCATAAGCTTTGGAATCCAAATTGGTCCGATGAAAAAAACTTTGAGGTTTTTGGACCTTGCGCCAATGTGAACTGGCATGGGCATAATTTTGAGTTGATCGTGACTGTAAAGGGGATTCCTGATCCTGGAACAGGTTTTGTGGTAGACTTAAAAGAATTGAGTACTCTTATCAAGAAGCTAGTGATTGATAAAGTAGATCATAAAAACTTGAATCTAGATGTGGACTTCATGCAGGGGAAAATGGCTTCTTGCGAGATTCTAATTATGGAATTTTGGAAAATCCTAGAGCCAGCCATTAAGGAAATTACTCCAAATGGTGGTTTGCATAAATTGACTCTGTATGAAACTCCGAGGAATTTTGTGGAGTATTTTGGTGAGTGATTTTTTTCACCACAGAGGAAAAGGAGATTTTTTTATTAGAATTTAATTTTCGCTTCTTATTTAATTTTAGATTTTTAGTGAAATAGGTTAATTTCCTTCATGGGTGATTTTGATATTACTGAAATAATAATCGGTGAAGCTATTTATGTACATCGAAGTTTAGGTCCAGGTTTACTCGAAAGTACCTATCAAAACTGTTTGTATCATCGGCTTAAAACCACAGGGTTAAAGGTTGAAAAAGAAAAGCCATTACCTGTTTATTTTGATGGTTTGTATCTTGAATGTGGTTACCGTTTAGACTTGGTGGTTGAGGATCAAGTTGTATTGGAATTAAAAAGCGTAAAAAAGTTAAAGGATATTCATAAAGCTCAAATGATTACTTATCTCAAATTGAGTGGTTATAAAATTGGTTTATTAATGAATTTCAATGTCCTAAAGCTTGTCAATGGTTTAATAAGATTAAAAAACTAGCTTATCCCCTGTGTCCTCTGTGGTAAATAAAAAGAAACTCTACATCATATCCGGTGAGCGATCAGGTGATTTGCATGCTTCAAATTTGGTGGCTGCTGTGAAAAAGCTTTCGCCTGAAATTGAATTCCGGGGAATGGGGGGGAGCTATTCTCAAGATGCAGGAGTTGATTTGGCTGTTGATTATTCAGAGGTCGCTTTGATGGGTTTTTTGGAGGTGGTTTTGGGATTTCAGAAGGTGTTGAAATATCTCCGATTGGTTAAAGAAGATATTTTGGAATATAAACCGGATGCGGTGATTCTAGTGGATTATGGTGGTTTCAATATGAAAATTGCAGCATTTGCAACTGACAATGGAATTCCGGTCCACTATTACATTCCTCCAAAGGTTTGGGCTTGGAACCAAAAAAGAGCCTTAAAACTCAAGGCATTCACCAATAAGATTTACAGTATTCTTCCCTTTGAGCCAGAGTTTTTTCAAAAGTTTGATATGGAGGTTGAATATATAGGGAATCCACTTTTGGATGAAATCAGAAAGTTCAAACCTCATGAATTTTTCTTTCAAAAAAATGAGCTAAGCTACGCTCCTATCATTGCCCTACTGCCGGGAAGCAGGAAACAGGAAGTGAAAGCCATGCTCCAAACTATGGTGGAATTGGTTTCCAAATTTCCATTGGGACAATGGGTAGTGGCAGGAGTGGATAGTCTGGATAAGAGTCTTTATTCTCCCGCTGAAAAAGCAGGGATTAAAGTGGTTTTCAATCAAACTTATGACCTATTATCTCATGCGACTGTTGCAGTGGTTACTTCAGGAACAGCTACTTTAGAAACAGCACTTTTCCGTGTTCCTCAAGTCGTTGTATATCGTACATCTCCGATCTCCTATCAGATTGGAAGGCGAGTAATTCGCGTTCCTTTTATTTCTTTAGTGAATTTGATTGCGGGTAAAGAAGTAGTGAAAGAATTGATTCAAGATGATTTTTCGCCTGCACAAATTGAAAAAGAACTTAATGCCATTTTTACAAATCCCATTCATAAGGGTGAAATATTTCAGGGCTATGATGAGATTCTTGAAAAACTAGGAGATCAATCTGCTTCTGAGACAGTTGCAAAAAGGATAATTGAAAGCTTGAAGTAGCGTTCCTATTTTTTGTTTTAGTTATTTCCTTTAAAAATCAATAATTTGAAGAAATCCTAATCCTATGAAAAGAATCTATTTACTCCTTTTAGCAGGGATGTTTTCAATTTCTGCCTTCCCTCAATCTGTCGATGGAATAATTCAAGATCGTGTTCAGAAATTGGACGCCATGCTTGAAGAAGCAATTGCTGAACAGCAGGTTCCCGGCCTCGTGGCCATGGTTTTAAAAGACGGAAAAGTAGTTTATCATGAAGCGAAAGGATATGCGGATGTTGCTTCAAAAAGCTCCATGAAAAAAGATCATATTTTCAGGATAGCATCTCAGACAAAAGCAATAACATCGACGGCAGTTATGATTCTTTGGGAAGAGGGGAAATTCCGTTTGGATGATCCTATTTCCAAATACATTCCCGAGTTCAAAAACCCACAGGTTTTAACTGGATTTCGCTATGGAGATACTACCTATACGACTAGGCCAGCAAGTCAAGAAATTACGATTCGGCATTTATTGACGCATACCTCTGGTATAGGCTATGGTGTCATCGATGGAGATGAGCGGATGAAGATGATTTATCATAAAGCCGGAGTTGTCGACCTATTTACCACTGAAGATATCTCCATTAAAGAGAGTGTAATGAGGTTGGCTAAACTTCCGCTTCATCACGATCCGGGCGCCAAATTCACTTATTCTGAAGGACTGGATGTTCTAGGTTATTTCATTGAGGTGATCAGTGGACAACCTTTTGATGAGTTTTTGAAAGAGCGGATTTTTGATCCTTTGGAGATGAATGACACCCGTTTTTATCTTTCCTCCGCCCAAGCACCTCGATTAGTGACTGTTCATACATTTAGAGAAGGGAATTGGCAAGCCTATCCGGTTACCTTTTATGATCCTGATTATCCAAGAAAAGGTGCAAAGCGCTTTTTCTCTGGTGGAGCAGGACTATCCAGTACTACGGAAGATTATGCCAAATTTCTCCAAATGTATCTCAACAGAGGTGAGTTAAATGGAAAGCGAATTTTAAGCTCAAAGACAATTGAAACCATGATGAAGAATCAAGTTGGTGAATTGATGCAAGGGGATAAAAAATATGGTTTGGCCTTTGGTTTAGTAACAGATGAAGGAGTTGCCACAGGAGGTATAGGAAGTGAAGGGACCTTTGATTGGGGAGGATATTTCAATACTCAATATTTTGCAGATCCGGAGGAGAATATCATAGGCCTGATCTTTAAACAAACTTCCGGTGCTGGAAATGGAGATCAAACAAGCTGGAAATTCAGGCAAATGGTTTTTACGCTAATTGAATAAAAATCAAGAGTTTGGAAATTATTAAGGGGAGTTATTAGCTCCCCTTTTTTCTTATGAAAAAAAAAATTCAGCAAATTATAGTATTGAACTTCAAAAATTATCATAGGATTTTATTGGTAAGTTAATGTAAATCAGTATCTTATACTTATTCAAAACCTTGCCCTATGAAAAAGAGAGACTTTTTAAGGAAAACCCTTGCTGGGTTTGGAGGGATTGTAGCACTGCCCGTAGCAGGAAGTGTGTCCCAATCAAAAAACTCCATCAATCAAGATGAGAAATGCTTGAAATCGCCCTCTGAAACCCGTGGGCCATTTCCAAATAAATCTCCAGCCGAGTTAATGCGCACAAATATTGTTGCAGATAGGCAGGGAATTGCACTTTTGATTAATTTAAAAATACAAAACAGCGGGGAGCCATGTGAACCATTATCAGGAGCCGAAGTAGATATCTGGCATTGTGATGCAAAAGGATATTATAGCCAATATGGCAATCACCCCTTGCAAGAAAAGGATTTTACAAAGGTTTCTTTTCTAAGAGGACGTCAGACAACTGATGCTAATGGTGAGGTTTCATTTATCAGTATTTTTCCAGGTTGGTATCCGGGCAGAGCCCCTCATATTCATGTGGATGTTTTGAAGGGTGGTAAAATTGTTTTGAGTACTCAGATTGCATTTCCGAATGAAGCTACTGAAGAGGTTTATGCAAGTCAGGAATACAAAGGACCTGAGGACACTCCCAATGAAGCGGATGGAATTTTTCGAAATAGCCTAGAAGGGAATATGGCTGATTCTCTTCTGGGAAACCTCAGCGATGGTTATTCCTTAAGAAAGGTACTCACTGTAGGGTGATTGGATTTTAATTTTGAGTTTTAAGATTATCCCCATCCCTAAAATGGAGCCTTCTAAAAACCAAAGCAGATAGCATAGTGAGTACTCCTATTACCAAAAAAGTATAGCGAAATGCCTGATGAATTTCGCCTTGAATTAATTTTTCATCTCCTTCGAATAATTTGAGAACAACCAATCCAAAGGCGACTCCAAAGCCTATGGCCAGTTGTTGATTGACTGATAGAAGTGAATTGCCGCTGCTCGTATGATAAGGCCGCAAATCAGCAATGGCAATGGTGTTCATAGAGGTGAATTGAATGGAGTTGAAAAAACCGAGAATTGCAATAATTGGAATATGCCAATAAATGGAGCTTTCTAGTCCTGGGATAGAAAAGGAGCTGATCAAAAGCCCAATAACTAGTGTATTAAAAATCAAGGTTTTACGATAGCCAAGAGATTTTAGGATTTTTAGAACAACCGATTTTCCAATCATAGCAGTTAAGGCCATGGGTGCTACAATCCAACCTGAAATGACAGCTGATTTTCCATAGGCAATCTGAATCATTAAGGGTAAAAGTAGCGGAACAGAGCTGATTCCTAAGCGTGTGGCTAGATTTCCAATTATTCCAACCCGAAAAGTCCTGACCTGAAAAAGTTCCAAAGGGAAAATAGGTTCGACTTGCTTTTTTGCATGGCGATAGTAGAAATAGAGCAATAGAAATCCGAAAAATAAGCCCAATAAAAGCGGGGTTGTTTGAACGGAGTTCCCCAAAAGTTCTAGAGAGACGGAAAGTATAAAAGTTGCAGCTGCGAAAATAAAAAAGCCTTTAATATCAAAA
Source organism: Algoriphagus limi (assembly GCF_024919275.1). GTDB lineage: Bacteria > Bacteroidota > Bacteroidia > Cytophagales > Cyclobacteriaceae > Algoriphagus > Algoriphagus limi. The sequence goes on along the minus strand of NZ_JANWGH010000001.1, from coordinate 1,708,321 downwards.
CCTGATGAGTGGGAGTGATAATCCGGAAGATAAATTACGCTCAGGATAATCCCCATCAGGGCTATGGGTAAATTGATCAAAAAGATCCAGTGCCAGGAGACATAATCTACCATATAGCCACCAACCAAAGGTCCTAATATTGGCCCAATCAAAGCAGGGACAATCGCATAATTCATGGCCCGAACCAGCTCATTTTTGGGAAAGGTTTTGATTAAGGTGAGCCTTCCTACGGGTGTCATCATACTCCCGCCCACTCCCTGAATCACCCGGGAAATAACAAGGTGGGTAAGATTTTGGGAAAGTGAACAAAGAAGTGATCCAAGCGCAAATAGGGTCAAAGCGGAAATGAAGACTTTTTTGGTACCAAAGCGATCCGCCATAAACCCACTGATAGGCATCAATAAAGCCACTGTCAGCACATAGCTGATGATGGCATTTTGCATGTTTAAAGGGGATTCATTCAGGTCTTCTGCAATGGCAGGAAGTGATGTATTCAAGATGGTAGAATCCAGCATCAACATAAAAATGGCGGTAGCCAAGATGATGGGGAGGATTTGTTTGTTTTTTAAATGGACCTGATCTGAATTCATCTAGAACCAGTATAAAAGTATTTGCTAAGTATTCTCAATATAAGGTTAGGTCCTGGCCTGCTCCAAAAGTTCCTTTGAGACTTTAGCTTATCTAGCTTTTTGAGAAAGAATATTCGAAAGTTCCAGCGCACATCCCCAAGCTACAGTAAATCCTGCTCCTCCATGTCCATAATTATGAAAGACATTTGGGTAATCGGAATCAAACTCGAATCTGACAGCACTTCGTTTGGGTCGAAGGCCTACAATAACTTCCAGAATTTTAGGGTCTGATTCAATCCCAAAGGCTTTGAGTCGACTTAAAATCAAATTAGTGTCATTTGGATCAATGGATTCATTCCAGTCATCATCATAGTCTGTGCCTCCAATGACGGAGTCCTTACTTCGATTGATGATATAGGAGAGTGCTCCTTTTTTGGTAGGATCAGCGAAAGAAGGAACCGTAAGTTTTTCTGCCCGAAGAATCTGTCCACGCATAGGATGAAGATCTTCATCCTCACATAAGGCCCTTGCACCAAGCCCGGTACAATTAATAACCCATGAATCGAGGTTGGCTATTTCTTCCATATTTGTTAGGTTTTTTTGCTCAAATGTTCCACCCGAACTTAAAAACTTTTCAAACAAATAAGGTAGGTAAAGTGGAGGTTTGGCCAGCGGCACTTCAGCAATGAGTCCTTTTTCCATGCCCTTGGGTAATTCTTCAGGTTTAGCTTTTCTGACAGTTCCCGGCGGTAATTGATCAACCCATTCTTCTTTGCTTTCATCAACATAGGCATTGAGAAAAGGGACAAAGGAAATACCGGGAGCAATTCCAGCTTCTTTTTTATATCGATCAAAAGATTGAGCAGCCCAGAAGCTTGACTTTTTTATAGGTTCGATGGCATAGGGAAACCAAACAGCCCCAACTTTATTGGAAAGTGTTTTATCAAATCGCTCTTTGGCAACAATGCGAACTTGAAAACCTTGCTCTTGAAGTGCATTTGCAGTGGTGAGTCCGATAATTCCCGATCCGATAACCGTTACAGACTTCATTGCTCAAATAACTGAATCCGGTCACTTTCAGCTGCCAAATAGCCAAAGGAAGAGAATGCTTGGCTATCCAACAATTCTTCCATAAGTAATCGAGCCTGAGTCGTGTCTCCGTGATATAAATACCAATTGGCAACACCGTATCGAATGGCATCATTGGAAGGGTTGCCTGGGCCAGTTTGAATGAGTGAATCTACAGGAATCCAACCTTTGTAAAGATGGCAAAGGTCCGCATAGCTTTGGTTTTCAATGACGGTTGAGTCAGCATGAATCGGAGCCAAGAGCGAATCAGCTTTTTCAGGATTTCCCATCCTTTGCTGAATCATATACAGCCAATGCGTGCTGGAAACGATATTATCGTAATTATTTCCGCTTTCCCGGCATTTAAGGTAAGCCTCATAGGCTTTTTCGTAGTTGTGCTTGAGGTAGTAGGCTAAGCCTAAATGGTAGTAAATATTCCCATGAAGGGTACTCACAGGAATATTCAAGGCATTGGGCATGCCATCCAGCTCTATTTCATTGGTTGTGCCTTGAATCAACTCGGCAGCCTTTTCTAAATCTGCGATCGCTTGATCATATTCTCGAATGGAGATATAGCGATGGCCTCTATGTCGATAGAGTCGGGGGTCTTTAGGGAATTTTTCTATTCCTTTGCTATAGATAGAAATTGCTTCTTGGTATTGCCCCAAATACGCTGTCCTTCGGCCAAACCAAATCAAGGCTTCAACATCTTCCGGATTGGCTAGGTAAGTTGCCTTTGCTTCATCATATTGGGCTATACTCTTTTCAGAGGGTTGGGGGATTTCGTAGGTTTTACCCAATGGAGTGGTAAAGGAAGTTTCCTTTTCTATTTCTTTCTTTTTCTCCTGCTTTTGGGTACAAGCAAAAAGAATTGAAAGGCAACAAAGCATTAAAATAAAACGCATGGCAGATTTAAATAAAGGTGTTTTTCTAGGAGTTGATTAATTCTTGAAAATTAAATTCCCAAAGCTTTTCGATTGAAAATGCAATTGGGGGATGCTTCCTTTCCATTCAAAATTGCCAGCGTATTCTCAACCGTCATGGTACACATTTGAGTGTAGGTGGTTTTTGTTAAGCTGCCAACATGCGCAGTAATTAATGTATTTGGATGTTTGATCAAAGGCTCATCCGCTTCTGGCGGTTCTACCGCCAAAACATCAGCTGCAAAACCTCCTAATTTCCCTGATTCCAAAGCTTCATTTAAAGCTTTTTGATCTATGATTTTTCCTCTTGCAGTATTAATCAGAAGTGCGCCTTTTTTCATTTGTGCCAATGCTTCTGAATTGATCATGTTTTCGGTTTCTGAAGTGAGAGGAAGGTGGAGACTGATAATATCTGAATTATTCAATACTTCCTGAAGGGAAAGCATAGGGTAGGGTACATCTTCCTTAAAAGCACTCCAATAACAAACTTTCATTCCCAATGCCTCGGCGATTTTAGCGACCTTTTTTCCGATGTTTCCCATTCCCAAAATCCCAAGTGTCTTGCCATGGACCTCATCTCCTACATAATTTCCTCGATCTTTCCAGCGTCCTTCCTTGACCATGGAAAATGCGGTATACATGTTTCGCTGTAGATTGAGAATAAGGCTTATGGTATGTTCAGCAATAGTATTGGCATTGCTATTGGGCGCATTGACGACTTTGATTTTCCGTTTGGAAGCCTCATCAACATCGATATTATCCAAGCCAACTCCAGCTCGCGCAATTAGTTGAAGACTGGGGATTTGGTCCATCAAATTTGCTCGGACCTGACCTTTTCCTCGGGTGATGATTGCTTGGATATTTCCTTCTTCAATGGCTGCTTGCAAGACTTCCTCGTTAAAGGCCAAAATCACCTCATAGGAATTGTCCGCAAGGAGTATTTCCATGGCTTCCTCTGCCAAGGTCTCCAAAAGCAAAATCTTTTGCTTCATTTATTCTTATGGTAAAGGGTGGCATCTTTGGACTTGTAGCCTCGGAAATCATTTCTACCGGAAACATAAATCCCAGGCTTGAACAGTTCGTCTTCAAATATCTTAGGGTCAATTTTTGCATCTGGAGCAGAGGAAAGCTCAAGAAGATTTCCGGATGGGTCCCGAACAAACATCTGAATCGGTCCATCGGGTAATTGTCGTACATAGCCCCAAGGATTGACGTCAATTACTCCCAGTTCCTTCATTCGCCAATAGATGGCATTGATATCATCTACTTGCAGACACATGTGTCCACGGAAAGAATATACATCATCCCATTCGGTCAGGTGTAGTTGTTGGTCTTCATTGATCTTGAAGAAAGCGGTCGGATAGTCAAATAAAAATGCAGGGATTGGTTCCATCCCCAATTCCATTTCATAAAACTCACAAGCCTCTTCCAAATTGCTTACCACTAAGGCAATGTGATTGATTTGTATTGCTTTTGCCATGATTTTATTGTTTGAATTCGTTTACAAAATCCCAATTGGGGGTCAATCCCAATCCAGGTTTATCGGGTTTAGCCAGCATGCCATGCTGGTCGACACTGATTTTTTCATTCACCAAATCATACATCATTGGATTTCCTCCCAAGGAAAATTCAATGACATTGGCTGAAGGGGAGGCAAAGGCAATGGAAGCACCTGCCATAAAGGAAAATGCAGATCCCCAACAATGAGGAGCCAGCTCCAATTGATAAGTATGAGCTAATTGGGCTACCCGCATCGCTTCGGTAATTCCTCCTATGATGGCGCAATCAGGTTGAATGACATCCAAGGCTTTCTCAGCAATCAGGTCCCGTACATCAAAAGCGGTGTATTCACTTTCTCCAGCTGCAATCGGAATGTGGGTACTAGCCCGAACTTCCGCAGTTCCTATTTTATTGTCCGGACAGATAGGTTCTTCAAACCAATACAAATTACAATCTGCAACCCCTCTACAAAATTGTTTGGCCTCTGGAACGCTGAAGGTGCCATGAGCATCCGTCATCAATTTGATATGATCAGGGAGTGCTTCCCGGGCAGCTTTCACGCGTTTGATACTTTCTCCCACACTTTCATCCATGACACCAACTCGCATTTTGACTCCGGAAAATCCTTTTTCGGTATAACCCAATAATTGTTCTCCTATGGCTTCAGCATTGGCCCAGCCACCACTTGCATAGGCTGGCATTTTATCCCTACAACTTCCTCCTAAAAGATCCACAATCGGGGCACCCAAGGATTTTCCCTTGATATCCCACAAGGCAGTATCGATTCCACTCAAGGCTGAAATAGTTAGTCCTCTTCTTCCTAAAATTGGGAATTTGCGACCTCTGGAAAGGGCATAATGGTCTCTTGTCCCATTGTAAACAATCTCCCAAATTCGATTAATTTCTCCTGCATCCTGACCAATAAGAGCAGGTTTGAGTTCATGCTCGATACAACTCACGATGCTGGCGCAGGACCCCGAAGAACCTACAGCTGCTTTGGCCTCTCCGAAGCCTTGCAAACCTGTATCGGTGGTAACCACCACCAAAGTCATGTCGAAATTGGTCAATAGTCCATAGTCGGAGCGATGTTGCTTTTCCTTGGGAATAGGACAGCGCAACCAATAAGCCTCTATGTTGACGATCTTCATGATAGGTAAGGCTTTAGAAGGTCTGCTGATCGCTGAGTAAGCATGGAATAAAACTCTTCCGTAATGGCTGTGCTACCGTGATCCTGTAAAAATTTCAATTGCTCCTCACTCAATCCTTCCGGTGCCTCGTCAATGGAATTTGGATAAGGGTTGGCTGGGGTACGATCTATAGGAGGACAGAATTCAACTGAAAGCGTTTCATCATAGCCAATTTCAGCCAAGGTACTCATGATTCGTTTCCAGTCTAGTTTGCCCATTCCTGGAGCCATGCGGTTGTTGTCAGCAACATGAAAATTCACCAGTCGGGACCCCATTCGCTTCATAGTGGCAAACATGTCCACTTCTTCAATATTCATATGGAAAGTATCCAAACATACCCCGCAATTCGGGCCTACCGCTTCGGCCAAAGCCAATGCCTGATCACCTCGATTGATAAAGTAGGTTTCAAATCGATTGATTGGTTCGATTCCAATTCGAAGACCATTTGCTTCGGTAAATTCATAAACTTGTTTGACTCCTTCTACTGCCCATTCCCACTCTTCTTCAGGTCGTGCGTCCGGGATGATCTTGCCTACAGTAGCAGGTACCAAGGAAATCACTTTTCCTCCCAAATCCTTGACCATTTGAGCAAGGTCTAAAACATATTGTACAGAGCGTTTGCGCTGATCAGGGTCCTTAGCTAAGAGGTTTCGTTCTTCAAGCATGAGGGTGACCGAACCCCAACATTGGATTCCGTATTTTTCAAGCAGCTCTTTCACCTCTTGTGTATCATACATTTCGGGGGCGCCCTGTATTTCTAAATGGGTATATCCGAGCGCTGAAATTCGCTTCAAAGTACTCTCCAGCGTTTCCGCCCGCATCCAATTATGAATGGCTAATCGCATAGGTTTATTGTCATTGTTTTAGATCGAATAAGATACTTGAAAATTTTGAAAACTGGGATTCCATTGAAATAGTCTTTTGTTATTCTCCATAAATGACAAAAGGAGATTTAGAGGTATCTTAAGAAGATTTGATAAAGAAAAGTAATAAGGGTTAAGATGAAAAATAAAAATTATAGCCCACGGTTTCAACCGTGGGCCATTCAAATTTACAGCTTCAAAATAGTGAATAATCACTTCACAAATAGCACCCCAACTCCTGCTTCCTGTGCCATTTGGTTAAAGGAAGGAATTGCTGTTTGAATCAAGCGTTCGCCTTCATCCTTAAGCGGTTTCCACTCTTCCATCAGACGAGCATATTCAGCTTTGGTCCCTTCATTGATTTTCGGGATGCTGCTTTCGCCATGATTCAGCATAAAGAGGAAGTTAGCGGTAAACTTATTCGGGAAGTTTTCCACGTCGTCGTACGCGGTAGATCTTCGTTGGATCATATTCTCGTCCCATGCCTTGAGCTCACTGAGTAGTTTTTCGCCTTCAGTTTTCAGGTCCGAATACTTGCTTTTTCCTTCCAGTTTCTTCAGCAAGTCTGAAAGTTGGTCCTGATAGTTCTTGGCCGTATTGACCATCTCGTGCATGGAGGTCACCTCCCCCTCAAGTTGACTCATCCAAGCATGATAGGCTTGATAATCTGAAGGACTTAAGTTGTAATCAGGGAGATCTTTGATTTCGGCTTTTGCCTCCGAACTTGCACCCATGCCGCTTAAGCGAACTGTGTAGGTTCCCGGGATGGCCTTATGACCACGGTAACTCGACTCGATATAAGCGCCCGGAATTCCCGGCATGGTCGGATAGCGCAAATCCCATACAAAACGATTCAATCCTTTTCGGGTGGAAATGATCGGTTCCATTGGAGGACCACCCGCCCAAGTTTTGGCTTCAGGGTCTCTTTTTGAAGAGATTTTTCTCACCAAATTCCCCTGTGCATCCAGAATCTCCAAGGTTAATTCGGTAGAATCTGTTACCGATTCTGGAAGTGAATAGTGAATCACCATGCCATTCGCTGGATTCAATCCCTGGAAAGGATGTGTTCCGGAAAAATCATCCAAATTCCCTCCATTCATACTGGAATACCAATTTGCCAAAAGGGCATCTTCAGGGGTGTAGAGGGTGATCTGATCTACATCCGCTTTTACTTCCCGCACAACATTCAGTTCGTCCAAAATCCAAAAAGATCTTCCCGAAGTCGCCACAATCAAATCATCATGGGCCACTTTCAAGTCGGTGATCGGGGTAATGGGTAGGTTCAATTGGAAGGATTCCCAATTGGCTCCTCCATCTCGGGAGATATACATTCCCTGTTCGGTGCCTGCATAAAGCAGTCCCTCTTTTTCGGTATCTTCCCGAACTACCCGAGTAAAGGCTCCATAAGGTATTCCTTTGGAAATATTGGTCCAGGTCTTTCCATAGTCGGTAGTTTTGTAGATCGCCGGGGTGTAATCATTGAATTTGTAGCGGGTCGTGGCGATGTAGGCCGTAGCCGGATCATGAGGGGAAACTTCAATCGCATTCACCAAAGTTTCCTGCATGCCTTTCGGTGTGACATTGGTCCAAGTGGCTCCATTGTCTTGAGTCAGGTGAACCAGACCATCATCACTTCCGGTCCAAATCACTCCATCCTCATGTGGGCTTTCGATTACATAGGCGATGGTTCCATAATTCTCTGCCCCTACTGCCTCATTGGTAAAGGGTACACCCGGAGTTCCCTGCTTTTCCTTTTCATTTCGAGTCAGATCGGGTGATACTTCTGTCCAAGTTTGTCCCCAATCCTGAGTTTTCAGCAACACTTGGGCTCCATGATAAAAAGTGTTCGGTTCGTGTTGAGACCAAATAATCGGAGCGTTCCAGTTGAAGCGATATTTCATGTCCTTAGCGCTCATTCCGAGGTATTGGATGGGAGCCGCCATGATATTAGTCGAACCCTGGGTCTGCATGTCCAAGACCTCAATCGTTCCCTGATAGCTTCCGCCTAAAACATATCTTGGGTCGTCCGGATCAAAGGCTAGGAAGGCAGATTCCCCACCTGCGGAGTAATTCCAATGCTCTTCTCCGATTCCTCCTCGGCCCAAAGCCATGCTGGAAATGACCACGGAAGTATTGTCCTGTTGCCCTCCATAAATTCGGTAAGGGAATTGGTTGTCTGTATTGATTCGATAAAACTGCGCCGTAGGCATATTATTTTGAGTGGACCAGGTTTCTCCCCCATTGAAAGTGATGGAACCGCCTCCATCATCTGCCAAAATCATATTTTTGGAGTTATTGGGGTTGATCCAAAGATCGTGGTAGTCTCCATGCGCTCCGTCTATGGCTTCAAAGGTTTTTCCTCCGTCAAATGACTTCAGCATTGGCGCGCTTTGCACCCAAACGGTATTTTCATCATTCGGATCGGCAAAAACTTCTATGTAATACCAAGCGCGCTGAGTCAGTCGATTATCCTTGTTGACCAAGGTCCAGCTTTCTCCTGCGTCATTCGATACAAACAAGCCGCCTAGGTCTTTATAGGTATCGCTTTCCACCAAAGCATAAACCTTATTTGGGTTGGCGCGGGAAACGGAAACGGCCATTTTCCCTTTTTCCTTTGGTAGCCCATTTTCTATTTTCTTCCAGGTTTCGCCGGAATCTGTGGACTTGTACATACCCGAACCCGGACCGCCTGACTTCACCTGCCACGGCAAACGCTGATGCTCCCACATGGCCGCATAAAGTACTTCAGGAGTATTCATGTCCATAGAAAGCTCCACGGCCCCGGTTTTGTCATCTACATAAAGAACCTTTTCCCAGGTATCGCCTCCATCGGTAGATTTAAAGACTCCTCGATCGGGATTGGGAGCGTTTAAAGCTCCTTGCGCTGCAACATAGACAATGTCTGGATTCGATGGGTGAATCTGAATTCTTGAAATGTGTTCTGTTTTTTCCAGGCCGAGTTTTTTCCAGGTTTTTCCTGCGTCAGTAGATTTATAGACTCCGTCTCCATAGGAAGTCATCACGCCTCTTGGTGCATGCTCGCCCATTCCTACATAGACGATATTGGGATTGCTTTCGGAGACTGCGACGGCACCTACCGATCCTGTGGTGAAAAAGCCATCCGAAATATTTTCCCAATGCTGTCCGGCATCGCTGGTTTTCCAGAGTCCTCCTCCTGTGGTGCCAAAGTAGTAGGTGAGAGGATCGCCCACCACTCCGGTAGCTGTTACAGAACGACCACCTCGATAGGGGCCGATATTTCTGTATTTGATGGGGAGATTTTGGTCAAAATTGACTTGGCCTACTGCTTCAAAAGTGAGAAGGAGCAGGAACAAAAAGATACTTTTCTTCATGATTTGGTGGTTTTGGCTTTAAGTTAGGAAATTGAGCCGAAACTTCAGTAGATCAAAAAATTACATAAGAGTTCAAATAAAAAAGCCATCTCGAAAATTGAGATGGCTTTTATAGTGTTTATTACTTAGTTATTTCTTGAATTTCCCCTTGCGCTACTGCTGGATCGAGTAGGTGCCTTTTTACTTGAGCTGCTTCTGCTCGGAGTAGCTACTTTGGAACTGCTTTTACTCGAGGATTGTACCCGCGAACTACTTCGAGTAGGAGTTTGGGTTCTGCTGCTGCTTCTTTTTGGAGCCTCTACCCGGGTATTTCTACTGCTAGGGGCCTGTACTCGACTACTCGAACGCTGAGGAGCAGCTTGTACATTTCGCTGTCTGCTTGGCGCTGGAGCCTTAGTTACCGAAGAGCTACGGGTAGAAGGTTGTACTCTGCTAGAGGATCCGCTTCGGCTTCTAGCGGAATTGTCCGGTCTTACCGAATTTTCCCGGCTGTTTGGGCTAGATTGAACTCGGCTAGAGCGACTATCCTGCCTCGGAGCTTCATAGGGTCTAGTCTCGAAGCTTTTGCTTGGAGAGCTTGATCTACCAGGCTGAACGCTTCTGCTTGAGCTTCGGCTAGGTGAGGCAGCTTGAGTTCGAGAGCCGGTATTTGATTCGGTTCTTACTCTCGGAGAACTTTCCATCGTACGGCTTCTGCTTGGGCTAGTGGCATTCACAGATCTTCGACTTCTGGCCTCATTTGACTCAAGTACTCGAGAAGGTCTAGCTTCTGCAGTTCTGCTTCGGCTGGATTGCAAATCAGGTCGATACATACTTACCCGGTTATTGGAAACTGCCACACGGCCAGGTCTTGCACTATTCTCTAGTCTATAGACAGGGACGTTTCTTCCAGTAACTCTACGGATTTCTCGGCTGCTAGGACCTGCCACATAAGTGTTGTTGTTATAGACCACGGTATTGTTGATCACGGTAGTTCTATTGATGATCTTGATTTTAGTACGGTGAGGAGCATAATATCTCCAAGCATAGCGGTCGTAGATTCTTCTTTGAGGAAGGAAAACCCAATGGAAGCTAGGGATGCCTACTCGAACACTGATCGAAATCCTAGGTCCCAAAGGTGCCCATCCATAGTAGCCACCGCCTGTTCTCCAACTCACCCAAGCAGGACCCCAATCATAACCAGGAATCCAAGCCCAGCTTTGATAGAAGTCATCGTAATACCAGCGGCCGTAGTGGAAAGGAGCCCAGCCCCAATCATAATAAGAAACCCAGGTGTTTCCGAATTCGGTCATAGCCCAATGCCCATTGGTGCCGTATGGATGGAAGTCAGGGCCCACAGCAGGTAGCCAGATAAATCCATATCGGGCATCTTTTACCCAATCACCATAAGGCATCAATTCATCATAGAATACCTGAAAGGATACCCCATTGTAATTTTCTGCTTTTGCGGAAGAAAAGGAAAGCAGACTCAGGGAAAATATCACCATCATAAGTGCTGCTGTCCATCGAGAGATAAGTTTGGTTTTCATGGTTTCGTTGGTTTAGTTGGACAAATAAATCGGGGCAGGTTTAGTGGCTGCTTCCATTTCTTAGATGCAATTATTCTAAAAAAGGATGCATGCATACTAAAACTAAAATCAAGCCAAATTTCCAATCTTCATGAAAATCGATCTGATTTTAGTTTTTTATTCGTAAAAAAATTAATAAAGGTTCGATTCATATTTTTGTTAAAAGAAAAATTAATTTATTTTTAAATGAACTTTGATAAAAAAATTAAATAAATAAATTTAATGAGTTTGAAAAAATTCAGAAAGAGGTCATTCTTTTATTTAAAAAGTATACGGAAATGACCGGTTTTACAGTCATTTCCTTTTTCTTAATTTTTTCTTAAAATTTTTTCTAAACCTTCTCTTTGGTGATTTCTTCCAATACCCAATTAGTCCGAGATGCACTGTGACCTGTACTCGGAGAATTGTCAATACCCAATAAATCATCTACGATTTTTTGGATCAAAGGCTGTTGGATATGCATGGGCAATTCAAGGTGAAAATGTTTTGGTTCTTCTTCATCTCGGAGAAGTGTAAACTCTCCTTTTCCAAAGGTCTCAAACCGAATCTGACCTTTGCTTCCATCAATTGTAATTTGATCGATCTGAGTTTCTTTGGCGCTGGTAAAGCACCAGTTTCCGCTTCCCATGACTCCGTTTTCAAAGGCATAGCTTCCTACCACCATATCTTCAGCCGGATATAATTTGGCTTGATTGGTGGCAAAACCAGAAGCATGGGTGATTTTTCCAAAAAAGAATTGAAGCAAGTCTAATTGATGGGATGCCAAATCATAAAAATATCCTCCTCCTGCTATCTCAGGAATGACTCGCCAGTTGTTCTCCAATTTGGCAATGATTTCAGGTTCGGGTTCTTGCCGCATTTGAATATGAACCGATCGGATTACACCGATTCTACCTTGGTTCAACAGCTCTTTAATTTTTACAAAATGAGGAAGTGCTCTTCGGTAATAGGCCACATAGAGCGGGACGCCTGCTTCTTCACATACTTTGATCATGGCTTCGCATTCTGCAAATGTTCTGGCCATGGGTTTTTCCACATAAACTGGTTTGCCTGCTTTGGCTGCCATTTCTGTGTAGGGAAGGTGCATGTATGGAGGCGTAGCGATGTAGATGGCATTGACTTCAGGATCTTCGATCAAAGACTTTGCATCTGTATACCATTTGGGAACTCCATGTCTTTTGGCGTAGTCCTTCACCTTTTCTTCATTTCTGCGCATGACAGCAACCAGGCGACTATGAGGAACCAAATTCATAGCAGGGGCAGATTTGACTTCGCATACGTCACCAACCCCGATGATTCCCCAGCGGACTTCCTCCTCTTTGATTTTTTTCATGTGTTTATAATTGTTTTTCAAAGGTCACATGGAATCTCGCAATCATAATCATCCCTCTGTGTGTCGCTCGCGTCATGCTCGATTTCATAGATACAAAATAAAAATGACCCGGTAGATTCGGGCCATTTTGTCGTTTTTTATTGACTTGGTGGAGTTCTTCGCTTCATGACCAAACTATCCGCAGGATAGGTGGCGGCCAAATAGGCCATTTGTTCCTTTGCCCAGTTGATTAAAACCTCCCGCTCTTCGTCAGTAAGATCAGCTTCCGGATGCAATCCGAAATAGGTATAAGACTCCAAAGGCATTTCCTTGCTTTCTACTGTTTCGATGACTTCCTCCAATTTATGGTTTTGGACAGCAAGAGGGAGTTTCGTGAATTCTGAAAAATTCAAGTGTCTTTTTCCATCATTGACATGATCAGCTAGGAAGTATTTCACCGGTTGGATATTCGAATACCAAGGATAGCGAGTCAAATTGGTATGGCAATCATTGCAGGCACCTTTCATAATGGTGGCTACTTGGTCCGGGAGGTCATAGCTTTTGCTGATATCAAAAGTCTGATCATTGGACTCATTTTTTTCGGCAGGGATTAATTGAATGGCTATTAAAACCAAGACAATCCCGATAGTGATTTTTTTCAACATAGTTTTAGAAGGTTTGCTGGGTAAGAATTTGTCTTGCTAGTTAGACAATTTTTTTGAGCAAAGGATTAATCACTTCATCGAAATCTTACTCCATCAATCACCAAACTCAAACCTGCTTGAAAGACTATTAGTCCAGTTGTCCCGTACCAAAACCAAGGATCTCCGGATAGTTTGTTTAGTTCTGCATCTATGCACATAGATAGACCCGTTCCGGTAAATAGCAAACCGGAAACAGATTGAATAAACCAACGCTTTTTCGAGCTCATAATTTTTGATACCCTAGTTTAAAGTCGATTGATCATGGACATGCCTGAATCCCGAAATTCATCCATTCGGGGAAGTTCATCCACGGCATCCTCCAAGCTGATTGTTTTACCGATAAGTTTTTCTGGATCCAATTTACCTGCAATAATCATTCGCATCAAATCTTCATAAGCATACGCTTGCATCCCATGACTTCCTAGAATTTCCAGTTCTTTCGCAATTACTAAATGCATGGGGATAGGAGGGTTTTCTTCTGTTCCTGCCATCAAGCCAACTTGAATATGTTTGCCTCTTTTTCGCAAACTTGAAATAGAATTTGCACAGGTGATTCTGCTCCCAAGTGCATCTACAGATACATGAACTCCGCCTTTTGTTAGTTCTTGAATTTTGGAAGGAATATCTCCCAATTTTCCATTGAGTAGGATGGATGCTCCAGCAGCTTGGGCTAGGTTTAGTTTTGCTTCAGAAATATCAACCGCAATCACTTTTGCCCCTAATGCTGAGGCAATCATAATGGCAGAAAGGCCGACTCCGCCACAACCGTGAATAGCCACCCATTCTCCTCCTTTTACCTGACCTTGAGCAACGATGGCTCTAAAGGAAGTGGCAAAGCGGCATCCCAAACTTGCAGCTGACTCAAAACTAACTGAATCAGGCAGGGCAACCAGATTGGTGTCTGCTCGATAAACAGCTACATATTCAGCAAAAGAGCCCCAATGTGTAAATCCGGGCTGAAATTGATTGTCACATATTTGCTGATTTCCGCTTTGACAGGTTGGGCAAATGCCACAGGCACAAACAAAAGGGACGGTCACTCGCTCTCCGATTTTCCAGTTTTTTACTTCCTTTCCGACCTCTACGATTTCTCCGGCAAATTCATGTCCCGGAACATGTGGTAATTTGATGTCCGAGTCATGCCCCATCCAACCATGCCAATCACTTCGACATAAACCTGTGGCCTTAACTTTTAAAACTACTCCGTCTTCGGGTGCGATAGGGTCGGGAACTTGAGTGATTTTTGGGTTATTCTGGAAGGATTCGACAAGAAGGGCTTTCATCGGTTGAAGTTTTAGATTTTAAATCTCTCAAAAAAACACAAAAGAACCGTGAGCGTTTCCACCCACGGTCCAACTAATTGAGTTGTATGCATTGGAAGCTTTCAAGATAAATAGTTTGCCTACTGCTAACTGAAAACTGCCACCTCTGAATTACACTTCAAAGCCTTGTCGGTATTGTCTTCCAACAAACTGATTTGCTTCTTCCAAGTTGGTGATTCGCATGTTTTCACCATCCCAAAGGAGTTTTTTCCGTGCAAAGAATTCCTGACGTCCCCGAGCATTTTCTCTTCGGAGCATGTAGCTTCTGATCGCCAAGTTACCCATCAACACAGTCTCGGTCATTGGGCCTGCATAATCGAAGGATGAAGTGAGTCCTTGGTGCTCTGGTGAATTGAACCCGGCCTTACATGCTTCCACCCAAAGTCGCTGATGGCCATATTCCCGCTCGAATCCTTCTTCGCTTTGTGGGCCTTCTTCTTTTGTACCGTCGTTCAAATACAGCTTTGGCATCAAAGGCGAAGAGTCATTGATGTTGGTGGAAATGATTCCCTTTTCTCCGATGATTAAAACCCCATTTGCAGAGTTTGCTCCTCCGATATCGTCATTTGCAGGGATAATATCCGGGTGCGCTGGACGAATTCCTCCATCCATCCAAGTCATTTCGATTGGTGATTTGCTCTTGCTGGTTGCGTCAAAATGCAGGGTTATGAAAGAAGATGCTGGACAACCTTCCGGATGATAATCTGGAGTCCACATCTGACTGAATACAGAGCCTACGCTACATTCTGCATCTTTTGGATAATGAAGTCCTAATGTTCTGAAAGGAATATCAATTAAGTGACATCCTACATCTCCCAAGGCTCCTGTTCCATAATCCCACCATCCTCTCCAATTGAATGGGTGGAGGTCGGGAGTATATGGGATTTCAGGCGCAGGCCCTAACCAAAGATCCCAATCAAGGGCATCTGGTTTGGAACTTGGATCAGCTTTTGGAAAAGCTCCTCCTTGAGGCCAAACAGGACGATTTGTCCAAATTTGCACTTTGGAAACCGCTCCGATTTTATCCTCATCAATCCACTGTTGTATTAATTTTAAAAGGGGATTAGATCCACCCTGATTTCCCATTTGGGTGACTACTTTTTGTGTGCGTGCCATTTCGGTAAGCATGCGTGCCTCTCGAATATTGTGCGTCATTGGCTTTTGTACATAGACATGCTTTCCTCGCTCCATGGCGTATTTTGCTGCAGGTCCATGTACATGGTCCGGAGTGGAAATAGTCACTGCATCAATATCTTTTTCCTTATCCAACATTTCCCGGTAGTCAGCATAAAGCTTTGCTGTAGGGAATCGCTCTACAGATCGTTTGGCAGAGCCAGAAAAATCCACGTCACAAAGTGCAGCCACTCGCTCTCTTCCTCCTACGGAAGCTAATTCTATATCACTGGCCCCTTTTCCACCTGAACCTATCGCCGCAAGTACCAGTTGATCAGATGGAGCAATAAAGCCTACACCGCCAAGGACATTTCGTGGTACGATAAAAAAAGATGAAGCAATGGCTGCATTTTTTATGAATTCTCTTCTGGACTGTCCAGAATTGGGATTTTCGGGTTTTTTCATCATTGATGTTATTAGGGTTTAAGAGTCATTTTGATTGAATTCTTAAGATAATTCCTCCTTCTTAATTTCTGAAACTTTATAATTTAAATGGTTTATGAGAATCCCTTTATTTCATTTCGAAATGATAAAAATTATCTAGTCTATTTAGAATTGGCTACCATATTTGTTCAACAAATTCCAAGAAAATACTCCAGTCCTCCCACGTAAGACCATGTTCTCCTTCCCTGATATGGTATCCTAGAGTTTTGGAGTGGACCGTGCCTTTGAGTTCTTCAAATGAAGTTTTGAATGGACTTTCCCGGTCATAAATCCTTGAAAAAACCTGGCTTCCTATTTGAAGACTAAGATATTCACCTTTGGGATCGGCCCATTGATCGTCCTTTGAACTTGCAAAATAGACGGCCCTCGGAGCAATCAAAGCTGGAAGCATGTGCTGATCTAGGGGAAGTGATTCTTCGGCATCATTGTATTTTTTGAAATTTTCTGCAAACCAATGTGGAAAAGCATTATTAATTATCTCAACTGTTTCTCCAAATTTTCTTTTTGAAAGAGCTGCTCCACCGCAGCCTGACTCATTAGCATAGGTGATCGCCCAGCGTGGATCATTGGCAGATGTCCAAAGGGCAGATTTTCCAGACCTGGAATGTCCTACCAAAACGGATTTTTTTGCATTGATTGCCTCATGCTGCTCAAAATAATCCATTGCTCTCATAGCTCCCCATCCCCATGCACCGAGGGCTTTTAGTCCATCTTTCTTATCCTGCTGCTCAGGATAAAGGTTAGTCAAAATGCCATCGGAGAACCTTTTGATATCATCTGGTGCCACTGTCTCTGCATGAAATGAAGCTGTGGCAAATCCCTTTTGGATCAATTCGGCCACAGGCCAATAGCCCTCTTCCGCCAGTGAACCATCTTCTGCTTTTTGTCTATGGTTTATGAGCAAAATTATAGGGGCAGGCTCATCCATTTCTTTGGGTAAAAAAACATTCAGTCTCATGATGTGCGTGTTCTCTCCCCGCCGGATTTTAATATCAACCTCCTCAAGGTTGGCGATCAAGTCAAATTGATGATTTGAACTTTTGGTGACTTCGAAACTTACCTCGTCAAAATCTTTAGGGATTTGACCATATACCTCTGTTTGAAATAGCCTAAAAATCTCGGGTTTTCGAATAGCCTCCCATTTCTCACGAGAATCGATAACCTCTCCTTTTTCGCTAATAAAAAGTGAAGGCAGATGAAGGGCAGGAACCTTACTTTCGTCATAGTTAACTTGAGATTGAGCCATGGTTTTAGTGGATATAATTAAAATACCGAGTGCTAGAAATTTCCAAAGAGACTGCATCTTTAAAAAGGTTTAGTTACTGGCTGCTTCGGCTCTCGATGGTTCAAAAGGCTCATAAGGATAGTCGGTAGGGAGGACTTCAATCCCGGAGGTTACCTTGAGTGGCGTTTCCCCAGCAAATGTCAATTCCACAAAGTATCCTCGAAATCCTTCATCAGGTTCCTGCATGACTACCTCCAGTTCTCCACTTGCAGGCATAGGGATTTCCTCTGCTACCCAGTTGGGTCCAAATTCATCCACCCGGAAATCTCTGGCAAGTGGGTTGTAGGCGGACCAAAGTTTGACGGAAATAGGCATCTTCTCTGGGTCTACTTTTACATTGATTTTATTTCCTTCCACAGTCCAACTATAGTCTGGTCTGCTTGAATTTTCTAGAATGGAGTTGTAAAAAGAAATCAGATTGGGTAAGGCATCGGATTCACTCAAGTCATGTCCAAAATTTGGTACATATTGGATATGCTTTTCTCCCTTAAGATCATTCCAGTAAAATTCCCAGCTATCTGGCTGGAAAAATTGATCTCCTGCGGCATTGATTAAGAGTTTTGGGATTTCCAGTTCTTCTACAAAAGAGTAAGGTTCAGTGAGTTCGAGCATGCGATCAAATTCAGGCGTGCCCATCCAATTCATCACTCCTTCCCGAACATAATCCGTGACTGCTGGCGCCCAAAAACCATAATTTCTCCAATGATGCATAAAGGAAGGTTCAATATTCAATAAGTCAATCACGACTGGAGCCATTGCAATAACCCGATCATCGGCCGCAGCAGTCGTCCAGGTAGTCCAACCTCGCTTGGAAGCTCCCGCCACAAAAAAGTTTTTCAAATCCTTATTATAATTTTCTTTGACTACTTCCTGAACCGCGTCCATCGCCAATTTGACTGCTTTGGTCATCGGGAATCTAGCTAACCAAATGGCATCCTCATCCTTTGCACCACCTTCAAGGAATTTTCGCCAGCCATAAGCAATGATGGCATCCTCATAGCGTTCCCCAAAAGGATCATTGGCAAATGTCAAAGGCTGAAATGGGACATTGTGAATTTCCGCAACGATGGAGTTGGTTTGAGCCGCTGCAGCTTCCAGAAGAGAAGAGGGGCTTTGAGGCATTTCAGTACCTCGGCTTCCTCCACCTATCCACATCATTCCTGTATCGTGAGGGCTATTTTTTGGGATAATTACTGAAACCCAATGCCACCACAAGGTCTCATCGACAATACTATCTGCAAGCCATCGCTGGGAATACATTTTCAAGACATGGAAATCTGAATTTTCTCCTGAAACGGAATGAACAATCTCATAGCTAAAATCGGGTGAAGGGGATTGTACATATTCCCTCAATAAATTCTCAGACTTTGATTCAATGGCCGATTCACTGGTTTTGTCAGAGGTTTGAGTTTGGCAAGCGAAGGACGCGATAAGCCAAACTAATGCAAGTAGAAGGTTAATTCTCGGGTTGGATTGTTTCATGGTTAGGGCTGGTTGGTGTAATTATTTTGTAAAAACTAATAATTTTAATTTCGGACGGCAAGATTGCTGCCCAAAAGCTTCAAGGAATTTGAAAAATATTTACACCATGCAATTGAAAATTAGACTTTTAATCCTTTTTCTAGGTTGGTTTGGGATTGTTTCTGCTCAGGAAATCAGTTCTCCGAATGGGGAATTAAAACTCGCTTTTGGACTTGACGCGAGCGGAGCGCCAACCTATCAGCTATCCTATAAAAATCAAACTGTTATTCAGTCTAGTCGTTTGGGTTTTGATTTGAAAAATGACACCCTCGATTTAATTCAAGGTTTTCGGGTTGTGGACTCGGAGGAATCATCTCATGATGAAACCTGGCAACCGGTATGGGGAGAGGAAAGCTTGATTTGTGATCATCATCAAGAATTGTTGGTTCATTTGGAGCATTTGGGAAGTAAGCGGAAAATGGATATTCGCTTTCGCTTATTTGATTCAGGATTAGGTTTTAGATATGAGTTTCCTGTTCAGGAAAATATGGGGCATTTCGTAATCACTGAAGAACTTACTCATTTTGCCATGAGTGGTGATCATACCGCATTTTGGATTCCTGGAGATTACGATACACAGGAATACGATTACACAGAATCCAAACTTTCAGAAATCCGAGGTTTGATGGAAATTGCCATCACACCGAATGCTTCACAAACTCCTTTTTCCAAAACGGGCGTACAAACCGCCTTGATGATGAAATCCGAATCTGGCTTATACATTAATATCCACGAGGCAGCCTTGATTGATTATCCAGCCATGCATTTGGAATTGGATGATGAGCGGATGGTTTTTGTGAGTCATTTGACACCGGACTCCCAAGGTGATAAGGGTTATTTGGTGACGCCAGCAGAAACTCCATGGCGAACGGTGATCGTAAGTGATGATGCTCGAGAAATTTTGGCCTCACGAATCACCTACAACCTCAATGAGCCTTCAAAAATCGAAGATACTTCTTGGATCAAACCGATGAAATATGTCGGTGTTTGGTGGGAAATGATCACTGGTCAGAGTACCTGGTCTTATACTGATGAACTCAAGGCAGTCAAATTAGGAGTAACGGATTTTTCCAAAGTCAAACCTAATGGCAAACACGGTGCTACCACGGAAAATGTGAAAAAGTATATTGATTTCGCGTCCGAACATGGTTTTGACGGAGTCTTGGTTGAAGGTTGGAATATTGGTTGGGAGGACTGGTTTGGGAATTCAAAAGATTATGTTTTCGATTTTCTGACTCCTTATCCCGATTTTGATTTGGAGGGGATTTCTACCTATGCTAAAGAAAAAGGAATCCAAATGATTATCCATCATGAGACTTCTTCTTCTGTTCGGAATTATGAGCGACACTTGGATGATGCTTATCAGTTAATGAAAAAGTATGGCTATCCAGCTGTGAAAAGTGGCTATGTAGGGGATATCATTCCGCGTGGTGAATATCACTACAGTCAATGGTTGGTGAATCACTATCAATATGCAATCGAGAAAGCTGCCGAGTACCAAATCATGGTGAATGCGCACGAAGCTGTCCGGCCTACAGGAGTGGCCCGAACTTGGCCTAATCTGATCGCTAATGAATCAGCTCGAGGTACTGAATACCAGGCCTTTGGAGGTAGCAAAGCAAATCATGTCACTATCCTTCCTTTCACCCGACAAATTGGTGGACCGATGGACTATACGCCAGGGATTTTTGAAATGGATGTGTTTAACGGCTCACATGTGAATAGTACGCTGGCAAATCAACTGGCTTTGTATATCACTATGTATTCCCCTCTTCAGATGGCTGCGGATTATCCTGAAAATTACATGCGATTCCCCGATGCTTTTAAGTTTATTAAGGATGTGGCTTTGGATTGGGAAAAGAGCGTTTACCTTGAAGCAGAACCAGGATACTACTTGACTATTGCACGTAAAGCTAAGGATAGCACAGAGTGGTTTGTTGGAAATGTAAATGGATTTGAAGGTCGAATAGGTGAGGTTATGTTTGACTTTTTAGATGAAGGGAAAACCTACCTAGCGGAAATTTATTCGGACCGAGAAGATGCCCACTTCAAAACTAATCCCCAAGCCTATGAGATTCGAAAGGTTTCAGTGGATTCAAAATCAGTTTTGAAACAATATTCTGCTCCCGGTGGCGGTTATGCTATCCGAATTCGCGAAGCGAGTAAGGAAGAACTCAAAGGGGTCAAGAAATTGAGATAATCTGGTAGGGGCTGTTTCGAAAGACTTTCGTCAAGTTGAAAGAAATGTAGATTACTCTCCTTAGAGGTGGGAAACCAAACTGATTTTGTTTAAATCGACATTTAGATCGCTTCGCTTCACTCGCGATGACGGAGCCTTGGAGTTTTTAGATAGCCTCTTTTTCATTCCCAAAAAAGGAAAAGCCACCGTAATTGGGTAAATTCCAGTATTGCATCTCAATTCACATGAAGCAGCTCAGCGAAAATGCGATTCGGGTATTGGAGGAGCGGTACTTGGTTCAAGATCATTCCGGAAAGGTCATTGAGACACCGGAAGAGATGTTTCGTCGAGTTGCCAAAACGGTGGCAAGTGCAGAATTGAAATGGGGAAATCAGAAAGATGCCGATTATTGGGAGAGGGAGTTTTTTAAGTTGATGTCCGAATTGGATTTTCTCCCCAATTCAACAACGCTGATGAATGCGGGAACAGGATATGGACAATTGAGTGCCTGTTTTGTTTTGCCGATTCGGGATAGTTTGAGTGGTATTTTTGATACTCTGAAGCTTGCTGCATTGGTTCAGCAAAAGGGTGGAGGAACTGGCTTTAATTTCTCAAAATTGAGACCCAAAGGAGATCGAGTAAGCAGGCATGGAGGAACATCATCAGGACCAGTTTCTTTTTTAGAGCTCTTTAATTTTTCCAGCGATCATGTCAAGCAAGGTGGAAAACGTCTAGGCGCAAACATGGGGATTTTGAATGTTGACCATCCCGATATTTTTGAGTTTTTGAGATTGGGATCCAAAGAAAACCGAGTCCGACACTTCAACTTATCGGTAGGGATTACGAACCAGTTTATGGAGTACCTCGAAACCGATAAACCCTGGATTCTTATTAATCCCCGTACTAAGAAGGTTATCAATCAGGTTTCTCCAAAGGCAATTTGGGAGGAGCTAATATTTAGAGCATGGGAATCAGGAAACCCCGGAGTTATCTTTTTGGATACCATCAATTCAAAAAATCCCACTCCAAGTCAAGGTGAAATTCAAGCAACCAATCCCTGTGGTGAAGTTCCGCTTTTGCCCTACGAGTCCTGCAATCTGGGTTCGATTAATCTCAACCATTTTGTCAGGTCGAAAAAAGGAAAGCATTTGCCCGATTGGGATAGGTTGGAAGAAATCATTCCTCAAGCTGTCCGATTTTTGGATAATGTGATTGAGGTCAATCATTTCCCCAATTCAAAAATCAAAAAAGCTACACTTGCAAACCGAAAAATCGGTTTGGGAGTGATGGGCTGGGCTGACTTTTTAATCAAACTGGAGATTCCATATGCAAGTCAGGAAGCGGTAGACTTAGGAGAGGAATTGATGCAATTTATCAATGAAAAAAGTCATCGCGCTTCACAAGAATTGGCTAAGAAAAGAGGAAATTTTCCAAATTGGGAAGGAAGTATTTTTGCCCCTGACATACCAATTCGGAATGCTACCTTGACGAGTATTGCGCCGACGGGTACCATTTCTTTGATTGCCAATACTTCTTCTTCAATTGAGCCATTATTTGCATTGGCTTTCGAAAGGAGAAATGTTTTGGGAGAAGAAACTTTACAAACTATTCAGCCTCAAGTCTTGAATTTTTTGAAAGAAAAAGGAATACTCTCAGAAGAATTAAAACAAAAAATCGTCCAAGATGGGACTTCCACTGATTGTCATGAATTGAGTGAAAAGGACAAAGCAATTCTATTGACTGCTACTGAAATTGATCCAGTTTGGCATCTGAAGCATCAGGTTGCCTTTCAAAAGTTTACAGACAATGCTGTGTCAAAAACCATAAACCTGCCCTTCACCACCAAGCCGGAAGAAATTGGGGAAATCTATCTTCAAGCTTGGAAAGAGGGAGTGAAGGGTTTAACTGTTTTTCGAATAGATTCGGGAAGAGAACAAATGCTTTATCCCGGAATCAAATCTTTTAAGGATAAGAGTTTTCCGTGTTGAAGGAAATCAGTTGTTTGTAGCAAAATGGACTTTGACCATTTCCAAAAACTGGTTATAACTCATTTTTTCTGCATCCTTCATCAATATTTTCATCGTGATAAATTTCTTATTATCCCGAATTTGTTTGAAGAACTGCGCTTTTATGATTCCTGGTCCTACCAATAATAATTCTTCGATTCCTGACACTTTTTTTTCCAGCTCCTTGAAGTATTTATTTAATCGGTCCCTGTCCTGATTATTTTTCTTGTTTTCATTGTTGGAAGGCCCGCCTTGGGAATTCATAAATCGAGTTTTGTCACTAGTCTCTCCTTCAAATCTTACTTGATTTTCGATAGGAGATTCGATTTCTTCTACCACAAATGGATGGTTAGGTAAATAACCAACCAATAATGCATGACTTTGGTCTATCCACATCGCTGCTTTTTGGGGATTGAGAGTTTCCATTTCTCTATTTTTTCGTGTTTTTTCATGTTGGTCCCAAGGATAATATTCATCCTGATTACTGGGATCCATACTCTTGCTCATATTTTCTCATGAATTCCAAGGTTTCCTCGTCATTGAGATTTGAAAACCTTTCGTATCCCTGAGACACCGCCCGGAAATCATCCGGAATCTCTAAAATCAAGACTTCATCTGCCATATTTTCAAGTTGCTGAGCAGCTTCTCTTCCTGAGATAGGAGCAGCTACAATTAGCTTTTTGGGTTGTTGTTTCTCGCATAATTCCAGAGTGGCAAAAAGCGTCGAACCGGTAGCTATTCCATCGTCCACCACAATCACTGTTCTGTCTTTCATGGGTGGAATGGGTTTTCCGTGTCGAAGCAATTGGACCCTTCTCTTGATTTCTTCTCGTTCTTTGTTTTTTACAGATTCTAAATCTTGTGCACTTATTTCTGATTTTGCCCAAGGAGATAAATAATAACTTCCATCCTCTGCAATAGCGCCCATGGCAAATTCAGGTTGCTGGGGATGACCCAATTTTCTTGAGATAATAGGGATCATTTCTGCATGAAGTCTTTGAGCTACATAGTATGCCGTTTCGATACCACCGCGTGGAATTCCAATGACAATCGGCTTGTCTTTTTGATAAGAGAGTAATGCTTCTCCTAGCTTAATTCCGGCATCTTTTCGGTCCTTAAACATCGCCTTGAGATTTAGAAATACATTTCTTTATCCTTACTCGAATTTGGTTTACCCTGAAGCACCTTGAATATCCAATCCTTGGTTTCCTCCGCTACCTGTTCGAGTTTTCCCGGTTCTTCGAAAAGGTGTCCTGCTCCAGAAATTATCTTCAAATCATTTCTTTCTGGGAAATGCTTGTAACAAGCCTTGTTTATCCTGAGTACTTCCTGGTCCAAACTGCCAACTAGCCAAAGCATCGGGCAGATCACTTCCGGAATGTAATCCACCGCATAATCCAACCTTCCACCTCGTGAAATCACTCCAGAGATTAGGGGTTTCAACTGGGCAGCCGCAGCCACTGCTATTGTAGCTCCCGTGCTTCCTCCAAAGTAAAAAATGGGGAGTTTGGCCACCTTTGGATTAGAATGAAGTGACTTACTTAATTGAATCAACCGATCTGCAAATAGAGAAATATTGAATTCTCCTTTCTCTTTTTCCTGTGTAGTAGTCAGGTCAAACAGAAATGTAGCGATCCTGTTTTTATTCAGAAATTGAGCTATAAAATTATTGCGAGGACTAAACCTTCCACTTCCGCTTCCATGGGCAAATAATACCAAGGCTTTGGATTGATCGGGGACAGCTAATTCCCCTTCCACTACCACATCTGTCAACCTGATATTTAAGATCTCCTTCATAGCTTTTCAGGTTTTTGTTCACTATGAAATGAAAATCTTTTATAGCTAAAATCCTATGATATTCATCAGCAAATGGCTGTAGGTAAATAAATTAATCCAGTAATTCGAGAAGAAATTTATTCCTTTTCAAAATATCGCCTCAGAGTGTATTCAGGTTGCCATTGGTCTGGTTTCCGCTTGAGTGTGTCAGGATCATAAGCCATGGGTTTGATTACAGCAGCGGTAAAAGAAACTGTATCTCCCACGGCCTTTTGATTTTCTTGAAGCAAAGAAATCAATCGGGATTTTTCTTCCGAGAAGTTTGGGTTTTCAGCCAGATTATTGATCTCCAAAGGATCATGTTCCAAATCAAACAATTGCGTGTGGTCTCGTTCAGGGTATCGAATCAGTTTCCACTTGTCAGTTCTAATCGCGCGAACTGTATTTCTATAGGCGGTGAAAAGTGCATCTCTGACCGATTCTTTTTCTCCATGAATCACGGGAACAAGGCTTTTTCCATCCACATCCTCTCTTGGAGGTAATCCCGCTAAATCGGCCAAGGTGGGATATAGGTCGTGGATGTAAGCAAAAGCATCCAATTCCTGATTGGAAGGAATACCTGGCCCTTTTATGATTAAAGGAACTTTCATGCTATGCTCATAAAGGCTTTGTTTCCCCAAAAGCCCATGACTTCCTACTGCTAATCCATTGTCGGCAGTATAGACAATAATTGTATTTTCCAATTTTCCGCTTTCCCGAAGCGCATCAAGAATTTTGGCAACCTGTGTATCCAAATGTGTGATCAAGGCATAATAATCTGACAAAATCATTTGAATCACTTCGGGCTTTCGAGGCCAACCAGTCAGATTTTCATCCCGAACAGTCAAATGATCGAATTCGAATGGATGGTAGGGCATATAATTCCCCGGCAATGGAAGCGAGCCATCAGGGTAGTAGTTGATGTAATTTGCCTCGGGCGAGTAAGGATCGTGTGGAACAGTGAAGGCAACATAGCAGAAAAAGGGATCACTGCTTTCTTTTTGTGATTGAATAAAGTCAATGGCAGATTGAGCAAAAATTTCAGTGGAATAGCCTTTTTTGGTGGATTCTCCCAGCTTTCCATCTGGACCATAATTCCGTAGGTCTACCTCGTAATGATTTGCCATTCCCCCCAAGTATACATTATTGGCTTGTTGAAAACTAGCCTCAAAAGCTTCCTTCTCATTATGCCATTTTCCTGTTCCAAATGTGGTATAACCTGCATTGGCAAAATCCATTGTCATGGTCTGCACTCCATTTAATCGATCATAAACTTTGAAGAGGTTTTTTCCGCTAAAGAGCATCGCCCGGCTTGCCATACAAATGGCTCCATGATTTCCACCCATCACATAGGCATTGGTGAAGCGAGTTCCTTCTTGGGCCAGTTGATCAAGAGTTGGGGTTTGGATATAGGGATTTCCAGCTATTCCTAGAGTTTCAGCCCGTTGATCATCTGCAAAAAGAAATAGCACATTCGGTTTTTGAGGTTCTGGTTTTTCGGCACAAGCCCAACCAAGGATTAGGACAAGAATTGGAATGAGTTTTTTCATGGGGTATAAGTTTTTCCAAGATCATTAGTCTGGACTTCTTTGATTTTCTGATTTAGAAGGGCTTTCATTTCTTCCACTTGGGATTGGAAATAATCATCATAGGCAAGGTTTTGATATTGCCCCGGGTCCTGCTCCATATCAAAGAGCTCCATTCCTTCTTCTGCGTTTTTTCCGTATTGAATGTATGCCCAGCGCTTGGTGCGTATCAGGTAAGTTGAACCACCTTGGGTGACTGAAAAGGCAAAGGGTCTGACTTCCTGTTGAGGATTTTTTAGAAGAGGTTTTAGACTTATTCCCTGTAATCTTTTGGGAATTTGGGAATTGGTTAAATCCAAAAGTGTGGGGTACAAGTCTACCAATTCTACAAATGATTCGCTTTTTCCCGGGGAATAACCAGGAGCTTTAATAATAAAGGGAACTCGAACGGATTCTTCTTTCAAAGATACTTTCATCCAAAATTCATGCTCACCCAAATGGAAGCCGTGATCAGAAGTGAAGATGATTATCGTGTTTTCAGAAAGCCCAGCTTGCTTCAATGCATCTAGAATTTTTCCAACTTGAGCATCCATAAAAGATACCGAAGCATAATATCCGGCTATAGCTTTCTGCTTGTGGATATAATTCATTTCGGCATTTTGAGTGGTTACGTAATTGATTCCTTTATTCGGAATATCCTCCCAATCTCCCTCAATCACAGGTGGAGGAACTATGCTTTGCCAGGGATAGGAATCGAAATATTCCTTTGGAGCGACAAATGGGACATGAGGTCTGA
Organism: Algoriphagus limi; assembly: GCF_024919275.1. Classification (GTDB taxonomy): domain Bacteria; phylum Bacteroidota; class Bacteroidia; order Cytophagales; family Cyclobacteriaceae; genus Algoriphagus; species Algoriphagus limi. The sequence continues at coordinate 1,681,207 of NZ_JANWGH010000001.1, read as the reverse complement.
CCAATCCAACCGCAAGGAAAAAGGGCTTGTCTCTATTTTGTTGTTGAATAAGTTCGATTGCTTTTTGAGCTGTTTTTCCGTCGGATTGGCTTAGATCTCCTCCCTCAGCTTGAACAATCGTCATGACGTTGCCACCTTTTCGCTCGATTTTTCCATCAGGATTATTTTGAACCAATTCGGCTAATCCTTCTGATTGCCATTCAGGTCCGGGAGAATTGAATCGCTCTATCCAGGATGCTGCATCGTCTTGTCCATCACTTCCTGTTTCGATATCGATAGGTACGCCCATGTGGAAGATTTTGCTTATTCGTGCCGTGTAATAGCCATTTTCTTTGAAAAACTCCGGAAGCGATTTTCGGTCTGCACCAACATTTTCTCTTCCACTGGTATAGCCATAAGTTTCAGTGGCAGAAGGATAATAGCCAAAAAGAAAAGAAGCTCTGGAGGGCCCACAAACAGGATATTGTGGATAGGTATTTTGGAAAAGCATTCCTTCCGAGGCAAGACGATCAATATTTGGGGTGGAAACCAGCCTGTTTCCATAAGCTCCCAAGGCGGTTTGATTCAAGTCATCCGCAACGATTAGCAAGATGTTTGGTCGATTTTTTTGAGCAAAAGAAAAATAGGAGAGTAGGAGAAAACAGAATAAAAGCAGGTTTTTCATGGGCTGGAAATTGGGAAGTTTAAGATACAGGATTTTTTGATTCTCCCTTCTTTAAGAGCCTGATCTGGGGTTTTGAAAACCTATCTTATTCATTTTTAAAAAGTTATAAAATCAAGCATAATTTTATTTAGATTTTTTCCAAATAAAGATTGTCTTGTATCGATTTTAGACATAAGTTTGCACCACTATTTAAAATCAATCCAAATAAATATAAATAATGAAATTTGTATACGGTTTCCTAATCTGCACTCTATTCTTTTCGGCAGAAGTCTTTGCACAAAAGAATATTTTGAAAGGAAAGATTTCTGACGAAAAAGGCAATCCTGTTCAAGGTGCATCTGTGTTGTTGGAAGGTACTGTTCGAGGAGTTCAATCTGACTTGAATGGTAATTATGAATTGAAGGATTTCCCAAAAGGGACCTACCAATTGATTGTGAGTCTAGTTGGATTTCAGAATTGGTCTCAAGAGTTTTCCATTGAGGAGGGAGAGACCAAAGAATTGGATATTCTTTTGAAAGAAGATGAGTACTTGCTTTCAGAATTTAATATTTCAGCAAGCCGAGGGATTTTGGGTCAGGATAGGCTTCCTGAAGTTTCTGATTTTAGAATCAATGCAGGGAAAAAGAATGAGGTGATTCGAATCGCTGAGATTGATGCCAATTTGGCGATGAACAATAGCCGTCAGGTTTTCGGAAGAACGCCAGGGATTTCCATTTGGGAAAATGATGGTTCAGGTATTCAATTGGGAGTGGCTTCCAGAGGTTTGAGCCCAAATAGATCTTGGGAGTTCAATGTCCGAATGAATGGATATGATATTACTCCAGATCCAATGGGCTATCCTGAAGCCTATTTTACACCGCCATTGGAGGTGGTAGAGCAAATCGAAATTATCCGGGGAGCATCTTCTTTGCAATATGGACCACAGTTCGGTGGTTTGATGAACTTTGTAATGAGAAAGCCGGACAAGTCTACTCGATTTACTGCAGAATCAATCAATACGGTAGGAAGCAATGGCCTATTCAGCTCCTTTAATTATATCGGAGGAACAGAGGGGAAATGGAATTATACGGCTTATTACCAAAAAAGAAGAGGTGATGGCTGGAGAGAAAATGGCTTCTTCAATACAGACCATGCACATTTAGAAGTCAATTATGCGGCAAGTAACAGACTGAAGTTGGGTTATGAAATGACCTACATGACTACTGAGACTCAGCAGCCAGGAGGTTTGACTGATGCACAGTTTGAGCAAGATTCTCAGCAGAGTTCCCGTAGCCGAAACTGGTTCAATACACCTTGGTTTATTCCGGCTTTGTCAGCTGAGTATTTGGTGTCTCAAAACACCAAGTTGAGCTGGAAAGTCTTCGGAACCTTCGCAGAGCGAAATAGTGTCGGTTTCATGCGTCCGATCAATCAGGAAGATGATCTAGGAAATCGTCAAGTAGATCGGGACTATTATACGACATACGGTTCAGAAATCCGTCTTAGCTCTTCCTATGAATTGTTTGGTCAGGAACAGACCTTGATGACAGGACTTCGCTATTTCAATGGAAATATTGATCGAAATCAGCGTGGAGTTGGGACCACAGGCTCTGATATGGATTTCTCAGTAGCAGATGGAGATTTCAGCAGAAAGTTGGATTACACCAATAGAAACTGGGCAGCTTTTGCTGAGAATGTGTTCCGCTTCAATGAAAAACTGCTTTTCACAGCAGGTCTTCGTGTAGAAAACATTCTTTCTGAAAATCAAGGCCAATTCAACGTAGTTAACGGAACACCGCAGTTTTTAGAGCCAGTTTCCCGCTCCAGAAGCTTTGTATTGTTTGGTTTGGGAGCTGAGTACCATGTGGGTAAAAGCGCTGAATTCTACACGAATTTCTCCCAAGCATATCGCCCTGTGTTGATTTCTGATTTGACACCTCCGGCTACGACAGACGTGATCGATCCGAATTTGCAGGACTCAAAAGGATATAATTTTGATTTTGGATTCAGAGGGTCAGTATTCCCTTCCTTGAAGTTTGATGTAGGATACTTCCGACTTAATTATCAAGACCGAATCGGTACTATTGCGCAGGCAAGAGAGGATGGAAGCATCTATCAGTTCCGAACCAACTTGGGGAATTCAATCAGTCAGGGATTTGAGGGATATGTAGAATTTGATCCGATTACTGCGATTTTTGAAAGTTCCCGATTCGGATACCTACACCTGTTTGCTTCCCTGGCCTTCATTGATGCAACTTATGGTGATTTCGAAATTACCACTGTTAGTGATGGGGAGTTGGCTGTCCGAAACTTGGAAGGAAACCAAGTAGAAAATGCACCTCGAAAAATCAATCGATTTGGAGCTACTTATAGCTTGGGTAAGTTTTCTATGACCTGGCAATTGAGTGACATTGGGGAAGCATTTTCTGATGCATCCAACACAGTAACTCCTAATGCAGCTTCCACCGTTGGATTGATTCCAGCATATCAAGTTCAGGATTTATCTGCATCCTGGAATATTTGGAAGCAGCACTCCATCAAAGCGGGGATTAACAATCTGACCGATGAGCGTTATTTCACAAGAAGAGCGGGAGGATATCCTGGACCAGGAATTATGCCTGCCGATGGAAGGACTTTCTACTTGACCTTCGGTTTGAAGTTCTAATTCGAAAAAGTGGATAAAAGGTAAAGCCATTCTGATTTTCAGGATGGCTTTTTTTGATTGGCATTTCGTGGAAATTCTCCGAAAGGGTTTATTCCTGAGTTTAAGTTTTTTACATTTAATCCAAACCCCAGCTTTATGAAATCAATCTCAGCCCTTTTTGGAAGTCTATTCCTTTTGTTTTTGGCTTTTTCTTGTCAGCAAAAAAAGACTTCTGATCGCCCCAATATCATTTTCATTATGTCTGATGATCATGCCTATCAAGCGATCTCAGCTTATAGCGAACACTTGATTGAGACTCCCAATATTGATCGGATCGCTAAAATGGGTATGCTTTTCACTAATGCAACGGTCACCAATTCCATTTGTGCGCCAAGTAGAGCGACGATTTTGACAGGAAAGCACTCACACATCAATGGAAAGGTTGATAATCATTTTCCCTTTGATACAACCAATGTCACCTTCCCCCAACTTTTCCAAGAGGCAGGATATCAAACGGCCATGTTTGGTAAGTTACACTTCGGGAATAATCCCAAAGGCTTTGACCAGTTTAAAATTCTTCCAGGCCAGGGGAAATATTACAATCCTGAGTTTATCACCAAAAATGAAGGGAGAATTCAAGTAGAGGGTTATGTCACGGATATTATCACGGATATGACCTTGGACTGGCTACAGAATGAGCGAAAAGCAGAAGATCCCTTCTTGCTTTTTTATCTGCATAAAGCCCCGCATCGGGAATGGCTTCCTGCTGGTAGACATGTGGCCGAGTTTACTCAGCGAACATTTCCTGAGCCAGCTACTCTTTTTGATGATTATTCTGGCCGAGGCCGTGCTGCCAAAGAAGCGGAGATGAATTTGCTCAAAGACATGCACTGGGCTGGGGATTCGAAAATTACTCCCGAAGCGATGGATGAACTAGGCTTAGAACCCACTTCAGGTTGGGATAAGGCTGCTTTTGAAGGGGAGGTTGGCAGGATGAATGCGGAACAGCGAGCTGTTTGGGATGAGGCTTATAATAAGGTTATAGAGGACTTCAAGAAGGCCTACCCAAGTATGAGTGAAGAAGATAAAATGAGGTGGCGCTACCAGCGATATATGCAGGATTACCTCGGCACCATCAAGGCAGTAGATGAAAATGTAGGGCGCGTTTTGGATTATCTAGAAGCGAATGACTTGATGGAAAACACCATCATCGTTTACACTTCTGATCAGGGTTTCTATCTAGGTGAGCACGGTTGGTTTGATAAGCGATTTGTGTACGATGAAAGTTTCAAAACCCCACTTTTGGTGGCTTGGCCTGGTAAAGTAGATGCAGGAAGCAAAACTGATGAGATGGTCCAAAACCTTGATTTTGCGCAGACCTTTTTAGCTGCTGCGGGCATTGAGGCACCGTCTGATATGCAAGGAGAGAGTTTGTTGCCACTCCTGACCGGAGAAGGAGAGTGGACACGGGACGCCGTATATTATCATTATTACGAGTATCCTTCTGTCCATATGGTCAAGCGCCACTATGCGATCGTTACCAAGGAGTATAAGCTGACCCATTATTATTTTGATACCAATGAGTGGGAGTTGATTGATCGAATTAATGATCCCATGGAGTTGAAAAATGTCTACGATGATCCCGCTTATGCAAAGATTAAAGAAGAGTTGCATCAAAAATTGGATGGCTTAAGAGAAAAGTATGGGGACAATTCCGAAATTTCTCAACGATACCTACAAGAGTATCTGGATTATCTCCAAAAAAACAATTCCTACGCAGGGGGTAAAAACAAGGAATTGCTTGATAAAATATTTAAGGACAGAAAACTCAGCACCGAGCAGTAAGAAGCTCGGAAGATCAAATTAGGCTTATGAAAAACTCGTATGTTGTCTTAGGAATTTTACTGGGAGTAGGACTATTGACTTCCTGCCAATCAGAGGAGCAAAAAACTTCTCAAGAACGACCCAATATCATATTCATCATGTCGGATGATCATGCTTATCAGGCGATCTCCGCTTACAGTGATCATTTGATTGAAACTCCAAATATTGATCGGATTGCTAAAATGGGAATGTTGTTTACTCAAGCATCAGTAACCAATTCCATCTGTGCACCGAGTAGAGCCACCATTTTAACTGGAAAGCATAGTCACCTTAATGGGAAAATCGATAACCATTTTCCTTTTGATACGACCAATGTGACCTTTCCTCAACTCTTCCAGGATGCAGGTTATCAGACAGCGATGTTTGGAAAGTTGCACTTTGGAAATAATCCAAAAGGCTTTGATCAATTTAAGATCTTACCTGGGCAGGGAGCCTATTACAATCCAGATTTTATCACTAAAAATGAAGGGAATATTAAAGTGGAGGGATATGTGACGGATATTATCACGGATATGACGATTGATTGGCTCCAAAATGAGCGAAAGAAAGAAGATCCATTCTTGCTTTTTTATCTACATAAAGCCCCACATCGATCTTGGTTGATGGCAGAGCGGCATTTGGATGAATTCACCAACAAAACATTTCCTGAGCCTGCAACATTGTTTGATGACTATTCAGGAAGAACTTCTCCGGCAGCTGAAGCGGAAATGAGCATTCTTCATCATATGAGTTGGGCTGGAGATCATAAGATTTCTCCGGAGGCTATGGATGAAATTGGCTTGGAGGAAATAGGATATGATAAGCCTCGATTTAATAATTCCTTTGACCGTTTTACTCCAGAGCAAAGGGAAAGTTTTGAACGGGTATATGGCAAAATTGCAGAAGAACTAAAAGCCAAATATCCGAGCATGACCGAGGAAGATTTGATGCGTTGGAAATATCAGCGATACATGCAGGATTATCTCGGAACGATTAAGTCAGTAGATGAAAATGTCGGTCGCCTATTGGATTATCTGGAAGCTAATGATATGATGGAAAACACCATCATTGTTTACACCTCTGATCAAGGCTTTTACTTGGGTGAGCATGGTTGGTTTGATAAGCGATTTGTCTATGATGAATCCTTCAAAACTCCACTTTTAGTGGCTTGGCCTGGAAAGGTGGAAGCAGGTAGCCGTTCAGATGCTTTGGTACAAAACCTAGATTTTGCTCAGACATTTTTGGATGCTGCGAGGATTCCTGCTCCTAATGATATGCAAGGAGAGAGCATGATCCCGATTCTTACTGGAAATGAGGAGAAGTGGACGCGGGATGCTGTTTATTATCACTACTACGAGTATCCTGCCGAGCATATGGTCAATCGCCACTATGCGATCGTGACAGATGAATATAAATTGATCCATTACTATTATGTCGTGGATGAATGGGAACTCATCGATCGAAAGAAGGATCCGATGGAGTTGAAAAATGTCTATAACGATCCCGCTTATGCTGAAATCCGAGAAGATTTGCACAAGAGATTGGAAGAGCTCCGTGTCAAATACAAAGACAATAATGAGCTAAGTCAGAAATATATTGACCAATTATTGGAAGATGCAGAAGAAGGAAAAGTATTTGGGATCAATAAGGAGCGAGTAGAGCAAATTAAAGCTAGACGAGAAGAAATAGAAGCTCGCTTAGAAAACTAAGCGAGTTTTCCTCTGAGTCCTTATCTTATATATCAAATTTATTTCACTCCCAGCATCCTGAAAGGAAGGGCGAAAATATTTCTTATTAGGTCAAATGAGATATCTACCGCTAAGCCTAGTAGCCTAAAAGGAAGTAAAATCAACCAAACGATAGGGTAGAGGATTAATGCTATGATGGCGATTGGCCAGCAAAGAACCAGCAGAATCAGCCAAAGTAGGAAATTGATCATTCTATTTTCAGATCAAGATAAATGCCATCTTGATAAGTAGTTGATTTTGTGTGATTTGGATTTGTATTTAAACTAGTGCTTGTCCGATTTCGAGCAGTGGATTGCTCGATTTTTAGATTAGCAATCAATTGGGAATTCAAAGTGCATCCAAGATTTTTGAGAAAACCGGTGCGACAGCACTTCCTCTCCAAACTTGTGAATAATTAGCCGCCATATACAAATCTTTTTCAGGAATGTACAGAACCTGAGATCCCCAAAAACCGGTATGGGTATAGGCCATCATTCCATTGATTTTTACCCGGTACATCCCCATTTGGTAATCCATTGCTGCGGGTTTTTCGTATTCCACCGGCTCAAGCATAATTTCCAGTGTTTCTGGATTTTCAAAGATTTGATTATTGAAAAGTGCTTTAAAAAAAGCTGTTAGCTCCGCGGTAGTGGAAAGGAAACCTCCTCCGCCGTAATAATCCATGGTGGGGCTGAAACCATAAGTGTCCATTCCCTGAAGGTATTGATGAATTCTAAGAGAGTCTGTTATGGGGTCTTTTCGCTCAAAATCCGTTCGGAATAATTGTAGTTTTTCCAATCCGACTAATTCCTTTATTCCTTCATCCAAATCTTTTCTGGTGTACTTTTCGATGATTTCTCCCAAAAGAATATAGCCTGTATCTGAATAGCTGAACTGCTGTCCAGGAGGGCCAATTGGTTCACCTTTCTCTATTCCCATTTTGATTTGCTCAGTTCGAGTCCACTCGTGTTTGGGATTCTGTAAAATCGTATCAAAAAATTCAGGTGCATGTGTATGGTCAAAAAATCCAGCAGCATGTCTCAAAACCTGCCGAATTGTAATTTGATCCATGGGGTAGTCTTCGGATAAAATTTTGGTATGTTCTTCACTGATATGGTCGGCAAGCAGATCTTCCAATTGAAGGGAATCCATTTCCATCAATCGAAGTATACTTGCTGCCACAAAAGTCTTGGTGACGGAAGCAATTCGGAAACTATGTTCGCTGCTTAATGATTTTTTGGTCTCCAAATCAATGACACCAGCTGCGCCAGACCAAGAAATTTTCCCATCTTCTGATAAGATACTGAAGGAAATCCCCGGCATATTTTCTTGAATTTCACTTTCTAAGATTTCTTGGAAGTCCTGACTATTCCCTCGGAAAGAAAGGCAAAGAGTCAATAATGTGATTAACCAAAGCTTTTTCATTATCCCTTTCTTTTTATTTGAATAAAATCACTCAATCTCTTCATCGCGACTTTCAATTCCTCATGGTTCAAACTCGTAATTACAATCCGATACCAGCCTTTTTCAGTATGGCCAAATCCATTGGTTGGAGTAATCAGGATTCCGGTTTTCTCGTAGATCTCAAGCCAAAGTTTTTCTTCACCCTTCAAGCTTTCCTCATCCAAAAACTCAGATAAATCCATCCAAACGAACAAGCTTCCTCGGGAGGGATTAAAGGGGATGTTGAGATTTTGAAGAGTTTGGGATACGATTAAATAGGACTCAGTCAGTTTTTGCTGAAAACTTTTAAAAAAGGCCTTTAAAAAATCATGGTCCAACAAAACTTCCTGAATCACCCATTGGGTATAATTGGAGATGGAATGTCCCAAACCTGCATTCCTGTAGGCGTGAATCAAGTCTTCATTATGCGAATGGAGGACACCAATTCGAAATCCTGAAATTCCAAAATCCTTGGAAAAAGAATACCAAAAATGAAGAAATGGACTTTGGTATTCTGCCATGATCTTTCCAAAGGAAATGAAAGGAGAGACTTCGGGATAGTATTTGTTAAGACTTGGGTTTTTAATATCCAATTGGGAAAGACCATAGATCTCATTTACTATCAAATGGATTTGGTGTTCGATACACCAATCAGCGATTTTCCTTAGAAAATCTTCCGAATAAATTCTTCCAGTTGGATTATCAGGTTGGGTCAAAATCAACATTCGGAATGCACTTCCATTTGCCTCGATTTTTTCTTTGGCATCTTGTAGAAGCTGTAGATCAAATTGATACTCTGAACTTAGAGGCATTGAAGGAACCTGAAGGTCAAATCGCTTCACCTCAGGCAGTGTGCCGATATCACCTGTGTAGACAGGATAACTTGGAGCTGGAATGACCGCAGTATCACCTGGGTTGGCCAGTAGAAAGCTGGTCATCTCGATAGTTGAAGTGGCTCCTCCAGAAAAGGCTAAGCTATCCGGATTGACGGGTACATGCATCAAGAACTTTGAAAAAAATTCGCCAGTAGCCTCTCTAAAACTTGGGGCACCTGCTGGGTCCGTATAACTTGCTACCCAATCAGGGATGGTATTTTCTCGGGTTACTTTTTCAATTCTATTCCGAAGCATATCCCAACACAAATGATTTTCTGCCACATTCATAGGTAATGCTCCATCTGGGTTGGTTTCGGAATGGTATAAGTTTTCCATGGCCTCGTAATAGATCTCAAGGTCTATTCGCATTGGACTTTTGGAAGCCGAGATTCCTTTATTTGAAAGATGTGTAGAGTCAGGCATTTATGAAAAAGGTATGTGATTCTTTGAAATTAAGGATTGGTCTTTAAATGAATTGTCAGCCTTTCATTTTTTTGATGAAAGGAAAGTAGTGAGGTATTTAAAAATTGAATTTTAAGAAAAAGAAAGGACTAAACTCGTATCTTTTTTGGATGATTTTCTTCAAGATCTCGAATGATTTATAGATTTGATTATTAGACGACATTAATCCCCTATGAAAAAATCACTTATCCTCCGATACATTTTCCTTTTTGTACAGGTTTGGTTCATCGCTCAAATCTCCCAAGCCCAAACGAGACATTGGTCCGAAGATGGGAATTCTTATTTCATTGCTGAAAGAAACAGTATTATCAAATTTAGCCTTCCGGAAAACTCACCTTCAACTTTTGTTCCTTCGGAATGGCTCCAAACTCCTGATAATTCGACTCTGACTATTCGGGATTTTTCTTTTTCTGAGGATGGAAAGAAAGTGTTGATTTACACCAATACGAAGCGGGTTTGGAGATTGGATACCCAAGGGGATTATTGGGTTTTGGATTTGGGTACCAAGAAGTTACAGCAGGTAGGTAAGGGGCTTCCTGAGTCTTCTTTGCGCTTTGCGAAGCTGTCGCCTGATGCATCCCGGATTGCTTATGTAAGTGAGTTTAATCTTTATGTGGAGGACTTGGCTACGGAGGAAATTACGCAATTGACGCATGATGGCAATAGGAAATTGATCAATGGAACATTTGACTGGGCCTATGAAGAAGAATTTGCTTGTAGAGATGGTTTTCAGTGGAGCCCGGATGGAGATAAAATTTCTTTTTGGCAGATTGATGCCAATCAGATTCGGGATTTCTACATGATCAATAATATTGATTCTGTCTACTCACAGATCATTCCTGTGGAATATCCGAAAGTGGGTCAGTCTCCTTCTCCTGCAAAAATCGGAGTGATTGATCTAAATGATAAAGGGATTACGTGGCTCAACATTCCCGGAGATCCGCAACAGCATTATTTACCACGAATGGAGTGGAATAACCCGGATTTACTTTTGGTTCAGCAACTGAACCGAAAGCAAAACCATTCTAAGATTTATGCAGTTGACGTGCCCAATAATCAGGCAAAAGTCATTTTTGAAGAACAGGATGAGGCTTGGATTGATGTTCTTTCCAACTGGGAAAATGTCTATGCTTTGACTTATCGGCATGAATTCAAATGGATAAATGATGGAAAGGAGTTCCTGTGGTTTAGCGAAAAAGACGGATGGCGACACCTTTACCGAATTGGCTTGGATGGAAAGGCAACTGAGATTACTACAGGTGATTATGACGTAATCAATTTGCTTCATTTCGATGAGAAAGAAAACCAAATCTACTTCCATGCTTCTCATGAAAATGCTACTCAAAAATACCTGTATTCTACTAGTATGGATGGAATAGGGAAAGCAGAATTGCTTTCTCCTGCAGCATTAAAGGGAACCCATAATTATGAGGTTTCCCCTTCAGGAAAGTATGCCTTCCACCAATTCCAAAACCATTTTACCAGGCCATCTTCGGAGTGGATTGGCTTACCAAATCATCAACCTTTGGCCCCTTCCCGAAGTATCGAGAAAAATCTCTCTGCAAATCAAGGAGAAAGCCAATTAGAGTTTTTCAAAGTTAAAACCGCTGATGGAGCCGAAATGGATGGCTGGATGGTCAAGCCGAATAATTTTGATCCAAGCAAAAAGTACCCAGTGGTTTTCTATGTCTACACCGAACCTTGGGGAGCGAATGTAAAGGATACCTACGGGGTTGGAAGAAATAGATTATATGAGGGAGATATGGCTGAAGATGGCTATATCTATATTTCAATTGATAATCGTGGAACTCCGGCTCCAAAAGGACGGGCTTGGAGAAAAAGTATTTATCGAAAAATCGGTCGATTGAATATTTCAGACCAAGCTGAGGCAGCAAAGCAAATTTTGGAATGGGACTTTGTAGATCCTGATAGAGTGGCTGTTTGGGGATGGTCCGGAGGAGGTTCAGCTACCTTGAATTTACTTTTCCAATATCCTGAAATTTATAAGACTGGTATTTCTATTGCAGCTGTTGCCAATCAGCTGACCTATGACAATATCTATCAAGAACGATATATGGGTTTGCCTCAGGAGAATTTGGAAGATTTTATTGCAGGTTCACCGATTACGCACGCAAAAAATCTACAAGGAAACCTGCTTTATATTCATGGTACGACAGATGATAATGTGCATTATGCCAATGCAGATATGCTTGTCAATGAGCTGATTAAGCATGGAAAATTATTTCAATTCATGCCATATCCTAACCGATCCCACTCCATTTCTGAAGGGGAAGGAACCAATATGCATTTGCGAAAATTGTACACCGATTATTTGAAAAAACATTGTCCTCCGGGAGCGAAATAATTTTATTTAGGAATTAGGAATTAGGAATTAGGAATTAGGAATTAGGAATTAGGAATTATTTATGCTGTTTGGAAATAAAAAGGCGATTTTAAGCTGCTTACTTGTCTTCTTTCTTGGGGTTACAAAGGAGGGTTTTTCCCAAGAAAATTTTACTCGAGCTGACACCCTTCGTGGAAGCATCACACCTGAGCGGGCTTGGTGGGATTTGAATTATTATCACTTGTCTGTGGAGGTTTTTCCTGAAAGCAAATCCATCAAGGGAAAAAATCTGGTTAGATATCGAGTAAAAGAGGCTGGAAAAGTTCTTCAAATTGACCTTCAAGAACCTCTTCAAATCATCTCAGTGATGCAGGATGGAGAATCGCTTTCTTTTGAACGAGATGGGGCAGCGCATTTTATTTCTCTGAAAAAAGAACAAAAGCCAGGTGAATTTAATGAAATAGAAATCCAATACGAAGGACAGCCTAAAGAAGCAATTCGTCCACCATGGGATGGGGGGATTACCTGGACCAAGGATTCCAATGGAAAGCATTTTATTGCCTCTTCCAATCAGGGCATAGGCTCCAGTATTTGGTGGCCAAGTAAAGATCATCCTGCTGATGAAGTGGATAGCATGCTGATTTCTATCACGGTTCCAAAGGATTTAATGGATGTATCCAATGGCCGCCTTCGAGGAGTGGAAGAAAACTCAGATTCTAAAACTTTTCACTGGTTTGTTTCTAATCCAATCAATGACTACGGAGTGAATATCAACATCGGGGATTATGTGCATTTCGGTGAGGAATATGAGGGTGAGAAGGGGACTCTGACCATGGATTATTATGTGATTCGGGAAAATCTGAAAAAGGCTGAAAAGCAGTTTCAGGATACTCGGAGAATGATTGAGGCTTTTGAGCATTGGTTTGGTCCTTATCCATTTTATGAAGATGGATTCAAGCTGGTTGAAGCACCCTATTTGGGAATGGAGCATCAAAGTTCGGTAACCTATGGCAATGGCTATCAAAACGGCTATAGAGGAACAGATTTGAGTGGTACAGGTTGGGGGATGAAATTTGACTTTATAATCATCCACGAGTCAGGTCATGAGTGGTTTGCCAATAATATCACTTATCGGGATGTAGCCGATATGTGGATTCATGAGAGCTTTACGAATTATTCCGAAAGTCTCTTTGTGGAATATTATTATGGAAAAGAAGCTGGGCAGGAATATGTGCGAGGAACTAGAGCCCGTATCCAAAACGATCGCCCTATCATTGGAACCTATGGAGTAAATCGACGTGGCTCTGGAGATATGTATTACAAGGGTGGTAATATGCTCAATACCCTTCGGGAAATCATTCAGGATGATGAAAAGTGGCGATCCATATTACGAGGTCTAAACAAAGAGTTTTATCATCAGACAGTTTCGACTCGACAAGTTGAAAATTACATTTCTCAGCAAGTGGGTATTGATTTAAAGCCCTTCTTTGATCAGTATCTTCGGGAGACTAGCATCCCAACCTTGGAATACTATTTTTCAAAAGATAATACCCTGCATTACCGTTGGATGAATTGTATTTCCTCCTTTGATATGCCGTTGGATGTCACGGTAGGGGATAAAAAAATCCGGCTTTATCCTACCACTGACTGGCAGGAACAAACCGGATTAAAAGGTCAGAATTTAGAGCTTAATCCTAATTTCTATGTATCGATTCTTCGGATGAATTAGAAAAGGATCTATTATTTTTCTTCAAACTGAAAGATGGACTCTATCGGTAGACCGAAGAGTTTTGCCATTTTGAAGGCCGTGGGCAAACTAGGATCAAATTTTTGCTTTTCAATAGCATTGATCGTCTGTCGGGATACGCCAATGAATTCCGCCAATTCCTCTTGAGTCATCCCTTTTTGTTCTCGGAGGTCTCGGATCTTATTTTTCATTTGAAGCGATGTGTGTTAATTAATACCGCAGCGAGGTAACAAAGGCCAGTAAACATCACCAAAAAGCCGATTTCTGCATCAAAAGGAATCAAGTCTTTTTGGTCTAATAGGGAAAAGGTCAAGCCCACTACGACCGTAAGGCCAAGAGTAATACCCATTGATTCCAAATGAATTTTTCGCTCCAATTCATCAAAGTGATTGAATAAATCCCGATTTGCGAGAATCATTAGTATCCCATTAGCCAAGTTTACTATGATGGCAAAAGGAGTCAAGAATGAGTGATTATCCCAAATAAATTCCGGACCAAATGTCGCAATCGCCATAGTCACTACCCACGTCCAGGTCCATACTGCTAGCTTTCTAATTCGTTTTGTTCGTTCCAATTTCATGGTTTCCATAATTCGTTATGTAAAGTTCACTTTACAAATGTAAATAAGATTTTACATATGTCAAGTTTTATTTACATTATTTTTCAAAACATGAGGAATTGAGATGGATTACCATTTCAATTTGGGCTTACCTCTTAAAGCTGATTAATTCGAGGAAGGTGAAATGAGGCGGGCGACCATGATTCCTGATTGGCTACGATTACCTGCCAGATAATCATGCAAAGGCTTTTCGGAGATTTCCACTTCCTTGTTCGCCGAACTAGCATGCATCAGATGGATGCGTTCGTTTTGTTCCACGGCAAATCCTACATGAACCATATCCAAATTGGAAATGGAAGTGGTGATAGCAATCAAATCTCCGGATTGAATTTGACTTTCAAGCGTGCTGATTTGATCCTTTGGGATAAAGAAATAATCACGAAGTCCAATTCCTGCCTCGATATTTTGCAATTGCTCGACAAATTCCCGGTTGCTTAATTGAGGATAGAATTGCGGGTTTTCAGACATGAACGTTGGCTTGTTAGGGTAGGGGCTTCCTCCAATAGCTTGGGTAATATCCTGAAGCATCTCCTTTTGTTGATTGACATAAATCCAATCTGAAAAATAGTGCAATCTGCTAGGGTAGCCTTCGTTTTTACCATTGCGATAACGGACTTTTTCAAGTTCATTTTCGAAAGCCTCAAAAGTAGACTCTCCCATTTTAGCAATCCTTGCCAGTGTTACAACGGTCTCCAAATATGTCGTACAATCCACCCCCTGTAAGTCAATGACTAATTGCTCTGGTCCAGGAATCTCCAAGGTTTTTTCGACATAAGCTGTTCCTTGAAAACTCTTCCCAATTTCAACCACCAATTCATAGATGCTTAGATTTTCAGAATCCAAATCTTTCATAAAGTCCAAAGCCATTTCCAGACGCTCCCGACTTTCTGCTGAGCATACAGTTTGGGATTTGGCAAAAAATGGAAGGAATACGATCGCTAGGAAGATTAATGGCTTCATTTGGGTAGGTATTTTATATGGAAAGCTAGTAAAAACCTCCAACATGGAATCGTAACGAATATTAGAAAAATAGATTGAGAATCAAATAGAACAATGATGGGCACAACAAACAGCCTACACCAGTATAAAAAGTTGCGGTCACTGCTCCATATGGAACAAGGCTGGGGTCTGTGGCCGCGAGTCCGGCAGCAACTCCACTAGATGTTCCCATCATGCCTCCAAATGCCATAGCTGATTCAGGGCTTTTTAATCCAATTCTTTTTGCAGCAATAGGAGTAAAGATGGTGACAGCGATAGTTTTGACCACTCCTGTTGCAATGCTCAAGGCGATCACCTCGGAGGAAGCTCCAACGGCAGCTCCCGTTATCGGCCCCACGATGTAAGTGCATGCTCCCGCTCCAATTGTACATAGGCTTGCTGCATCCCGAAATCCCCAAGCGAATGCAAGCAAAACTCCCAAAACAAAAAATAGGACAATCCCGAAAAGAAGTGAAATCAATCCCAGCCAACCTGCCTTTCGGATCAATTCCAAGTTGGCTCCAAGAGCAGTTGCCACGATGGTGAAGTCCCTAAACATGGAACCACCCAATAATCCAATCCCAGCAAATAGTGAGATTCCAGCTATACCCTTTTCTCCATCAGACCAAAGTCCTCCTAAATATCCTAAGAGCAAACCCAGGAAGATTGCAATGGCAGAACCAGGGATTTTGGCTCTGAAAATGGTTTTGGAAAGCATTTCCCCAACAAGGAAAATAATTCCAATACACAAAAAGCCGAAAATCAGCCCGTTCTTTTCTATCAACCCAACCAGATTATCCATGATGTCTAGGATTGAATTTTTTCATGATCCAAGGGAAAGCAAGAAAGCTGGCCAAGACGGGTATAATACCAGCAATCAATGCAAGACTTCCTGATGAAATGGCGGATTTTACATTAAGACTGGCAGCCATAGCGATGACTACAGGGATATACATTTTACTCCAAAAAGCGATTCCTCCTGTCATTTCGGCGGTCATTTGCTTTTTCTGAACCAGCCATTCTTTTCCAAGCATCAGGAATATCATCGCAAATCCGACTCCTCCCACATTTGCTTGTATTCCTAGCCAATCCCCTAATAATTCACCCATCCACTGACCTAGGAGAAATGAAATTGCCAAAAGAGCTACGCCGTAAATGGTCATGACTTAGAATAGTTTTTTGAGTTCATTTTTGGTCACTTTGCCTAAGGCATTTCGTGGTAATTCATCCAAAAAGAGAAATTCCTTAGGGATTTTATAGGAAGGTAATTCGGTTTTGAGCCAAGCTTTCAAAGCTGGGATTTCAATTTCTTGATTTGGTACAATGGCAGCTACGACTTTTTCTCCCCATTCCTCATCTTGAATTCCAACTACCCCGCAATCTTTTACTGATTCGTGCATTCTGATTTTTTCTTCAATTTCAAGAGCTGAGATTTTATATCCTCCGGACTTGATAATGTCCACAGAATCCCTTCCTAGGATTCGAAAGTATCCGTCCTCAACGAGAGCGATATCTCCGGTTTTGAACCAACCGTCTTCCGTAAAGGCTTTGGCGGTGGCTTCTTGTTTTCCCCAATATTCAGTAAAAACATTTGCTCCTTTTACCTGAATTTCGCCAGCTTGACCAGCTGCAACTTCCTGTCCATTTTCATCAAAAAGCCTAATCGAGACTCCGGGTAGTGGTTGGCCGATGTGTCCGGGTCTTCGTTCTCCTTCATAAGGATTGCTAATAGCCATCCCTATCTCAGTCATTCCATATCGCTCCAGCAAGGTATGTCCTGAAATGCTTTTCCATTTTTCCATTACGGAAACGGGTAAAGCCGCAGACCCGGAAACCATAAATCTAAATTTCTTCAATGCATTTCGAATCTCGTCCTGCTTTGATTCTGGAAGTGTTTCATAAAAAGCGATCAACTTGAAGTAAATCGTTGGAACAGCCATGAAAACATTTACTTCCCCTTCACAGAAAATATCAAAGACCCGAGCCGCATCAAAATTGGGTAAAAACTGAACCGTTGCTCCAGACCACAAAGCACAGGAATTCACATTGATGATTCCGTGCACATGGTGAAGAGGAAGAATGGATAAGATGTGGTCATTTTCTGACCAGCGCCACGCTTCCACCAAACTTTTGATTTGAGCGGTAATCGTTGCATGCGTAGTCAAAACTCCTTTTGGTAAACTGGTTGTTCCGCTAGTATACAAAATCATCGCCCCCCGATCTGGATTTATATTCGGTAAAGAACTTGAAGAATTATTTTCCAGATCATTGGTGGAAAGATAAGTGAGGCTTTGACTGTCTCGGTAAGGAGAAAGGAGTTCTTCAAATTCAGGGGAGACGATCAAGAAACTGGCCTGAGTATCTTCGATGACGTATTGCAAGGAAGGAAAAGGATATGAAGTGCAAAGGGGAACAGCGATTCCACCCGCTCTCCATATTCCCCATTGTATCGCCAAATAATCAAAAGAGGGCGGCACAATGAAGGCTACTCGTTGACTTTGTAGATCGGATCTATTTCCAAGAAGCTTGCCTACAATTTGCTCGCTTCGGTCTAATAGGTCTTGGTAGCTGAAACGTTTTCCCTGATCCACCACGGCTGTACGAGGCAAAAATCGGGAGGCACGTTCAATCAATTCAATCATAAATTGGAATAGGTTTAAGTAGCTTTCAAGATAGTCCTTTGAAGCCAAAAAGGGAGAGTTACCGCTAGTAATTTTTGGCAGGGGAAATTTTTAGGAGTAAGTTGTTTTCGTAAACAGCAATATTTTTTTCATCAATACCCGCTCAATGAACTCTACCCAAAAGAAAAATTCCCTTTTGACAGGATTCTCCCTTCTGTTAATGGCTGGACTCGCGGGCTATTCCTATGGCTTTGTTTATCAGCAACTTGTGATTCCTGGGGATGAAGTGCAAACAGTTCAAAATATCCAAAACTCTCTCGATCAATTTCATTATGGAATTGCAGGCTGGGTAGGTATTTTGCTTTTGGATGTAATTGTAGCAATTGGGTTTTTCCAAATTTTCAAAGCTCAGAATATTAAATTGTCTTTATCCTCCGCCATCCTGAGGATTGCCTATTGCATTTTTTTGGTATTTGGAATAAACGAACTTAAACATGCAGCACAAGCAGTTTCTGAGCTGTTCTCTGGAGGTGACGTGTTAGGTTTTCTTGCTGGCTTTGAAAAATATTGGTCCCAAGGCTTAATCGTGTTTGGGCTTCACCTAATAGGAATCGGATTCTTAAGTTGGAAAAGCGCCTTTATTCCCAAGATTTTGGCTGGGCTTGTCACTTTTGCGGGTCTTTGCTATTTCATTATTCATGGTGGAAAGGCTTTAAACCCAAGCTGGGATTCCATGCTCACTCAAGCGGAGACTTATCTGGCTCTTCCTATGGGTTTGGGAGAAATTGCTATGGCAATTTGGTTGATTGTTGCGGCCTTTAAATCGAAATAGAATCATCATGAAATTTATTAAAGGAATAGCATTTGGACTTTTAGGATTTGTAGGATTGGTGCTGCTTGTATTAGCGGCTATACTAATTATTGATTCTAGTAAAACATCCTATCTCAAAGTGAATCGAGTAGCGGAAGCTGGACAAGATTCTTATTTAATCCAGAATGTCCATGTGATTCCGATGACTGAAGATACAATCCTGATGAATCGTGATGTCCGAATCGAAGGAGGAATTATCTCTGAAATAGGTCAAAACTTGGATTCCCAAAGACTTCCTATTTTGGATGCTCAAGGAGCTTACCTTTCTCCTGGATTGATGGATATGCATGTCCATGTCTGGGATGAGTATGAATTGGGTTTGTATCTGGCAAATGGAGTTACAACCGTTCGGAATCTATGGGGGCTTCCCATGCATCTTCGCATGAAGGATAATTTGGCAAAAGGCAATCTTTTGGCTCCGGCATTTTTCACCTCTGGTCCTAAATTGAGTGGTCCCGACTATCCTGGTGATGATAATTTGCAACTTCAGAGCCCAGAGCAAGCCAAGCAAAAAATCATTTCCTACAAGGAGCGAGGCTATGATTTTATCAAAACATACAATGGGTTGACTGAAGAACTTTTTGATGCGATTCTTGAGCAGGCGGCTGAAAGTGAAATGGATTTAGTCTCCCATCCTTCGGCTTTGGTTCCTTACAGCTACCATTTCAGAGATCAAATCAAGACCATAGAGCATGTGGAGGATATCGTTCAGCAACCTTTGGAATTCCAATTAGACACTGCAAAACTCCAAGGGGTTATCGACTTATATACCACTCATCCCCAATCAGCTTTATGTCCAACCGCTGTGGTTTTCTATAATATCTATAGACTACTTACAGAGGATGATATTTTAAATCAGGAAGAGTTGGCTGCTATTAATCCCCTGATTCGGGACGTAGATAGCCAAGCTCAATTTGATCGGTGGCAGGGGACCAAAGCCTCAGACCCTGAGGTGGTAGATCGTATAAAAAATCAGCATGATTTCCATATTACCATCATTCAAAAACTGCATGAAAATGGGGTAAATATTGTCTGTGGAACGGATGCTGGAATCGGCGTGACTTTGCCTGGCTATTCGATTCATCAGGAACTGGCCTTTTATCAGGAAGCTGGAATGAGCCCTTTTGAGGCATTAAAAACCGCTACTGCCAACCCGGCTAAGGTCCATGATTTTCTTAATCAAATGGGAACCATTGAAGAAGGGAAGTTGGCTAATTTTATTCTGACTGATTCCAATCCTCTGGAAGATTTGTCAGTGCTACAAAAACCCAAAATTGTGGCTGTCAATGGAAGAAAAATAAATAGGGAGACTTTGGAAGGTTTTGAAGATCGAGCCAAAAACAGGAAAAATTTCTTAGCCTCTGGTCTTCGATATGCAGAGTATATTTTAGTGGAACGGTAAATTTTTTGAAGCAAAAAAAGAGACTGTCCATTGGACAGCCTCTTTTTCAATTTAAACCAGGAAAGTATTAGGATTGATAGTTGACGGTATTATCTAATAAAATGGCATCCAAGTCTTCACCAGGAAGCGCGATCACTTGCTCGTTTTCGGCATCCCATTCGATTCTTCTACCGATTTTATAAGATAGTCCTGCCATATGTGCGGTGATGGCTTCTTCAAAACCTTCATTGATTCCACAACTTGGGTTTCCACCATTTCGGATACAGCTTAGCCATTCCCGAATATGTAAGAAGGTAGAATCTACCCGTTTTCCATCTCGGTATGTCCATAGCAAACCTTTGTTTGCGAAATACTTCGCTGTTGCAGAAGTCACAGCATCTACACCATCGGCACTTGGGTCATATTGGTAGATTGGTACAGAAGGATCAATTCTTCCTTCCTGAATCATATCCTTGTACTGGGTAGATCGAGGATCAGCATAGATGGTCAGGATATTGCCAAGTTCCATACTGGCATCATGTCCCATTAGTACAGTGCCTCGGTCAAATTGATTTCCAAGGGTTGCACTGTAAACCAAAGTCATTCCTTGTTCCTTACCACTTTCCTGGCTGGATCCTGTACTGAATTCAGGGAAGTCCATGTTGACTTGCATGACATCCGGAACATTTCGGCCGTCTCGGTGGGTATAGATACCTCCCGATGCAGTCACATATTTCGGAATTCCCATATTCAAGACACAGTTGATCCGATCATAGTCATGGGTCAAAAGGTCACCAGACAATCCTGAACCGTAAGCCCACCATTTTCTCCATCTGAAGAAATGTTCCTTATTAAATGGCTCGTAAGGAGCATTACCTAAGAAGGCATTCCAGTCAATAGTCTCCGTATTAGCATCGGGATGAATAGGGTATTGCCAAGCACCATTGTCATCATTTCTGTTGGTGTTGGTTACTACCAAGGAAACATGACCCAGGGTATTTTTAGCGATTGCATCTTGTGCTGTTAAGAAACTTAAAGTTTGTCGGTGCTGGTGTCCAACCGCCAAGACTGTTCCTGGATTTCTCCTGACAGCATCCCGTAGCATGTAGGTTTCGGAAATGGTATGTGTCATGGGTTTTTCTACATACACATGGACACCTGCCTCCACTGCAGCCTGTGCCATTGGAGCATGCCAATGATCCGGAGTAGCGATTATCACCGCATCTACATCTCCGCTATGGATAAGATCCAGATAACTATCGTATCGCTTACAAGGATTGTCAGGGGTGTTGAAGGAGCGAAGCGCATTTTCTGCCCGGACATCAAAGATATCGCAGATACCAGTCAATTTTACATTGAGGTTTTCCTGTGCTTTGAAATCCTCCAAACGTTTGTCGTTTGGATTTTCCTGGCTGGATTTTGCCATGGCTTCCTGCCACTCTTGAGTTGCAAAACCTAAGGCCCGCATAAGTTGTTCGCCACGAATACCGAAACCTATCAATCCCACTCGAACCGGGTCACCTGCCATGGATCCTGAAGGTGGCGGTGGACTTGCTTTGATATTTAGTCTTTCAAGAAGAAGTTCTTTTTCGAGTTTAGACTTTTTGGTTGTATCCAATCCAGCTGCCCAAACCGATCCTAAGATGGGAAGGCCTGCCAGACTTTTTAACCAGTCTCGTCGGGTAAATCCGCTGAATAGTTTTTTATCTGTTGACATGAGCTTGCTGGGTTTAGTGGGATTGGGTTTGGATTTCTTTTTTGTGGAATAACCTCTCCAAACCAAAAGTCAGGGAAGTTGGGAAAAGGTAAACGACAAGTAGTGCTACTGCCTCGATGAGGTTTTTATTCACGATCCAATAGCTTCCTTCAGTAGCTCCTTGCGGATGTCCTGGAAATGGCGGATGTGCAAAGAAATAAAGCAACAGAAGGCCTATTCCAAGAATACTTGCCAGTTTGGTTCGAAAGCCCAGAATAAGGGCTGCACCAACAAAAAGAAGGGTGGCGATATTTAGGGTATCCACAATGGAAATCATGGATTCACTGCCAAGCCAATGGAACAAGGATTCCATATAAGTAGCGCTGAGCAGGTAGCCTTTGGCTGTCCATGAGGGTGTGTAAAGTTTGATGACACCTTCATAGAGAAAATGCCATCCCACTAATAGCCTTAACAACACCAAAGCGGTGGTTTGGGCTGAAGATAAGGGCTGAGGTTGCGACATAGCTTCTGGGTTTTGATTATTTGAATGAACGATGATACGGCATAACCCTTAAAAAAATCATGAGGAAAGTCAGTGAATGGGATGAGGTTTGTCGGGAAGTATTGAGATTAGAGTGTTTTTGGGTTTTCTGTTATCAAATTTTGCAATTGGTGATATTGAAAAAATTTTATTTCTCTATTTGAATCTTTTCAAAAAGTAGTTTTAAATTTCCTAAAGGATGATGTCTTTCCCCCGATCACTATGAAGGCAGCAAATTCAAGTAAACAACTATTTGAAAATCCTTTTTTGGAGCGATTTTCCAGATCCAATGCGATTGCGGTTATAGCTTCTTTATTCGGATTGGCACTGATCATATTTCTTTATGGAGTTTATTTTCGATTGGTGCCACTAGGCCTTCAAATCCTTTTGGTATTTGCTGGGCTATTTGCCTTCTCATTTTTTGAATATTTGATTCATCGCTATGTTTTTCATGCTGGTAATTATAGAGAGGGGAAAAATTGGCAGTCAAAACTTCATGGTATCCATCATGATATTCCTTCCGATCGCGAACGCCTTACCCTACCCATGCCTTTGGCATTAGGAGTTTCTTTAGTAGTGTTTTTCCTATTCAAGTTCCTAATCGGCTCCTTGGCCTATGGGTTTTTTCCTGGATTCATTTCAGGCTATGCATTATATCTACTTGTTCATTATTGGATCCATACTCGGAAACCTCCAAAAAACAGCTTGAAAGTACTTTGGAGAAATCATCATATTCATCACCATGTAAATGAGAATAAAGCCTACGGGGTTACCACTCCCTTTTGGGATTGGGTATTCAGGACTTTACCGTGATTGTTAAGCGCTAACCAAAAATTGATCTAATGAGTGTTCAAAATGGAGTTGCTATCGCTATTGCTTGGCCTGAATTTGTAGGAAAGCAGACCGGGACTTGGTATGATAAGCCTATGACTTTTCTTGGCTTTAACAAAGACTTTCATTACCAAGTGGGTCATGCTTCTTTGGTTTTATTTCAAAAAGAGGAGGGGATTTGTAGGTATTTTGATTGTGGTCGCTACCATGCTCCGTATCAATATGGAAGGATTCGGGATGAATCCACCGACTCGGTGTTGTCGATTCGCACAAAAGCTATTTGGGAAAAAGGTAACATTCAAAATTTTCAAGAAATCCTCCAAGAGATTCAAGATAACCCCTGGACTTTTGGAATGGGACCTTTGATGGCATCCTATTGTGAAATCAATTTTGATAGAGCATTCGAAAAAGTAAAGGAAATGCAAAGCCGGGGATCAATTCCTTTTGGGCCATTTACAATTGATGGAACTAATTGTTGTCGCTTTGTTCGTTCTGGAATTCTTGCAGGAAGTCCAAATCTTTCGGGTTTGAAGCAAGTCTTATTGAATTACCTATGGCATTTAAAACCTATGCCAATTACAAATGTGGATTTGTTGAAAAATAAATTGGTTGTCAGTTCTGAAGGAGAAAAAATTCCAGTAGGAAAGTATCACAGCATAACAGCTTACACCTGGGAAACGGTACATGGAACGCTACCTGAACCTCCAAAACCGAAAAATATCCCAATACAAAGTCAATGGTTAGCCGGTGAAGTTGCCGGTTCTTGGTTTTGCTTGGAAAAGGGAGAGGAGTGCTTTCGAATAACTCGTTTTTCTCCTGAAGGAGTGGAGGAATGTACAGGGGAATTCAAATCCATTACCGATGATGTTTTTGATCCGGAACAACCATACGAATTCACCCATTTATCTCATTGTAGTCAGGTGAGTTTGATTCAGAATGGAAACAGGCTTGTATTCCAAAGGATCTCGTAAACTATTAATTCAAAAGGAATAAGCGAAACCAATGGAATACCCAAATCAGCTGATTAGGTGATAATTATCAGAAGAATCCTTGAAGAATCTGCCTAGTTTTGATCAATCCAAAATGACCATTTTGTGATTAGCAGTGGAAAATGAGGAAAATCTAAAATTTTAATGCCATGAGAACTATTCAAAGCCTTTTGAGGGAAATAATGCAATTGACTACAAATATTGAAAACAACTTCCCAGAGCTTTACAAAAAGCTGAATGAAAATCCTATCACAATTCCATCCGAGAAGAATCCAAAAATCGATCAGGAGGTTTTGGCAGACTACCTCGAAAGTCTCAAAACACTTCTGAAAGAGGAGTTGAAGGAACATGGAATGAGTTGATTACTTTTGGTGGATAGTGTTATACTCTAATATGTATAAAGAGAGATTTTTTATTTATAATGTCAATTCAAGAATACCCTCTGTAAGGTGATTTATTTTCAGGAATTCTTAGGCAAATTGGAATTACTTAAAAAATTACCCTACTTGAGATAGAGGTTTTCTAATTTCCTTTATTTCAAGCATTTTCTTTTAATTCCTTTTTTTATGAAGCAATCCCTGAAAAGCTATTTTTTACGATTAAAATCTTGGATCGGAAAGCAACTTCAAAAAATCAAACCCGGACTTTTATCTGTAAAAGGGGCAGCTATCGGATTGATTATCGGTTCAGTTATCTTTTTTGTAATCGAGGTATTAGGAACGACTATCAATTTCAAGGATCCTTGGATTTTGGCCTTGGGAGCAGGTATTATTCTAATTTCTCTCTTAGGATCTTATTTAAGTGTTTGGCTGGTTAAGCAGTTTTATGAAATACCAAGATCCTACAAAATTGCCTTGTTCTTAGCCATACCTCTGCTCTTTATTGTCCGTATGCAAGACGAGCGAATTGTCCTGTATTTGGTTGTGGTTTTTTCATTGTTGGGAGCAGGATTTCCCTTGTTTAAAAAGGGACATTTTAAGCATTTGAAAATGCCAAAGAAGGTAGTCGCTGTTTTGGGCTTTGGCTTAGGAATCGTTGGCTTAGTTGCATTTCTTTATTTTCTATCCATCCGAGGTTTGGATATCAGACCCCTGATCAATGCTGCAAAACTCGTTGAGGATAAAATTGAACCTTTGAAGGGAGATTCTCCGGGAAATAATGGAAACTATGAAGTGGATTATTTCACCTATGGCTCAGGAAAAGATATTCGAAGAGAGGAATATGCTGAAGGTGTTCGGTACGTAACCCCTTCTGTCGATGGCACCGCATTTTTAGATCATTGGGAAGGGCTTTCCGGGAAGTATAGAAGCTATTTTTGGGGATTTGATTATCGGGAGTTGCCCATAAATGGACGGGTTTGGAAGCCTAAAGGTAAAGGACCTTTTCCGTTGGTTTTGATCGTGCACGGAAATCATCCCATGCAGGATTTTTCGGATCCCGGGTATGCTTATCTGGGAGAACTTTTAGCTTCTAGAGGAATAATATTGGTGTCGGTTGATGAGAATTTTATTAATGGATCTTGGTCAGATATTCCTGATGGATTGGAAAAGGAAAATGATGCAAGAGCTTGGTTACTATTGGAGCATCTTAAGCAATGGAAGGCATGGAATGAAGACCCGCAGCATGAACTCTCTGGTCAAATCGCCATGGATAAACTGGCCTTGATTGGTCATTCCAGAGGGGGTGAGGCAGTTGGTCATGCAGCTATGCTTAACCAACTAGACTTTTATCCCGATGATGCGAGCATTCCTTTGGGTTACCATTTTGATATTCAGTCTGTCATTGCTATAGCTCCTGTGGATGGACAGTATAAGCCTGGAAATAGCCTAACCAAAATTGAAAATGTTAGCTATTTGGGGATACATGGGGCTCAGGATTCAGATGTGGAATCTTTTGATGCGGCAAAGCAATTTGAACGAATTTCATTTACAGATTCCGCGTATCATTTTAAGGCAGGAATCTATATCGCCGGAGCTAATCATGGTCAGTTCAACACCAGTTGGGGAGATAATGATGTGCTGGCCACATTTTCAGGAATTTTAAATAAAAACCAACTGATGGATGCGGCTGATCAGGAGCAAATTGCCAAAGTGTATATCAGCGCATTTTTAGAAACTACCTTACTCAAGAAAAGAGATTATTTACCACTTTTTGCAGATGCTAGAAAAGGGAGAAACTGGCTTCCTGAAACAATCTATCTCAGTCAGTTTGAAGATTCCAACAGTCAGTTTTGGGCTGATTTTGACGAGGATTTTGATGTGGTCAGTTTAACTGAAGAAGGGAATGCGAAGGGCGAAAATCTAACCGTGTGGAGAGAAGGGGAAATCATTCCAAAATATGGTTTGAAAGGAACAAGAGCTGTTTTCCTTGGTTGGAATTACAAGGAATTTGGAGGAGATTCTGTGGAATGGGAATCAAGCCCCAAACCCCAATTACCGGATTCGGTTAGGGCGAGCTATATCATAAGTCTGGGAGAGAATAACTCTAGGCCGGATTCGAGTTCGGTTTTGATTTTCTCCTTGGCAGAATCCAACGAAAGCTCCAATCCCAAAAGCAGGGGGAAATGGGTCAAAAAGAATGAATCCAATGAAGAGGAACTTGAGAATGAATCAATAGGAGAAAACGAGGTTGACGAGGAGCAAGTCGTAGAATCAGAAAATATAGAAGAAGAAAAGGAGGGTGAAGCAGAAAAGCCTCTTTCTCCGATTGATTTCACCATAGAATTGACCGATCAACAAGGTGAACGTGTAACTTTTATGTTAAGTGAG
Organism: Algoriphagus limi; assembly: GCF_024919275.1. GTDB lineage: Bacteria > Bacteroidota > Bacteroidia > Cytophagales > Cyclobacteriaceae > Algoriphagus > Algoriphagus limi. The sequence goes on along the minus strand of NZ_JANWGH010000001.1, from coordinate 1,654,164 downwards.
TTTTCTCCTTTGCAAAGGCTTATCAAGTCCAGAGTGATGAAAATTCAGTTTTTGGATGATAAGGACGAGACAGAAAGTGTTTTCCAATTGTATCAATTTGACCTTCAAAAACTGAAATCACTAAACCCAGCTTTTCAGCCCAAGAATTTGTATCAAATCCGATTCATTTTCGACCAATCAGAAGAGGGAGTGATAGTGCTGGATAAAGTGGGGATTATGAAGAATTTGGAGAGCCTATCCTTTGAATAGGCTTATTAAGATTCCTTCAGGAAATATTCTCGCGTCAATTCCTTATAGGATCGGGAAATGGGAATGGTGAACTCCCCATTCAGTTCGATTTCCTGTCCCTTGTAAATCGCAAAATCAGGATTGATTAAAAAGGATCGATGTACTCTCTGGAACTTTGGTAGACGATTGGTCCATTCGCTGATTTTTACGCCATTTTTCAAGGATTGGCCATTTTTTAATTGGACGGAAGTGTATTCGCCTAGGCTTTCGATGAATACTATTTCTTCGGCTTTCAGAGAAACCAACTTTCGATTACTGTAAAAGCTGATGGTTTCGGGAGTAGTGTTGGATTCTGCCTTTTTTCGAAAAAAGAAAAAATACAATCCGGTAAAAAATCCCATAATGACCCACAAGAGAATGGGGTTGATGATGGATTTTTCAAAATAGTTGGAGTTGAATCCCAAGAAATACCAATACACAAAAGCAATGGCTAGATAAGCCAAATAAAGGGATGAAACCCCAACTAAGAAAAGTCGGACAATTCGTTTCAATCCTGAAAAGTTCAACGCCCAAGCAATTCCTTTTTGCAAGGTCAAGGTTGGGATCAATAATAGGCAGCCTGCAAGCCAACTTCCCTGGGAACTGGAAAAGGCATCTTGCACGAGGAGTCCCATCAGAAAAGCAGTCAGCAGCCAAAAGGCGATTTCGAGTCGTATCAATTTGGACATGGCTAAAAATAGGTAAAATAGATCGGAGAAGCGGTTTTTGCCGAATCCCGAATTACTCAAATCCTGTTTTTGACTTGCCTAGCCGGGTTTATTACTTACCTTTTGGAGGCTATTCAAAGTAATTTTGGTCTGTACCAAAACCAAAAAATTATGATTGATTTATTCTTTGCAGGAGGGCCCATTATCATGAGTATTTTGACTCTCCAACTGATCGCAGTAGTAGTATCGGCCTTTAAATTTCCAGAATGGACCAAGGAACTGGGGATCTTTGCTTTGGCAACCGGAATTCTCGGTCAAGTGATCGGGCTATATGGGATGTTTGAAGGAATAGAATCCTTTGGAGGAAATATCAACCAAGCCATGATCGCAGGAGGATTAAAGTATAGTACCATTTCCACGATTTTTGGATTGCTCATCTTTATGGTTTCCTTGGTGATTCGGGTGATTCAAAAACCTCGTTTTGTTTAAATCAAATTGGCCTTCAGAATTTAGTCTGAAGGCCTTTTTTATTTCTAAGGAATACCATCTTTGATAGTGCATTAAATTGGGTTGATCCAAAAATTAAATCCAATTGTTTTTTTCTTAAATTCAATGGATTACCACCAATTCAAAATCCATGAGTTACCCAAGTATTTTTAATGATGTGGTCGGGCCGGTGATGAGAGGTCCTTCAAGTTCCCATTGTGCAGCTTCCCTACGAATTGGGAGGATTTGTCATGATTTGATGGATGGGAAAATTTCAAAGATTGAAATTGATTTTGATCCCGATGGATCTTTGGCAACAACCCATAAAGACCAAGGCTCAGATATGGGACTCTTTGGTGGGTTTTTAGGTTGGGAAGCTTATGATGAACGCTTAGTAGATTCGGAAATCCATCTAAAGGGAGCAGGGATAGCTTATACTATTCGAATTGTAGAATTGGAAAACAAGCATCCCAATGCTTACCAGATCACCCTTTCCAATCCTTGGGAGTCGCATCGCTTGGTAGCAATTTCTACTGGAGGAGGTATGATCGAGCTAGTCGAGATCGATGGGGCCAACGTGTCCTTGGCAGGCGACCGATTCATGACTTTGGTCTATACGGATCTGCCAATTCAGGTGATGAACTATCTGGAGCAAGCTGGTGATTGGGACAGTTTGGAGCTGCTTTCAGGGAATTCAAAAATGGTTCTTTTGACAGCTCAGGCTCCTATCGATTCAATTCTGAAAGAAGAATTGGCCCAAATCGAGGGAGTAAAAATGATCAAGGAGATTCGCCCGGTTTTACCTGTTCTTTCTTCTAAAAACACTCAGGTTCCATTTATTACCGTGGAGGAAATGCTGGCCTATAATCAGGATAAGAATCTATCCCTTTGGCAACTGGCAGCTAGGTATGAAAGCATGCGAGGGGATTTTTCCGAAGAGGAAGTCTTCGCTAAAATGGAGGAGATTCGGCTGATCTTGAAGAATGCCGTGGAAACTGGCTTGAAAGGCACTCAATTCGAGGATCGGATTTTGGGTCCTCAATCTGTCAAGTTTAAGTCTATGATGGAGGAAAAGCGATTGGTGGACGGGGATGTGCTCAATCGAATTATCATGTATGTTTCGGCCATCATGGAGGTGAAGAGCTCTATGGGCGTGATTGTCGCAGCACCAACAGCAGGATCCTGCGGAGCGATGCCTGGGGCAGTTTTGGGAGTGGCAGATTCTTTGGGACTTTCTGAAGAAGAAACGGTCAAGGCCTTGTTGATCGCAGGATTGATCGGGGTGTTTATTGCTTCACATTCAACTTTCGCTGCTGAAGTTGGCGGATGTCAGGCAGAATGTGGATCGGGAGCGACCATGGCTGCCGCTTCCTTGGTTTATTTGGGAGGTGGAAATTTGAATCAAAGTTTATCCGCAGCTTCTATGGCTTTGCAAAGTTCCCTCGGAATGATTTGTGATCCAATCGGGAATCGGGTAGAGGCTCCATGTCTAAACCGAAATGTGATGGCAGCATCCAATTCCCTTTCCTGTGCTAATATGGCCTTAGCGGATTATGATGCGCTTATCCCTCTGGATGAGGTGATTGAAACCATGTATGAAGTGGGAAAAAGCATTCCCAATACCCTTCGATGTACCAATTTGGGAGGTTTATCCATTACCAAAACCGCCAAGGAAATCGAGCAAAGACTGGTTCAAAAGCAGTTTTTTAAGAGTTGCTAAAGAGGTAAAAAGGAAAAGAAGTCAAACTGAACTAGCCCTCATATGAATCTGAAGGAAATGGAGCAATTGAATAAACTTGTTCCAGATAGGGGTAAGCTAAAGGAAACAATAGGTTCATTTCTTCAATCCGAGTCCTTAGAAGAGGGACTAAAAGTGGCTTTAAGGAAAATTAATTAGAATCCCGATGTTTTGGGCTTAGATTCTTAATGGTGAGCTAGAGTAAAAATGATTTCCAAATGAGCATTCCAAGAAGAAATAATCCTAAAAACAATATCAGAACGGAAAGAAAAGAAGCAATGGAGTATCGGCTGGCTGAATAGCTCTTTTTAAGCTGAGCCATACTTTGGCGATGCTGTATGAGAGACAGGATCATCACGATAATGGCAACTAAAAAAAGAATCAAGGCCATTTCTCTTCCTGTAAATTCCTCAAAAAGAGCTTTTTTACCTGATTCGAGTCGGTTGAAGAAAAACTCATAAGCACCGATTCCAATTGCCAGGATAGTGAGTGAGGTTCGTCCATGCTAGCTGAAGCCGCTCAAATGCCGCCCTAGTCCGCTCCATCTGAAGATCTTTTTTACATTTTTTGAAGTCCTTCAGGTTTCCCAGGCTTTCTGTTTGTATTTGCTCCATCGCATTTTCTTTTTGAGGATTTTGTGGCGAAAAGGAATCTGTCAAAGAAAAGAAAACTTAACTCTCGACAATCCTTTAATCAAAGAATACCAATTTCAATAACTGATCAAAACCCGAAACCTATTCAGCTATCAAAAGTACAGAATTGAAGATGCGATAAAGTCCAAAGCCATCCTCATCTTTTACAACGAGAAGGTAGTTGGGGGTCTTTTTGAGGTCGAAAATGTTTTCTTATTGAAGTAGGGGCTGGGCGAAACTTGTTTGAGGGGAGAAAAAACCAGGAATTTTTACACCTTATACCTATTCTTGATTATTTTCAATTGTTGAATACATCATTATGAAGATCAACAACTTATTCTTTGATGCTAAAAAATCTTTTTGTCTAAAATTACTAAAATCCAAAATCATGAAAAGAGTTTTAATTATCCTCATGGGTGTTATTGCATTTTCCTGTGGGGAAGAGCCAAATGATGAGCAAATTAATGACGCTCAAATTCCTTCATTTGATGTAGAAGCTGAGTTGGAGGCTATTGAAAGAAGCAGAGCTCAATTTCTCCTTGCCTTTAAGGAAAAAAGATATTCCGAATTAAGTCAGTTTACTACTAGTGATATGATTGGAGTGAATCCAGGAACTGAGGATTGGCAAGAATATCTTCAATTAATGCGGAATCCTAGTGGTCAATTTAGCATCGACAGTATCCAAATGCGACCAAAAAGGACAGTTGTCGTAAGCGATTCCGTAGCTTATGATTATGGTACTAGTACCTTGTTTTACACCAATTCAGAAGGAGAAAATATTGCGCTTGATTACACTTTTTTAGTGATTATGAAAAAAGATAAGGTCGATGGCAGATGGAAAATTCATCTAGATGTGTCATCAGGTTTGGTCCTGGAAGATTAAGAAAAAAAGAGGTCCAATAAGACCTCTTTTTTAATGTGCTTTTGAGAAATTATTTACGGTAGAAAAACAAGCGGGTAATAAAGATTCCCTGACCGTCTTCTGCACCCCCATCACTTTCCACTCCAGAGGTCACATACTTGAGTTCCCAGCCTTGAGCCAACATGCTGTTGATTTTAGAAGCGATGACCGCATCGTTGGAAGCGATATTTTGAAAGTTAATACCCGTTGCACTGAAGAAGTTTAAAAGCTTGGTTTCCTCCAGTTCATCTACCTTGATATCCGAACGGCTGATTTCCTTTTGATTACTCTTTTTTCCATCTGTCCGTTCGGTCGTAAAAATCGAAGCATCTACTTCGGTTTGACTGTCGATGATTCGAGATCGTCCAATTCCCATAGGAACGATGGATTCAACGACTGTTATGACTTTGAATTCTCCGGAAGATGCATTTTGACTTAATTCCTGAGCTTGAGCTGTAAATGCAAATAAGCCAAATAAAGAAAGGGCAAGGAAAATAGATTTTTTCATTGTTGGGATACGATTAAAATTGTTTTTGAAAAGGGATAAGTGAGTGAGTTTTACTAATGGAAAATCAGAGAGCAAAATCGAAGAATTAGCTTGAAAAACAAAAAGCCCCTAGAATTAAATTCTAGAGGCTTTTTTCTTAAGCTCCCCCTGTTGACAATAGCTGCAGCTGGGACTATGTTTTTCGTGAGTTTGATTAGATAATTACAAGTAGTAAAATGACGATAAGTCAAGATAAGGTTTGAAGAAATTGATAGGATTCATGATGCTTATTCTTAATAAGATTAAGACCTAGAAATTGATCTGGTCTTTTTAGTTAAAATTTGCTACTCTACTTTTTTGGGAAAAGTTTTAGATGATATCATCATTTTGAAAATCTTGAGAACTAGGATTTTTTGATTAAAAATTAAATTCAGAGGTTTTCTAATCTAAAGATTTTCTTTAAGAATTTTCTTGCAATAAATTTTGAATCGAACTCTTTTTTTTAAGAAATAACAGTGATAATTTTTGCTATAAATTTCGCTCTATGGAAGTTATTGAAGTTAACTCGAGAAAATTAGAACGCGATTTTTTGAAGGTTCATAACTTAATCAACAAGTCATATCCAAATTGGATACAGCCTTTGGATAAGGATGTTCTTTCAGTTTTTGATAAAAAGAAAAATAAACTTTTAGAAAGATCTGAGGCCATCCGATGGGTTATAAAAACTAGTCAAGGAAAACTTATAGGTAGGATTGCAGCCTTTGTAAATAAGAGATATATAAATAAAGGGGATGATATAAAAGTTGGAGGTTTTGGTTTTTTTGATTGTGTTGATGATCAAGATACTGCACGATTGTTATTTGATACAGCCAAAGCTTGGTTGAAGGAAAGAGGAATGGAGGCGATGGATGGCCCCATAAACCTTGGTGATAGAGATAAATGGTGGGGCTTGTTGGTAGAAGGGTTTCATCCTCCGATTTACAATATGAACTTTAATCCACCTTATTATAAAAAATTGTTTGAGTCTTACGGGTTTAAAAATTTTTATAATCAAATATGCTGGAGTCTCTCAGTATCTGGAGAAAGTCATCAATTGGCTCCCAAATTTTATGAAGCCTATAAAAAATATTCAGTGGACTCAGATTTTAAGGCACTGCATATCAAAAAAAACAACTTGGAAAAATATGCTAATGATCTGAGTATTGTTTACAATAAAGCTTGGGCTCAACATCAAGGAAATAAGGATATAACTCCCCAACAGGCTTTAAAACTTTTTAAATCAATCAAGCCTGTTATGGATGAGAGATTGATTTGGTTTGTCTACTATAAAGATGAACCTATAGTTATGTGGGTCAATCTTCCCGATATCAATCAAATGATCAAGTACCTTCATGGCAAATTTGGGTTTTTTTCAAAGCTGAAATTTTATCTAATTAAAAGATTTGCTAAAAACCAGAATTTTATAGGCTTGGCCTTTGGAGTAGTTCCCGAGTTTCAGGGAATGGGACTCGATTATTATATGATCGTAGAAGCAGAGCAAGTCATCAAATCTCAGACTTCCTACAAAAAACTTGAACTTTATTGGCAAGGAGATTTCAATCCGAAAATGCTGAATATTTCCAAAAATTTGGGAGGGAAGCATTTCAGAACATTAGTGACCTACCGGTTTTTGTTTGATGAAAATAAAAAGTTTGAAAGGCATCCCATTTTGTAAATGAATGTTCAGTTTTTTAAGTAAAAAACTCAGAGTCGAATTTTTAGAAAAACTCAATAATCTGAAGCTAAAATTTTGAATTTAGTGAGATTTTTTTCTATAACTTTATATATATCAGTCTTTTAATCTATGTAAGAAGCTTTTATGGTCAATATCGATTCTATTGGAGCGACCGTGATGATAATGATTTTCATGGTTGAATTGTACCTCACCTGGAAGAAGAGTCATTTCGAAAATGAGGTGAAGGATATGTTGGCAAATTTTGTTGTTGGAATGTGTATTCTAACAGTGGGATTATTTATGAAAGGAGTTGCTTTTGGTCTCTACAGCGGGGTATATGAATTTGCCTTCTTTAAGCCTGAATTATCTGTCTGGTTATGGGTTTTAGGCTTTTTGTCTTGTGATTTTATTATGTATTTATTTCATTTACTAGGACACAAATCCAGAATATTTTGGGCTGCCCATGTTACTCATCATTCCTCATTGTATTACAATGTTTCCGTAGGATTTCGTGTCAATTTTATCCATACTTTTTACCGATTTCTTTTTTGGGCTCCTTTATGTTTATTCGGAATTCCACCATGGATGATTTTACTTAATGAATCAATCTCTACGATTTGGAATATTCTTGTACATACTGAGCGAATCGGGAAACTTGGCTTTTTAGATTTAATTTTCAATACGCCTTCTAACCATAGGGTTCATCATGGTAGCAACCCTCATTATTTGGATAAAAATATGGGAGGAATATTGATTCTTTTCGATCACATTTTTGGTACATATCAACCAGAAGTTGAAAAACCGATTTACGGTATTACGCATAATATTCACACAAAAAATCCAGCGAAAATCATCTTACATGAATATATTGATATAGTTAGGAACCTATCAAAGATTTCAAATTTCAAATCGAAAATTCATTTTCTTTTTGGTCCTCCCGGGTCAGAAAAATGGAAAATTTTTGATCAAGTTGAAAAACAGGAGTTAGATGATTTCAAAACTCCTTTTAAAGTAGAAAGAATTTTACGAGAAAATTAGATTCGGTACTTTCTATTATTTCACATAAAGAAAGGTTAAAACTCTTTGGGTAAAAAAGATTTGGAAGTATCAAAGGTTATAGACGTTCATTTCCTTCCTAAATATGAAATTATGCAGAATTCTAACAAATCAATAGCAAGATATCCCGTATATGATTCAAATATTAAGGATAAGAATTTGGCTGCAGACTTAAAGTCCAAGGTTTTTGCAAGAATGAAAGTATTAAAAAAGAGAGAGAACGAATTAATTTTTAAAGCTTTCTTCTTCCCAATGCTCTACTTGAGTTTTTATTTATTTGCTTTATCTACGGACAATTATCTGACTTTCTTATTGTGCTACTCTTTAATGGGGTTAATGGTGGTTGTTATTTTTTTGAACCTAATTCATGAAGTTTGCCATGAAAATCTTTTTTCTAAAAAACACTATAACCATCTATACATGCTTATTTTTGATGTTTTAGGTGCAAATAGTTTTATATGGCAAAAGAGGCATGTGATTTTCCACCATAATTATCCGAATGTTGCGGGTTGGGATAGTGATATTGAAAAAAGTAAATTTTTGAAAGTTCACCCGAATGAAAAAGGTAAATGGCTTACTAAATACCAGCATTATATAATTGTTTTGTATCCATTTTTTCTGCTAAACTGGTTTTTGGTTCGTGATTTTCGTGATTTTATTAAGCATATTTTAGGTAAGGGGAAATTTGGGCCCATACCGCCTATTGAATATGTGAAGCTGTTTATTTTTAAACTTTTATTTGTCGGGTACATTTTCCTTTTACCCATTTATCTAACGCAATTCTCTGTTTTGGAAGTGATAATAGCAGGAATACTGATGTTCTTTGTCGCTGGGGTTTTTGGCCTTTTTGTTCTTTTACCGCCTCATGTCAATATCAACAACCAATTTCCTTTAGTAGAGGAGAACCATACCTTATCGAATAGCTGGCTAAGACATCAGCTTTATACTACCAATGACCTGGTGGAGGAAAACTGGTTTACCAGGTATATAATGGCCAATTTTAATTTTCATGTTGCTCATCACTTATTTCCAAAAATCAGTTATCTCTATGCTAAAGAAGTAACAGAGGAAATCAAAAATTTTTGTATTGAAAACGGATTAGCATATAAGTCAATTTCTATTTGGAAAGCTTTCCGTGACCATTATGCACTAATTAAAAGTAATAGTGCTGATGAGAGTATATGGGAACAGAATATGTAATCCTCTAAATCCATGGCAGGTTTCAAATATACCGACCTTCATTGCCATCCGAATCTAAAAGCATTTGGACATTCATTTACAAATCAAAATCATCCAAAAGCAGATATTTGGTATACCAAAGAGCAAGACTTTTTTACTCGAAAAATTTATGAGAGAACAGGTATTACCAAGTTTTCGCAATCAGATTTAAGTACAATGTCGAGAGCTAATGGGAAATTAGCTCTTGTTTCCCTTTATCCCTTTGAAAAGGGTTTTTTCCATAATCCCTATGTATTGGATGTCATGGCCGCCCGAATGGCCAATTGGGGAATAGAAATAGGATATGAGCGGGTTAGGTATATTCAAAAACACACCAATTACTTTGAGGATCTTCAAAATGAATATCAATTTTTTATCAATTCAAAGAAGATGAACAGAATTGACGGGATCCAAACTAGTTGGAAGCCCCTTAAGGATATTGATGGTTTGAAAGTTAACCTGAAAACGGATAATGAAATTGGTGTGATCTTTACGATAGAAGGGGCACATGTTTTCAATACCGGATTAGAAGACTATGGTCGGAGAGTGGACAAAGATGAAGTAATCGCTAATATCAAGAAAGTGAAAAATTGGGAGTTCCCTCCCTTTTTTATTGGACTAGCCCATAACTTCAATAATGACCTATGCGGACACGCTAGAAGCCTCCAAAGATTGGGCAACTTGGTCAATCAAGAGAAAAATCTTGGTATTGGGTTGACTAATTTAGGTAGAGAAGTGGTTCGTGAATTATTGAGCAAAAGCAATGGTCGAAGGATATTGATTGATCTCAAACACATGAGTTTGAACACGCGAATGGACTATTATCGATTGTTGGCAGAAGAATACCCTAATGAATCCATTCCTTTAATCATAAGCCATGGAGCCTTGGTTGGCGGGACATTTCAGTATAAGGAAGCATCTTCTTCAATTGTCAATATTTTTAATCAGACCGAATTGAATTTTTATGATGAGGAAATTATCAAATTGGTACAGTCAGGAGGGCTTTTTGCTTTTCAAATGGATTTAAATATCCATGTAGAAATAGGTAAACTGAACCGTTTATTCAAGACAAAAAATAAGAACAAAAATCTCCAAATTTCCGCTTCACTTATTTGGAATCAATTGAAGCATTTTGCTGAAGTTTGTGATAGAAATGGATTGTTTGCTTGGGGGAACACCTGTTTGGGTACTGATTTCGATGGAAGTATTTACCCTTTTCCTGGTTTATTGACTGCAGAAGGTCTGGAGCCATTGTCCAAGGAATTGCTACTACTTGCAGATAACTATTTGAAAAAGGGGAACATGTCAATCAAAGAAAATTATTCCATAACAGCAGAGGAAATCGTTGAACGATTCTTTTTTACCAATACAGTGGAATTTCTTTACAAGAATTTTTAAAAATTATTTTTTGCTTCCTCAGTGAATACTATCCTTTTAAAATTGAAATATTTCTGTTAGGAAGTTCAAGAATGGGTTTTTATAGTTCTCTTGATGGTTCGAGGAACAGTTTCGAATTGAAAAAAGATTATGACCAATTTGATCAAATGAGTGTAATTTATCAGAAACACTTTAAGTAATGATTTATGAAATCACCAAACTTGAAGTTGCAACTCTATCAACCTGATTTAAAAGTTCTAGAAGGGATAATAACAAAAAAAGAGGTCAATTTGACCTCTTTTTTGATTTGGCTCCCCCTATCAACGAAAGTTGCAACCGAAGTCTACTTCCTCTAAGATTGAAGGAAGTTGAAGATTATCTAAATCAGATTGATTTTCAATCTATTTAAAACATTTGGAGAGAATGAAATGGTCTTCATTATTCAGACTGGGTAAGGACTAGAGATTTCAATTTTGAGTCAACTTGTTTTTTCTCTTCTCCTTTTAGGTGGAAATCAAAAAAGTATCTGACTAATTGCCGAGTGACTTCATGATGTTTTTCTCTATTTGGTGCAGTTAAAAAACCTAATGGGAACATAAGTGAAAAATCTGAAAAACTCATGTGATTGGATCTGCGGATTATATAGCTTTCATAACCACCTCTTGCTAGTCCTCTCAACCTTGATTTCCATTCTATGAATAAAAAGTCATGATATTCTTCTCGGGTCATTTTCCATTCCTCCAGGTCTTTTTCACTCATGGTTTCTGCAGCGGGATTATCTGCTCTTATTTCCATAAAGGGCTGGTTGAATCCCTTTAAATGACCTTTTCCAAAATAAAATCCATCTAGATTGATTCCGGCTAAAAATCGTTTATCCCTAATCATAGAATTAGCAGAAGTAGCTCCACCAAAGGAATGACCAAAGACACCAACTTTCTTTAAATTTATGCTCAGCTCCACTGGCATTTGTTGGGCTGAGACCATTTCTGACAATTGGTCTAGAACAAAAATCTGATCATCGCTCCACTTGAGGATTTCCCTATCACTGTATGGTTCTTTATGGGTCACTGAATCAAATGGAGTCAATCCTCCTGTTCTTAAATCTTCAAAGACAGTTCCTGCCGCCGAACCCGTATGTTCGATACTCACTACCACATAGCCGTGAGAAGCCAGATCAGGTAGAAGAAAACTATTTTGAAAGCGACTTCCGTTGTAGCCATGTGAAAATAAAAGCAGGGGAAATCCCTCAGCGATTTCCTGAGCTTGAGCCAAGTTTTTAGATGGGATACTGGATCGACTGAGTTTTTTGATCAGGATTTTGGGAATTCCATAGAGGGAATTAAGATCCTTTTCCAGAGAATCCGGATAGGGATGATAAGGAATAATCTCTTGATGAATTTCCGCTGCGGGATAGAAAAGAATGACCTTTAGTTTCCTACCTCCTCGATTTGCATCTTGGAGCTCCAGTTCAACAGAGCCCACTGAATAGTCTCCTGTTGGGGCGGGGATTTTGGCAGATTTAAAAGCCATTATACTTAGACTAAACACTAGTAGTACAAGGGCTCCTGAAATTGAAAATGCTTTGTTTTTGAATGTTGATTTTGCTGACATAGTTTTTTTGTTTGATTTGATGTCGCAAAACTCTGGATCATCCACAGGATCAATGCTCATCCCAATTAGTCCGAACCTTTTTTTTTAAAGTGGTGAGGTTCAGGATTCTTAGGGTATTGAAAATCAGTTATTTGATCTTTTAAACTCAGAAGGACTCATGCCGGTAAATTTTTTAAAGGCCGTATTAAAAGTAGACTTGGCATTGAAGCCAAACTCAAAAGCAATCCCCAAAATGCTTAAATGTGCATAGTTGGGATCTGAAAGGGCTTGCTGAATTTCGCGGATTCGATGAGAATTGATCAGGTCGTAAAATGAGGTTTTTCGGTATTTTCCAAGTACTTCTGAAATGCGATAAGGTGAAACTCCAATGGCATCAGCCATAACGCCTAAGTTTACTTCGGGATCAAGATATCCCTTATTTTGAATCCATTGATCAATCTTTTGATTGATTTTGGTTACTTCATGTTCTTTTAATCCGCTTTTCTCATACTTTGGATTTTCTTTTTCCGAAGCGAAAGAGAATTGTATTTCTTTAGACTTGAACCTAAAGTCGAAAATGCTCTTCTGATGAAAAGAATAAAAAGTTAGGGAGATTAAAAAAACGGAAAGTAAGACCAAATTGAAAAAAGTGATCTCATTCTGCCAATTGGGATTTTGTAGTGCAAAAAGATAAAAACCCAAAGAAATCAAGCTAAGAGCTAAAAAAGAAATCAGAATATACTTTACCCAAAGAAGGTCCTTTCCCTTGAGATTAGAAAATATTTTTTGGATTCGGTCTTGATGGTTTCTCAGTTCCCAAAAACTTAAACCAACATAAATCAATAAATGAGCGAACTTGATAATTCCCAATCCAACTGCAAACCCTGAACTATAGATTAGTTTAAGTGATTGAGGGTCTGCTTGTGTCTTATAAACTTTTGAGGCAAAAAAGGCTAAGAGTGGTAAATAAAGAAAGAATGGTATCGTGTGAAATTTTAGACTTTTTTCTTTTTCTGGTCTTGAGAGTAATAAAATATATCCGTAGAAGGAGGGGCCAATTAAAAGAAATAAAGGGTCTACTAGAAAAGATCCCCATGGTTCACCTATCCATTGATTCAATAGTGGACCAGCAATAAATGCAGAAATTAGCAACACAAACAATCCCATCAACCAAGTGAAATTCTTGTTTTGACGGGATTTAAGAAACAGAAGGGAACTTAAAATCAATCCCTGAAAAAATCCTATGGCAAGAATTTCCTGCATTTAACTGAAAATTTTAAGCAATAAAATAAGAAAAACTCCTTTAAAGATTAATTAAAGAGATGTTTTTGGATTGAATTCCATATTGTTGGATTGGGAAATAAGAATGTTAAATTCAAATTTCTTCAAATGAAAAAAATGTTGCAACCTCAAAAACCTGATTTCCTCGAAAAGGAGAGGGGTAAAAAACAAAAAAAGAGGTCATCTCTGACCTCTTTTTTAAATTGGCTCCCCCTATCAACAATAGTTGCAACCGAAGTAGCCTCTCTATGGCGTTGAATGAGATTTATAATGAATTTCTTAATTCAATTATTTAATTCATTTTGAATGGAATTCCTCTTAAGAAAAGGAACTCTATTAAGGCATCCATTAAATACTTGATTTTAGTTTGAAAGGATGCTTAAACCTAAGTTTTTTCTTTTTCTCCATTTTGGAGGAATAACCAAAATTATTCTAAACGCTGAAACTTAATTGTCAAATTTTCTTTTGAGTTATGAAATTGTAGTTTTCCTTCACTTGTAATTTCAAATTTGTCGAAATCAAGAATCACCCAATTCCTAAAAGGTGGCTCTTGTTTTTCGGTATCGGTTAATAAATCCCAACAAAGTTCTTGAAAATTTGAACGATAGGATTTAAATAAGAATTTTTGATTAACCACCTTACCAAGATTTCCCTCAAAAGAAATACAGGTAGAGGAGCCTTTTAAAAATCTTATAGCTGGCGAAATAGACAAATAGATTTCTTTATAAAGAATCAAGTCCTCAGGGATTGTTATCCAACTTCCTTGGATTTCATCAATATGATCTTTTTGTTTCTCTAAGATTGATTTGAGCTCAACTTCATTTTCGTTTAACCCGTTTTTTACCAAAAGTTTATAAAAATATCCTTCTTCGAAATCAAACCCTTTGATATTGAAACCTTTCTTTTTCAAAGTCCAGACACTTCCATCATAAAAATCATCATAAAACTCCTCTGCATTAGAAATTAAATATTGATCACCTTTTTGAACACCAAAGTTCATAGGGCCATTTAGTCTATATGAATAAACCCAAATGGTTTCCATCTCTTCTTCAGTTTTTGAACAAGAATTAAAAAGAAAAATGATTATAAAAAAAAGGAAGGCCTTTATCATACTGACTAATTATTTCCAAAATGCTCTTTTGCTTAATTCAGGAAGGTTGGCCTCTAGGTTTCCTGAATTACCACCAATTTCAAATTTTTTATCGTTTGCTGCCCCTCCAATTAAACCGATAAATGAACCTGTTAATCCAAACATTGGAACTAATAACATATGTCCATCATTTTCTGGCCAGGAAAGTTCTGCCACCCCTGCTGCCACCAAACCTAAACTATTCCCAATAATAGCTCCCCAGCCATAGCCCTTGAGAACTGCTCTGACTTTTTTGGTTTCAATAGATTGAATATCTTGTATTTGGATTTTTTTGAGAGGAGCATTTGATTCTGGATTCTTCCAACCTTTTACATCATCAGTTTTAATTTCAATAAAGGATGAATCGACGTTCCAAAGCAAGCCGTGAATAATGCTTGAATCCTTCAATTTTACCCATGCCTGATATCCTTTTTTATTAAATGATTTACCAGAAATGTCTTGTGCATTTACCAGTACAACACAAAGGAGAAAGCCTAGTGATGTTAATATTATTTGCTTTTTCATTAGTCCTGAGATTTTTGGGTTAACCATAAATTTTTTATTGACTAATTTACTTAGAATTCTTCCTATTTTTTCCTACACTAATTTTTTGGGTATAATATTTATTGAAGAATAATATTTTGGCACTTTGATAGGATTTTCCTGATAAGTATTTGATTTTGAAACTCTCTAAATAAATCAACGACAGTTACAACCGAAGTCAGCTTCCTTTTCGATTGAAGGAAGTTCTAATCCAAATTGAAAAGCGTTGAGTTGTTTGATATCTACCGAATTTAGGATGATATTTCCCATATTCGTCCCAATCAAGAACAATAGTTGTCCAAGAATTATTTTGTGGAGATCTATTTCAAATTGTAAGATTTACTAATTCAAACTACCTGGATTTTTATTCAAAATCACCCAAATAGGTGATTGTAACTTTATTTTGAATTTTTTTAAATTGAGGAATGCCAATTTCCATCGTGATTTTTGAGGATAATGAAAACTTAAGGGATTCCCTTGAGGTACTTATTAATAATAGCGGAGAATACCAAGTACTAGCTGGCTTTTCCAATGTTTTAAACGCAAAGGAGCAAATAGAAAATTTGAGGCCAGATGTTGTTATTTTGGATATAGATATGCCTGTAAAAAGCGGAATTACTGCAATTCCTCAGATAAAAGAAATTGATCCAAAAATCTCCATAGTGATATATACGCAATTTGAGGATGATGATAAAATTTTTGATAGTCTATGTGCAGGAGCCGATGGATATATCTTAAAAAAAACATCCCCAATATTACTTTTTCAAGCCTTAAAGGAAGTGAGAGAAGGAGGAGCACCCCTTTCACCGACAATAGCAAAGAAGGTTCTCGCAACTTTTCATAAAAGCCCTAATCAAGTTTTGCGCTATAATTTAACTCCCAGAGAAATTGAAGTTCTTAAACTTTTGATCAAAGGCTATAGCATCAAGTACATCGCATCTGAACTTTTTGTGTCTTACGATACCTGCAAATCCCACCTGAAAAACATTTACACAAAACTTCATGTCAATTGTGGGAAGGAAGCCATTGCAAAAGTCCTTGAGGAAAGGATTATCCTTTAATCTTTTAAATGCTTAGATGAAAAATCACCTAAAAAGGTGATTTTTCGAGCTTGAGTTTCATTTTAAGTTTATGGTTAAAAAGTGAATCACAAAATCTTTCAACCATGGACTTTAATAAACTGAGAAAGTTTCTCCTTCTTTTATTCGCAGTGGGGTTAATTGTTTCTTGTATTTCCGATGATGAAACTATAATTGAGGAGGAGCCCATTGAAATCGTAAAAGATATTGATGGAAATGAATATGAGGTCTTAACACTTCTCGGGAAAAAATGGCTGCGTCAGGACTTACGGGTTAGTAGGTTTAGAGATGGCACTCCTATACCTAAAGTTGAGGATCCAGAAGAATGGTCTAAAATATCCTATGGAGCATACACTTGGTTTGAAAATGATCCAGCCAACGATGAAACGTATGGAAAAATCTATAATGGGTATTTAGTCAACTGTTGTGAAATTTGTCCCGAAGATTGGCGCTTGCCTTCTGAAAATGAATTGGTTGCTGTAGTTGATTATTTTGGAGGGTTATTTGATGCAGGGCAATATCCTATAGTTCCTCAATGGATGAGTCTTGAAGGACTATTAGGGGGTGAGCGCAAGTTCGATGGAGGATTTTTAAATAAAAGGAATTTAACAATGAATGGTGATGAGGTTCTAATAGATTTTTCGGTTAAATGGATCCGGCCTCAAAATCGTCAAGTTTTAGAGAATCCATTTGCTTTCATGGTTGAAAGATACACTGGGAAAAATGTACAATATTCAATGTTGAAAGGGAGTCAAAGGTATATGCTTAATTCAGGAGCTTACATTAAGTGCATTCAAGAGTAGCTGGTAGAAGACATTTTTCAAGAAGGAAATAATTCAATAAATAATAGATAGACTTTTTAGCGATTAGTTCTTTAGGCATCAGAGATTTCTCTGATGCTTTTTTTATTTAATGATATTAATAAAATCACCTAAAAAGGTGATTTTCTGACACTTCCAATTGGAGTAGTTTTAATGACGATTTTGTTGAAATGCATTTGCATTCCTCATTTCATGATTCATTATATAAGGTATTTCATATCAAACTATTCAAAAATGATACGATTAGGGAATAACAAAAGCAGGCTAAGTCCCTTTTTAGGGAGTCTTATTTTATTACTTTTTGCTGTCTCCTGCGAAGATAGTGGCCAAATGGAGCCTAAATTGGATACTCTATCCAAATTGGGAGAGAATACATCCAATGTGGTGCCGGGAAGGTACATCGTGACTTTAAACAGCAATGAAATCAATTTCCGAAAATCCGATAAATATGAGGATGTACAGGCTGGAATGCGGAAAATCGCAAATGATATCCTGGTACGATATGATGTTGACTCTGATAAAATTAAGTCCGTTTACGGACATGCTTTAACTGGGTTTACGCTGGATTTAACGGAGGAAGAATTTGAAGTAATACGCAAAGATCCGAAAGTAAAATCCATTGAACCAGATCATGAAATCAGTTATTATAACCAAAGAAAAACCCCTCCTGGAAAAGATCAACCAGGTGATGATGGAGGAGGGGATGGTGGTGGCGAACCTTCCGATCCAGGAACTGGGGGGACTATTCAAATTGATGCTCCCAAATATCTGGATAGAATAGATCAACGCCAATTACCATTCAGCGGTACTTACACCTACAACGAGACAGGAAGCGGGGTAACAGCCTATATTCCTGTTGGAGGAATTTGGGATATGCCAGAAGAGTTTGAGAATAGGGCAGTCACTATTGATCTGATAGGTGAAGGGGAGGATCTTAATGGATCTACAACCAATATGGCATTGAATGTCGGGGGAACATCCTATGGCCCTGCCAAAGGAGTGAATTTGGTTGGAGTTAGGACAAATGATACTTGTTGTGATGAAATAGGTTACTTGTCTTCCTTATTAGCTGCATATGATTGGATTCTGGCAAATGGTCAGAGGCCTGGTATTGTTCTAGTAGGTCTAGTAGGGCCTTTGGAAAATACAGCATATTTTACAGTAATTGAGAACTTGTATAATGCAGGTTTTTCCCTAATATCAAGTTCAGGAGCTTGGCGAGAAAATGCTTGTACCTGGGCAAGTTCTTATAAACCCTACATATTCACCGTGGGATTGGCCACCATAGAGGACAGAAAACAAATATCAAGTAATTATGGTGATTGCATAGACTTGTTTACCACGACCACCGATTGGTCCGAGACAAATGGAGGATACGTAGAGATATGGAGAGATGGATTTAATATGAATCCGAATTTTGTTGCAGCTGGAGTGGCTGCAGGTGTGGCCGCCAAATTTTTGGAAAATAATCCTATGGCTTCACCAACTGAAGTCTATCAATTTCTCAAAAACACATCCACCAAGAATGTGGTGAGCTTTTCTAATTCGGTAAATAATCATATGCTCTATAGTGGAATGAGCATGGATGGAACTGGAAGCATTGACCCTAATCGGGTAAATTATGTATTGGATATAACTGGAAAAGTCAGTCCAATGAAAAGGAATGAATATCAAATTCTTCTTAATTGGCAACCCATTAAAAATGAAAGTGGGACAGTGGATATTTATGAGAATGGATTAAAAATAGCCTCAACAGATGATGGATACTTAATAGGCGATGGATTTTGGGTTCGATTCATTTCTGGAAGAAATTTGGCGCCTAAAAGTTATAAGATCTGTATTTCAGGGACAAACCAATGTTCAAATGAGGTGACACTGACCTTTTGATTGAAGTTTAGTTGAAAAAAGGCTGCTCATTATTAAGAGCAGCTTTTTTATTTCCATTCAGCCATTTGTGCGATGCTTTCAGATTGTTTGTTTATATTTTTGTGTAATTAGTGAGTAGGAATGAAATATACTTTCATACTTATATATTGCCTCATTTTATTTTTCTGTGATAAGGCATTTGCTCAAGATGAAGTAGAATTTTTAATGAATAACTACTCCATCGAACAAGGTTTACCCGAAAATACTGTCTTGGATATTGTAGAAGATGAAATTGGCTTTTTATGGATAGCAAGCCCCAACTTTTTGACCCGTTTTGATGGGGATAATTTTAAAGTCTTTCGAAAGTCTTTTGATTTTCAAGTGAATGATTCAGCTTTTAACCTAGGGAAGCTTTATGTTGAAGGTGATAAACTTTGGATGATCACAAAGGGTGGCAAACTGGAATACATGGATCTTCTAACAGAGAAATCCCATCCCTTAAAGTATTTCAAAGATGGAGAAAGAGAAATTGTGAAACTTACCTCAATTTTTATTGATCAAAATAGAATTTACCTAGGAACAGATGATCGGGGATTATTTATAACAGATCTGGATCTCAAATTGATAAGTCATTATGACGAATGTACTAAACAAAATCTTAGTTCTAACCGGGTCAACCATATTTTTAAAAATAAAGAAGATGGCCTTTGGGTACTTACAGACAAAGGAGTAAATCAAATAAAACTGGGAGTAGTATCTCAATACTTATTGGATATAAATTTCACTCATGGCATTGAGAATAGTGCCGGGGTAGATCTTTCCTCAATTTCAGCTGGAATTTGGACTCAAAAATATTCTGATGATTCTATTTATCAGGAATATTCAGCTTTCTCTGATTTGAAGAATTTTTTGACTGAATTGCACGTATTTCAAATATTTTATGAAAGAAAATTCTCTACCTACCAATGGGGGATTTGGCTTGCAACTCTAGGTGAAGGATTGATGGTAATAGACGAAATGAATAATCATGCTTTCCAAGTCAAGTTAGAGAAAAACCCGAAGGATGTCTACTGCATTTATGGGGCAAAGAATGGTAAAATATGGGTTGGCACAAGAAAAAATGGACTTTACTCTCTGGATCCTAGTATACCTCTAGTAACGACAAATTGGCCAGAAGAAATAAGGTTTGATGGGAAATTGCAACTTAAAACTAGTGGGGATCAGAGCTCAATTTACATCCCTCAAAATGATGAAATTTTAATTTATGATCAGGAATTAACACCTAAAGGGATATTTGGGAGGTATGATTTTTTCAAAGAGGCAGATGAGCCTGAAATAAATTCTATAGTTCCCATTCAAGGTGGAGATCGATTTTTTATAAATTCATTGAAAAATGGAAGTTTAGTATTTGATCCCGTAAATCAAGTTTCACATCCTTTACAGAAGTCGTCCGATGAGTTTATAAGGAATCATGATCTCAGTCACGAAAGTACTCTTATCTATGAGTCAAAGGCATTCCCTGGGAGTATACTATTCGGAAATAAATTGGGGCTTTTTAAACTGGACCTAATTAGGCAGGAATTTTTTCAGGTTGTGGATTATTCAGTTTCTCAGTTCTGCTCAATTAATGAAAATGAAGCGGCAATTTATTTTTCAAATGGAAGCATTGGATTTTATGATTTTTCTGAAGGGAGACTTGAACAAAAGGATTTTTTAACTAAAGTGATCCCAATAGACTTGGATATTCAATCGATGAATTACCAAAATAATTGGCTTTGGTTGGGCTCTTTAGGAAATGGTCTAATTCTGGTAAATCTTGAAAATGGCAAAGTAGTAAACGTGACCAGTGAAGATGGGCTTCCCAATGATTTTATCATGGGGATGGAATTTGAAGATACGCGCACTGTTTGGTGTAGTACTCATAATGGGTTTTTTAAATTAAATTTCATAAAGTCCAATTCTGAAATTGGTATTGAAGAAATCCTATATCTAAACCATAAAAATGGGATTCTTATCAATGAATTTTTACCTGGTCTTTCTTATAAACGAAAGGATGGGAAAATTTGCTTTTCCTCTGAAAAAGGTATCCTTTGTTTGGAGGGGGAGAATTATTCTTGGGATGATTATCAGTCCAAAATCTTAATATCTGATATAAAAGTAAATAGTCAGCAGGTAGAAAGTAGTATTGGCCTTATTCACTACATGGATGAACTGGAACTTTCAAGTAAAGAGAATTCTTTGGAGTTCTTCTTTTCCGCGATTTCAAAGAATGTTCCCGATAACCTTCATTACAGCTACCAGTTGGAAGGATATGATGAGAATTGGGTTCAGGCTCGAAATAGAAGGTATGCATCATACACGAATCTTGATCCAGGAACTTATTTATTTAAGATCAAACTAACCAATGATAATTTTGAAGGTGCGCCAATTAAAACCTTACCAGTAATTATTCATGCTTCTTTTTGGCAGACTACTTGGTTTAAGGTATTGGTAGTCTTGACTATAATTTCGATTTTTTATTGGTATTACAGGATGAAGATTAAGCATTTGCTCAGTTTACAACGAGTAAAAGAAGAGATATCCGCGGATCTTCACGATGATATTGGAGCAAGGTTGACAACAATTCAATTAATCTCGGCTATCCATAAGAATAAGTTTCAGGGTCAACCAGAAATAGAAATGATGTTATCGAATATTGATCAGGAAATTCATGATTCTTCCGAAGCCCTTCATGAATTAGTCGGGAATATCAAAATGAAGGAGGATGATTTAGGAGAGTATTTTTCAAGGTTGAGGAGATATATAAGCGAATCTTTAGATCAGACTACTATTAGTTATCAAATTGCCATGCCCGATTCTACTAGTCAGGCGACCCTATCTCTATCCAAGCGAAAGGATATTTATCTGATTTTGAAAGAATTGATCAATAATGTCAGAAAGCATTCAGAAGCAAGAAAAGTAGAGGTCAAAGTCTTTTATGAGCAGCGTTCTCTCAACATCCACGTAAGAGATGATGGAATAGGGTTTAATCCAGATTCCTCTTCAGAAAGAAATGGAATGAATATTCTAAGGTACAGAGTTGAGAAATATAATGGATCAATAACTTTGGAATCCTCACCTTCAAAAGGAACAGAGGTTAAAATATCCATTGCATTAGACAAGAATCTGATCCTCAAGGATTTTTGGTCTAATGGTCTTCAGAAGATTGCAAGTTTTTGGGCTTTTAATTAAAGAGGATGGATAATAGTCAAGCCTTTCCTGCTCAAAAAAATTCATGGTGGCTTCTTCTACTCTTTACGCTATTTTTTAGTTTTCAGGATATAGATTTTGCCCAACGCACCTACATTGTAAATAGCGTAGAGGATTTAGAAGATGTGGATTTGTCGGATAAGATCTGTGCTGATCTTAAGGGTAACTGTACGCTAAGAGCAGCCCTTCAAAATGCCAATGCTTCAAAATTGCGTGATAAAGTAATTTTTGACCTTAAAGACATTAGATCCAAAAGAATTGTACTACAGTCTTACCTTCCTGCTATTTTATATCCTGTCGAAATTTATGGGACAGTTAATGAAAGTAAAATTGATTTGGAAAAGGGAATCGTGATAGATGGGGCAAATATTGAGTTTGATTTGGAAAGACATCGTAATATTCCTGAGGCACAAACAGGGTTCCTACTACGAGAAAAAAGTAGTGGAAGTGTTATTAATGGATTGATTTTCCAGTCATTTAGAAACATGGCAATAAAAGTCGAATCCGATCATTCTGTTATTCAGAATAACATTTTTGGATCATTGGAAGACAATCCAAAAAAAGGTAATGGAGCAGGGGTTTCTTTGTGGGGGAATGAAAATTTGATAGGTGGAGATTTAGAAAAAGAAGCAAATTACTTTTTAGGAAATTATACTGGTGTTTCATGTATAACTGGGAATTCAAATAAAGTAAACGGGAATTTTTTCGGGGTCCTCCCTGATAGGAATGAAAAGAAAGGAAATATCATTGCCGTTTATTTTGGGTTTCCCAGTGAAAATAATTTTGTTTTCCGAAATCTAATTTCAGGAAATACAATTGGCTTAGAAGTTCAGGGAGTTGGAAATACAATTCTCCAAAATAAGATTGGTACAGATTATTCTGGGACCAAGGTTAACGGAAATTTGGTAGGAATTCTTATAGACTCATCCTCATCACGTATCTCTATTGGAGATGAAAATCTCGGAAATTTGATTTCTGGGAACGAGGTGGGGATTATGGTGGATTCGAAAAACAAATCCGTTTCTAACCTAAATGCAGTCAGAGATCGATTTTCAGATATTAAAATTAAAGGTAATCTAATTGGGACAGATATTTCTGGAGAGTTTTCCTTGGGAAATAAAAACGGAATTGTATTACGAAATTCTGGAGGAACAATAATTGGAGGTCTTCATCCAGCTGAATCAAATTTGATTTCAGGTAATTTTCAAAATGGTCTAATTTTAATGGATTCTTTTGAAAACCTAATCTTTGGGAATAAAATAGGTACAGATATTTCAGGGAAGAATGCTATTCCAAATTCTTTCGGAATTCGTATTAATAAAGAGGTTAGGCAGGGTTATTCATCTAATAATTCGATTTGCAATAATTTTATAAGTGGAAACCTTGAAGCTGGAGTTTACATTGGAGAGGGGACTAAACAACTTAATCTTATTTCCAATAAGATTGGTTGGTCAGGAGATCAATCTTATTATAAAACGAATCAAAAAGTTGGGGTTTTTAATTTGTCATTACAGGAAAATAATTGCTTTGGTGGAGAAAGTTCGCAAACGAAAAATATCATTTCCAGTCATGAAATAGGATTTCTTTCAGACTCTTTTCAGTATTTTGATGAATCTTTAGAAAACAAAAATCTATTTCAGGAAAATCGGAAAAATCTTTTAGGAACTAATGATTTCGATTATTTAGGATACTTATCTAATATCATTATTCCCAATTACTTTAAAAAAGTAGAACAAATTTCGCTTTCCTTCAGAATAGCTAGATTTCCATTTGATTCCGCCTCCATAGTTCAGTTAAAGAAAGAAATAAGTAGACTACCAGATTGATAAATCTTTGACCTATGGAATCTTCCGTCTTGGGATTTTTCAATATAATTCTTTTCGAAAATGAAGAAAAACTATAAAATCCCATTCAATCCTTGAATTATATGTGGTTTTTAAAATCAATAAGATCCTATTATGTTCTTTTGGCTAGTTTATTTGAAGAAGGGTTCATAAAAAGTTGCAACCCTAAAAGTCTTCATTTAAATGAAGTTGAGTTGGATTTAAAACAAAAAAAGAGGTCAAAATGACCTCTTTCTTGTTTTGCTCCCCCTCTTGGGCTCGAACCAAGGACCCCATGATTAACAGTCATGTGCTCTAACCAGCTGAGCTAAGGAGGAGTGTTTCGTACCGCTTTCCGATAACGTGATGCAAATGTAGAAGGCTATCTGATTTTTTCCAAATGCACTTTCAAAAAAAATCTTGAAGAAATTCTCCTTTTCTTCCTTTTGACTTCGCTATCAACAACTTACTTTTTTACACTTCGGTTCCTTCCTTCGATTTTTTTAGCATTCCATTATAAATACCCGTAACGCCAAGCACCATCAAACCGGCAATTACCGCCAAAAGAACATTGAAATAGGCTGGGGCAGATAGGGTCAAGCGTAAAAAGATGGTAGCCAAGGCAAAGGAGGAATAGCGAAATAAGTTGAGGTATTTGGTGGTGTAGCGGAGTGAGAACAGCAAGATAAATACATCCGCAAAAATCAAGAGGGTGTAAAATAGCTCCAGACTATAATTAAAATGATTGGTCTGATAGGCGGTAAAGAGATCATAAACTCCCAAAAGGAAAAACGTCAAAGTTAGATAAATGGAAATAAGCTTTTTGATATTGGAAAAGCCACTTTGTTCCTCATAATTCCCGGTGATTTGAATATGTCGTTGAGCCCGGTAAAAGAGCCCCGTGATCAAAAAGAGCAAAATAGCTCCAAAAGCATCGGAAACGATAGGTGCTAATTCCCATAGAAAGTCCATTCCCCAATTTAATTCTCCCAAATAATGCCCAAACTCCTTGAAGGCATCCCGTAAAAGCAGTAAGGATATGATTTCAAATTGCTTTCCTACAGAATCGGCCACAGAATGCGGGATTAAAAAAATGAGGCCAAGAATTTCAAAAATCAGGAGTACGTTGAATGCCAATTCGATGGCGAAAAAGGAAGAAACATGTTGGAGTGGATTCGAAATCCCTAAATAATTCAGTAGTCCAATCAGTAGTCCAGCCACAAAGAAGATAACAACCAAGTTGCTAATCATCTTGCTCACACGGGGGCTTTCCCAATGTTCGTCCAGAATATCGAAAATCCGGATTTGCTTCTTGAAGAATTCTTTGACCAAAGTGCAGGTTTTGAGTAAAACAATCTCCAACTAAGGAAATTAAATCCCCTTATTCGGAGACCAAAGTCACCAAGACCACTCCATCGATCAAGATTGATCTTTTGCACTAAATTTTCTGGTCATGGTTTTGATATATTGAATCTTACGGAATCGCAGGGCCGACCAGTCTTCATTGATTGCGATTTGTCGGACGGCTTCCATGTCATTTTCTCCCAAAACTTTCCAGCCTTTATCCCGATTGATGCTTGCTTTGTAGCGTTTTGAACTGCCTTTTGGGTAGGCAAACCAAAGAATTGCATCTCCGTTGAGGAATTCTTTCATTTCTTCAAATTGAGCTCGGATCGATTCTTCATCTTGAACAAAGCCAAGTAAAAAATCAACTTTTTCATTAGCATCGGCCATGAACCCTTCTTTAGTCCAGACCTCTAAAAGAGCTGATAGTTCATTCGGTAAATTCCAGATTTTGATTTTCTGTCCTTCCCGATAATTCATTTTTTTCAAAAGTGGATCCATCTTTTCCATTTAAATCACTATCAACATTGGACTGTAGACGTGGATCCGCATATTCTTATCTTGAGTATCATCTATTTATAGAATTACGGATTCACAGATTAAAATTACCTCGATTTCAGGGAATTCCTCCTTCATATCTTTATTTTTAAGCATGCGATATTCAATTCTGACTCTTTTATTATCATTCCTGATTTATCCCCTTTTTGCGCAAGAGAATGGCACTCAAAAGCCTCCTTTTAAGGAGGGAGAGAAGGTGGCTACCGTCCGAAACCCTCTCTTGGAAGAGGTAAGTGGGATGGCTTTTTCCCGAAAGCATCCAAATTTGATCTATATGCACACCGATAGTGGAGGAGAAGCAGCGGTTTACTTATTGGATTCTTTAGGCAGGGAATTAGGCAAATTGGAATTGGAGGGGTTGGAAAATCGGGATTGGGAGGATATTGCTGTGGGTCCGGGTCCAGATGGGAAAAGCTATGTATTTGTAGGTGAAATAGGTGATAATGCAGGGGTGCATGGGGAAATTGGGGTTTATCGGTTTCCTGAACCTGAAAAAATCGAATCTGCAACTGTCGCCGTTGAATTGGCTAGATTGGAATATCCCAAAGGTGCTCGGGATGCTGAAACGCTCATAGTTGATCCCTGGGATGGAACAGTCTACATTCTTTCCAAAAGGGATTCCAAAAACTCACTTTACAGTTTTGACCAAGATGCTTTCGAAAACCCCAAAAAAACAGAGTTGAATTCGCATTTCAACCTTGCCTTTACAATGTCAACGGCAGGGGATATTTCTGCTGATGGAACTCAGATTCTAATCAAAAATTATGAGTCAGTTTTTTATTGGAAGCGGGAAAAAGGTCAATCCATTTTAGAAGTTTTGAAAGAAGATCCTATCATTCTACCCTATGCTCCGGAGCCACAAGGTGAAGCTATTGGCTTTGGACCTTCCGGAAATACCTATTATACGATTTCTGAAAAACGGTTCTCGATTGATCCAGTCTTGTATTGTTATCCAGCTCAAAAGTAAGATGCAAACTACTTCCACCATATTGATGGTTCGTCCAGCTAACTTCGGGTTTAATGAGGATACCGCTGCCAATAATATCTACCAACAACAGGACGAGCGGCCTTCTCAGGTAATCCGATTTTTAGCGAGGCAGGAATTTGATGGTTTTGTAGGGCTTCTCCGAGATCAGGGAGTAGAGGTATTGGTAATAGAGGATACTGAGAAACCAGTAAAAACTGATGCGATTTTTCCGAACAATTGGTTTTCAACCCATTCTGATGGTCGTTTGATTCTTTATCCCATGTTTTCGCCCAATAGGCGTTTGGAACGTCGAAAGGATATTATTGAGCAATTGATGAGCCTTGGATTTAAGGTAAATGACATTGTTGATCTAAGCTTTTTTGAAAAAGATGGGCAGTATTTGGAAGGAACAGGGAGTATGGTGATGGATCATGATGCAAAGGTGATTTATGCCTGTTATTCTGAGCGAACTCATCCAATACCATTAGAATACCTATCCAAAATATTGGGCTATCAAGTAGTGTCCTTTGAAGCTTCTCAGGAAGTAGAGGGGCAATCTGTTCCTATCTACCATACCAATGTTATGATGCATGTGGGGACAGAATTTGCAGTGGTTTGTTTGGAAAGTATTGTTCGTGCCTTGGATCGACAAAAGGTTCAGGAAAGTCTGTTCAAATCTGGGAAAAAAGTAATCCCTATTACGGCTAAACAAAAATTCCACTTTGCTGGAAATATGCTAGAAGTTAGAAATGATGGAGGAGAAAAATTCACTGTTATGTCCCAATCAGCCTATGATTCCCTAAATGTGGGTCAAATCCAAATGATTGAAAAACATACAACCATTATCAGTCCACAGATTCCCACTATTGAAAAGCTAGGTGGAGGTTCAGCAAGATGTATGATGGCTGAGATTTTTTTGCCCAAAGCCTAAACCCTATCCATTCCTTTCTCTACAAGCAGTCCACTGCCTACTGCCTACTGAAAAACTGCCTACTGAATCAAATCCCCGTATAATTGAAAGGAGAAATCGCCTTCAATTCGGATTTTAATTCATCAGAAATCACCAATCCATCAATAAAGCGAGCGATGGAATATTGAGTGATTTTTTCGTTTGTTCGAGTGAGGTCTTTCAGCGCTTCGTAAGGTTTTGGGAAGCCTTCTCTTCGGAGAATGGTTTGGATAGCTTCTGCCACCACAGCCCAGTTTTCCTCCAAATCCGCATGAATAGCCGCCTCGTTGAGTTCAAGTTTACCCAGGCCTTTTTTCAGAGATTCCAAAGAAATCAGCATGTGACCTAACGGTACCCCAATTACGCGGAGAACTGTGCTATCGGTCAAATCCCGCTGCAATCTGGAGATAGGTAGTTTGGCAGATAGGTGTTCAAAAAGTGCATTGGCAATTCCCAAATTCCCTTCAGCATTTTCAAAGTCAATTGGATTGACTTTATGAGGCATGGCAGAAGAGCCAACTTCTCCGGCTTTGATTTTTTGCTTGAAGTAATTTATTGATACATACTGCCATATATCCTTGGAGAGGTCAAGCAGGACGGTATTGACTCGCTTGAGGCAATCAAAAAGAGCTGCTAAATTATCATAGTGCTCAATTTGAGTGGTGGGGAAAGAACGAGAAAGCCCCAAGTAATGACTCACAAAATGCTCCGCAAAATCATTCCAAGGTTGTTTCGGATAAGCCACTTTGTGGGCATTCATATTACCGGTAGCTCCACCGAATTTGGCTGAATAGGGTATTCCTTTTAACTGTTCAAGCTGATTCTCAATTCGAGTAATGAATACCTGAATTTCTTTTCCAAGCCGGGTAGGAGAGGCAGGCTGTCCATGAGTTTTTGCTAGCATTGGGATATTTTCCCAAGCCTTAGCCTGCTCTTTCAGTTTTTCAACCACCTCATTCAATTGAGGAAAAATCACCTTTTCCAAACCTTCTTTCAGCATGAGAGGTGTAGCCGTATTGTTGATGTCCTGGGAGGTCAGGCCAAAGTGGATGAACTCTTTGTATTGCTCCTGTCCCAATTCATCAAATTTTTCTTTCAGGAAGTATTCTACTGCCTTTACATCATGGTTGGTGATTTTCTCTGTTTCCTTGATGGATTGAGCGTCCTCCAAAGAGAAGTTTTTCACAATGTTGCGAAGCGCTGAAAAAAGATCTGAATCGAAATCTGCCAATTGAGGAAGGGGCAATTCACAAAGGGCGATGAAGTATTCTACTTCTACATGAACCCGATATTTAATCAGGGCAAATTCGGAAAAATAGGCTCTTAAGGGTTCGGTTTTGGAGGCATACCGGCCGTCAACCGAACTCACTGCTGTCAAGGCATTGAATTCCATGGTGATTGGTATTGGGTGCTGAAAGATTAATTCTGTCGCAATTTAGTGGATAGCCTGAAAAAATGCCTGCTGCCAATAATAATTCTATCGAATTGCAAACTTCAATTGACTTTTTGGGGTTTGCATAATGAAAACCTAAAATCAGAAGCCGATTTCTCAAATGGCTCCGTATTTTTGCACCCAAAATTGTCCCGAAAGACATGTTTAACTTATTCAAGAAGAAAAAGCCTGAATCTAAAACGTCGAATTACCTACCACTGAAAGTAAGAGAGGTGGTTCGAGAAACTCCCGATACGGTAAGTATTTATTTTGAACAGCCAGAGCCTTATCTGGAATATAAACCCGGTCAATTTCTGACGCTTATTATGGATTTTGACGGGAAGGAACAAAGAAGATCGTATAGTCTTTGTACCTCTCCTTTTGTTGATCCGTTTCCGGGAATTGCAGTAAAGCGAGTGGAGAAGGGCCTATTTTCTAATTACCTAAACGATAATATTTTCCCAGGAAAAACCATTAACGTGCTACCTCCATTGGGAAGTTTTACGGTTGATTTTCATTCAGGAAATCAGCGTCACTTCATCTTGGTAGCCGGAGGAAGTGGAATTACACCTATAATGGGGATTATTAAATCTGTTTTGGTCAACGAACCCAAATCCATCATTACTTTGATTTACAGCAGCCGTAATGAGGAGCAGATCATTTTTAAAAATCAGTTGGATCAATTGCAAAAGGCAAATCCAGACCGATTGAAAATCGAGCATGTCCTTAGCCAGCCTAGTGAAAACTGGAAAGGAACCCGTGGTCGACTGAATAAGGAAAAATTCCATGAATTGGTTGCTATTGCTGAATATGAGCAACGCTATGAGGAGATCTATTTTCTATGTGGACCGAATGGAATCATGGAAACAGCCGAATCTGTACTTGAGGAACTTGGGGTGGATAAAGCACGAATCCATCGGGAGTCATTTTTCTCTGCAGCAGCCGATCAGGCAAAAGCCGATGCGAAGGCGGGAATTACCCAAGGCTTGATGACTCGGGATGTGAAAATCACTTTGGAAGGAGAAGAGCATGTAGTTACTGTTGCACCTGACAAAACTATTTTAGAAGCAGGATTGGAAGCGGGTTTGGATATGCCTTATAGCTGCCAAAGCGGTCTTTGTACTGCCTGTAGAGGAAGAATCACTTCTGGAAAGGTGAAAATGGACGAAGACGCTGGATTGAGTCCAAAAGAATTGGAGCAAGGTTACATTCTTTGCTGCTCATCCCGAGCTGTAAGTGAAGATATCGCAATTACCATTGAATAAGATGGAATTGGATGTAGCGAAGCTGAAAAAGCATTACCGAAGTCAGGAAGTTACTTTGCTGATCTTGATGTTGGTGGCCTTGCCAATGTTTGGCTTGGTTTACCTGTATTATAATTCAGGGAACCTGCATTGGAACCTGCCTGAAATTCCTGATTTCTTCAAGGGATTAATCAATGGATTGGGTTTTGGATTGCTAATTGGGCAGTACCTGATCTTTAGGCAAGACCTTAAAAAGTCCAGATCCATGGAAAGCTTTGAGGGAAAAGTCATCAATTACCTAGATTCCTCAAAAAAGCGATTCTTTTTCCTATTTGCGATTTCTCTACTAAGCACAATAGGGTTGTTATTTTTCAAAAGTGCTTGGTTTGTGATCCTTTTTGCGCTTGCCTTAGTATTCTTTTCTTTGGCAAGAGTTTCTCCGGACCGGGCTAAAAGACTGCTGAAACTTAACAAAGAAGAAACTGAAATTCTGCGAGCGATTTCCAGACCGGATTGATGTTTTCAAAAACAAAAAGAGGCTATTTCAATGCTCTCTTTTGTCAAGCTGAGCGGAGTCGAAGCCTGACAAAAGGGATTAAAAGAAATAGCCTCTTTATTTTTATTTAAAGAGTTGGTTTAGTTTTCTATTGAAATACTTCCAGAAGTAATTCTTCCTTTGATCCAAGCATCTGAACCATTATCGATTTCTAATTTTTTGGATGTTTTTCGGTCTCCCACTTTTAAGCTTCCTGATGAAGAACTCAGGTCAAAGTTGAAGTCGCTTAAATTTGAATAAGTCTGAATTCGGAAGTTACCTGAGGATCCGGAGAAACTGGTGTTTGGTCCCAAACCTACTTCCTCCGCTCGAATGGAACCTGAGGTGAATTTCAGTGAGCCCAACTGCCCTATATTTTCCAAAACTCCTCTTCCGGAAGTGAATTCTACGTTTAGCTCTCCATCGATATGACTGGCATCCAAAGAACCGCTGGTTGATTTGTAATTCACATCACCGGATACTTGATCGATTTCAGCATTACCGGAAGTAAGTGAAGCCATGACATTACCGGAAACATCGGATACCATTAATCTTCCTGAGGTTGCGCCAATGGTCAAATCCCCATCAATTCCCTCTGCTGATATTCTACCGGAAGTTACTTTCATGTAGGTCTCCTCTGAGGCTACATTTCGAACACTGGTATTTCCTGAGCTGTTTTTGAAATTGATCTCAATGGAATCTGGTCCCGTGATTTTAATCCAGCCTTTATTTTGACCGTTGGACCAAGTCCAATTCTTTGACTT
The DNA here is from genome assembly GCF_024919275.1 of Algoriphagus limi. Taxonomy (GTDB): domain Bacteria; phylum Bacteroidota; class Bacteroidia; order Cytophagales; family Cyclobacteriaceae; genus Algoriphagus; species Algoriphagus limi. The sequence continues at coordinate 1,622,446 of NZ_JANWGH010000001.1, read as the reverse complement.
TCGCTCGTATTTGATTTTAAGAACATCTCCTACGGTCACAAAGACAATGTCCTGATCTTCATCAGTGGATTGTAAATAAGCTTCAACCTGAACATCAGAGCCTGAGCCTCCTTCATAACTCACATCAAGCCAACCTCCCTCAACTTCCAGTCGATTGATGCCTGGATAGCTTTTGTTGACATCAACAAGCACATTTTGTGCAAAGGTAAAAGTGGCCAAAAAAACGAATGTCAGACCAAGAGAAAGAGTTTTTAAAGTTTTTTTCATCTGTTTTTTATTTAGTCAAGTCGGATTCCAAAACTCATAGCTTGAAGCTCAGGGCCTAAACCAGGTTGGAACAAATCATTTAAATCATAATTAAAGAAAAAGGTCACATCACCCACTCCAATTTCTCCTCGGAGGCCATATCGGAAGTTTTCAGCATACATATTGGACTTGGTGAAGACTTTTTGCTTTTCGCCATCGAGATCGTCATAGACGTACTTTCCTCTTCCTCCCAATCTCAGGCCTGCATAGGCACCAGCACCAAATCGAAAGTTGCCATTATTGGTTCGAATTGTTGGTACTAGGCTAATGCTTGCATAGGAGGCAGAGATTTTGGACTTGGTGGGAGTACCTTCTGGCCCATCAGGAAGTTGGTCGAAATCTACAAATGCCAATCCACCTGGGTTTTTCACTGCGATGATATTTCGCTCTTCAAATTTGAAGTTGTACCAATCGACCCCCATCGTGGATCGGAGGTGGAAATTTTTACTAACCTTCCAAGTACCCGTAGAATGAAGAGCGACAAACCAGCTACCCCAAGGTTTCACTTGGGGAGCTCCTTTGTCAGTTGGGTAGATGTTGATACCTACTTCACTTTCTAGAAAGTTGTAATGAAATTTACTTCGCTTATGATTGATTTTTGGGGAATCATCCTTATCGTCTTCTTCCCATTCAATCACCTTGGTTCCGTCATCGTATTTGGTGACTTTCCAGCTATTTCCCAGAACTGTATAAACTTTTTCCTTCTTGACCCCGCTCGTATCCGCTTCCTGGGCCATAGCGATGCTTGAGAAAAGGGTAATGAAAGTCAATAATAAAAAGCGCTTTTGCATGTTGGTTTAGTTTAAAATAAAGGACAGGATTTAAAATCAATTTAGAATACGATTCCAAAAGTGATTGGATTTAACTCAGGGCCCTTATCTTCTTGGAATAGCGTATTAAGGTCGTATGTGGTAAAGAAGGTGACACGACCAACTCCGATTTCACCTCGGACACCATATCGGAAGTTGTTCAGGTACAAGCCGGTATTTTGCTTGTCTTTCTTTCTTCCGGATCCGCCTAGTTCTTTGTAAACATATTTGGATTGGCCACCAAGTCTATATCCAGCATAAGGTCCTGCTGCAATTCGAAGACCTCTGCGACCATTATCATTCATTTTACCAAAGTCCAATTCAAGCATAGTCATGGCTGTGATGTAGGAAGCAGAGATTTTGCTTTTGAAGCCATTGACATCATTTCGCTGGATGAACTCAATTTGGTTGTCTCCTCTTACAGCCTGGAAGTCGCGGTTTTCAAACTTGAAGTTGTAGAATTGGAAACCTATTCCGAAATCCCAGTAAAAACCTTTGGAAATCCGCTGAGCAGCCATCCAGTTTAGACCTAAATTCCAGCTACCCCAGCCTTTTACAGCATAAGGATTGTCAGAGGAAGGAAACTGCCCATCTGGATTGAGGTAGTTGTTGACACCGAGATCTATGTTGAAATAGGTGCGGAAAGGCGGTTCCTGTTTTTTGGATTTATTGGTTTCAATTTTGACTTTGGTATTCTCCCCAGATTCATCTACATAGACACGCATGCCTCCAATTTGAACTTCGGTTTCCAGGCCATCCTCACGTACTTTAACCACTTCTTTGGTCGTACCGTCTTTTTTACGGATTTCCACGATGGTCAATTCACCGGTATCTTCATTTTCTTCCAAATCCAAAGAGCGGATGATTTCATTGATATTCATGGACTTCAATTTCTCAAAATCGTCTTTACTGTCCACGATAATGACGACTCTTCCGGATTTTCCGAATTCTACGATCACAGAATCCTTGTTGATTTGGTGATCGAAGGATGGCATTTCGGTAGCAAAAGCCACCTGAACAAGAGCCATCAAACAAAATAATAGCAGGTATTTTTTCATCTTAGTTTTCAAATAATGGGTTGGTGATCTTTTTTATTACTCTTCGGTCATTTTTTCTTTTCTGGTGGTCAGGCTTGCGAAAAGGTTGTTTTTCGCATCCTGAAGATTGGCAAAGCCTTCATCAACTTTTCCGAACAAGCCACCTACCTGGTCCACCTTTTTACCGATTCCGGCAATGAGGTTTTTATCCTCTTTGATTCCATCGGAAATAATGGTCACCTTATAGGCAGGCTCTTCCGCTTCCTCCGTCTTCAATTCCGCCACGGCCTGATTCAAATCCATCGGTTTCAATTCTGGGATTTCCCGCTCGATAGGAAGTATAATTGGAATAATCTCAGTCTGATTAATCTCTTCTTCAGCTACTTCTTTTTCAGGGATTTGAGCTTCAGCAATGAGATTTTTAGATGGTTCTTCGAATTGATTTTTTATTTCTGGAGTAGTTTGGGGCTTTTGATTTGTGATTTCTTGTTTTGGTTCTTCGATTACTGGAGTTGAGTTTTCTTCTCCTCCTTCAATTGGACTAGTATCTGCTACCAAATCTTCCACAACTTCAGGTGCTTGATTTGGTTGATTTTCAGTAGACTCAATTTGTTCGGCAGTCAAATTTTCCTCTGCAAAAGGTTGGGATGGATTGCGAAGCAAAGAACCTACGAGGAAGATGACTACTACGGCAGCTGCCGCAGCCCACCAATAGATTCGTGGATTAGATTTTTCCTCTTTTGGAAGCTGATTCTCAAGGCGCTCCCAGGCCAATTGGCTAGGTCTAACCTCATGATTTTCCAACTTCTCCCGGAAAATCACATCGATATGTTCATTCTTCTTAGCCATTTATTCTCCTTTCTTTGAGTTGTTGACTGGCAATTTTTTCTTTTAAGGTATTTCTTGCCCGATTCAGTTGGGATTTGGAAGTGCTTTCCGATATCCCTAGCAATTCGGCAATTTCCTGATGGGCATAGCCCTCGATTGCGTACAGGTTGAAGACTGTGCGATAGCCTACCGGTAGGCTTTCTACGAGTTCTCTAAGTTCATCTGCTTCCAGCGAAGTACTTTCGTAGTGAAAATGCTCGTATTCATGATCCTCTTCTACATGTACTTCCATCATCAGGTGTCTATTGCTTCTCAAGGTCATGAGTGCCTGGGTGACCACGATTCGCTTCATCCAACCTTCAAAACTCCCCCTAGATTCGTATTGGGGTAATTTTTCGAAAATTTTCATAAAGCTCTCAATCATGACATCTTCAGCGTGTTCCCTATCCTTGAGATAACGAATGCAAATGGCCAGAAACTTCCCTGAATACCGCTCATAGAGGGCCCGCTGGGCTGACCGATCACCTTTCAGGCATCCTTTTATGAGTTTGTCTTCAGTAGAATAGTCGGTTCTAGAGAACATTCTGGTTTGCTTTCATGGAGGTAGATGTGAATCTTATGGAAAAGGTTGCTTCTCCAGTGAAAAAAAGTTAAAAAAATTACAAATGACTATAAATCAGTTAATTAAAATACGGCTTTGTAATTAATTATAATATCTAAAATAGTCCATTCCTTATCTCTGATCGTCACAGGTTGGATATTTCCCTCTCCATCAAAAAGATTGGCAAAAAGTCCATCCTCTTCTTGAGTGAAAATGGAATACCTGCCCGGACTCAATTCCAATTTGTATTCTCCGTTTTCATCAGATTCAGTCTTCGCGATGGGTTCTCCTTTTACTTGAACAAATAACCCATCCTCCATTCTTGAATCGGCCAAATTAGTCAAGGGGTAAATCAAAATCGTTCGTTTTGCTGGAATTCCCTTTGGATTTACGGGACTTGCATCACCATCTTCAGAGATCATCGGCATTTGATTTCCCTCCAGCCAAGTGACCTTTCCTGAGATTCCTTGACTTTCTGAGGTTTGGCTTTTGCAGGAAAAATTCATGAGGACTATTGCTAAAATATATAGAAGGTAAGGTATCTTTTGCATGGCAGTTTTTTCAAATTCCCTCAAAAAGCATGACAGATTCTAAGTAGTTTGGAATGATGGTGTTCCAGCCTAATTCATTTTTCAGTTTCATGGCTAATTCTTCTGAACTTTCTTCTTCTCCGTGAATCACAAAAGTCATTTTCGGCTTTTCACAAAATCCCTCGGCCCATTCCATAAGTTCTTCCTGGTCGGCATGTGCAGAAAGGCTTTCGACTTGGTAAACTTTTGCATTGGAAGGAACCTGTTGTCCGTAAATTGTTATAAACTTTTCTCCTTCTAAAATCCTTCTTCCTCGAGTTCCTTCAGCTTGATACCCTACGAAAATGACTCCATTTTTCTCGTTTGGTAAATGATGATACAAGTGATGAAGGACACGGCCACCCGTAGCCATTCCGGATGCCGAAATGATGATGGCATTTCCCCGGTATTCATTCAAGGATTTAGATTCTTCCTGTTTCTTGTAATATTTCAGCTGAGGAAAATCAAAAGGATGGGCTTCATCCTCTTCCAAAACTGCCGATAAGCGATGATCGGATTTGAATTTCATGTATAATTCCGTGGCATTGATTCCCATGGGAGAATCTGCAAAGACTGGAACTTTTGGGATTTTTCCTTTTTCCATCAACTGGAAAATGTAATACATAATCAACTGAGTACGGCCTATCGCGAAGGAAGGAATAATGACTAAGCCCCCACGATCGAAGGTGTCCAATATGGCATCCCGAAGTTCATCTTCAGGTTTTATTTTTTTGGAAATCCGATTACCATAAGTGGATTCTATCCAGAGAATATCCGCTTTAGGAATACGGGTAGGAGGGAATAAGATCGGATCATGGTAGCGTCCCAAATCTCCCGAAAATACCAAACGTTTTTTTTGTTGATCGCCTTGAATAACAATCTTCACAATGGATGCTCCCAAAATATGCCCCGCATGGTAAAATGTTGCATGGATGTTTGGATTGATTTCGACTGGTTTATCGAAATCACAGGGGACAAATTGAGGAAAGACTTTTTCCGCATCTTCCATGGAATAAAGCGGTTGGGGATCATCATGCCTTGAGTATCCCTTTTTTCGGGCGTATTCAGCCTCTTCTTCCTGAAGCTTTCCTGAGTCTAGCAATAAAATTTTTGCGAGTTCGGCTGTAGCCTCTGTACAGTAAATAGGTCCGGTAAAACCCTGCTTAACCAATCGAGGTAAATAGCCTACATGGTCAAGGTGAGCATGGGTAAGCACGATAGCTTCCATTTGGTCTAGTGGCATGGGGAATTTATCCCAGTTGCGCTCCCGAAGTTCACGCCTTCCCTGAAAGAGCCCGCAGTCTACCAAAAATTCAAAATCACCGGTATCAATCAAATATTTGGAACCTGTAACTGAGCCAGCTCCTCCCAAAAATTTTACGCTAATGTCCATTGATGTTTTTTTGAGAAGATACAAAAAAAGGGGCATCCTTGCTTGGATGCCCTCTTTTTTATTCTACTGAGTCCAGTCGTTGCAGGTATTTGACCCGTGACAGACTGTCTAGTTTGGCTCGGTTGAGTTGTTCTTCTTCCGTTTCTTCTTCGCTCGCTTCGTCTTGATTTTCAGTTTCATCCGTATCTAATCCACAAGTCAGACAAACCAGCCCGGCTTCATTGAAAGCCCAGATGTTTTTCTCTCGGACATCACTTGATTTATAGCCATTTCTATAAAGTGTGTTTCGAAGGATTTCCAACAATGAACGATCCATCAAGAAAGGTTTTTCATAAGGCACCTTCAAGACTAGGTTCACTTTTTGGTCTCTAAATACATCCATAGCGCTGTAGTCAAATCCCGGAGGGAAAGTAACGATGGAATCCAATACTGAAACTTGGTAAACTAACATTTTGGCATTTTCCAAGGACTCTGCCTTGCTTTTTCCTCGGGAGAAAAACTCTTTTTCCAAGGTGACCAAAGTGTCAGCTGTTCCTTCTATTTTCAAACTTACCTCATTGAAATCAGGATCCTCCGCTTGGGTATCCAAGGTCAAAAGCATCGTGCCTTCTGTCACCGGGACAGTTTCAGAGATTCTATGCCAGTTTTCTTCCTTGAACTGTGAAGCAATTCTTGGAATTTGGAACAAGGTGATTCCCAAAAACAATAGCCAAATCACAAAGGCTACTAGACCAAATCGGTTTCCTAATAAATTCTTTTTGATCAATACACTAAAGCCCAAAAGCATGAAGATGATACCTGGTATAATCAAAAGGAAAGAGGAACTGATCGCCAACCAATCCGGAACGATTCCAGTGAAGAGTTCAAAAGGTATTCCGTTGGTTTCGAAGATGTAATCATTTGGATTTAGGTATTCAAAGAAGAATGCCAAAGCCAAAATCGGAGTGATGGTGATCGCAAGCCCGATGAACAGGACGATGATTCCAAATACTATCCGGAAAATTGCCAAAATGAATTTACCCAATGGCCCTAAGGCTTTCCCGATCGCTTCAATGACTTGTCCCAAAATTCGGAATGGAGTCATCACGATTTTCTTCAGCGTAGATTCTGGCTGAGGAGGAACAGGATTCATATTTTCCTTTAGAGTAGAATCAATATTATCCAAAGTAATTTCCCCTCCCTTCATTTTGATCCGCTCTGTGATAGACACGGCTACAGGTGTAATGATCCAAAGAATCAGGTAAATCAAAACTCCAGAACCACCTGCAATGGTAAGGAATACAAAGGCTAGGCGAATCCAAAGAACTTCCACTCCGAAATAAGCTGCCAATCCACTGGCGACACCCCCAAGGGCTTTGTCATCCGGGTTTCTGTAGAGTTTTTTGATATTCTTGTCCTCCTCATAATCATAGCTTACCGGAAGGATGATCCAAAGGACGATATAGGCCACTACAGCAAACAATCCAAAGGAAAACTTCAAGCGGAAGTCATCAAACAAAAAGAGACCCGGTCCACCCCATGATCCATTGATGTTTCCACTGAAAAGAAGTAGCAGGGCAATTAATCGTACCCAAAGTGGGTCGATGCGGAAATAGTTTGCGATTCCTGCACAAACCCCACCCAAGATCTTTTTGGGTTCTGACCGCATCAATTTCTTATAGCCCTTTTTGTCCGCATCCGGTGGAGTCACATACTTGTAGAAATCATCAGAGCTTGCTTTTTCTTCATTCTGTTCCTTTTCAGTTTCGCTGTCTTCTACAGAAACAAAATCCGCGATAGTCCCCATTTTTTTAATGAGGTTGTCTACGTTTTCGGCAGTGATGACCTGCTTGTTGTTTTTCAGGTTGCTAAGGAAAATCTCAGCAATACGATTTTCGATATCCGAGATGATTTCCTGATTGTCAGGGTAGGAAGAGAAATGCTTATTGATCGCGTCAAGGTATTTGCGCAAGGTATCATAGCCATCTTCCTCGATGTGGAATAAGATTCCGCTGATGTTGATACTTATTGTCTTTTTCATGGTTTTGTCAATTTTTTCGTCTACTTCCGGATACTAGTTCCGATTTCATTTCTTTTGGGTGATTGATTGGGTAGAATTCATCAGGGAATTCCACGTATCCTGAAGTGTTTCTAGAAACTCTTTGCCTTGATCTGTAATCGAATAATACTTTCTAGGTGGACCGGATTCGGATTCCACCCATCGGTATTGAACCAGATCGGAGGACTTGAGACGATTAAGAAGGGGATATAAGGTGCCTTCTACCACGATTATCTGGGCTTGGGTCAGTTCCTCTATCAAATCTGAGGTGTAAACTTCACCCCGAGAAATGATATGAAGGACACAAAGCTCCAAAAGCCCTTTTCTCATTTGAATTTGTGTGTTGGCAATATTCATAAGGTTGGTTTTTTACTGAGAAATATTTTTTTCCTCACTCTCTTAGAATGAAAAATGATACCAATCTTTTCCAAGCTACCTTGCATTACCTAATTCTAGGTATAAAGATGGGGTTTCTGGGATTTGATTTTTACAAAAAGTGCTTTTGGAGGCAATTAAGGCCGTTTTTGTAGGCTTGCTGATTTTTAAATTTTTTTTTCAGATAAATTCTACACAGAAATAAGACTCCAAATAAATGTTAATTTACGTACAGAAAACTGTCCGATTGTGTACACAAACCGATCAAGTTTTTAGAGAAAATGGAATCCAGTAATTGGTCTAAAAAGATTTTGGTTATTTTGGAATTGTGATTGGGAAACTAGGATCTTTTCTAAGGCTTTTCGGCTTTTCGCTATTTTTAATTTGCCACCTGTCCGAGGCAGTTGGACAAGACTTGACACCCAAATATTCCAATGAATTTTTGAATATAGGGGTAGGAGCTCGTGCTTTAGGAATGGGTGGAGCGCAGGTTTCGGCTGTTCGGGATGTTACTGCTTCTTTTTGGAATCCTGCTGGTCTTTTTGGCACGAATCATAAGTATGAAGCCACCCTAATGCATGCGGAATATTTCGCAGGGATTGCTCAATTCGATTATTTAGCCTTCACTACCCCTTTAAAAGATCAAAGTCAAATTGCTGTATCATTGATCCGGTTTGGGGTCGATGATATTCCTGATACCCGCTTTTTATATGATGCTAATGGAGCTTTAAATTATAACAATATCCAATTTTTCAATGCTGCGGATTATGCGCTTTTATTAACCTATGCTAGGGCGATTTCTGATAAGATAAAGGTTGGTGCTAATGCCAAAGTGATTCATCGAAATGTCGGCAAATTTGCATCTGCATGGGGATTTGGACTTGATGTAGGAGGGATGTATGTTCACAAGCGGTTGACCGCTGGATTGATGATTCGGGATATTACTACCACCTTTAATGCCTGGGCCCACAATGCTGAATTGGTGAGGGATATTTACTCTTCTACTAATAATGAAATTCCTTTGAATTCGGTGGAATTAACCCTGCCTCGGGCTATAAGTAGTATTTCCTATTTCTGGAATTTCGGAGAAAAGTTCTCGCTGACTTCCGCTCTGGACTTGGAGATGACTTTCGATGGAAATAGAAACACGGTGATTTCTACCTCTCTTTTGAGTATTGATCCCCGGTTGGGATTGGAGTTAGGATTCAAGAAATCTGTATTTATAAGGACTGGTATCAGCAATCTTCAATACATTAAAGATTTTCAAGGAGAACGGAATTTAAATTTTCTACCCAGCACAGGGCTTGGTTTTATTATTAATGAGCTTTTTCAAATTGACTACGCACTGTCGGATATCGGGAATGTGTCTGATACACCTTATTCCCACATCTTTAGCGTGAAAGTGTCTTTGGAGAAATTGAAAGAAGAAGATCGAAAATTTAAGGGATGGGAGTATTGAAGTCATCAATAAGAATTATTCTGCTCCTTTTTTGGGCCTTGCCTCTTGCTGCGCAGGATGGGGCTTGGTATTCCTTTGATCAGGATTATTATAAAGTCAAAACGGGAAGTGACGGAATTTACCGAATCAAACCGGAGACTTTGGAGGCTGCGGGGATCAATCTGAATTCGCTAGATCCTCGAAATCTGAGTATGTATCATCGAGGTAAAGAGATCGCAATCCATGTGAAGGGAGAAGAAGATGGAAGTTTCGATGCTGGGGATTTTATTGAGTTTTTTGGATTACGAAACGATGCTACTTTGGATTCGATCCTTTATAAAGATATTATTCCTGTCAATCCTTACTATAACACGCATTCAGATAGTACTGCATTTTTCCTGACCATACAGCCAAATCGACAAGGGAAACGAATGGCGGTAAGATTAGCACCACCTGCCGAACTTCCCCAAGTATCAAATTATCAAAGCTCAAAAATTCAGGTTTTTGGGGAGCAGTTTTCCTTGGGGAATTCTTATGCGTTGGGCTTCCGACTTTCAAAATACGACATAGGGGAAGGTTGGATGAGTTCGGTCTTGACAAAGGGAAATGTACGGTCAATCGCCTTCGAAAATCTAGGTCAAATCGTCAATGCTGGCTCTCCAAAATTGGAAATAGGACTTGTTGGTAGATCTCTAAACGCACATTTGGCAAGAATCAGTGTCGGGAAAAATAATGCTACGCTTCGGATAGCTCAGCAGGCTGAATTTGAAAATTTCAATACGATTTACTTAGAAATTCCCCTTCAATATGCAGACTTTGACCCATTGGGGAATATTCTGATTACGGTTAGTCCGATTGGAGCGGAATCAACGGATAATATTTCCATCACTTATGCCCGGATAACTTATCAAAAGTCTCCTGTAAATGGGGATTTAGATTTTGAAAAAATAGAAGTTCCAGCTGGAGTTTCTCGTACCAGATTAACTGGTTTGTCTCAGGAATACAGGGCTATCGATGTGTTTGATTTGGAAAATCCTGAATGGATAATTTTAGATCGAGTGGGAAATGAATTGGGATTACAAGCCGGAAAAGAAGGAAGGGCAAGTCGAATCTGGCTAGAAAATCAAGGTCATATTCAAGAGATCAGCCAACTGGAAAAGGTTCGATTTAGAGATTATATGTCCCAATCAGCCAATTATATTTTGGTTGGTCACCGAGAGTTGCAAAAAGCTGCAACAGAATTTGAAAATCCATTAGAAGCTTATGCAGAACATCGAGCTTCCCCTATAGGCGGGAGTTATGATACTCTTACCCTTTTGATGGAGGATTTGTATAATCAGTTTTCTTTCGGTGAAGAAACTCCATTAGCATTAATCAACTTTTTGAAAGCTTACTATCCGGTTCATAGACCTTCTCATGTTCTATTAGCAGGAAGGGGGCTGGCTATTTACTCCACTGCAAGAGAAGGAGGAAGAACATTTTTCTACCGAAATAACCCTTCCATTTTTCCTTTCCAAAGTTTGATTCCTGTGGCAGGATATCCTTTTTCGGATAATGAATTTGTCGTTGGTTTGGACCCTGAAAATCCAAATGTTCCCGCTATAGCGATAGGCAGAATCCCGGCAAAGAATTCCCAGGAACTTGAAATCTATCTCAAAAAAGCCATAGAAAAAGATCAGGTTGGGCTTTCTGCTCCGTGGCAAAAAGAACTCATACACTTAGGCGGAGGTGTTTCGGAATTGGAATTGGACCGCTATTTCAGTTTCCTGAATGGTTTTAAAGCCATTGCCGAAGGCCCATTCTTGGGAGGAAATGTGACGACCTACCGAAAGCGATCCAATAGTGTGGTGGAAGTCATCGACATCACTGGAGACTTAAATGAGGGAAGGTCTTTGGTGACTTTCTTCGGTCATGGGTCACCCACCATTTTGGATATTGATATCGGATTTGCTTCAGACCCTACCATCAATTATCAGAACAAGGGGAAGTATCCGGTCATGCTTTTCAATGGCTGTGATTACGGAAGTGCTTTTGGAACTAATTATACTCAAGGGGAGGATTGGGTGATGGCTGCTGAGAAGGGAGCGTCCAACATACTTGCAAATTCCTCCATTGGCGTGGATGTGTATTTGAGAAGGTATTCTGAGCAATTTTACTTGGAGGCTTTTGCCGATAGTACCACTATTTATCGAACGGTTGGGGAGGTGAAAAGAGGTTCAGAAACTCGTTTGATTGAACTCTACGGAACAAATCCGCTGAATTATTCCCACATGGAGCAGATGATTTTGTTAGGGGATCCTGGGGTACGTTTGTTTCCAGCGGATAAGCCGGATTATTACTTGAATGAGTCGGAAGTAAAAATTGAAAGTTTTTCAAATGATCCGATTTCCTCACTTTCTGACAGTTTGAAGCTGAGCTTTGTTCTTCGAAATATTGGAATTACAAGTCGAGATTCGATTCATTATCGCATTCGTCGAAGATTACCGGATGGGACGGTAATTGATTATCCGGAAGTAAAAATCCCTCCGACAAATCGACTGGATACCTTGTTTTTTTCCATTCCAAATCAAGAGATAAACTCTGCCGGAGAGAATGTATTTGAACTGGAAGTGAATAGTAAGCAGGAAGTGGATGAGATGGCTTTCTCCAATAATCAAATCAGCTTTACTCAGTTCATTCCACTTAGCGGCACGATTCATCTTTTCCCATTGAATTATGGCATCACCAATATTCAAAATCTTGAATTAATTGGTCAGATTCCAGGGAAAAATGATTTGGAAAGGACCGTAATCGTTCAGCTGGATACGGCTTCTAATTTTAATTCCGCTTATCGCAAAGAAATCCGAATTCCTACCAAGGGACTTTTCAGATGGAACATGGATTTGTTGACAGGTAATGATTCAGTGACTTACTATTGGAGATCGAAATATCAGGAACCACTTCCCGGTGAGACTGATGCTTGGACAAGTACTTCTTTTTCTTTCATTCCTAATGGTCCAGAGGGCTGGACGCAACGGGAAATCCCTCAGTTAAATGAAAATTCCCTTGATAATTTAAAGCTTGATGAATCCGCATCCCAATGGAAATATTTGGAGCAAAACTTGGGATTTGAGGTGTTTACCGTCGGTTCTCAGGTGGATACCCTTTCATTTAGAAATACACAATTTTACCTGAATGATGTCCCTCAAATCATCGATAATGTCAACAATGCCAATAGCCGACTTTGTCCAAATGGCTCTTTGGGCTTAGTTACCTTCCAGCAAAAAACCTTGCAACCCTATCTCCCAGTTCCTGTTCCCGGTTTTGATATTTTGGATAGTAGATCCTGTGGCAGACCACCTCAATTGATTCAAAGTATTCGGAATGCATGGATTGTTGCTCCGGGTCGCACCATGTTGGATGATTATACCGAGAATGTTCCTGAAGGAGATTATGTGGTTATTTTCTCTGTTGGTTCGGTGAACTTCGATGATTGGACGGATCAGGCTTATGCCCGATTGAAGGAGTTTGGAGCGAGTGAGGTCACACTTCGAAATCTAAAATCGGGTGACCCTTATATCCTTTATGGAAGAAAGGGAATGAAGCCAGGCGAAGCTTTGGAGATTATTGGAAATCCAGATTTTGAATTGCCTGCAAGTCAGCAAACCTTGAGTTTTAAAACGGCATTGCAGGGATATATCAGTGAAGGCGTAATTGTGACTCCTCAAATCGGACCTTCCAGTAATTGGGAGCGCATGATTCAGCGGATCAATGAGCGGCCTTGGATTGATGAGCAATTAACCAGCTTCGATATTATCGGGATAAATAAGACTGGTGAGGAAGAGATTTTATTGGGTGGAATAAAAGATCAGCAGATCGATCTTTCATTCATAAATTCAGAGAATTATCCATTCCTTCGATTAAGATATCTCATGGATGATCCGGAATCTACAGATCCGGCTGATTTGAATTTCTGGCAGGTAAATTATACTGGAGTACCGGAAGGAGCTTTGGTGGTTCAACCCAATCCAGAAAATGCTCGTCTTCGCGAAGGACAAGTGGGGACGCTTCCATTTGAATTCACCAATGTCTCTAGCTTGGACTTTTTGGATTCTATTCAAGTGGATTGGAAAATTATTAATTCGCGAACAAGGGCTGTGGAGAATTTCTCTAAAAAATTCGCAGCCTTAAAAGCTGGGGAGTCCTTTACCCATGTAATAGAATTTAATACTATTGGTAAATCAGGAAGCTACGAAGTACAGATTTTTGCCAATCCGAGAATTTTGCCAGAACAGACTTACCGAAACAACCAAGTTGATTTAGGTATCTATTTCGAAGTGGAGGCAGATGACAGTCAGGCCTTGCTCGATGTGAATTTTGATGGGATTTATATCATGGATGGTGATATCGTTTCCCCAACTGTTTTGATTAATACTATTCTGAAAAATGATCAAAGTCTCATCTATAAAAAAGACACAGTAGGCCTTGATATTTTCCTCAAGAAAAACTGTGAATCCTGCGAATTTGAGCGAGTAAATTTCTCAGATCCAAAGCTGACATGGATTCCTGCTTCTGAAAATCAGGACTTCCGAGTTTCCTTCCAACCCGGTCCTTTGGAGGATGGAACTTATACCTTAAAGGTTCAGAATGAAGATTCGCCAGAACCTTATCAGGTGACATTTGAGGTGATAAATGAATCTCAAATCACGAATTTCTATCCTTATCCTAATCCATTCAGTACCAGCGTTAGATTTGTGTTTACTGTGACAGGTGCAGAAATCCCAGATGAAATCAAAATTCAAATTATGACGGTGACGGGTAGGGTAGTGAGAGAGATTTTGCAGGAAGAATTAGGTCCGATTCGAATAGGAAACAACATCACCGAATATGCTTGGGATGGTCGCGATGAATACGGAGACCAGTTGGCAAATGGGGTTTATATTTATCGGGTCTTGGTTCGCAAAAACGGCCAATTCATGGAGCATCGACCGACGGCAGGTGACCGTGCTTTCCGTCAAGGTTATGGTAAAATGTACCTTTTGCGTTAGGATTTGGACTTTTTCCAATTGATCCAGATACCCCAAATGCTAATAATCAATAAAAATATTAGCAGGATAATTTGCCAGGGTTCCTGAAGATTGTTTTTTGCCTCCATAAAATCACTGGCTACGATTCCGGCTAAAAATGCCATGATGGTTCGGGGTAACATACCCGGAATGCCGTATATCAAAACTTTGCGCAGCGGAACCTGAAGGGATGCGAAAAGAAGGTTGGAAATTGCAAAGGGAATTACCGGACTTATTCGGATAAAGAATATTAAAGCTCCCCAATTTCCTTTTTTACTTTCAAGCTTTTGGTAGAAATCGGGAGACTTTTCACTGAGGAAATCCAAAAAATCCAAATTCAGGTATTTTCCGACTGCATAGCCCAATACATTGGCAAGAGAATATGCTGCGATAAACCAAATAAATCCATCCCATCCCAGCCAAAAGCCAATAAAAACTGCAGTTAAGGTGGTAGGTAAAAATGCCAGTCCCATGATAGAGGAAGCAAGTAGGCCCAGCAAAGCAAAGTCTAATAGAGTAGCAGGTTCTTTTTCGAGAATTGACTGATAGTTTCCGGCCAACCAAAGACTTCCCAGAAGGGGAAAACTTACCGACCAAATCCATGCAATGGTCGCTGCAGGATGATTTTTAAGGTATTGAAGAAATTGATTGAAAAAACTGCCCTTTTTTGTCATATTTGGTCTCCCTCAAGGAAGGCTGGCTTGCAAGTATAGCAAGTTTATGCCGCTGATTTCGATACGAATATTAAGAATCTCAAAATACACTGAAAATCTATGAAATTCGGTACCAAAGCTATCCACGCAGGTGTAGAGCCAGATCCGAGTACAGGAGCGATTATGACTCCTATTTATCAAACTTCCACCTACGTTCAACGCTCACCCGGAGACCACAAAGGATATGAGTATTCGCGTACTCACAATCCTACAAGGACGGCCTTACAACAAAACTTGGCAGCCCTTGAAAATGGAAAACATGGGATTTGTTTTTCTTCTGGATTGGGAGCAATTGACGCAGTGATGAAGTTGTTCCGACCTGGTGATGAAATTATCAGTACAAGCGATTTATATGGCGGGACATACAGGCTATTCACCAAAGTGTTCGAGCCATTTGGAATCAAGTTCCACTTCGTGCCAATGGCTAATATGGATGCTATCGAGGAAAAAGTCAATTCAAACACAAAGTTGATTTGGGTGGAAACTCCTACCAATCCCATGATGAATATCATTGATATAGAAGCGGTGGCAAAAATCGCTAAGAATCATGGAGTATTGCTTGGAGTGGACAATACGTTTGCTTCTCCTTTTCTTCAAAATCCACTAGATCTAGGAGCTGACATTGTAATGCACTCGGTGACCAAATATTTGGGAGGACATTCCGATGTGGTTATGGGTGCTTTAATTGTAAAAGACGATGCCTTGGCAGAGCGATTGGTGTTTTTGCAAAATGCCTCAGGGGCTACTCCTGGACCACAGGATTGTTTCTTGGTATTGCGAGGAATCAAGACCCTTCATATTCGCATGGAGCGCCATTCTCAGAATGGGAAAACTATTGCCGCCTATTTGAAAAATCATCCGAAAGTTGACAAGGTATATTGGCCAGGGTTTGAGGATCATCCAAATCATGATATTGCCAAGAAGCAAATGCGTGATTTTGGAGGAATGATCTCCTTTACCTTAGTTGGTAATCGCTTAGAAGATGCCAAGAAAGTCATGGAAAACTTTAAGCTATTCTCTTTGGCTGAATCTCTAGGAGGGGTTGAATCGCTTTGTGGTCATCCTGCTACCATGACTCATGCTAGCATTCCTAAAGAGGAGCGGGAGAAAGTTGGCTTGGTCGATTCCTTAATTCGACTGAGTGTTGGAATTGAGGATGCCGAGGATTTAAAAAATGATTTAGCGAAAGCTTTGGATGTGATTTGATCAATCCAAAATCTTATGAAATAATTCCTGAGCCTGTTTTTCTACCGCGGAAGACAGGCTTTTCTTTTTGGTCTGAAGGTCTTTAATCCAGTCCAAATACTTTTTGGAAACCTGCTCTTTGTCCGATAAATATTGAGAAAGGGATTGAAGTTCGAGGTGGTTGTTGTACCATTTAGAAAGAGTCTGAAGGAGGCTTTCTATTTCTTCATGAATAGCAGTGACAAAGATGGGATTGAAACCCAAATATTGAAGAATGAATTCCAAATGGAGGATTTTTCGGAGCCCGACATCCATGTCCTTGCATGCTTTGGAGTCCAAGCCTTTCTTCCAATCAATATGGAAAAATTCTAGCTCCTCATTGACCAATTGATGAATCGCTGTACTGATAGTTATTGGCTTGTGGCCAATACTTCCGTTTTTTACCTCCACATTTAATTTTTCCCACCTGGAGATCGTTCCTCCCACAATCCGGTCAAATGCTTCTGTATGCAATCCTTTTTTGTGGTCAGCTAAAAATGCTTCGTAACTTTTGAAAGTTTGATTTTTGAGAACTTGCCGGTCACGTAGGCCAATTTCGACGGTTTTAAGCCGAATGATTTTTTTAAGGTCTTTTTGTAAAATCCGGAAATCTCGAAATAGTTGATTGGCAAATTCTTGCTGCTCAAAATGGATTTTACCCAGAAGTTCTCCGAATATTTCCAAATATTCCAGCTTTTCGAAAAGCATGGCTGCTTTCTTGGACTTTATCTGTTTGCTGAGTTCGAGAAAAAGACTTTTCGCTTCCTTTAGGTTTTTCTCAAACAATTCAAAAATCCGGGAGACTTTAGTCTGCATGGGTCAAGTTATTCGAACGAGAGTGGCTCCATAGCCCCATTGATCTTTCTGCGTGTCTTGAAAGTACTGAATATTTGTCAATTGACTCAATCGCTTGTGAATTTCTTTGCGAAGCACGCCATTTCCTATCCCGTGTACGAAGGTGATTTCATGCATTCCCGAGGCGATTGCTTGATTCAAAGTTTTTTCAAAATGCTCCAATTGAATTCGTAGCATTTCAGAATTGCTCAAATTTTCATGATTTGGAACAAGTTCTTCGATATGCAAGTCCACGCGTTTTTCGGGCTTTTGGATGGGTTCAATAGCTGGCTTTGAACTAATTGATTCCAATTCCTGATTGAGTTTTTGGATGTCTAATTCCTGAGTGGTTTGCTCTAGATGAAAGCTATAACCTCGTTTTTTGAGGATTGGAATCTCTGAAAGGTGCTTAAAGAATTGGGTTGGTTTAATTTTGATTTGCCTTTCAAAAGGCGGTTTGGCCTTTTCTAATTTCGATTGGATGGGAAGAAAACGGAGAAGAAATGAAGGCCAATCGTTCATTTCTTTGATGATGCGATCATCAAACTTTTTTGCCTCTCCGGATTTCAATTTCTCCGCAAATAGGGTCCGCTGATTCGAACCATACACTTCAGAAGCATGGCACAAATAATCCATGCTGCTGTCATTGACGAGGTATAGGCTAAGATTTTGATCATTGATGGGGATAAAAGCCAAATAGATTCCCTGATCTTTTGGTGATGAAATTGGAGTAGGAATTTCAGCTTTTTCGCTTTCAGATTCCTTTTCTCCGAAATATGCAGATTCGGCAGAATGGATAACCACCGCTTCGGATTTCAAAGCAGGAATGACAAAACCATCCTCGATTTCCACTTCAATTCTTCCACTGGAAGAAATCCGCTTAATGATGCCTTCCTCCTTCCCGTGAAGGAGCCTTACGCGATCACCAATATTCATGAGTTTAGTGCTTCTTTATAGGTGTCTATTGCTCGTTGCCTTGCAAATTTATGATCAACAATAGGTTTTGGGTACTTTTCCGTTCCTAATTCCGGGATCCATTTTTTGATATATTTCAAGTCTTTATCAAACTTTTCAGTTTGCGATTCGGGATTAAAAACCCGGAAATATGGTTGGGCATCTGTACCGGTTCCTGCAGCCCATTGCCAACCGCCATTGTTGGAAGCCAATTCAAAATCCAATAGTTTTCTTGCAAAATAGGCCTCTCCCCAGCGCCAGTCAATCAGTAGGTGTTTGGTTAGAAAAGATGCGACAATCATGCGAACTCGATTGTGCATATAGCCTGTAGCATTCAGTTCCCGCATACCTGCATCAACAATAGGATAACCCGTTTTTCCTTGGCACCAAGCTTCAAATTCTTCCTCGTTATTTCTCCAAGGAATATGATCGTAGGCAGGCTTGAAAGCCTTGTCAACTACCTGAGGGTTGAAGGCCAAAATGGTCATGTAAAATTCCCGCCAAATCAACTCATTTAAATAGGTTGCATTCAGTTTGGCGGCGATTTTGGCTAACCTTCGAATAGAAATCGTACCGAAACGAAGGTGAATTCCTAATCGGCTTGTTCCATGAATGGCCGGGAAATTTCGAGTCTTATCATAATGTTTGATAATGTCTTCGTCCGTCTCCATTGGAGGGATTTCGATAGTTGATTTTTCGAAACCAACCTCCTCTAAGCTAGGAAGTGGAAGGGGGTTGGTAGAATAAAGATTCTTCCATTGGAAATTCGAAAGTGGCTCAATTTTTTGCCCTTTGAAGTTCTCCAACCAAACCCTACTGTAGGGAGTGAAAACTTTGTAGAATTCACCGGATCCATTCAATACTTCTCCCGGCTCGAAAATCATTTGATCCTTAAAGGTGAAAAATTCCGCTCCGTGATTTTTGAGCAATTCGGATACGGCTTGATCTCGTTCCTTTGCATAAGGCTCATAATCCCGATTTGTGTAAACAGCCTGAATTGAATATTCCTCCAACAGGGATTTATAGATTTCTAAAGGCTTTCCGATTCGGACAATCATGGAACTTCCTTTTTGCTCGAGTTGGGATTTTAGCTTTGTGATTTGATCATGGATAAATCCAACTCGTGCATCGTCTTTATCTTCCAATTTTTCTAGGATGTTTTGATCAAAAATGAATATTGGAAGTGCGTTTTTTTCCTGTTGTAGGGCATAAAAAAGCCCAGTATTATCATCGAGTCTGAGGTCTCTTCTAAACCAAAAAAGGGTGACTTTTTCCATTTGTTGTGTTTTTAAGAAGAAAGCTATTTAGCTTCGAATTGTTTCGACTATCGATTGGGAAAAGGAAGGTATTGAATCGGTCGATTGTAAGTGGAGTCCAGTTTATTCTCCACAGGAGTTAAATCGATTTGCTGCCAATCTTCCCCGTCATTGTATCGCAAGAAGTAATCGGAATCTTCAACCAAACTAGAATTTCGTTTCTTTTTTCGAATGATTTTTTCAAATAGTTCTGAGAAGGAATTGAAAGATACGTTTTGAGAAAGAGCTACTCCATAGGTAGCCACATTTCTGGAAAGAGAAAGGGAAGTAAAGGTGTTGAAATTATTTCGGTTAAAGATTCTAATTCGATAAACCCCATCCTCAGTTAAAAGATATTCTGCTTGCCAGTCTCCGATGATTGCGGCAGCACCAGCTTGGCCGGTATTGTCCGTAAATCCACCATCTCGGGAAACCCGAAGTCTTCCGTCTAAGAAAGTGTATGCAACACTCAATTGGAACGTTTCAAGGGCATTTTGATCCAAAGTCGCTAAATCAACATTGATTTCCAGATTCTTATCGACTTGACCCAAAAATGAGTTTAACTGAGCAGAAAGCAATTGTCCAAGACTGTTTGATAGAGAGTTTACTCCTGCAAATTGTCCTTCTGGAGAGAATGAACGGGTCATGATTACTGAGAACACCTGTCGGTTCATTTCCTGTTCATCATTCGCCACTCTGGACTGGAAGGAGGAAATAGCAGTTTGTAAATCACCTGTATTTGGGAATTCGGAGAAGTCAAACCCGAATTCAATGTCAGGGGAAAGTAACTCTCCATTCAGTTCCATGATGACACCCACCGGATAGCGGCGATTGGCTACTGTGTTTTCTTGACCTGTTGTACTTGTTGCCAACAGAGGTTGGATGGATACCGATTCTTCATAGCGGGCTGTTAGATCCATGACTCCTTGATAAGGGTCGCCATACCACGAAATTCTTCCTCCTGGATCCACTGTAAAATCTTTCTTTACAACATTGTAAAGAGAGAAATTATAGGTGGCTTCGGTGACTTCATAGGTGCCATTCAATGAGAAGGCTCCTTGGGTGTCGATATTCATTGTCAAAACACCTCTTCCCCTTCCTGAAATTTTTTCTTGAGTCCTTGGGTCAATAATAATTTCGGCATAGGCATCTGGAGTGACATCCAACACGAAGTTCATTTGTACATTTTGGATATCTAGTCGATTGATTTCCTCACTTAAGCCTTGGACAGAAACAGTGTCATAAATATTGATAAAGTGGATATAATCCTCACTAACCTGCTCATCACTAGATGAGAGCGGAATAAAAATCCGAGTATCGGGCTGACTGGTTGCTCTAGCATCAATGACCAAGTTACTTGTTGTCCCTGTGATGTCAAGCCCACCTGTGACATACACATTTCCATAAAAGACCTCATTGTCTTTGACACTGGTGTTCATCACTTGGAAATTATTCAGGTTGGCATGGATATCTAGCAAAATATCTTTTATCCCTTGATAGGTTAGCCCGCCATTCAGGTTTGCGGTATTTCCCCGCACGTCTTTCGCTACCAATCGATCAAAGCGAATTTCTCCTGGTGTAAATAAAATACTGCCGTCTAACTGATAGAGGGTGTTTAGGAAGTTTACCCGAACTTTCCCCTTGTTGATTTTTCCTTCCCCTTGAAGAATGGGTTTGATAGGGTCACCCTGCAATTGGATGTTTCCTGAAATACTACCTCCCATATCCGAGAGGTAATTGGAAAGGAAAGGTTCGAAAATTGCCAGCTCTGCATCTTCTAAATCCCCTTTCAAATCGAAGTTCAAGTCTCTCAATCCTAATGAACCTGAAAGATCAATAGTTTTTTTTCCGTTTAGAACATTCCTAATATCCAAGTCCAAGGCATTATCAGCTAGATCAGCTTGGGTAATCAAATCACCTACAGGGATTTCATTGATAGCAAGTCCATTGATTGTGATTTGAGAATTTAAAATCAGCTGGTCATCAGCTCCAAAATAGGCGGTAACCAAACCATTAATTGCTCCTTCATATTCCTGAGGGGCAAAAGTGTTTAGAATATTCGCATTGACATCCTTGAGTGAGAGGGTCCATTTTTTTTCAACTGACTTACCTAAAACCCCTTCGGCTTTAATTTCTTGATTTCCAGAATGTAGCCTTAAATTTTCAAATACTACCGAGTTTGGAAGAATTCTAATTTGATTATCAGGATCAAACTCCCAGTTATTGCTCAAAACCTCCAATTGAGACTTAAGCATCTGAATTTTAGTTTCTTCAGCTGAAAACTGGGCTACGGCATTGATTCTCGCATGACTTTGGGTTGAATCCTGATCCAAAGCAAAATTCAAATCCAATGCTTCATTGTTCCAAATGGCCTCAAATCCCAAATTGCTGAAATCAAGTTTGCCCCCAAGGTTTTGCTGCTTGGAGAAAACATAGAAAGAAGCAAGAATCTCCGGTCCATTGATGAATTTAGAAGTGTTGAAGTCAACATTGACATCCCGTGCTTCATTACCTTGGAATCGGATCGTGTCAATACTTGTGAAAAAGTTGAAAATCGTATTTTCCGAGGTTTGGTAAAATGCACCTTCAATTAGTGTGTTTTTTGAAACATATAAATCAGGCTGAACTAGGTTCAGTATTGGATTTACATCAATCAATCTGACGTTTAAATCCAGGTTGTAGGGTAAATTGAAATTTTGCTCTAGGTCTGCAATAGCCGGTTCCTCTTGAGTTAGAATTGCCAGGTATTGATCCAAAAGGAAAGGCAAATCCTTACTCATTTGATTTAGATTGAACTGACCCGAAGCTCCGGCGACGATGTAGTCAGAATTAAGAGACATGGTACGTGTTCCCCCAGCAAAAAGTGATTGAAAGCTGAAATCACCCAAATCTAAAACCCGGTCTTCGTAACCGATCATGATGTCCCTGAAGCGCATGATTCCGGTCAGTTTATCGAGTTCTATTCCCCGTGTGTCCATTTCAAGATATCCATGAACAAAAGCGGAGGTGTCGACCAAATTTATTGCTTGTAGATTTGCAGAATCCAACTGAAGTCGGATATTGATTGATTCAAAACTCTCCTTCAAATTGATCGAGCCTGATCCATTTAAGGCCAAATTTGGATCTTGGATGGAAAGGTTTCCTTCAAAAAGTTCTAAACCATATTGGGCATCAGTTTGAATATTGGTGTAATTATATCCCATCAAACCTAAACTGGAGATGGAAGCATTGAGATCCAATAGTAGATCTTCTGCATTGCTCCCCTGTAAATTCACATTTCCATCTAGGGACACTTTTTGAATTAAGTCCGGCTGATCCGTGAGTACTCCGAGGTTCAGATTATTGATTTGTACCTTAGAAACCACGGAGTTGATATCACCCTTTTTGTCGTAGTTTACTCGTCCATTTAGACTTCCAATGGATGTTTTGAAATCACCATTGGTAGTAAAACGATTTAGCAAACCTGCAAAATCCGCATTTAGCCGAATCGTTCCGAATTTGTTTACCTGCTTGGCTAATTCAGGATCAAGATAAGGACTCAAATCTCGAGTCTGAATGGTGGAATTTTTAAGGGAAAGATTAATATAGGTGTCTTCAATTTCGGGAAGCCCGTCTAGATAAAATGCACCGAATATTTCTGTTTTTTGACCGATTCGAAGTAAAAACTCATCGGATTTTATATCTGCTATAGGCCCTGATACCTCTCCGCTCAGGATAATTTGATCTTCTATATTTGGAAGAGAGGGGGCAAAGAAATTCAAATCACCTAATCCCAGGATGGTTTCTTCCATCCGGGCCGTGATTTTTACATCCGTGACAAAATTAGAGAGTGAAGTAGGGGAATCATATTCAAATTTGAGGTAGTCCCTGATATGACTTTCATTACTGACCAATTTCAAATGGTCAAATTCCATGAAAGTGGGAGCGAAGGTGTAATTGGTCTTGAATTCCTTGATTTCAAGGCCCGAAGCATTTTCTTTTCCCGAAAGATGGCCAATGTCCAGTTTTACTCCTCCTCCTTCGGTGACAAAATTTGAAGCAGACAATTGAATGTCTGAAAACCGCATCCGGTTATAATCCAAGCCTTCGGTGATGGGTTCTGAATTACCGTTTATCAGTGCAAATGAGGAATTGCGGAAATCAATGGAGGTGATTGAAAACTTCCCGCCACCGGAACTTTCACTTGAACCAAACGCTTCGCTTAATTCACTTACCCATTGATTGATATTCATGATGGAATCGCCTTCATGGGTAATTAATTGAATTTTCGCCTGCTCAACTCGCACTTGGTCAATAGTGGGATTTCCTTTCTCAAGAAGGGAACTGAGTTCAAAGTCCACAAAAGCCTCTTTGGTGCCAATCATCAGACTATCATGCGTATCCCGAATCTCAAGATTTTGAATAGTTAAAGCATCCCACCAAGAAATCTGAATTTTATCGATGGAAGCCGTAAAATTGGTACGGTCGTTAAGGTAGCTAGTTACCCTATCAATTAGCCAATTTTGGACAGGAGTAAACTGAACTAGGGCACCGATGAGTAGGATTAAGACTAAAAAGTAAAACACCACCCAAAGCAGTACACGGAAGGTCTTGTGTAAAAAATCCGTAACTTTCGGCTTCTTTTCCAATGGGTACTAGAGATATTTATATTCTGGCTATAGAGTCTTCGTGTGACGAAACTTCTGCCTCTGTCATCTATAATGGCAAAGTACTTAATAATATTGTCGCCACACAATCTGTCCACGAAAAATATGGGGGTGTAGTTCCCGAATTGGCTTCTCGAGCACATCAGGAAAATATCGTTCCTGTTGTGTCTGAAGCTTTGGTTTCGGCGGGAATTTCAAAAAGCCAATTGTCAGCAATCGCCTTTACGCGTGGGCCAGGTTTGATGGGAGCTTTGTTGGTAGGAGTTAGTTTTGCAAAGTCACTAGCACAAGCACTTGATATTCCTTTGATCGAGGTCAATCATATGCAAGCGCATGTTTTGGCACATTTCATTGAAAATCCCAAGCCTTCATTTCCCTTTCTTTGCCTGACCGTCAGTGGTGGTCATACCCAATTGGTTTTGGTAAAAGATCATTTAGAAATGGAAGTAATCGGGGAAACTCGGGATGATGCGGTTGGGGAGGCTTTTGATAAAACCGCCAAGCTTTTAGGCTTGCCTTATCCGGGAGGACCTTTGATTGATCGATATGCCAATGAGGGAAATCCCAAAACCTTCCAGTTTCCTATCACCCGAATGCCAGGATTGAATTTCTCATTCAGTGGAATAAAGACAGCTGTTCTTTATTTCCTTCAGGATAAAATGAAAGAGAATCCGAATTTCATTCAGGAAAATCTTTCTGACCTTTGCGCTAGCATCCAATACACCTTGATCGAAATGCTTCGTATCAAACTCGAAGAGGCTTCAAAAAAGCTCCAAATCAAAGAAATTGCGATTGCCGGAGGAGTTTCTGCCAATTCAGGGTTAAGAAATACCTTGACCCAAATAGCAAAGAAAAAAGGATGGAACTTGTACATTCCAAAATTTGAATATTGTACAGATAATGCAGGGATGATTGCCATTGCAGCACATTATAAATACCTGAAGGGTGAATTTTCATCCTTGGACGTTACCCCATTAGCCAAAATGAAAATTTGATATGGCTACAAAAAAGAAATTTGAGAAAATCATCAATATCAAGAATAAGAAGGCCAGTTTTCAATTTGAATTTTTGGAAACGTATGTGGCAGGCTTGGTTTTAAAAGGAACCGAAATCAAATCCCTTCGAGAGGGAAAAGTTTCCTTGACTGAGTCTTTTTGCATTTTTCTGGACGATGAATTATATGTTCGACAGATGCATATCGCGCCATATTCTATGGCTGCCAGCTACAATCATGAGGCCGTAAGGGATCGAAAATTACTTTTGAATAAAAAAGAACTGGAAAAACTCCGAACGAAGTCTCAAGAAAAGGGGCTGACTATCATTCCTGTTCGTATATTTATCAATGACCGAGGGTTGGCTAAGATGGAAATCGCCCTGGGTCGTGGTAAAAAAATGCACGACAAACGACAGGATTTGAAGGAAAAAGATGCCAAAAGAGAACTTCAGCGAATGGCCCTTAAGTGATGCGTATGGAATCTGTAGACAGACCATGTTGCCGGTCTACAAAAAACCTTCCCGCGACTCAGCTTTAATTACTCAATTGCTTTTTGGAGAGTGCTATCAGGTATTGGCGGTTTCACAAGACCGTCAATGGTATCGAATTTTCCACGAGGACAGTAGGATAGGAGGTTGGATTTCTTCCAAGTCTTTGAAGGAAATTCCGCAGCAAGACTATTTGAAGTTTTTGAGTCAGGATTTTCAGGTAGTGACCAGTCCAATTGCTGCGATTGAATACCAAGGAACAAATCTTTATTTGCTGCCAGGAAGTCGCCTTCATTTTTCGGAACTGGAACTTTTCAATTGGCAGGATACCATTGGTTTTACTGGGGCTAGTCGAAGTCATGCCCATCGAGCAGATCGGGAAGAATTGATTGAAATTGCATTACGCTATATCAATGCTCCTTGGCAACCTGGAGGAAGAAGTATTTTTGGATTAGATGAAGTCTTGGGCTTTGCACTGATTTACACCATTGGAGGATATACTTGGCATGCTGCAGCTTTGCCAGGCAGGATTTTACCTTTCAATCATGCTATGCCGGGAGATTTGTTTATTTTTCATGATGAACAAAAACGAATCGATCATTTTGCGATATATCTAGGGCTAGAGGAAGTCCTATGGATGGATCATAAAATGCGTGTTTCGGATTTGGATGAATGGCAAAACCACTTGTCAAACAATCGCCCAACTGAGGTGGTTTTGGAAGCTAGATCAGTATTTGGTTTGTGATGGATAAGCGAGTGTTGGTATTAAATCTTGATCATTCACCGGTAGCTGTAGTGTCGGTCCAAAAAGCGATTGTGCTTACTCTTTTGGAGAAGGCAACGATTCTTTCGGTATATGAACTTTTACAAATCCGCACCATCAGCAGGAACTTCGAATATCCAGCCGTTATTCGACTCAATCAGTATAAGAATATTCCTTATCGTGGAGTTCTCCTCAACCGGGCTAATCTTTTCCGTCGGGATAATGGGGAGTGCCAATACTGTGGATCGAATCGTCATCTGACTATAGACCACGTGCTTCCCCGCTCCAAAGGAGGTAAGACTTCTTGGACCAATTTGGTGACTGCTTGTAACCGATGCAATGTCAACAAAGGAGATAAGACGCCGGAAGAGGCTGGGATGCCTTTAAAAATTGCCCCTTTCAAACCTACCCTTTCCTATTTTTTAGCGGATTATGCAGAGCGGCATGCCGAAGAGTGGTTGCCATTTTTGAATGCAAAAGTCATTCAGTCCTAATTCTTTTCAAATTTGGCAGAAAAATTGCCTCAACCCCCGCATGAGAATTACAATTCTAACTTTCCTATTTATTTCTTTTTTTGGAATTTCTAACGCCTCAAATGCTCAGGAATTATTTGGGAAATGGCAGTTGGTTTATTTCGACGGGATAGATCAAATCAGAAATTCACCTCAATTTCGAGAAGCTACTGCAACTGCCCGGACCAATATGGAATATCGAATCAAGAATAGGCTGGAAAACACAGTTTATGAGTTTTTTGGTGAGGATTCCTTGAAATACACCGATATGGTTAATCAAAAATTGGTGTTGAGAAAAGCTACTTTCGAAGTGGATGAAAGTAATACACTAATTATCAAACATGCGGACTTGGTTCGGAAGGCTCAAATCGTGGAGTTAACGGAGAACAAGCTGATTCTTCAGCCCATATCACAATCTGGAACGTTGGGAAGATTGATTTTTGAGCCTTATGTAGAACCTGAAGAGGACTGATTTTTTCCTTCTAAATCCTACAAGTCTAATTTTAATTGCTCGGGAAGCAATCGGAAACTATTCCTATGCCAAGGTGTTTTTCCATGCTTGACAATTCCCTCTCGGTGTATTTTGGTTGGGTAACCAGCATTCGATTCCCATCCGTAATGAGGGAATTCTTTGGCTAAATTTTCCATGAATTGGTCACGATGGACCTTTGCCAAAATCGAAGCAGCTGCAATACTGGTGAATTTACCATCTCCTTTGATCACACAAGTAAAGGGTAATTCTAAATCTGATTTCCAACGATTTCCATCAATGAGCAAATGTTCAGGTTGGGTCTGAAGCGCTAGAATTGCTCTTTTCATGGCCAAAAAAGAGGCATTTAAAATGTTGATTTGATCAATTTCCGCTACAGATGCTTCGCCAAGAGCCCAAGCAAGGGATGCTCTTTTGATTTCCTCAACCAATTCCTCTCGCTGGGTTTTGCTCAGTTTTTTGGAGTCATTGATCCATTGATTTTCATAGGAGTTTGGCAAAATAACAGCAGCTGCAACCACTGGGCCAGCCAAACATCCACGCCCTACCTCATCACATCCGGCTTCCAGTCGATTAGCTTCTAAATAGGGGAGCAGTGGCATGAACTTCTGGTCTTTGCTCTTTATAATATTTATGGATCATCTCGGCAACTAATCCAGTCCAACCTGTTTGGTGAGAAGCCCCAAGTCCTTTTCCGCTATCCCCATGGAAATACTCATAAAAGAGAATATAATCCTTGAAATGTGGGTCTTTTTGGAATTTTTCATCGGTACCAAATACTGGCCGATTTCCGTCATTATCTCGCATAAAGATCTTCATGCAACGAAGTGATAATTCCTTAGCGACCATATCCATAGTCAAGTAATTTCCCGATCCAGTTGGATATTCGATCGAAAAGTCCCCTCCGTAGTAGAAGTTGAATTTCTTTAAGGATTCAATGATCAGGTAATTGATTGGGAACCAAATTGGACCACGCCAATTGGAGTTGCCTCCAAACATTTTCGTATCAGATTCACCTGGAGTATATCGGATCGAATAGGTATCTCCATTCATTTTTAATGCATATGGATGGTTTAAGTGGAATTTGGAAAGGGATCGAACCCCAAAATCACTTAAGAATTCATCCGAATCCAGCATCTTGTGGAGAACACTTCGCATTCGGTGTCCACGTAGTAAGGAAAATAAGCGGCGTTTTTCTTTTCCGGGATGAATCCAGCTTGAAACTAGCGCTGCCAGTTTGGGCTTTTCCTTCATGAAAAAGTCGAGTCTTTTTTTGAATTCCGGTAGGCTATCAAATAATTCTTCGCGAATAGGTTCAACAGCAAACAATGGAATTAAACCTACAATAGAACGGACTTTTAGCTTTTTGGCATCTTTTCCCTTGAAGTGGAAAATATCATAGAAAAACTGATCCTCTTCATCCCAAAGAGAAATGTGTTCACGGGAAATATTATTCATTGCACCCGCGATATACAGGAAATGCTCTAAAAACTTGGTAGCCATAAACTGGTATACCTTGTTGAACTCACACAAATCCAGGGAAATACGTAGCATGTTCAGTGAGAACATAGCCATCCAAGAGGTACCATCTGCTTGTTCCAGTTTGCCTTGATAGTATTCGGCAGCGGATCGGTCAAAAATGGAAATGTTGTCTAATCCTAAGAAACCGCCTTCGAAGATATTTTTGCCATCACTATCCTTACGGTTAACCCACCAAGTGAAGTTGAGCATCAACTTGTGCATAGCTCGCTCCAAGAATTCTGAATCACCAACACCATTATTGGCCTTTTTGTCAATCTGGTATACTCGCTGAACCGCATAAGCATGCACGGGCGGATTTACGTCAGAGAAATTCCACTCGTAAGCAGGAATCTGTCCGTTAGGATGCATGTACCACTCACTGAGAAGGAGAAGGAGCTGTTGCTTTGCAAATTCCGGATCGATTCGAGCAATAGGAATACAATGAAAAGCAAGATCCCAAGCGGCGTACCAAGGATATTCCCATTTATCAGGCATGGAAATAATATCATAATTCTGAAGATGCCGCCATTGATGATTTCTGCCTTTTTTACGTTCCACAGGTGGTACGTAGCGACCTGGGTCACCTTCCAGCCAGCGTTCTACATCATAGTAATAAAACTGTTTGGACCACATCATCCCTGCAAATGCCTGGCGCTGAATCATCTTGAGATCGGGATCTGTTACCCGATGTTGCAAATGATTATAAAATTCATCTGCTTCTCTTTTTCTGGTATTCAGACATTCATCGCAGATATGAAGTGGATGATCATCCAATTGATGCTGAAGTCGAAGTTTGACTTCTACACTTTCTCCAGCCGGAATATCAAACTTGAAGATGGCAGCGGCCTTTGTTCCAGTAAATTTTGGATTCAGCTTGGATGCATCTCCGTTAACTACAAAATCATTAATCCCGTCTTTTGGATACTTTTTCTCATTGTGAATCCCATAAAGTCGTTCCCGGTTTGTTTCGTTATCACAAAAGCGGATATCTGGATTTCCATTGAAAGTGATGGAATAATTACCTGATTTTGGATTAAATGCCTTGATGCAATTCGAGCGAACCAAGTTCAGTTTGGGCATAAAAGGTTCATGACCTGTGAACCATGTTTTCCGAAACCAGAGCGTAGGCATTACCCAAATAGGAGCAGATTCCGGTCCTCGATTATGGATAGTAACTTTGGCTACGATGTCCTCCGCGTCATTCTTGGCATATTCAATGAAAATATCAAAGTATCGATCTTCATCGAAAACCCCCGTATCCATCAATTCATACTCCGGATCGGTTTTTTGTCTTTTTTGATTTTCAAGGAGTAATTTTTGATAAGGAAATTCAGCCTGAGGATACTTGTAAAGCATCTTCATGTAAGAATGGGTAGGCGTGGAATCCAGATAATAATAGATTTCCTTAACGTCTTCCCCGTGATTTCCTTGATTACCGGTCAGGCCAAAAAGCCGCTCTTTTATGAAAGGGTCTTTTCCATTCCAAAATGCCCATGCTAGGCAAAGTTTCTGTTTGTGATCAGAAATCCCTCCAATGCCTTCTTCTCCCCATCGGTAGGCCTTGCTTCGGGCTTCATCATGGGTTACATTTTCCCAGGCAGCACCATCAGGACTATAATCTTCACGGACGGTTCCCCATTGTCTTTCTGTAAGATAGGGGCCCCATTTCTTCCAGTGTTTTTTAAATTCCCGATCCTCTTGTAATCGTATATGTTCAGCTAACATGTAGGTTCTTCTTGAGCAGTGCCGAAAATAGACTTTTTCAGTCACTTAAGCTCAAAAATAGGAATCCTGTTTCAGTAATCCTTCAATTAGGATAGAGGAGAAAAAGAAAGAGGATTTTGATCTAAACCTGCAAATTCTATTGAAAGGGTAGTTTTTGGATTGGTTTCTGTGATTTTTTTCAAAATTTCTGGCCATTCTTCACACCATAGCCGGAAAAATGCAGGGTTTGGGTGAATTCTTTGAATATGTTTTTCGAAGAAAGAAAAGTCAAAATTCTTTCCTTCAATCGCAATTTGGTGCTTCTCAGCATCTAAAGCATTACAAGCTTGTTCATATTGTCCTGCTACTGGAATGACCATCACGGGTTTTCCTAAAAAAGCTGCTTCACAAACCGATTCAAATCCAGCTGTACAGACCAAGCCTTTGCAAGCAGCCATGTCTTCCAGAAACTTTTTGTCGTTGACTCGGTGAAAAGAAAGGTTGGGAAGAGGGTTTTCTACTTCTTTCGCGCCATTTTTATCCCAAAAGGCTTTGATTTGGAAGCTTGAATTTGATTTTGCGAATTTGATAATTTCAGTGAAATACCCCGGGTTTACTAAATAAGCCAAGTAAAATCCCCTTGATGATGGTTTCAATAAGGTAAGTTCTTTTCGTAGCAAAGGAGGGACAATCTGAATTTTGGGATTTAATGCTTCGGTAGGTTTAAAACTTAAGGCTAGTATCCGGTCTGCACCCCAAGCTGTCAGTTTGGTGTTGAGAATAAATAATTCCTTAGCAAATCTCTTGGATGGGGCAAAAGGGAAATTGGATTGTAATGCCAAATATTGGTGCCCGATAACCCAAAATTCTACTTTTGGGCTGTAGATTCTATTGTATAAGCCTCCCAGAAGATCGTAAAAATTCAAAATGACATCTGGCTTGTGATAGTTGACCAAAGAGTCAATTTGATGGAGGCTTTTTAAGAAAGTCCGGATTTTAAAAAGGTTTTTCCAAATGGTTTTTCCGATGAGAATTCTTTTTTCTGCTTGATCTGTTTCAAAATTCGGACTCTCAATCAAGTGAATTTCTGATTTGATTTCTCTGGAAAAAAATTCAGGAATAGCTCTTCTTTTACTTTTTCCCAAAACCACCCCACAGAGTTCATGTCCCTGTGATCGTAGCAAACTTGCAAAAGCGATGGCTTGGGTCATATGACCTCGACCTTCTCCTTGAACAATAAATAGGAATTTCATGATCTAAATGCAGGTGGATTTAAATCATCATCTTGTGAAGATCGAAAGGAAACTTGGCGTAAGGGAAGGATACTTTCATCTTTTTCCTCTTTTCGCTCGTTTTCAAAAAAGTTTCCGACTTGGTTTGTTTGGATTGATTTGAAATCAATCTCATTGTAGTGAATTAATTGCCAGTTGCCTTCATGGTCTTCGGCAAGGGCAGACATTGTTTCCACCCAATCTCCGGAATTGAGGTAATGAATTCCCTCGATTTCCCGGTTTTCAGCTTTGTGAATATGTCCACAAATTATCCCATCACAACCTTTAGCTCTAGCCATTTTGGCAAGCTCGGTTTCATATTGATCGATGTAGGAAACCGCAGACTTAACTTTTGACTTGACATATTGTGAAAGAGAAAAGTATGGCAATCCACGCTTAAATCGATAATGATTAACGACGCGATTTAACCAAAGCAAAAAAGTATATCCTATATCCCCCAAATAGGCAATCCATCTAAGATTGGTCGTAATACTGTCAAATACATCTCCATGAGTAATGAAATATTTCTTACCATTCGACTCATAAATCATGTCCGTTTGAATGGAAAGTTTTCCAATCTGAATGGGAAGAATTTGATCCAAAAAGTCATCATGATTGCCTCGAAGGTAAAATACTTGGGTGTCGTGATTTTCAATCATCTTTAGAATCCGATTGAAAAAGCGGGTATGTTTTCGCTTCCAAGTGCCGGATTTTTTAAGTTGCCAGCCATCAATGATATCCCCGTTAAGAATGAGATTATCACAACGGTATTGCTTCAAAAACCGAACGATCTCCTTGGCTTTGGAACCTTTGGTCCCAAGATGAACGTCGGATACAATTATTGTTTTGAAATGTGTCTTCACAAATTGGGTTTTACTCAAAAGTAGCGGCCTGATGTAAATCAGTTATGTTTAGTTTGTTAACATTTTGCTATTTTTTCCAAATTAAATTTGGTTAAAGTAAAGTATTTGTTAACTGATTATGAAAAAGTTTGGTCAGTTGCGTTGCTTTTTCAAGCCGAGGATATTTGTTCGCAATTTTTACGCAAATGGTAAAAAGCTTTTGAAGACCGTTATATAGTTTCGTTGCGAAATAAAACTCAATGAATTATGCAACGATTACTCTTGGTTTTTGGGCTCTTTTTGTCAACCCAACTTTCTTGGGCGCAAGAGCCGATCTATAAAGGGAATTATGAACTGGCTGCCCGGTTTTCACCGGATAAGCTGGAAAAAATGATTTTTTCTACATCCGTAAATCCCCATTGGATGAAAAAATCTGAGCGGTTTTGGTATGAATACGAGACTTCGGATGGCAAGCGATGGTATCTCGTTGATCCTGTTCGAAGAACTAAAACCGAACTTTTCGATCGAGATAAGCTAGCTGCCGAAATCACCAAAGTTGTCAAAGATCCATTCGATGGTCAGCATCTGAAATTGGATGATTTGAAATTGATGGATGATGAAAATACGCTTCGATTCAAAGTGAAGAGTACTGCTGATGTCTTGAAGTCCGATTGGGAAGAGATCAAGGCAAAAAACAAAAATGCCAAAGATTCACTGGAGAAGAAAGTTCATACCTTTCTATACAATATTTCCTCTCAGACTTTGACTGAGATTGAAACTGAAAAAGACCCGAAACGTCTTTCTTGGGCAAATATTTCCCCTGACTCATCTAAGGTTGTTTACGCGAAGAATTTCAACCTGTATTGGATGGATAAAGAGAATTTTTTGAAAGCAGTAAAGGATGAAAAAGATTCTACTATCGTCGAAAATCAATTAACCACAGATGGGGAAAAAGATTACGAATACGGCTGGGGTGGCCGAGGCGATGATAATGTGGAGGAAGAGAAGAAAAAGAATGACCGAAAGCGCGTAGGGGTACTTTGGAGTGCAGATTCCAAGCAGTTTATCATGACACGCACAGATCAGCGTAAGGTGAAAGATCTCTGGGTAATCCATAATACTCGAAACCCTCGTCCAACTTTGGAAACCTATAAATATGCCATGCCAGGTGAAAAAGAGCAGCCTCAAACGGAGCTCCTACATTTTTCTTTTGAAAGCATGGAATTGAAGAAACTTCCGATTTCAACTTTCAAGGACCAAACTGTGAGTCTGTGGTCTACCACGCCTGCAGCAAATACAAGAGATGATGACTTCCGTCCGGCTACATGGTTGGGTGATTTGGATGAATTTTATTTTGCGATTACAAGCCGTGACTTGAAGAGAGTGGACGTTTGCCGTTGGAATCTAGCCTCCAATGAAAAAGAAGTGATCATCGAAGAGCGTAGCAATACCTATATTGAATTCAATAAGGTAGAATTGGTGGGTAATGACTTGATTTGGTGGTCAGAGCGTGATGGTTGGGCACATCTTTACTTATATGGAAAGGATGGAACTATGAAGCGTCAATTGACTTCTGGTCCTTTCCATGTTGGTGGTGTTGCTAGAGTAGATGAGCGAAATAGAAAAGTCTATTTTGTGGCAAATGGAAGAGAAAATGGTGAGGATCCATACTATGAGCATTTGTACAGCGTGAGTTTGGATGGAGGAGCAATCAGCTTGCTAAATGCTGGTGATTTCAACCATAGCATTGAGATGAATGACCAAGCGACCTTTTTTGTCAATAATTTCTCCAGGGTGAATACTACTCCTGTTTCGGTCTTGATGGATCGCAATGGAAACAAGGTGATGGACTTAGAGACTGCTGATTTGAGCCAGCTTTTTGCTGCAGGTTATCAATTCCCAGAGCCATTTAAGTTCAAGGCTGATGATGGAATCACCGACCTATACGGTGTGATGTACAAGCCTTTCGATTTTGACTCAACGCGAAAATACCCTTTAATCCAATACGTGTATCCTGGTCCTCAAACTGAAGCTGTCAATAAATCCTTCGGAAGCAGAATGGACCGGACAGATCGATTGGCTCAGTTTGGCTTCATTGTGGTGACTTTGGGTAACCGAGGTGGTCACCCTGCTCGATCCAAATGGTATCACAACTATGGCTATGGAGATCTGAGGGATTACGGTCTTGCTGATAAAAAAGCAGCGGTAGACCAACTTGCAGACAGACATTCTTTCATTGATAGAAATCGGGTAGGGATCCATGGACATTCCGGAGGTGGATTTATGTCCACTGCGGCGATGCTTGTTTATCCAGATGTATTTAAAGTAGCTGTTTCTTCTGCAGGAAATCATGAAAATAATATCTACAATCGTTGGTGGTCTGAGAAGCATCATGGCGTAAAAGAAGTTATCACGCCAAAAGGCGATACTACTTTTGTCTACCAAATCGAAAAAAATCCAGATCTGGCTAAGAACCTCAAAGGTCATTTGATGCTAAGTACTGGAGATGTAGATAATAATGTGCATCCTGCGGGTACGATCCGAATGGCTGAGGCATTGATCAAAGCTGGAAAACGGTTTGAATTTGTGATTTTGCCTGGACAGCGCCACGGTTATGGAAATATGACGGAGTATTTCTTCTGGAAAATGGGGGATTACTTCGTGAGACACCTATTGGGTGATAATACTCCTCCTCCAGTTGATATGATCGAGATGCAGCGTGATAAGCCAAAAGATAAGTAAGGAATTAATAATCAAAGCCCAATTTGAACTTCAAATTGGGCTTTGATTTGGAATGATTTTGCTCAGTTTTTTTGAGTGAATGACCTCCTAGTTAGCATAGCAGAATTACTAAAAAGTCTCATAGTTTTTATCTATTGAAAAAAAATTTATATCCGTAAAATTTTTGGTAATTTCGTCATCCCTGAAATTAAATAATTAACTATAAACCATAAGAAATATGAGTAATCCACATGAAAATGGCAAAGGTGATTTGAGCAAATGCCCATTTCACAATGGCACTATGTTGCATGGTGCCGGAAAAGGTACTCAGAATGTTGATTGGTGGCCTAATCAATTGAATCTGAATATCTTGAGACAGCATTCTTCTTTGTCCAACCCAATGAGTGAAGACTTCAACTACGCGAAGGAATTCGCCTCTTTGGACCTTCCTCAGGTGAAAAAGGAGATCGAAGAAGTATTGAAAACATCTCAGGATTGGTGGCCTGCTGACTATGGTCACTATGGTCCATTCATGATCCGAATGGCTTGGCATAGTGCTGGTACTTACCGAGTACATGATGGCCGCGGTGGAGCCGGTACAGGTACTCAGCGATTTGCTCCATTGAACTCTTGGCCTGATAATGCCAACCTGGACAAGGCAAGACTTTTATTGTGGCCTATCAAGCAGAAGTATGGAAAAAAACTTTCTTGGGCTGACTTAATGATTTTGGCAGGTAACGTAGCATTGGAATCCATGGGCTTCAAAACTTTCGGTTTTGGTGGTGGTCGTTCTGATGTATGGGAGCCTGAGCAAGACATTTATTGGGGATCTGAGAAAGAATGGGTAGCCCACAGAAATCCAGAAGCTTTGGAATCTCCACTTGGAGCTACCGAAATGGGATTGATTTATGTGAATCCAGAAGGTCCAGACAAGAATCCTGATCCACTATTGGCAGCAAAAGCTATCCGTGAGACTTTCGGCCGAATGGCTATGAATGATGAAGAAACTGTTGCTTTGATCGCAGGTGGTCACTCTTTCGGAAAAACTCACGGTGCTGCAAATCCAGACCAATATGTAGGCCCTGAGCCAGCAGCTGCTTCAATCGAGGAAATGAGTATGGGATGGACAAGCTCTTATGGTTCTGGTCACGGTGCTGATACAATCACCAGTGGTTTGGAAGGGGCTTGGACCAGTACTCCAGCAAAATGGAGCCACGACTACTTCAAGTTTTTGTTCGAATATGAGTGGGAATTGACGAAGAGCCCAGCTGGTGCGCATCAGTGGGTTGCGAAGGATGCTGAGGCAATTATTCCTGATGCTCACATTCCAGGTAAATTCCATAAGCCATTCATGTTGACAACAGACTTGTCAATGAGATTTGATCCTGAATATGAAAAAGTCTCTAGAAGATTCTACGAGAATCCAGACGAGTTTGCTGATGCTTTCGCAAGAGCTTGGTTTAAATTGACTCACAGAGATATGGGACCAAAGACTCGTTATGTAGGTCCAGAGGTTCCTGAAGAAGATTTGATCTGGCAAGATCCAATTCCTGCAGTAAATCATCCATTGGTTGATGCTCAGGATATCGCTTCTTTGAAGGCTAATATCTTGGCTTCCGGATTGTCTGTAGCTGAGTTGGTTTCTACCGCTTGGGCTTCTGCTTCTACTTTCCGCGGTTCTGATATGAGAGGTGGTGCCAATGGTGCTCACATCCGATTGGAGCCAATGAAAAACTGGGAGGCTAACAACCCTGCTCAACTTTCAAAAGTGTTGGGTGTTTTGGAAAGCATTCAGGAAGAATTTAGCAGCACCGCTGAAGGAGGCAAGAAAGTTTCTTTGGCAGACTTGATCGTCCTGGCAGGTTGTGCAGCAGTTGAAAAAGCTGCTAAAGACGCTGGATACGATGTGACTGTTCCATTCACTCCAGGTCGTATGGACGCTTCTCAAGAGCAGACTGAAATCGAATCTTTCGAATATCTAAGACCAGTAGCTGATGGATTCAGAAACTACATGGCCAAAGATTGCGAAGTGAAGGGTGAGGAATTGTTGGTTGACAAAGCTCAATTGTTAACGCTTACAGCTCCAGAAATGACTGCCTTGGTAGGTGGTTTGAGAGCTATGGGTGCAAATTGGGATGGATCTAAGCATGGTGTCTTCACTGACAAGCCTGGTCAATTGACCAATGACTTCTTCGTGAATGTTCTTGATATGGGAACTACATGGAGAGCTACTAATGATAAGAATAACATCTTCGTAGGTAGTGATCGTAAGTCAGGTGAGCCTAAGTGGACTGGAACTCGCGTTGACTTGATTTTCGGTTCCAATACCGAATTGAGAGCATTGGCTGAGGTTTATGCTTCTGCTGATGGAGCTGAGCAGTTTGTTCAGGACTTCGTGAAAGCTTGGGATAAAGTGATGAATTTGGATCGATTTGATCTAGCTAAATAAATCACTCTAATTATTTTAAAAAGTGGCTCTCAAAAGGAGCCGCTTTTTTTGTGTTTACGGATTCCAAATTCTTCTCAAAATCAAACAGGTTTCAATTTTTTAAGTTTAAAAAGACATGAGACAGCTTCGATTTTACTGCTTTTTTATTTTCCTGATGAGCTTCAATTTGGCCTGCCAAGCTCAGAGTAATTCCAAGGATTCAAAATCTCCTTATAAATACAAAACCCCTTCTTGGGATGGAATAGGTAAAGTTTATTTGGGAAGGGAAATTTCCCATATCATGGGTTTTGCGGGGAAAGATTGGCTTGAGCGGGATTCTCGAGAAGCAGAGGAAGGTGTATCCATAGCAATTAAAAATTTACCGATTACATCAAGTAGTGTTGTCGCAGATATTGGTGCGGGTTCGGGGTATTATTCCTTTCGGATTGCTCCGCTTGTTTCTGAAGGAAAAGTGTATGCAGTAGATGTTCAAGATGCAGCAGTAAATTTTTTGAAAGAGCGAAGTGAAGAATTGGGTTTTAATAATGTGGTTGCTGTAAAGGGTTCATCCACTTCTCCTAATTTACCAGAGAATGCAATTGATCTGGCTATTTTTGTTGATGTTTATCATGAGTTGGAATTTCCTGAGGAGATGCTCCAGAACCTACGCAAATCCCTAAAATCGGATGGTAAAATTCTATTGATCGAATACAGAGGAGAGGATCCAACAGTTCCTATCAAGCCGCTTCACAAAATGACTGTTCGTCAAGCTAAAAAGGAGTTGGAAGCAAACGGATTTGAATTAGTGGAAAATAGGCAATTTTTAAAGATTCAGCACTTCTTGGTTTTTCAGAAAAAGGACGAGTAAGTCAAAGCGTATAGCCACTCAGAATTTCTCCATCAGCAACACGCTTTAAGTAGGAAACCACTTTTCCGTCGGTTCCTATTTCACAAACCCGGTAGCTTGGGAATGGATTACCCCAATTTCCCCCAAAGTGTCCTGACCATAGAAAGGGCTTTTTGCGATAAAGCATTACACCATCTATATCATGGTCATGCCCATGGAAAATGCCTCGTACATTTGGGTAGGAGGTAACTAGATCCATAAAGTCTTTGCAGTCTATGCCATGACGTGTCCATTCATTTTGGGAAATGTGGACAAAGACCATCACATGGGGTAATTCCTGAAAAGAATCGAGTTTTTCTTTGGTAAAATCCAGATCGGCGCAAAAGTATTCTCCCGCCTCATTGGAACAGTTCAACAGAAGCATTCCTAATTCTCCCTGATGAACTTCAGCGAAATTGGCGGATTGATTCCAAATAGAATCCCAATCCGAAGGAGTCACCCGATCATGATTGCCTCGCGTGACAAAGTAAGGGTGTTGAACCTGATCGTAAACCTTTTTTACTTCCGGCATCAAAGTGGGATCGTCATGGATTAAATCCCCATTGAAAACTACAAAATCTATATCCTTTTCCCGATTTACTGCTTCTATGAGATTTCGGTGACTGGCTTCAAAGTCGGTGTTGGGCTGCCCGAAATGTCCATCAGAAGCAGTGATAAACTTGAATTTGGTTTCCTTTGGGAGTTGCATTTTCCCATATAAGAAAAAAGGAAGTGTCATGGTGCCTGTGGTTAAAATGCCAAGTTTGTGAAGGAAAGGACGTCGATTCATGGTTCTAAGATAAACAGGCTTATGAAATTGGTGGAAGCCTATTCAAAATAAGTCTGGAAATATTTTTTCTTTATCAAACCCAAATAAACCATCCTTCCTAATTCGAATTTGCAAATCGATTTTTCAGCCTTATCTTAAAACTCGAGATTAAAAATGGAAGATAAGGGTAGTTTCCAAATGTTTTTTGGGATTTCCTCCTTCGGCTCTCAATCCAAAAATCACCAATCCAAAAAAATTATAATAAACCCACCATGAACAAGAACCTACAGCTTATCGATCGTCGAGATTTTCTCAAAAGGTCGGCTTTGGGTGCAGCCGGTTTGGCTCTAGCACCTTCTTTATTGGCGAAAGCGCAAGCCAATGGAAAATTACGAATCGCTCAAATCGGTCTCGGAGCCATGGGTATGGAAGACCTAAAAGCTATCGCTTCCCATTCCTTGGTAGAAGTTGTTGCAATTTGTGATGTTGATAGCCGGGCTATTGAAAATGCTGCCAAGCTTTATCCTCAAGCCAAGACTTTTGCGGATTATCGAATTTTAATGAAAGAATTGGAAGATGATATCGATGCTGTAGTTGTTTCTACCCCCGATCATACACATGCTCCTGCTTCTTTACTAGCCATGAAAAAGGATAAGGCTGTTTACTGTCAAAAGCCTTTGACCCATCATGTTTCGGAAGCAAGGAAAATGAAAAAAGTGGCCGAAAAGAAGGGGCTAGTAACCCAAATGGGTATTCAGGTTCATTCCTTTTATGATTACAAATTGGCTACTTTGCTTATTCAGTCCGGAATTATTGGAAAAGTCCATACCGTTCGGGCCTGGTCTCCTAAAAATTGGGGTTTTGATGGACCCGAACCTACAGGAAGTGATCCGGTTCCGGCAGGATTGGATTGGAACCTTTGGTTGGGAACTGCTCCAGAGCGTCCTTATAAAGAAGGTTACTATCATCCAGGAAACTGGCGAAAGGTTATGGATTTCGGCTGTGGAACATTGGGTGATATGGGTGTTCATATTTTTGATACTCCATACAATGCTCTGGCTTTGGACGTGCCTCGTACGATTCGAAACGAGTGTCGCCAGCCAACTGGCTTTGGTTTCCCTGAGCACAATGTGGTGACTTATGAATTTCCATCCACGCCGTACACAGCGGAGACTTTGACTTGGGTTTGGTATGATGGGCCAGGTGCTCCTGCAGATCATCCAGATTTAAAATTGCCGAATAGAGATCAGCTGCCTGACCAAGGAGCCATGTTTATGGGTGAAAAAGGAAGATTGCTTTTACCGCACTTTATGCAGCTGCCACGCTTAATTGTTGATGGGAAATATCAGGAAATGGATATCGCTCAATTCAATTTAGGTGAGCCTGTGAAGGATTATGCAGAGGAGAGCAAAAAGCATTACCATGAGTTTGTGGATGCTTGTTTGGGCAAAACAGAATGTAGTGCTCCATTCTCTTATTCTGCTCGTTTGACCGAGACCATTTTGCTTGGTGTGATTGCAGGTCGATTCCCTAATCAAACTCTGCATTGGGATAGTAAAAAAGCCCGATTTGCGGAAAAAGAAGCAAATAAATTCCTAAAAGGAAAGTACAGAAAATTCTAAAAAGTGCCATAAGACGCTAATTATAAAACCTTTGAGGTCTAGGAGATCTCAAAGGTTTTTTGTTTAATGGTTAATGGCTTTTAAATGCAAATTCAGAAATTGGTATACCAAACCACCCTTAAAATCATGAAGCAGATATTTTCCTTTTTCCTTTCAATTCTCCTTTTAGCATCCTGTGGTCCGAAAGATCCGATTGTCGGACAAACCGAAATTACCAAATGGCAAGAGGATAAGTCAGGAGCAGTCTCTATCACTTTTGATGATGGGATCGTTAATCAACTCACCATTGCAAAGCCTATTTTGGACAGCTTAGATCTAAAGGCTACTTTTTACATCATTACGGGAAAAGTAGAAGGATCTGGAAAAGGAAAATTCATCGGGAGAGATCCTCAGGAAATCATTGCTGAGACGGCTCAAATCCCAACTGATTCCAGCAACTTATTCG
Source organism: Algoriphagus limi (assembly GCF_024919275.1). Taxonomy (GTDB): domain Bacteria; phylum Bacteroidota; class Bacteroidia; order Cytophagales; family Cyclobacteriaceae; genus Algoriphagus; species Algoriphagus limi. Next base: position 1,580,885 of record NZ_JANWGH010000001.1, on the reverse strand, counting down.
AAAGAGCCTCATTGATAGCATATACTGGAACTTCGGAAGCAGAGGATTACCATGCTCGAATTGGGTCTTTGTTTGAGCAAGGAAGAGTGGAAGATGCCTATGCATTGACAGATGAAGGCTTTGCAAAAATCCGGAATGGTGAAATGATAAATACCGGGGAGGTCGTATTTCATAACAATGTGGAGGATACAACCTCTTGGGAGCAGTATAAGTCCTATTCAGCCCAAGGTCATGAAATTGCTTCCCATACGGTGACGCACCCTCGATTAGCTGTTCTGGATGAAGTAAATATGAAATATGAATTAGAGCAAAGCAAAGCTGATTTATTGAAGTTCATCGGGGAGGAATCCATTTTTTCAGCGGAATGTCCGTATGGGACAGAAAATGAGCGGGTTATGCATTATGCCCATCAGGTTTATCCATCTTTGAGAAATCGAATGCCTGAGGATTGGTTGGAAGAAATCAATCGTGGAAGTGATCTTACTCCGGGTCAATCTTCAAAAGAATACGTTCAATGGCAAAGAGGGCCTCTTACCCGGACTACTCCTTCTCAAATGAAAGCTTGGACAGATACGGTGATGAATCATGATAATACCTGGTTAGTTTTGGTTTACCATGGCGTAGAAAACCTGGGTTGGGAACCAAAAAAGAGGGAAGAGTTGGTTGAATATTTTTCTTATCTCAAGACCAATGAGGATCGGCTTTGGATTGCGCCTTTCAGAAATGTGACGAAATATCTGCGAGAAAGAAAAACCACTCAAGTGGAAGTGGATGTTGAATCTGATGAAATTATTGTCAATCTAACTTGCTCTTTGGATTCTGACACCTACCAAGAACCATTGACTTTGAAGACTTATATCCCGAAAGCTTGGTCTCAGGTAAAAATGGTGAATGGAGATAAAAGTCAGGACTTGGAAATCATGCAAGATGAAAAGGGGAGTTTTGTGATCTATTCTGCTGCTCCGAATTCTCAAGGATTAAAACTCACGAATTCCAAAAGCTGATCAATATTATCCTAGGGTATTTTGGTTTCTGATTTTCTGAATCTTCTTTTTCAAATGGACAATATAAATCCATTGGATAATGAAGATTAATGGCCAGATAATTACAAATATCCAGACGTTGATTTCCTTGTAGGTCATTCCAAGAACATCGGAAAGCCAATACAAAAAATCAACACACCAATCAAAAACCTGATTCATATTAACCGTTGAAAATCAGCTTGAAGGTTGTGCCTTCTCCCAATTGAGAGCGAACTTGGATATTGCCTTTGTGGCGACGCATGATTTGTTTGGATAGACTTAGGCCAATACCCGACCCTTTTTTCTTGGTGGTGAAGAAAGGAATAAAGATTTTGCTCAAGGCCTCTTCTTCTATACCCTTTCCGGTATCACAAACCTCCAAAATGATTTTTCCTGCTTCGTCGATATAGGCACGTAGTCGGATTAATTTTCGTTCGGAATCTTCCAAGGCCTGTATGGCATTTTGAACAAGGTTAATTAATACCTGCTCGATTTGGGTTTGGTCTCCAAACAGAATCAATTCAGGTGGGTCGAGTTCTTTAAGCAGTTCGATATTGTGGGTTTCCAATTGGTGCTGGAAAAGCACTTCGAGCTGATCAAAGAGATTTGCAAGGCGGATACTGCTGAATTTCGGTGCTGGAATATGAGCAAGACTACGGAAATCAGATACGAAGTTGATCAGTCCTTCAGAACGCTTTTCTACAGTTGAAATCCCCATCAGATAATCTTCCAAATCACTATCGGTAACAGGGTCAGCCTGCTCCAGCTTTTGTTCGATATCAGTTTTGATAGTGCCTGCCAAGGAAGATATCGGAGCGATGGAGTTCATGATTTCATGAGTCAGAATCCGAACTAGGTTTTGCCAGGCCTCCATTTCCTTTTCCTCCAATTCGGATTGGATATTTTGTAAGGATACCAATTTGAATTGCTCTCCGCGCATCATCAGTTCGATGACATAAACTGAAAGCTGCATAATACCATCTGGATGAGCGATTTTGATCAATTCGCTCCCTCCGGTTTTTAGCTGATGAATAGCGAGGTGAAGTTCCTTATTGACCGACTCTATTTGATTGATATTGCCGAGGTCATCTACATTTAGGATGCGTTTTGCAGCCGTATTAATCAATTGGATTTTTCCGTCTTCACCATAAGTAATCAGGCCTATACTCAAGTGCTTGAAAACTGAGCGGAAATAGTGGTAATTGGCTTCTTTCTCCGCTTGATCTTCTTTGAGTTTGGCAAGGATAGCATTGAATTCAATGTGGAGGTCATCGGTCTCAGTACCATCAAATTTAACGGGATAAACCTGGGAGTACTGATCCTGCTTGATGTTATCGAGAAAGGTTCGGACTTTTTTAAAGGAGCTTTCTGCATAGCGAAGCAAAAACACCACTTGGATGATCATTAAAATGATCAAAAGGGAGGTCATAAACACTCCCCATTGATCCGCTATGGAATAGCCTAATGCAAATAAAGAAACTGCCAAAAGGGCTATACGCCCTAAAAGGCCTACCTTAAAGTCCATATTTTTCCAATCTTCTGTAAAGCGATGCTCGGGTTAATCCTAATTCTTTGGCCGCTTTGGATATATTTCCTCCATTCTTGTCGATAGCTCGCTGAATAGTGGTGCGTTCCATATCATCTAAATTCAGCGTCGCATTTGTAGGCATTTTTTCGGATGAAGGTTTTGCAGACAAAAAGAAGAAATCACGACTGTCCAATTGATTTCCTTCCGACATAATGATTGCCCGCTCGATAGCATGTTGCAATTCACGAATATTTCCCGGCCATGAGTATCGTTGCAGTAATTCCATTGCCGAAGGAGTAAAGCCATCTAGGTTCTTGCGGTATTTTTGACTATAAATTTTCAAGAAGTGATTGGCTAATTGAGGGATATCATCCTGTCTTTCCCGAAGAGGGGGGAGGAAGATTTCCACCGTATTGATTCGATAGAGTAAATCCTGTCTGAAGGTGTTCTCCATGACCATTTCATGCACTGGCATATTGGTAGCACAAATCAGACGAATATCAACCGGAATCGGCTTATTGGTACCGATACGTGTAACTTCCCGACGTTGTAGTACTGTCAATAATTTGGATTGAAGCGGCATAGAAAGGTTTCCGATTTCATCCAAGAAAAGTGTTCCTTGATCAGCCACCTCAAATCGCCCAGCTCTGTCATCTTTAGCATCGGTAAATGCTCCTTTTTTATGTCCAAAAAGCTCCGATTCAAAAAGGGTTTCAGTGATCGCTCCCATATCCACACCAACAAAAATTTCATCTTTTCTCAGAGATCGCTCATGTATAGCTCGTGCGATCAATTCCTTACCAGTACCGTTTTCTCCTAAGATCAAGACATTGGCATCGGTTTGTGCTACCTTGTCTATGATAGAGAAGATATTTTTCATGGAGGCCGAGTTTCCGATGATCTCCGTGTAAGGTTTCTTCAGGTCAGTTTGAAGTGCCTTTTGCTTTTTTTGCAGCTTTTCTACTTCATTATAACTTTCCTTCAACTTCACCGCAGAAGAAAGTGTAGCGATCAATTTTTCGTTTTGCCAAGGCTTAAGTATGAAATCCGTCGCTCCTTCCTTCAAAGCTTGGACGGCCATTTCTACATCTCCAAAAGCAGTGATAAGAATTACTACCGCTTTAGGGTCTATTTCTTTGATTTGCTTCAGCCAATAGAATCCTTCCTTCCCGGAAGTGGTATCCTCTCGGAAATTCATGTCCAGAAGGATCACATCGTAATTATTATTATTGATTAAAAAAGGGATGCGCCGTGGGTCTTTTTCGATGCTAACTTCTTTTGCATGCTTTTTCAAAAGCATTTTTGCAGCGAAAAGTAAATCTTCGTTATCGTCGATGATGAGGATTTTTCCCAAGTCTTGATTTTCCATACTCTAATTGTTTGCTCTTTTTAAGGGGAAAATAGTGCCAACCCAATTTAAGGCATTTATTTGGCCTTTTAACTGAATTAGTGTCCGAAATTGTACAGAATTATATTGAATTCGGACAGTTTGTCTTGAAATTGTACGGTTTTATCCCCCGGCGTATTATTTGTACCTTTGTGATAACACAAAACCAATTAGTATTATGCAAGCAAAAAAAGGTGATGCCGTACAGGTACACTACACAGGAAAATTAGAAGACGGAAGTGTTTTTGATTCGTCTGTAAACCGTCAACCATTAGGGTTTACATTAGGCGATGGCAATATGATCAAAGGATTTGATGAGGCTGTTCATGGAATGGCAATCGGTGATAAAAAAACCGTAACTATCCCAGCTGCTGAAGCTTACGGTGAGCGAAGAGATGACATGATGATTGATGTCCCTCGTGCACAAGTTCCAGCTAATATCAGCCCTGCAGTAGGGATGCAATTGACTCTTCAGGGAGGAAATGGACAACCTATGCCTGTTACAGTAACTTATGTTGATGAGGAAAAAATTACCTTGGACGCCAATCATCAGTTGGCAGGTAAAGATTTGATCTTCGAAATTGAATTGGTGACTATCGCTTAATTCAATCAGAATTTGGAAAAGAAGCCGGGAAATGAAAGTTTCTCGGCTTTTTTATTGCAGATTTTTCAGCGTATCCGGGATGGAGTAAACCTCAATTTTTTCAGCATTCACTAGCAAAAGTTTTGTTTGACCAAGAAGCACGTAGCTTCCCTCAGGAGTATCTAAGGCCTGAATGTTTTCAACAGACTGTTGAGATAGATTATACCCCATCAAAGTGCCGTTTTCCAGCCAAAGTAGGTAATCTTTGTAAAGACTTAATTTTTCAACTTTTGGAAGTTTCAAATCGAGTAATAGGTTTCCTTGATTGTCAAAAACCAAAACGCCTTCATTTGGAATCAAGGCGAACAGCCGGTTTTTATATTCTTTTAGAGCTGTGATTTGAAGGCTTTTGACAGAAGTTATCAGATTGAGAGGCTGGATGTCAAGAATGAGGTTTCGCAAGTAATCCATGCGCTTAAGGGATAAATCTGATTCATCCCAAACCCAGACTATGTTGTTATTTCCTAAAGTAGCAGCTTTCGGGAGATTGACGGAAGCATCCAAAAAATTGCGTTCAGCGATTGGGTTGAGGAAGCGGTCCAAAATTCGGTATTCTTGAAGATCTTCAGAAAATGAGAAAATGGTCACGCTCCAAGCTGCTTCTAACTGGCTGAGTTTAGCTTGTCGAGCTGGGGAGAAATAATTCAATTGTTTTCCTGAAGCGTCAAAGAGAAAAATATCTCCCTGCAGGTTGCTTGCATATATCTGCTCCCGGGTATCGAGTGAAACCTGATCTAATTCTTTGACGCTGATTTCAGCAAGTGGTTTTCCCAATTCATTTTCCAATTGGGCAAAAACTTCCCAATGAATCCATAAGAATAAAAAAGGTACGAGCCATCTCATTCTTCGAAAGTTAAAAGTTTAGGCTTTTCTCCATCGAATTCCAAATAGGTGTATTGACTGACCCATTCACCTAAATTGAAGTAAGTTGCCTTTTCTCCAACTTCCAATTCCAAAGGCAAGTGCCGATGTCCAAAGATGTAATAATCGTGGTGTTTTCGCTGTTCGATTTCTTTGCAATACTGCCAAAGCCATTCACCCTCACCCAAAAAATGGTTTTCATTTTTCTCCATGTTGGAAATGCGGCTACTACTAGACCAGGCTTTAGCAAGCTTGATTCCTAAATCCGGATGAAACCAACGGAAGAGCCACTGGGCAATAGGATTGGTAAAAACCTTTTTCAAAAGTTTGTATTGCTTGTCGCCTGGTCCTAAACCATCTCCATGTCCCACCAAAATCTTATTTTCATTAACCACGATTTCAATGGGGTGGTGGTAAACAGGAATTCCCATTTGTTCTGTGAAATAATCTTTCATCCACAGATCATGGTTTCCTGTGAAAAAAAGTATGGGGATTTTTTTCTCGCGAAGTTGGTGGATTTTAGAAATGAAAGGAATAAAACCTTTCGGGATGACTTCTTTGTATTCAAACCAAAAGTCAAAAATGTCGCCAACCAGAAAAATGGCGGCTGCCTCTTCCTGAATTTGATCCAGCCATCGAATGATTTTTTGTTCTCTGCCTAGACTTTGTTCCTCATTAGGGGCACCCAAATGAAAATCGGATGCAAAAAATAACTTCTTACCCTGTAATTGATAATTGTATGGTTCCAGAGACATGCGGAAAGATAGAATTAGTCAGGCAAAAATAAAAAGTCCTGATTGCTCAGGACTTTTTTTCTATGGATTTCACAAATTATTCTTTTGTTGTTTCTTCTTCATCCGTCTCGGATACTGCTTCCTTTTTCTTTGGTTTTTTAGCTGGTTTAGCTTCTACTTCCTCAGATATGACAGCATCTTTAACTTCCTCATCTTTTTCCTTTTTGGATTCCTCAGGCTTATTTTTTCCACTGGTGTAGGCCTGATAGGTTGTTTCCTTTGCAAAAGGTCGTTTTCCGATGAGTTTTTCCAAATCAGACTGGAAGATAATTTCCTTCTCAAGAAGTTCTTGAGCTAGGGTTTCCAATTCATTTCTACGCTCTTTAAGAAGATCAAGTGTACGCTGATAAGCAAAATCTATCAACTTGTGAACTTCCTGATCGATTAACTCAGCCGTAGCTTCAGAATAAGGCTTGGTCATCTTGTAGCTATCGCTCTTGCTATCATAAAAGGATACATTACCCAATTTCTCATTCATACCGTAAACGGATACGATAGAGTAAGCCATTTTGGTGATGCGCTCCAAGTCGCTCAAAGCTCCAGTGGAAATTTTACCAAAGACAATTTCCTCTGCCGCACGACCACCTAAGGTCATACACATCTCATCGATCAGTTGTTCTGTTTGATATAGGAATTGCTCTTTTGGAAGATATTGGGCATAACCCAATGCAGCTACTCCTCGAGGTACGATAGATACTTTTACCAAAGGATCTGCATGCTCCAAGAACCAACCTGCAACAGCATGACCTGCTTCATGGTAGGCCACAATTTTCTTTTCTTCAGGAGAGATGATCTTGTTTTTCTTTTCCAGTCCACCGATTACCCGGTCGATGGCATCTTGGAAATCCTGCATGTCTACTGCAGTCTTATTGCGTCGAGCAGCGATTAGAGCTGCCTCGTTGCAGACATTTGCGATTTCAGCACCAGCAAAACCAGGAGTTTGTGCAGCCAATTTCTTAGCATCAACATCATCGGAAATTTTGATCGGCTTCAAATGCACTTTGAAGATTGCCTCTCTACCAACGATGTCTGGCTTGTCAATGGAGATCTGACGGTCGAATCGTCCAGGTCTCAACAAAGCACTATCCAATACATCCGGGCGGTTGGTTGCTGCCAAAACAATAACTCCAGAATCAGTACCGAAACCATCCATCTCTACCAATAGAGAGTTAAGGGTATTTTCACGCTCATCATTTGACCCCGGCATTTGGCCTTTCCCTCTTGAGCGGCCAATAGCGTCAATCTCGTCAATAAAGATGATACAAGGAGCTTTTTCTTTCGCTTGCTTAAACAAGTCACGTACACGTGCTGCACCTACACCGACAAACATTTCGACGAAGTCTGAACCGGAAAGTGTAAAGAAAGGAACGCCTGCTTCACCAGCTACTGCTTTCGCAAGAAGGGTTTTACCGGTTCCTGGAGGGCCAACCAGTAGTGCTCCTTTAGGAATCTTTCCTCCTAGTTTGGTGAATTTGGATGGGTTCTTAAGAAATTCAACAATTTCCTGAATCTCTTCTTTTGCTTCATCCAGACCTGCAACATTGTCGAAGGTGATTTTGACCTTATTCTCTGCATCGAATAGCTGTGCCCGAGATTTTCCAACATTGAAAATCTGACCTCCTGGACCTGATGGGCCTGCCATTCTTCGCATCATGAACCAGAAGAAAATGAATAGCAATAGCAAGAAACCAAAGCTTCCAAACCAAGAGCTCCAGTTTTCCTCCGTTGTAACGGAATATCCGATTCTTTCTTCTGCAGGTATACTTTCCTCCAAAGTGTCAAAATCGGTAGCAAACTTATCGGAAGATGCTACCTGAAGGGAATAGTGCGGTCCGTTTGGATTGAAAAAGGTCGCATTAGATTCCAATTCATTTTTGTACTTGGTATCACTCAATGCAGATGGTTTCAGAGTAATATCCACTCGATCCATGTTTTTGACGATCACAACTTTGGCGACATCGCCAGCATTGTACATGTCTTCAAAACGTTTTTGAGTAATATCTACCGTCGCACCTCGTTGCTGTATCCAAGTCAACCCGATCAAAACCAAAACGGCCACAACGATCAGCCAAAGCTGAAAATTGGGTCTTTGTGGAGGTTTTGGGGTAAACTTTTTTGGTTTATTTGTTTCGCTCATCGATTTAAATGTAATTCTATAAACTTATGGTAAAACGGAATTTGCAATCTAAAGTTTGTGGAAATTAGTGCTCAACTTTTGTCAACACTGCATCCCCCCATAGATCTTCTAATCCGTAGAACGCTCTATTATCTTTTTGGAAAATATGGGCTACAACATCTACATAGTCCATCAATACCCACTGATTGTTGTTTTTGCCTTCCACTTTAAAGGGAAGAGAATCTCCGGCCTTCAGTACCTTTTCTTCTACTGAATCGGCGATTGCTTCTACTTGCGTATCCGAATTGGCGGAGCAAATAACAAAAAAATCACATACGGTATTCTTAATTTTTCTAAGGTCCATCACCACGATATCGAAGGCCTTTTTATCCTCCATTCCCTCAACGATGACTTGACTCAGCTGTTCTGCTGTCATATTTTATATTTAATTTTGCCTAGCTCTCGTAAATCTAGTAGCTACCAAGACAAACTAGAAACAAATGCATAAAATTCTTGCCAATACACTTTTTTTAGGCAAAGACATACAATTCCTGCCAGAGTGTCACTCCACAAATGACATAGCCTTCCAATTAGTCAGGGATGGTCGAGCTATTGAAGGAACTTTGGTTGTTTGCGATTATCAAAAAGCCGGTAAAGGGCAGCGGGGAAATACTTGGGAGTCAGGGCCAGGTTTAAATTTGATTTTCTCCCTGATTCTCAAGCCGGACTTTCTGGATATTTCGGAGCAATTTTATTTGAATATGGCAGTCAGCTGTGCCATCCGCAAGGTTTTGGTGGAATATTTTCCTCTGATTAAAACCAAATGGCCAAATGATTTGATCGTTCCCCAAAGAGGGAAATTGGGAGGGATTTTGATTGAAAATAGTGTTGGGAAAAGTGGTTGGGAAGTCGCTGTGGTAGGAATTGGGTTGAATATCAATCAGACTGAATTTGGAAACTCCAAAGCGGTTTCTCTGAAAAGTCTGACAGGATCTGATTTTTCAAAGGAAGAAATTCTGAGGCAGCTTGTCACCCAAATTGAACAGTATTATTTGCTTTTGAAGAAAAAAAAGTGGGCTTTTATTGAACAAGAATACCAACAAAACCTTTTTCTATTTCAGGAAGCAGCTGAATACACCGTTGGCAAAGAAAAGTTGATAGGTAAGATCATTGGGCTGAAACCTAGTGGGCAATTGGTATTTGAGACAAGTGATCAGGATATTAAGGTGTTTGATTTTCAGACGATCCGATTCCCCGATTACAGTGTTCAATTTTAATTTGCGGGATTTTAGCGATACCTTTGCGGCAAGTTTTAAGATTTTAAACGTTTAATTTTCATACTATGTCAGAGATTCAATCTGAAAAATTTATTCAATACAAGGTAAAAGATATTTCCTTGGCGGAGTGGGGTAGAAAAGAAATCAAACTAGCTGAGGCAGAGATGCCTGGTTTGATGGCTTTGAGAGAAGAATATGGAAAAACCAAGCCGCTAAAAGGAGCTCGTATTGCAGGCTGTTTGCATATGACAATTCAGACTGCTGTTTTGATTGAAACATTGGTGGAACTTGGAGCAGAAGTTACTTGGTCATCTTGTAACATTTTTTCTACTCAAGATCATGCTGCAGCTGCGATTGCCGCTGCTGGAATTTCAGTCTATGCTTGGAAAGGCATGACAGCTGAGGAATTTGACTGGTGTATTGAGCAGACTCTTTTCTTCGGTGAAGAGCGCAAGCCTTTGAATATGATTTTGGACGACGGTGGTGATTTGACTAACATGGTTCTGGATCAATATCCTGAATTGGTTTCCGGAATTAAAGGTTTGTCTGAAGAGACTACTACCGGTGTTCACAGATTATATGAGCGAATGAAGAATGGTACGCTTCCTCTTCCTGCGATCAATGTGAATGACTCTGTAACCAAGTCTAAGTTTGACAATAAGTATGGCTGTAAAGAATCATTGGTAGATGCTATTCGAAGAGCTACCGATGTGATGATGGCTGGTAAAGTAGCTGTTGTAGCAGGATATGGTGATGTTGGAAAAGGATCTGCTGCTTCTTTGAGAGGTGCAGGTGCTCGTGTGATTGTGACTGAGATCGACCCAATATGTGCACTTCAAGCTGCAATGGATGGTTTCGCAGTGAAGAAAATGGTAGATGCCGTTAAAGAAGCTGATATCGTGGTAACTGCTACTGGAAACAAGGATATTATAACAGGAGAGCATTTTAAAGCTATGCGTGATAAGACCATCGTATGTAATATCGGCCACTTTGACAATGAGATCGATATGGCTTGGTTAAATAAGAATTATGGAAACACCAAATCTGTAATTAAGCCGCAAGTGGATCTTTACAATGTGGATGGAAATGATATCATCGTTTTGGCGGAGGGTCGTTTGGTTAACCTTGGTTGTGCAACTGGCCACCCATCTTTCGTAATGTCCAATTCATTCACCAATCAGACTTTGGCACAGCTTGAGCTTTGGACTAAGTCTGAAGAGTATCAGCCAGGAGTTTATGTGCTTCCTAAGCACTTGGACGAAAAAGTTGCTGCATTGCACTTGTCCAAATTGGGTGTTGAGTTAGAAACCCTAAGTGAAGATCAAGCGAAATATATTGGAGTGGAAGTTCAGGGACCATTCAAGCCTGAATACTACAGATATTAATAGTAAATACTTGAACTTGAAACCCGGAGGAATTTCTTCCGGGTTTTTTTATTTGAGTTGAAGTCTTCTCCCATCAGACAGCAATGCCTCAACTTGAACCAAGCAGGGATCTGTACTTTCAAAATAAAGTGTGTGGGAAACAGTCTGGGGGAAGGTTCTTGAAATCTCCCATATTTCTACAGAGGAATTTGGAAGTCCTGGTTCATCCGTCAAAAAGCATTGAATTTTTTCTTCTCTTGGAGATTGAATTGTCATAGAAATACTTCTTCCAGCTGGATTTTTTCCTTCCATTTCCCCTATAGTTCTCAAACTGGATAAGAAACCATTTGAAATAATGGGAGTATGGGAGAAATCCCCGGAAAGCACAGTATTAAGTCCTTTTTCAGATTGGATGGTTAAGTTTTCAAAGCTTTCTCCGATTTGTAATAGGTTGATAAATGTGAAGTTTCGAACCCCAGAGATTTTGAATCCTTTATAGGAATAATTTTCGTAAGTCATACTCCAGAAAGATTGAAATCCAATCTTTTGGGAAAAGTTCAAGATGATTTTTCCTGAACGAAATGTTTTATCATCCCCATCGCATCCTTTTTTATTTGAAAAGTCCAGAACAACTCGCCGATCACCATCACTGACTTGGATGTCAGGACATCCCGGGAAAAATTCGCTTTCCATTTGACGGTAATCCTCAAACTTGAACATGGCGAAAAGTAAACTTTCTCCCCAGTTGGAAGAAGTTTCCAAAAGTTGATTGGCTTCTACAGTAAGATCAGTACGAATTAATCGATCCGCATCTTCCTGACAGGAGGTGTTTAAGGCAAGCAAGAGGCTGAGAAAACTAATAGCGATTCGCTTCATGAAGGCTAATTTCTTGTTCTTGGAATTGTTTTCAATTACCGGGCCGGATGATTATCTTGGTTCAACTTTAAACAAAAATAACCAATGAATTTTAACGAAGGCATGCTCCGTGATGGAGCTTTGAAAGGCAAGAATATTTTAGTCACTGGTGGAGGTACTGGTTTAGGACGTTCGATGGGGTCCTATTTTTTAGAATTAGGAGCAAATCTCGTAATCACCTCCCGCAAGCTGGATGTACTTCAACAAACCGCAGAGGAGATGATGAGGGAAAAAGGCGGAAAAGTTTTAGCACTTCAATGTGATGTTCGGGATATTGATCAGGTGGAGCAAATGTGGGCTGATGCCAACAAAGAATTTGGGGAAATTCATGTGGTTTTAAATAACGCAGCGGGCAATTTTATCAGTCCGACTGAACGTCTATCTACCAATGCTTTTAATACTGTTTTGGATATTGTTTTAAAAGGTACTTCACAGGTGACTTTAACAGCTGGAAAAGACTGGATCAAAAAGAAACAAGCTGGAACTTTTCTAAATATTGTAACCACCTATGCCTGGACAGGGTCTGGTTATGTTGTCCCTTCAGCAGCCGCGAAAGCAGGGGTTTTAGCAATGACTCGATCTTTAGCAGTGGAATGGGCGAAATATGGAATCAGGTCCAATGCCATCGCTCCAGGACCCTTTCCAACTGAAGGAGCGTGGAGTCGATTGCTACCGGGGGATTTGGTGAAAAAATTTGACCCGGCCAAGAAAGTGCCTGTTGGCAGGGTAGGAGATCACCAAGAACTCGCAAACTTGGCGGCATATCTGGTCTCTGATTTTTCAAGTTATGTCAATGGAGAAGTAATGACTATTGATGGTGGAGAGTGGCTTCAAGGAGCAGGAGAATTCAATAATTTGGACAAAATCCCTCAGGAAATGTGGGATATGCTGGAAGCTAGCCGAGGAAAAAAGCAATGAGCCCCAAAGTGATTTGGGGCTATTTAAAGGCTAAATGGAAGATTAGAAATCTTTAATTGTTGGTACTTCCTGTTTCGGATTCAAAAACCTTGTTTTGGTTGACAGATTCCTTGATGCTTTTTTTCAAAGCATGATCCAAATCCTTTGTCTCTTTTTTGATGATATCCACGATTCGTTTGGACTCGAGAGTTTGTTGCTCGAGTTCAAGAATTTCGATCAATCCTAAAATATTGGCAACTCGTGCACGTAGGGTATGAGATTGTTGGAAGGCAAGGTCTTTGAGAAAAAAATGATGCTCTTTAAGCCAAAGTTCTTGCTTTTTGCGCTCATTAATATCGACTATCAAGCCTTGCACATGGTAAGGCTTTCCGTCTTCATTCCATTTGGTGGTTTTACCGAAAGCGACTACCCAGATGATTTGGTTTCGTTTAGTGACCAATCTGAATTCTCGTTTGAAAGGTAAAGAACCGGAGATTCTGAAGTGATGGATGAGATCAGCCTGTAATTTGGAATAGTCTTCTGGGTAAATATGCTCTTTCCAAGCAATTCCATCGCTTTTGCTTATTTCCTTTTCTGAGTATCCCAAAGTTTGAGCAAGACCAGAACTGATTGAGTTTGATTTTTCAAAGTGATTAAATTCCCAAAACCCCAATAATCGATCTTCAAGAATGGTGTCGAAAAGTTCCTGAGGAGATTCACCCGCGTCAATAAATTCTCCAAGTTGAATGTCGTAAGGTTTTTGACTATCAACAGGATGACCTATCCCAAGACAGGTTCCAAAATCTTTTGAAATGAAGAAAAACTCCCATCTGGTTTTGAGCAAGTTGCCGGAGGGATAATTGATTTTTTGCAAATCCACAAAAAATGATTGCTGATGGTTGTTCCAGGCTTTTGTGCGATTATTTTCATATTTTACCCAGTCTGATGAAAGGAAGCAATCAGCAAAAAATAGTGGTTTGTTGGATTGGTCAAATAAGGAAGGAACAGGGCCGATTCCTGAGTCACTGGAAAGTACCTTTCCCTCGGGGTCCAAAGTCACCTGCATTAAATATTCAGATGATATCGCCAATTGGGCCAAATTTTCAATTCCTTCCAAACTCATTTTCGTATCGCAAAGTCTTAAACAAATATACAAGAAACAATTAAACTTATACGAAATACATTAAAAATTATTTGAAATGAATGAAGCGTCATTAAATCTCGGTAGAAGTGAGTTTGGGAATCCTGAAAACGCAGGAAATGTCCTATCGGAAAAAGAAGCTTTTGAACTACTCGAAGATTGGGTCAAAAATGAAAAATTGATCGTTCATATGCGTCAGGTGGCACATTTGATGAAGTCTTTTGCTAAAGAAAAAGGAATGGATGAATTAGATCAGCATCGATGGTTTTTGGCTGGACTTCTTCATGATGCAGATTGGGATCAATGGCCAGATCAGCATTGTCGAAAAATAATCGAAGAATTAGAATCCCGAAATATTGATCCTGAAATCATCCGAGCTATTGCCTCTCATGGTCCGCGATATTTTGGAGTGGAGCCCGTTTCTGAAATGGACAAAATGCTCTATGCTTTTGATGAATTGAGCGGATTTGTCCATGCCTATTCTTTGATGCGTCCTACAGCCTACGAAGGTATGGAGGCTAAGGGAGTGAAAAAGCGGATGAAGGATAAAACTTTTGCTGCTCAGGTGAGCAGAGAAGATATTCGAGATGCTTCCGAACGAGCGGGGATTTCTCTAGATGACTTAATCAATTTTGTCATTAGTCACCAACCAACGGCTTTGAATTAAAAAAGGGGATTAATCATCCCCTTCTTCATTTTCTTCCAATGGCCTGAAGTTCCCTTCCGGTAGTTGGGTTCTCTCCTCGCTGGATTCGTAAGGGAACACTTCCACAATAGGACTTTCAGTGATGTCCGGAACACGGAAGCTTACTAACATATTACTCAAACTTTCTTGAATGCGGTCATAGGCCTGCTTGACATCGTATGCGGTTACAATCATGTACTGTGTCACTTTTTTCTCCTTACCGCTTTCTCCGTCAGTTACTAGGTAGGTGATTTTGCATTTATGCCAAATATCCGCATCATCATAGTAAAAAACGTCTACAATATTGCTTTTGCTAATTCCGGTTACTTGAAAATCTCCTCGGATTTGAGACCCAAGTCTATCATATAGAATTGCTTCTGCCTCTGTGAATGAAACTGCATCTACGAGATATTGCTCGGAAATGCTTTTCAGCAATCCCTGTTCATTTTCTTTAGCGTATTTTACTTTGCACAAAAACCACGTTCTCATTCTTTCTCAATTTTGAGCCTTGAAAGTACATTTTATTGGGTGAATGGCCATGCGGAAAAATTAAGAATTCTTCCGCTTTTTTATTTCTAAGTTCCAATGAATTGAAAGCCAAAGGCTTTGGAAAAAAGTTTTTTCATTGAAGTAAAAACCTTAAATTTTAGGGAACATCCGTTAAAATGATTCAATCTATTTGGTACAGCTTTCCTGTCCAGCTACTTTTTCTTCATCTTCGTAAAAACCTAGCCCTAATTCTGGTTTGGGGCTTGTTGTTCGCCATTGTTTTTGAGGGAGTTGGAGTCACTTTGGGTATTCCCTTTTTATTTCTTGACCCTGAATACCTTCACGAAGTTTCTTGGTTGAGTTTCATGTTGATGGGGATTGGCTTTGCCGTTTTTACCATGGCCTTTCACATGACAACTTACATTATGGATGGAAGGCGCTATTCATTTCTAGCGATTTTGAAAAAGCCATTTATTCATTTTTGCATTAATAATTCCATCGTTCCGCTTCTATTCTATTTAGCCTATTGTATTCGATTCGTCACTTTCCAATTACAAAATGATTTGGATTCAGAATGGCAGGTTTTGTCTTATTTTGGCGGATTCACCTTAGGAAGTTTGCTTAGTTATGGGTTGATCTTTGGGTACTTTGCTTTTACAAATAAGGACTTCTTTGTGATCTTCGCAGGGACTTTGGACCGAAGGCTTCGTAAGGTCGCTTTTACCCGTAAAAATGTCATCAGTCGCTATAAAGACTTAAAAAACAATTCTCAATCTGTTCATAGCTTCTTGAATATTCGGATGCGATTTGAACCGGTTAGGCCTGATATTTCCCGTTTTCATGCAGCCAAGCTTCTGAAAGTATTTGATCAAAATCACCTGAATCTTTTCTTGATTCAAGTTTTCTTGATTTTCATTGTGGTCATTTTGGGTTTATTCAAAGAGCAGTCAATCCTTCAGTTACCTGCTGCAATGAGCGGATTGCTTTTACTAGCCATTTTAGTCATGTTAGTAGGAGCGGTCAGTTTTTGGCTTCGTGAATGGGCGACAGTTGTGGTTTTTGTAGCAATAATTTTAATCAATTATTTTTCAAATTTTTCTATTCTTAATCGTCCGCATGAAGCATTTGGAATGAATTATCAAACCGAACCGGCAAGCTATACACTTGAAAATTTAGATGCCTTGGTTCATCCGGATACACTTCAAAAAGATCGAATGCATACTCTGGAAATTCTATCCAATTGGAAGAAAAGGACAGGGGAAGAAAAGCCAAAATTAGTGATGGTTGCTTCTAGTGGAGGGGGGCAGCGTTCTGCACTTTGGACTTTCGTGATTCTTCAGCATTTGTATGACATTCAGGATGGCAAGATTTTAACTCATACGGAATTTTTCTCTGGTGCCTCCGGAGGAGTATTGGGTGAAGCATTTTTTAGAGAAATTTATCTTCAATCCTTAGACGACCCTTCCATTGATCCACGGGATTCGGTGTATTTGGACCAAATTTCAGCGGATAATCTCAATCCTATTATCTTTTCTCTTTTGGTGAATGATTTGTTGATTCGAAATCAATATTTCGAATACAATGGTAGAAAATACTTGAAGGATCGGGGATATGCTTTCGAGCAACAACTCAATGAAAATACCTTGGGAGTTTTGGATAAGCCATTGAAAGCCTACCGAGAAGCTGAATACTCTGGAAAAATTCCTTTGCTTCCGGTGACTTCATTAATTACAAATGACGGGAGAAAGTTGGTGATTTCACCTCATTCCATGTCCTATTTAGGTACATCTGTCAAAGGTCAATTAGGAGTAGATGAGAAAAAGCAAAGCATTGATTTTCTCCGATTTTTCAAGAACCAAGATGCCGAGAATCTCCGTTTTTTGACCGCGCTTAGGATGTCAGCTACTTTTCCATTTATTTCTCCCAATGTGCAATTACCATCCGACCCTGCCATGGAGACCATGGACACAGGACTTTCTGACAATTTTGGGATACAGGATGCATTGCGCTTTACTTATGTGTTTCAGGATTGGATTCGCGAAAATACTTCCGGAGTTGTTTTGGTCACCATTCGGGACTCTCAGAAATCAATGGAAATTCCACCTAGCCCAATTCCCCGTATCGCAGAGAAAATCTTCAATCCCTTGAAAAATATTTATTCAAATTGGGATAATGTTCAGACCATTCAAAATGAGGTTTTATTCAATTACATGGCTGAATCCATGCCTTTTCCTGTAGATAAAGTCGAATTCGAATATGCGCCTGAATTGGTTCAAAATGAGGAACTAACAGGAAGTCAAGAAACCATGCAACGTGCCTCACTCAATTGGAGATTGACAGCGAGGGAGAAAAAGTCGATTTTGATGAGCATCAAAACACGTAAAAATCAGGAGTCACTTCGGAAAATTAGAACCCTTTTTGAATAATTTAAACTCTAATACGCGAGCCCCAATTTTTTGTAAATAAAGTGCATCAACCAAGCAGGACCAATTAGGAGAAATTGTAGGTCTTTGAAAAATGATGGTTTTTTGCCTTCAATTTTATGCCCATAAAACTGAATGATCCAGGCAATGATGAAAATTCCCAAACTGATCAGCCATAGCTTTCCTGGAAATTCGATAGCTAAAAAATTTGCCAGTGCCAGGCAGATTGAGGAAAACAAAAACATGCCTAAAGCCAGCGGACCAGAAAGGGTGACATAATAAACCAAAACCAAAAATAGGATGATAGTTGCCCAATTAGCGAAAGTTCCTAATTGAGATAGATATTCTGGCAAAGGTCCTGGAGGAATACTATAAACCAAGCCTACCACACTGAAGAAAATAGCAGGGACGCAAAACCAGTGGATTAATTTATTGGTGGGATTTTGATGGCTAGATCCATATTCCTGCAATAGTTCCTCAATTTTTCTCATAGGTTTTGGGGTTATTGAATAAGTTTAAAAGTAAATTATCAAAATTCTAACTAAATGCGATTAGCGCTTTGAAAATATGCTGAGTTATTGGGAAAAAAAGCACTTTTTAAACTATGATTTAATTGTGGTGGGAGCGGGGTTTGTTGGATTGTCTACCGCGATTCACTTTAAGCGAAAAAATAAAAAAGCCAAGATTCTCATACTTGAGCGAGGTTCTTTTCCTACCGGAGCTAGTACAAAAAATGCCGGATTTGCTTGCTTTGGTTCTCTTACCGAGATCCTGGACGATCTCTGGCACATGGCACAGGATGAAGTTCTCCAGCTAGTAGAGCGTAGAGCCAGAGGCTTGAATCAAATCAAAAAGGAATTTGGGAAAAGGAACTTGGATTTTAAAGATTCAGGTGGTTTTGAATTAATTCAGGAAGATCAATTGGATGCCTTGAATCAACTGGAAGGCATCAATAAAATGTTAAAACCCCTGTTCAAAAAGCCGGTCTTTTCTAAAGTCAAAAATCACCGAAAAATGGGCTTTGCGGATTCTGTGAAAGCCGTTGTCAAAAATCAATTTGAAGGAGAATTAGATTCTGGAAGGTATTTGAATGCGCTTTGGGATGAAGCAAGCAAATTAGGAATTCGGATATTGACAGGAATTACAGTTGAAAATTTAGACTCTGATTTGGGTCTTGTGATTGCCGAGGATCAACAGTTAGGTTCATTGGAATTTGTGGGTGGAAAAGTAGCGGTATGTACCAATGCCTTTTCAAGGAAACTTGTAAATCATTTAGACTTAGTGCCGGGTAGAGGATTGGTGATGGTAAGCAAGGAGTTGGATTTTCACATCCCCTGGAAGGGGAGCTTCCACTTTGATAAAGGCTATGTTTATTTCCGAAAAATTGACGGAAGACTTCTTTTAGGAGGAGGAAGGAATCAGGATTTTGAAGGAGAAGAAAGTGAGGAAAATAAAATCAATCCCAAAATTGAAAGCTATCTGTGTCGAATTGCGGAGGAAGTGATTTTTCCGGGTAAGAAAATTGAATGGGAGCAATCCTGGACTGGAATTATGGCATTTGGACAAAAAAAATCTCCCATTATTCAAAAAATTGGAGATAAATCAGCCATTGCAGTTCGATTAGGTGGAATGGGTGTGGCTATTGGTTGGCAAGTTGGGAAGGAACTCTCAGACCTTCTTCGAAAAGGGTTTTAAAATTTTTGGTTAGATTCACGAATTCATCCCATCCTTAAAATTTGATGCAAGAGAAAACTAGGACGCCGAGGATCGTAGATGCGTTAATACCCCTCGTTTTTTTAATCTTTTTATTGGTTTTAAATATTCGTGTCTTTGGAACTGATGGACTTTCTGGTTCTAATCAGATAGTGTTGTTGCTTTCCGCGTCCGTTGCCGCAATCGTGGCTATTTATAGGTTAGGGTTTCATTGGGAAACGCTTCAGGACGGCATTGTCAAAAGCATCAGCTCAGCTATGTCCAGCATTCTCATTCTGTTTTTGATTGGAGCTCTTGCGGGTACCTGGCTTTTGAGTGGAATTGTACCTGCTATGATTTATTATGGACTTCAGGTATTGAGTCCAGGAATTTTCCTTGTTGCTGCCTGTTTTGTAAGTGCGATTGTATCCATTTCCACGGGAAGCTCCTGGACTACTGTTGCCACGGTTGGAGTTGCTTTATTGGGTATTGGCAAGGCTTTAGGGTTTGAGGAAGGAATTATTGCAGGTGCTATTATTTCTGGAGCTTATTTTGGCGATAAGATGTCTCCATTGTCGGATACAACGAATTTGGCGCCTGCCATGGCAGGGACGGACTTATTTACTCATATCCGGCACATGGCCAAAACAACTATTCCTTCGATCACGATTACACTAATTTTATTTATCATAATCGGAATTAACTATGAGGCAAATGGCTCGGTGGATGATGTGAAGGCTATTTCTGAAGTTATTCTGGAGAAGTTCAATATTACAGGTTGGTTGTTTATCGTGCCCGCGGTGGTCATTATTTTGATCATAAGAAAAGTGCCTGCTATCCCTGCATTATTGGCCGGGGCTTTACTAGGAGGTGTTTTTGCAATTATTTTCCAGCCAGATATTATTGCGACTATTGCCAATGAGTCGGGTTCTTATTCCTATTTGAGTTTCAAGGCAGTTATGATGTCCTTGTATGGGGAAATAGCCATTATCACTAGCAATGATGTAGTAAATGAGTTATTGGTGACCCGAGGAATGGGAGGGATGTTGAATACCATTTGGTTGATTATCTGTGCTATGATTTTTGGCGGAATCATGGAAGTGACAGGAATGCTCCAAGTATTGGCAGAAGCTGTAATCAGAAAAGTTCATAAAGTAGGTTCATTAATTGCTAGTACTGCGGCTACTTGCGTGTTTTTCAACATTACTACATCGGATCAATATTTGGCGATATTAGTTCCAGGGCGTATGTATGCTGATATTTACAAAAAGCGTGGATTAAAACCTGAAAACTTAAGCCGAACCTTGGAAGATTCCGCTACAGTTACCTCTGTATTGGTTCCTTGGAATACCTGTGGAGCCACGCAGGCAGGAGTTTTGGGAGTGGCGACTTTGGTTTATGCTCCGTACTGCTTTTTTAATATCATCAGCCCATTTATGACGATTTTGTATGGGTATCTGAAAATTGGAATTAACTATTACGAGGAGGAAGATTTAGAAGTGGCATGATTCCTACACGGATAAGCAAAGATGAAGTAAATGCTCTTCCTTTGGGTCAATTTGAGGGTGAAATCTATTTAATTGACCAGTTGGAAGATGTGGAAGAAGTAGTTGAATTTTTGGATACTCAACCCTTATTGGGCTTTGATACGGAAACAAAACCTTCTTTTCGAAAAGGAGTAATCAATGAGGTTTCTTTACTACAACTTTCCACTTCCGAACAAGCATTTTTGTTCCGATTAAACTCTATTGGCTTTCCGGATGAATTGCGGGCATTGCTGGAGCGCGAGCATATTTTGAAAATAGGAGCAGCGGTTCATGATGATTTGAAGGGACTCGGAAAATTGACGGATTCTTTTTACCCTCAGGCTTTTTTTGACTTAAATGATGAACTTCGAAAAATTGGCTTTCACAATGTAGGAGTTCGGAATTTATCAGGGATGGTCTTGGGAATCCGAATTAGTAAATCCGAACAAGTTTCCAATTGGGAGGCCCAAGAATTGACTGTCAAGCAACAACGCTATGCGGCTACCGATGCTTGGGCCTGTCTGGAGGTTTTCAAAAAATTAAGAGGGGATGGCTACTTGGATGAGCTATTCCAGTAGCTTAAAATCTACACCATCCATTTGCTCAAGTTCTTCGCTGACTTTTTCCAATAAGCCAGATCGAAAAACCAATACCATTTCAGCATCCAAAGCCATTTCCTGTGATTCGATTTCTAAATTCTCGTTTTTGATGAGTTTCATCACTTCGTTCATCTGAGAATAAGGGAATTTTACCTGAACCCTACTTCGTAAAAAATCCTCAACGATTTCATTTTCTTCAATGGAAAGGCGGGCTGAAGTTTTATAAGCTTGGATTAGGCCACTCATGCCAAGTTTGGTTCCTCCAAAATACCGAACTACCACAATCAGTACATTGGTCAAACCAAAGGACCGGATTTGCCCTAAAATTGGATCTCCTGCTGAGTGATTGGGCTCTCCATCATCATTTGCCCGAAAGATTTCCCCATCTTTTCCCAAGCTGTATGCATAGCAATGATGTCTGGCATCGTAAAATTTCTTCCGAAGTCCTTCCAATTGCGCCTTGATTTCGTCTTCATTTTTTACCGGAAAGGCGAAATAGTGAAATTTACTGTTCTTTTCCTTGAAAAGACCTGAGGACTCCCGAGATAGCGTTAAAAAGGAATCATTTTCTGAAACTGAACTCGACAAGATTGGTGTTTTAAAGACGTAAATTCTATTGAGGACCTAAATTTAACCGAAGTGTAATCTTTTTTCCTTTGTAATTATCTTAATTTTCGTTCGATTGCTTGAGTAATGAAAAATTCAAATCCAGAGGGAAGGCCAAAAATCATTCGATTTCCAGGAGATATCGGGGAATCAGGAAGTCTCTTTTTTTGGGAGAATAAGAAACTGTTCCCGGATGGGATACGAAGATGTTTTTGGGTGCATAAGGTGCCTGAAGGTTTTGTAAGAGGAAAACATGCGCATCGGAATGAAACCCAGATTTTGATTGCCATGTCTGGGATTTTGGAAGTGAAAATCCAATATCCTGATGGGGAAATCGAAACCTTTATTCTCAATGAACCTTCGGAAGGTCTGCTTATTCCTCCTTTGCATTGGGTGGAAACAAAGTTTTCTCCTGATGCTGTTTTATTAGGTCTTTCAGATCGGGATTTTTCAGAAGATGATTATATCAGAGACCCTGAAGAATTTGGAAACTCATAAGAAAGAACTATTTGAAAATTACCACCTAGAGGTGAGTCAAGCTTCTTTGGAAGAGAAGGATTATTTCTTGGCTCAATGCGAAAGTTCATTAAAGGGCGAAGCTTTAGATTTTATCCTATTCAAAAAGGAAAAGAAAAAAGCTTGGATTACAGTTTTTATTTTTGAAGAAACTAAGAAGGCTATCTCCCTCCCTGAGGCTCCATTTGGCGGAATTTGGTTGGAAAGTAGTCTCAATTCCGAGCAGTTAGAATTCTTTTTGAACTTGGTTTTGGATGAACTTAGGCTTCGTGGCGTCCAACAAATCGAGATTACCCAAGCTCCAAAGCCCTATGAAGAAAATCACGACCTAATTGATTACTTGCTTTTTAAAATGGGATTTCAGCCAATACGAATTCTCGCTCACCAGTTTTTTCTTGGGAAAAAGAAGATCAAAAAATTCATCCAGAAGGAGGAGAGTAAATTCCATAAAAAAATCAAGGACAGTAAGATTCAGGTTTATCAAGGCCCAATCCAAAACTTTGGATTTTTAAAGAATATTCAACTTTGGAATGAGGAAAGGGGTTATGAAGTGTCTTTGGATGAGGTTAAATTAATCAACCAGGTATCCGGATTTCCAGAGCGGTATTTCCTGATTTCTTTGGAAAAGGAGGGTTACATCTTTGCTCATACCTTAGCTGTACGATTAACAGAGAATTCACTTTATTATTTTCAATCTGCCATTAATCCCAAGTCTTCTATAAAGAATTCAGGGGAAATTCTATTGTTCCAACTTTTTAAATTGGCAGGAGATTTAGGAGTAGAATTAATTGACTTGGGCTCCTCTGATCGTCCGGATTCACCCAATCATAGTTTAATGTTTTTTAAGTCGAGATTTTCAAACGATATTTCCAATAAGGTTACCTGGGTCAGGAAGCTTTAGCCATGGAAAAGCAAAAAAAGGTCACGGTCATTTGTATAGCTTTTAATCACGAGGATTGGATTGTCGAGGCCTTGGAAAGTGTCGCTATGCAAGATTATTATGCCAAAGAGCTAGTTATAATTGATAACGGTAGTTTGGACAATACCCCTCAGTTGATACGTGATTGGGTAAATAGTTTTACAGGCCTATTTTCAGTAAAGACTATTTTTTATGATGATCCAAAACCCTACTGTTCGGTCTTTAATTCTGCTTTTTTTGAATCTGATGGGGATTACGTGGTGGATTTAGCTGGGGATGATGTTCTCTATCCTGATCACTTGTCTTTATCCATCAAGCAATTGAGTAAGGACCCAAAAGCTGCTTTCTGCTTTTCAGATGCTTATTTGCTTACCTCTTCAGGCGCTATTCATACATTCTACAAGAGAAATACTTTCAGTGAGTTGGTTGAAGAAGTAGAGGTTGGGAATTTGTATGAAACCTTACTTCGGAGAACTGCCATATGTGCAGCCACTATGGTATTCAATGCCAAGATTCTTAAAAAGGAAGGAGGCTATGATGAAAATCTGTTTTACGAAGATTTTGATATTCAAATACGCTTAACGAGAAAATATTCCGTTGTTTTTTCAGATCATGTGGGTGTTTTAAAGCGTTTGCATCCGCGGTCCATGTCTGCACAGCAATATCAGCGATACATTTCCAGGATGCTACCTAGCACAGTGAAGGTATGTGAAAAGGCTCTAGAACTAAATCAAAGTGAAGGAGAAAATAAGGCACTTCAAGAGCGAGTTTTATTTGAGCTAAAACATGCTACGTGGTCAGCAAATTTTCTGGCTGCCGAAAACTTAATTCATCTTGCAGAAAAGCTGCATACGAAAAACCTCAAGCTTACACTTTATAAATGGTGGTTAAAGACTCGCTTGGATATTTCTTGGCTTTATGTTCACCTCACGGGTTAACCTACACTTACTTCAAAAATCTCTTTGTTCTTGAAGTATTTTTCACCGATTTCTAGAATATGCCCTTGGTTAAACTGCTTTAAAAATTTGAGTTTTTGCTGATAAAAATCCAGAGTCAAACCTGCATGATGAACTGCTCGGAATCGGTCCATTAAGTCAAATGAATTACTGAACTGGGAAAGCATCTGTCCAAGTAAATAATTCCTTACCAATTCCAATTCGTCCGAAGGAACCGGCTCATCACAGAGTGTTTGTATCTCTTTTTTGATTTCATCTTTGACTGTTTGAAGGTATTTCTTTTCTACATCAGCAGAAATCACCCAATAATTCAAGTCTCCGATTTGAGCCAGGCTGGAGTAAATGCCATAGGTATGACCTTTATCCTCACGGATATTCTTGATAAGTCTCGAACCGAAGTACCCCCCTAAAATTGAATTGAAAACAACCAATGGAATGAAGTCCGGATGGTTTTTTGGAATGGAAAAATCTCCTATTCGAATGCTGCTTTGTACCGATTCAGCTTTTTTCTCATGGATAAAATTCTCACTTGAAATTTCTGGAAGAAGAGTCTGCTCCAAGGCAGTTCTAAACGGAAACTTTTCAAGGCCTTGTAGTAGCTTTGAGAGTTCCTGAGCTGAGAAATTTCCGGAAATAAAAATTTCCAAATTCTGCCACAATTGGTTTTGGCTATGCTGGAGCAATCGTTCAGATGATATTTCCTCTAGCATAGATTCTCCAATCTCCACACCATAGGGATGCATTTCACCAAACAAAGCTTTTCTGAATAGCTGTGATGCTCGAGAAGAGGTCTTTTCTCTTTCCAATTGAATGGCAAGCTTTCGTTGAGATTTTCTTTTTTGAAGAATTTCCTCTGGAAAAACAGCCTCATGGACCAGCTCCAGTGCAACTGGAAGAATTTCGAAAACATGCTTTTTGGTACTAATAAGGCTGATGCCTTCATTGCTGAAGGAAATGATAGGCTGGATTTCGCTTGCGTGAAAATCAAAGAAATGTGCAATTTCTGTCCCTGATTTTCTATTAGTTCCTTCTGGTAATAATTGTAATGTAAAGGAAGGAATCAGGGATTGATTCAAAGGTAAACTGGCTCTCGTTCCCTTTCCCAAAAATTCAATTTTCACTGCTTCTACGGCAGGGGTTTGAATGAAAAATACCTTTGCCCCGCTTGAAAGGTCAAACTGCTCAGGTTGAGTTAATGAGAAATCTTCCGGAATGATAAATTTCGGAGGCTGACTTCGGTCAAGCATCGATTAATTATTCGGGATGGTGTAGAGTAAGCTGAATCGTAGTGTTTCAGCCAATGGGTGATTTTGAGTTTGAGGAACTAGGTAAGAGAAATTGAATCCAAGGCGGTTGAGATTAAATCCAACTCCCATGGTAAAATACCTTCTTCCTCCTTTGGTTGGGTTTTCGAAGAAGTATCCTGTTCTCACAGCAAATTTTTCATTGTAAATGTACTCCGCACCAAAGGATAAAGTCACTTCTTGAATTTCCTCTTTAAAGCCATCAGGAGCATCGGTAAGAGAACCAAACATTCCGGAAATTAATGGTCTATTCGGGTCTTTTCCTTGTTCGATAATCAAATTTCCATCCTCATCTGTTGCCAATGTTCCATCAGGATTTGTTGCATATACAGGAGGACTTGGGACCAACAACTTATTGAAATCCAGCGCAAAAGTCAGGGTATTCAATTCATTTAAGTCAATGGAATAAGCAGTACCGATTCGTAGATTGGTTGGGATATAATCCAAGTCATCTGCACTGTTGTAGGTGATTTTAGGGCCAATGTTGGAAATATTTATTCCCCACGACCAAGTTCCTTCTTTAGAGCCAGCCAATAATGGTTTGCTGTAATACAAGCCTACATCGGTACCTACGCTGATTCCTGGTCTTCCTTCGCTTCCACCAACTGCAGAGATATTTCCTGAAAGATTAGAATGGATAAATCGAGCTGAAATTCCTAATCCAAGATTGGCAGATAGCTTTCTTGAATAAGTTCCTCCAATGGCTATATCACGTGGATTGAATTCACCTAATTCATTTCCCAAACCATCTGTCAATTGTATATCTCCCATATTGAAATAGCGGAGATCAAAACCAAAGGCTGAGTTTTCGTCAATTCTAAAGAAACCTGTCAAATAACTCAAAGACATGTCATTGACTAATTTTCCCAACCAAGGTGAGTAAGAAAGGGAAAAGCCCATTTGGTCATTAACAAAGGCAAGTTTACCACTATTCCAATGAGCAGAATTTCCATCTGGACTAGTCGCAACGCCAACATCACCCATAGCTGAATGGCGGGAATCGGGGGCAAAATTCAAAAATGGAACCGCAGTAGTGATCACCCTTCGTTCGGGGTCTTGCCCGGAAATCACTACGGAATTTTGAGCAAGTAGGCAGGTGGAATTGATCAGGACCAATCCAAAAAGCAACATACCTTGTTTCCAAATGCCTTTTATATTCATTCAATTATAAGTTTTCCGCTGATCGAATCGAAGGAATTATCCTTCTCCGACTGAAGCGTCAATTTGTAAATATAAGTTCCTTTTGCTGGAATTTTCGACTGACTTTGTAAAAAAATCCATGAAAAGGCTTCTAATTCAGCGTCAACTTTTACCCAACGTTCAGACTCTGAAAATAGTATATTTCCTCTCATATCATATACTTCCAAAGCTATAACCAAATTTTCTCCAGGACGGTTATGTGACACTTTGAAAGTGCTTTGTTGATTAGCGGGGTTAGGAAAAACCACATGATTTAGAATTTGCATTTGGTCACTTCCCCTTACTTCTATCTGAACACTTACTGTAGAAATATTTCCCAATAAATCAGCTGCTTTGATTTCAAGGGTATTGATACCTTCCTGCAAACCTTTTAAGGTGTAATTTACCTTCCCCCTTTGATAAGATCCGTCTAAACTGATATATCGTTGATTGAGGACTTGTTCATCGCCACCATTTATTCGAATACTAAGGTCGTTTTCTGGAATAAGCCCACTGACATCGATACCTGTCAGGTCAAAAAATTCAAAGCTGGCTTCCAACTGATTTTTAGGAAATATAAATGGAGTGATGGATTGGTTTTCAATAATCACTTTAATTTCCGGGCCTTCATCATCATCAGGTTTTGCTGTGTTTTCACCGCCAAGTAGTGCTTTTTGACCACCGGAGGCATCTTGAGAGAGAGTTGAATCAACGGCATAAAATCGAAGCCTTCCCTCATTCAAATCAGTAGAAAGCCCT
The DNA here is from genome assembly GCF_024919275.1 of Algoriphagus limi. Classification (GTDB taxonomy): domain Bacteria; phylum Bacteroidota; class Bacteroidia; order Cytophagales; family Cyclobacteriaceae; genus Algoriphagus; species Algoriphagus limi. The sequence goes on along the minus strand of NZ_JANWGH010000001.1, from coordinate 1,553,287 downwards.
TCTGGAAGCCTAAATTTTCCTTCGAAAATTCCATTTACCACCTTTCCACTTCCTCTAAAGAGCATGTTGATTTCATCTGGAAATTCAACCGGGCTGCTTTCGTCTCCTAATGTTTTTATTTTGACTTCTTTATCCCGGAGTTCAATTTCAAAACTTCCATTAAAATCAGATACTCGATTTCCACTTTGTAGATCTACAATTTCACCAACGTAAGTGATTTCCGTAAGAGAGGGAAGTGAAGTTAGGTTTTTTCCAGATTCATCTTTCCATTCTGTGATTTTGACTTCAAAATCCGGATAGTCCAACTTCATACTTGGGTCTCCAAGTAGACTGAAGTTTCGGTTTAGAGGGCCATTAAGGCTCCCGTTTTTTGAATTTTTATAGATGCTTCCTAAATCTTGGGCTTTGCCGTCTACCTTTTTGAAAACCTCCTGAATGAATGCCTGATTTAATCTGAAATTTACGCTACTAAACACCGGTCTTCCAGTTGTCAAAAGGCCAATAGCTCCTTTTCCTTCTGCTATCAGTAATTCTTCAGCTGAAGAACGAATGAATGGACTATCATGTCGGCCAAATTCGCAGGTAGCTGTAACCCATAAAGGTAAATTCTCAAAATTGGGCCAGTTGGAAATGTCCTCAACACGAAAAACTTCCTCAGCAGTCAAGGTAGTTTCATTTCCATGACCAATGAAATTCAAAAATAGAGTACCGTCTTCTAAGGTTTGTAGAAGGCTTTCGTTTGCTTCGGGAGATCGCTGGGACTGGTTTTCTGAAATTTGTTCAAATCGGTCCAAGTATAATTTCTCCTGAAAATAGGAGTTTGCATTTTCCTTTAGAAAAGTACTATGAGACTCTGCATCCCGAAGGTGGATATTATTGTCTCCATCATCTGCAAAGAGGGAAAAATTCCGTTTCCATCTTCCAAAAGAGGGTTTTGATTCATAATCGATGATTTTATTGATGACAATTTCAGCCTCTCGTCGATTGATGACAGGTAATCTTCCGATCCCAATTGATAGGGTTTCATCTCCTTCTTGACTTTCTTCCCAATCACCTTGCCCAAACTCAAGTAGTCCAAAAAAATCATCAGAGCTGAAAGTGGCCAAAGGATTTAAGCTGTTTCTACTGGAGTAAGTTGGAACTATAGAGGGCCGACCTCCCAATTTCCCTTTGTAGTCGAAAGTACCTTTTCCAAGGAATAGGACGTTTTTAAGACTTTCCCCTTCATGAAAATGCCAAGCCAAAAAATTCCGGATGGCTACTATATCCCGATTACCATAGCCAAATTGATTATAGATGTCTTCAATTGTCACCACATCGGCAAGAATCCCCTGACTCAATTTATGAGTGCTTAACTTCTGAGCTTCACTTAAAAAAATATCATCCGTGATGATCAAAAGTTCTGACCAATTCACATTGCTTATTAGGGTATTTTCGAGGGACTTAATTTCCTGAATGGGTTGAATGGAGTTTTCTTCGAATAGGATTATTTTTTTTGCAGAAATCGAGCTTTGTGTTTCAAAGGCTTTTGGGTTGAAAAAGTCACTGACGTCCCAAACTTGACAATTAGAGCAATTGGTGGAAAATGGACTTTCATCCTCAGTAAAATAAATCCCTGGTTCCAAATTTTCTGGTTCGAATGGAATGCCTACCAGTAAATGTTCGAAATAGCCATTTCCATTTGGGTCTCCACTTTCAAATCCAATTTCCAGCGTATTGACTTCCTTGGTGGAAGGTTCAAAAGTCCCTTGCAAAAAAGCTTCTGTCCCTTTGATTCCATAGGTAGAATTGGGGATTGGTGAAAGTTGGGCACTGATAATTACATTCCCATTTTCAATTAGAGAAATCTGGCTTGGTTGAAGGGATTGGGCCATGACGTTTCCTTGAATCTTCCAAGAAGCAGAGCTCTCAGTACTTTTTCTTATGGGTATAGATTGGATTGCGCCTGGGCCTACAGGTTTGGAATACCAAACTCTTCCGGAATTCAGGATATTGTTTTCTTCGCCTTTTACAGCTATCCATTGGTAAAGAAGCTGATTTTGATTTGGGATATCCTCAGGACTAGGCAAAGGAAAAATTCGTTTAGGATTTTCCTTTTTTCCAATTAAATAAAATAGTGTGTCTGAGTAGTAATGATGCAAATACTCAACGCTGCCAACCGCAGAATTTATCGGATTTGGGTCGGTCAGGAATACTACTAGGCCAGATTCCGTCTCCATGGATGGTATTTCTTTCCATTCCAGCTGGCTGCTGTCTAATTTTTGTTGGAGTCTGCCCGGATTACCGAAAAAGGCTATTTCTGAAAAATCATTGAATCCCAATTCTGCTAATTGGCTACTAGACAACTGATAGATGCCGCTCTCAATTACTGGGAATTTAAAATACCGCTCCTGCGACCAGGCTTGGTTGCCTAGCAATACTATTAAAAGAAACCAGAAACTTGCTTTGAGAGCATTTCTCATGGAGAAAAAACCGAGTTTTCAATCACTGAGAGTACCAAATAAAATAGGATTACGAGTGGTACTCCTGCCAAGCCCATGGTCAAAAGCAGAATAGCTCCGGATCCGATGAGCATATATCTAAATACATTATCTCGAGGAGAAAAGTTTTTGAATTTCAAGGCAATGAGCGGTAGCTCTGCTACCAGAAGCAATGAAAAAATCCAAGCTAGAACGATTAGAAACCATGGATTACCAAATAAGAAATCCAATTGGGGCCATTTTTCAGAGAGAAAAGGCATGGTGCTGAAAAACAAAGCGTTTGCCGGAGTGGGTAAACCAATGAAACGATCGGACTGTCGATCGTCTATGTTGAATTTCGCTAATCGTAGAGCTGAAAATAAGGGAATTGTCAATGCTAGGTAAGGAAGCCATTCGGAAGAACTGGATTTTTGAATCCATGAGAATACAATGAAACCGGGCAAAACTCCGAAAGAAACTAGGTCTGCTAAAGAGTCGAGTTGTTTTCCCAGTTCGCCACTCACTTTTAGAAGTCTGGCTGCAAATCCATCGAAAAAATCCAAAAAGGCAGCAAGCAGAATAAAATAAGCTCCAACTGAGTAATCTCCCTTGATTACCCAGATGCAACCGATCACGCCGGAAAGGAGATTTCCAAGCGTCAATAGATTAGGGATGTGGGATTTGATTTTCAAATTCAGAATCTGGCGTTTTTTCCTACAAATGGGTTGTGTTCTTTTTCAAATCCGATGGTCGTGGTCGGACCATGACCCGGAAAGACAACTGTTTTTTCCGGAAGAGTGAAAAGTTCGGATTTAATTTTTTCCAATAACAAATCATGATTTCCTCCTGGAAGGTCGGTTCTACCAATACTTCCACGAAACAAAGTATCTCCACCAATGCACTGTTGGCTGGCTTCATGATAGAAAACCACATGTCCTGGTGCATGTCCGGGTACAAAAATCACTTTCAACCTTTCACTTCCGATCTGAATGATTTGGTTTTCGGTTAAGTATCCATCTGGTTCAGCAGATTCATAGCCTGCGAATCCATAATTAGGTGCAAATACCTTTGCTGAATTCAATACCGCACTTTCTTGCTCGTGAATCCAAAGAGAGATACCAAAAGTTCTTTTTACAAAGGCATTTCCTAAAACATGATCGATATGACAGTGGGTATTCAATAGAAGCTCTGGCTTCAGATTTTCTTCTCGTATATAATCCACAAGTTTTTGGTTTTCCCGAGTCTCATAATTGCCGGGATCAACAATAGCCGCATGTCCTTCCGAGTCGGAAATGACATAGGTGTTTTCTTGAAAAGGGTTGAATGTGAATGTTTGAATTTTGAGCATGATTTTATCGATCTGCAAAAACAAAATAAGGAATAAAACGCGTTATTTGAGCTATGAAAATTGATTTTTTACTCATCGGAGGAGGCTTAGCTGGTTCGGCATTAGGATACCGATTGATTCAGGCTGGGAAATCAATTAGAATCTTGGATCAACCGGAAAAAAACCAATCCAGTAGGATTGCTGCAGGGCTTTACAATCCTGTAACAGGAAGAAAGATGGTAAAGACGTGGTTAGCTGATCAATTGTTTCCTGAGATCGAGCCATTTTACAAAGAGATTGAAGAAAAGACTGGTGTTGATTTTCTCCGTTCAGAGACAATCTATCGGCCATTTATCAGTATTGAAGAGCAAAATGAGTGGATGGGGAATAGTTCGGATGAAGCTTTTATCCCATACATAAGGGAGTTGGTAACCGAATCCCAATCTCCACATCTCAATGATCCTTATGGAGGAGTGATGCTTCAACAATCCGGCTGGCTGGATATACCAACTTTCCTGAATGCTTTTAAAGAGAAGTTTTCTGAATATTTTCAATTAGAAGAGTTTACAGAGGAAAATCTCCATTTTGATAATGGGTCCTGGCATTACAGAGATTTGGAATCAACAGCAGTAGTGTTCTGTAATGGAGTTCATTCAGCGGAATCTTCCTTTTTTGGGTTTTTGCCTTTCGCTCCTGTCAAAGGAGAAATTCTGGAGGTAAAACAGGAGTTCTGTCCTGATTACATTGTGAATCGTGGTGTCTTTCGTGTTCATTTGGGCGAAGGAATTCATCGGGTTGGTTCGACCTATACTTGGCATGATTTGGATATTGGCCCCACGGAGCGAGCTAAAAATGAGCTTTTAGAACGGCTTCAGGTTTTGGTGAATTTACCTGTTAAAGAGGTGGTTTCGCATAAATTTGGAATACGACCTGCTACAAAAGACCGGAAACCATTTTTGGGGAAACATCCTAGGCATTCAGGCGTTTACATATTCAATGGATTTGGTGCTAAGGGGGTCTCTTTGGTTCCATTTTTCAGCAAAGTGATGGAAGCCCATTTATTGAGATCGGAGCCCATTATGAAGGAAGTGGACATCGCCCGCTATTTTGATTATATTTAAAACTTCTAGTTTAAAGCATGCAAAAGAAGTCTTACCATATTATTCTTCTCTTTCTTGGTTTCCTGTTTTTTGCAGGTTCGGCATTTGCTCAATTTGATCAGGAACGATTTGGAAAGAACCGCTTACAGCATAAACAGTTTGACTGGTATTTTTACAGCTCCAATAATTTTGAAGTCTATTATTATGATAGGGGCGGAGCGAATGCCAAACTAGCTATTGAATATTTGGAGTCCGAGTTTCAGCGCTTGACGCAAATGATCGGGTATGTGGCTTATACCAAGCCCAAAATTTACATTTATAACTCCCCAGAGGAATTGCTTCAGAGTAATTTGAATCTCAATAAAGAGGAATTCAACGAGGAAGGGCAGACTAATTTCAGTAGGCTAATAGCAGAGGTTGCTTACAAAGGGGAAGTGGACCTTTTTAAGGAGGATTTGGTTTATGCGACCTCCAAAATTATCATTCAGGAAATGCTCTATGGAGCTTCTGTTGCAGATGCATTCCAATCCAATTTGCTAAATAGTTTTCCGGAATGGTATGTAGATGGGATTTCACTGTATTTAGCAAAAGGCTGGAGCAGGGAAATGGATGACTACATCCGCCATTATTTGAAGGAAGATGAGACTCCAAAAATCCTTCGGTTGAATTCAATCGAAGCTTCTTTGGTTGGTCAATCAATTTGGAATTACATAGCTGAGCGATATGGTCGTCGCTATATTTCAAGTATTCTAAACCTTTCACGGATTAATCGAAATGAAGAAAATTCAGTAGCCAATACAGTTGGTTTGAATTTTAACTCATTCATTGAAGACTGGAGAAAATACTACCTCACCATTAATCAGCAGGTTAATTCCAATTTCCGTGAAATCAATTCCTCTCAGGCAATTGCTCAGACTTCCCCTCGAGTGATCGGTACGATCATGGATATCAAATTCAGTCCTGATGGATTGAATTTGGCTTATGTGATCAATAATCAAGGAAAGTACAAAGTTCAGGTTCGCGAGGTGTCGTCAGGATTGGAGCGTACGCTTTTCCAGGGTGGATCTGTATATGAAGATCAAAATCCAAACTTCAGATCACCGGTCATTGCTTGGAGAGATTCTGCGAATTTGGCTATTGCTTCCTACAAAAGAGGAATAACTACTTTAAGATTACGATCCATTGACGGTTCTAATCAGGATAAAATTTTCCTAAGAAATATCAATCAAGTTCTCAGTCTTGACTTCAATAGTACCGGTCGCAATATGGTTCTTTCGGCAATTTCCAATGGAAAGACCGATATCTATACTTTGAACACACGAGGTGCAGGAAGGAGGTTGACAAATGATGAGTTTGATGATCTCACTCCTATGTTCTTGAATGATTCGACCATTATTTACACCACGAATTATTCTGAGGAACTGGATTCTTTATCCGGCAAATTTGAAAACCTGAATCAATTCAAAACGAGCTACAATATTTTTATGGCCGAGGTCCGGGATTCTGTTCGTCTCACCCGACTCACCAATACTTATAGTAAGAATATTCGACCACGAAAGGTAAACAGCAATACAGTCGTTTATCTAAGTGACCTCAGTGGTATCAATAATTTGATGCGTCTGAATATCGGAAACCAGATTTCTAGCCAAATTTCGGGTTACAGCAAAAGCTTAGAATCATTCGATGTCAATAGTCGAATGAATAAAATTGCTTTCTCTGTGCGAGACGGGAAAGAGAGCTTTTTAGTAATTCAGAATTATTCTGGAGCTGATTTATTTACTCCTAGTACGCCACGGGTTCAGCTTGAGCAGGCGAAAAGTTTGAACGAACGAATTGCCGCAAGAAGATTGATCGAATCTGCTCCAAAAGAAACGCAACAATCGGAAACACTCACTCCAAAACCTCAAGTTGAGGCTGAACCGATTAAAATCGATACGACCTCTCAAAAGACTACAACCTCTATTAATGTTGATCGACTAAAGTTTCAAAACCGATCCGGAATCAATACTGAAAATTATACCTTTGATTCCTTACCAAATCCTCAGTTGAATAGAGAGCAAGGGCAGACTACGGAGGAAAATGCTGGAAATATCTTGGAGGCCTTTAGGAGACAATCTCTTCAAAAACGGGTGTATGGTCCTCGCGGAATGGAACCGCAGTTTTTCACAAATAATCTAAACACTCGATTCATTGTCGATCCCCTAAGAGGATTTGGCTTAAGTATGAGTGGAAAGATGACGGACTTACTTGATAATCATTCCTTGACAGGAGGAATATCAGTTGCGCTTGACTTCCGTTCTGGAGGGGATATTTTCGCAGAATATGAATATTTGAAAAGCAGGCTTGATTTCCGGGCTAGGTTTGATAGAAGAACAATCCGATATTCTGAGGATGATATAACGTTCCAAAAGTATGTTTTGACAAAAGTTGAAGCTGGAGTTTCCTATCCTTTCAATGTTAATTCCAGATTTACAATCGCACCTTTCCTAGCTAAGACTCAATATTTCAATCTTAACCCAGACTCATTGATCTTGGCAACCAACCCTGAGTCTAATCGGTTTGATGTGAACTATGTAGGAGGAAAGGCAGAGTTTGTTTATGATCGTACTCAGCAAATTGGCCTTTATTCACAGATTGGTTTGAAGGGTAAAGTTGGATTTGTTCATTATCAGGGATTAAATCACTCTGATAGAAGCTTTAGTAATTTTTATTTAGATATAAGGAATTATCAGCGGGTACATAAAAATATCGTCCTAGCTTCCAAGCTATATGTAGGTTCTTTCTTTGGAAATAACCCACAGACATATCTAGTGGGTGGCATGGATAACTGGTTGTTTAATGAGTTCTATCAACCACCATCTAATCGTCCTGAAGTTTCTCCGGTTCGAAATCCAACAGGCGTAGAAAATTCAAATATTCTATTCGCAGATTTTGTGGATTTGAGGGGGTATGATTATGATGAAATTCGTGGAAATAAGGTGATTACATTCTCTACAGAGTTGAGAATTCCGCTATTCTCTTACCTGACTCGAGGAAACATTACCTCTAATTTTATTCGAAATTTCCAATTGGTCGGATTCTATGATATAGGTTCTGCATGGGATGTTTCTGCACCTTGGGAGCGAGTCAATGACCAAAACACAGAAATAATTAATACAGAGGGTTCTCCTTTCGAGATTACTCTTAATAACTTCAACAATCCATGGTTGCAGAGTTATGGAGCCGGTTTGCGAACTGTGCTTCTTAATTATTATGTAAAATTTGATGTGGCGCGACCAATACGAAATTATCAGACAGAAGATCTCAAGTTCTATGTAACTTTGGGTTATAATTTTTAAAAGAGCATTATGATCAAATCGATGACCGGCTATGGAAGTGTCGGATGTGAAGATGAGTCACGAATTATCCATGTAGAAGTCAAAACCCTAAATTCCAAATTTCTTGATTTATCCTTACGGAATCCTAGGCAATTTTCTGAGAAAGAGCATGAAATCCGCAATTTGGTTCAAGCTATCTTGGATAGGGGAAAAGTATCCCTAACCATCGATTTTGTAGCCAAGAAATCCTCGGAGATCCCTGTAACTATAAATGAGGATCTCTTTGATGCTTATTTTACTAAGTTCCAAACCATGGCATCCAAAGTTGGAGCTGATCAATCGGAGCTTTTCAAATTAGCCCTTCAGGCCCCATCTGTAGTAATTAACTCCAATCCCGAGGAGACTGATGATTCTGCAGATTGGGAATTAATACGGAAAGCTATCGAAGAGGCTTTGGGGAAATGCGATCAGTTTCGACAAGATGAAGGAAAGGCGCTCCTAGAAAAATTGGAAGGCAATATCCAAATCATTTCTGAGGCTTTGGAAAAAGTAAAAGCTTCAGAAGGTCAACGAAAAGGTCGAATTAAAACCCGTATCCGAAATAATTTCAAGGAATGGGTTGCAGAGAATGATTTCGATCAAAATCGTTTTGAGCAGGAATTGATTTACTATTTCGAAAAGCTTGATATCACGGAAGAGCTTGTTCGCTTAGAAACTCATCTCAAGTATTTTTTGAAGGTTCTTAAAGAAGAAACTCAACAAGGTAAAAAGCTAGGTTTTATCAGTCAGGAAATTGGTCGGGAGATCAATACCATCGGCTCCAAAGCCAATGATGCCGATATTCAGAAATTGGTGATATTAATGAAGGATGAATTGGAAAAGATTAAAGAACAATCAATGAATGTTCTTTAAGGCTTGTTTTTCCGAATGACCCTTCCATAGCCTTTTTGCTGAAATTCACCCTCTTTTACCGCAAAATTTCCGTTGATAATCACGTGTTCAATTCCTTGCGGATATTGATGTGGGTTGATGAAAGTCGCTTGATCAATAACAGTTTCAGGATTGAAAATAGTGATGTCAGCAAAAGCTCCTTCTTGAATTACTCCTCTGTCGGTCAATCCCAGTCTTTTTGCTGATAAGCCTGTCATTTTATGGATAGCAGTGGATAAGTCCATTATTTTCTTTTCACGGACATAATATCCCAATACTCTTGGGAAGGTACCATAGGCTCTTGGGTGTGGGTGGCCTATGCCTGGCTTGGATAGCCTTCCATCTGACCCAATCATGGTCATCGGATGTTTCATAATGCGTTCTACATCTTCCTCATCCATAGCATGATAGATAGTGCCCATCCCCCCATTCAGTTGAGCTTGAATCACATATTCTGCCCCTTTTTCCACGGTGGGTTCGTCTCCTTCACGGACAATCCAATCATATAAGGTTTGGCCTTCTAAACTTCTATCCCATTGTACAGTGGAAAATTGGATTCTTCTCAAATCATTTCCTCCACGGTCATTTAAAATAGCAAATACGATCCCTGATTTAATGCTGTCTTTTAAGGCAGGATTATTTACTCGTTCTTCAAATTTCCCACCTTCTAAGGCCCAGCTTGGGATTAATACGCTAATTCCGGTATGGCTTGCTGTATAAGGATATTGATCCATCATGATATCCAAGCCCAACTGATGAGCTGAATCAACGAGTGCCAAAGTCTTTTTACTGGCTCCCCACATTTTTACTCCTATTGCTTTATGATGAGTTAATACAACAGGGATTTGGGCATCGCGTGAAATTTGAATTGCCTCCTGAACTGCATCAATGAGGCCAAGACCTTCTTCTCGAAGATGAGAAGTATAAATTCCTCCTTTAGCAGCAGCCACTTTGGATAAAGCAATGACTTCATCCAGTTTGGCAAAAGTGCCGGGTAGATATTTTAAACCGGTGGAAATGCCAAAAGCTCCCGCATCCATAGCTTTGTCAACTTCACCTTTCATAGCCGCCAATTCCTCTTCCGTTGGGTCACGGTCAATATTTCCCAAATAAGCTCTTCGAATAGAATTATGCCCGACCAAATAAGCCAAATTTGGGCCGATTTCCATTTGTTCGAGCGTATCCAAATAGCTGTCTAAAGGTAAAGGGCTATTTCCATCAGGACCACCCAGTGAGAGCGTCACCCCTTGACGAACCAAGGATTCTGCTAATGGCATTTCGAGAATTGGCTCTAGGTGTGTATGCATATCAATGAATCCCGGTGCAACAGCCAATCCTGTAGCATCGATTATTTCATCGCTTTCAAAGGATCCTAATTTCCCTAAAAAGGTGATTCTGTCACCTGTGATTCCCACATCCAATACTTGACCTTCACTACCATCACCGGAGTAAACAGTACCATTTTTAATAACCAAGTCAAATTTTGGACTTTGACAGGCAAACGTTGCCAGGAATAAAATAAGGGTAAGTATTCTGTTGATTTTCATACTTACCCAAATTACAGTTTTTAAATCATCCTTTTATTCCAATAGAGTAAAATTATGGAAGAGAATTCTAGGACTATTGCAGCTTAAACCGAATAGGAATCACCATTCTGGATCTAACAGGTCTTCCTCCCATTTTCCCAGGTATCCATTCTGGAGAGTTTTCGACAACTTCTTTGGCTACTTCATCACAGCCTCCTCCTAGGGGTCTGACAACTTCCACGTCTTGGACACTTCCATCTTTATTGACTACAAAGCGGATTAAAACCACGCCTTCTATTCCCATTCTTTTGGCTTGTGAAGGGTATTTGAGGTTCTTTCTTAAATACTCATACCATGCTTCCATTCCTCCTTTGAAGCTTGCTTGAACTTCTATGAAGTCCATGATCTCCTCAGCTTTATCAATTACAGGAGGATCATCAGAAATAATAACTTCTGGAATTTCGGTTGTTTCCGTAGTATTGATATCAATAGAAATCAAAGTAGGGTCGATTTTGATTTCATCAGGCTGAGCCTGAATAATTGGTGGTATCTCAACCGGTGGAGGAGGTGGGGTTTGAAAGGTGTTTGGGATGTCAGGAATGTCCCAAAGTTCTGATTCTTTAGTAATCTCTTTGATAGGAGAGTCTGAATAAGATTTCCATTCAAAGGCAACAAGACAAAGCCCGATACTAATTGCCAGGCTAAGATTGAAAAGTGTGGATGACCATTTTCGAAGGTCTGCTTGATGGGTTTTCTTGGTTTCCATGATTTTTAGGTTTAAATGAAACGATACAAGAAATTACCCAATAAACACTTGATAAATAGTGAATTAACTGACTTTAACTATGTTAAAAGTTTTAAAACCAAGGCATAAAAAAAGCCCGAATATTATTCGGGCTTCAGTTTTATTTGTGATTGGATTAGCTCAACTTGAAACGGATTGGCAATCTCATTCGGGTACGTACTGGACGACCCCTTTGCTTACCAGGTTCCCACTTAGGAGCATCTTGAACTACTTTCACAGCTTCTTCGTCGCAACCTCCTCCGATTCCTCGAAGAACTTCCACGTCTTGGATTGAACCATCAACGTTGATAACGAATACTACGATTACTGTACCTTCGATACCCATACGTCTTGCTTGAGTTGGGTACTTCAAGTTCTTTCTCAAGTATTCATTCCAACCGGACATTCCACCTGGTGGCTGAGGCTGAGTTTCTACCACGTCAAAGATTTCGTCCGCCTTTTCTTCTACAGGAGCTTCAGCAATGACTACTTCTTCGATTACAGTTTCTTCTTCAACGTTTACGTCAAAGTTCACCTCAATTTTTTCTTCGATTTCAACTTCATCAGGAATTTCCTGGATGATTGGTTGCTCTACTGGTGGTGGTGGCGGCGGTGGTGGTTGTTCGGTGATTGGAATATCCAGTAGCTCCTCAAAGTTATCATCAGCCATTCCTAGATCCTTTAGGGATCCATCATCGAATGACTTCCATTCAAAGGCCACTAGGACAGCACCTACAGCAACTGCCAAACCCAAATTCAGGAACATTCCTGAGGTTCTGGTAAGGTCAGCGCTTGGGGTCTTTTTTGCTTCCATAGCGTGTTTGGTTTATGATAGGTTAATTTATATTCTATTTATCTAACAAGTCTAAGGATTTCCCAAGATTATTGCAAATGATTTAACATCGTCAAATCTTAAAATATCCAAAGAGCCCTAGCCAAATTCCGAGTTGGTTGAACCCTAAGTCCCACCAATCAAAGGATCGATTCGGAATCCAAAGCTGTCCAATCTCAAAAGAGACAGAAGGAATTACTGCTAAAGCAATGAAAATGAGCCAGTTTATTGATTTCTTTCCTTTCTTTAAATGGTTCTTAGAAACCCCTGCCCAAATAAATGAAAGTACGAGAAAGCAAATCGTATGGATGACTTTATCTTGAAAATCAAATGCGTTAATTTCTGGTAAGCGGTCGCCGGGTGTCAGCATCGCAAAACCTAAAATGATTAACCAGGTGATCCCAAGAAAAACCCGCAACTGACTGATTAATTTTTCCCTACTAGTTCAGCGTAGCTTTCCGAAGACAACAAATCAGCCGGAAGGTCTCCGCCAATTTTGATTTTGATCATCCAGCCATCTTCGTAAGGAGATTCATTTACAAGTTCTGGAGAGCTTTCCAATTCTTCGTTGAATTCTACGATTTCACCTGAAATCGGCATGAAAAGGTCAGATACTGTTTTTACAGCTTCTACAGTTCCAAAGACTTCTCCTGCATCAATTGTCTCGCCGACGGTCTCCACTTCGACATAAACGATATCACCCAATTCGCCCTGTGCAAATTCGGTAATTCCCACTGTGGCAATATCTCCTTCGATACGAACCCACTCATGGTCTTTGGTGTACTTTAATTCTTCTGGGAAATTCATGTTGTATGATTGATTAAGGTCTCCAAAAATAAGACGATTCCTAATTGGAAAAAATCTATTGTGATAAATTAAATCGAAGTTGTCCACCAAAGGAGGTAGAAGCTCTCTTAAAGGCGGTCGATACTCGAGGGTCATTGATCGTTCGGTCAAAATAAATCGTCAAATTCAGATTTTGATTGATAACATATCCGATCGTTGGACGAATCTGAATATTAAGGTTTCCATTGGTTACCGTGCTTCCCTCTTCGATTTTTCGCTGTACTTGCCGAGTGTCCACTACCTTCATGTCCAAGCGCAATTGCAGATCATTTTTTAGGATAGTTTCTCTGCCTTGGAACTTGAATGGAACTTTGACTCCAGCCTTTGTATAAGCGAGGTTAAATCCAAAGTCATTGCTTCGCTGTTCGGTAATTTGTGCATTGGAGAAGTTGAGACCAAGATTACGCTCTTTGTTGTAATTGATTGCCACGTTTAATCTTCCCTTGGTCATTAAGTCTATTCCTATCAATGGAGAAAATCTTTCCGAAAGGACAACTTGATTTAGTACATAAATTGGAATGAATTGGCCATCGTCATTGATTTCTGTAGGGAATTGACGGTTTTGTAAGGTGTTGTACAGTTCCAGTCCTTGTTGATATTGTAAAGAGTTGGAGAAATTGCTCGCATCATAAGTCGATACATAAGAATGCGAGATATTGATGCTGGTAAATACATCACTTAGGCCTTTGATTCGGGAAAGTCCAGAATAATCAATTCTCCAGTTTGGAAGAGGAGTTTTAGGGAATGGATTTAAGTTGGCTTCGGAGGCATCTTGTCCTCGGTAAGCAGCCAAGAATGCCGGAACCAAAACATCTTGCCCATTGATCGCATATTCTCCATTAGCTGTGTTCAATGCATCAAGCCTTCCTTTGATAATTGCTCGGTTGTTTTCAAAGTCTTGGAATAATGGCGAATTATTTTGAGAATCATCTCTAGAAAAACTAGTCCCCAAAAGGATGGTGGTCACGGAATAGGCGCTATTGTTTCGTAAAGGACTTATTGATAGGTATTCACCTGGATTATCTGCCGAATTCCTGAAGATTTCCTGATACCTTCCTACTTCTCGCTTTTCAGCATTAAGAGTAATTCTGAAATCCCGAATAGGTTCCACCAAGGCTCCTAAACGGAGGTTCATTGCACGATTTTGTTGGAAAGGTTGAGTCAATTCTGCACTTGGAGCCATCAAGCCACGCGCAGCCAATTCATTTCGGATTTGAGGATCTTGACTACCGAAAATAAATGCTAAGCCAGGATTGGTGAAAGCCCGATCCATACCCAAGAGCCCTGTGTTAGGTAAATAACCAGGTAAGAATGTTCCTTCAGTCAAACCGTAATTGAATGTCACTTCTTTTACCGACATCAAGAATTTCAACAGCTTATTACTAAAAGGTGTACCAATTGTGTCTTCCGCCGATGGGGTATTCCTTCCTGGAATGCTCGGCCTACGTGGGGCATTCAAAGCTTCCAGTTTTTTATTCTTATTATAAAGTCGGATCAGATCAAATTTACCAGAAAGTGTCTGCTCTCTGGTATTTTGAATGACGTTACCCAAAGTGTCTCGTTGCCCGATAGCTCCGGTCATCCAAGTATAAGTGGTATTGTATCGGTAATCTGCCCGAATCCAATTGACTAAAGGAATCTTGTCAAACGGAATGGTATAATTCAGATTGACATTGTGATTGTAATTCGTTCTTCTTCCGAAATTCCAGAAATTCGTTCGAACGGAATCAATTTTTTCCTGTGTATCCAAATCACCCTCTGGCTCATCAACTACCGCCATCACTGAGCCACTGTAATCAACTCGAAGGTTTTTCGTAAGATCCCAATTCAGCGTGTAGAATCGATTCATAAAGAAGGACTTCTGGAAAAGCGGATCAACACCAGATGTAGAAAGTTGGTCATTTCTATACTGAGATCGGAGGAATCTTCGATCCACATCCACTCTTGCCAATAACTGGGTTGGTGCAAAGTTCAGATTGAAGTCTTTGATCAATTGGAGGTATGGAGAAGATAGCCCCTCTGAATTTTTGAAAGGCTCAAAAGTCAAAGGTTTTGGAGCAAAGCTGTAGGTAATATTTCCCCGGTTGGTTTTGAATTCATAGCGCTGTATTTGAGCGTTTGTTTGGGTAACCGTTCCTACTGCATAGGAGAAGGAGAAATTGCTGATGTCATAGAATCTATCTGGAGCTTCAGGATTTGTTTTGAGTTTTCGTACATTGTTCAAACTAATATTCTTTCGATTCAATTGATCCTGTGCTATAGCTCTATATTCATCCCGTTCTTGATCAGTCTCAAATTTTTGTAAAGCTACTTCAAAAGGTACATCAGGATTGAGCGGATCAAATTCCGGTCTAGTGCTGGAATTTTCCACACTCATGTAAACTGGTATACTCACTCCCAATTCCTCAGGAAGTAATTTGTCTACCTTGATATTCGTAGAAACATCATATTGAGTAGTTGCTTCTCTTGATCGTTGGGATAATCTAGTTTCCAAGCCTCCAAAACCGATGGAACTATGTCTCACTGAGGCAGACACGACCGCTAAGTCTGCAATTTTTGCATTTACAAAAGCATTAGCAGCCCAACCGTTGGATTCATTTTGTCCTGTAACTCGAAGTTCATTCGCCCAAAGGCAGATACTTCTGCTTCCACCAGCTCCATTTCCAGGATTTCTGACCCCAATCATTGCTCCTTGGGTTTGATTCAGTTCTGGTCTACCTACGACAGTTACTTTGTATTGGCGGACAGATTTGGAGAATGGTAGGTTAAGAGGAAGTCCCTGATTATCTCGATCTGTTTTTACCGAAACAATTTCCTGGATGGCAATATCAATTTCATTTTCCAAAGGCCAGATTTGTCTTGGATCACGGGTGCCTTTTGGAGTGATGATAAGCGGAACTTCTATTTCATAATAGTTGTCCGTATAGTCAGTTCCCAATCGTAAAAATGCGGTAATCTCTCCATCTAAAGCATCTTCACTATCGGCATGGAAGAACATTTTGATTCGTTCAAACTGTACCAAATCCAAGGTTAGGTTTTTGAAAACAGCTCTTGCATCCCGCGCAGCAAGGTCTTCCACACAGATTCGAAGGGACTGCTCGTTCAATCTTCTTTCGACAGTGGAGGTATTATCCCGATCCCGATTGATGCCAGGAGGCAGTACATAAGGACTCTGAGTATCACTTCCCTGAGAGTTTTCTTCTATCCCTACCACGTCCACGGTTACATTTGAATTATCCGGCTCTGGAATTTCGAAAAAGCCTCGCTCAAAAAGTGATTCTTGGAATACCCGCCACTGACTTCCAATCATTCGGAAATTTGCCATTCGCAATACGACCGGCTGCTCAAAATCTGTCAAATATGTCCGAATCCATCGGATAGATTTGAATCCAGTGATATTTCCCTGAATTCGGTCAGGCTGCCTAACTGGAATTCTGAATAGGTACCAATTCACAGCTTCTCCTCCCACATTGGCAGTGACCTTGTCTACGATGTAGTTTTGACCCACGATCAAATTATTCGGACGGAGATCAATTTCATATTCGTAGTAATTCTCTAACTCATTGATGGTATTATCTGTGTTGAGGTCCTCGTTATCAGGATTGTTCGTTCCTGACGGAGTAAAGGAAAGGTTTTGATTAGGCTCTACTGGTGAGTTACCTTCCTGACCATTGAATTTTTTATAACGCTCAAGGATTTTGGCATTCTGCTCGTCAAATGACTCATCCAAATAATATTGGAAAGCATCCGCTGAAACGTCCTGTAGGATGTTATTTAAGGCTTGTTGATTGACGTTGATTCGGTCAAGGAAACGGCTTCTGAAGAAGTCTGCTTCGTCTTCATTTTTCAAACCATCCAAACCGACGTCTTGATTTTCCCGAGATTCAGCGGAATTGTCGAAGGCCGGAATAAGGAACTGCTCTCTCGTAATTCTTCCCCATTCGTTCTGACGGGTTTCAGTAGGGTCACCATCGGCAGGAAGTCCATTTTCGAAGGCATGGCTTCCGTCTTTCATGACATCTTCAGAAATGTCGCCAAGGTTGAAATAAAGCTTACCTCCCGTGGTATTGTTTTGATTGAAAACGCCATCTAATACCCGGCCATTTTCTCCTCCGATAAATGGATCAAGCAACCAGAATTCCAGATACTCAATATTGGTTCGATCGAAATCCACTTCGGTGGTGATAGCTCTCGTCACCCCGCCATAATTCATTCGTGGGTTGGGGAGAAGACCATCTTGGCGGAGATTTGGGTTGTAATTGTACATCCCTCGCTCGGAAGGGAAGTAGGCTAATTCAAACAAAGGCTCCGGAGTGATAATCACATCGCGATCTTGTTGAGGAAAAATCTCTTGCGGCACTACTCTACGGACATAGTGGTTTTGACGATCTTCTCTGGTAATGTTTGAAGGGACACCTGGGCCACTTTCTCGGTAGAAAATATTATCAATATTATACCAAGCTACCCGAGCTCTTCGGTAGGTTGCTCCTAGATTGTCTTCAGTTTGAGAACTTAAATCAAATTTATTATCGGGTGTCTGAGGGGTCGAGGCCAGCTTCCAGTTTTGATTTGCAGCTCCTCCCAAATTGAATGGAGTGATCGCAGCTTCGAAATCATCAATGTAGGACGCTCCATCTCCATCAACTCTATTGGATGTTCCCGGTATTAAATGTGCAAATTCACCGCTGATTTGTACTTGAGAAACTTCCTTGGTATCGGTGAAAGGAAGGGCATCCGCCAATTTGGTCAAGAAGCGGGATTCGTCTGAGAAATTCGCATCCAATCCCCAGATACTATTTCTTACTGTTTCGCTTCCTGTTGCTATTCGGGTGACATTTGGTCGTTCATTCAGGTAAAGGAATGTACCCCCCAAATTGAATTTATCACTGAATAAATAATCCAGCCTAGTTCCCAAAAGACTTCGGGTTTGGAAGGAAACCAAATCTGCTTTTTCAAAACTTACATTGATCTGCTTTCCGGATTGAAGGATGGCGTCATTGATAATAACCAATCTTCCCACATTGTAATCAATAGTGAAATCCACACCTTCAGTAAGTGGGATATTTCCTGCCGTTACGATCACAGAACCTGGTGCAATATTCAATCCTGGAAGCTGAATTTCACTAGCAGAACCAGCTGTTAACCTTCCCTTGATGAAATACTTATTGAGCCGAGTGACCAATTCTGCATCCGCCTGAGTCGTTCGGTAGAGCGTATCGTAGACATACTTATCCTTCAAAACGCCTTCTGTGTCAAGGAAGCGTTTTTCTAAATTTGATCCGAATGGCTCGAGGACAGGGAAAATCAATAATCCCCGATTGGAAATCATCGTCAGGCCTTCCACATAATCGAAATTTCCATCAGGAGCTGGGTCATTTTGAGGATTCAGATTATCCAATCCAGTCAATCGAATCAAAGGAACATCTTTGACTTCCTGCCCTTCCAAAAGTGAAGGGTTGTCCAAACCAGTTCGGTCATCCCGGTAGATTACCTGTAATTGGAATCCTTCTCGAAGGATTTGGCTTGCATTAAGGCTGTAGACATTTTTCATCATCAAGTCCCAGGTTGGAACTTGAGGATTGATGCGGGCAGGGCGCAATAACTTGAGGAAAATCAACTCATCCTCAGCTCGGTTTTGATAGTCTTCCGTTAATTCCCCAACTTTATAAACTTGCCCGTTGTAGGTGTATTCGTAGGCTACAGCTAATACTTCATCATTTTGTAGCCTTCGGAAAAGAGATACATATCCCAACTGAGGATTGATGAAATATTCTGTCTGATCTAGTTTTCTTGCTCCGTTGATTTGCTCGAAGTCAACTCCCTTTCGAAGTCCCAAAGCCCCTTCCATTGCACGAGAACCTGTGTCAAAAGGGCGGAAAGATGGATTGCTGGAAATATTGCTATACAATTGATTGGCTGCATTTCCAGTTGGGGCGGTAGGATCCGCAGGGCCAATGCTTGGATTGCTAGGATTCAAAAGAACCCGACCTTCTCCCAAATCCATGAATGCTGCAAAATTCCGAAGAGTCTCCGTATTTGCGGCCCGGTTCATGACATAAATCTCAATTCGTGTCACATTGACTCCGGAGAGTACCTGAGGAAGTCCTCTTAGCCAACGCTCGTAATTATCTCTGAAAAAATGAGATAAGAAGAAATGTCGGTTTTCATCGTAATTTGAAGCTTGGATTTCGAATGTTCTACCTTGGCCATTCGCATCAATTTGCAAATTATCTCTACGACCTCGCTGCGTGGAGGCGACAGCCGTGACATTCAATTTCCCAAACTGCATTTGGGTCTTGACGCCAAAAAGATTTTGTGCCCCTTGAATTAATCGGTTTTGAACAGGCATGGACACATTTCCCAATTCAATTGATTGAATGATGTCTTCTTCAAATCCATCAAACTCTAGTTTGAGTTGGTTTTGAAAATCAAAGGAGTTGTTAGAATCAAAATTGGCGGCAATTTTCATTTTTTCTCCTAAGGAGCCATTTACAGCCATTTGGATTTGCTGATTGAAATTGAAGCCTCCATTTCGCTGTTGACGAATCGGAAGGGTAGGGTTGTCAACTCGTCTAAAAATTGCACCTAGATCCAGATTGACATATCCTGTAGGTTGGATATTGATATCCGATCCACCGAAAATTCGGTCAAAATTTGGACTGACTGTCAAAGGAGGAACTAATCCTCTTCCTTCCACGGCACTTTCTCCATCCCCTCCCCGGGCTCTGCTTCGCCAGTATTCCTGCCGAACTTTGTATTCCTGAATCTGGGAAAATTCTTCAAAGTCATATTCTTGGCCTGTTCCTCCTTGCGTGCTATCAACTTCATTGAACACATTGTAACGAAGCTGAGAGGTAGAATCTACTTGAACTCGGACAGCTTGGTCAAAGAGTGATTTTGGGAAGAAAGGGGAATAGCTATTTAAGAAAGGGTTCCCAATAGGGAATAGCGGATTGGTTCGCTGATTTTGCCACAGCAAGAAAGAAGGTGCAAGCCTTCGATTGTTCAGGGAATCGATTTTAGTCTGGGTAGTATCAGTACGAGTTTGTTGGGCAATTACATTTCCTAAACCAACAAACAATCCAAACAGGATGAAGCAAACTGTACCCAGAGCTTTTCCCCTGCAAAAAGTCAGTATCGTACGAAAGTTCAATCCAAGTTTAAATTATGATGTCTTTAAAGATGCTTTAATTAAATCTTCTAAAGAAATTTCTCCCTTGGTTTTTTTGAGTACTGAGTCAATATTCTTTTCTGCGGCGGACTTTGGAAAACCTAAGGTAATTAAGGCTTTTAACGCCTCCTCCCGGATTTTATTGCTTGATTTTAGGAATCCAAGTGGTGTGGTGCTTTCTGCGGATCCAGATTTTCCGATTTTATCTTTCAATTCCAAAATAACCCGCTGAGCCGTCTTAAGGCCTATGCCTTTTACTTGCTTAATGGTATTTACATCTCCTCCCAAAATCGCCTCTTCAATTTCTGAAGCACTGAGAGAAGAAAGGATCATCAGACCTGTATTTGGGCCGACACCATTGATGCTGATCAGGAGTAAAAAAAGTCGTTTTTCGTCTTCTTCCTTGAATCCGTAAAGGGTATGGGCATCCTCTTTAATATGGAGATAGGTGAGGAGTCGAATCGACTCCTCATCCTTGATTTTACTGTAGGTTTGAAGGGAAATTTTTACTTCATACCCAATTCCTCCTACATCTATGATAACGTAAGTTGGGTCTTTGAAAACTAATTTTCCCTGTAGGTAAGCAATCATGAAGAAGCCATTTGAGCGTCAACAACAGCGATTGCTACCATATTCACGATTTCCCGGATTGAACTTCCCAGTTGAAGAATGTGTACCGGTTTGTTCATTCCCAAAAGAATCGGACCAATTGCTTCTGAATTTCCAATTTCAGAAAGCAATTTATAAGCGATGTTTCCGGATGCAAGATCAGGGAAAATCAATGTATTTGCTTTCTTATTGATCAATTCAGAGAACGGATAAACTTCTCGCTGAATCTCATCATTTAGAGCAACATTGGCTTGCATTTCACCCTCGATAATCAAACCCGGGTACTTTTCCTTCGCCAAGGCAGTGGCTTTCGCCATTTTCGCAGGAATATCTCCTTTTGCGGATCCGAAGTTGGAATAGGAAAGCATGGCAACTCGTGGTTCTACATTGAAGAATTTCACTGCATCAGCAGTCAAACCGATAATATCTACCAATTCCTCTGCACTTGGATTCAGATTAACAGTTGTATCTGCGAAGAAGAAAGGGCCTTTATCGGTATTCATGATATACATACCGGCCACTCTTTTTGCACCTGGCTTCACGCCAATGGTATGTAGAGTAGGAAGGATGGTCTTCGGATAATCACGAGTCAAACCAGAGATAAATGCATCTGCAAGGCCAGTTTCTACCATCATGGCTCCGAAATAGTTCCGCTGAGTAACCAAACGGGAAGCATCTACTGGAGTCATGCCTTTTCTCTTTCGTTTTTCGAAAAGGATTTTGGCAAACTGATTCAACTTTTCTGTTTCCTCCTGAGGATCGATGATAGTTACATGCTCAAGATCCAGGGAGCTTTCCTCGATGAGGGAAAGGATTTTCTCTTTATTTCCTAGCAAGATTGGATGAGCAATTTTTTCATCCTTGAGGATTTGAGCAGCTTTGAGGATTTTTCTATTGTCGGCTTCCGCAAAAACTACTCGCTTAGGATCCTTCTTAGCGCGAGCAATGACCACAGACATCAATCGCTGATCAATACCAATTCTCTCTTGGAGTTCTAATTCATAAGAATCCCAGTCGGTAATGTTTCTTCTAGCTACTCCAGAGTCAATAGCTGCTTTTGCCACAGCAGGAGCAATGGTGGTGATCAATCTTGGATCCAGTGGTTTTGGAATCAAATAGAATCTACCGAACCCTAGATTTGCTTCTCCATAAGCTTTGGTTACGATATCCGGAACAGGCTCTTTTGCTAGTATGGCGATCGCTTTAGCTGCCGCTAATTTCATTTCCTCATTGATCGCAGTGGCACGAACGTCCAAAGCTCCTCTGAAGATGTATGGGAATCCCAATACATTGTTCACTTGGTTAGGATGATCTGAACGACCTGTAGCCATAATCAAATCTTCACGAGCTTCGATTGCCAAGTCGTATGCAATCTCAGGATCTGGGTTGGCCAAAGCAAAAACAATTGGATTCTGAGCCATTGCTTTGATTTGGTCTTGGGAAACCACATTTCCGGCAGAAAGTCCTAAGAAGACATCCGCTCCAGATAATGCTTCGGTAAGCGTATGAATATCTCGGTCTGTTGCAAATTCGGCCTTAATAGCATCAAGATGGTCACGATCTTTTCGAATCACACCTTCCTTATCACACATGACGATATTCTCCCGCTTAACCCCTAAGGACATGTAGAACCTAGTACAAGAAACGGCAGAGGCTCCAGCACCATTTACTACAAGCTTGATTTGGGTGATATCCTTCTCAACTAGTTCTAAGGCATTAAGCAAAGCTGCTCCTGAAATGATGGCAGTTCCATGCTGATCATCGTGCATCACCGGGATTTTCATTTCCCGCTTAAGTGTCTGCTCGATTTCAAAGCATTCTGGCGCTTTGATATCCTCCAGATTCACTCCCCCAAAAGTAGGTTCGAGGGATTTGATGATATCGATAAGTTTCTTTGGGTCTTTTTCGTTGATTTCGATGTCAAAAACATCGATACCTGCAAACTTCTTGAAAAGTACACCTTTTCCTTCCATCACTGGCTTGGAAGCTTCGGGACCGATATCTCCCAATCCAAGTACAGCGGTACCATTGGAAATAACGGCTACAAGATTCCCTTTAGCGGTGTATTTGTACACATTTTCCTGATCGGCTTCGATCTCCTTGCAAGGTTCAGCAACACCAGGAGAATAAGCCAATGCCAAATCCATTTGGCTGGATAAAGGCTTGGAAGGAATGACTTCGATTTTACCAGGCGACCCCTGTGTGTGATAATTGAGGGCGTCTTCTTTTCGAATTTTGATGGCCATAAAAGCTACGTTAAGTTGGGTTTAGCTTCCTTGGTCAGGAACCCAGCTAACGTCGGTATTAAGCAAGATGGTCTCAATCTCTCGAAGGGCGTCCCGATGAACTTCATTAGGGTAATAAACAAATCCTTCGATGTAATAAAGTTTTCCTTTTTGCTCATCCACCATAAGGTAACCTAGATAGGTTCCGCCCATGGTCACGTTGTTGGTCCTCCAGGAAGCCCTGATTTCGGTTGTAAAATTATCATTTATAACCATGTTTCGGAAAG
Source organism: Algoriphagus limi (assembly GCF_024919275.1). Lineage (GTDB taxonomy): Bacteria > Bacteroidota > Bacteroidia > Cytophagales > Cyclobacteriaceae > Algoriphagus > Algoriphagus limi. The sequence continues at coordinate 1,529,874 of NZ_JANWGH010000001.1, read as the reverse complement.
CTGGAGGGATTTGTTTTTCAGTTACCACATAGGAACTTGGAACTTCAGGGTCTCCAAAAATGTGTTGTTTCGTTACAGAGTCCCTGAGAGCCAGTATGTTCTCAGGAAAAGTCTGCTCTTCGGACACATAATCTTCTACATGAAAAAATAGACTAATATCCGGTCTGTTACCAGTAGGAGTAGGTTGTCTTAGCCAAAGAAAGCCGGGAACAGATTTAGCGATTTGATAGGAAGCGGGTACATTGATTTGTATCCCAATATTCTTTTCCGCCTCCGCATTGGCTGCTGTATTTTTTCGAGCAAGCAATATTTTTTCCAATCTTCCCCTTTCTCTTACTTCGAAAAGATTCTGAATTCTTGGACCATTTTTTTTCAGATTGTCTACTAACTGATCTTCGGTATTTCCAAACAAATACAGAACTTCCTGACCAATGGCATATTCATCTTCGACACGAAGTGAGTAAATGCTAGGGTCATTCAGGGCCTTTTCTTTGGACTCTTTAGAAAATTGGGAATTGATCACTTGGCTGGCACCACCCTTATCATCAAAAGTGGTCACGTAAATGAGATTGGTAGACATCTTGAGCATTCGGGTCATGGCTCTTGGGTCTACTGTATTGACTTTAAACTTGCTTTCAGAGCGAATCATTCCTGGTAGGTCTGACTCAAAAATATCCCGCAATGCATCACCCACAGGTCCTGCGTATTTGGCAGAGTCAATCACCAAGATAATTTCTCCAATGGAGCCCCTTGCTCTCGGTTTGGTACTTTCAGATAGGGAACCGTTGGAATCGCAAGAAGCGAGAATTGCTACAGCAAGGATGAAAAGACTGATTCTGGAAAGGAATTTCATTCAGTTGTATGGTTTGTGTGTTTGGCTGAAAGTAAAATAAATACTTTACAGGAAGGAAAATTCATTCCTGTAAGGACTTTTGGGTTTTGTTAAAAAAAATTAACAGAATTCGGCTCGAAGCAGGGGGAAACGAATACCAATTATCCGATGATGAGTCTTTGTCCCGGTTTGATTTGAGTAGAGTTGAGATTGTTCAGTCGCTTCAATTGGTCAACGGTCAATCCCTCAAATCTTCTGGAAATAATCCAAAGTGAATCACCTGGCTGGACGATGTAGGTTTTTTGTCCGTTGGAATTGGTTTGTACTTGGGCTATGGTTCTATTTGATGTACTCCCTATTGGAGCATGAATGGTGAGGCGCTGTCCAACTCGAATCAAATTTGAACTCAAGCTATTCCATTCTTTCAATTGAGAAACGGTTACCCGATGATTTTGGGCGATTTTCCCCAAGTTATCTCCGCTTTGTACCCGGTAGGTGATGGTGTTCCGCTGGATTTCTTTTTCAATTTCTGATTCATCTCGAAGAATCAACTTATTGCTTGCAGTTAGCGGTAGGGGAGCATTCCCTAAAGAATCTGTAATCCAAGCAAGATTCTCATTGATGAAATCAACCTTGCCTTTCGGGATATTCAAGGCCATTGTTTTGTTGGTCTCTGGAATTTTTCTCCGCTTTACGGAAGGATTTAATTTTTCCAGGTCGCTGATGCAGAGGTTGGTTAGCTCAGAAAGTTTTTCAAAAGATAAAGCCCGGTCGAATCGGATTTTTTCAGTTGCAAATCGATAGGTCGGGTCTTCCATGTGAAGATTATGCTCGTCCAAATGATGGAGAATGTACATCATGGCTTGGAATTGAGGGACATATCCTCTCGTTTCTCTTGGAAGGTAATTATAGATCTCCCAGAATTTCTTTTTTCCTCCTGATCTTCGAATTGCTTTTCGCACATTACCTGGTCCGCAATTGTAAGCAGCCAAAGCCAGTTCCCAATCTCCAAACATGCGGTAAAGTGATTTTAGGTATTTGGCGGCAGCCTCAGTGGATTGTTCAGGATCCATGCGGTCATCCACATCCCAATTCACGTTCATTCCGTACATTCTACCCGTTGCTGGCATAAATTGCCACAAGCCCATAGCACCGACTCTTGACCGAATCTGAGGATCTAATCCGGATTCGATAATCGCCAAATACTTGATGTCATCTGGCATTTCATGCTCTTCGAGAGTGCTTTCGAATAATGGGAAAAACAGATCCTTTCTCGCAAGGATCATTTTGGTGTAGTCTCTATTTCGAACGGTAAAGTATTGGATGAATGAAAAAATACGATCATTCAATTCGAAGGACATTTCAGTGTCCATTTTTTCAACCCGCTCTCTTACCTGATCATAAGTAAAGTCGGGGATGTATTCATAATGGTAATTGGGCTGCACCTCATCTTCTGAAAAAAGCTCGGGAGCAACCAATTGGGTCTCCTGTGAAAAGGCTTTGGAAAAAAAGAGGCTGCTCGCTACAAAAACGAATAGGAATTTTCTTCTCAAAGCTGTTTTCATTGGTCTTTTATTTTGAAATAAGGTTTACTAAATAATTGCTGAAAGCATAGAGTTCAGCCTCCTTGAAGGAATTGGCCATTACCTGTAGGCCAATCGGCATTCCTTCTTTATCCTCCCCATTCGGAATGGAAATCGCTGGAACTCCAGATACGGAAGCCTGTACGGTAAATAAATCCTCTAAATACATGGCTACCGGATCTTCACTATGCTCTCCAAACTTAAACGCTGTAGATGGCGTAGTTGGCATGATAATATAATCAAAATCATTCAAAAGATTTTCAGTGAAATCTTTGATGAGTCTTCTAACCTTCTGAGCCTTTGTGAAGTAGGCATCATAATAACTTGCGCTTAAGACGAATGTTCCCAGCATAATTCGTCTTTTTACTTCATCTCCAAATCCCTCACTTCTAGTTTTCTTGTACATGGATTCCAGGTTGTGGGCATTTGGACTTCGGTAGCCATACTTTACTCCATCAAATCTTGACAAGTTGCTACTGGCTTCAGCAGTGGTAAGAATATAATAAGTAGGGAGAATGTATTCGAGTAAAGGAAATTCTACTTCCTCGACGATATGTCCTTCTTCCTTAAGCTTGCCCAAAACAGACAAGGTATTCGCCTTGATTTCAGGCTGTAGGATAGGAGATTCGATTGATTCTTTGAGAAAAGCGACTTTCGCTCTTTTTTCAAAATGCAAAAGTTGGCTGTAGGGAAGTACCGGCTTTCTGGAAGATGTGCTGTCAAATTCATCATGACCGGCCATGATTTCCATCACCAAAGCATTGTCCCAAATTGTTCTGGAAAAAACCCCGATGGTATCAAAAGAAGAAGCATAAGCTATTAATCCCCATCGGGAAACTCGCGAATAGGTTGGTTTTGAACCTATGACTCCTGTAAATGCTGCCGGTTGTCTGACAGAACCGCCTGTATCTGTTCCTAAAGCTACTGTGCAAAGATTGGCTTGGACTGCTACGGCAGAACCTCCCGATGAACCTCCCGGGACACGCGATTCATCCAAAGCATTTAATACTTTTCCATGGGCAGAGTTCTCGTTGGAACTTCCCATTCCAAATTCATCACAATTCAATCGGCCGATGATGATTGCATCTTCGTCGATAAGGCGTTGGATGGCAGTGGTGGTGAATTGGGCTTCATAGCCCTGAAGAATTTTTGAGGAGGCGTTGGATTCGTGACCGGCATAACAAAGTACATCTTTGATTCCGATGACCATGCCTGCAAGTTTACCGGCCTTTCCTGAAGCTAATTTTTCATCCACCCATGCAGCTCGCGAAAGAGCGGATGGTCCATAAACTTCAACGAAGGCGTTTAAGTGCGCCTTCGTTTGAATATTGGAGAGATAGAAACGAACGATTGATTGACAATCAGTTTCTCTGTTTTCGAGGGATTTTTGAATTTCCTCGAATGAGTTAAATTTTTCCAAAGCTTAGAGGCTTTAGGGATTATTTTTTCTTGTCTTTCAGTCCCTCTTCGAGATCGTTTTGAATGTCTTTGGTAGCATCTTTAAACTCACGGATGCCTCGGCCTAAGCCTCGAGCCAATTCCGGAATTCTTTTAGCACCAAACAACAGGAGGATGACCAAGATGATCAGAATGATCGAGCCACCGCCCATATTTTGAAGAAAACCCAATGTAGCCATAGTGTAATTAATTTAGGGTAAATGAGGTCACAAAGATAGTATTGTCATTGGCAAGGACAAAGGAGCTTCATGACTCTGTGAATATTTTTACGAATATACGAAATTTTGACCTATCTGGACGAAATCCATGAGGCAGGATCCATTTTTTGAAGGCCTTTCCAGGTTTGAAAATGAATTTCTGCTTCACCGTCTGAATTGGTAGCAACTTTACCAATTACGTCTTTTGCTTTGACAGTTTGCCCAGTTTTTACAGAAGTGGAGGATAGCTTACTATATAAGGTATAATACTCTCCATGCTTAATCAGCACAGTCTCTCCATAGCCGGGCATAGAGGCTACTTTTGCAACTACCCCATCAAAGACAGTACGTACGGTTGAGTTGGGCTGAGTCCGAATATTTATCCCATCACTCGGTACGGTAATCCCTCGAAGGGTAGGGTGGGGATGGTCTCCGTAAGTTTGGGTGATAAATCCAGTTTCTACCGGCCAAGGTAATCTCCCTCGATTTCCTGCGAAAGAACTTGAAAGAGCCGCAACCTCGGGCGTCATCGGCATGCTGCTATCCGGTCTTTTAGTAGCGGTACTGTTGGCTTTTGCAGCTGCCGCTTCTGCCAATCGAATTTCTTCTTCAATTGCAGCCCGAATCATTGCCTCCAACTGCTGCTGTTGCTTTTTGGTGGCTGTGATTTGACTTTTGATCGTTCGTTCTTTTTTTGTCAATGAATTGACGATCACCTGCTGCTCTCTTCGAAGGGCTTCCAGTTTTTTACGTTCTTCCTGAGCTTCTGCTAGAATTTGAACCTTATCCGCTTTTCTTGCATCCAATTGTACTCGCTCCTCTGCCAATTGTGCGGTGACTTTTTCGATTTGCTCGGCTTGTTGCTTTCTACTGTCTGTATACTGCTTTAAGTATTTTAACCGCATGTAGAGTTGATTGAAATTGACCGAACTGAAAACAAAGGCTACAATGGATAGATTTCGATTCAATTTCGAAGTGTTGTAAATCATCCTACTGTACTCTGCCTTAAGCTCTTTCAGGTCTTTTTCAAGTTGGTTGATTTTGTTTTCAGTTTCCCGGATTTCTGTATCAAGAACTTTTACTTCTCGGTCCAAGGTATTGACTAGTCGGGTTTGGGCTTGGAACTGCCTGGTGACAGCATTTAAGGATCCGATGGATTCTTTTTTGGTGGCGGTTGTTTGGCGAAGGATTGCGTCAAATTCCTTCAATTTAGCCTGAATTTCCGCTTTTTGCCGCTCAAGTTCTTCTCTGGTTTTGCTGATTTGAGCAAAAGCATCGTAACTCCAAAAGCTGCCTAGGAGAAAAATAAATACAAGTAGCTTTTTTGATCTAGTTACTCTCAAAACCTAAAGGGGAAATTTAATGATTCAGACTGTAATGTGATTCCTGTCCAATCTAAATGAACAATGGTGTTTTGTTTCTCTTTTCCAAGTTGGTAAACAAACTGGTATAAGGTTTCAGAAGGGAAAGGCTGGCCTTCAACATCCTGATAATCCGCAAAACTTGCCAATAAACTACCTCTATCATCCAATGAATTACTTGCTAGTTCATTTACTTTGGCGTTTTCTGTACCGATCTTACTAAAGTATCGAACCTGATTCCGAACTTGGGTTAACTCATAACTTGACTTCACCTTGACCAAGCGGTCGCTGTAATCAAAAACAAAAGGAGGGTTGGCCCACAGGATATTTTGAAATAGGTCCAAAGAAAGGTCCAAGCCATAATAGTTTTTAAACTCTTCAAAAGTCAAATTCACATCCTCATTTCCGATTCTATCCTTGATTTGAATTTTTTCCTGTGTAATCAATCCTCTTACTGCTTCCATCCCCAAACCGGGGGAGATGGAAAACCAAAGGACTGAGTCTTTTTTCGAGCGTAGATTTAAGGTTCCTCTAGTGATTTTTCCAGATCCTTCTTCGATGACCACCTTCGCCCTTGCTGTCAAATATTGGTATTGAGGATAGCTAGGATTGAATCCCTCCATTCTGGAATTGGAACTGTAGGGAATAGTCTTTTTTGCACAGGCATTCAAAAAAATCAGACCACCCAACAAGAGGAAGTAAGCCAAAAATTTATTCATAGTATTTTTTGTCTCTTATCTTCAAAGGCAATTTTTCTGATGCTTCGGAACTTTCAGCGGCTTTTTCCCAATAGCTTACCGCTTCGGATTTTCGGCCAATGTGGTACAAAATGTCTCCGAAATGCTCCAAAAGGGTACCACTGGGTTCAGATTCGTATTGCAAAGCCCTCTCCATATTCTGATAAGCTTCCTGATATTCTCCCAATTGAAAAAGAACCCAAGCGTATGTATCCAAAAAAGTGCCATTCTCTGGAAATCTTCGCACTACTTTTTCAGCCATCTGTTTTGCCTTCTCCAAATCACGCTTTTCAAGGGAAAGGAAATAGGCGTAATTATTCAAAACCTGCTCATCATTTGGGTTGAGTTCCAAGGCCTTTTCGAAGTAGTAAAATGCTGAATCTTTCTCTCCTAAATTATAGAGTGAACTCCCCAATGAACCGAAGGCAACTTGATCCAATTGTCTGTTTTGACTCTTGTTCAAGTTTATGGCTTCATTTAATGAATTCACTGCTGAACTGTCTTTCTTTAGGGCTGATTTGACGACTCCGTCATAAAACCAAAACTCAGGGCTTTCAGGAAATTCATCGACACCAATCGTAGTAAAGTTTTCCAGCTCTTCCAGATTTGCTCCTTCACCAAAAGAGTTCAAAATTACCTGCTCTAAAATCCGTGGATTTTTAGGATTGAGTTGAATGGATTTTTTGTACCAGTCTACACTTTCTTCCTGCTTATTTTCCTTTGCATCCCTGTCGCCAAGCACTTCATAGATAGCGGCATTTTCTACTTCATCCTGCAACATTAGCGTGCTAAGAGAGTCCAATAATTGCTCCCTTTCAGGTGTTTTGATTTCCTCTAGAATCCCCGCAAAGGCTCTGGCTTTTGATTCGGGATCTAGGTCTGGACTGGCAAAAGCCCGATAAAGAAAAACTTTTGATTCTTCTTGTTCTCCCTTGGATTTCAGTAAAGTATAGGCTGCTAGTTGAAGTTCTGGTTGATTAGGATATTTTTCAATTTCCCGATTGACTAACTCGATTGCTTGATCAATCCGGTTGTTATTGTACAAGATTTCAACCAAGCCTTGAACATAGTTCGGATTCCCAGGTCTATTCTCTATAAGTTTTTCCCCTTCGCGGATCGCTTCATCCAATTGATTTTTGCGAAGATAGATTCGTTGCTTTTGCTGAGTGATCGGTTCTAAAATTCCGAAATAAGCCTCTGCTCGGTTGAGCACCACCAAGGCTTTATCAAACTCCCCTGCTTGTAAATAAATGGAAGCCAAATCCAGATTGTATTGCTGATTATGTTCTCCATCAGCTGTGAGTTGATCAAGGATTTCTGCAGCTTTCAAAGGCTGTTTGAGCTTGTTGTAAATTTCTGCTACCAGCAATGCATAATACTTGTTATCGGGCTCCAAAGCCACTGCCTTTTCGGCATAAGGAAGTGCTTTTTCAGGCTCATTAATTCGGGCAAACAATTCACCCAATTTGTAGTGAATGGCAGGTTCGTCTGGCTTAAGTTCCAAAGCATTTTGGAGGTAACCATAAGCCTTTTGGTAATCCCCCAAAGTCAGCTGCTTAGATCCTTCAATAAAATTCCGATCTGCCAGTGCTTCCTTTGCCTGAATTTTTCGCTGCTTTTTCGAAAGTTTGGTTTGTCCATTCGCCTCGGTCAGGATTCCTAGGGTCAGAATCAGGAGGCTGAGGAATATATTTTTTAAAGTCACGTTTATTCTCACTCTATAGGATTGAATCACAAACATAATGCCTTTTCTCAAAAGGAATTGTTTTGCAAAAGAACAGCTTTGCTGGGCAAATCATCCCAGCATTTAACGCTTTTTAGAAAGATAATCTTGGATTTCTTTTTTCTCCATCAGGAAAAATAAAGCTACAAAAGGAATCAGTACTGCGTTTTTCAGGAAAAGTCCCAAAATCTCATTTTCGGGATTCCAATAAAATCCCAAATAGCTCAGCCCAAAAGCAACCAAAAGGTAGAAGATGTCTTTTCCTGTTTGATAGGGAATGGGATAAAATCGCTGTCCAAAATGGAAGCAGACAACGGACATTACCAAATAGCAGGCAAGTGTACTCAGTGCTGCTCCCATGTAACCATAAACCGGCACCAGGAAAATGACAACCGCAATACTTACGATTGCTCCAATTAAGGTGATCCAAAAGCTGTATTGAGTTTTATCGGTGATCTTAAACCAAATGGACAGATTAAAATAAACCCCCAACAAAAGATAGCCCATCAACAAAACCGGAACGATATAAAGTCCATCTGCATATCCCTCACTTCGAAGGAATAGTGGTCCCAGCCAATTCAGATTAACCGAAATGGCAATCATTAGAAATGCACAGAAAATAATAAAAGCATGCATCACTCTGGCATAAAGTTGGGGTGAATTTTTATTCTCTGATTCCCTGAAGAAGAAAGGCTCAGCTGCATATTTAAAAGCCTGGATCACCAAGTTCATCAAGATTGCTAACTTAAAGTTTGCTCCAAAAACCCCTGCAGCTGCCCGACTATCTAATCCCGGATAAAATCCTTCAGGAAGCACGTATTCAAACAAGAGTCGGGAAATGAGTTCGTTGGTCACTCCCGCCAATCCCATAAAAAGCAGGGGAAGGGAATAGCGCCACATGGGTTGGAGAATGCTTTTTTCTAGCTTGAATGAAATGAAACCTGCTTTCCACCAAACCAAGGGAATAATAAGACCATTAGCCAGTAAGTTGGCGAGAAGGATGTATTCAACTCCCCAATCCAATCGATAACCTAAAAAGCCTTCGGGAATTACTCCATTTTCAATCCAAACCGGGAAACCGATGATCAGAATCAGGTTGAAGCCAACATTCAAGGTGATATTGGTGAGCTTGGCTATTGCGAAAGTTACCGCCTTATTTTCCAATCGAAGTTTAGCGAATGGAATTGCCAAAATCGCATCGAATGTCAAAATCAGCGCTACCCAACGGAATAAATATTCCTGTCCGGGATAATTCATCCATTCCGCCAAAAGAGGTGCGAGCAGGAAAGTACCCGAACCCAAGAGAAGACTGGAAGTTATTAGCAGGCTTTGGGTATTATTGTAAACTCGCTGAGGAGAAAGGTTTTTACCCGTGGCAAAGCGGAAAAAGCTGGTTTCCATGCCATAGGTAAATATGATATTCAAAAATCCAATCAGGGCATATATACCCGTAAAGGCTCCCAAAGCATTTTTGCTGAGGTAGGCCGTGTAAACAATAATCAGTAAAAAGTTGATAGACCGGCCAAGGATACTACTGAGCCCATAAATGGCAGTTTGGCCGGCAAGTTTTTTGAGGTTGCTCATGGAATGGGAACCCCTTTATTCTCCCTTGAAAATCGGTTTGCGCTTTTCCAAAAACGCTGAAGTTCCTTCTTTGTAATCTCCGGATTTCACACAACGTGCAAAGCTATTTGCTTCGGTTTGGTAGCCGTTTTCTTCAGAAAGATAGACTGCATTCACACAATCTACGATCATTCCAATAGCCAAAGGCGCCTTAGACATGATTTTATGGATGATTTCCTCAGCCTTAGCCATTGCTTCTGCTTTGGTAGGGAGGACGTGATTAACTAATCCCAAGCTCAAAGCTTCTTCCGCGCCGATCATATCTCCTGTCATCATGAGTTCATTGGCTTTTCCTCGTCCTACTAATATGGTCAAACGCTGTGTACCTCCATAGCCCGGAATAATTCCAAGGTTTACTTCCGGCTGTCCAAATTTTGCGTTGGAAGTGGCCACTCTCATATGACAAGCCATCGCCAATTCACAACCTCCTCCAAGGGTAAATCCATTGGTGACGGCGATAACCGGCTTTTGACAGTTTTCAATCACAGAAAAAATCTCCTGACCATTTTCAGCAAATTTTCGGGCATTCACCTCGTTCAATTCGGCAATTTCCCGGATATCTGCACCAGCCACAAAAGCCTTTTCACCAGCTCCAGTGATGATCACAGCTTTGATGGCTCTATCTTCCATCACCCGGTCAAAAATCTCCCTCAATTCCTCCAATGTGGCGAAATTCAAAGCGTTCATTTTGTCTTCCCGGTTGATAGTAAGGTAGAGTACTCCTTCTTTTTGTTCAGTCAGAATATTTAGAAAACTGTCCATAGGAATTAATTTCTGTTCGAAACAAATATACGTCTAGGGCATTCAATCCCAAATTCATACTTTGAAAAATACAATTTCATTCTTGGGATTCAAACAAATTCTAATGACATCCATTAGTTCAATTTAATGATTTTCGGGCCTCTGTCCAGTATTTTTTCCTTACTTTTGCAGCATCAAATTTTAAACTAAACCTCAAAATATATGTCTTCAAAAAGAAAGATTACCGTAGCCTACGGGGATGGAATCGGTCCTGAAATCATGGAAGCCACGCTTCGCATTCTGGATGCTGCTGGTGCGCAATTAGAATATGATGTAATTGAGATCGGCGAAAAGGTTTATCTCAAAGGAATTTCCTCTGGAATGGAGCCAAAGGCGATCGATTCTCTACGTGAAACCAAAGTCTTTTTGAAGTCTCCTATCACCACTCCTCAGGGAGGAGGTTTTAAGTCCCTAAATGTAACAACCAGAAAATCTTTCGGTCTTTATGCAAACGTAAGACCTTGTAAGGCTTTCTCTCCGTTCGTGAAAACCAATTTCCCAAAAACCGACATGGTGATCATTAGGGAAAATGAGGAGGACTTGTATGCAGGAATCGAGCACAGACAAACTCAGGAAGTTTATCAGACTTTGAAATTGATCTCTGAGCCAGGTTCTGAAAAAATCATCCGCTATGCTTTTGAGTATGCTAAGAAATATGGCAGAAAGAAGGTGACCTGTATGACCAAGGACAATATCATGAAGTTGGCTGATGGTCTTTTCCATAAGAAATTTGATGAGATCGCGAAGGAATACCCAGAGATTCAAGCGGATCACAAAATCATCGATATCGGTACTGCGTTGATCGCTGACCGACCAGAAACATTCGACGTAGTCGTTACTCTTAACCTTTATGGTGATATCATTTCTGACGTAGCTGCTCAGGTGACTGGTTCTGTAGGACTTGGAGGTTCTGCTAACGTTGGTGAAGAAGTAGCTATGTTCGAAGCGATTCACGGTTCTGCACCAGATATCGCTGGAATAGGTATCGCCAATCCATCTGGATTGTTGAATGGAGCCATCATGATGTTGGTTCACATCGGACAGCCAGAGGTAGCAGAGAAAATCTCCAACGCTTGGATGAAAACTTTGGAGGATGGAATCCATACCGGAGATATTTATCAAGAAGGACTTTCTTCTAAGAAAGCTTCTACCAAGGAATTTGCTGACGCGGTAATAGAGCGATTGGGACAGAGGCCTGAGAAAATGACTCCAGCGGTATTCGGAGAAGATGCTACCGAGCCAATGAACATTAAACTGAAGCCAAAAGCTAAGCAGAAAAAAGAATTGGTTGGAGTGGACGTGTTTATTGACTGGGATGAGGACGGAAGAAATCCAAATATCATTGGTGAGCGCTTGCGAAAAGCCAATGCAGATGGATTGCAATTACACCTGATCACCAACCGAGGGGTGAAAGTATTCCCAGAAGGTTTGAAAGAAACTTTCTGTACTGATCACTGGAGATGCCGATTCAAGACTGCTGATCAAAAAGTTATTTCACACGATCACGTTTTGGATCTATTGAAGCAAATCCAGGACTTGGGCTTTGACTTTATCAAGACTGAGCATCTTTATACCTTCGACGGACAGAGAGGCTACTCACTTGCTCAAGGAGAATAAGGGAAAAACGAAATTAGAGATACGAAGTACGAAAAGGGGAAAGGAGACTTTCCCTTTTTTATTTACGATTTACGATGGATGGTTTAAGAACACTCCAATGGATTGGTATTCCTTTAATTGGCAGAATTTTTATAAATCGTCATCAGAAAAATAAAAACACTTGGAGGGTTTCCTGATTTGAGAAGAAATAATGAATGTCGAACGCAGAATGATGAATATTGAAGAATCACCTATAGCTTTCCAACTTTACCACTATCAACCAATCTTTCAATTTTTAAATCCCCCATTTGCACTTTCTGCCCGCTAACTAGTACTTTGTACAAGAATGAAAAAACGGGTTTTGATTATTACCTATTATTGGCCGCCGAGTGGAGGTTCTGGTGTGCAGCGCTGGCTGAAGTTTGCCAAGTATCTTCCTGAATTCGGTTGGGAACCCGTGATTTTTACTCCCGAAAACCCTGATTTCGATATTCAAGACCCTTCCTTGGAGAAGGAGATAAGCCCTGATTTAGAGGTGATCAAATTTCCCATTTGGGAGCCTTATGGGGTGTTGGGGAAATTGAGAGGAAAAAAGAAAACCCATCCTGCCCGCATTTTGGAGCAAAAGGAAATGAGCCTTTTGGAAAAGGCTGCGGTCTGGATTCGAGCTAATTTTATGGTTCCCGATCCCCGTGTCTTTTGGGTGAAACCTTCTGTGAAATTTCTATTAGACCTGTTGAAATCCAGTCAGTTTGATGCCATTATTACTACAGGGCCACCTCATTCCATGCATTTGATTGGGAAAGCACTGAAGGAGAAAACCGGAATTTATTGGATTGCAGATTTCCGTGACCCTTGGTCGGAATGGGAGTTTTTAGATACACTGCCTATGACTTCTTCTGTTCGAAAGAAGCATCAGCGATTGGAACAGGAGGTCTTGGAAAAGGCCGATCGAGTCATGACGATTTCTCCTACCTTCCAACGGGATTTATCCAAAATTGGAAATCGGAAAATAGACCTAATCACCAATGGTTTTGATCCGGATGATATTCCTGAAGGGTTTCAGGCCAAGAAAAGATCTGCAGAGGAATTTCATATCGTTTACACGGGAGTAATCGACTCGATACGTAATCCCATTCCATTTTTGGAAGCCTTAAAAGCCGAATTCGAAAAATCCAGCAATAATATCCTCCTGACTTTTGTAGGGAAGGTAAGTGAGCAGGTAAGGGATTTTGTGGCAAAGGATACCTGGCTTTCCAAAGCAGTTGATTTTCCTGGATATGTCACCCATCAGGAGGTTTTTGGCTTTTATGCAAAAGCAGATTTACTTCTTCTGATTTTGACGGATACCAAAAACGCTCAGGGAAATATTCCGGGCAAGCTATTCGAATACATGTCAACCGGTGTTCCTGTATTGGCATTGGGAGATCCGAATGGAGACTCTGCTCAAATTCTTAAGGAAAGTGGAGCAGGGCAGGTGCTCTCTTATGGAGATGGAGATCAAATTCGAGCAGTATTGCGAAAATGGGTAAATAAAGAAGCATTCAATCAGCCTTCCGCTCAAATTTCCCAATTTTCAAGAAAAGCGATTTGTGAACACTTAGCCCAGATTCTCGATGCAGATTCCATTTCTTGATCTCAGTCGCATGGATTCAGATCTTCAGGAAAGACTTCGAATGAAGTTTTCCCAAGTCTTGGAAAAAGGCATTTTCTCCGGTGGAGAGGAGGTTCAGATTTTGGAGAAGACTATCCAACAAAAACTCAATTCTCTTTATGCCATCCCCTGTGCCAATGGAACCGATGCCTTGGAACTGGCCCTTCGGGCTTTGGAGATTGGAGAAGGGGATGAGGTGATTGTACCGGCTTTGACCTGGGTAAGTACGGCTGAGGCTGTTCGAATGGTGGGAGCCAAACCTATATTCTGGGATACAGATGTAAATGGACTCCTTCGATCGGATTGGGTGGAGGCGATTACCCCAAAAACTAATGCCGTGATCCCTGTTCATTTGTATGGAAGGATGGTGGATATGAATGCTTTGGCTGAAGTAGCCCGAATCAAAGGGATTTCAGTCATCGAAGATGCTGCCCAAGCTTTTGGAGCTTTTCAGGATGGAAAAGCTGCCGGAATTTGGGGTTCCGTGGGTTGCCTGAGTTTTTATCCCACCAAAAATCTAGGTGCCCTAGGAGAAGCGGGCATGTGCCTGACTCAAGATGAGAGGTTAGCTGAAAAAATCCGCCTCCTTAGCAATCATGGGCAACCTAAGCGCGATGAGCATATGCTCGTAGGACGGAATAGCCGAATCGATACACTTCAGGCTGCTTTTCTTACCGTGATGCTGGAGGATTTTGAAAAGCAACAGCAGAAACGGAAATCCTTGGCCAAGATTTATTTGGAGGAATTGTCGGACATAGAAGGCTCGGAATTGCCTCAAGGCCTGATGGAATCCAATCACAATGCTCATCTTTTTGTGGTGAAATCTGACAAGAGAAATGAGCTCAGGGAGTTTTTGGCAGAACATGGAATAGGAACAGCCATTCATTATCCGCAGATCATTCCTGATATGGAGCCGTATTATATGGAGGGAGATTTTTCGAATGCTCGGACTCTTGCCAATCAAGGACTTTCCTTGCCTTTGAATCCTTGGCTAAAAGAGGAGGAAGTGGAGAAGATTACTGAAGCGATCAAATCATTTTTTACCAAAAAGTCCTAAAAAAACTCCCCGAGATTTTTCCCGAGGAGTTTGATAGAGAGTTGTGTTAAGTTAATTAATCTGTTTTTATGTTTTTATTCAAGGGAAGACCCAACTGATAGCGTAGGTCCTCATCTTTTGAAGGGTCGGTGACGTCAACTCCGTATTGGATTTTCTTTGTGTCATCATAGACGAAGGTACCAAAGAGTCTGTCCCAAATGGAGAAGATATTCCCAAAATTCGTATCGGTCCAAGGACGCTCATAGTGATGGTGGAACTTGTGCACATTAGGCGTGATAAAGACCAAGCTCAATGGCTTATCAATCCACTTTGGCAATTCAATATTCGCGTGAGTCACATAGGTAAAGAATACCGTGCAGATTCGGTAAAAGACATAAAAGGCCACCGGAATCCCGAAAATAATCACAGTCCCAATAGAGAAGAGCTCTCGGATGAAATAATCCCCGGGATGGTGTCTAGTACCTGTGGTAGCATCCACCTTCGTGTCACTGTGGTGAACCAAGTGGAATTTCCACATCCATCGAACCCGATGTAAAAGGTAATGCGCCACATACTGCGCAAAAAAGTCAAGGGCCATCACGGCGATTAGGAGCTCTGCCCAAAAGGGGAGTTCTACCCACTGAAGCAAACCTACCTTGGAGGTGCTGATCCAATAAAAAACACCCACGGTAGCCACGCCAACCAGCACATTAATCACCATGGACATGCTAAGGAATACCAGATTGATTCCGTCATGCTTGATTTTATTGTATTGATGCCGAACTAGGGGGATAACTAATTCCAAGGTCCAAACCAAGCCCAAACAAGCCACCACCCAAATCAACTTATAGAGGGCGGGTAAATCTTCAAAATAGGAGATAAACTGTTCCATACTCAACTAACTTGCTTCGAATATAATTGGTTTGGGGAATTTTTGCTTAAGGAAAGTTTCGTTGATACGGAATTGGGAGGGTAAGAAGTAAAATGTAAATAGTTATCGGTGCAGATTTCCAATTATGGGATTCAGGATTGCAAATCCTGAATAGCTTAGACATTATTTTCTGGGTGATCTTATCTCTCTTGCCGAGGTGAGTGTCTTCACTCACCACTTATCAATTACTTTTTTGAAATCCGTTTGTGGAGACCTGCCTGTGTCAAATGCAGGCATGAACGGTGGCAGAGCTAGCGAACACCAAAAGCTCCGTAAGAGCGATATGTTAATTGCCAGGGGTTTCAACCCCTGGATAAAAGGCGCCTAATAAACCAGCGCTGGCGCAGGATTTTTTGTTTGGAGATGGGAAATTAGAGCCAGCAAGATGGAAACGATTTCTTCATTCTTTTTTCTTGACAAAAAAGAATCAAAAAGTCAAGACGCAGCCAAGCTTCAGCCCACATAGCTTACGCGCACCCAGCTGCTGCGTCAGCCCACCGCACACGTTGGCTAAATTAATTTAGGAGTGGTCTAATCTTAAAAAGCTCCGTAGGAGCGAAATATCCATAGCCCCGGGTTTTAACCCGGGGTATAATGATCGGTAATATCTCCAGCGCTGGCGCACCTTATTGTGTTTGGAAATGTTGAATTAGTGCCAGCAAGATGGAAATGTAGCCTTATGTAGGATTCGGGATTACAAATCCCTAATAGCTGGATACTCAACTCAACAAGGATTTAGCTTTTGATATCTGAATTTTTTAAAACATAAAAAAGCCCCGACAAATCATTGACGGGGCTTGGAAGATGTTTTGAAAAACTTATCTCACCGCTTTGATCTGCTCTATGATTAAATCAGCGTAGGCATTGAGGGCTTTTAGTACCACTTCTTTGTATTTGGCTTCATCGGCCTTGATGACAAAGGTTCCGGTATTTCTGGTATTGATAGAAATACCTTTATTGATCTCCTCCGGAAAAGCTCCATTATAGGCATCGATTTCCGTCGCGTAGTTTTCATTGTAGAAGAGGTTTTTCAGCAAAAGGATATTCGCCATTTGCTTTTTCTCATTAATCAGGGTGAAATTGGTATTCACTAGCTTGGTTCTATCGGCAGAATTGGTTTGTTTGATAGAAATCTGCGGCATGACATTGGAACTTGTCTTGGTATTGATAAAGTCATAGCCAGGACCATAGCCATCGGTTTTCCATCTGGTTGCTTCTATGTCGAATCGGGCAAAATCCACAATAATGTCGTAAGAGTACACATCACTACCGCTTTCTTTGGCGATCTTGCTGTATGGTCCAGGTGTGAATACAAAATCAAAGCGATTGTAAGCCATTCCGTCGGCAGTTTTTACTTTCACTTGACCGATCAGTTTTCCATTATCTTCTGTTTTGCTGGCTTTTTCAGAGTTTTTGGCATAGGTAGGAGTTGATTTGAAAGCAGCGCTTTCAGTCAGCTCCAAACCGCCGATGGAAGCTAGTTTTTCCTGAAAACTAGCAGCAAATTCATCCGCGATTTCCTGACGCGTCTGATCACTGACTCCTTCAAGTACTGCCCATGCCGTTACGGTTTCTCTTCCCTGACCTTTACCAAGGAGTACTGCTCCACTAGTAATGTCCTTGAAGTGTATGGATCCCTTTACCAAGCCGGCCTTGGTGGAATTTTTGATCGGTTTATCATAAGCAAACTGGATATCCTTTTTTGGGTTGAAGTCATTAAAACTCGCGAAGGAAAGTCCTCCTCTCGAGGTGGCATTGTCTTGAGCTTGTAGGGAAAAGCTCATGGCCATTAGTGTAATGAGGGTTAATAGATTTTTCATGTCGTTAGTATTATTTAGGCACTAAGTATTCGGTAAATCTATTTACTCCATGAAAAAATCTAAATACGTCATTTGCCCTATATTCGATGTTTTGCCTTTTTAATTGCTTGAAAAGCAGGCTGAAAAATGGATTAAAGCTAAAAAAGGGTGTAGCAGAATACTACACCCGAAATCAAATTGACAATTTATTCCTCTATTTTTTCATAACTCACTCTGGCTTTTGCCTTGCCATCCCGATTTGGATCCAAGTACAATTCGTAGCCTTTCAGGAGCTTTACCTTTTTGACTTCCTTTTTCAAAATGGTAAGCTCTTCAATGATTTTTCCTTCCTTTTGAACACGAATATAAAACTCTCTTTTTCCGGTGTTTTTAACCACGGCATAGCAATCTTCTCCTTCAAAAGGATTGATGGTAGCGTCTTGACCGGGGCCCTTACCGGTCATGAGCATGCTTTGAGATGTGTCTAGTTCAAAATCAGTTTGGGCAAAAACTCCATAAGATGTCAGGAGGGATAGCGAGAATAATAAAAGTAGTTTTTTCATTTTCAGGATTTTATGTGATGGTATATGGTAACGGGTCCAGAGATGCATTGTTTCCTGAGCCTTATTTGACCGAGGTTAAAGAACCCTAAAAGTCCTGCTGAGAAGGCTACCTCTAAGGGAAACCAAATAGTCCATAAAAAAAAGAGGCTGTCTCATATTTGTCCTTTGTCATGTTGAGCGGTGTCGAATCGATGCCATTTGATCAACAAGAGACTTCGACTTCGCTCAGTCTGACAAAAAGGGGACTTTGAGATAGCCTCCAATAATGAAGGTTTTTATTGTTTACCCTCTTGTAGCTGTTTCATCAATTCTGAGAAGTCATAGGTAGCGGCTTTTTGTACAGTCGGGGAATATTTGTTTAATGGAAAAGGAAATATGAAACAGTATGGAAGAATTACTAACCTATGAGAATAAAAAGCATAGTAAAAAACTAGGCTAATTGGGGGGGGGATTATTTCATATGAAAAGTTTTTATCTCTTTTTTAATACTATAAATTAAATTCAAGCACTTTCAACAAAATACATTTCTATTTCCCCTTTGTTTTTTGCTCGTATTTTTCCGCGATAAAAACATATGAATTTATCTTTTATTAATTCATATGTTCTACCACTTATATTCACTTTTCCTGGCTCTCCAGCACTTTCCATCCTAGATGCTATATTAACTGCATCACCCCAGATATCGTATGAAAATTTCTTAGTACCAACGATACCAGCAACAACAGGCCCGGTGTGAATACCAATTCTCATTTCGAGTAGGTTTGTGCCTTTTTCTGAATTTTTATTAAACTTTTCTGAAATAGTTTTTTGTATCTCCAAAGCAGCCTTGATAACATCCTCAGCATGAGTATTATTTGCTACAGGCAAACCTCCAGCACACATATAGCTATCTCCAATAGTTTTTATTTTTTCTACATTATACTTGCCAATAATATCATCAAATGCCTTGAAGCATCGATCTATTTCATTTACAAGTTCCATTGGCGATAACTTTTCTGCTACCTGTGTGAAATTTTTAAAGTCAGTAAACATTATCGTCACCTCATCAAAAAAACGAGCATCAGAACTTCCTTTGATTTTTAGTTCTTCAGCTACTTCTGAGGGAAGAATATTGAGTAATAATTCATCACTAAGCTTTTTGTTTTTTTTGATTTTATTTCTTTGAATGAAAAAAACTGATGCAAAAACCAGTACAATTGAAAAGCCAAGGGTAGAAGCCGATTGAATTAGTTTCTGTCGTTGTAGCTCTTCTTGTGCAAGGGCGTCTTTTCTTTCTTGATCTGCTTTTTGAAGTGCTTCTTTTTTTTCAAATTCATAGGTCAAAGCCCTTCTTGTAAATTCTTTTGCTTTTTCCTGATTAAATAGTGAGTCCTTCAATTGTATAGCCTTTTTATAGTGAATCAAGGCTAGGTTGTGCCTGCCCGTAACCTCATAAAGGTTAGAAAGTCCTTCTTCCATTCTTCTCAAAATATCTTTCGCGCCAACACTTTCTGCAATTTGAACTGATTTTTGAAATGATTCTTCGGCCGCTTTAAAATTTCCGGTCTCCATGTAAACAAATCCAGAACTTCCTATCCAAATCGCTAATGCATATTTATCACCTAGTTCTTCAGCCATTTCAGATGCTCTGGAGAAATTCTTAAGGGCTTCAGGGTAGTTTTTTTGACCAAAATAGTGGTCGCCAATATTGCCAACGATTCGAATAACTTCTCTTTTTACACCTAGCTCTTCAGTAATATTTAATGCCTTTAAAGAATATTCGAGACTTTTGGAATGATCTCCAATTGCAGAGTAAGTATTTCCAATATTACCCAGCGTAGTAGCTATTCCTCCTTTGTCTTGCAGGTTCTCGTAAGATTTTAAACTTTCAAAATAAAAGGCCAATGCTTTTTCGTCCTCTCCCAAGTAACTATATAGGAGGCCAATATTTCCTCTATTAATAGCAATACCCCTTGTATCACCCAAATCCTCCTTTTTTTTCAAAGCTTTAAGGTAATATTCAAGTGCTTTTGGATAATCTCCTATTTTATTATAAATATTACCAATATTGTTTTCATGCTTTGCGATCATACTCTTATCGCTAAGTTCTTCCGCAAGTTTGAGGGCACTTAATTGTGTTTCTAATGAACTTTCAAAATTTCCCCGGTCTTCATAAACAAAGGATATTACATTCAGTGCCTCTGCTTGCCCGCTTTTATTGTCATCGATTTCGAACAATGCCAGTGATTTCTGGCTCCAGGCCAAGGCTGTGTCAAGTTCTCCCATAAATAATTTTAGGGATGCTCGGATCAAA
This sequence comes from Algoriphagus limi, assembly GCF_024919275.1. Lineage (GTDB taxonomy): Bacteria > Bacteroidota > Bacteroidia > Cytophagales > Cyclobacteriaceae > Algoriphagus > Algoriphagus limi. The sequence goes on along the minus strand of NZ_JANWGH010000001.1, from coordinate 1,509,687 downwards.
ATCGCATCTGCCATCCCTTTTTTCCAATTTTTGGCTTGAGCAAGTTGAAGGGCTTGGGTACTTAAAATGAAAGAACTGTCAAGATCACGAAATCTATACTCCTTTGCGATTTGATTGAGTTGTATGACTTTGGTGGTATCATCTTTTGCTTCATTTATAAGCCTTTTTAATGAATCCATTTTTGATTCCTGAGATAAGCATACCGATTGAATCATGCTTAGCAAAAATGTTAGAAGCTTTAATTTTTTCATTTAAAAAAACATTATTCCAAATTTTTTTTGGAAAATAGCACATTATACAGTCGAATTAAACTTTAGCCCTTTAATTTTTGGGTAGGTTATTTTTTGAAAATAACAAGAAATAACATCCAAGGTTAATTATATTTAATTGTGTCCTCTTTTTGGGAATTTTTGTTAATCTCTTCCTTCCAATTGAATTCCTAACCTGCTTCGGTATTGCGCCTGTTTCTAAAAAAAATTCATAGAGCAAATCAATTTTCACTTTGAGTTTTTAAAATTTACAATTCCTCCCCAAGACTATTTGGGGTGGAATTGTAATTAAAGTATAGGATTTTATTTTATTGTTTACCCTCTTGTAGCTGCTTCATCAATTCTGAGAAGTCATAGGTAGCGGCTTTTTGTACGGGAGGGTAATCTACAAGGGATTGAATGTGCTCACCGAGTAGCTCCTGAATTGGCTCGTTGATAAATTGTTTTCTTTGAATAATATCTGACCGATCAGTGATGTTATCAAAACTCTCGTAGGGATCAAAGTGGATATTATACATAATCGGAAACTTCTGTTTCTGGTAAGGTGCGTAGTAATTTTCACTTGTTTCAAAGTGTAATTTCCACTGATTAATCCTTACTGCACGAATACCCGATTCGTGATAGTAAATAAAGTTATTGCGCTCACTTTCATCACTTTTGCCTAGCCAGTAATCCAGGTTGTTGACTCCATCGATATACTGTTTGCGCTCTTTTTTCATTTTTTCTACCACATCCGGTACTCCTGCTGCAGCCGCGAGGGTGGTGAAGATATCCATGTGAGATTGAATTCCTCTAAGTACTTTGCCTTCAGGGATGTGACCTTTCCACATGACCATCATAGGTACTCGAACACCGCCCTCGTAGGTTGTCATTTTTTCGCCTCTAAATGGAGTGGTTCCACCATGTGTTCGGGCACTATGTTCAGGGCCATTATCGGTAGAATAGATAACGATGGTATTTTCAAGAACACCCATTTTCTCAAGTTCTTCCAGAATCATTCCTACCTGCATGTCATGTTCCATCATACCACTTCCATAAAAATCATGCTCTGTGGTATAAGGAGCTGCTAGGTATCTGTTTTCTGGTTTGAGATGGGTAAACATATGCATCCTACTTGGGTTCAGCCAGACGAAGAAAGGCTTATCATTCTCCTGAGCCCTTTTCATAAAATCAAAGGAAGCTTCTATAAACTCTTCATCTACGGTTTCCATTCTTTCTTTTGAAAGTTGGCCCGTGTCTTCAATTCGCTGTTTTCCAACTCTTCCAAATCGAGGATCTACGGTTGGATCATCTTCATCTGTAGCCCAAGTATGAAGTACACCTCGTGTTCCATATTTTTTAAAGAACTCAGGGTCTTCTGGGTAATCAACTTGCTGATATTCTTCCTGAGTATTTAGATGGTAAAGATTTCCGAAAAACTCATCAAAGCCATGGACAGTTGGGAGATGCTCGTTTCGATCACCCAAGTGATTTTTACCAAATTGTCCCGTGGCATAGCCTTGTTCTTTTAGAACTTCAGCTAGGGTTGGAGATTCCTTTTTCAAACCCAGTTCGGCACCGGGTCTTCCTACTGTGGTCATCCCGCTACGAATAGGATACTGTCCAGTAATTAAGGCAGCTCGACCTGCAGTGCAAGAAGGTTGGGCATAATGTTCGGTAAACATGATTCCTTCTTTTGCTATTCGGTCAATATTTGGAGTGGTATAGCCCATCAATCCGTGACCATAGGCGCTTACATTGCTCCATCCTACATCATCAGGGAAAATAATTAGGATGTTTGGTTTTTCTTGGGCTATGGCTTGGAGATGAAAAAAACATGCGACCAATGCCATTAGAAGCCGAGAGGTTGATTTTGAATTCATAGTAAAATATTTAATGTAATTCGATAATTGTTTCTTGGATAGTTAGGGTTTTTAAGTTGTCCAACTGAATAAATACCCAATAAAAAGTGTGAGCATTATTTTTCCTTATTAAGAGAGTAATGCTCACTATTGTTATTTAAACTTGAAATCTGAAGTTGATTTTACCATCTATACCCACCTCCATACATGCCGACATTCACAGAAGGAGTGACGCGCATGCCATAGGGACCACCGCTAAAGTTTAATCCAACTCCTCCAGTCATATGCATATTGGAGCAGGCTGGTAAAATCATGGAAATGCCGATGATTGCTATAAATGTGATGATTTTCTTTTTCATGATGATCGAATTAAGGATTGTAAACTTGAAGGGCTAAAGGAGCACCGGTTGGGTCAAGGATAATAGCCACAGACCCATTTCGGATACCTGCATTTGGTTCGAGTAAAACGGTAGCACCACTTGCTTTTGCCTTTGCCAAACTCTGCTGTACATCAGCAACCCGGATGTATGGAAGCCAGTGAGATCGAACATTTTCAGCAGGGTTGGCCAGCATTCCGGCACAATTCATATCACCCATTTTGAAAACGGTGTAATCGATGGTGCCTTCCTTTCGCATCTCTGTTTCATAGCCTGCGATTTCAGTATAAAAATCATGAGAAGATTGAGTGTCATTGGACCAAAGTTCCATTCCCAAAAAGGAATTATGTTGGGCGAGTTTTGGCTCGGGATCACCCTTCGCCAAATTGATCAGTGAAAAATTCGCTCCCTGAGGATCTTGAATAAAGGCGACTGTTCCCTGATTTTCTACTGCAACGGGTTTATTGAGAATTTTTGCTCCTAAAGATTTTGCTTCTGAAGCGGAAGCGTCTACGTCTGCTGTTGAGATTGAGCCGATCCATTCTCCGGAATTGTTGTCGCTGTTATACCTAGCCATTAAGCCTACAGGTTGATCTCCGTTTTTGAAAACCCAAATTTCCCGGTTTTTATCTCCATAAGGAATGGTAGTCCATCCGAAAACCTCCTCGTAGAAATTTTTCGAGACTTCAGGATTAGGGGATGCGAGATTGTACCAAACCACCCGGCCATGATGATAACCCGGAGTGGATATTTCTGTCAAAACAGGAGGAGCGGCACTGGGACTACAAGCAAAAAGAATGAAGCCAGCGCCTAGGGCGGTTAAAAATTTTTTCATAATTAAAGAGTTGAATATCAAAATTTAACTAATCTAAGTTGAAAATTCAATGGATTTAGCATTTCCTAAATAATTTGATAGCTGGTTTAGTATAAAAGCCAGTATTCTCTATTTTTCCATTATGAGTTTCCAACAAGATCCCATTTTCATCGCTGCCGTTCTTTGCCTAGGGGTTTATTTTGCCATTTGGCTGACCCGATTTTCATGGGGAAGGACTGTGGGAACCCCCATTTGGGCCATTTTGATCTGTGCTGTTTTTGCCAATGTAGGTTTAATTCCCTCTGCCATGGAAGGTAGCCCTGTTTATGATGGGGTTTTTCAATATGTGGCTCCATTGGGGATATTTATTGCTCTTTTGGAGGTGGATTTGAAAAGTTTGAAAAATGCAGGGATTCCACTTTTACTCATGTTTGCCATAGGTACCGTGGGTACAGTTGTGGGAGTGATGGTGTCCTGGTTTTTAGTAAAACCTGAAGCTGCGATAGGAGAATTGGCAGGAGCAGTGGCCGGGATGTACACGGGAACTTACATTGGTGGAAGCATTAATTTCAATGCAGTTGCTTTGAGTTATGGAGTGAATGAACAAGGAGCCCTTTTCGCAGCCACGACCGTGGTGGATAATTTGATTGGTACGCCTTGGATTATTGCCACCTTGATCTTGCCCAAATACCTGCAAAAGCTTTTCCCAAGAAAGAAATTAAAGTCTGCTGAATCAGGTGAAAAAATTCCTCAGGTGGAGGCCATCTCCATGTCTTCCTTGGCTTCGATTTTTGCTTTGGGTTTGATGGCTATGATTATCAGTAAGGTGGTTCAGGTTTATTTTCCTGCTATTCCTGAGATTATCACCTTGACGACACTAGCCTTGATTTTGGCCCAATTCCCATCCGTTCAGCAATTGCAGGGAAAACATACCTTGGGATTTTTTATGATTATCCTTTTCCTCGCTGTGATAGGGACGCTCTGCGATATTGGAGCACTTTCAGGGGTGGAAGAACTGGCAGGAACGCTGATGCTTTTTGTAGGTTTACTGGTTTTGATTCATGGCTTGTTTGTGTTTGGAATCGGTTCCCTATTGAAGATGGATTGGGATGTGATAGCTGTGGCTTCACAGGCCAATGTGGGAGGAAATACTACCGCCATTGCTGCAGCGGAAAGTCTTAACCGGCCTGATTTGCTAATTCCCGGGGTCTTGGTAGGAAGCTTGGGAAATGCTTTGGGGACTTATATAGGATTTTTGGTTGCGGGAGGGTTGAGTTGAAAGGGTTGTATAGTGGTAAGGTTGGAAGGCGTTAAGGTGGCAAAGTTGGAATGTTGTAAAGTGTAAAAGTTGTAAAGTGGCAAAATTGGAGGTAGGGGATTCCACATCATCATTCGACATTCTACATTCATCATTCGATATTATTCCCTTTTTCAAAAACATCAACTTATCACACTAATTCTTAATTAATTATTCATTCCTGGTTTCTCTACCTATCGGAAGATGGCCATCTTGCTGGGACGAGATATTCGTGTTTCTACCATGTAATGAGGCCCAGCGCTGTTGAGGTATTTTTCTTTTGTCCCGAGGTTAAAACCCCGGGTTATTATGATGTCGCTCTTTCAGAGCTTTTTAGATATTTTCTCTTTTCTCAAGCTTCGTCCATCCAACATCGTAAATCCTACTTCATTATTCATTATTCGACATTCATCATTCATCATTTTTTCATAAAATATGAAACCCTCCAAGGGTTTTTCTTTTTCTGATGAAGAATTTTAAAAATTACTCAAATTACAGGAATACCAATCCCTTGGAGGGTTCGCACATCGTAAATCGTAATTAGTAAATCTCAATTCATCATTCCTCATTCTCAACTCTTCATTCAAAAAATCCCCTTGCGAACTGATCTTTGTCAGGTATTTTTAGGGATACCCTGTCCAATTTTGTCTTCGATAAAAATCGAATTTTTATTTTCATACTATGACTAGTGCAATCTATTTAACTACCACAGAGCCGTTTTCCGGGAAATCCATCTTTGCCTTAGGGCTTATGAATATGCTGGCCAGTAAGGCGGAGCGATTAGCTTATTTCAAACCTATCATTTCAGGAAGTAAAAAATCCCGGGATCGGAGGTTGGAGTTAATTTCCAAGCAGTTTAATCTTACGCAAAGCTACGAGGAGATGTATGCCTTTACTCGTAAAAATGCAATCAAGGAGATCAATAATCGGAATGAGGCTTACCTGATAGATAGTATCATTGAGAAGTTTAATATCCTGAAGGACAATGCAGATTTTGTGGTTGTGGAGGGCACTGACTTTACGGATGTCAACACAAATGTGGAGTTTGATGGGAATATCACCGTTGCCAAAAACTTGGGGATTCCAGCAGCAATTATCCTAAATGGAGCAGATCGTTCCACTTCAGAAATTGTGGATTTGGCTTTGGCTAGTGCCAATAGCTATTTGAGCAGGGGAGTGCAGGTTTTGACTTTGATCGCCAATAAGGTTCAACCCAGCAAATTAGATGAGGTGAAAAGGAGACTTCGCTATGTGCTTCCTGAAAGTATACTTGTGAATGTTATTCCTTCCCATCAGCAATTGAGCAATCCAACCATGGGAGAAATCATGGAGTCTTTGGGAGCGAAGTTGCTATTTGGAAAAGAGTTTCTAACCAATCGCGTAGATCATTCTATCGTGGGGGCTATGCAGTTGCATAATTTTTTGGATCGCTTGGATCAAAATACCTTGGTGGTAACACCGGGAGACCGGGGAGATATTTTGGTAGGTTCGCTTCAGGCAAATATTTCCCGGAATTTTGGAAAAGTAGCAGGGGTGATTGTATCAGGTGGTATGTATCCGGAATCAACCATTGTAAAGTTGATTGAAGGATTGGAGACGGTGGTGCCAGTTCTTCAAGTCGAGGATGGGACTTTCATGGTTGTAACTAATGTAAATCAAATTCGGGCTCGAATTGCTCCCAATGATAAGGATAAGATTGCGTTGGCTATTCGATTGTTTGATTCACATGTGGATGAAAAAGCCCTTTCAGAACGGATCACTTCCTTCAATTCGACTATTTTAACTCCTCGAATGTTTCAGTATCAGATTGTTCGAAGAGCTAAGAGTCATAAAAAGCACATCGTTCTACCTGAAGGAAATGACGAGCGGATTCTGAAAGCTGCTGATATGTTGCTTCGACAAGAAATTGTAGAATTGACCATTTTAGGTGATCGGGATGAAATTCGAAGCAATATCTCCAAGCTCAACCTATCCATGGATTTGGATAAGGTGAATATCGAGGATCCAGCAATATCCCCAAGCTTTGAGGATTATGCGATGACACTTTATGAACTTCGAAAAAACAAAGGACTTTCTTTGGCAACTGCTCGTGATTTGATGCATGATGTGTCCTATTTTGGCACCATGATGGTTTATAAAGGAGATGCGGATGGGATGGTTTCAGGTGCTATTCATACTACTCAGCATACCATTCGCCCTGCTTTGCAATTTGTCAAAACCAAGCCAGGTGTAAATACTGTTTCCTCTGTCTTTTTCATGTGTTTACCGAATCGGGTTTCTGTTTTCGGAGATTGTGCAGTAGTTCCAAATCCGACTACAGAACAGTTAGCGGATATCGCCATTTCCTCAGCTGAATCAGCTCAGATGTTTGGGATTGAACCTAAAATTGCCATGCTCTCTTATTCCTCTGGTTCTTCAGGGTCTGGTGAGGAAGTGGAAAAAGTGAGGGCTGCTACCGAATTGGTGAAATCAAGAAGACCGGATTTGAAAATTGAAGGCCCTATCCAATATGATGCGGCGGTAGATCCTGTAGTTGGAAAGCAAAAGCTTCCAAATTCAGAGGTGGCAGGTCAGGCCAGCGTTTTGATTTTCCCGGATTTGAATACCGGAAATAATACCTACAAAGCCGTACAGCGGGAGACAGGTGCCATCGCAATCGGGCCTATGCTTCAAGGACTCAACAAACCGGTCAACGATTTGAGTCGAGGCTGTACTGTCATCGATATTTTCAACACGGTTGTTATCACTGCAATCCAAGCTCAAGAATCCTAATGCTATGAATGTTTTTGTGATTAATTCAGGCAGTAGCTCCATCAAGTATCAATTGATCAGCATGCCGGAAGAAAAAGTGATTTGTTCTGGCATGGTTGACCGAATCGGGCAGGAAGGTTCCCGGGTGGATTACCGGGCTTTTTCAAAGAAGGAGCCTATAGAATTTTCCGAAAAAATGCTGATTTCTGATCATTCAGCAGGATTGCAGGAAGTAGCAAAATTGCTTATTGATCCAGAAATCGGAGTGATTACCGATCCAAGGCAAGTGAAGGTAGTTGGTCATCGAGTGGTTCATGGTGGGGAGAAATTTGCAAGTACCCAACTCATTACTGAAGAAGTTAAAGCTAAGATCAAAGAACTTTTTCCTTTAGCACCTCTTCATAATCCCGCCAATTTTCTGGGGATTGAAGTAGCTGAGAAGATTTTCACCGATGCTAAGCAGGTAGCGGTATTTGATACAGCTTTTCACCAAACTCAACCACCGGTTGCTTTTCGAATGGCTATTCCCAATGAATTCTATGAAAAGCATGGTATTCGAGCCTATGGATTTCATGGAACGAGCCATAAATATGTTTCCGAAAGAGCTCGGGAATATTTAGGGAAGGAAGGAAAACGTATCGTCAGCATTCACTTAGGAAATGGCTGTAGCATGGCAGCGATTGAGGATGGAAAGTCCATTGATACCAGTATGGGATTCGGACCAATGAACGGCTTGGTGATGGGAACCCGCGTGGGAGACATAGATCAGTCTGTGATCTTTCACTTGGCTCAGGAATTGGGTTATTCCTTACAGGATGTTTTCCAGATACTCAATAAGAAAAGCGGAATGTTGGGCTTGACAGGATTCAGTGATATGCGGGATATCCAGAAGAAATATAATGCTAATGATCCTGAGGCCAGACTAGCTTATCATCTCTATGCCTACAAAATCAAAAAATATATCGGTTCCTTCGCAGCAGTCTTGAATGGGCTGGATGCTATCATTTTTACGGGAGGAGTTGGTGAAAATGACCGTTTGACTCGTCAATTGGTTTGCCAAGGGATGGACTATTTGGGAATTGAATTGGATGCAGGAAAAAATGCAGGGCCTAAACAGCCGGTACAGGAAATTCAATCTGAGAATTCACAGGTTAAATTGCTGGTTATCCCAACCAATGAAGAATTGGAAATTGCCAAGCAAAGCTTTGAATTGTTGAATTAAATCCAGCTTTAAAAGAATTTCAATTGGGCTTTGTCAGTTTGTGTTTCAGCTTTCTCAAGTTTGAGAAGTTTCTTTTTGGCTTCTAGTCCTCCGGCATATCCAACAAGGCTTCCATCCGAACCGATAATTCGGTGACAGGGAATTAGGATTGAAATTGCGTTTGCACCATTGGCTGAAGCCACGGCTCGGATGGCATCAGTATTTCCCAAATCCTTCGAAAGTTGCAGGTAGGAGCGGGTTTCTCCGTAATGTATTTCAGTCAGTTTTTTCCAAACTTCTTTTTGAAAATCTGTGCCAAATGGTAAAAGTGGGATATCAAATTGGGTAAGATCCCCTGCAAAATAGGCTTCTAATTGACGGATGGTTTCTTTGTTGATTTCACTTTCTCCTTCTACAAATTCAGCTCCCAAGCCTTTTCGAATCCGCTCATCAATGGGCGCACGCATTTTTCGGTATTTCCAGTCGCAAAGGCAAAGTTGATTGTCGAAAGAACCTAAGATTAACTCTCCAACAGGACTTTTAAAGGAGGTGGTGTAGATGGATTTCATGGTAGGAAATTACCGGATTTAATTGGGTATTCGGTTTTTTCGTCACCCATTGTCAAATAAACCTTAGAAAGGCTCAATATGAATCAGGATGTGTCCCAATTCAGGGAGTTCTAACTTTAGTGTGTCTTTCAGGTTATGAGCGATATCATGGCCTTTTTTAACACTCAAATCTCCATCAACACTCGCGTGGAGGTCTACATGGTATTTCATCCCTGCTTTCCGGATATAGCATTTCTCGGTTCCTTTTATTCCAGGAACTTTGGAGGCGATTTTTCGAATTTCTGCTGTGAGTTCCTCGTAATTATTTTCATCCATTACTTCACCCAAAGCAGGTCGGAAAATCAAATAGCAATTGTAAAGAATGAAACCACTGGCGAATAGGGCAGCATAATCATCGGCTACTTCAAAACCTTCTCCTCCAATCACTGCAATCAGGATTCCAATAAAAGCAGCTACTGAGGTTATGGCGTCGCTTCTGTGATGCCAGGCTTCTGCCTTAAGTGAAGAGGAATGAAGTTTCTTACTTCTGGAAAGGACAATTTGATAAGAGATTTCTTTCCAAAGAATAATTGCTCCAAGAATCCCTAACGTCCAATATTCAGGGGTAGGATGAGGGTTTTGGATGTTTTTTATCGCTTGAAAAGCAATGGTGGCAGCGGATACAATTAGAAAACCCACAACCATAAAGGTGATAAGAGCTTCTGCTTTTCCATGGCCATAGGGATGGTTATCATCGGCAGGTCTTTGGGCATATTTTAACCCAAAAAGCACTAAAATACTTGAAAAAACATCTACCAATGATTCGATGCCATCGGCAATGAGAGCAAAGGAATTTCCAAAAATGCCGGCTAAGAATTTTATCCCAGCAAGTAGGATATTTCCCAACATGCTGAAATAAACGGTTCGAATGGCCAGCTTACCTGTTGACATCAGGTTTATTGTTTAAAATGAAAAGTAGGGAAAGCTTTCCTTAATCTTTATTTTGTCTTTTCCCTATCCAATATAAGCCTGTTCCAATTCCCACAAAAATGGCAGTCATCCAAACGGAAGTCCAGCTCACCTGAAACATCAACCAAATACAGGCGAGTATTCCCAAAATCGGAATGGTATATCCACCTTTCAGGATGAATCGATTAGGGGCTTTAAATTTGGGACGAAGGGCAGGAACTGCCGCACAGGTCATAATGAAAAGGAAAAGTCTGGACAATACGGTCATAGCAGCCAAAGTCCGAAATGAACCCATTGCCGCCAAGATAAAGGCAGCAATTCCAAAGAATAAAACCGAATTGGCTGGGGTTAGGAATTTGTTATGCACCTGACCAAACCAAGAGGGTAGGGAATTTTCCAAGGAAAGGGCATAAGTGATACGAGTGGCTGAAAACATGGAACTGATCAAATTGGCAATAACAGAGGTGCTTACTCCTATCATCAAAATATAGGCTCCGAATTCACCAAAAAGGCTTGATGCCGCATCTAAAAGGGGAGTATTGGAATCGGAAAGATCGGGCACAGCAGCCATGGTCACCAATTGGATGAGCATGTACAAAATCACCACCACTATCAATCCCAGGATTAACCCTAGAGGCATGTCCCGTTCGGGTTTTTTGGCTTCTCCTGCTGGGACGATTGCTCCTTCAAAACCTACGAATGCATAAATTAATAATAGCGCCGCAGCTCCCAAATCTCCAGCTGGTGGTACGGGGCTATCAAAGCTTGGTATAACAGAATCACCTAATAATAGGAAGCCTCCAAAGACCAATCCGATCAAGACTCCAAATTTAATAATGGTGAAAAAAGTCATGGAGCGGATGGATTCACTGGAACCCAAAATATTGATGATGCTCAATCCCACAATTGTGAGAAAAACAGTTACTAATCTACCTGCACCTTCGCCTGCCATTGGAATAAAATAGGCAATGCTATCAGTGAGCAAGACGGTATTTGCAGCGAATGAAATCAATCGGGCTAGGTAATAAAGCCATCCACCCTGAAAACCCACAAATCCTCCAAATGCTAAGGCTCCATAGCGGATTGGTCCTCCAGTTCCTCGGAAATAACTTCCAATTTCAGCAAAGCTTAAGATGACTGGGAGCATGAGCAGCGCACAGAATGCATAAATCCAGACGCTGTATTCTCCCGCCAATGCTGCTGCTCCTGAAGGCAATCCAAAAATTCCGGCTCCAATAAAGCCGTTGACTACGAGCATCCAAACACCCCAAAGCCCTAAGTTCCGAGGTAGTTTTTCGAGTTTTTCTTCAGTAGAAAATGGTTTTGACACAGGAATAGTTTTGGGTTTTCGAAAGGGGGAAGATAATTAGAATGGATTAAGAATCGAATTAAAAATAGGTGAGTGGAGAACGTCAATGCTTGAGTTTGGCTTCCTCTTTCTTTTGGCGAAAAGATTTTATCCATTTTTCAAACTCTACTGCATGGAAAACCACCAATCCCATTCCTACACTGAAAATCAATTCAGGAAGGTTTAAAGCTTCAGTGTGAAATATCCGATTAAAGAAGGGGAGATAAATGATAAGAACTTGCAAAATTAACGTTCCGATAATTGAAAGAATCAGGGGTGTATTGGTGAAAATGCCAAGTTTGTATAGAGGGCTTCGATCACTTCTAACAGCCATGACATGTCCTAACTGGGAAAATGCTAGAACGGTAAAGACCATAGTCTGCCAATGCCACCCTTGGCGTATCGCCCAATATTGAGTGAAAAGGGTAATTCCAGCCATTAATATTCCAACCCACAGAATGTGCCATCCTAGGCCTTCTGCAAAAAGGCTTTGCTTGGGTGGACGAGGAGGGCGATCCATGATATTTTTTTCAGCTTTTTCTTTTGCTAAAGCCAAGGCTGGAATCCCATCTGTCACCAAATTAATCCAAAGAATATGGATAGGAAGTAATGGGATAGGAAGCCCTAATAAAGGAGCCATGGTAATCGTCCAGATTTCCGCTCCATTACAGGTCATGATGTATTTGATGAACTTCCGGATATTATCAAAAATCCTACGTCCTTCCCGAATAGCCCGTACAATGGTTGCAAAATTGTCATCCAACAAAATCATATGAGCGGCTTCCTTGCTGACATCAGTTCCCGTGATTCCCATTGCAATTCCAATCGTGCTCGCCCGGAGAGAAGGAGCGTCATTTACCCCATCTCCTGTCATAGCCACGAATTGATTTTTTTGCTGAAGAGTACGGACAATTCGAAGTTTTTGGTCTGGGGAAACGCGTGCATAAACCGTAGTTTTTTCTACCTGATTGGCAAAATCCTCATCGGACATTTCCCGGAGTTCAGATCCACTCAATATCAAATCCCCTTCTTCAAAAATCCCAACCTCCTTGGCAATGGTTTTGGCAGTTGCAGGGTGGTCTCCAGTAATCATTACTGGCTGGATTCCAGCTGTCTTACATTCTTGAATTGCCTCCTTGACTTCTTCTCGTGGAGGGTCAATCATCCCCACCAATCCCCAGTATGAAAGCTCGCTTTCGATTTTATCCCATTCTGATTTTGGAGGGAGTTTATCTAAAACCTTTCCAGAAAAAGCCAAAACCCGCTCCCCAGCTTCAGCCCATTCCTGAGAGTCTTTTTTGATTTTTTGAAGATCATTTTGATCATTTAATACCCCAATAATGCACTCGGAAGCTCCTTTGCAGATTACCAAAACCTGATCACCCATTTGATGGAAAGTGCTCATAAGCTTTCGGTCTGAATCAAATGGGATTTCTCCGATTCTTGGAAAATCATTTAGGATTTCCTGATAGGTTTTTTCTCCTAAATTTTGAATCAAATGTTGCACTAAAGCAAGTTCGGTGGCTTCTCCCAGTAAGTTTCCGTCCTTTCCCACTTTGACGTCATTGTTCAAAGCCAAGGCGAGTTGAAGGTTGTCATAACCTGGAGCCACATGTTCTTTTTCATCCGATGAATGCCGGACTACGGTCATCTGATTTTTGGTCAGGGTGCCTGTTTTATCAGTGCAGATAAAAGTGATGGAACCCAAACTTTCCACAGCTGGGAGTTTTCTGATTAGCGCTTCCTTTTTTGCCATCCGGGCAGCTCCTAAGGAAAGAGCAATGGTGATTAGGGCAGGCAGAGCCTCTGGAATAGCAGCAACTGCCAAACTTACCGAAACCATCATTAATTCAAGGGGTTCTTCACCTCGGAGAAGTCCCAGTCCAAAAATGATCAAACAGATCAGCAAAATCAGAAGAGAGATAGTCTTCCCAAATTTCCTCATTCGAATCTGAAGGGGAGTTTCAGGACTTCCTTCCTGAAGTAGGTCAGCGATTTTTCCGAACTGGGTGTCCATTCCGGTTTTGAGCACTATACCCACCCCACGTCCATTAGTCTGAAAAGTGCCTTTAAAAAGGTGGCGATCCGAATTGATGTCTGGAGAGTCTATTTCTTCAATAAAGGCCGTTTTATCCACAGGGACAGATTCTCCAGTCAAGGAGGATTCATCCATTTTGACCGCATTTCCTTCCAATAGTTGGATATCTGCCGGAATCATATTTCCAGCTTCACAAATCAGGATATCCCCGGGTACAAGTTCGCTGGAATGGATAGTTTGGGTCTTTCCACTTCGAATGACTCTAGTATGGGTTTCACTCATTTTTTTCAGGGCTTCCAAGGCCTTTTCAGCCCTGTATTCCTGAATAAATCCCATGATGGCATTGAGAATGACAATCACCAGGATAATGATGGTATCTGACCATTCTCCGATGACTCCTGCGATTAAAGAGGCAGAGATCAGGATGGCGATCATAAAGTCTTTGAACTGATCCAGAAAAAGTTGGAATGGAGCTTTCTTTTTTTTCTCCTTGAGAGAGTTTGGACCCACTTCCTCCAAACGACGCTTTGCTTCGGCTTCAGTCAGACCTGTGCTGATTAGAGAAGTGAGTTCTGACTTGGACTTTGGAAGTGAAATCATAAAAGTTTTGCTTCAATAGCTTAAAATAAAAAAGTCTGGGCTAAGATGCTCCAGACTTTTCGATTTGATTTAAAAACTTGCTCTTAAGGAGAAAATAAAATTCCTTCCAGCTCCTGAAATCCCCGAACTGTAGGGTCTATAGCGCTGATCGGTGATATTTTCAATCCCTGCATTCAATTGCAGAATATCCAGAATTGGATAGCTGACTTTTAAGTTGAGCGTATACCAAGAAGGGGAGTAGTTATTTCCATTTTCGTCCTTGGCGTAGATTTCATCCTTTGCACGTTCTTCTTGTGCCAAATTTTCAAAACTCCTTTCACCCTGGAAGTTGAGATATAGTTGAGCCCTAAGCCGACTTGCCTGATAATCCAAGCGAGTCACTCCAAATAAGGGGGCAGCATGCCGGGAAGGACTAGTACTTCCGTCATCCAGTTCCTCTTTTCCTTCCTGGAAATTGATATCAGCGAAAATGGAGAGGTTTTTGGTCAATTTCGCTTTTACACCAATTTGAATTCCATACACTCGAGCTTCAGCTGCATTTTGAATGGCTTGGACTTGACTCAATTCTCCATCATAGAGAATACTGTCTTGTCCATTTAATTGGAAATTCCTACGCACTAATGCATTTGCCAAATGGGTGTAGAAACCTGTAATATCAACCTTGAAAGCATCTCCCCAAAGTTTGGCAAGACTTAGATCAATATTGGTGGCATACTCAGGTTTCAAATCCGGATTAGGAACGGTGACTGCCCCGGGTTCGGAATCGAATACTTTCCCAATATCATCTACATTGGGTGATCGAAAGGCTGTTCCCAAATTGCTACTTAAGACCCAAGACTCCTCTGGACGATAAACGATTCCTACACTTCCGGTAAGATTTCCATTTCCCAAGTTCGCCTCCTCAAAGGGAAAGGGGTAAAATCGGGTATCGAATTGGCTTTCTATTCCATACCAGCTATAGCGCAATCCGCTTTGGAGCGTAGCTTTTTCATGAATTTTGGATTCCAAATTCACATAAGCCCCAAAGGAATTCCAATCTGATTTGGGATAGCGGGTAGGCCCTTCCTCTTCTTCGCCTGTTTCGATATCAGTGGTAAATCCAGCGGAATTCACTTTATTTTTCACCCATTCCAATCCATAGAAAAGGAATTTTTTAGAATTGATGCTTTTACTGAAATCAAGGTTTGCGGAATAAGCAGTGACTTTTTCAATTTGGGTGTTTCGGATAGGATCATTCAGACTTCGGTCGATTCGGCTTTCTTCAAAATTCTGAAGGGCTAGACTCAAATTCACCCGATCATATAAAACGCCAGCTTGATTGTGGGTAACCTTCAGATGATTCATCATCCATTTTTGGGGGCCATAGTCCCATTCTGCATAGCGAGGCAAGCCATTTCGAACTCGGTTATGTCGATCGTAACGTCCATAGCTAGAAGTGGCAGAATAATGAAACCCGTAATTAAACTCCCAATCATTAGAGGGCTGGAATCGGATTTTTTGCATGAAGTTTTTCTGCGAGTAACCTGAAGGAATCTGGATTAGCGCTGGATCTTCTAAAGTCAAAACCACATCTTCCCCGTTAATTCGCTCGACATAATTTCGCTTGATGTAATCCTCTGGCCCATGGGAACCTTGTCGCAAATCATCATAATCCCAGCTGGAAAAACTAGTAGCCAATGCCCATTTTTTCCAACCTATTTGAAGGTCAGCATGTCCTGTCTTTTCCTTGTTGGCGCTGGAGAAACGGGAGACGATTGTTCCTTCAATCAGTGTCTCATCATCGAGAGAAAATCCCGGCTTGATCGTTTCAAAACTCATTACTCCACCAATAGCATCACTTCCATAAATTACGGAAGCAGGCCCAAATAGAACTTCTGCATCACTGATGACGAATGGATCCAAATTGATGACGTTTTGGAGGTTTCCACCTCGGAAAATTGCATTATTCATCCGAACGCCATCCACGGAGTAAAGCAGGCGATTTGTAGCAAAGCCCCGGATCATGGGGCTCCCTCCGCCTTGCTGACTTTTTTGAACGTAGACTTTACCAGATATGCCTAATAGATCTGCTGCTGTTTGAGGATCTTGAAATCGAATCTCTGATGGGGCAATGGTGACAATTTTCTGAGGAACATCATCGCTGTTTTGTCTCCATTTATTTGCTGCAACAACCACCTCACCGAGGTTGATATTGCTTTTTTCAAGGTATAAGGTCGCATCCGGTAAACTTGTCAGTTCCTGAAAATTCAACCTCACTGTCTGGTAGCCATAGCTACTGATTTGAATAATTTCTAAATCTGCAAAAGAGGAAATGTCCAATTGCCCCTTGCCATTTGCATATAATACCCTTCCTGTAGATGGATCGTGAGCCACCACAGTGGGAATGGGTTCATTGCTTACCTGATCTTTGACCGAAATAGTTTGACTTTTGGATACAAAAACCAAAGCACAACAAAGAACCCAAGTCATGATGTATTTCATGTCTATTGGGTTTGTAGATAAAAAACTGTTTTAAAACAGAAAGAAATAAGAGTTTCAGATTTCCCTAGGTGGTGAAAAAAGTGGTCTATGATCAGGGTTTTCCCAGATCGGGTTCAAAGCTTCTTGAAAGGCTAGTTGATTAGTAACACTCCAAAACTTGATAGAAGGTAAATCCTCAAAAAATAAAATCACATGAAAACTGTTCCTTTTTTGATGCCTGGAATGATTTTCTTGAGAAGACTCTTCATATTCTGACTTGCTTCTTTTTAGCTCACTTTCTTCTTGATCGTGCCAAACTAAGTACTCTATTTGGTCACCTTTTTCATGGACTTCGAGCACATCATACATTTCTCCCCGGTACTCAAATTCCCGATCATGCTCCCACTTCAACAGGCTTTGTGATTCCTCTTTTGTAAATACCAAGGTCTTAACCCGTTCATCATTCGGGTCTCGATTAATGCGGCTTTCCATATTTTCCTTCAGTTGAAAAAATCGAAGCTCAAAAGCTGTCAATCCCAAGGTCATCGGACCTGCGATACTAAAGGCTAGTAATATGACGATGAGAAAGTGCTTCATAGGAACTCTGAATGCGAAAATGAGAATAATTCCCGCCTAAACAAGTTCGGATTTTAATCTTGGAAAATTGTGATGATTGAAGGTAAAAATGGTTTTTGGAAAGGGGGAAGTGAAATAGATTTTGAATCTGTGCTATTCTTTTCTTGTTGAATTTGGCTTTGAAATGAATTGATGCATTTTTCATTTGCAAAGTCAACCGCTTACCAATATTTGTTTGGTATTGAGGGAAATATATTTCATTTTAGGAAGAAGAGATTTTTCTCTAGCCCAACTCAAAATAACCTTATTAAGCGTGAAGAATCTTCGGATATGGATGTTTTTTGGATTGTCGGCATTGGCTTCATGTAAAGAACCTGGGCCCTTACCCGAAACGCCCGATAGCCCAGTTCGCTCTCCGGAGGAAGAAATCTTGTCTTTTCAGATTGATAGGGGGTTAGAAGTTCAATTAGTAGCCCAAGAACCCCTGGTTGAAAGCCCAGTCATTATCCAATTTGATCAATGGGGAAGGTTGTGGGTAGTGGAAATGCGGGGATATATGAATGATCTGGAGGGAAGTGAGGAGCATCAGCGGGTAGGACGAATTGCAATTTTGGAAGATCAAGATGGGGATGGAGAGATGGATCATCGGATCACCTATTTGGATAGCTTGATCATGCCCCGAGCATTAGGACTTTTTGGAAATGGAGCCTTGATAGCAGAAAATAATTCCCTTTGGATTACGGAGGATTTGGATGGTGACTGGAAAGCAGATCGCAAAGTTTTGCTCGATTCCACCTATGCCGCAAATGGAATTCCCGAGCATTCGGATAATGGTTTTCTTAGAAATCTGGATAATTGGTATTACAGCGCCAAATCTCGTATTCGCTACAAATTAGTAAATAGAGAATGGATTCGAGATAGCACCGAATTTCGAGGGCAGTGGGGTATTTCTCAGGATGATCAGGGGAGGCTGATTTATAATTACAATTGGTCCCAACTTCATGGAGATTTGCTTCCACCTAATTCCATTGGTAGAAATGAGAACCACCAGCCGAGTAGTGGAATAGATTACGGGTTGACCATTGATAGGCGGGTTTATCCTATTCGATCTAATCCTGCGGTCAATCGCGGTTATATACCCGGGACTTTGGATTCTGCTAAGCGACTTTTGGAATTTACTTCTGCCAGTGCCCCGACAGTCTATCGAAGTTCTTTGCTTCCCCAAGAATATCATGGGAACATGTTTGTGATGGAGAATGCCGGCAACTTGATCAAACGCAATGTAGTGACCGAAAATGGGATTTATTTAGAAGCCAAAGACCCAAATCCCGGAAGAGAATTTATGGCCTCAACGGATGAACGTTTTCGACCTGTTTTTGCTACAGTAGGGCCAGATGGAGGTCTTTACATAGCCGATATGTATCAGGGAATTGTACAGCATGGGTCTTACATGACGGATTACTTGAAGGAACAAACACTAAATCGAAAATTGGATCACCCAGGTCATATGGGGAGGATATGGAGGATTGTTCCGAAAAGAACTTCTTTCCGATCTCCTGAAAAACTTGGAGGTCTTCCAGTCGAAGAATTGATTCCCTATTTAGAACATTCTGACGGTTGGTATCGAGATATGGCTCAACGACTTTTGGTCGAATCAGGTCAAAAAAATCTAGCTTCTCAATTAGAAAATTTCATCTCCAGCCAAGCAAAAACCGACTTGGGAAAGATTCACGCATTGTGGACTTTGGAAGGTCTTCAGGTTTTAAATCCTGAGTTTTTATTGGAGGTATTGGAAAAAGCTGACTATGCAGTAAAAACCCACGTCCTTCGCTTATTGGAGCCTTTTGCAGAGAAAAATTTCGAAATCGCCTCGACTTTGGCAGAGGTAATCCAGAATAATCTGAATCAAGCATCCCCTCGATTTAAGTTGCAAGTGGCTTTGAGTTCTTACGTATTTGATCCCGGTGATCAGATGAAAATTCTCACATCGGTGTTAAATGAATTTGAAGAAGATCCGGTCTTTCGGGATGCTATTCTGAGTAGTCTTCAAGGGCAGGAATATGAGTTTTTATCCTATTTGGGTGATTCAGAATGGAGTGAGACAGAAGGTCAAGAGAAAGCAATTTTCTTGGAAATGTTGACTTCAGCCATTGTTCAGGGAGGAGATTTGGTTGAGGTTCAATCACTTGTTGCACAAATCGAGAAAGCTTCCAATCACTGGACTTCCAAAGCGATACTTTCTGGTTTGGCTACACAAGGAGGTAATCCAGATAATTTGGGGAAATTCACCCTAAATGGGCAACCTCTGCTTTTTGGAGATAATAATCCAATCTCTGATAATTCTGCTCTTGCGAGGGCGAAGAATCTTTTTAAATGGGATGGTTTTTCCCCTGAAAAGAGCAAGGAAGGGGCTTTGGCTTTGGATGAAAATTCCCAGAAATTATTCACTGAAGGTAGACAAAAGTACCTCGCTTCTTGTGCGGGATGCCATGGTGGAAATGGAGCGGGAGTAAACAGAATGGGGCCACCATTGAACGGTTCGGAATGGGTAATTGGAGATGAAAGAAGATTGGCGTTGATCCTTTTGCATGGAATAGAAGGTCCAATTTCCGTAAAAGGAAAATTGTATGATGCTCCTGAAATTTTGCCTGTCATGCCATCCCATTCCACGATGGATGATCGTAGTATTGCAGCTATCTTGACCTACATTCGGAATGAATGGGGGAACCATGCGGGGCCTATTCCTCCAAGGCTAGTGGGTGGAACCCGGCATACTTCCCAAGGAAGAGTCTATCCTTGGTCTGAGACGGAATTGAATGCACATATCGCTAAATTGAATCAAACGGACTCTAACCCTTAAAATCGTGAAGCATCGCATTAGTAGAAGAGATTTTATTCAACAAAGTAGTATGGCTGCAATGGCTTTTTCGGTTCCCTTTCCCAAAATCCCGGAATTTCTGAAAGACTATTCCATGGGGGTGGTCGTGCATTCATACGGGATGCGCTATGGGGGAAGATTAAAAAGCGATCAGTATCCACCCTTTTTAAATGCCTTGAATTTGATGAAACACTGTCAAATGCTTGGAGCTGGAGGAGTTCAAACAATGGTTAGCGGTTGGGATGAAGAATTTGGCAAAAATCTTAGAAATGTATCCAATCAATCAGGAATGTATTTAGAGGGAAGCATTGGGCTTCCTAAGGATGAGGCAGATGTAGAACGATTTGAAAGAGAGATCAGAATTGCCAAGGAGGCCGGAGTTTCCGTTTTTAGAACGGTTTGCTTGAACGGAAGAAGATATGAAAACTTTGATTCCAAAAATCAATTTGCTGAATTTAAGGCAAATGCCATCCACTCTTTAGAATTGGCAGAAAAGGTGGTTCGTAAGCATCAGGTCAAATTGGCGGTTGAAAATCATAAAGATTGGAAAGCAGCCGAATTGGTAGAGATTTTGGAAAACTTGGGTTCGGAATGGGTTGGTGCAACTGTAGATTTTGGAAATAATGTTTCCTTGCTCGAAGATCCAAATGAAGTCATAGAAACCTTATCTCCTTATGCATTTTCTACCCACGTCAAAGATATGGGAGTAAAGGAATACGAGGATGGATTTTTGCTTTCGGAGGTTCCGTTAGGGGAAGGTATTGTGGATTTGAAAAAGGGGATGGATCTCTGCAAAAAACATAATCCTAGCATTCATTTTTCTTTAGAAATGATTACCCGAGATCCACTCCAAATTCCTTGCTTGACTGATCATTATTGGGCTACTTTTGATAACCCTTCTGCTTTAGAATTTGCCCAGCATTTAGCCATGATTCGGAAGCATGAATTTGAAGGGAAGCTACCTGAAACTAGTATATTGACGACAGATGAAAAACTGGCTTTGGAGGAAGAACACGTACAAAAATGCCTCAGCTATTCGAAAAACAACTTATTGACATAAATTCAAAATGACAGACTTTAGTAAACTTCCAGGAATCGAACTCTTTTCTCAAAAAGGAAAAGCTGCCATCATCACGGGCGGTTCCAAAGGATTGGGATTTGCAATGGCTGCAGGATTGGCATCCGCAGGTTCGGATGTGATGCTGGTGAGCCGCAACCAATCCGAATGTGATTCCGCAGCCGAAGAAATAGCTACGCAATATGGAGTAAAAACTTTGGGTTATGCCGCAGATGTAACGAATGCTGCTGAGATGGAGGCTATGGCTATAGCAGCCATTCGTGCTTTTGGGGAAATCGATACCTTGATCAATTCTGCAGGGATCAATATTCGGGGTTCAATTGATGAACTTTCGGAGGAGGATTTCAAAAAAGTCATGGATATCAATGTTACCGGAACTTGGTTGGCATCGAAGGCAGTCATTCCCAATATGAAAGAAAATAAACGGGGAGCTATCATTAATCTAGCGAGTACACTTGGATTGGTGGGCTTAGCAAATCGAACTCCATACACCGCAAGCAAAGGGGCTATTGTCAATATGACCAAAGCGCTGGCTTTGGAGCTTGCTCCTTGGAATATTACAGTCAATGCTATTTGTCCCGGTCCTTTTTTGACTGAAATGAATGAACCGATTGCTAATACGGAAGAAGGGAAAAAATTCATCGTTGGGGCAACTGCCTTGGCGCGATGGGGCGAGCTCAAAGAAATTCAGGGAGCTGCTATTTTTCTAGCTTCGGATGCTGGAACCTATATGGTTGGTTCTATGGTTACTGTAGATGGAGGGTGGACTGCTAGGTGATTTATCCCACAAAAAGGCTAATCAGGTAAATAATAAAGATTGCTGATATTCCCATAATTAGGGTGCCTAAGCTATGTGATTGATTTCCTTGTTTGACGGTCATTCCCGATAGCTGTGTCACAACCCAAAATCCGCTGTCGTTGGCGTGAGATATCGCAATAGCACCCGCACCAACAGAAAGAGCAGTGAGTACTTTCATCGTATCCGTATCCAACCCCAAAGGTCCCATCAATGGAGCAATGATAGAAGCCGTGGTGATCATGGCTACAGTTGTTGAACCTTGAGCAGTTTTTAAGGCAAAAGCGATCAAGAAAGGAAGGAATATTCCCCAATTGGCATCTTTCATTCCTTCACTGACCAATGTTCCGATTCCTGAATTCTGAAGCATTTTCCCGAATACACCACCTGCTCCTGTGATGAAAATAACCGGGGCAGCTATCAACAAGGCCTTTCCAATCCATCCACTCGCAGACAGCATTTTCTTGTCCAATTTTTTGGGAAGGGTAAAAGAAAGAAGTGCACCGATCAGAAGGGCAATCACGGGAGAACCTAAAAACTTGATCAGATTTAGCATACTTCCTTCCCCAAAAGGTTTTGTTGGGTAATTGGCAATGGAGGCCAAAATGATCAGTAATAATGGGATGATGATTGGAAGGAATGATTTGAAAGCCGATGGGAATTCCTTTCTGGATACAGTTTCCTCATCAGTTTCAATACTTGCTTCCAATGGGATTTTTGAAACAAATTTGTTGACAAAGATGTAACCCGGAATTAAGGTCAACAAGGAAACAATAATTCCCCAGAAAATCATTTGTCCCAAATCCGCGTTTAGAATTCCAGCTGTGGCAATTGGTCCTGGAGTAGGGGGTACTAAAGAATGACTACACATGGCCCCAAGAGATAATGCAATCATAGTTCCTGCATAGGAACGATTACTTTTTACTGCCAAGGATTTGGCAATGGGATTCATCATGATGATAGTGGAATCTCCAAAAACGGGAATAGATAGCACATAGCCTCCCAACATCATGGTGAGGTTGACAGATTTTTTACCAATCCAACTCAGGATTTTTTCAGCAATTACTAGGGCACCTCCTGTTTTTTCCAAGAAAGTTCCCAAAATCACCCCTAGTAAAATCAATAAACCTACGGATCCCAAAACCCCTCCAAACCCCTCGGAAATGGATTGAATGATTAAATCCATAGGCATTCCAGCTAATAATCCATAGATAAGCGCGGCTGCAAACAGAACTAAAAATGGGTGAATGTCGAATTTGACGATGGCTATTAATATGAAAGCCAAAACCAAAAGGATGGAAATAATTAGGATCATATTGGGTCTATTTGAAAAAGAATCTTTGGGGATTCTTTCTTCTTTATCCATTAAAAAAAGCTAAAAAGCGGAATAAAAAAAGATTTTTTATGTCTTTAGGGATTTGGCAGTCACAAATGCTACTTGAATCCTAACTGATTTTGATAGAAATCACGCGTAACCTTTTTGTTGCGCAAGGGTGATTTGGAGTGAATGTCTGTTGGTGCAGGGTTTTATTTGGGAAAAAGCAAAACAAAGATAGCTCGGATTCCCCAGCTCGCTGAATTCCCATTTCCATAATGGATCCGAGGGCCAATTGCGATTTGGGAGGCTTGCTTTCCAATTGTGATAACTTTGGAACCAACCAAATTAAGTGTACCTGAAGTCGCATCTGCTTCCCAATTTTGAGTTAGTTCGGTGTTGAGGGTAATCGCTTTTCCTCCAGGAAAATTTTTAGCGATGAAGGGTTGAATAAATGTAGAATTCACGTCGGCTCGGTTTTCATTTCCTGCTACAGAGAAAATATGATTAACCAATCCACCGATTGTAAAACTGCCTACCTGTTTCAAGGCAACGGCTGTAGGACCCAAACCAAACTTTTCAGTTCCCAATGAATTATTGCTGGCAGTTGGGATTAAGAGAGCTGGTCCAATGCCCCATATAAGTCCGCCACTTGTTGGTTCTTTTGGAGAAAAGAACCCGCTTACAAGTACATCACTCAGGCCTGATTGTTTTCCGCTTTCTCCAAAAACATTGTTTTGGGAAATTACCGGTACAATTACCCGAGCTATGAGATTCCAATCTTCCCCAATACTAATTGGAATGACAGGCTGGAAATTCAAGGTATATCGGGTACCGTCATTCGGTCCTATTCCAAAATCGAAATTGTTTTGAAACGGAACGCTGATCAGGCTTGCAACTGGGTTTTGGAGTTGCTTGGCTAAATCATCTGCTGAACTGGTACTCGATTCCTGAGCCTCTAGCAAAAAGGGTAGAAAAAGCGGGAGAAAAAGTAGAATGATTTTTTTCATTTTAATTGGATTTAGAAAATACAGTTTGTCCTTCTTTAATGGTCTCAAGGACCTGGATATCTTTGATTGCGTCAGATTTTACTTTGAGAGGATTTTGATCCAAAATCACGAGATCAGCTAACTTTCCAGCTTTTAAGCTTCCTTTCCTATCCTCTTCAAAATGCTGATAGGCAGACCAAATCGTAATAGCTTGAAGTGCTTCATAGGGGGTTAACCGTTCATCCTCTCCAATGATTGCTCCAGATCGAGAAGTTCGGTTTACAGCGGTCCAAACCACCCTCATTAAATTTGGTAAGGCTACTGGAGCATCGGTATGAATAGTGATTTTTACGCCTTTGTTCAATGCTGTTCGCACCGGGCTGATTTTATTTCCCAATTCATCACCGATAATCTGCTTGTGCCAATCTCCCCAATAGAAAGTATGAAGTGGGAAAAGGGAAGCGATCACATCCATTTCCTTAAGTGAATCCAACTGATCATCTCGGATATATTGACCATGAATCAGCGTATTTCTTCGATCATCCAATCCGTATTTTTCTATATTGGGCCGAAGTGTTCGGATCAGTTGGTCAACAGCCGCGTCTCCATTGGTGTGTATTAAAGTTTGCCAATGATTTTCAAACCCTTTGGCAAGAATAGCTTGAACGGTTGAATCATTAGGGATGGCTGGATATCCTGCATAGTCTTTGCCTTGTCCATCAGGTGGGATTAGATAAGGCTGGGTCCGCCAAGCTGTTCTGCCTTGAGGCGAACCGTCCAAGGTTAATTTCATCCCTCCAATTCGATAGTGGTTTATATAATCCCGACTATTCCATTGGGAATCCATGTATTGATCAATCACAGCATAGTCGATATAGCTTACCACATCTAGCTTTAAATCTCCAGCTTCTGCATTTGCAGCAAGTAATTCATGATTTTGCATGGCCCGGCCTTCTTGGGCTGTTGTATAGCCATAGGAAAGAGCCATATCTTGCCCGGCTTGGAAAAAAATATCTGCACTTTCCGGAGATTTAGGCATGAAGGCATTGAGCATGTATGGAATGGCTGCCAATTCTTCGAGGACACCATTTGGAGTTTTTCCATCTGATTCTCTTCGAATTATTCCTCCTTCTGGATCTGGAGTATTTTCATCAAAACCTAGGATTTCAAGGCCTTTGGTATTGACTGCCGCAAAATGACCTGAAATATGCATAATCATGACAGGGTACTCTGTTGAGACCTGATCCAAATCGTGCCGTGTAGGAAAGCGCTTTTCCTCCAAAACGGAGTCGTCGAAGCCTGTTCCAAAGATCCAACCAGTCAATTCCCGGTTTTCAGGGGTGTTCCAATCTTTCAATAATTCTATAAGTGTAGGAATATCCTTACAGGTAGCGTCCGGAGGTGCAAGTAATAAGGCTCCGACTGCCTGTAATCCAAAGTTTGCGAAATGCGCATGCCCATCAATGAATCCTGGTACAAGGGTTTTCCCATTCAGATTAACCATTTTATGCCCTTCCCCGGCCATTTGCATGGCTTCATCTGATTCACCGACATATTCGATTAGTCCATCTCGGACAACTAGTGCTTCGGCATAATTCGGTTGATCTCCTTCCATAGTTAGAATATCCCCACCGAAATAAACGGTGGCTGTGTTTCTTGTTTCAGAAGGTTGCTGACAAGACCAAATAAACAAAGGAATACCTAGGAGAAGGAATTGAATTCTATGAATAAAAATCCTCATAATGAATAAAAGTTAAAAGGTTACGATAAATGGCTATGTAAAGCCTTTAAGGTTAAAAAGTTAAGCTTTTTTGATCTTTTCTATGCTAGAATAAAAAGAAAAACTCCCCCGAAATAATTTCCGAGGGAGTTTCTATCAATGATGGGATTCAACCCAGTTTTTCGCATTTATGAAGGCTTCTAGCCATGGGGTAAAATCATCCTCCCGATTCATTGGATAAAATGGCCAGTTCCAAGGTTTCAAACTTCGTTCGATATGTGGCATGATCGCCAAATGTCTACCATCCTTTGAAGCAATTCCTGCTACTGCATAATCCGAACCATTTGGATTTCCCGGATAGGCTTCGTAGCTGTATTTCATGCCGATATGGTAATTGGTCTCAGCTTCAGGAAGACTGAATTTTCCTTCCCCGTGTGCGATCCAAACTCCCAAACGCTGTCCGCTAAGACTTCCTAACATAACAGTGTCATTTGAAGGAATAGTCACGTTTACGAAAGCAGATTCAAATTTGTGGCTTTCATTATGGAGCATTTTAGCTCGACTAGCTCCTGTATTTCCTACAAGTCCTAGCTCCACCATCAGCTGACAACCATTACATACACCAAGACTCAAGGTGTCAGGTCTTGCATAGAAGTTGTCCAAAGCCTGTTTTGCTTTTTCATTGTAGAGGAAGGCTCCAGCCCAACCTTTGGCTGATCCTAATACGTCTGAATTGGAGAATCCGCCCACGAAGACAATCATCTGTACATCGCTAAGATCTTCTCTTCCAGCAATCAAATCTGTCATGTGGACGTCTTTCACCTCAAATCCTGCCAACCATAGTGAATAGGCCATTTCACGATCCCCATTCACACCTTTTTCCCGAATAATTGCAGCCTTGGCTTTACTTTTCTCCTGCCGGAAAGGATCAATACCTGCCTTGGAATAGCTTCCAGACCAGCCTTCAGTAAATTCGTAGCGTAAAGGTTGGATTTTATAATTTTCAAAACGGTTTTTCGCTAATTTTTCTCCGCTCTGTTTTTTGTCAAGCAAATAAGAAGACTTGTACCAGTTGTCTCGAAGTTCTTCGATTCCTAAGTTTAATCCGATTTCTGGAATAGAAAGTGTCGGTTCGAAAGTCACATCAGCTAAGGATATGTAGTCAATTCCATAATTGTCCAAAATGGTTCTGACTTTTTCTACTTCCTTAATTTGGATTAAGACACCTGGCTTTTCTGCGAAAAGAGCCTTGATAATATCTTTTTCTTTTAGTCGGTCTATCTTTACCTGAACGCCAATTCCTTGGCTTGGGAAGCACATTTCAAGCAATGCTGTAATTAATCCTCCGGAAGAAATATCATGTCCTGCCAAAACCAAATCCTGCTCGATCAATTTTTGAACGGCCATAAAGGCATGACTGAAGTAATCTGCATCCTTCACATCAGGAGCCTCATTACCAATTTTGTTCAATACCTGATAGAAACTAGAACCTCCTAGTTTGGACTCATCTTTGGAGAAATCCAGGTAATAAATCTTGCTTCTTTCCTCAGGCTTGAGTGCTGTATGAACAGTTTTTCGAATAACAGAACATTCGCCAACTGTGGAGATGATGACGGTTCCCGGAGCGTAGACTACTTTTCCATCAGGATATTTTTGAGTCATGGAAAGAGAGTCTTTCCCCGTTGGGATATTGATTCCCAATGCTATCGCAAAATCAGAACAAGCCTGAACAGCTCGGTAAAGCCTATCATTTTCCCCTTGATTTTTGGCTGGCCACATCCAGTTAGCAGAAAGTGATACTCCCTGTAAGCCACCTTCAATTGGAGCGAAAACCAAATTGGTCAAGGCTTCTGCAATAGCCAATCGGCTACCAACCTCAGGGTCGGATAAAGCTGCTACCGGAGCATGTCCGATGGAAGTTGCGATCCCTTTATTTCCGGTGAAATCCAAAGCCATCACAGCTACGTCATTAAGTGGAAGTTGGATTTCACCTACAGTCTGCTGTGTAGCTACCCGACCCGTTACGGAGCGGTCGACTTTATTGGTCAACCAATCCTTACAAGCTACTGCTTCCAACTGCAATACTTCACGGATATATCCTGCTATTTGATCGGCGCTGTATGTTGGTTCAGAGAATTGGAAATTTGCTGTTTTGTCTTCGAGAATTGTTTTTGGAGATGAACC
Source organism: Algoriphagus limi (assembly GCF_024919275.1). Taxonomy (GTDB): domain Bacteria; phylum Bacteroidota; class Bacteroidia; order Cytophagales; family Cyclobacteriaceae; genus Algoriphagus; species Algoriphagus limi. The sequence goes on along the minus strand of NZ_JANWGH010000001.1, from coordinate 1,481,638 downwards.
AAACATATAAGCTAAATCCCAATCCACTGGTTTTTCTCCAGTTTTTTGGTTCTCGAATTTGAAATGCATGTCACCCGTAGTTTCACCCACTACATAGAAGGGAGCTCTTTCTCGGGCAGCCAATTGAGAAAGGGTAGGAATGTCTTTTGGGGCAACGACTAATCCCATTCTTTCTTGGGACTCGTTTCCAATGATTTCCTTGGCAGATAACGTAGGGTCTCCAACTGGGAGCTTGTCTATATGAATGGTTCCTCCAGTAGATTCCACCAATTCAGAAAGACAGTTTAAGTGCCCTCCAGCTCCATGGTCATGGATAGAAATGATTGGGTTTTCATCACTTTCAGCCATAGCTCGAATGACGTTCGAAACCCGTTTTTGCATTTCAGGATTGGAGCGTTGTACAGCATTCAATTCGAGGGAACTGGAAACTTCACCAGTATTTAGGGAAGAAACAGCAGAACCACCCATACCGATGCGGTAATTGTCTCCGCCCATGACGATAATTTGATCTCCTGCTCCTGGTTCTTCTTTTTTGGCGTATCGAGCATTGGTAAAACCAACACCTCCAGCCAGCATGATTACCTTGTCAAAGCCAAAGTGCTTTTCTCCTTCATCATGCTCAAAAGTCAAAAGGGATCCCGAAATCAAAGGCTGGCCAAATTTGTTTCCAAAATCGGATGCTCCGTTGGATGCTTTGATCAAAATATCCATTGGAGTCTGGTATAGCCAAGGGCGCTCAGGTAAATTTTTTTCCCAACTTCTTCCTTTTTCGGAGCGTGGATAGGAGGTCATATACACTGCTGTACCTGCTAAAGGAATAGAAGCAGTACCACCAGCAAGTCTATCTCGAATTTCTCCTCCCGAACCGGTAGCTGCACCATTAAAAGGTTCTACGGTTGTAGGGAAATTGTGAGTTTCGGCCTTCAGAGAAATGACCGTTTCTATTTCTCTTGTTTCAAAAAAGTCAGCCTGATGCTGGGTTTTGGGAGCAAATTGCTGGGCCTTTGGTCCCTCAATGAATGCAACGTTGTCTTTATAGGCAGAAACGATCCGATTCGGATGCTGCTTGGAAGTTTCTTTGATCAGTTGAAAAAGTGTCTTTGGTTTTTCTTCACCATCGATGATAAAGGTACCGTTGAAGATTTTATGGCGACAATGCTCGGAGTTAACTTGAGAAAAGCCAAAAACTTCCGAATCAGTCAAGGGACGACCCAATTGCTTAGAAACTTTTTCTAAATAGGTAATTTCTTCTTCGCTTAATGCAAGACCTTCTTGTTCGTTGTAGGCAGCGATATCCGTGATATTTTCAATTGGAGCAGGGTCCAAATGAATATCGAAAACCTCCTGGTCTAGTCCATGATAAGCATGCTGAAGCATAGGGTCAATGGAACTATCGTCTTCAAGCGGGAAAAATTCCTCGATTCGTTGAATTCCAGGAATACCCATGTTTCCTGTGATTTCCACGGCATTGGTGGACCATGGGGTGATCATTTCTTTGCGCGGACCGGCATAATTCCCGGTTATGGAAGCTTGCTCAATTTGTTGAGCTTCACCAAAAAGCCACTTGAGTTTTTCGATGTCTTCGGTTGCAAAAGGTTGAGGGGTCTGTACTGCGTAGACTACTTTTTGGGGTGATTCGAAGAAGAAAATCATGTCCTTAAGCTGGTAAGTTGCAAAGGTAAGGAATTGGGAGAAGCTTTGGAATAGAAAATTGAAACTGTGCACTTTATCTAAATAGTTAAAAATTCCAGCCTAATCGGTTTAGTGAAGCCAATTGATTTTGGCTATCTTTCCTAGCAAACGTCATTCAATGGACGGATGGAAAATAAATCGTGAAATTCATAACAATAGATCTCACTATGAAAAAATTTACACTAACCATGAGTCTAGTCTGGATGCTGTTAATTCCGATTATGGCTCAAGAAGCGGCAAGCTCTTCAGAAACTCATTCGGATCCCAAAGCGGAAGTTTTTGAGTCTGATATTTCAGTAACTATTGACGGAAAATCCATTGATCTTAGAGCTCATGCCGGGACGATGGAACTAAAAGACGAAAACAATAAACCGATTGCGCTTTTTGGTTTTACTGCGTATTTCAAGAAAAATCCGGAGAAGAATAGACCTATCGTTTTCGCTTATAATGGAGGTCCAGGTTCCTCATCCTATTGGTTGCATTTAGGAATAATGGGCCCAAGAAGAGTAGTGGTTGACGATCCCAATTACAATCAAGCGGCTCCTTATGAATTGGTGAATAATGAATTTTCCATTTTGGATGTAGCTGATGTGGTGATGATGGATCCGGTAGGAACTGGTTTGTCCGTCCCAATCGGCGAGGCCAAAGGCAAGGATTTCTGGGGAGTTGATCAGGATATTCGAAGTGTGAGTTTGTTTATCATGCAGTTTTTGAAAGAACATGACAGACTCAATTCGCCAAAATATATTTTGGGTGAGAGTTATGGAACGTTTCGAAACTCCGGAGTGATGAATTATCTATTAGGTAGAGGATATGCACTTAACGGAGTAATTATGGTTTCCGCTGTTTTTGACCTCAGAACCTTATTTTTTGCACCTAATGAGGATATCTCCTATATCGTTTACTTACCAACTATGGCGGCCACTTCTTGGTACCATGATCGAGTAGCCAACAAGGGGGGAAGTTTGCCTGACTTTGTTCAGGAGGTACGAGAATTTACCGAGCAGGAATATGCACCAGCTTTGTTTAAAGGAAATCGAATCAGTGCTTCAGAAAAAGCTCAAATAGCTCAAAAGTTGGAAGCTTACACGGGGATTTCTTCCACTGTTTGGGAGCGAGCTGATTTAAAAATAACGGCTTCTGAATACTTCCAAGAATTGCTTCGAGATGAAGAAAATACTGTTGGCCGATTAGATTCCCGATATAAAGGCATCAATATCGATCCAATGTCTATGGATGCTTTTACAGATCCTCAAAGTGATGCGATTTCTCCAGCCTACACCATGGCGTTTTTGGATTATTTCCACGGCCAATTAGGGGTAAGCAAAGATTGGATGTATTCAACTTCGGCTTATTCCAAGGAAGGATTTCGATGGGATTGGAAACATCAGGGAAATAATTTCTGGGGAGCGGATGCAGCTGTGACTACTTTGCCGGATATGGCAGAGGCATTCAGTAAAGACCCGAATGTGAAAGTGTTGATTATGAATGGCTATTATGATTTAGCGACTGTTTTCTATGGGGTGGAACATTCGATTTCTCATTTGGATCTTCCAAAAGAAGCTGTCGATCGAATTATTATGACTTATTATGAAGCTGGACATATGATGTATACTCATTTGCCTTCAGCCAAACTTTTCCGAGATGATTTGAAAAATTTCATTCAAGACACGCAGCGTAAATAATCTCTTTAGCATTTTATGAAAAAACTCCAGTTCCTCTCTTCTCTTGGCTTCTTTCTGTTTGGGTTTCTGCTTTTTTCAAACTTAAAGGCTCAAAATAGCACATCTTCTTCCTTGTATTTTCCTCCCTTAGGAGAGGAGACTTGGGAGAAAATGCCCGTGAATCAAACAGGTTGGAACCAAGGGAAGTTGGGGGAGTTTTTGGCTTGGATGGAAAACACTAATACCCGAGCCTTACTCATTCTGAAAGATGGAAAAATTGTTGTCGAGGAATACAGAGGGAATAGACTAACTGGTCTGGGCCCAATGAATGAAGGGTCGATTTGGTATTGGGCTTCTGCTGGCAAAACGCTCACAGCTACCTTAATGGGGATGGCTGAAGAAGAAAAATTACTAAAGCGTAAAGATCGGACCGAAAAGTATCTGGGTAAAGGCTGGACTTCCATGAGCCCAAAGCAGGAAAAGGCTATCCGTCTCATCCATCATTTGACTATGACGACGGGATTAAATGATCAAGGGGTCGATTTGGATGATACCGATCCATCAAGTTTGACCTTTTTGGCTAAACCGGGAACTCGTTGGAGTTATCATAATGCTTCCTATACACTTTTGAAAAATGTATTGGAGTCGGCAAGTGGTCAATCATTCGAAACATATTTCAAAGAAAAAATAGGTGACCCCATTGGTATGGGAGGGTTTTGGCAGCGAACCGGTAAAAATCACGTCTTTTATTCCAATGCTAGAAGTATGGCTAGATTCGGATTGCTTCTTTTAGCTCAGGGGCAATGGGATGGAAATCAAATTGTCACTAGCGACTATATCCGAGAGATGACTTCCAGTTCTCAGGGCTTGAATCCGAGTTATGGTTTTCTCACTTGGCTAAATGGAAAGAGTTCTTTCAAACTTCCTGCTATTCAGCGGGAATTTGAAGGTCCCATAGTTCCTTCTGCTCCCAAAGATATGTATCAGGCTATGGGGAGAAATGGGCAGTTTTTAATGGTAATTCCTTCAGAAAATCTAGTAATTGTCAGAATGGGAGCACATTCCGATACTTCATTGATTCCCTATAGATTGATACGAGATATGTGGGATCGATTTGCTCCTGTGATCGAATAAGGAAGGAAAAGATTCTTTGAAAAAATAGGAGAGCTAGGTTTAATACTTACTCAGCTGATAATTGATTTTGTCGAGTGAAAGAGGTTTTTCTAAAAATCCCGAAACTATTTCATATTCCATGGCTTTTTTACGGTCTTGAAAATCGATCGAGCTTGAAAGGATAACAATTTTGTCTCTTCTGTCAGGAAATTTTTCCTTGTAAGAATCCAGAAATTCCCAGCCGTTCATGACAGGCATGTTAATATCTAAAAAGATCAAAAGGGATTTTTCAGCCTCGATTTCTTCCAAGTGTTGCAATGCCATATCCGCTCCCAAAAATTCAAGAATCGTATCAGAAATTTCAGTTTTTCCTAAAAGACGCTTATTGATGAGGTTGTTTATCGGATCGTCATCCACAAGAAAAATGGCATCAAATTGAATCATGCAATGTGTAAAGATCAGGCTGTATAACTGCCAAAATACGATTATTCCAATTGGGAGAAAAAGTTTGAGGGTATTTTTTAGGACTGCATTGAAAAAAGATAATCTGTACAAATCAAAAAAGGAGGCCTTGGCCTCCTTTTTTAATGATTTGGGTTGGATTACATCATTCCACCCATTCCTCCGCCGCCCATTGGAGGCATTGCAGGAGCATCTTCTTTCACATCTGCAACTACACATTCGGTAGTCAAAAGCAAACCAGCGATAGAGGCAGCGTTTTCCAAAGCCAATCTCGTCACTTTGGTAGGATCGATTACACCAGCCTCGAATAGATCCTCATACTGATCTACTCTAGCATTGTAACCGAAGTTTCCAGCATTCTCTCTGATTTTGTTGATCACTACAGAAGGCTCGCCACCTGCGTTAAGAACGATAGTTCTCAATGGAGCTTCGATTGCCATTCTAATGATGTTGATACCAGTGTCCTGATCTTCGTTGGATCCAGTTAGGTTGTCCAAGCCTTCAGAAGCTCTGATCAAGGCTACACCACCACCAACTACTACACCTTCTTGTACAGCAGCTCTAGTAGCATGAAGGGCATCATCTACTCGATCTTTTTTCTCCTTCATTTCTACTTCAGTCGCAGCACCGATGTAAAGGATAGCCACACCACCGGATAGTTTAGCCAATCTTTCCTGAAGCTTCTCACGGTCGTAGTCAGAAGTAGTTTTTTCGATTTGAGCTTTGATCTCAGCGATTCTAGCTTGGATCATTTCAGCCTGTCCAGCTCCATTTACGATAGTAGTGTTGTCCTTATCGATGTTGACTTTCTCAGCACGGCCAAGCATGTCAACAGTAGCATTTTCAAGCTTGAAGCCTCTTTCTTCAGAGATAACAGTACCGCCAGTCAAGATTGCGATATCTTCCAACATCGCTTTTCTTCTGTCACCGAATCCAGGAGCTTTAACAGCAGCTACTTTGAGTGCACCTCTGATTTTGTTTACCACCAAAGTTGCCAAAGCTTCACCGTCTACGTCTTCTGCGATGATCACCAATGGCTTACCAGACTGAGCAACTGGCTCCAATACTGGAAGCAATTCCTTCATAGAGGAGATCTTCTTGTCGTAGATCAAGATGAATGGAGACTCAAGCTCAGCTTCCATCTTTTCAGTGTTGGTAACGAAGTAAGGAGATAGGTAACCTCTGTCAAACTGCATACCTTCTACAGTCTTGACTTCTGTTTCGGTACCTTTTGCTTCTTCTACAGTGATTACACCGTCTTTACCAACTTTGTCCATTGCGTCAGAAATCATCTTACCGATTTCTTCATCGTTGTTGGCAGATACTGTAGCAACTTGAGCGATTTCTTTGCTAGTAGAGATCTCTTTGGAGTTTTCTTTCAACTTAGAAATAACAGCAGCTACTGCTTTGTCGATACCTCTCTTAAGGTCCATTGGGTTTGCACCAGCAGCTACGTTTTTGATACCTGCATTGAAGATGGCTTGAGCAAGTACAGTAGCAGTAGTGGTACCGTCACCCGCATTGTCAGCAGTTTTGGAAGCAACTTCTTTAAGAAGCTGAGCACCCATGTTTTCGATAGGCTCTTCCAATTCGATTTCTTTTGCTACAGACACACCGTCCTTAGTGATGGTAGGTGCACCGAATTTTTTGTCAAGGATAACATTTCGACCTTTAGGTCCAAGGGTTACTTTTACTGCATCAGCAAGAGCATCCACACCTTTCTTCAGGCGGTCTCTAGCATTGGTGTCAAAGAATAATTCTTTAGCCATTTCTTTTTTCAGTTTTAGGTTTCGTTAATTCAATTAAAGGATTGCGAAAATGTCAGACTCACGCATGATTAGATAGTCTGTGCCATCCACGTTCAGCTCGGTACCGGAATACTTTCCGTACAAAACAGTGTCTCCAACTTTCACAGTCAATGGTTCATCTTTTTTACCAGTCCCGATAGCCACTACCGTACCTCTTTGAGGCTTTTCTTTTGCGGTATCCGGAATGTAAAGACCGGAAGCGGTTTTTTCTTCGGCTGCAGCAGGCTGTACCAACACCCTATCTGCAAGTGGTTTGATGTTCACGTTTGACATAATATGAGATTGTTTAAAGGTTAGATTAAAATTCCTACTGCCCTTTGAGCGATTCCTATGCCAAGCCATTTTTTTGAAAAAACCCTGACAAATCGGCTACAATTGTGTCAGTGTTTTCAAGTTTTGATTTCTGCCTCATTTTAAAATCTGTCAAAATTTCGCAGACCTATGGAAAAAAATGTCAGAAATGATTACTTTTTATCAAAGCTTTTAGACCTATGAGTAAACTTTCAAAAAATTGGATCACGGAAGGATTGATCGATTTTGAGTACAAAAAGTACCAATTGCTGGCCTATCTTCAGGAAACTGACAGACGATTTAAGGCTGTCCAACTTTATCCGCATTTGGGTGAATTGATCGAACATCACCGGAATTTATCTGAACTGCAGTCGGGAAAGAAAAATCTGTCTGAATTCTTTCCCAAGGCCTTGGATAGTATTGATTTCAAGGAGAAAAAACTCAATTATGAACCTCGCTCTGAAGACCATGAAGTGTTGAAGGAGATAAGCCAAATCACGGATTTCGCCTTGCCAAAAATCGAGGGTCAAATTCAGGAAGGAAAGACTATTTACAATTTCGTGGAGGATCAGGTTGAGTTTGAACCGGTTGGAATTCTACCCATTTATAATCGTGAAGGATTCGTGTTGATGACTCGAGAAAAGAAATCAGAAATTCATGCTTACCGCTATAAGTCGGGATTGTTGCAGATTGCGGGGGAGCGCTTTAGAAGTATTTCGGTGTGGTTGGTTGGGATTTTTCAAAAAACCTTGGTCCGAACTCTGGAGGCTTTGAAGCTGGAATTAATTCGGGAAATCAAGGAATTGCCGAATCCGGCAACCTACAGATTGCATAGTCGGCAGGAATTTCCCATTGAAGAGACCTTGCTTCCAATCAGTAAGCGATTGCTCCTACAGCAGGTGAAGGGATAAAAGAACTAGCTGGCTTCGGCTAGTTCTTTCTTTGTATTGTCGATTTCTTTTTCCTTTCGGCTTTGTCTTTCCTGACGTTTTTTGATGATTTCTGCTCCCGGCTTATCAAAAAGAATCAGCCAGATTTCCTTAAGATTTTGAGCTTTTCGGATATCTCTGAAAATGTCTCGCCACTCGTGAAATACTAGGTAAATGGGATTATAGGAAGTGACAGGTTTGGTGATTCCGTAAACCGGTCGCTCTTTTTCTTCCATAAAAGTTCCAAACATTCGGTCCCAAATAATAAAGGTCGATCCATAATTTTTATCCAAATAATGCTCATCACTAGCATGGTGGACGCGATGATGGGAAGGAGTCGTGAAAATATACTCGATGACCGGATGAAGTTTAGTAATGTATTCGGTATGAATCCAAAACTGGTAAAGTACAGCAATCTGATGACAGATGAAGAACACAAAAGGATCAAATCCCATCAGCATCACAGGAATAAAAAACACGATTTTGATATGCTGGGTCCAACCGAGACGGAAGGATACCGATAGGTTGTACTTCGAACTGTTGTGATGTGTGATATGGGTTGCCCACCAGAATCGCTGTTCGTGAGCTACCCGATGTGCCCAATAGCGGGCAAAATCAATGGCAATGAAACAGGCAATGAATGACCACCAGGTAGCGGGGATTTTAAATGGAGCCAGATTGTAAAAAAACAAGGCTGTCCCAAAAGTTGCCAGCTTTATCATAGCACTGATGCCTACATTGACTAAGCCAATGGAAGCGGCAGCTAAGAAATCTTTGGTGTCATAGGCATCTCTTTTTTGGTACCAACTGATACCCCATTCGACAAATACCAATAAAAACATGATGGGAGCGGCCCATAAAATTAGGTTAGGCCAGTTTTCGAACTGTAGATCCTCCAAGCGGAGAGGTTGATTATTCATAAATAGGATTTGAAAGTAACAGCAGGTTTTAGAAACGGGTGAGTTTGATCCGCTGAAAAAACGCTTTCAAGCAAAGTACAAAAAAAGTCCGCCTTTCGAAAGACGGACTTCATTAAAATTGATTAAAACTCTTATTTATTGATTCTCTGTGGAATCAGGGGTAGATTCTTCAGTAGGTAAAATGCTTTGAGATTCCTGATCTCCAAATGCAGGTGCTACCACTTGCTGCTTTGCACTCTCAATGTTAGGAGACTGAAATTGATTTGCCTCTGGAGTGCTGTAGAATGCAGAAGATGCCAAAGACAATACCAAAATAGAAATAGCCAAAACCCAAGTGGCTTTTTCCAAGACATTTCCTGTTCGTGTTACTCCCATGATTTGAGAAGCACTACCTCCAAAAGCTGCACCTACGCCACCTTTAGAATTTTGTCCTAAAATGACCAAGATTAAAAGAATGGCCAAAATCAGAATTACGGAAATCAAGAAAGTAAACATATAATTAGTCGGTATTTTTCAGGTTTTCAATTAAGTCCGCAAAGTAAGCTGATTTCTCTGGAAACATCAAACTCAATTTCTTATAAATTTGAAGCGCTTTTTCTTTTTTACCTTGCTTGATCAATAATTTGGCAAAGGATTCTGTAATGAGTTCATCCTTTATTTTAGTGCTGCTTTCAGCCAGATTTTCATTGTTTTGATTCGCTTCGATTTCACGAATTGTAGCCAATTTGATGTCTTTTTTACTGAATGCCTTGATCAAATCAATCTGCTCCTGCTTTTTGGAGTCCAAGATTTTCTTCTTTTCCTTCTTCTTGATTGATTCGATTAGATCGTCTGAACTTGCACGCTTTTTCCGGGTTTTGGATTTCGGTTTTTCTTCCTTTTGTGGGGAGTTATCCGTTTTCTTTTTAAGCTTCTCATCCAATTGTACTAAGCTCGCGGTACGGTCCGCTAGATCAAGCTTTTCTTTTGGTTTTTCAGGCAGAATGTCCACAGTCGGCTTGGTTTCCTGAATCGCTTCCTGCTTTTCAATCAGGCTTTTAAGCCAAATTCGGTCTGGGCTAGTTATAGCTGCCCAGCTCAAGGAGTCGGAATTTTTTTCTGGAGATTTTTGAATCTCATACCGGGAAATCAGTACATGAGGAATTTGGAAATAGGGGAAGTTTTCCTGGATCTTTCTAAGTAGCAAAATATCCGATTTTTCAAGTTTATCGGCCCTATTGAGGATGTCTTTGAATTGATTGGCGTTCACTTCAAGTTTTTTTTCAATATAGGGATTTTACCAATTTGCCACCGTAGCTGTGAAAATATCTTGAATGATATTCTTGAAAATTTCCTCAATTAGGCGATCCTCAACATCTAGAAGGGTAGTGGTTCGTGGATCATAATCCTGGAAAAAGGAGAAGCTTTGTTTTAAATTTTCCTCCTCATTGGTTTGATTGATGTATTCTACTTCTACTGAAATCGTCAGCCGCATCTGACCGGCTCGGTCGGGTAAATTTGGATTTCCACTAGATACAACAGCCTGAGGAGTCAAAGTATAGCGCTTGATCGCTCCGGCAAATTGTAAATCCCCATTTGTCCGTACCAATTCCAATTGGGTGTTTCGCTGATAAAATTCTTTCAAAGATTCCGTGAATCGCTGCTCCATATTCGCTGGACCGCCTCCAGAATCATTGAAAAAGTTTTCTACCGAAAAGGTCTGCACCTCTTCATAGTTAATATTGGTTCCAGTGAAACTGTAGCTTACTGAGCAGCCGTTCAGCCCCACTCCCAATAACACTATCATAAGAAATGAAAAAAGTCTATTGATCAATTCCATATTGTTTGATCTTTCTGTAAAGGGTACGCTCGGAAATCCCCAAATCATTGGCAGCGTATTTCCGCTTGTTATTATGCTTTCGAAGTGCTTTGACGATCATTTCCTTTTCTTTTTTCTCCAAAGAAAGTGAATTGTCATCTTCTTCGTGCATGATGTCTTCTATCGCCTCTTCTTCGTATTCAGGCGAATTTCCATTGCTGCTTTTTTGAGAATCCAAAACCAAAGGTAATGGATAGCTTGGACTGCTTTCTTTTGGTTCTTTCACCGGTATTCCTGTGTCCATATCTTCAAAAAGCTCGCTGTGCTTTTGAATAATGCTTTGACTTAAGCCTCCGCTTTTGTAGGTATCCAAAACTAGTTTTTTCAACTCATTCATATCCTTTTTCATGTCGAAAAGGACTTTATAAAGCAGATCACGCTCTGAAAAATCCATGGATTCCCCACCTTGACTTCCAGAAGGAATTGGCATAGGAAGCCGACTGTTATCCGTTGGTAAATACTTGGATAAAGTCTGTGCATCTACCTCCCGATCTTGTTCCAAAAGCGAAACTTGTTCGGCGATATTTTTTAATTGTCTGATATTTCCAGGGAAAGGATAGCGCATCAACAAGGCTTGAGCATCAGGATCTAAAGAGATAGGTTTGACCCGGTATTTCTCAGAAAAGTCTGAGGTGAATTTCCTGAAAAGAAGCACCACATCTTCTCCACGTTCACGAAGGGGTGGTACGAAAATGGGAACAGTATTCAATCGATAATACAAATCCTCGCGAAACTTCCCTTTTTCCACCGCACGAAGGAGGTTCACATTGGTAGCTGCGATTACACGGACATTCGTTTTTTGGACTTTTGAAGAGCCAACTTTGATGAATTCGCCATTTTCCAACACCCGAAGAAGGCGAGCTTGAGTTCCCAATGGCATTTCTCCAATTTCATCTAGGAAAATTGATCCCCCATCTGTCACCTCAAAATACCCTTTTCGAGCTTCGTGAGCCCCTGTAAAGGAACCTTTTTCATGACCAAAAAGCTCTGAATCTATGGTTCCCTCTGGGATCGCTCCACAGTTAATGGCAATGAATTTTCCGTGTTTTCGGAGGGAAAGTGAATGGATAATCTTAGAAAAGCTTTCCTTTCCACTTCCACTTTCACCTGTGATCAAAACGGTCATATCAGTAGGAGCAGCCTGCATCGCAACTTGAATCGCGTGATTCAAAAGTGGACTGTTTCCTATGATGCCAAACCGCTGCTTGACACTTTGTATTTCTGAAGGAGTGATCATGCTAAGGCTGGATTAATTTCTAGAACTTCCCCAAATAGGGTAGCAGCAGTACAATCCTTAATTTTTACTTTCACATAATCTCCGATTTTCAATCCTTCGGAAGGGACGATCACCACCTTATTGGCAGAGTTGCGTCCTTTCAATTCAAATTCAGATTTCTTAGAAGTTCCTTCGATCAAGATGATTTGCTCCTTTCCGACATCCAATTTATTACGCTCCAAAGAAAGCTGAGTTTGCTTTTCGATGATTTCATTTAGTCGGCGTTTTTTCACATCCAAAGGAATATCATCGGTGTATTTCTTTGCGGCTAAAGTTCCTGGACGCTCTGAATAGTAGAACATGTAAGAGAAATCATATTTGACGATGTCCATCAAAGTCAAGGTGTCTTGGTGTTCCTCTTCAGTTTCTGTACAGAATCCTGCAATCATATCCGAAGAAATCCCGCATTCTTCACCCAAGATTTCTCGAATGGCTTTTACTCGATCTAGGTACCATTCTCGATCATAGGTTCGGTTCATTAATTCCAAAACCCGTGAGTTTCCGGATTGAACAGGAAGGTGGATATAGTTACAGATGTTTTCATATTTTTTCATGGTGTAAAGCACCTCATCTGTGATATCCTTCGGATGGGAAGTGGAGAATCGTACTCGAAGTAAAGGGTTTACTTGAGCTACCATTTCCAGCAAGTTGGCAAAGTTCACTACTTCACTAACCTCTTCCTCTTTCTTATTTAATCTTGCTTTATTGTTTTCTTCAGGAGACCATTTGTAGGAATCTACATTTTGGCCCAATAGGGTTACTTCGCGGTAACCTCTTTCGAATAAATCCCGTGCTTCAGCAACGATGGAATGCGGATCACGGCTTCTTTCCCGTCCCCTCGTGAAAGGCACCACACAGAAAGAACACATATTGTCGCATCCGCGCATGATGGAAATAAATGCGGTAACTCCATTCGAATTGAGTCGGACTGGAGCGATATCTGCGTAAGTTTCTTCTCTGGAAAGGAAAGTATTAACTCCTTTTCTACCATCTTCCGCAGCGTTCACCAAATTAGGAAGGTCACGGTAAGCATCAGGCCCTACTACTACGTCGACGATTTTTTCCTCTTCCAGAAGTTTATCCTTCAATCGCTCAGCCATGCAGCCTAAGACCCCAATTGTCATTTCTGGCTTATTCTTTTTGACAGCATTGAAGTGGTTCAGGCGATTTCGGACTGTTTGTTCCGCCTTTTCTCGGATTGAACAGGTGTTCAAAAACACAACGTCCGCTTGTTGGAAATCGGCGGTGGTATCATAGCCGTTTTCCTTCATGATGGAGGCTACGATTTCAGAATCAGAAAAATTCATCTGGCAGCCGTAGCTTTCGATATATATCTTCTTTGTTTTTCCGGTATTCTCCTCAGGGGTGGTTTTATAATCCAGTGCTTGCGCTTCCTCTCCGGAAATAATATCAATGTCTTTGATCAGTTGATCCATCTAATTTGATTTTTTCAGGATGCGAAATTACTAAAAATCGGACAAAATGGCAGGAGTTAATCAGTTTATTCTTGGCTAATTTCAAGATTGCTCGAAAGGGATCTTCAGTTGCTCCCCAAAATGAATTTGTTCTTCGGTGATGTTCAAGTTAGAAAGTCCTAATCCTAGGAGCCGGACAGGTTTTGGGATTTCTTCTTGGTTTAAAAGTTCCAGCCCCACTTCCCAAATGGTTTTCTCATCGGGATACTGTTCTAGGGTTTTACTTCTGGTTTGGATTGTAAAATCAGAATATTTGATCTTTAAGGTAATGGTTCGTCCCTTGATCCCGGTCTTCTTTACCCTTCGGGTGACTTCTTCATAAATAGGATAAAGATTGTCTTCCATTTCTTTGGGAGTAATCAGGTCTTTTTCAAAGGTGTTTTCTGCGCTTAGGGATTTTCTGATACGGTTTGGTTGAACTTCAGAAAGGTGGATTCCCCGAACGATGTTGTAGTAGTGTAAACCGGATTTTCCGAATTTCTTGGTCAAAAACTGTAGGGAATATTCCTTCAAATCCCTCCCATTAAAAATTCCCAGTTTTTCCATCTTTTCGGCGGTTACTTTTCCGATCCCAAAGAATTTCCGGATGGGTAGTTTTTCTAAAAATGCCTCAGCCTCGTCTGGTAAGATGACGGCCTGACCATTAGGTTTATTCAGATCCGAAGCGGTCTTTGCAAGGAATTTATTGTAAGAAACTCCCGCAGAAGCATTTAGGCCTGTTTTTTCTTTGATCTTTGCACGAATCTGACGGGCAATCAGGATTGCTGACTTTAGACCCATTTTGTTTTCGGTCACATCCAAAAATGCTTCGTCCAATGAAAGTGGTTCTACCAGATCTGTGTATTCGTAGAATATTTCCCGAATTTGATTTGATAGTTCTTTGTAGCGATCAAATCGTGGCTTTGCAAAAATTAATTGGGGACAATTTCTTGCTGCCAAAACTGAGGACATGGCTGAATGAATTCCGAATTTCCTAGCCTCGTAGCTTGCAGCAGCTACCACTCCACGAGCAGCATTTCCTCCCACAACCAATGGCTTTTCTCTCCATTCCGGATGATCCAATTGCTCCACCGAAGCATAAAAAGCATCCATATCTACATGAATGATTTTTCGGGTTTTGACTTCAATATTGGCGTGAGAATCCATGACAAACCAATATAAAACAGAAAAGGGAATTCCTGAGAATTCCCCTTCTATTCGTTGGTTTAGTAGACCTTAGTTAGCTTTCACATCCAACTGCAAAGAGACAGTGTTGTAGATAAACTGATCTTTTGCTTTATCAACTGCATTAGCTTCATCTCCATAAGAAAGACCCCAAGCAGTTCTGTCAATGTTGAATCCTGCTTTTGCAGATACGATTCCGTTTTCGATGGAAACAGCAGCTGGGAACTTGATGTTTTTAGTTGTTCCTCTCATGGTCAAGTTTCCACTGATCCAGTGAGTAGGAGTTTCTGGAGTAAGTTCGCTATTTGAAGCAGGAGTGAATTCAGTAACAAATTCTTCTTTGTCAGTAATTACATCTTCCGCATTGAATGGCTCTACACCGGTGATTTCAAAAGTTGCTGTTGGGTGATTTTCAGCATCGAAGAAGTCAGCAGACTGAAGGTGACCCCAAAGTTTACCATAGTTTTCGGATCCTTCTTCCAAGTCTTCAATTTTCAAACCAGTGATATCAAAAGTGAAAGATCCACCTGTGATATTGTCACCATTTACGGATAGGGTACCTGTAGTAGCAGGAATTTTACCAAAATGCTTCCCAGCTGGCTTGTACCCAGCCCAAGAGATAGTGGTAGCATTTGGATCCAAGGTTAAAGTTTGACCAGTTGCTTCAGCTACTTCCTGTGCTTCAGAAGTTTCTACTGTTTCACTTGGTCCACCGCATGCAAACACCAAAAGAGTTGCAGCTACAAATAGGCCTGATTTAGCAATCAATTTCATAGTTGTTTAAGATTTAGTTTCCTAATTAATGTATAGACACAGAACGCAAATTTCTATAAAAAGTTTATAAGTCCGAAAAAAAATTAAAATTTGTTTTTCACTAATGATTCCAAGTATGAAAGAAGCCCTAATCATGGAAATAAACGGGAAAAAGCCGGTTTTTGGAGACTCTTGCTGGCTAGCTCCCAATGCTACAATAGTCGGAGATGTGGTGATGGGGGATGAGTGTACCGTTTGGTTCAATGCAGTAATCCGGGGAGATGTTCACGAAATTCGGATTGGGAATCAAACTAACATTCAAGATGGGGCTGTGATTCATTGTACATATAAGAAGGCCGGGACATATATCGGGAATCAAGTATCCATCGCCCACAATGCTATCATCCATGGCTGTACTATTCATGATCGGGTTTTGATAGGTATGGGAGCGATTGTGATGGATGGAGCAGTTGTGCATTCGGGGTCCGTTATTGCAGCAGGAGCCGTGGTTTTGGCAAATACTGTGGTGGAACCAAATTCAATTTATGCGGGGATGCCAGCTAAAAAGGTCAAAGAAATCGGTCCTGAGATGGAGGAAGTAATTATGCGAACTGCAAAAAACTATCCTATGTATTCAAAATGGTTTGAAGAAAAATAGAATTCATGAAACCTTGACTTTTCTAAGTCGTTGATTTTTAGTAATTTCAAATTCGTTTTTCAACTCAATTTTTTTATGAATACTGTTATTGATTTTGTTTCTGACAAGAGGATTTTGATTGCGCTTTTTCTGTTGATGGTAGCTCTCAATCTCTCACTTTCTTTCTTTATGCCAAAGGATCATGCTTTGGATTTGAAATTTGCCTACACCTTTTCAGAAGCCTATCAATCTCTAGCTGAAATGGATTCTGACACGAGAAAGTTTTATCGATTTGGAATTTGGGCTTTAGATTTTCCATATATGATCGTGTATAGTTTATTTTTTGCTGGAATACTTTGTCGCTTATGGGGGTCTCGTGCTTTAGTTGTTGTCCCATTCTTGATTGCGATTTTTGATTTTTTTGAAAATCTGATGGTGCTACGGATTTTAAAGTTGTTTCCTGAGCCCAACCGATTAATCACCCTCATTGCATCTGGCTTTACTACCCTGAAATGGCTAGCCGTAGCGATCATGTTTATTATTATTATATTGGGAATTTGGAAGTACTATTTTTCGGAGAAATTTTCAACTTCCTCCTCTTCTTCATAAAGCTCTAAATTTTTTATTTCCGCCTACTGAAAATATAAGCTTTGCATTTCGAGATATTTTGAATAGTTTTTCTCTTGCTTACCGATTTGGAAGCATTTTGAAAAATTTATGAAAGAGGAATATTTTAAGTGGTTTTCTCCCCATCTACAGCGGGATGTGCAAATGTTAGTATTTGGTCATGCAGGTTATCCCGTAGTGGTTTTTCCTACCTCCAAAGGTTCTTTTCATGAAAACAAGGACATGGGATTGATTGGATCGGCACATTGGTACATAGAACAGGGATTGATTCAGATCTATTGTCCGGAAAGCAACGATGCCCAAAGTTTCTATAATAAAAATGTACATCCCCATCAGCGAATTCAAAATCATGTGGCTTATGATAAGATGATTTGTCATGAGTTGGTTGAGCGGATTCGGCTAAATACCTCAACTGCCAAGGTGGTGGTAGCAGGTTGTAGTTTTGGAGGCTATCATGCAGCCAATTTTGCATTTAGACACCCAGGATATGTTAGCCACATGTTCAGTATGTCAGGTGCTTTTGACATCCGCAATTTCATGGACGGGTATAATCATGACGATATCTATTACAACAGCCCTTTGGAATATCTTCCGGGTTTAAATGATCATGAGCTTTGGAATATGGATATCGTTTTGGGGACTTCCAACTGGGATATTTGCTACGATGCCAACCTAAAATTGTCCCATGTGCTCAATCAAAAGCAGGTGCCACATTGGTTGGATGTCCGGCAAAATCGGGTGCATGACTGGGACGTATGGAAAGAGATGTTTCCTCATTATTTAAGCAGAATTAAGTTTGATTAGCCATTTTAACTGTATCTAAAAATGAAAAAGATCGGAATACTTTTCGGGATGGAAGATACCTTCCCTCAAGCCTTCATCGACCGGGTAAACCAAAAAGCCGAGAAGGGAATCATGGCAGAGGCCGTGAAGATTGACAAAGTGATTCAAAATCAATTGACAGAATATGCAGTGATTATTGACCGTATATCTCAGGATGTCCCTTTTTACAGAGCCTATTTAAAAAATGCTGCTTTAACAGGTACGGCTGTAATCAATAATCCTTTTTGGTGGAGCGCTGATGATAAGTTTTTCAATAATTGTCTAGCTGATCAGCTGGGAGTTCCTTTACCAAAAACAGTCATCCTTCCTTCTGCAGAGCATCC
Organism: Algoriphagus limi; assembly: GCF_024919275.1. Classification (GTDB taxonomy): domain Bacteria; phylum Bacteroidota; class Bacteroidia; order Cytophagales; family Cyclobacteriaceae; genus Algoriphagus; species Algoriphagus limi. The sequence continues at coordinate 1,463,803 of NZ_JANWGH010000001.1, read as the reverse complement.
TACTGATACTACTTCAAAATCATTTCGTAACCTAGAAGCTCCGCTAGATTGGGAGGGAATATTCAATTACGTAGGATTTCCTGCGTATATGAAACCTTATGCGGGCGGAGGTTGGAAAAATGTCTATAGACTGGAAAACAAAGAGGAATTTTTCCAAAAGCATCCTGAAACAGGTCAATTGGTAATGTTACTTCAGGAAGAGATAGTTTTTGATGAATATTTCAGAGTGTATTGCCTGGGTGGAAAAGCAGTTCGGATTATGGAATATGAACCTCGAAATCCACATCATTTACGCTATGTAGTAGATCGGGCTCCTGCTTCCAGAAAATTATTGGCAAAAGTGAAAGAATATACGCTTACGCTTTGCAAGGGATTGGGTTATGATTTCAATACGGTTGAATTTGCTGTGAGGGACGGGATTCCCTATGCTATTGACTTTGGTAATCCTGCTCCTGATGCAGATGTTAATTCTGTAGGCCAGGAAAATTTCGAATGGGTTGTTGAAGAAGCCGCAAACATGGCGATTCGCTATGCAAAAGCCCAAAAACCAGGAAAAATGAATTTGACCTGGGGAACCTTTATGAGAAATGCGGTGGAAGGAACCAAACGTTTTTAAGATTAAAAATCACTTTTTATGTGTGCAGTAATCAAGAAATTACCTCAGTTTACAATTGGGGTAGAGGAAGAATATCAGATCATTGATCCTACTACGCGGGATCTTCGTTCTCATATGTCCAAAATAGTTGATGGGGGGAAAATCCATCTACGGGAGCAGGTCAAGGCAGAAATGCACCAATCGGTGGTGGAAGTAGGGACAAACATTTGCCAAAATGTTCAGGAAGCCCGAAAGGAAGTTGCCTTTCTACGAAATAAAATCTCAGAACTTGCTGCTCAGCAGGGGTTGATTGTCGGTGCGTCAAGTACGCATCCATTTTCAAAATGGCAGGATCAGGAGATTACAGATGACCCACGATACCACACCATTGTTGATGAATTGAAGGATATCGCCCGTTCTAATTTGATTTTTGGCTTGCACGTGCATGTGGGGATAGAGAGTAGGGAAGTAGCCTTGCAGGTGATGAATCAGGCTTGTTATTTTCTACCTCACATATATGCCTTGACAACCAATTCGCCTTTTTGGGAAGGGAGAAATACTGGATTCAAAGCTTTTAGAGCAAAGATATTTGCGAAGTTTCCAAGAACCGGTTTGCCAGAATACTTCGACTCAGTACAGTCCTATGATAATTTTTTGGAGACCTTAGTGAAGACAAACTGTATTGATAATCCAAAGAAAATCTGGTGGGATCTTAGGATGCATCCTTTCTTTAGCACGATTGAATTCAGGATTTGCGATATGTGCCTTACGGTTGAGGAGACTACTTGCATCGTGGCCTTGATTCAAGCCGTTGTTGCCAAATTGTACAAATTGATCATGAGCAACATCTCTTATAATGTTTACCGAATTGCGCTCATCCGAGAAAATAAATTCCGTGCTGCCCGAAATGGAATAGAAGGAAAACTGATTGATTTTGGCAAAAAGCAGGAAGTCCCAACCGTGGATTTGATCATGGAGCTGCTGGATTTCATAGATGATGTGGTTGATGAATTAGGAAGCCGTGAGGAAGTCAATTATGTTCATCAAATTCTAAAGAATGGAACCGGCGCAGATCAGCAATTAAAAGTATTCGAAGAAACTAAGGATTTGACCAAAGTGGTCGATTTTATAACCAGCAAATTTACAGAAGGGATTTAAGGAATTCCTGTACCTTTGAGGCCTAAAATCAGTCGTTGTGGGAAAGTCTAAGATTCAGTTGGCCATATTGGATATGTATGATGGGGAGCCTAATCAAGGAATGCGCTGCATTCAGGATATATTGGGCCGCTTTCATCATGACATTTCTTACAAGATTTTTGATGTAAGAGGAAAGTCTGAACTTCCCGAAGTCACTGATTTTGACCTGTATATTTCCACAGGAGGTCCCGGAAATCCACTTGAAGGAAATGGGGATTGGGATATCAAATACAATGATTTTTTGGACCAAATCTGGATTTGGAATCAAAACCATTCTGTTAAAAAATATCTGTTGTTGATTTGTCATTCTTTTCAAATGGCTTGTAAGCATTTTGGCTTAGGTGAAATCAACAAACGAAAATCAACCTCGTTTGGAGTAATGACTATTCACAAAACCCAGGAAGGGATGGTAGATCCACTTTTTCAGAATTTGGATAATCCATTTTGGGCAGTAGATAGTCGGGATTACCAGGTAGTTCAGCCCCACAAGCGAAAATTTAACCTCTTAGGAGCTAAAATTATTGCCCTTGAAAAAATCAGAAATCACGTAGAGTACGAGCGGGCAATTATGGGGATTCGATTCACCGATGAAATTGTTGGGACTCAGTTTCACCCGGAAGCGGATCCAGTATCCTTTTTGGCACATTTGAAAAAACATGAGGTTCGTGATAAGATCATTGCGCTAAAAGGGAAGGCTAAATTCCGAACGATGCTGGAGGACTTAGTAGATGAAGATAAAATCTATCGTACTAATGAGGAATTGATTCCTAATTTCCTTCGCCACAGTATCAATCAAGTTCGAAGTCAAAAAACATCCAAAGCTTTGATTTAATTGTTATGATTTCATCTGTCCGCGAGCAATTTAATGCTGCTTTTTCGCAGGAAAAATACCAAGAGCTTTTACAGAGTATTCAAAAGGATTTTGATTTTCTTCCTGCTTTTCGAATTGCGGAAACTCCCTTTTTTATCTCAGAAAAGCTTAAATCTCAACTATTAGAAGCATGTGAGGAATTGATTTCCTTTCTGAAAAGGCCGGATTTTAAACAACTGACTCAACGAGCACTTGACCTGAATACAGAGGTGCCAAATGAGGATCCACATTCCCAATTTTTAGCGATTGACTTTGGGATTTGTGAAGAAAACGGGGTTTTATTACCGAAATTGATTGAAGTCCAAGGCTTCCCAACCGTATTTAATTTTCAGTTTAATCTATTTCAAAAGCTTCGCTCTGTTTATCCTTTTTTGAGAGATTTCACCCCTTATCTAAGTGGGTATGATGAGAAGAAATATCTGGAATTACTCAGGAAGACCATTTTGGGGAAGTTCCAACCTGAGGAAGTTGTGTTATTGGAAATTGAGCCTGAAAATCAAAATACAAAGATCGACTTCTATTATTGCCGAAAGGATTTGGGAATTCCAGTTTGCTGTGTAACGGAGATTGAAAAAGAGGGGAGGAAATTATTCTATAGGGATTCGAAAGGAAGTAAAATTCAGATTCGACGGATTTATAATCGGGTTATTTTTGATGAGCTAAATTCTCGCCCGGATCTAAAGATGAACTTTAGCTTTTTGGATGATTTGGATGTGGAATGGGCTGGACATCCGAATTGGTATACTAGAGTTTCCAAGTTCATACTTCCTTATTTGGATAGTCCCTATTTCATTGATACCACTCTGATGAGTGAACTGAAAGAGATTCCCAAAGATTTGGAAAATTATGTGCTCAAATCGCTTTTTTCATTCTCTGGAGCAGGTGTGATTTTCAATGTAAAGCCCTCTGATATCGAAAATTTGAAGCATCCGGATCAATTTATTCTACAGAAAAAAGTGAATTATGCTCCTGTGATTCAAGCGCCAAATGGAGGAGTGAAAGTGGAGATTCGGATTTTAGCCCTATGGCCCGAAGAGGATGAATCACCGACTTTGGTGGGTAATCTAGCTAGACTAAGTCGCGGTGAAATGATAGGTGTGAAATACAACAAGGACAAGGATTGGGTAGGAGCCTCAATTGGTCTTTTCAAAAAGTAACTGAATTAATTTTCAGAAATAAAAAAAGCCGAGGATCTCGGCTTTACTTTTTTAAGGATTCCATTGAGAAGGATTTTCTCTCCAAACCTCCAGTGATTTTAACGCTTCGTCATCGATATATTTTTTCTGAACAGCCCGAGGAAGTAATGCCTCATAGTGTGAAAGTACAGCCAAACGGACACCAGCTTTTTCGAAATTTTCATCAGCAATAGGGAATCCATAGCTAAAAATGGCAACCATTCCCAAAACCTCAAATCCTGCTTTTCGAAGATCTTCAACGGCTTTTAGAGAACTTCCTCCAGTAGAAACCAAGTCCTCAACAACAACTACTTTCTGACCTTTGACGATTTTTCCCTCGATCATATTTTCCATTCCATGCCCTTTTGGTTTGGAGCGAACGTAAAGAAATGGAAGTTCCAACTCGTTAGCCAAAAGGGCTCCCTGTGGGATTCCTGCTGTTGCAACACCAGCGATCGCCTCTACTTCCGGAAAGCAGTGTTGGATCGCTCGGGTCAAAGAATCGCGGATTAGATTTCGGACCTTTGGAAACGATAAGGAAAGTCTATTGTCGCAATAAATAGGGGATTTCCATCCCGAAGCCCAAGTGAAAGGTTGCTTGGGTTGTAGTCTTATTGCTTCGATTTGGAGTAGTTGATCGGCTACTTCAGCGGCGATTTCTGAGGATATAATTTCCATATCTCAAAAATAAGGGATAGGCTTCATCTTCTTATTGGAGTGGGGGAAAATTTTATGCATTTTTGGAACAATCCTGACCAAACTCATATAATAGAAAATAGCTCTCCATGCGAATTTTTATCAACGATAAGCCTTTGGATCTGATCAGTTATGATGAATTGCCCAAGACCAAAGAGTTTGATAGAGTTTTCAAAGACCCAAATGATCTACCTCCTGCTTCTGAATGGGTAGATGATTTGCTTTTTCATGAACCTTCCTTTGATTTAGTGATTCGGATATTGTATCAACTAAGAACCAGGAAATTGCGGGAATTGGATTCAATTACTTTGGTGACGAATACTAAAAAGGAGCTTCGGGATTTTATCAAAAGCCGCTTTTTTATCATCAAAGCAGCTGGTGGAGTTGTGATGAAAGATGATCAGGTTTTATTGATTCACCGCTTAGGAAAATGGGATTTTCCAAAAGGGAAATTCGATAAAGGTGAGACAGCAGCTGCTTGTGCAGTTCGGGAAGTAGAGGAGGAGTGTGCTATTGAAGTAAGGCTAGGAAAGCATATTTGTAATACCTGGCATACTTATATGCAGGATCGAAAAAGCATTCTGAAAAAGACCTATTGGTATGCGATGGATTGCACGAATGATCGAAAAATGGCTCCACAGGAGGAAGAAGGTATAGTCGATATTAGATGGTTTAGAATTCCTGAAGCTAAGACAGCTTTGATTAATTCCTATCCTTCCATGCGGTGGCTATTTAAGCAGGTGTTAAAATCTTATTTCAATCCTGCTGAAAGAAAAAAAAACAAAAAGGTTAAATCGAGTAAGGAAGAAACTCGCTGACATCACCCCCATACCGATGAACTTCGCGGATAACGGTCGAGCTGATCGCGGCATATTGAGGAGAAGTGATTAGAAATACCGTTTCTAGTTCTTCATTCAAATACCTGTTCATCTGCGATATGGTATTTTCGTATTCAAAATCAGTAGTATTTCTCAATCCACGAATCAAAAAGCCAGCCCCATGTTTTTTGGCGAGGGTGGAAGTAAGTTCATTATAAACTATGACTTTGACGTTAGGATTATCATTGTACACGGATTCTATTTTTCCCACCATCATATCAATGTCAAAATATCTATTCTTTTTGGTGGAATTATAGCCAATTCCGATGATGACCTCATCGAATAAATTCAGACTTCGCTCGACAATGTCATGATGCCCCATCGTAAAAGGGTCGAAGGTTCCCGGGAAAATGGCTACTTTTTTCATGCTTATAGATATTGCCATGAAACCTCAAACAAACCAAGATCTTTGATTCGTTTGAATCCATGTGAATAATTTTGATTGGCATGTGGAGTTAAAATCCGCACATGATGAAAATACTCTTTTGCCCAATCTTCTGTGATAGAGGACTTTTGTGGAAGTCCATAAATCGTCACTCTCACATGTTTGGAAGAGTATTTCAGTTGTTTAATCATGATGAGAATGTACTTTAAAAAATCCTCATCGGTAGGAATATCAAACATGTTAAACGCACTAAGCTCCTGATCTGTAAAGGCGGCTAAATACATTTTTCTACCAAAGACGTTCACTAAAATTTCCTGTCCTATCAAATTGAATCGTTCCTTGAAAAGATAGGAAAGGAAGGAGCATGCTCCATGGTGAAAATTGATTTCGGTAAATCGAGCCTGAAGAGATTTCTTGAGTTTTTCGTCTACAAATGAAACTAATTGGAGATTATTGCTGTCAAGCGGAGTATGAAAGAAATGTGCCTGAGGAGGTAAATCATGTACAAATTCCAAGTATTTTCCCTCATTCTCCGGGGCAAATAAAACCCCCGGCACTAAACTGAATCCAGACTGGTGCACATATACCCGAACTGGCACGTCATTTTTCAAAAGGGGATCCGAGATAATCAGCTTATCTAGTTTATCCCATTCGAAGTCAGGGTAAAAATGAATTCCGGTATTTGCCTGATTCTGATCTTTGGCAAAAACTGCTAAAAATTCAGGGTATAAAAAAAGTGATAAGCTCGCAGTGTCTTCCACATCAAACTTATCACTCTTAAAAACTTTCAAAGTGGTTTCCAAAATTGCTGGGATTATTTCCAGTTACCTTCTGTAGAAGCGTCAGTTCTGGATCCTACTCGCAATGCTTTTTCGTTGTTGTTCAATCTTCTTTCAGGGTTAATCGGAGCTGGGTCACGAATCTCAAATACGTTTACCTCGTAGCTGTTTCGCTCGATTTTATCTGCAAAGAATTCGAACACTTTACCTCCTGAACCTGGCACTACTGCCAAAGCTTCCAAGTTGAAGTCAGGATATTTTCTTTCGTTGAATAGGGAGTCAATCACAGGGACAGAACCTAAGGTGTCGAAAGTAACGGTTGTCTCTTCCTTACCATAATCCAATAATTTGGTGGTTTCAGTTCGCTGGATCAACCAGATTTCACCTTCTTGGATAAATGTTTTCAAGCTATCCCAAGTAGAGGCATATTTTCCGTTGGATGCTTCATAAGCTAGTTGGGCATCTCGAAGCATTTGAAGTTTTTCAATGATAGCTGCTTCTACAAGAGCGATTCTTTTTTCTTCTTCAACTACGTCGTCAACTCCTTTCCATAGGAGGTATCCGAGACCTAATGCTGCTAGCAAGAAGACGAAGGAAAGTACTTTGGTTAGATTCATTTTAGTTAGAATTTTAAAATCTAGGTAAGGTTGATGGTGTTTTTAAACCGTGCTATTTTAGGTATTTATTTTCAAAATTAAAATATCCTTTCCACAATCCTATATCTTCAAAGGAATTAATTGCCCAAAATACCTGATGGAGGGATTTTTTAGGAATTTTTTGGATTTGCGGTAAGCTTAGCCATTGAATATCGGTGATAATTTGCTGTAATCCCTCTAATTCCGGGTCATGACCTAAGGTCAATTCCCCTCCTTGAAGGTTTACTTTGAAGAATAATTCAATAGCATGAAGTGGAGGTTCGAGGAATTCATGAACAAACAAAAAGTCCCCAACTGAAATTTCCAGTCCAGTTTCTTCCATGAATTCCCTCTTCAAATTGGAACTAGCGTCCGAACCAAACCGCATTCCTCCTCCTGGGACGGACCAAAATTCTTGCTTGTCCCCCATTAAGTGACGGACCATTAGCAATTTTTCATCTTGGATTAAAATGCCATTTACCCGTGTCCGGAGTCGGTTTCCGAATTTTGATTCGATTTGCTTCCCAATTTTGTCTCTTGTCATGTACCTTCGTCTCTATGGGTAAAGATACTCAGGCAGATTTAAAGCCTTCCCGGTTTTTTTCAAAATATTTCCCCTATGAGCCTACGAGGGGTCAGGCACATTTTTTTCAAAAAATGGATAGCTTCCTGCTTTTACCTGCTGAGGAGAAACCTACATTCGTGCTTAGAGGATATGCCGGTACAGGAAAAACGAGTCTCATTTCGGCTTTGGTAAAAGTGCTGCCTCACTTCAATATGCGCTCGTTATTGCTTGCTCCAACTGGAAGAGCAGCCAAAGTGATGAGTAATTACAGTAATCGATCGGCTTTCACTATTCATAAGATTATTTACAAACCCAAAGAAGAATCCACTGGTTTGGGGCTGGGGTTTGTTCTTCAAAAGAATTATTTCAAAGACACCTTATTTATAGTCGATGAATCTTCCATGCTTTCCGATGATGGAGGTATGTCGGGTAATTTGCTGGGAGATTTGATACGTTTTGTTTTTAGCGGTACAGGAAATCGCTTGTTATTGGTGGGTGATACTGCTCAGCTCCCACCTGTTGGGAGTACTTACAGTCCCGCTTTGGAATCAGGGTACCTGTTGCGACAATTTAGGCTTTCAGCAGATCAGCTTGAGCTGACGGAAGTAATGCGGCAACGTACAGAATCCGGGATTTTATTCAATGCGACCCAACTTCGACAGCTACTTCAGGTTGAAAATCCCTCTATTCAAATGCGAACTTCAGGCTTTCCGGATATTTATCGAATGACAGGGGAGCGACTAGAAGACGGCCTCCGATATGCCTATGATAAATATGGAACAGAAAATACAGTAATCGTTACTCGATCTAATAAGAATGCGGTGCAGTACAATCAGTATATCCGTCGCATGATTCATTTTTATGAAAATGAAATCGATACAGGTGACCTTCTGATGATTGTTAAAAACAATTATACCTATATGGCTGATTCGGATCGGGTTAGTTTTTTGGCCAATGGAGATATGGTAGAGATTATGAAAATCCGGACTTTTGAAGAGCTGTACGGATTCCGATTTGCTACACTGGAGCTTCGTTTGTTGGATTATCCAGACGAACCTCAATTTGAGGCGAAAGTATTATTAGATACTTTGTATTCTCCTTCTCCGTCACTTACGGGTGAACAATATCGAAGCTTGTATGATCAAGTTTCTAGGGATTATGAGGATGTTGCCAATAAAAATGAGCGGATGGAATTGATCAGGAAGGACCCTTATCTCAACGCTCTTCAAATTAAGTTTGCCTATGCACTTACCTGTCATAAAGCCCAAGGTGGGCAATGGGATGCGGTTTTTGTGGATCAAGGTTATCTTCCCGATGAGCAAATAGACCGGGATTATATCCGTTGGCTTTATACTGCAGTAACGAGAGCAAAGGAAGAATTGTATCTTTTGAACTTTCAATCCGTATTCTTTGCTTAAGAGTTATTCCCTGAATTCGGAACCTTGGTCTGAATTTTGAATAAGCTATCTAAAATTGAATATTTGAAAAGTTAAACCTACCATATCATGAAAAAACTAGGATTATTGTTAAGCGCGTTGATTGTATTAGTGGCTTTCCAGGCTCAAGCACAATCAGGCCCCGTCCTTACTTTCAAAGAAAAATCCATTGATTTCGGGGATATTGTTCAAGGAGCTAAGGTATCTCATACCTTCGAATTCACTAATACTGGAGATGCTCCTCTGGTAATCTCTAATGTGGCAGCTACCTGCGGATGTACCGTTCCAAGCTGGCCTAAGGAGCCAGTTGCTCCAGGAAGTACTGCAAAAATCGAAGTTTCCTTCAATTCAGCGGGAAAAATGGGTAAGCAAAACTCAGTGGTGAGAATTTACTCCAATGCTTCCGAACCAATTGAGAAAGTATCTTTGATTTCTAACGTTTTACCACGTACAAAATAAAAATTGACGAACTCTAAACTTAAAGCTGTCTCTGATAGGGGCAGCTTTTTTTGTTGGTTTTTACCGTCTTAAAATTCCTTTTGGCAAATAGGTAATCTCTATTCCAATTGAATGAAGTAATTTGAAATTGAACCAGAATTTATATCAAGGGGTTACTTTTCCACTCTTATGAAAAAACAGCAAGAAAAAAGGGTCAGCATTCAAAAAGTCTTTGCGACGATTGTCTGGCCAAGACGTAAGCAACTTTTATTAGGCTTAGGTTTGATTATTATCAGTAGACTTTCAGGTTTGGTTTTGCCTGGAGCTAGTAAATATTTGATTGATGATGTTATTCCCTCCAGCGATTTGAATTTATTGAAGTGGCTTATTTTGGCTGTAGTAGCTGCGATTGTCATCCAATCTGTTACTTCCTATGCTTTGACGCAGATTTTATCTGTAGAAGCACAGAATCTGATTGCAAAACTTCGCTCACAGGTTCAAAGCCACATCATTCGCCTTCCTATCCGCTTTTTTGACAATACTAAAACGGGTGAACTGGTTTCCCGAATTATGAGTGACGTGGAGGGGGTACGAAACTTGGTAGGAACTGGCTTCGCACAGATGATTGGGGGAGTTTTGACAGCGGTGGTTTCTCTTATTTTATTAATTAGTATTTCCCCTTTGATGACCTTGTATGTGCTAGTTCCTGTGGCTGTTTTCGGCTTGGTCTCTTTGAAGGCTTTCGGAAAAATCAGACCTATTTTCCGTGAAAGAGGAAAAATCAATGCCCAAGTGACAGGCAGATTGACGGAGACTTTGGGTGGGATTCGAGTAATCAAAGGGTTTAATGCAGAGGCACAGGAAATAAAAACCTTTGAAAAAGGAGTGGATCAACTCTTTCAAAATGTCAAAGCTAGCTTGACGGCAACCTCTTTTGTAACATCTGCAGGCACTTTACTCTTAGGATTGGCTTCGGCGGGAATCATGGGTATTGGAGGTTGGATGATTATGGAGGGGAAAATGACCTTTGGAGACTTTTTGGCCTTTACCCTTTATTTAGGATTCATGATTGCTCCAATCGTTCAGATGTCTAATATCGGTTCTCAATTGACCGAGGCATTTGCTGGCCTTGACCGGACTGAGGAAATCATGAATGCTCCACTTGAGTCAGATGATAAAAAACGAACACTTAATCTTCATGAATTCCGAGGTGATATTAGATTCGATCGGGTTTCATTTGCCTATGAAGAAGGAAAAGAGGTGGTTCATGAAGTGAGTTTTGATGCGCCAGCCGGTTCGGTGACCGCTTTGGTAGGGACTTCCGGTTCAGGAAAAACAACCATTGCCGGTTTGGCTGCAAGTTTTTTGACGCCGGATTCCGGAAAGATTAGCCTAGATGGACATGATCTAAATGAAATCACCTTGGAATCTTATCGTTCCCGATTGGGAGTGGTATTGCAAGATGATTTTCTTTTCGAAGGGACAATTCGAGAAAATATTCTTTTCCCTAGGCCAGATGCTACAGAAGAGCAGCTATTTGCAGCAGTAAAAGCTGCTCATGTGGGGGAGTTTACAGATAGATTTGAAGAAGGCCTTGATACCTTGATTGGGGAGCGAGGGGTGAAACTCTCAGGAGGACAGCGTCAACGAATTGCAATTGCGAGAGCGATTTTAGCGGATCCAAAGATTCTGATCTTGGATGAAGCAACTTCTAATTTGGATACAGAGTCAGAGACCTTGATTCAGGCTAGTTTGAAAGAATTGATGAAGGGAAGAACGACTTTTGTCATTGCGCATAGATTGAGCACGATTCGTCAGGCTGATCAGATTTTGGTGATTGAGCAAGGTAGAATAGTCGAAAGAGGAAAGCATGAAGAATTGATTGCTTTGCAAGGACGTTATTTCCAATTATATACCTATCAGGCGAGAATCTAATTGATACGATTTGATTCAAATCTATTCCCATTCCTTCGACGAGGACTGAAGGATTTTGTATTTTTGTAAACCCAAATGAATGCAGAAGAGATGAGTGAATTGAAATGGTATGTGATGTACACCACATCGCGGTCTGAGAAAAAAGTTGCAACAAGATTAAGAGAAAGAGGCTGGGAGGTTTATCTACCTCTTGTCACGGAATTGCGACAATGGTCAGACCGAAAGAAGAAGGTGGAACGTCCTCTTTTCAATGGCTATGTTTTTGTAAAAACCCATAGAAATCAACTTTGGGAATGTCTTCAAGTTCCAGGTTCCGTAAAGTTTGTTCATTTTTCTGGGAATCATGCGACAGTCCGTGAGGAGGATTTGGATAAAATCCGAAGAGTAGTGGAAACGGGCGTTGCTGTGGAGACAGATGGAGGAGAAATCGAACCGGGAGAGCAAGTCCAAGTGATGGGTGGCCCGCTTCAAAATATGGTAGGGGAGTGCATTGAAAAGGGAAACAAAGATTACTTTGTTATCCGAATTCCAGGGATTTACCAAAACATGCTTATTAATGTCCCTAGGAAATTTCTTCAAGTACTTCCAAAGAAAGAAGCTGCTAGCTAAAGGATTTTTCTATTCCAGATTTTTAGGTTTGAAATACCGTCGGAAAACGATTTGGGCTTGAAATAGGTGGTCACCAAATCGGTTGAACCCTACATTTCCATCAAGATTATCTGAAAAAGTCCAAAGCATAGTGCCTTCACCTGCTATATCAGAATAAGGTCCTATACTATAGCTTAATCCGGCCCGAACTGGGACATACCCGGTGGTCACCTGATGTTTGGTAGGGGTCTCCTCCGGACTATACGATTTGGTCTGTTCGGTCATGACATGCATAATTCCTAATCCAACACCTCCATAAATATTGAATCGTGAACGGTGCATGTGATTGGAAAATGGAATTAGATTGATGCTGGGAATAACATCAAAATAAAAAGCTGGACCTTTTGCAGTAAAAGAAGCAAAATTAGCGTGCCACATATCACGGATTTGGGTACTAGGATCTCCACCACTGCTAATAAACTGCACGCCCAAGGTGGCTCTAAGGTCTAATGCAGGAGTCATTTTTTTGGTTATTGAGGCAGAAATAGCAGGCTTGATTTCAAAATTAAAATCTCGGTATTGGCCTCCATTGTCCAAATAGGCGAAGGAAGGTCCAATCCCAATAGAAAGGATGTTGTCCCGAGAGATTCGCTCACGATAAAAATTCTGAGCATTTGCCATTAGAGGTAAAGTCAGAAACAAAATAAGAGCCGAAAACTTGATAATGGAACTCATGGAAATCAACCTGATATAGAGGATTTGAATGATTTGAAAAATGGCAACAAATATGCCAATGCTTGATTTACAAAGGTTTAAACTTCAATCCTTTTGGATTATTGTGAAAAGGAAAAGATTTTATCCTTGCTCCTCATCAAATGCTTTTTGAATTTCCTCCTCGGTGTTTTTGAGTTTTTCCTTGCAGGATTTGACTAGGTCTGCGGCTTCCTTTACCAAGTCGGATAGTTCGTCAACACTTTTCTTTCCCTCTTCCAATTGACTGAGAATGAGTTCCAATCTTTCTATGGCTTCGTTGTATTTCATCTTATTTCTCTTTTTCGATTTGGTTGATAGTACTTTCGATTCGCTGCTTGGAAGTAATAGTAGTCATTTGATCTCCAACTTTCGGGCTTGAAAGATGTATAGGTTTTCCTGCAATTTCTGTTCGAGTATAGCCCCTTAATAATATTGCCTTCGGGTCCAATTGCTGAAGCATCTTATCCATGCTGGAAAGGCGTTGATTTTCGGATCGGATTAGCTGAGATGAGAATGCAGAGATTCCTTTTTGAAGATTGGCCAAAAGGTCTTTTTGATGAGAAACCTGACCCAAGGAAGCTCTTGTTAATCTGCTTTTTTGATTCTCAACTTTTTCTTTTTCGAGGCGAAGTTGGCCGAGCATAATCGCTTGAACTCGATGACTTATCCCTTCAATTTGATTTTGTGCCAGCTTCAGGTATTGCTGCGTAATTCGATCAATTCTATTAGCCAGCGATAAAATATTGTCCTCAAAAATCCGAAAACTAGATAAGATGAATTCTGCAACGGCAGTTGGAGTTTTTAGCTTAGTATGTGCTACCAAATCCGCTATGGTCTCATCACGCTCGTGACCAATTCCAGTCAAAACCGGAAGCTTACAATTCGCGATTTTAACAGCTAAGCGATAATCATCAAAGCAATCCAGATCAAGTTGTGCGCCTCCTCCTCGAATAATCACTAGAGCTTCCAAACCTAACTTTTCTTGAAGATTCTCTGCTTTTTCAATAGCTGCTATCAAACTTCCAACAGCTTCATTCCCCTGCATCAATGAAAGGAAGAGACGATGATAAATTTTATATCCGTATTGATTTTTTTCCAATTGGTTGACAAAATCTCCATATCCCGCTGCTGTGGCGCTTGAGATAATCCCAATCCGCTGTACTACTTTGGGAAGGGGACGATTAGTATTAAGCCGAAGAAGGCCTTCTTTGGTTAATCTGTCGATTGTTTCCTGACGGATTCTTGCTCTTTCTCCCAAAGAAAAAGACGCATCAATGTCTTTTACATTGAGACTAAAGCCATAAACAGGATGAAAAGTGACTTGGACTTGAGCCAAAACTTTCATTCCGTTTTTGATCCCAGTACCAGTCAAACTTTCAAATCGAGAAGCAATAGTTCGGTAAGTGAATTGCCAGCAATTGCTGCGCATTTTGGCTAAAACCTGTGTTCCTTGCTTTTCAACCAACTCAAAATAAGCATGACCTTGAGCAGCTACTCGAAAATCTGCAATCTCTCCAATTACCCAATAAGTTGGGTTTAGCTCATTTTCCAAAGTTGATTTAATGAGGTATCCTAGTTCAGAAATAGAGAGTGCATTTTGCATGCGTTTTTAAATAGCTTGGTGAGCTTTTTTGATCATTTGTTGAAGTTCTGCACTAGCTTTTACCAAAGGCAATCGGACTTGATCCCCACAAATGCCAATCTCCTTTAAAAGGAATTTAAGACCTACTGGATTTCCTTCAGCATACATTAGAGGATTGATTTCCAAGAGGGAGAGGGTTGCGGTTTTCTTTTCTTGCGGAGTTCCTTTGGTTAGTTTTTTGAAAATTTCAGGGTAAGCATTGGCTAAAACTGAAATCACCCCAACTCCTCCTATACTTTCCATAGGGACTGTTAGCATGTCGTCACCCGAAATCAACAAGAAATCATTCGGTTTACGAGCCGCAATTTCCATGCATTGTGTCAAATCACCAGAAGCTTCTTTGATTCCAATAATATTGGGGTGATTAGCAAGAGTCAGCGTAGTCTTCACAGAAAGATTAGAAGAAGTTCTCCCAGGAACATTGTAAAGAATCACCGGAACTGGGCATGCATCAGCGATAACCTGATAATGGGCAATGATTCCCGACTGTGAAGGTTTATTGTAGTAAGGGCTGACAGAAAGAATGGCATCTATTCCTTCAAAATCGGTTAGGCTGATTTCATCCAAAATCGCCTGCGTATTGTTTCCTCCTAGTCCATAGACAAGCGGAACTCTTCCTTTGTTGATTGAAATCGCTTCTTGAAGAACTTGCTTTTTCTCTTCTTTGGAAAGGGTAGCTACCTCTCCGGTAGTTCCTAGAACAACCAAATAATCAACCCCACCTTCAATGCAATGCTCAATCAATTTTGCAAAGGCTTGAAAGTCAACATTTTCATCCTCCAAAAAAGGAGTAATTAAAGCAACACCGGTACCGTAGAAATTTTTCATGGTTCGCATTCAGATTCGAGGTGCAAAGATAAGGTCTTCTACATTTTGAATGGACCGATCGTCAAAAATAGGGTAAGGATATGTGATTTTTTAGAAGTTGGTTTTGACTTCCAGTCTATTATACTAGAAAGTCAAAACCAATATTCCTTAAATAATTTCAGTTGGGGTTTTGCGGAGTCGAACCCACCATATCCAAAAACTCCTCTTCTGAAATCATTGGAATTCCAAGCTTTTCAGCTTTCTCTTTTTTGCTTGGCCCCATTCCTTCCCCTTCGATGATAAAGTCTAGGTTTTTGGATACGGAAGAAATATATTGACCTCCATGAGCTTGGACAAAATCGACGATTTCATCTCGCTTAAAGTTTTGAAGTTTTCCCGAAGCCAAAATCCGCTTTCCTGCCAAAACCTCGCTTTTTACGGCGTTTAAGTCTTCTTGAATCTCAAAGTGCAGTCCATGGTTTTTAAGCCTTTGAATCAGAGTTTGGTTTTCTGAATTTTCAAAGAAGTCCTGAATACTTTGAACCAAGGTTTCCCCGACACCATTGATTTCCAATAATTGTTCAGTGCTTGCATCTTGCAGCTTTTCAATACTTCCAAAATGACGGGCCAGGAGTTGGGCTGTATTTTCGCCGATATTTCGAATTCCGAGGGCAAATAGTACCTTTTCAAACGGCTGTTCTTTAGATGCCTTGATTCCATCCAACATATTGGAAATTACTCCTTCTTGGAAGGTGTTTGCTTTTAGTTTTTTGATTCGCTCCCGCAATTCATTTGGCAAATCCAAATCAAGCCGCAGTATGATTCCGTGGATAGTGCCTTCCTTCTTGCTAGCTTTTAATATATCTGAAAACTCAACACGCCTTCCAAGAAATATTTCCAATACCACCGCGACAGGTACATAATCTTCCATCTTGGGAAGCTCATGCTGGTCTTTGAGCGTGTTGATCAACATCTCTATCATCCCAACATTGGATGGCACTTTCTTTTTCCATTTCCTGATTTTTTCCTGAAAGGCTTTTAAAGTTTCAAAAAGCGGAAGCTCGGCAGCCTCCTGTAAGAAATCCTGAATTTGTTTGAAAGAAATCTGCTCCGTTAAAGCGAAAAGGGCTTTTTCTACCGTAATGTAAAGCAAACCGCTTTCCTCTTTTTCGTATTGATCATGACTCATCTCCAGTCCAAGCAGCTCTTTTTCTTTGGACTCAAGGTCATAGATGTCAGCGTAATTTTTAATAAAACCCTGATCGATCAAAGCCCGGATTCGCTCTGTGCCCAAAGAGTCAATATCCATGGCTCTCTTTGAAACAAAGTGCTCAATTCGTCCCAGAATCTGTGGAGGACAGGTTTCGGCATTTGGGCAAAAATGCTTTGCCTCTCCCTCTTTTCGAACTAGTTTGGTGCCGCATTCTGGACAGGATTCAATGTAATGGATAGGTTCAGCATGAGCTTTTCGCATGCTTACATCTACCCCTGTGATTTTTGGTATGATTTCGCCGCCCTTCTCCACAAAAAGGGTGTCACCTTCATAGATTCCGAGTCTTTGAATCTCGTTGGCATTGTGAAGGGATGCTCGCTTTACGGTGGTTCCGGCTAAGCTTACAGGTGAAAGGTTAGCTACTGGAGTAATGGCGCCTGTTCTTCCTACTTGATAGGTAATGGATAATAATTCGGTTGCGGCGCTTTCGGCTTTGTATTTATAAGCAATTGCCCATCGGGGATTTTTGGCTGTAAATCCCAGTT
The DNA here is from genome assembly GCF_024919275.1 of Algoriphagus limi. Taxonomy (GTDB): domain Bacteria; phylum Bacteroidota; class Bacteroidia; order Cytophagales; family Cyclobacteriaceae; genus Algoriphagus; species Algoriphagus limi. The sequence continues at coordinate 1,446,670 of NZ_JANWGH010000001.1, read as the reverse complement.
CTTCCCGCTGATCGTAATCATTGATTTTGAGTACCACTCCATCAGTTTCCATGGGAAGGTTATGGCGATCTTCCCGCCATTTTTCAATGTATTCTAGTACTTGATTTAGGTTTTTTGCTTTCTGATAAGTTTGGGAGACATTAAAGCCCCAACTTTCGATCAAGTGAATGGCTTCTGAATGTGTTTTTATTCCTAAATCTTCACCTAGAAGTTGATAGAGGCAACAGTTAAGTCGGCGTTTGGCAACGATGCTGCTGTCCTGCATTTTGAGTGTTCCGGAAGCAGCATTTCGCGGATTGGCTAGTAAAGCTTCACCTTTCTTTTCCCGTTCTGCATTTATTTTTTCGAATTCTCGGATTGGAAGAAAAATCTCCCCCCTTACTTCGAATTTCTTTGGAATGTGTTTCCCGGTTACGGTCAAGGGGATGTTTTGAATTGTCCTGACATTAGCTGTGACATCATCTCCTTTGGTTCCATCTCCTCTAGTTACTGCTCGAACTAATTTTCCATCCTCATATACCAGGCTGATGGCAACTCCGTCGAATTTGAGTTCGCAGAAATATTCATAATCTGTAGTCCCTAATCCTTTTTCGACCCGCTCATCAAAAGCCTGAAGCTCTTCGATGGTATAGGTGTTGCCAAGGGAAAGCATTTTATATTCATGAACGACAGTTTTGAATTCTTTCGTAATTGTTCCGCCTACCCGCTGACTTGGGCTGTCAGGATCCAAAAGATCTGGAAATTCAGTTTCTAAGCGGATTAGTTCCTCCAACAATTGATCGAATTGATAATCTGAGATTTCAATTCGACTCTCCTGATAATAAAGGTTATTGTGGTAATTGATTTCCTTGGTTAGTTCGGCGATCCTTTTCTTAGCTTCCTGATGAGTCATGATTTTCAAAATGATAGCTAAATTAAACTGAAGTTGGAAGCTTGTAAAATTGTAGGGTGGAAAAGTTTCTTGGAGGATTTACCTTTGTTATCTCCTAAGGTTCAAAATCCCCTATGACTCAAAAAATTAACCAAGAAGCAAAAATTATTGATGCTGCTTACAAGCTTTTTTTAGAAAAAGGCTATCGCCATTCCACCGTAGACGATATCGCACAGGCTTTGGGGATGAGCAAGAAAACGCTATACAAATTTTTTTCTTCCAAGTCAGACTTATTATCAGCAGCTTTTGAAAAATTGAAACTTCGAATGACTGCCAAAGTAGAGGCGATTTTGGACAATCGCTACATCCCATTTCCATTGAAATTAAAATCAAGCCTCTCTGTCGTGGCCAATTATTTGGCTCCGATTAATCCCGAACTTTTCGAAGATCTTCGGGATCATGCACCGGAGGTTTGGGAAGACTTAATGGATTACATTAATGAATCTGCTTTTTTGAGATTTCAGCGATTGATACAGGAGGGAAGAGAGCAAGGATTGGTAAAAGCCAATCTCAATGTGGGTTTGGTCGTAATGATGTATGCGAGTGCGGTTCGTTCTTTACTTGACCCGAGTTTTAGACAAGGGTTTCCAGAATCCATTCAAAAAGACATGCGAATTCCAGCTGCTGATATCTTTGATCAGGCGATCACGATTATTTATAATGGAATAATGACGGAAGAGGCAAGAGCTGAATTCGAGAATACCTGATTTGATAGGATGATTTCCCTATCTTTGCGACCTGATTTGAACGAAATACCCTCCTTTTTCAATGAATAAATCATTCAAACGCTACACGATTACCTCTGCTTTGCCTTATGCTAATGGCCCTTTGCATATTGGACATTTAGCGGGCTGTTATGTGCCATCTGACATCTATGCTCGTTTTTTGCGATCTCAAGGCAAAGATGTGCTTTATGTTTGTGGATCGGATGAGCATGGAGTAGCTATTACCATCAAGGCTCGGAAGGAAGGAAAAACACCCCAAGAAGTGGTTGACCATTTCCACGGGTTGATGAAAAAGAGTTTTGAAGAATTCGGAATTTCTTTTGATCACTATTCCCGTACTTCGGCACCAGTTCATCACGAAACTGCTCAGGGATTTTTCAAGGATCTTTATGAAAAAGGAGAGTTTTTAGAGCAAAGTACAGAGCAATATTACGACGAAGAAGCAGGACAGTTTTTGGCTGACCGATATATTGAAGGTACTTGCCCAAAATGTGGGTTTGAGAATGCCTATGGGGATCAATGTGAAAAATGTGGGTCCTCACTCAGTCCTACCGAACTTATCAATCCTCGCTCTAAGCTGAGTGGAAGCAAGCCTGTTTTGAAGGAAACTAAGCATTGGTTTTTGGATTTGGCGCGCTATTCTGGTTTTCTGAAAAAGTGGATTTTGGAAGAGCATGCTAATGATTGGAAAAACAATGTGCTTGGCCAATGCCGTTCTTGGCTGGAAGCCGGAGAAGGTCTTCAGGCCCGTTCCATGACGAGAGATATGGACTGGGGAATTAAAGTTCCCTTACCGGATGCTGAAGGGAAAGTTTTATATGTATGGTTTGATGCACCGATCGGATACATTTCTTCTACTAAGGAATGGGCAGCTGAAAATGGAAAAGACTGGGAGCCATATTGGAAGGATGAGGAAACCCAGCTAGTACACTTTATTGGGAAGGATAATATCGTATTCCACTGCATTATTTTCCCTGCTATTTTGAAGACGCATGGAGATTATATTTTACCGGATAATGTACCAGCCAATGAATTCCTAAATCTCGAAGGAGATAAGATTTCTACTTCCAGAAATTGGGCTGTTTGGTTGCATGAATATTTGGAAGAGTTTCCGGGTAAGCAGGATGTGCTTCGTTATGTATTGACTGCAAATGCTCCAGAAACCAAGGATAATGATTTCACCTGGAAGGATTTTCAGTCTCGAAATAATTCAGAGCTGGTAGCTATCTATGGGAATTTTGTGAATCGCGCAGTCGTGTTAACTCACAAATATTACCAAGGGGTTATTCCTTTGAGAGGGGCTTTGACGGCTTATGATGAGGAAGTTTTGGCGGCTTTGGCTGAGTTTCCTGAGAAAATTGCTTCTTCCATTGAGCGATTCCGATTCCGTGAAGCTCTTGGCTTAATGATGGATTTAGCCCGTTTGGGTAATAAATACTTGGCTGATACAGAGCCCTGGAAAACCATCAAAACGGATGAAAAGCGAACTGAAACCATCCTGAATATTGCTTTGAATATCGCTGCAAACTTAGCGATTGTTTCCGAGCCTTTCTTGCCATTTACAGCTACCAAATTGTATGATTTGTTTGGAATGAGCGATGCAAAATGGGAATTGGCTGGAAATTCTGAATTGCTTTCAGCAGGCCAGGTAATTGGAAAAGCTGAATTGCTATTCGAAAAGATTGAAGACGAAACCGTAGAAAAACAAGTTCAAAAATTACTAGACGCTAAAAAAATGAATGAAGCTGCAAATGCCCCTGTTGCTCCAATGAAGGATATTATCACCTATGATGACTTTGCAAAATTGGATATGCGGGTGGTGACTGTGTTGGAAGCAGAGAAAATGCCGAAATCCAAGAAATTGATCAAGCTGAAAGTGGATACTGGATTAGGTCATCGAACAGTTTTGAGTGGTGTGGCCGAGCATTTTGAACCTGAGTTTTTGGTAGGTAAACAAGTGACTATGCTGATCAACTTGGCTCCAAGAAAAATGATGGGAATCGAATCAGAAGGAATGATTCTGATGGCAGAAGATAAAGACGGAAAGCTAAAACTTCTTGTTCCTCACGAAGGAACTGCGAGTGGATCGACGATTTCTTAAGTACCAAGTATCTGGTATCAAAAATCAAGATTAGGCTGTCTCAGATGTTTTTGCCACCTGCTTAATGTGGCAGATTTCATATCCGAGACAGCCTTCTTTCTTTTCTTAAAAAATCAAAATTCTGATTTCGTGATACCAGAGATCAATGCAAAGGTCTCTTTTTAATCATTCCCCCCTTAGTATCCTTGATCGGATATTGAATCACAAAAGCTTTCGGGTCAATTTTTTCGATTTCTGTTAAGACTCGGGTTACTTCTAGGCGCGTCACTACAGTGAATAAGACGTTTCTATCAGGGTTTTTAGCTTTTTCTCCGAATCCCCCATCAGCTTTAAAAGCTGTCACACCACGGCCCAAATCATAGGTGACCTTACTTTTTATGTCATCTGCAAAATCAGAAATGATCATTACTCCAATGTATTCTTCAACTCCATTAATTAAGAAATCGACTGTTCTGGATGCTGAAAAGTAAGTCAACATGGAATACATGGCCGTCTCTAATCCTACCAAAAAAGCAGCAATAATGAAGAGACAGACATTGAATACAGTGATAAAGTCACCGACTGTCAAACTGGATCGACGAGAAATCTGAATAGCTAATACTTCGGTTCCATCGATGACTGCACCTCCCCGAATTGCAAAACCAATTCCACTTCCCAGAAAAAAGCCCCCGAAAACAGCGATCAATAATTTGTCAGCTGTGATGACGGGTAGTTCGATATAATGAACGAGCAGAGCCAAAGCAAAAATCGCCAGAGTACTTTTCACTGCAAATCGGAAGGAAAGCTGCTTGTATCCTAAATAGATAAAGGGCAAATTGACCAAGATGATCAGAAAGGAAAGGTCAACAGGAGTAAGAATTTCCAGTAAAAGGGAAACTCCCATCGCACCCCCGTCAAAAAATCCATTGGGTAGTAGAAATCCTTTCAAACCAATACTCGCCATTACCACTCCGATCCCGATAAATAGCACATCTTTTACTTGTCGCCAAATGGTTACTTTTTGAGCCCAAGCTGCATTGGGAATGTTGAGGAGTTGCTTTACCATATCCGAAAATAAGAGAAAAATAGGAATTCAGTTCTTTTTCAAATTCCTATAAAAAATATAGGTCCGTTAATTTTCTGGTGCTAAATGATTGGATTGATTACTGATTTGTTAATTATTTTATCGTTTTGGAATATTCTGTATTTGTTCTAACTTATTGTGCGACTCTTAATTTTTAAACTTTATGAAAATAGAAGGATATCAATCCAAAGAGCATTACGATGAAATGTTTACATCCGAAGGGGATGTTAGACCTCACTACCAAGAGTTTTTTCAAAACCTGAAAAAAACTCCCTACAAGAAGATGAATCATCTTCAGTTTTCTGCCAATCAAACACAACGAGCAATGGGGATGACTTTCAATGTCTATCATGACAATCAGGGTTTGGAAAAAATTCTTCATTTGGACATCGTTCCCAGAATCATCCCCAATGAGGAATGGAAGAAGTTAGAATCTGGACTTAAGCAGCGTACCTATGCCTTAAATCTATTTCTTCAGGATATTTACAATGATCAAAAAATCTTGAAAGACGGAGTCGTTCCCAGCGACTTAATTTTAGGTTCTAAGGATTTCTTGAAGCCATGTATTGGTTTGACTCCTCCAAAGGGAATATGGTGCCACATTACCGGTACGGATTTGATCAAAAATAAGGACGGGGAATACTACATCCTCGAAGATAATCTCCGCTGTCCATCTGGTGTCTCTTACATGCTGGAGAGTAGAGAAATCATAAAGCGAGCTTTTCCTAATCTTTTCAATAAAGGAGGAGTCATGCCGGTATCGGATTATCCAGCTAAACTTCTGAAAATACTCCAATTTTTGAGCAATAAATCCAAGCCGGTGGTGGGGGTGTTGACGCCAGGGATTTATAATTCTGCCTATTATGAGCATTCCTATTTAGCCTTGCAAATGGGAGTAGAGTTGGTTAATGGGGTCGATCTTATTGTGGAGGATAATAAGGTCTTCATGCAAACGACTCATGGCCTTCAGCAAATTGATGTGCTTTACAGAAGAATTGATGACGTTTTTATGGATCCCTTGACCTTCCGGCCTGATTCCATGCTAGGCGTTCCGGGGATTTTCAATGCCTATAAAGCTGGAAATATTGCCCTCGCTAATGCTCCGGGAACGGGAGTGGCAGATGACAAGGCTGTTTATGCTTATGTTCCAAAAATCATCAAATATTACTTAGATGAGGATCCTATTCTGAATAATGTGCCTACCTACTTATGCAGAGAGGAAAAAGACAGGCAATATGTCTTAGATCATATTGAAGAGTTGGTTGTGAAAGAAACCAATGCAGCGGGAGGATATGGTATGCTTATCGGGCCGAAAGCTACCAAAGAAGAGCATGCAAAATTCAAAGAATTGATCAAGTCCAACCCGAACAATTACATAGCCCAACCTACTCTTTCACTTTCCACAGTTCCCACCCTTTGTGAAGAAGGAGGACTGGAGGGACGCCATGTGGATTTGCGCCCTTATATTTTGTATGGGAAAGAAATTGAGGTTATTCCAGGCGCTTTGACCCGAGTAGCACTTCGGAAGGGCTCCTTGGTAGTCAATAGCTCCCAAGGTGGAGGAAGTAAGGATACATGGGTATTGTATAATTAATTATCGAAGACATGTTAAGCCGAGTAGCAAATCATATTTATTGGTTGGGAAGATATCTGGAGCGAGCCGAAAACTACGCTCGATTTATAGATGTCAATTTTAATTTGATGCAGGATCTTCCCGTTGATCTCAAAGAGCAATGGCAGCCATTGGTTGCTGCCACTGGAGATTGGGATTTATTTATTTCCAAAAATCAAAAGTTTGAAAAGAATGAGGTCTTGTACTTTTTAGCCTTTGATTTAGAAAACCCCAACTCTATGCTTTCAGCTATTTCCCGAGCCAGGGAAAATGCCCGGATTATTCGGGAAAATCTCAGCAAGGAGACTTGGGAAAAGACCAATCAGCTCTACATGATGATGCAGGAAGGAGCTGATAAGAAAATCTGGAAAAAAGTGGATCCTCGACCATTTTTTGAAAAAGTTAAAAATCAGATTCTTCTAATTTATGGAATTGCTGATAGTAGTGTGGCTCGTGTGGAGGGTTGGTACTTCCGCCAATTGGGGCAATTTCTGGAAAGGGCAGATAAAACTTCCCGGATTTTAGATGTCAAGTACCACATTTTATTGCCATCAGGGCAAGATGTTGGTACTCCCTTAGACTTTTTGCATTGGATGGCTTTGTTGAAATCTGTTACGGGATTCAATACCTATCGAAGGGTGTATGGGAATATTGACCCATCCAATGTAGTGGAGTTTTTGGTCCTAAATAAATATTTCCCTAGATCCATTTACTATTGTCTCAAAGAGGCAGAATCCTGCCTTCATCATATTTCTGGAAATCGAGATGGAGGCTTTATTAATCCTGCCGAAAAAGCAGCCGGTGAGTTGCGTTCTCATTTAGAATTCGCTGAGGTAAAAGAAATCATCGACTATGGTTTGCATGAGTATTTGGATAATCTGCAAATAAAGATGAATAAACTATCAGATCTGATCGACAGTACGTACTTTCGGCTTCGGGATAATTTTATTTCGCAAAATCAGGATCAATAATGACATTCTGCCTCGGCATCAAGACCAAGCATGGCTTGGTTGGTCTCTCAGATACCAGAATCACCTCTGGAAATGAGACCACATCTTCCAAAAAGGTTTTCACAGTTAATCGGGAAAAACACTCTTTCTTCATCATGACAAGCGGACTTCGGTCTGTAAGAGATAAGGCGATCACTTATTTCTCAGAAGTGATTGAGCAGCAGGATGAATCCTTTACGAAACTCTATCATGCTGTCAATGAATTCGGGAATCAGGTTAAAATAGTAGCGAAAGAAGATAAGGAGTTTTTGGAGGGAGCGGGATTGAATTTTAATCTGTATTCAATTATCGGAGGACAACTGGAGCATGATACCGAACCAAAGTTGTATTTGCTGTATCCGCAAGGAAACTGGATAGAAATTCGGAAGGGGACGCCTTTCGTAATCATTGGGAATTCAGGTTTTGGAAATCCGATTCTGAAGCGATCTTTTCATTATGAGGATTCTTTGGAGTATGCGTTGAAGTGTGCTTTTCTGGCATTTGATGCTACGCGTATTTCAGCCAATGATGTAGATTTTCCGATCGATACGGTGGTATTGAAGGATGGGGAATATTTTACCAAAGAGACAAGGTTTGATCAGAAAGAATTAGAGCATATTTCAGCATTTTGGAATACCAAACTCAAAAAACTTATCACCGAAGTGCCTGCTGATATCCTCAATGAAGCGATATAAGTTTTAGAACTATGCTGATTCAAGTTCATCATCAAACTCACTATACATACACCGAAAAAGTGGGTTTGGGTGTGCATCAGCTTTATTTGTTACCCCAATATCGCTCACACTTCCGGATCAAAAGTCAAGAAATTAAAGTTGAACCCCAGCCGGACGGAAGCCATGACCGACAGGATTTAGCAGGGAATTGGTATCAGCAAGTTTGGTTTTCGGGAGAGACCGATATTTTTCAAATTCAAACCGATTGGGGTTTCGAGCTCTATCCTTTCAATCCTTTCGGATTTATCATTGATTATGATTTTGAACAATCCGCTGGAGAGGCTGATTTGCCGATGTTTCAATATCAAAAATCAGAAGAGTTCTCACGACCATTTTTAATCAGAAAGGAGGCGGTAGATTACCAATCCTTCCTTTTTCCAATCAGGCAAAACTCAAATGGCTTAGTGGATTTTTTAGTAAACCTAACCCAAGAAATCTATCAGAACTGGCCTCATTTGATTCGTCATGAGCAAAATATCTGGGAGCCATCCTTTACCTTTTCGGAGAAAAAAGGATCCTGTAGGGATTTGGCATGGATGCAAATGGATATGCTCCGATCTATGGGGCTTGCCTGCAGGTTTGTAAGTGGATATGCCTTTAATCCCAAACTGGATGATGGACATGAATTGCACGCGTGGATGGAAGTTTATTTGCCTGGCGCAGGTTGGATTGGCTTGGATCCAAGTTTGGGGCTATTGACTGATCATCATTATATTCCTTTGGCTGTGCATCCTGAACCGTATGAAACCATGCCAGTAAAGGGGTTCTTTTTTGGGGCAGCCAAATCCAGCTTACATACTTTTGTGGATCTGAAAATGATCGAGCCCTAATTAATTTGCGACTACAGCAAGTTTTTCAGGCATTTCAAAAAGGTCTTGATCGAATATATCCTCTGTCAAAACCACATCTGCAAAACTCACTTGGCTTCGGAATCTCTCAGTAGAATCTCCCGCAATGGAATAGCCAGTAATTACCCTAGGGAAAATCAAACCTCCTGCATCTCGGTAATCTTCATATTTCATAGCCTGGAGCGGGGGATTTGGGTTATTGAAGAATGTGACTTTGTAAAGTACCCATTCTAGTTTTCTAGTCTCAGGGTCTACAAGCAGGGTATATTGATTGGAAGGTCCTGAATGATATCCTGACTCAAAAGTTGCATCAAATGCCTCATAGTCTTTTCCATTCAATTTTTGGTTTTCGACCTTAACAACCTCTGCCTTCATATCAGTTAAAATATATGGCATGGCAAAAAAGTAGAAGTAGAAATCCTGATAAAATTTGACAGATGGTCCGCCAAAAGCTTGTCGGTTTGGACTGATCCAAGTCTTTTCTCCATCATATCCGATTTGAAAAAATTGTCCGTCAATTCTCACTTCCCTTGAATCCAAATTGATGAAATAATTCTCTTGGGTAAGGTTTGTTTCATGGAACATGGTGAAGGAGAATGCCTCAGAATTTACCCATTTACTCCAATTTCCATGAGCATCAAGTACTTTTTTAAATGCCTCCGGCTGCTCTAGGCGTAGATCTGGTTTCTTTTCTTCACAGGAAATAATCAAAAGGGTGATAAAGGCGGCCCAAACAAGTTTGGTAAATGAGTTCATGCTAATTCAATTTTTCTGTTGGAAAGATAAAGACTTTCGATTCTTTTTTCCCTTTTCAGAGGGCTTTTGAAAAAAGCTTTTTGCAGGATTTATTTTTTTTAGAATTAGTCTTAATAATAAAAGATTTTCTTTTAATTTTGACACAGTCTAAATAAGAATAAGAAAATGGCCCGTTCAAAATCCACTTGGAAAACCGTCCGAAAACTATTCAATGATATTCACTTGTATGCTGGATTGATTTCTGGAATCATCGTGATATTGGTTTGTCTTAGTGGAACGATTTACGTGTATAATACTGAAATCAAGGAATGGGCAGATTCTGAACGTTATTTTGTAGAGCCCTCTGGGGAAATGAAATCCTTGGATGAATTAAAAAGTGGGTTGGAATCCCAATTGAATGGGGAAGTAACTGCTGCCTTTGTACACGAGGATGCGGATAGATCAGTACAGTTTACACTTTTGAAAGAGGGAGAAAAGGGGAGAGGAACCACCTATTTTGTAAATCCTTACACCGGAGAGATTTTAGCCGATAACTCCGAGCGGACCGCTGCTGAGGAGTTTATGAGTACACAATTTTCGCTGCACCGTTGGCTTTTAATTGACCGGATTGAAGAACCGATTTTAGAATCAATGAGCAATCGGGAATTGGGTAGATTAATCAATGGAATAGCTACCTCTTTGTTTCTTTTGGGTGTCTTGACCGGAATGGTAATCTGGGTGCCGCAAAAAGTGAAAAGCTGGAAACAAGGTTTGAAGATCAAGTGGTCAGGTAATTGGAAAAGAATTAATCATGACCTGCACAATACTTTGGCTTTTTATTCCTTGACCGCCTTGTTTATCATGTCTGCCACAGGTTTGTTTTGGTCCTTTCAGTGGTATCGCGAAGGATGGCAGAAAACCTGGGACACCTACCAAGCTCCTAGAGAAGCGAAAAAGGGAGAGGAAGCTGAAAAAGTGGTTCCGGGTCCAGCTTTAGATTTTTCTTTGGATCAGGCAGTTTCGAAAGCAAATGAAGCCCTCCCTTATGCCGGCAACCTTCGGATTTCTCTGCCTCAAAATGATGAGCAGGCTATTTCTATCAATAAGTACCGAACAGGTTTTTTTGCTCGAGCCGGAGCGGATCAACTCACCTTAAATCAGGCGGATTTGTCGGTGTCAGAGATGAATTTGTTTTCAGATATGTCGACTCGACAGCAAATCGGTCGCTCTGTAAAAAGTCTTCATACCGGTGAAATATTTGGGTCTTTTACCAAGTTTATCTGGTTCATTGCCTGTCTCATTGCTACCTCACTTCCTATTACTGGTACGTTGATTTGGTGGAATAAGCGGAAAAAGAAAAAGTCATCCAAGAAGAGGAAGGTTAAGGAGAGACAAATGGAATTTGCGTAAATCTTTCAAGTTGTTTTCTAAATCTATGAAATCACCTTTTTTCAGGTCCTTTTTTAATCCTTTCGAAGTCAAGCTTTTTAAAAATTAAGTAAACTTTAAGCTAAATAAGCTTCCTTTTTCCCAAAATTCCCGAAATTTTAGGGTATGAGAATACTCGTTGTGGAAGATGAACCGGGAATTTCCAATTTCTTAAAGCAAGGCTTGGAGGAAGAGAGTTATGCCGTTGACGTTGCCGATAACGGAAAGGATGGGCTGGAGCTTGCTTTATCGGGAGCTTATGACTTGTTGCTTTTAGATTGGATGCTACCCGGAATGAGTGGGATTGAACTTACCAGGGTTTTTAGAAAGGAGCAGCCTTCAACTCCCATTATTTTTCTTACCGCCAAAGACACAGTGGATGAAACCGTTTTTGGGCTTCAAGCTGGGGCGAATGACTATATCAAAAAGCCATTTCACTTCGAGGAACTTTTGGAAAGAATCCGAGTGCAATTGCGGAAGAATCCAGCTGCCGAAAAAATCCTGGAACTCGGTGATATTCAAATTAACCCTGCAGCCCATCAGGTATTAAAAAGTGGCCAGGAAATTTCCCTTACTCAAAAGGAATTTGCGCTTTTGGAATATTTGGTGAGTAATAAAAATCGGGTTTGTCGCCGGACGCGGATCATCGAACATGTCTGGGATATTCATTTTGAATACAACACTGGGGTAATTGACGTATATATCAATTCTCTTCGCAAAAAATTAAACCTGAATAAGGAAGAAGACTATATTCAAACTATTCGGGGAGTGGGATATATGGCTAAGGAACCATGAGTATTTCATACAAAGAGCGGATTGCCCGAAGATTGACGGCTACCACTGCTATGATAATTCTGGTGGTGTTTGCGATCATATATGGGGTAGTCCGGTTGACAGTCGTTACCAATATCGATCGAGATCTGCAGCTGGAAACTGATGAGCATAAAAGCCAGATTTTTTTGGTAAATGGAGAAATCCGCTTCATACATAAAGGAGAATGGCAGGAGGAAGAGCACAGCCAACTTCAACTGAATCCGATTTTTATTGAAATCGTGGATGCAGAGGGAAATAGCATGGACCGCTCACCGAATTTGCTCAATAATCATCTTAGTTTTTTTCCGGATCGAGCAGGAAGCGGTGAGGCTTGGACGGTTCAAGCTGGGTCAAGAGAACTTAGACAAATGCAGATTCCGCTTTACAATCAAGGAATGATTGAAGGTTATTTGTTGGTAGCCAAATCTTTTGAGGACGCCCGGGAAACCTTAACTAACTTGAGGAATGTGCTTTTGGTTTTGTATCCGGTGATTTTGATTTCTCTTTTTCTGATCATGCGTAATCAAGCGGATCAGAGTATTCAACCTATTCGGCAGATCATTCAGAAGACTAATTTAATTACACAGTCCAATCTGAATGAGCGAATCCCGCTTTCTGGTCCCAATGATGAAATTGAGCAGCTTACCCGATCCATTAATGATTTGCTCAATAGATTAGAGCAAGCCTTGAAGAGGGAGAAGCAATTTACCTCAGATGCTTCCCACGAGTTGCGGACGCCACTCTCTGTTTTACGTGGTACGCTAGAGGTAATGATTCGAAAGCCTCGAACTCAAGAAGAATATCAGCAAAAAATCCAGCTGGCTTTGCAAAGTATTGACCGGATGACGGCCACTATTGAGCAATTGTTGGTGTTGGCTAGGGTGGAAAGCGGTCAGTCAATCATCTTGGAGGAGCTAGATCTCTTGGCGTTTTGTGAGGATTATGTTTTTCAGAAAAAGCTAAATACAGACCGAGAAATCAATTTTCTTCCACAAGTGGGCCATCCTATTTTTTTAAAGACCAATGAAAAATCGCTTCAGATTATTTTAGACAATTTGGTAGATAACTCAATCAAATATGCTGATGAATCAAAGCCCATTGAGGTCATTTTAGGAAAAGATGGGAAAGAGGTTTTTCTTGAGGTAGAGGATAGAGGCCCTGGTATTTCAATGGAAGATCAAAAGCGGATTTTTGATCCTTTTTATAGAGGAGATAGCGTTTTGGGAAGTAGAAAGCCTGGAGCTGGATTGGGCTTGGCAATCGTTAAAAAGCTTTGCGATGAATTGAATATTCAGATTTCGGTTGAAAGTGAAGAAGACAAAGGAAGTAAGTTCCGCTTGCTTTGGAATACCTGAATTTTAAGGAAATCTTAAGAATATCCTAAATCAAACCTAAGAGAAGGTAGGCATCTTTGTTAAAGAACAGAGACTGACCTATGTTAGATTCGATTATCCGATGGAGTTTAGCCAATAAGCTACTAATCGGCATTTTTATCCTTTTATGGATTGGATTTGGTATTTATTCCCTCACAAATATTCCCATTGGTGCAGTACCTGATGTAACCAATAATCAGGTTCAGGTAATCACTACCTCCCGCAATTTAGCTACTGAGGATGTAGAAAAATACCTCACTTACCCGGTAGAATTGGAGATGGCAAATTTGCCTGGGGTGAAAGAAATCCGCTCCATTTCGAAATTTGGGCTTTCAGTAGTAACCATCGTTTTTGAAGATGACTTGGGGACCTATTTACCCCGACAATTGATCGCTGAGCGAATCAAAATTGCTCAAGAACGGATTCCAGAAGGTTTTGGAAGTCCTTTTATGGGACCGATCTCAACCGGCCTTGGCGAGATTTACCAATATATTATCGACGTAAAACCCGGCTATGAAGATCAATACTCCATTACTGATTTGCGAACGATTCAGGATTGGGTTGTCCGACGTCAATTAGCAGGAATTCCTGGAGTAGTAGAAGTGAATACTTGGGGAGGCTTTTTGAAACAATATGAAGTTGCCATAAATCCTGAGCGTTTGCGTGCGATGGATTTGAGTATTGAGGAAGTTTTCACAGCTCTTCAGAAAAACAACTCAGTAGCCGGTGGAGGATACATAGAAAAAAGCAATCAAAGCTACTTTATCCGAGGTGAGGGATTAACGACTTCTTTGGATGACATAGGTCAAATTGTGGTAACAACCCGTTCGGGAGTACCGATTTTCATCCGGGATATTGCCACGGTCGGCTTTGGTGCTGCCAATCGATTTGGAGCCATTACTGCAAATGGTGAAGGTGAAAAAGTATTAGGTCAGATCATGATGTTAAAGGGAGCAGACTCTAAGCGAACCATCGATCTAGTACGCGAACGGATATCCGAAATTGAAGGGTCTCTTCCTGAGGGGATTTATATCAATGGGTTTTTGGACCGATCTGAATTGATTGGTCGAACTACTTTCACGATCGCTGAAAACCTGATTTTAGGTTGTTTGATCGTGGTTTTTGTAGTGGTTTTGTTGTTGGGGAATTTGCGATCGGGTTTGGTGGTCGCTTCTGTTATCCCGCTCAGTTTGCTTTTTGCACTTTCGCTTATGTTCATTTTTGGCGTAGATGCAAATTTGATGAGCTTAGGAGCGATTGACTTTGGGATTATCATTGATGGAGCGGTAATTATCGTAGAGTATATCGCCTATCGATTCACAAAGTCCTCAGAAATTTTATCAGGTTTGGCGAAAGAAGATCGAAAGTTCGAGCGAGATAAAATTTCCTTCGAGGGATCTTCCAAAATGATGCATTCCGCCATCTTTGGTCAGATTATCATCATCATTGTCTTTATTCCTATCCTTTCGCTTTCAGGGGTTGAAGGAAAAATGTTTCGACCTATGGCTGAAGTATTCAGCTTTGCTTTGATTGGAGCAATGATTTTAGGATTGACTTATGTCCCTGTGGCCTCTTCGCTTTTCTTGAAATCTACTGTTCAAGGCCCCAAGAATATTTCAGTTCGGATAATCAAGGCTATCAATAAAGCCTATGATCCCACACTTCGATGGGCTTTGGACCATGGAAAAGCTGTTCTTCTTTTTGCCGTAGGGATTTTGATTTCCGCAATTTTGATTTTCTCAACCATGGGTTCGGAATTTGTTCCTACTCTTGATGAAGGAGATTTTGTAATTCAACCTGTATTGAAAACAGGGACTTCCCTTAACAGTACTGTTGAGACAATTACAAGTATTGAGAAGATTCTTCTAGAATTTCCGGAAGTAAAACAAGTCGTAACTCGTATCGGCGCAGCCGAAATCCCAACTGATCCTATGTCCATGGAGGAAAGTGATGTGATCGTGACTTTACATCCTCCAAGTGAGTGGACTACTGTCGAGACTAAAGATGAATTGGCGGACAAATTCAAAGAAGCATTAGAAATCATTCCAGGTTTGGATTTTGAATTTACCCAACCCATAGAAATGCGGTTCAATGAATTGATTACGGGTGTTCGGGCAGATTTAGCGATTAAGATTTTTGGGGAAGATTTAGATGAATTGCTTCGGTTAGGTCAGGAAGTGGAGGCAGCAATTCAAAATGTTGAAGGTGCAGCTGATATCATTTTAGAAAAAGTGGACGGTCTGCCTCAAATGAAAATTGAATATGACCGCTCTAAAATCGCCAAATACGGTCTCAATATTTCTGATTTGAATTCCATCGTTACTATGGGATTTGCGGGCGAAGCTGCAGGAACAGTTTTCGAAGGAGAGCGTCAATTTGATTTGGTAGTCCGATTTGATAAGGATTTCAGAAAAGATCTTCAAAGTTTACAGAATACTACCGTCAAGCTTTCAGACGGTCGCTCCATTCCTTTTTCAGAATTAGCAGATATATCCTACACAAAAGGCCCAGCTAAAATTTCCCGTGATAATACTCAAAGAAGGGTAGTGGTCAGTGTGAATGTTCGAAATCGGGATTTGCAGTCTGTGGTGGATGATATTCAGCAGATCATTGGGCAGCGAATTGTCCTCCCGGAAGGCTATCGAGTGGACTATGGGGGACAATTTGAAAACCTTCAGCAGGCGCGTTCTAGACTTCTAATCGCTGTTCCGGTAGCATTGGTTTTGATTTTTATCCTGTTGTATTTCGCTTTTTCATCCAGCAAGGATGCCCTGATGATTTATTCAGCTATTCCGCTTTCAGCCATCGGAGGAGTGTTATTGCTTTGGGTGCGGGATATGCCATTCAGTATTTCGGCAGGAGTGGGCTTTATCGCACTATTCGGGATTGCTGTTTTGAATGGAATCGTGTTGATCGAGCATTTCAAATCTTTGGAATCCAAATTCGATTCTGTGCGTGATCTAGTGATTTTTGGAGCCAAAGAGCGACTTCGACCTGTTCTTTTGACGGCTTCAGCAGCTGCATTGGGCTTTTTGCCAATGGCGGTTTCCGGTTCTGCAGGAGCAGAAGTTCAAAGGCCTTTGGCAACGGTGGTTGTCGGCGGATTGGTTTCTGCTACCTTATTGACCTTACTCGTATTGCCGGTTCTTTATTACATGTTTCATCAAACCAAAATTTCATTGAGTGGATCAGGCAAAAATCTTGGAGCATTTTTGGTTCTTTTTATGGTAACACTTGCCCCGGTTTTTGGGCAGGAAAGCTCATCTATTTCACTTCAACAAGCTATTCAATTAGCTAATGAACAGAACGTGGACCTTCAATCTTCCCGAAAGGCAATTGATCGCTCGGAATCATTGATCGGGGCAGGTTGGGATATAGGTAAAACCTCGGTTTCTTATGGCTATGACAAAAACGATATTGCTGAAAATGGTATTTATAATCGGGTATGGAGAGTTCAACAGCAATTAGAGTTTCCTTCTGTTTATGGAGCTCGGACAGCAATTTTTAGAGCTCAAACTGAGAAAACCAATGCGGAATTTTTGCTAAAGAAGCGGGAAGTGGAGAAGGCTGTGGGGATGGCTTACGTGCAGACATTTTATTGGAGGGAGTCTATTCGAAATTTATACTATTTGGATAGCCTTTACGGTCAATTTGCTAGAGCAGCAAGCCGACGTTTTGAATTGGGTGAAAGTAATCTCTTGGAAAAACTGACAGCAGAAAGCAAATTACAGGAAGTTGGTTTAAGATTGAGGGCTGCTAGACAGGATTTTGCTACTTCCCTGATTAGCCTTCAGCGGCTACTTAATACCACTGACACCTTGATTTTGGAAGAGGAAGAACCTGATTTGGAATTATTGAATTTGGAGAATCCCGTTCATCCTATGGAACTTTGGATGGAAGCCCAACAAAAACAAGCCTCTTTTGCTGTCAAAGAAGTAAGAAGGGTTATGCTTCCGGATTTGAATTTCGAACTTTTCCGAGGTACCAACCCAGGTCCTGAAGCCCGAGTTTATCCTGGTTTTCAGGCCGGTGTGACAGTTCCTTTGTTTTTTGGGTCTTATAAATCCAAAGTAAAAGCAGCTAGTATTTATGAAGAACAGCTGGAGCTGGAGGCATCGGCATTAGTAATGTCTTTGGAAGCGAAAAAGGCCCAATTGGAAAAGCAAATTCAAAAAGCCCAAAGTGTCCTGGAGTATTATCAAGAAGAGGGACGAAACTTGGCTGATCAACTTGAGACCCAGGCAAGCCGATCTTTTCAAGAGGGGGAGATCGATTTCCTTCAATTCGTTCAACTGCTAGAAAATTCCCGAAATATTCGGATCCAATACCTGGAAAGTAAACTTGAATACCAATTGGCTACCCTAGAACTCATTTATCTTTCTATCTGATGAAAAAAATTATTCCATATATCACATCGCTTTTTACCTTCTCTGTTTTGTTTTCCTGTGGAAATTCTTCCAATGAAATGGAGGGAATAGAAGTAGAAGAAGCAGTCGCTTCAGTCGAGCAGATTGAACTTTCCAATGCGCAATTTGCGGCATTGAATATGACTTGGGGAAATTTCGAGGAGCGGAATTTCTCCGAGCATTTAAGCTTACTGGGAATGGTTCGGGTGCCTACAGAGGGCAGACAGGAAATTACTGCCATCTATGGGGGCTATGTTTCCGATCTCAAACTGATTGAAGGTCAGCAAATCAAAAAAGGTCAAATTCTCTTCTATTTGGAAAATCCAGAGTTTGTTCGCTTGCAGCAGGAATATCTAGAATCGAAAGGGCAATTGGATTACTTGCAAGCTGAATATGAGCGCCAAAAGACCTTGTATTCTGAGCAGATTTCCGCTCAAAAGAACTTTTTGAAAGCTGAAGCAGAGTACAAAACCACTCAGGCAAAGTTGGCTGGATTAACCAAGCAATTGGCTATGTTGTCCATCAATGTAGATGCACTTCAGCCTGAAAATATCCGCTCAAAAATCCCTGTATTTTCACCGATTAATGGCTTTGTGGAAACCATCGATGTGGTTCCCGGAGCATATATCAGTGAAACAAGCCGTGCCCTTACTTTATTGAATCGAGATCATCTGCATATCGAATTGATCGCATATGAAAAAGATGCTGCAAAAATCAAGACTGGTCAAAAAGTTAGGATTTCAATCCCTGATCTGGATGTTCAGGAAATCATGGCTGAAATATATGTTATCAGTCAATCCATCAATGAGGATCGACAGGTATTGATTCATGCTCATATTTTAGATGATGAGTTAGAGAAGTCCTTGGTCCCAGGAATGTATGTCGAAGCAGAGTTGGACTTGGAAGATCGATTGGTGAAAGTTTTACCTGAAACAGCAGTCGTCGAAGTGGAGGATGAGAATTTTATTTTAATTCAAAAATCCAAAACTGAAACTGGTTTTGAATTGGAACCGATTAAAGTAAAAGTAGGGATTTCAAAAAACAGATTTGTGGAAGTTATCCCACTTTCTGAATTGGATGAAAACGCGATGATCTTGACTAAAGGAGCATTTAGTCTGATGTGATCTTATTTCGATTAATTAGGTTTGTGATATTCAAATCCTAGATTTTATTGACAATATGTCATCCTTCCTGAAAGTATGTTTTTTTCTAGTTTTCCTTCTTGGACCAGTTTACTCTTCAGCACAAACTGGATATCGTGATGAACTAGGTAGGGAAATTAGTAGGGATTTTTTTGAGCAGCAGATTCTCGAAGGACCTTATTTTGGAATTCCTGATGGAAAAGGTGGTAAGATGCTGGTTCATCGGATGCCTGTTGGATTGGTAGATAATCCGCGAATTTTTTATGAAAAAACGGGGCAATTGAAGGCTTTTCAAGAGGGTAAAATGCTCCTTGTGATTTACTATCCGGGAAAAGATGAATGCAATTCCTCTGGTCTAGGAAATAATGCAACTTCCTTCCAAAAAGAACATAAAACCCTTCTCAAATGGGCTGAAAAATATGGAGCTACCGAACCGATTTATATTTATTTGGAGCCTAGTGGATTGGAAAAATATGAAGGGTTGATTTCTTGGCGAGAGGATCCAGATGATGTTTTCCGAAATCAATTTTTTAAATATCCTTATCCATGCGGAAGTTTTGTGGTTATTCATCCTTCCGGTTCTTTTCGTGGGATTTTAGGAGGATATCCACTTTCTCAGGTCAATGTGGCTTTGAAGAAGCTGGCAAAAAACTGATAAGTAAATTCTTCAGTTGACCTTTTTTCGAATTGGGCAGCATTAGCGTGACTTGACTAATCTGTTTATCTTGTACCAACAGCCTCGAACACTATGAAAAAATTACTTATATCCATTTTCACTCTTTTTGTTGGATTTTCATTGTATGCCCAACAAGGACATCGAATCGAAGTAGAAATCACAGAGTATGATCACCCAAACTTGTACCTTGCCTACTATTACGGGGACAAGCAATACGTGAAGGATACAGTTCAGCGAGACTCAAACGGCAGGTTTGTTTTTACTGGAGAAGAGACACTTGAGCCTGGGATTTACATGGTTGTCATGGAGCCTGATAATAGCTTTTTTCAATTGATAGTTGACGAAGATGAACAGAGCTTTTCTGTCTCTACATCCAAAGACAACTATATGCAGGATATTTCATTTCAATTTGCACCAGATAATGAGCTCTTCTATGAATACCTTCATTTCCTAGAAGAAAAAAGGCCTCAGTCAACGAAACTTCAGGAAGAACTTTCAAACAGTGCTGACCAAGCTTCCCAACAAAATATCCAGTCTCAACTCGATCAAATCAACATTGAAGTCCGGGAATATCAGGACAAGTTGATTCAGGAACATCCAGAAAGTTTTACTGCAGCGATTATCAAAGCTAATTTGCCGATGGACTATCCTGACTTTGAAGGAAGTCCTGAGGAGATTCAAATGAGTCAATATCGCTTTACCAAAGACCATTATTTTGATAATCTGGATATTTCCGACCCTCGAATGCTGAGGACTCCTTTTCTCTTCTCCCGAATTGATAATTACATTCAGCGACTAACTTATCAAAATCCAGATTCTCTCATTCAATCTATAGATTGGATATTGAAAGAGGCAAAACCATCCGAAGAGACTTTCAAATTCTATTTGATTCATTTTTTAAACACCTATGCCCGATCCAAGATTATCGGAATGGATGCGGTGTATGTCCATCTTGCATTGAATTATTATGCTAAAGGGCAGGCTGATTGGACGGATCCTGAGCAATTGGAGAAGATCGTAAGTAATGCCAAAACGCTTGAGCCTTTATTGATAGGGAAAGTCGCCCCTGACCTTAAACTTCAAAGGCAAGATGGATCATCAGTTACCTTACATGAGCTAAACTCTCCCTACACCGTGCTTTATTTTTGGAGGTATGATTGTGGAGCTTGTCAGACTTCAACTCCAATTTTGAGGAGTTTTTTTGAAAAATATAAAGATCAGGGGGTTGAGATTATGGCTGTCTGTATGAAGACAGGCGATGAGGTAGGAGGATGTTGGGATTATGTAAAAGAAACAGAAATTGCTGACTGGGTTCATGCTGTAGATCCAAATGGAAATGCTCAAGTTCATGCTGTTTATGATGTCAAAAGCACCCCGACTATTTACATTTTGGATCAGGATAAAAGAATCGTCCTAAAACGATTAGGAGCGGACCAATTAGATGAGGTGATGGGACAGATTTTGGCTGGAAAACGATAAATCAGTTTATTTCAATTTCATCCGGCCATGGAGCTGGTTTGCCTGTTTCAATAAAGCTAGGACGCTGAGCATTTACACTTCGAAGGTAATCCCCGAGTTCAGTGGCAAGTTGTCCAACTATTTCAGGGTTTTGACTGGCTAAATTATTCTCCTCTTGAATATCCTCTGCAAGGTTGTATAGTTCCAGTTTTTGGTTTTTATACCAATAGATAAGCTTCCAGTCTCCTTTTCTTATAGTGCTTGTTGTTCCAATCCCAGGGCCAGTTCCGCCCCATTTGTTGGGAAAATGCCAAACGAGGCTTCTATCCTCGGTATTAGAAATATGCTCTTGCTTTAAGCTTGGTAAAAATGATTTTCCATCTACTTTTTGGATGGTTTCATAGTCCTGAATACCCGCCATTTCTAAAATACTCGGAAAGAAATCTTCGATGATTAAAGGTGAACTTGACTTCGATCCAGCTTGAACCGTTCCCGGCCAACTTACCATCATTGGAACTCGAATCCCACCTTCATATGCAGAGCCCTTTCCGCTTTTCAGCGGCCAATTATGAGTATGGGGTTCACCACCTCTAGCATGAGCACTTAGCCCTCCATTGTCAGACATGAATAGGATGATCGTGTTATCCGCTATTCCATTTTCCTCCAAATAATCCATCAATTGACCCAAACTATTGTCCATTCCTTCTATCATGGAAGCATAGCGGGCTTCGCGCTCATCCAAACCTAAATCTTTGTATTTCTGGTAGTAAGGATGGTGAGGCTCCAAAGGTACATGAACTGTATAATGAGCCATGTAGAGGTAAAAAGGCTTGTTTTTTGTCCGAGCCTGATCCATAGCTTCGATGGCCTCAAGCGTTAGAGCGTCTGTCAAGTTGATAGGCTTACCATAATATTTTTCCAAGCCGGGTACGTTCCAGGTCTTATCATCGGTTGAGCTAGCGTAGTTGTTTTCTCCTTGATAGGAGGCAGGCGCTCCTGCTTCATGACCAGCGATATTCACGTCAAAACCTAGATTTAATGGGTTTGCTCCCGGAGTTCCCCCAGATCCCCAATGTGCCTTGCCGGAATGAATAGTGAAATACCCCTCTTCTTTTAGGATATGTGGTAGCGTATTGGTATAAATCGAGTTTTCGATTGTATCTACAGGTTGAAGTCCATTGACATTCCAACTTGGCATTTGAAGTACTGAATCCCTGCTGTCTGTGGAAGTATTGTATCGAAGTGTCCAATTTGTAACACGATGCCGAGCGGCATTCATTCCGGTCATCAGACTGGTTCGGCTAGGAGAGCAAACTGCATAAGCGTAAGCTTGAGTAAATATCATTCCCTGAGCAGCCAGTTTTTCCATATTTGGCGTTTTGTACAGGTTATTGAATTGCGTCTTTTCCGACCAAAAAGGCACTGAAGTGTCCTGCCAGCCCATATCGTCAACAAGGAAAAAAATAATATTTGGTGCTTGCTTTTCTTTTGATTGACAAGCACTCAGAATATTTAAAATGAGAATGAGAACGAAGAATGTGGGGGCGCTTTTCTTATACATAAACTTTTTTTTATAGCCGAGAATCAAGTGATAATTGGATTGCAGCCTATCGTATTTCATGTAAAAGGCTCAAAATTTTACATTTCTCGGATCAATGCGGCTGCAAGTTGGATGTTTTCAACCGAAGCAAATCTTTCGTGCTTGACCTCATGATGGACTTGTTCATGAATCCAAGTGATGTGAAAAGGAATATGAATAGCATGACCTCCCAATTCCAAGACAGGAAGGATATCCGACTTCAGGCTATTCCCTAGCATGACGAAATGCTCTGGGGCCACATCTAAATGACGGATAAGTTTTGCAAAATCTTCCGTGCGTTTTTCACTCATGATTTCGATATGGTGGAAGTATTTTTCCAAACCTGATTTTTTCAGTTTCCGCTCTTGATCGACCAAATCTCCTTTAGTAGCTAGAACCATCCGAAAATCTCCATTAAGATTTTGGAGTACTTCTTCTACACCGGGTAGTAAATCCACTGGTTTTTCGAGCATTTCCTGACCGATTTGAATGACCTTTTCTACC
Source organism: Algoriphagus limi (assembly GCF_024919275.1). Classification (GTDB taxonomy): domain Bacteria; phylum Bacteroidota; class Bacteroidia; order Cytophagales; family Cyclobacteriaceae; genus Algoriphagus; species Algoriphagus limi. The sequence continues at coordinate 1,423,553 of NZ_JANWGH010000001.1, read as the reverse complement.
AGGGCGATGGGTACTTGGTTATTAGAAATCCTCATAGCTGTCTCTATCATGGAGAGCATAAAACCTTTAATTCCATAGCCATACAGTTTCAAATTGCTGATTTCCGTATGATACAATTCTTTGAGAATGGCATGGGCGGGCATAAAATCTTCAAGAAGTGAGCAGAATTTTTCTTCTGCCTCTCGGAAGAAAGGTTCATTCACCCAAAGGGTATCATCGGCATCGAAGGCGATTACTTTAATGGACATTATTCTAGGTTTTTTATCCAATCCAGAAGTGTGTCTCTCCAGCTTTCAACAGCTACACGACCCATTCCAAAGGCAAATCCATGACCTCCAGTAGGATAGATGTGAAGGGAAGCTTTCACCTGGTTAGCATGTAGAGCTTGATAATAAAGCGTGCTGTTTTCCAATGGAACTGCTTGGTCATCCTGTGCATGCACAAGAAATGTAGGAGGGGTATTTTCGTTCACATTGAGTTCATTGGAAAAACGCTTCACCAATTCAGGATCAGGACTTTCCCCGAGTAGGTTTTTCTTGGATCCGCCATGGGTAAATCGATCATTGAAAGTTATGACCGGATAAACCAAGATGGAAAAATCAGGTCTTGCGGATAGTTGATCAATGGAATCCTGGTCTCGATCAATTGAATGATCGTATTGGGTGCTGAGGGTGGACGCTAGATGTCCTCCGGCAGAAAATCCCATAATCCCCACTCTATCAGGGTTAATATTCCATTCAGAAGCATGCTGTCTCACTAAACGGATTGCCCGCTGAGAATCAAGCAAAGGAACCTCCTTTGGATCTGTTAAGGATTTGGAAATAGGAAGTCTGTATTTGACTACAATACCTGCTATTCCTTGAGAATTAAGCCATTTCGCAAAATCAGTTCCTTCCCAATCATAGGCCAGGATTCCATATCCTCCTCCAGGGAAAATCACTATTGCTTCTCCGGTGGCAATTTGTTTGGTGGGTAAATAAACTTCAATTGTGGGCTTTTGCACGTTGGAAATTCGGAGAATACCTTCCTGAACAGCTTCTTCCTTGAGATCCATTTCTTTTTGTAGGGGAGGAGTTCCTTCCCATAGCGGGATGATATGATTTTGTGCAAAAGCCATTTTTGTTAAAAACAGAATTACTAGAAGTGCTCCAATTCGTTTCATGTGAAGGTTATTTTTTTTCTACTGCTTTAAATTCAAAAATCCTCTCCATCAAAGCCCATCGCCAATTTGGTGGAGTACCAGGTAGATTGGTTTGATATTGGCCTACAAATGCTTCCCATTCCTGAACTTTTGGATTTGCATTATCAAGCCTAGCTTTCTTCTCGAAGGTAAAGCCATCATCCGTTTTCATGACCATAGTTAGTCGATTTTGCCAGCGATAGATACTCATTTCAAGAATACCAGCGACCTGTATACTTTCTAAAATTTCCGGTGAAACAGCCTGGTGACAAGCGACATAAGCTTCGATAGCTTCTGGTTCATCTTTCAAATCACAAATCAGTACGAAAGTCTGCATGGCTTTTTGGGTTTAAATTTTTCTGACCCTAATCGCAAATAGAGCAACCATCAGAAAACAAATGAGTGGTAAAATGAATGAAAAGCGAACTTCGGATACCCCTAGAATCTCGATATCGGTATATCCGCTTCCTCCCCAATCCAGAATTAATCCTTGCAAGGTTGGCATAATGGCACCTCCTACGATAGCCATAACAAGAAATGCTGCTGCAAATTTGGAGTCTTCTCCCAGACCTTCAAGTGCAATTCCATAGATCGTAGGGAACATCAAGGACATGGCAAAGCTGATTCCTACCAAGCTATAAAGACCAATCATTCCGGGTAAGAAAATAGCTCCTAAAGTGAACCCCATTGCAAGAATAGAGAAAATGGTCAGCAGCTTTGGACCGGAGATAAAGCGTAGCAGAAATGTACATACCCACCTTCCGAGCAAGAAGACAATCAGCGCCGCATAGCCATAGTTCACTGCTGAGGCATTATCAATTCCCATAGCCTCAGCGTATTGGTAAATGTATGTCCAGGCCATAATTTGAGCTCCTACATAAAACATCTGGGCAAGGGTTCCTTCCACAAAATTGGGATTGGAAAACAACCTGCCCATCGTAGGCCAAAAGTCGATTTTCCCGGAATTATCCTTGTTTTCAGGCATTTTGATCAAGGCAATCAAAACCAAGATTCCCAAAACCACGAGCCCCAGCATCACATAAGGATCTCGAATTACCATTAGGTCATTCGTTCGGATAGCAGCCTTTGCAGATTCCCCTAAGTTCTCATAAATGATCAAACCATTTTCATCGGTTGCATTTGATTGGAGAGAGTTGAGGATGAATTGTTTTGCAACAAAAAGACCGGCCAAAGCGCCCATTGGATTAAATGCTTGGGCTAAGTTGAGTCGTTGAGTCGCAGTTTCCTCTGGTCCCATGGAAAGTATGTAGGGATTGGCTGTCGTCTCCAAAAATGCCAATCCAAATGTGAGAATGTAGAGGGAGGCGAGGAAAAAACCATAGCTTTCCCAAGAGGCGGCGGGATAAAATAGTAAGGCTCCAAAGGCATAAAGTCCCAACCCAAGTAGAACCCCAGTTTTATAGGAGTATTTTTTGATAAAGAAAGCAGCAGGGAGAGCCATGGTAAAATAGCCTCCATAGAAAGCCAATTGAACCCAAGAAGCCTGTACATTATTCAGTTCCAAAACCCGCTTAAATGCAGCTACCATGGGATTGGTAATATCATTGGCAAAACCCCAAAGTGCAAAAAGGGAAGTAATCAGGATAAATGGAATAAGTAGCTGTTTTGGGACAAGTGGGGCTTTGGATTTCATAGGGCTCGGTCAAGATGGGTATAGCCACCGTCTACGAATAGATGTTGACCAGTGATGTGAGATGCTTTTTCAGAAAGCAGAAAGACAACCATGGAAGCGATCTCTTCGGGTAGCGTCATTCGTTTTTCTAAGGGAATTCGATCAGTGATTTCCTTTAATTTGGCTTCAGGATCCGGAAAGGTTCCCAGCCAATTTTTATACAAAGGGGTCATCACCTCGGCTGGTACTACTGCATTTACTCGGATGTGATAGGGGAGTAATTCTGCTGCCCATTCTCTGGTAAGTGCCAATTGAGCACCTTTAGCAGCAACGTAGCCGGATGTGCCTCCTTGTCCTGTGATAGCCGTTTTGGAAGAGATATTTACAATACTCCCTTTTGTAGTTTTCAAATAAGGAAGAGCAAAATGAGCTAGGTTGTAATAATGGAGAAGGTTTTTGGATAGTGAATTCAAAAAATCTTTGGGGGTTCCGTTTTCAAGTCCTATACTATCATTTGCTCCGGCATTATTCACCAAGCCATGGATTTTACCGAATTTTTCAATGCTCTGTTGAACGACATTTTTTGCCTGCTCTTCCTCAGTTAATCGTAGAGGAATATGAAGGGCTTTCCCATTAGCCAATTCCACTAATTGCTCTCCTTCAGATGAAGGGTCAATGATTACCGGAATAGCTCCTTCTTCAATCAAGGTTATGCTGATCGCAGCACCAATCCCTTTGGCTCCCCCGGAAATCAAAATGACTTTATTTTGAAGATTTAGATTCATGCTTGAGGGATTTTATAGAATTTCATGGCAGTTAAACCCATTATTTGGTCTTTTTCATGTGGAGACAGGGTAGAAGTAAAGTCTTCGATAAGTCTCCAAACAGTTTCATATTCTCCTGCTACCAAACAGACTGGCCAATCACTTCCAAACATCAATCGATCAGGGCCAAATAATTCAAGCGCAATTTCGATGTAAGGTAGGATTTGCTCGCTATTCCAATTTTTCCAATCTGCTTCTGTGATTAATCCGGAGATTTTGGCGTACATGAAATCCCGTTCGGCAATAGGTTTCATGGCTTTTTTCCATTCTTTCCATTCTCCGTCTTTAATATAAGGCTTCGCTAGATGATCTATTACAAATGAATGTCCCTCGCATTTTTTCACCAATTCAAGAACGGCAGATAAATGATGGGGATAGACTAGAATATCGTAGGTATATCCTTTAGCGTGAAGGAGCTGTAGGCCTTTAATAAACTCCTCTCGAAGCATGTATTTTGGGTCTTTGGCCTGCAGAATTTCCCGAAAACCTTTGAGTTTGGTGAAATGGCTGTATTGGTCTATAGTTTTACTTAAATCCGAAGATCCAATATCCACCCATCCAACTACAGCTTGAATCCAATCATTTTCCTCGGCTAAATCCAACAAAAAGTCTGTTTCTTTTAAGCTTTCCTCTGCCTGAACAGCTACGCAACCATCAATTCCAACATGATCAATTATTGGTTTTAGATCAGTAGGCAAAAAATCCCGACGGATGGATTTCATGCTTTCATCAATCCATTCATGTCTTTTTGGATGATATTTCCAAAAGTGCTGATGAGCGTCTATTCTCATGCCTCAGGGTCATTCATGGCTACCTGTCTGGAGCTTCCCAAACCTTCAATACCCAGCTCGACTACATCTCCATGTTCCAAGTAGCGAGGCTCTGGTTTCAACCCCATTCCTACACCGGAAGGAGTCCCAGTGGAAATCACATCTCCCGGCAGTAAAGTCATGTACTGACTGAGATGGGATATTATTGTTGGGAGGTCGAAAATGAGATCTGATGTATTGCTGTCTTGAAGGATTTTTCCATTTAGTTTCAACCAAAGACGAAGATTATGAGGATCTGGGATTTCATCTGTAGTAACCAAAAAAGGCCCAAGAGGCGCGAAATTATCCGCGCTTTTTCCTTTTACCCATTGACCTCCATGCCGAAGTTGAAAGTCACGCTCGCTGACATCATTGTGAACCGTATACCCAGCTACATAATCCATAGCATCTTCAACAGATACATATTTGGCACGCTTTCCAATAATCACAGCCAATTCTACTTCCCAGTCAGTTTGTTTTGAGTTTTTAGGGATGAAAATGGGGTCATAAGGACCACTCAGGGAAGAAGTAGCTTTCATGAAAATGATGGGAACTTCTGGGACTTGCATTCCTGCTTCCTCAGCATGTTTTCGATAATTGAGTCCAATGCAGATTATTTTAGACGGCCTTGCAATCGGAGATCCTATCCGGGCATTTTTTGGAACTTCCGGCAGGGAATCCTGATGGTCAACTAACCAATGCCTCAAGCGATAGAGACCTTCATTGGCGAAAAAATTTTCGTTCCAATCTTCCCCAAAACTTGAACAGTCTAAGTTCTTTCCATCTGGCGTTTGAATTCCTGGTTTTTCTTGTCCTTTTGGGCCAAATCGAAATAATTTCATAATAGGTTATGGTAAGGTTAATTGGGATGAATTGAATTTACATTTTTAAGTGGAGGAATCCACCGTCAATGTTATAGTTGGCGCCAGTAATAAATCCACTGGCATCCGAACTGATGAAATAAGCCAGTTCGGCAATTTCTTCGGGAGAAGCCATTCGACCTATGGGTTGTGTGGTTGCTAGCTTTTCAAACATCTCCTGTTCTTGACCCGGATAGTTTTTTGAAAGAAAATCATCCACAAATGGTGTATGAACTCGCCCAGGGCTGAGACAATTGCATCGGATCCCTTTGTCTACATAATCACGTGCGATGCTGAAAGTCATGGAAAGCGCAGCGCCTTTTGTCATGCTGTAAGCAAACCGGTCGGGTAATCCCATGGTAGCAGCTACTGAGCACATGTTAAGAATAGAACCTCCGCCATCCTGAATCAATTTGGGAAGAACTGCTTTGGTACAAATGAACATGCCTTTTACATTGACCTGGAAAAGGCGGTCAAAATCTTCCTCGGTGGTATTTTCAACTTTTCCAATATGGGATATCCCCGCATTATTGATGAGGACATGGAATTTTCCGGGATGACGAAGGATATGGTGATTGACAGAATCGAAATCAGTCACATCGGCTTGCCAAAAATTAACCGAATGCCCTTTTTCTTGCTCATCATGCCTGACTTTTTCACCTGCAGGAACATTGGAGTCGATGAAATAAACTTGGCTTCCTTCCCTGGCAAATTTCTGTACCATAGCTAGCCCAATTCCGCTTGCTCCTCCCGTGATAAGGATGGATTTGTTCTTCATTGTGTTGAAATAAAAGTTTATAAATGGACTAGTTTACCGGTTTTCACAGATTCATCACAGGCAAATGCGATTTTCAGGCTATTCAAAGCATCTTCCAAATGATCGGTCAAATCCAAATCTTCCTCAATTGCTCTTAGAAAATAGGCTTGCTCTCGATCACAGAGTTCTTGGTGACCTGGTTCATCTTTCATATTAATCCACTCGTCCTTTTTAGTGAAATGGTTTTTCTCATCAATATCCGCATGGTGAACTCTGATAGATTCCGTCTTTGTATGGGAGTCCACGTCATCAGATTTGCCACTGCTACCTGCATCTTTTGCGACAATGGAAACTGACCCCTTTGGTCCAAAAACATCTTTGATAAAGAAGGCTGTTTCTGAAATCATGGGACCCCATCCAGCTTCATACCACCCAACTGATCCATCTTCAAAGCGGATCTGAAGTTGTCCATAGTTGTAGTTGTCTTGTGCAATATCGTCTGTCATTCGGGCACCAATGGCTGAAACCGTCATTGGCTTAGATCGGGTCATTTGACACATTACATCAATATAATGTACTCCACAGTCCACAATAGGACTTAGGCTTTTCATTAGGTTCCGATGTACATCCCACATGAAGCCATGACTTTGCTGATTTAGATTCATTCGCATCACCAGCGGTTTTCCCATTTTTTGGGCTTCTTCAATGAAGCGAATCCACGAAGGATGATGCCTTAGGATATAGCCCACTACTACCTTTTTGCCAGTCTCTTTGGCTTTGTCAATAATTCGCTGACTTCCTTCTATGGTATCTGCCAGTGGTTTTTCGATAAAAATATGACATCCATGATCCAAGGCCTTCAAAGCAAACTCTTCATGGGTATCCGGATATGTAGAAATACAAACTGCATCTGGCTTAGTCTCATTCAAAGCAGTATCCATATCTTCAAAAAGTGCATAATTGACACCTAATTTATTATTGAGCCTAGTTTTACTTTCTCCTCTGGAAACAAGACCACAAATTTCAAATTCAGGCATATGATGGTAGGCTGTTGCATGAGATGCTCCCATATTTCCACAACCGATTACTAAGATTCGAATGGGTTTATTCATAATTTAATTTTCTTGGGTTGTTAGCTTTTTTATTTCATTTGGAGAGAGGTATAAAATATTGATATCCAGTGTAATTGGTGTTAAGGGTTCATCTTGATCATCTCTTTCAACATGTACAATTTGATCTAAGATATCCATTCCCTTAATGACTTTTCCGAATACGGTGTAGTTTCCATCCAAACGATGCAAGCCATCTTTATTTTGAACGATGTAAAATTGACATCGGGCCGAAACTTTACCCTCATTATCATCTCTTCCAGCACCGACAGCACCATATACATGGGTTAATTCTTGATGAAATTCAGGTTCTAATAAATATTCTGGATCATTGAATCCTTCCGGAGTATCTGGACATCCTCCCTGAGCCACAAAATCTGGAATTACTCTGTTGAATGTTAAGGAATCCCAATATCCTGCTTCTGCAAGTTGGATGAAGCTATCCCGATGATTGGGGGTTCGATTATCTAATTGGATTAAGATTTCTCCCAAAGGAGTCAAAATTTGACCCATAGGAATTTTTTCTTCTGGTGTAATTGTGAGTAGCAGGCTAACAAACAACCAGATGAGGTTATGGTGCATGGCTTAAGGTTATCGGGTTAAAAAAGAATTGAAACCCAGGTGATGATTTCAATTCTTTTTTAAGTTACATGATATCACTAAAAGTGTCCAGAATTTGATGGAATTATTCCTTTATTAGGAAAATAATGTCCTCAGGAAATAGTGACTACTTTTCGCTTATTGTCCACCGGATTGGCATACATGGATAGGTATTTCTCAACTTCCTCAGGATTTTTGGAATTGATTTTTGCTTCAATTCGCTTTTCAAAATCAGCCTTTTCCTTTTCGGTGTAATGGGATTTGAATTCCTCCTTGGAATGCAATAAATCATGAGCAATAAAATTGCTAGGCCAAAGTCTATAACCTTCCCAGATTTTTTCATCCATCTTTTCTGCCAATTGGCTCAATTTTTCCGATAAGGGAATATCTAGTCCAGCAATTTCATCAACCTCCTCATTTAAAAATCCATTAATTGAAATATGGATTCGCTTCTTGGTTCCTATAATTCCTCGAAGCAAATTCAAAAAGTCCTCATTCTCACTTTTGATATACTTTTCGTCCCTGGCTTTTGCGATCAACTCAGGGATTTTTAGCGTATCCGTAGGGTCATATTCATAGGAAATAGAAACTGGTACAAGCTGTACTTTTTGGAAGTAAGAAAATGGTTCGGCATCCTTTTCTGCTAAAGTCAGCATTCGAAGTACTCCTTTTTGGGTAAGGTCATTGCCGTCTTTTGTACGTCCTTCCCGCTGAGCAATCCAAACAGAACGATTTTCATGGCTTAAAGAATTGAAAATAAATTCCGAGGCCAGTTGAGAGCTTTCTAAAAGTTCACGACCCTTTAATCCTCTCCTAATGGCAAAGTTTCGGTTTAGCCGAGAAAGCGTCAAAAGGAATGGTTTTTTGATAAGATTATCTCCTATAGCAGAGGTAGTCATTACCAGTCCATTTTCATAAAGACAAGCATTAAGGAGAGAGGTATCAAGAATTATATCCCGATGGTTTGAAATAAACAAATAGGCTGTATTTGGCTCCAATTGTTCAAAACCCGAGGTGCTCAAGCCGTCAGAAGTTCTTTCCAAAACCTTCATGAGTCCGGGATAGATGAAATTAATCTGGAAGTCGCGAAGGGAATGGGTATGACGCATAAGCTCCTTCCATAATCCAGTTTTGTCTTCTGGAAAGGTGAATTCCATCATAGCCACTAGCATGGGGTCATCTAAGATCTCCAAGATGGCCTTATTTGCTTCAGCATCAAAAAAAGGTCTGATTGAATCAAATTTTGACATAGTCTGGGGTAATAAGCTATCGCAAAAAGCAAATTTAAAGGAAGAATTCCGATTGCTTTCTAATCGAATTAAAGTACAAAGAATGGAATTACTTAATTTCTTTGGAGATATCTGTCAAAGAAAAGCAAGTGTACTGGAAGTGCTTCTGTCCAATATTTCCAAGTGTGAGCCCCCGGTCTTTCTATGTATTCATGCGGGACTTTTCTTTCCAAAAGCATTTGGCGCAACTGACGATTAGTTTTGATTAAAAAATCATCCACTCCACAATCAATGATGATTGCATGGCCATTTTCCTGAATTTGATCTACCAATCCTACGATGGTGTATGGATTGAAATCAGGAGCCTCGTAGTTTAGATCTTCTCCAAGCATTTCTTTTTGGCCTGTTCTACGTAGGTTTCTGAAATCATCTGGAACCTCCCAAAGTCTTGTGTCGATATTCATAACACCTGACATGGTACCAACAGCAACAAATAAATCAGGATGTTTGGCAGCTAGCATCATGGCTCCATGGCCACCCATGGATAAGCCCGTTATCGCTCTTGATTCCTTTTTGGCAAGAGTTCGGTAGTTTTTATCTACAAAAGGAATCAATTCTTTGATCATGTAACTCTCATATTTCACAGAGTCCATCAGTGGACTGTCATAATAATAGCTGGATGGCCCGACTCCAGGAGTTACAATTATCACTTGATATTCATTGGCTAATCTGGGTACTAAGCCTGGCTCGGTTACTTTTTGATGCCAATCACTAAAGGCCCCACTTCCTCCGTGAAGAAGGTAAAGTACTGGGTATTGATTTTGCCCTGAATAATAGCTGCCAGGTACTGTTACTGCAGCTTTGAGAGTTTTATTCATGAATTGGCTCTGGACGTTAATCGTGTCCACTTGGGCGAATAAGGCTATTGGCAGAAAAAAGAGGAGGGTAAATAGTTTTTTCATAATGCTGTTAGGTGTTGTCTGGTTTGAGGATTCTACAAAAGAATCATTTTGGGAATTTATAAATAATCGAGCAATCCACAGGAGGGAATTTGATAGTTGGGGGAATACTTCCTTTGAAGAATTACTATATTCCCTTGTGAATGATTAAAGACCATGGAAAAACTCAAAAAGACGGCATTTTTTCTAATTATTATTGTCTTTGGTGCAATCGTCCTTCGGGAAGGATCCTTTATCCTAGTGCCTATGGTTTGGGGAGTGTTTTTTGCATTTGCCCTTTCTCCGCTATCAGATTGGATGGAGCGAAAAAAGATGCCAAGGAGCTTGGCCATTCTTTTTAGCATTTTGATTGTCACCCTTGTTGCTTTGGGGATTGTTTATGTTTTGCTCAATCAAATGATTGGCTTGATCAAGGATATACCTGAGATTGGGGAGAATTTTGTACAAAAAGTTGGTAAATACATGGAGCAGATCAACTCCATGCTAGGGACTCAGGTCGTTTTTCCAGAGCATCAAGGTGAGCTTTGGTCTATTTTGAAAGTTGAAAATCTGAATAGTACCTTATTTGAGACCGGAAAGTCATTAACACTAGCCGGAATTATTCCGCTTTACATTTTTCTTTTGATGTATTACCGTGATTTCTTTGTTGCTTTTTTGATCCGATACTCTGAGAAAAGCAAAGAGAGAATACTTACATGGGCAAAGGATTCCGGTCGCGTGATTCAATCCTATTTGACCGGTATGATCCTGGTTACCATTATTGTGGCTATTCTATCAGGGATTTTCTTTTTCCTTATTGGAGTAAAGTATTTCCTTTTGTTTGCAGCTTTTATTGCCATCATGAACTTGATTCCTTATGTCGGAGTGGTGGTATCTTCCTTAATCGTCATTTTGTATGTCTTTTTGACCACTGATTCCTTTATTTTCCCTCTTTTGACATTAGGAGTTTTGTGGAGTATTCAATTGTTGGAGAATAATATTATTACTCCTTGGATCGTAGGCTCCCAGGTTCGAGTCAATGCCTTGGCAGTAATTTTAGCGATTTTGTTGGGAGGCTGGTTATGGGGGATTTCCGGAATGGTATTATTTATTCCTCTGGTGGGGGTTTTGAAGATAAGCTTGGAGCGAAGTGAAGGCTTGGAAGCTTTTGGTTTTTTGCTGAGCGACTCTGTTCCCAAGAAGCCTCTGAAAGGCTCAAAAAGCTGGTTTTTTTGGATGGGTAAAAAAAATCCCCATTCCGATTGATCGAAATGAGGATTTTGTTCGGACTAAAAGGGTCGAACCGCGATACCTGAAGGCTCTTCAGCCTGAAGATAATTCACTATCAAACTTTTCCTCGTCCGCAATAAAATATTAAGTCGGGGTGGCAAGATTCGAACTTGCGACCTCCACATCCCAAATGTGGCGCGATAACCGGGCTACGCTACACCCCGAATATTTTAAAGCTTTTTGTAGAAAATCTCCATTTGAGATTTTGATTACTTCATTCCCAGCTCCGCCAAGAAATTAAGCAGAGAGTGGGGGATTCGAACCCCCGGTACGGTTTGACCCGTACGACAGTTTAGCAAACTGCTGGTTTAAGCCACTCACCCAACTCTCTGTAGGTTGTATCCCTAGCTGCCCATAGGGAAATCATTTGGTCTCTTCCCAAATGAGTCGCAAATATAATTTAATTGACAAGATTAAAACAAGTTAATTGAGGTGCTTCTGACATCCTTTTTATAAATATTTTACAACCCTCTCATTTTCACATTGATTTTCTGACAATTTTCTTCAAAAGTCAAAAATTACCCAGTTTATGGGATTTTTGGTTTCCAACCTTTTTCTAATTTGCCTTCAAATTTTTCCAAGATGCTTATTCACACCAGAACAGCTAAGTTTTTAATCTCTAATATTTCTGAGAAAAAGGATCTTCTTTTGGTTCAGTCCGATAGTAAAGAAGAAATGGAGCGCTTATTTGGATCCGGAGAAACCAAAATAGAACAAGGACATCAGTGGCCTTTTGAAGTGAAAATATGTAAACAGGAGTTTGCGCATTGTCTGATTTTATTGGTAAAAGAGATTGATTACAAGGAATTCGGACAGCTTTCTGATTTCGTTTAAAAATTTTTTAATTTTTTTTCATTCGTCTTGCTTGGGATGAAAAACATTTTTCGAATCAGTAGTTACTTTTTCTTTTATTGGAACAAATAAAATGCTGATAATCAGTATTTTTCAGAATTTTGTTTGAAGAAAAATCAATTTTTTTTATAAAAATATTTTTTAACATTTGGACTGAGTTAGCTCAAATTATCACCCATCCCATTCCTGTTTTGGTAAGCTTCACTGATAAAGAGAAAAGAATTCCAGTCTTTCTGGAAGAATCGGAGCACTTCCTTTGTGTCCTTATGGATGTGGAAGGAAATGTCCGTGAAGCAAACCAATTATTTTTCCGGCAAGCAAAGAAGAAAGCCTCTTTTTCAATTTTTGATTTGATCATGTCTGATAGTCAAAATGAAATGGAGGAACTTCTGGAAAGCTTACTCTTAAATCCAAAATCGAAAAGACATTTTTTAATGAAATGGGAGTCTGAAAGTCTTTCAGATTCGATTTGGTGGGAGTTTTCTATGGTTGTCAATCAGGAAAATGATCCTATTGGCTTTATTGGAATAGGTTTGCCCCTTCATTATTTGGAGGAGAATCTCCCGATGGAGCATCTTTTGGACCTTTTGGATTATGGAGTGATAAAAGTAGATTCCAAGTGGAAGATTTTAGAAGTGGATGATTTTTCAAGAAATCTTCTTCAAATACCTATCTCCAAAAAACAAGACTTAAACTTAGAATCATTCATTTGCTTTTTGCCAGAAGAACGTGAAAAGCTAAGCCAATGGAATGGCGAGGAGAAGTTTTTGCAATTGGAAGCGACAACCTCTTTTCATGCAAGTTTAAAATTGACCTTGTTTAAACAAGGTGAAAACACACTGATTTTGCTAGGTTCTGATCCTATTGCAAAGGCCCGAAAATCTTCAAATGAATATTTTCCTCAGGATGCCTTAGAATTGATCCCTGGGCCAGTTTGGTTGATTGATGAAAAGCTGATTTTATTGCAGTCCAATGCCAAGGCAATTCGAGTTGCAGAGGATTGGGCTTACCGTCAGCCTTCTTTGGGGCTTGAACTTAATCTTGGACAAAGACTCAGCTTCTATGAGAAAATCCTCAATAAAATTGAGGTTTTAAAAGAGGGAGAGGAGAGTTGCTTTGAGTGGAAAATTACTTCTTCAAGTTCATGGGAATTATGGCAATTCCGAATCAAAAAAATAGATTCTTCCAAAGTTTATTTGATTCAGGGAGTTGATTTGAGCCATATTCAGAAGCGGGTAGAAAATATTCAGCTAGAAAATGAGCAATTGAAAGAATTGGTGGTTCAGCCATCCTATATTCTCCGATCTCCACTTTCATCTATGTTGGGATTGTTGGATTTGATTGATTCCAGAAAGTTAGACTCTGAAAACAGAAAGTATTTTTCCTACTTACGTCCTTTGGCAGAGGAACTTGATCAAGTGATTCGGACGAATGCCAAACAGGTAGCTTCTTTTGATTAAAAAATCCCCTCAAGTCCTAAGATGCTTAATTGAGGTTTCAACTCCACCACATTTGTAATTCCTACTCGTTCGGAACTGATCCATACATTTCCTTCAGGATTAAGAATTACTCCTTCGGTTAAACCCATTGGAAATTCACCTATTTGAATCCGTCGAAAGTTTTCACCCAACAATTCTCCTTCCATTCCTTCCCAAAGGGAAATAAAGCCCTGGAGAGGCAGCTTGTATCCCAAAAGAATAACTTTTCCGCTTGTTGGATCAATACAGGCTCCAGTGACTAATTTGTTTACTGGAATAGTCTCAATTAGTTCAGTGGTATAGTTGCCCGGCTCACTAGGTAAAGTATAATGATCGCTATCCTCACTTTTCCTATTCTTTGTGAAAAGGTGAAGTTTCCCTTTCCAAAATAAAAAGGCTTCACAATCAAATCGATGATTTTCTCTGGGGCTGAAATCAATTTGATTGGGATAACGAAAGCTGATTTTTTCTGCTTGGACAGTTTCTTGATTTAATACCTCTTGCCAAGGAATCCGATAAATCGCCAAATCTTGACGAGTTCCCTGATTGTTTCCGAAATCACCAATAAACAAATGTGTCTCGCTTTGAGCCAAACTTTCCCAATCTCTATTGTTGGCATTTTCAACAAGAACACTTCGAAGAACTTCTCCTGTTTCAGGATCCAATTCATAAATGCGGTTAGGGTTATCACCATCATTGATAGCAAATAACCTCCCGCCAAACTGAGCCAATCCTGAGGTCTCGTTCTGTGATTCATCCAATTCAGCTAGTGGAGTAGAAGGCATTGTTAATGGAAAACCATCTCCATTCAATCGAATGCCTCCATCATAAATATATTCTGATTCGGGCCAATAAAGTCTGATTGAACTTGAATTGGAGGCATTTTGAAAGAGCGTGAGAAAGTCAAAGCTTCCAGGGTTTTCGACTCTTATTTTGAGCAATTGATCTGAGCTAGTGTAGAGTCTGAAAAACTCTTGAACAGGATAAAAAGTCTTTTCAGAAGGGCTTACAATCTGAGGAGCGGAAATAGAAAAATTGGGATTTATTTGAATGATTTCACTGAGGCCAATACCCGATAAATTCAGGTCAGATTTTTCAGTTTTTAATTCAAATTCACCTTGAATCCGAACAGGTAGAAATTCAGAAAATTCTGGGGTTTCAGCAGATTCAAATGCATAGCTGTACTTTCCAAAAGGAAGGGTGATTTTTTCTTGATGAGGGAATCGATTTGGAAGGAATACCAAAGATTGGGTTTCCTTTGTCTCCATGTTTTTAAAAATCAGATTCCACTCCGGCTCAAATTGGTGATCCGTACTTTCTGAGTAATTACTCAATTGAATAGCTTGGATTTGCACTTCTGAGCTACCGGGCGGGATGACAGGATCTGGAGCGGGCGGTTCATCCCCACAGGACCATAGGAAAGGAATAATCAAAAAAAGAATGATCCGGTATTTCATGATTGATTTTGGTTCACAGGTTATTTCAAATTCACTGTCAAGCGTAAAAATTCATTTTCAAATTAAACACCAAAGATTCAAATAATTGAAAAGATGAAAATTCCAGCAAAAGTCAAACAAACTTCATTGGTCTAAAAATACGAAATAGGAGAGAATAGAGGGAATTAAGAAACAATTATAAACAATGCTATAAGATTAGCAGTTGCCATCTAGTAAATGGGCACAGAATGAGAGAGTTAATAGAAGGTGTTAAAAAAAATGGGAATGGAAATGGTCAGGCAGCTCTTGAAAATACTTCCAGGTTACTGATCAAAGATGCCATTTTTGTAAGACAGGAAGGGGCTTTGGTGAAAGTGAAATTCCAAGATATTCTTTGGTTACAAGCTGATGGCAATTACACGACTTTAATTACCAAAGGATTTGGAGTTTCTGTGCGAAACATTCTCAAAGACTTTGAAGACGTACTTCCCAAAGATCAATTCATGCGCATTCATAAAAGTTATATTGTCCGACTCGAGGAGATTACTTCTATCTCTACCCGAGAGGTAAAGGTTGAAGAACACTCCATTCCTGTTGGTAGAACTTATTATCAGCGCCTGATTGAAGGTATTCAGAAACTAGGGGGAGAATAATTTATAACCACAACAAGCTACTGTCTCCATAACTCAAGAATCGGTAATCATTATCCAAAGCCTCTTGATATACCTTCTTCCAATCATCTCCAATCATTGATCCGATCAGTAACATCAGCGTGGTGCCTGGCTGATGAAAGTTAGTGATCAATCCTTCGATCATTTTGAACTCGTAACCCGGGAAAATAAAAATCTCGGTTTCTCCCATAATTTCTTCTTTACCATCCTTTTTCATCTGGTTTAAAATGGCTTGCAGTGCCTCTTTTTTAGAAGGGATTTTACTTCTGTCTCGATATGGGAAGAGTTTTTCGATTAAAAAGTCATTGCCTAAATCTTCCAAAAGCTTCACTCCATACCAATAAAGACTTTCAAGAGTTCTAACTGAGGTAGTCCCTACAGCGACAGTAGGATTTTCATTTTCAAGTAATTGCTTTATAGTTTTTGCGGAAATATGGATTTGTTCGCTATGCATGGGATGAAGCGTGACATCATCCACCTTGATGGGTTGGAAAGTGCCTGCACTGACGTGAAGGGTGACTTGAGCCTCTTGGATTCCCTTGTTTCTAAGCTCTTCGAATACTTTTTCTGTGAAATGGAGTCCAGCAGTAGGAGCAGCAACGGCTCCTTCTTTCTCGGAGTAAACCGTTTGATAGCGATCCTTGTCGGATTCTTCGGCTTGTCGGTTAAGATAGGGAGGTAGTGGGATTTCACCACTCGTTTCAACGATGTCCACAAAAGGTATTTCTGTAGAATTCCAGCTGAATTCGACCAATTTCTTTTCTCGGTCTACCAACCTGGCTTCCAAAACGATTTCTTTTCCTTGAACAGTTAATCTTCCTCTGAGGATTTCATCGGATTTCCACTTTTTGGCATTACCGATCATTACTTCCCAAGTGACGGGATGGGTAGCCAACATGATTTCAGGAATCACTGTCGTTGGAGCTGCAGGATGCAAAAGAAAAATCTCAATTCTTGCACCTGTTTCACGTTGAAAAATCAGCCTCGCAGGAATTACTTTAGTGTCATTGTAAACCAAAAGTGTTCCCTCTTCCAAGAATTGGGGTAAATCATAAAAACGAAAATGTGTGATTTCCCCTTTTCGATAATGCAGTAATTTGGAGTGATCCCTTTTTTCTAAAGGGTATTTCGCAATTCGATCCTCTGGGAGCGTATATTCGTAGTCTTTTAAGTTTACTTTCTGCACAGGCTTTAGCAATTTCGCTGCAAATATAGGCCATTCGATTAAACCCTATCAAATTCAATCAGAAGCTATGATTTTGAAGTTTAGCTGTATACCCAGAGTTTTGGATTTTAAATTTGAAGCAGGAACCTCCCGTGGGGTTTTGAAAAGCCGCAAAATTTGGTGGATTAAAGCCCAAGATTCAGGGAATCCTGATCGTTTTGGATGGGGGGAGGCAGCTCCACTTGTGAAATTAAGTATAGATGACCTTCCTGATTTTGAGGCACAAGTATTAGAACTCCTAGATAAGTTTCGATCTATTGACTTTCCAAAGGAAGAAAGAAAGACCCTTTCATTTATTCAATCCATTGTGCCTTCTCATTTGCCTTCTTTCCGGTTTGCTCTGGAGATGGCTATTTTGGACTTGATGCAGGGTGGTAGAAAGCGCTTTTTCCCCAACTCATTTTATGACAACAAGAAGCCAATACCTATCAATGGTTTGATTTGGATGGGGGAAAAAGAATTCATGCGTCAGCAAATTGATGCCAAAATTTCGCAGGGATTTTCTTGTATCAAAATGAAGATTGGAGCCATTGATTTTGATCAGGAATTAGGTTTGCTGAAATACATTCGGTCCGAATATGGAAATGAGGATTTGGTTCTACGTGTTGATGCGAATGGGGCTTTTTCACCGGCTGAAGCCATGGAAAAATTAGGAAAACTGGCAGACTTGGATATCCATAGTATTGAGCAGCCGATTCGAGCTGGGCAATGGGAGGAAATGGCTAGGCTTTGCGAAAAGACACCTTTGCCTATTGCCCTTGATGAAGAATTAATCGGAGTGAAAAATAAAGGCCCTCTTCTTGAGCAAATTAATCCGCAGCATATCATCTTGAAACCAACCTTAGTGGGAGGTTTTTTAGAAACAAAGGAATGGATAGCTGAAGCTGAAAATAGAAATATTGGTTGGTGGATGACTTCTGCTTTGGAAAGCAATATTGGACTAAATGCTATTTCCCAGTTAGCGTCAAGTTACGACCCTACCATACCGCAAGGATTGGGGACAGGACAGCTATACTACAATAACCTCCAATCACCATTGTTTATTTCCAATGGCGAAATCAAGTATAATTCAACTATTCCTTGGGAAGAACCTTCCTAATTAGAAAGACCAAATAAGTAAACCGGTTTGGGAACTTCTATGCTTAACGAGATAGGAGTCAATTTTCCTGTTTCTTTTTCTCTTTTAAAAACAACAATATCCTCTGAGGCTTGATGGGCTACCAATACATATTCCCCATCAGGAGTTAAGATGAAGTTTCGAGGCATAATACCACCGGATGAAACATGTTCAACTAATGAATAACTTTCATCTTCAGCTTTGGCAAAAACTGAAATAGTATTGGCGTCACCTCGATTTGAAGCGTAGAGATTTTTTCCATCAGGAGATACCCGAACTTCTGCCGCACCAACTGCTCCCTCAAATCCTTCAGGAATCAAAGAAAGCCTTTGTTTGGAGTTGATTCTGCCATTTTCATAAGAGAAAACTTCCAAAACAGCAGTTAATTCCTGAACCACGAATGCCTCTTTTCCATCTTGGGAAAAAGTCAAATGCCTTGGGCCATCTCCAGGAGTCATAGGGAATTCTTCGAAAAGACTAAAAGGTTCTGACTTTTCAGGTTCAAATAAGTAGCTGTAAATCTTATCAGTCCCCAAATCAGATACAAATAAATAGTGACCATCTGGACTAAAATTCGCACTGTGCACATGGGCAGATTCCTGCCTGTCCGTATTAACGCTGTTTCCGCTATGTTGTATTGTCTGCCTAGGAACAAGTTTGCCGTCTTCCTGCACTTTAATGATGGAGAAATTGCCTCCTGAGTAATTGCTCACAATTAGAAATCCATCTTGATATGACAAATGACAAGGATGGTTTCCATTAGAAGGCGTATTGTCAATCTGTTGAAGATTTTGGCTTTCTTGACCCCATTTAAAACTCAATACATTTCCGCCGGTGATGCCTTCGATTTCCTCAACTGAAAACACGAAATCATTTTCTGCTATTACGAAAGAAGGGTTTTGTACTCCAGGGGCAACAGTGCGAAGGGATAATGATTTTTCATCTGGTGAAAAATCCAAAATACTTATGCCTTCCTCGGGACCCTCGGTGTAAGATCCAACTAAAAACTGATAGCTCATCTTCTCAGTGGTTTCAAGGTTTTTTTCTTGGCATGAAAAAACAGCCAGGCAAAAAAGGATAGGGATGATTTTTTTCATTTAGAAAAGTACAAAAAAAATGAAAGCTAACTTGTCAAAATAGTCCTCTGAAAGAAAGAAAATGATTGAGGTTTCTTTTTGAAGAATTGCTAATTTTTTCGCTAAAAAGGCGAATTATTTTTAATTTAAGCCTACTTATTAAACCTATTGAAATGTATACAACCTACGATATTGAAGTAGCGAAAAGATTCACGATCTACAATTCACTTTTTCTGGATTTACCATTCGATAATATTTTTCGAACCGGTACCATGTTGCCTTTGTTGGCGACTTCTTGTCAAAAGGGCTTTGAAGACGGAAAGTCACCCAGGGAAATAATTGAGGGCTTTTTTGAAGAAATGATGCCCCAAAACTCCGAAAAGGAACAGAATGATTTATTGTTTCAAATGATCCAATATGTGGAGCGACAAGTGGTGCTTTTTGACTCAATAGAAGATGCTGCTTATGAAAAAATCAATGACCTAGGAGGAAAAGGATCTATCAAGGCTTTGATTACTCGGGCTGGAGATGATCGAAAAAAGGAGGAATTGATCGAGAAATTGAAAACCTTTTCAGTTCGATTGACTTTGACTGCCCACCCAACTCAGTTTTATCCGGGAAATGTCCTTGGGATCATTACCGATATGGAAGATGCGATTCGGCATGATGATATCGGCCGAATCAATTTGCTATTACAGCAATTAGGTAAAACAGGGTTCATCAAGCGAGAAAAACCAAGTCCATATGAAGAAGCAGTCAGCTTGATCTGGTATCTGGAAAATATATTCTACCAGAGTGTCTCAGATATTATGATTCGCTTGCTGAAAATGTTGGATCAGCCACTTCACACTTGGGAAAATCCGGGTCTATTGAAAATTGGATTTTGGCCAGGTGGTGATCGGGACGGGAATCCATTTGTAACTCATCAAACTACCATGCAGGTAGCAGAGCGCTTGAAAAAGTGGATCTTAAGATGTTATTATCGAGATCTTCGAAAGCTTCGGCGAAGATTGACTTTCAAGCATGTGGAGGAAGTGATGCTTCGTGTGGAACGAGGAATTTATGTTACGCTTTTCGAGGAAAAACCTGTTTTTCATAGTGCAGAACAATTGATCGAAGAACTCCTTTTAGCTAGGGAAGCTCTTATTAAACATCATGATGGGCTCTTCTTGGAATTACTTGATCAGTTTATTTTAAAGGTTCGGATCTTCGGTTTTCATTTTGCCTACATGGATGTGCGCCAAGATAGCCGTAAACATGATGGGCTTTGGGATGAATTGATGGGGATTGAAAAGGCAGAATGGGATTCCGAAGAAAGTGGGCAGATTGAGCAGATTTTGGCATTGAAGAAATTGCCGAAAGTGGAAGCTTTCAAGGATGAATTCCATCGTGAAATGCTTCTTTCGATTGAATCAATCGGTCATATTCAACGGGAAAATGGGGAGGATGCACTCCATCGATACATTATTTCCAATTGTCAATCCGCCAAACATTTATTAGAGGTTTTCCAATTGGCTAAGCTGACCTTGGATCAAGAAAATACAGGGCTTCCTTTGGATATTGTTCCTCTGTTTGAAACAGTAGATGATTTGGCGGCTGCACCTGAGATTATGAGTTTCCTCTATCAGCTTCCTGTATATCAAAAGCATTTGGAGCAAAGAGGGAACAAGCAAACCATCATGCTGGGATTCTCTGATGGAACCAAAGATGGAGGTTATTTAAAAGCAAACTGGTCTATTCTTAGAGCCAAGGAGGAATTGACTCGAGTTTCTAGAGAAAATGGAATTACCGTGGTGTTTTTTGACGGTCGGGGAGGGCCTCCTGCTCGAGGTGGAGGAAATATGCATAATTTCTATGCTTCTTTGGGAGAACAAGTAGAAAATGCCGAAATCCAAGTGACCATTCAGGGCCAAACTATCTCGGCTAATTATGGAAAACAAGCCTCCTGTACTTACAATTTCGAGCAATTGCTCAGCGCAGGGATGGAAAATCATTTGTACTCAGATGAGGAACGAAACCTTTCCGAATCTCAGCGAACGTTAATTGCAGAGCTGGCTGATAGTGGCTATGAGGCTTACAAGCAATTCAAAAACCACCCGAAGTTTGTTCCCTATTTGGAGCATGTCACTCCGCTCAAGTATTTCGGAATGACCAACATTGGCTCTCGTCCATTGAAGCGAGGAAAATCCGAGGGCTTGAAGTTCGAGGATCTAAGGGCAATTCCTTTCGTAGGGTCTTGGGCTCAGATGAAGCAAAATATTCCGGGGTATTATGGAGTTGGAGCTGCCATTTCCGAAATGGAAGAAAAAGGCAAGCTTAAGGAGTTGAAGAATTTATATCAGAGGAGCCTGTTTTTTAGAACGCTTTTGGGTAACTCTATGCAGTCTTTGAATAAGTGCTTTTACCCAGCTACCGCTTATTTGAAAAAAAATCCCGAGTACAGTCAATTTTGGGAATTAATGTTTGAAGAGTATCAGCGATCGATTGAGGCGATTAAGAAAGTTGCCGAAATGGATGAATTGATGAAGGATAATCCGGTGATCAAAACATCTATTTCTATCAGGGAAAAAATTGTACTTCCATTAATCACAATTCAGCAATATGCAATCCAGACTATGTTGGAAGATGGAAAGGATAAAGCAGTGCTTCAAAAACTGATTTTACGTAGTATGTTCGGTATCATTAATGCAGCTAGGAATGCCGCATAAATCTTGATGAACAAGAAATAAAAAACCTCAGCAGAGGTCCTGCTGAGGTTTTTTTGACGGTAATTATTGAAAATTTTATTCTGAAATAAGTCCATCCTTAATCAATTGCTTAACAATTGATTCGGCAAATGTTACGGAGAAGGTTTCCAAAGAAGATGGGTTGGTAGTTTCAGACTGGGAAGACCAAACAAGTTCTTCTGAGGCTACATCATATAGGTTTGCCTCTAAGTAATAATTTTTATCGGTGGTATAATATCCTGGATCATACATTACAGGGTTGTAGTAATTGTAATAACCCCAGAATCGACCATAGTACCCGTATCGCATTGGCGTGTACATTGTCGAGCCGGGTACGTATCGAGTCTCGTTTGTTTGGTCGAGAAGTGCTACTGTCAAGATCGCATCATTCCCCAATTCTCTAATTTTAGCTACAATTTCCTCTCTATCGGATTCCTTTGCCTTAAACCCGGGAGGAATTACTTCAAAACTACTTGAAGAGGAAATCCCATGAGATTGGATGAGATCCACAAGATCTTTTTCAACTGCCTGTCTGGCAAGAAAATTTTCTGTCAGCGCTGTTACAAATACATTATTGTATCCTTCCGCAGGTTTGCTTGGGCTTGTCCATGAGCCAAGAATTTTTACACTGGGGGAGCAAGAAATGACTGCCGCTACCAGTGAAAGCAATAAAATGAAATTGAATTTTTTCATATGGTTGAGTTTTAGTTGTCAATTTTAGCAAACAAAATATCGACTGCATCCTGAATGGTAGCAGGTAGATTTTTTTCTTTATTTGGAAGAGCTCGATCAATGGTTCCTATCCATACAGCCTCATTGCTTTGATTATCTACCAAATGCATGGTGAGACTACCCTCTTTGTACGTATTGACAGGAACCTCTCTTACAGACCAAGTATAGTTCCTTTGACCGGTATACATGAAGGGGTCTGTAGTAAGATTGGTTTCTCGGGTCTGAACTTTGTCCTGAACTCGGATTCCCAAATTAATCTTTAAATCAGGGTTTGAGCTATCTCTTTTCAATCCTCTCTCTTCCAGTTTTTTGGTGATGGCATCCTGAAGGTACTGAACGTTTTGAGTGAAGTTTGGTCCAGGTTCATCAGGGCCTTTCATTTCATAAAAATCAAATGTTTGATACTTCGCTAAATCAAAGTCATCGTAAATTCCCTTGGGCACTGTCACATACTTTTTTCCTGTACATGCTACAGCTATGCTTATTAGCAAAAGAAGAATGATATTAGACTTTCTCATAGGTGGAGTTTTTAGGTTAATTCAAAAACACTATTCCGAAATTAATCGAAACATTGGATTGTCCATCAAGATTAGAAGTGGCGAAGGAGGAATTATATTTTGCTCCCAATTTGAAACCCACCGAATTTGAAGGCTGAAGTATCACACCCAACTCCGGTCTTATGGCGAACTGCCAATGAGTTTTTTCAGAAGTGAAAATACCCATATCTATCCTTCTGTCCTGAGCAATTGTTCCAATGCCTAGTCCCGCATAAGGTCTTAAAGATCCTTCCACAATTGGGAAATAAGTTCCGGTTACTAGAATAGGGAATGCATGCTGATATCGATATTGGATACCTGACAGCGAAGCAGAACCTTCTGTGTATACTTTTTGATCTTCTTTTTTATAAAGAGTCGAATAGCCGATTTCTCCCCCAACAGCGAATGTCTTTTTAATAAAACGCTGGTATTGAATATTGACTCCTCTCAAGGCTACCTGATCGATAAAATCAGCTGTATTACCAAGTGGTATAGTTAGGGGTACTTCAATTGTAAAAGCGGATTGTTGCGCCAACAAGGTGTTTAAGCCTAGTAAGCCAAAAGTGAAAAGGAAAACAAATATTTTTTTCATGATTAGTTTGCTAAGTATGGTGATTGAGAAAATGCCTGATCAATACCATTTGTAATTCTTGTGGCTACTTGATCTTTGCTGCCTTCCAAAAGTCCGTTTACAATAGCAGACCATTGAACGGGGACTTTGTCAGCTGGGCTTTGTCCTGCAGGATTTACCATTTGGATAAAAACAGTTCCGGTTCGGATTCTAGAAACTTGAGGTGGATAATATCCAGGATAATACCAGCCCCATCCAGGACCCCATCCAGGATACCACCAACTCCAATACCACCAATCATAATAGATGTACAACTGATCTGTTTGCAAGGCAGAAGGAAGTAAGATTAAATCCGGATTTGCTGATTTATCTACTTCTCTATAGCCCAATGCATTCATATTGGACCGGAGGGAATTAATAATGGTGGTTGAGTAAACTGGATCCAAGAATTCAGGCTCATATCCAGGCTCGCCACCAACTAATTCGGTTGTGATTTTGATTACTTTGTCGGGAAGTGAATAAGTCTCCTGACCGGTGAAATCAAAGTCTTGGTTATGATTCGTGTAAACAATGTCCAATTCATCCACATAAGTGGGTTCGGCTGGAATACAGGATCCAATAGAGATGGATAATAATCCTAAGAGGATCCAGGATTTAAAGTTATGCGTCATGTTGTAAAATAAAATTGATTAAAATTCGCCAATGAAAGGCAATTCTTGTTGGATTGAGTTTCGAATAGTATTGTGAATGTAAGTGTCTAACTGAAAGAATTTGGCTGCATATTTTGCAGTGGTAGCCTTTTTGAGTTTTTTATAATACTTGGAATGCAATTTGGATAAGGCTGCATCATTTTTTAAAGTACTTAAAGCCAGTGAATTGGCTATTTCATCATCAATTACATCATATTTATCCAAATAATCTTCGATGATCAAGATCCGTTCTCTTGCCAATAACTGCCGTTCTGCCTCATACTGTTGGTAAACAAACCAAAAGCCTTGAGTTAAAGGCTCTGGAAGCTCCATCACGGCTTCTACGATCTGTCTTTTTTCCATCCCAAATTCTGCCTGAATTAAGGTGATTTCATCATTGATGTCTTGTGCTAGCGCTATTCCTCCCAATAAAAAGAAGGAAATAAATAGAAGGCTAATTTTTTTCATACTGTCAAAAAAGGTTAATGGATTAATTATTTAAAATATTGCTAGTTAAAAGGCTGGAAAAACGGTTAAAATGATTCGTTGATATTTAGGTAAAAGCCTGAATTACCTTTTCTGCCAAAGGCATAATCAGCAGAAATTGTGGTTCGATTTTCTTTGTTGATCATGACCCGAAGTCCAAGACCATACCCTGGATTGATGCTTTCCAATAATTTCTCACTATTGAATTTACTGCCAAATGAGTTAGCATTCAAGAAAATAGTGCCCCCAAAGGTTTCTTTGTTTTGCTGAAGTGGGAAGCGGTATTCAACTTCTGAATACAGCATATTTTCACCTCTAAACCTTCCTTGGGCATATCCACGTCCACTTCTACCAAACATATCCCAGCCTAGTGAGGGTAGGTTCATGTAAGGAAGATTTCCTGTCATTAGGAAATTCCCATAGGCCCAAACTCCTATCAAATGTCTTTTTCTGTCTGGATTTAGATTGAAATAATGACGGTAGTCCATCAATAAAGTGGACGAAGATTGGTCAGATCCTAAAAACGAGGGATTGATTTTCAGGGAGACAAAGGCATAATTTTTCTCGTAAGGAGAAACTGCTACATCCCGGTTTTCATAGATTGCATTCAGCGTAATGCCCGATAGGGTATAGGATTCAGTGTCGAAACCATGGAAGCTGTTGTAGGTATCATGGGTGAATTGTCCCTGAGTTTCCGTTTGATCTTCTAGAAGGAAGTTTTCGATTTTGGAATGAATGTCTAAATGATACCCCAAACCCAAATAAAAATTGCTGTCTGATACTCTTTTTAAAACGGTCTCGTAGAACCGAATCAAACTAAAATCCATTTGTTGCTCACCCCATAAAATCCCCGGTGGTTCACGAAAAAATGGGTCTTGACTAGGTTCATTGGGAGTGCTGCTTCCTAATCCATAAGTCGGTTGGGAGGTGATAAAATACCTCCAATCTCCCATTAAAATCAAGCGATTTTCATGGGTGAAAATATTACTGCGGATACTAAATATCCATTGCTTTTTAGTGGTGTAGAGTAAGTTTCCAACCAAGTTGGAGAGCTTGGTGGATTCAGGGTCTCCCATATACCAGGTCGCTGAAGGGGCCAAGCCAAACATCCAGCCATTGGCGGGGTTGGATGCCACAGCTGGTAAGGGGACTAATTTAAAATCGTTGAATTTATTAGGCTGAAATTCCTGCTGATCTTGAGAAAAGGAAAATTCAAAGATAAAGCTCCAAAAAATCAGGGTTAGAAAAATAGTTCTCATGAGCTTTGTTTATTCAGTGGTGTTTAGACTCGTCAAATGAACGAATTATTAGACTAAACATCAGGAAATCTTATGTAAAACACAAAGAAATTAACTTTCGCTATTTCCTTCAGGCCCAAATTATTTTTTAAAGCGAGGATTCATCAGATTTTAACAAAAAAGAAAGCTCCCAAGGGAGCTTTCAACCATGTCTTCATCAACTAAACTATAAGAAAAGCTTTACTCTCCGTATGAGCAGCAAAACATACTTTGACAATGGTACTACAAATACTCACGGAGTATGCTTTGGGTTCTGGCTTTAAGCTATTTTATGATTTCAGGATAAATTTCCCTACTAGTGGTTAATTTTCAGGATTAACTAAAATACTCAAAATCGGGCATTTAGACCGATCGTCAAATTATCGAACACCTTATTTTTAGTTCAAAATTTTGGGAATATTCTATGTCTAAATAGCTACTTTGGTACAAGTCAAAAACGATTTGTTTTTCTTTTGTAATTTCAGTTTTTCAAAGTCTATTCTTTATGCAACATCTCGAAACCAGCTATCAAACTCCTGATGGAATGAAACTTTATCTTCAAGCCTGGATGCCAGGAAAATCAAAAGCATCCATTCTTCTGATTCATGGTTTAGGGGAGCACAGCGGGAGATATTCTGCATTAGTTGAAGGATTGGTTGAATTAGGAGTTGCAGTTTTTACGTTTGATGAGAGAGGGCATGGGAAATCATCCGCTGATGGACCAACAGCTTATGTCGATTCTTATGCAGATTATTTAAAGGATATACAGGCTTTATATGGTAAGGTAAAAGCTTATGTCCCCGGTGTTCCTACATTTATTTTTGGGCATAGCATGGGAGGAGGTTTGGCCGCAGCTTTTGCACTGAAATATCGACCTGAAACAAGCGGGATAATTCTTTCCGCTCCCGCTATCAAAGAAGCAGAAGGGACATCCGCATTATTGGTGGCGCTTTCAGGAATTTTGAATAAGATTTCTCCAAAGTTGAAAGCTTTGGCTTTGGACATTGAAGGGATTTCACGCATTCCTGAGGAAGTAGAGAAATATAAAAATGATCCCTTAGTCTATCAGGGGAAAATACCCGTACGGACGGGCTATGAACTGTTGCAAATGATGCGATATGTTCAGGATCAGGCATCACTATTTGATTTTCCATTTTTGGTTATGCATGGCACCGCGGATCGGCTTACCAATCCCAAAGGGTCCCAAATACTTTTTGAAAAATCACCCTCATCAGATAAAACCCTTCGCATGCTGCAAGGAGCCTATCATGAACTTCTCAATGACCTAGACCGAGAAGAGGTTCTCCGTGAGATTTTGGAGTGGGTTAAGGAAAGAATGTAAAAAAAACATCATTTAGTTTTTCAAACTTCCACCCCATTAAAAGGATTGAACCTTCTCCTTCCTACGGCCATGGCCACAGCCCGGCAGACGGTTTTGTCACCGTATTTTACGTTTAGCTTGTCGAGGGCTTGATAGAGGTTGATTTGCTCTTGGCTGTCTTCGAAGAGATTGATTTGATAATTGCCATAGACCAGGTGGCTGAAACGAACTCCGATCAGGCGAATCAACAGACGACGGCTGTACAGCTTACGGAAGAGTTCCTTCACGATCGGCAATATGCTGTGGTCTGCCGAAGTATAAGGGATTCGCTGCTGCATGGTATGTGTCTCAAAATCCGAATAGCGAATCTTCACGCTTACACAGGCGGTGAGTTGGCCTTTCTGTCTAAGCTTGGAGGCGAGTTGCTCGGTCATCGCCACCAGGGTCGCTTCCAGCATTTTCACATCAATGGTGTCTTCTTCGAAGGTGTTTTCGGAGGAAACAGACTTCGCTTCGGAGTAGGGGATGACCGGATTGCGGTCGATTCCATTTGCCTTTTCCCAGATCATCTTTCCGTTTTTTCCGAAGGTCGCTTCCAACAATTGGGAGGGCATTTGCTGCAGTGTCTGTACTTTTTTCACCCCCATGTTGTAGAGGGTTTGGGAGGTTTTCTCACCGATCATGGGGATTTTACGTACCGAGAGTGGAGCAAGGAAAGGCTTTTCCTGCCCGAAAGGAACTTGTTTTTCATTGTTGGGCTTGGCTTCACCCGTGGCAACTTTGGAGACGGTTTTGTTTTCAGACAGTCCGAGAGAAATGGGAAGTCCAGTTTCCCTGATGATACGATGTCGGAGTTCATGAGCCAATTTGAAGCAGCCAAAAAATCGATCCATACCTGTCAGGTCCATGTAGAATTCATCGATGGAAGATTTCTCAAAAAGAGGGACGGATTCCTTGATGATTTCAGTGACTTCGTGGGACTTTTGGCTGTATTTTTCAAAATCTCCCCGAACGATTACTGCTTCGGGACAAAGCTGCCTCGCCGTTCGCATGGGCATGGCTGAGTGCACTCCGAATTTTCGTGCTTCGTAGCTGCAGGACGCAACTACCCCTCGATCGCTCGAACCTCCAATCAGGATGGGTTTGCCATTCAGTCGGCTATCAAAAAGCCGCTCCACCGACACAAAAAATGAATCCAGATCCATATGCGCAATATTCCGTTTCCCCTCCATAGCCTTTTGTTAATTATTTCAACATTTTAATGTTTATAATTTAATCAATATTCTTACATTTGGGAGAGGGGAGTGGCGGAAGTTGTCATAATACTGATAGGAAATATGATAGAAATACACCTCCCTTTGGTCGGTGAAATAAAGTGGAAATAGGCTTTGCGAAATACGATGGAAATATGTCTCGTTTCGCTCGACGAAATACAATTAGATAGATCGGATTATCAAAAAGTTGTTGGTAACTAGTTAAGTTATGGGGACTAAGGGAAAATTTATACCGCTTAGAGACTTGGAAGTCTATCGATTAGCTAGAAAGTTGTCATTGTAAAAAAGATATGCTTCACTTCGTTCAGCGAGATAGTCTATCTGTCTGCAGAGCTATCTTTAAAAATATCTGCGTAGCTGTCTTGAGATAAGAAGATAGGCTACGCTAGATATATTTCACTTCGTTCAGTGAGAAAAAAAATTTAAGAGATCATGAGTAGTAAAAAATCAAATTACATTCCTCTCAAAGAGCTTGATATCTATGTTTTATCAAGGAGACTTTCTGCGTTAGCTTGGATCATTTATCAAAGGTTAGATTACCAATTGAGAAAAACTTGGGGGAATCAAATGATAAGTTCCATGGATTCTGTGGGAGCCAATATCGCCGAAGGATATGCGAGATTCCATTTTTTAGAAAGAATTCGATTTTACTATATCTCGAGAGCATCACTATCAGAAAGTGTTGAACATTGGATTGATTTGGGATTTGAGAGAAAAATTGTAACTGAAGAGGAATGCAAAGAAATCAAGACTGTATCAAAGGAGCTTCAGATCAAATTAAACCATCAAATTAAAATTGCTTATGACGCAAAAGATAAAGACTTATCAAAGTAGTCTATCTGCTCGCAGGGCTATCTTAAAAAATATCTGCGTAGCTATCTTGAAATAAGGAAGATGAGATATGGCTTCGCCAAAGATATGCTTCACTTCGTTCAGCGAGATATGCTATCTGCCCATAGGGCTATCTTAACAAAGTATCTGCGTAGCTATCTTAAAGAATATCTTACCAATTGTCATTCTAGAAAAGTTTAAAAAACATGCTTCTTAATACAAATCTCAAATTCCTCCGAAAAAAGAAAAACTTAACCCAGCAGGAACTGGCAGATAGGTTGTCGATTTCCCGCTCGAAATTGGCGGGATACGAATTGACCATTACTCCTCCCTTGGATATTCTGGTCAAATTCTCCGAGTATTTTGGGGTTTCTCTGGATATTCTGATCAAAGAAGATTTGTCTTCTTATTCCGAATACAAACTCCGGGAATTGCTGGAAACAGATCAGTTTCTCCGGGGAAGAAAACTCAGGATTCTTTCTACTACAGTGGATGCGGATGGTAGAGAACTGATTGAAGTGGTTTCCCAGCGGGCTAAGGCCAGTTATTTGGCTGGTTTTGCTGATCCTGAATTTATCTCTGAATTGCCTCGCTTTTCTTTGCCTTTTTTACCTACGGATAAGAAGCATCGAGTATTTCAGGTTGACGGAGATTCCATGTTGCCGATTCCCGATGGAGCATGGATTATCTGTGAATATGTGGATGATTGGATGGGGATTAAAGATGGGGATCGCTATGTGATTGTTACCGAGCAGGATGGGGTTACTTTTAAAATCGCCTATAATCGGATCAAGACTGATCAACAACTTTTACTTTGTTCCTCTAACCCAATTTACCCTCCTTTTGAGGTAGCTATTGATCAAGTTCGGGAAGTATGGCGGTATCGCTTGCTAATGAGTGAGTGATATGCCAAAGGCAATTTCCTCCATTTCCACCATTGGTTTATTCCTTTGGGGATTCCTTCCTATCTTATCCCCTCAATAAACCTAAAAAGCCTTTCGTATGAAAAATCGCTTGTCTTTGGCACTTATCGTGTGCTGGGGAATGATTTGGAGCTGTACCCCAAAAGACGTTGATCCTTTTGCGACTATCAAACCTGATGAAAGTCGATTTACCAAAATATCCCTCGTTGAAAAACTCAATGAACCCATGGAGCTGGAGGTTATGGATAACGGGGATGTACTTTTTATTGAGCGGGCAGGGAAGTTGAAATTGTACGAAGCAGCTACTGGGGAAACCACCGTGGTAGGGGAATTGAATGTCTACTTGGAGCATGAAGATGGTTTACTGGGTTTGGCAAAAGACCCTAATTTCAATCAGAACCACTGGATTTACCTTTACTATGCACCTTTAGATTATTCTCCGGATGTCAATCGGCTTTCCCGGTTTGAGTTTAAGGAAAACCGGCTGGATTTAGCATCTGAAAAGGTGATTTTAGAAATCCCCGTTTTTAGAGGTTGCTGTCATTCTGGTGGCTCTATCGAGTTTGATGCCAATGGCTTGCTATACCTTTCTACTGGAGACGATACCACACCCTTTGAATCTGATAACTACAATCCTATCGACGAGCGTCAGGATAGACCTGCCAATGTAGATGCACAAAAGACCTCAGGGAATACCAATGATTTGCGGGGAGCGATTATTCGAATTAAACCTGAGCCAGATGGAACTTACAGCATTCCTGAAGGAAATTTATTTCCTCCCGGAACACCCAATACCCGACCTGAAATCTATGTGATGGGTAATCGGAACCCTTATCGGATATCCTTGGATCAGCATAATGGCAATCTTTTTTGGGGAGAAGTGGGTCCAGATGCTTCAGTGGATTCTGCAAGACGAGGCCCAAAGGGTCATGATGAAATCAATTTGGCTCGAAAACCAGGCTTTTACGGTTGGCCCTATTTCGTGGGGAATAACAAGCCTTATTGGAAGTATGACTTTGCTACGCAGGAAAGCTTATTTGAATTTGATCCTGCAGCTCCGATTAATACTTCTCCAAACAATACAGGATTAGAACAACTGCCACCAGCTCAGCCAGCTTTGATTTGGTACCCCTATGATGAATCCGTGGAATTCCCCATGCTAGAGACAGGAGGTAGGAATGCCATGGCAGGACCTGTTTATTACCGAGAAGACTATGATAAGTCGGATGTTCGATTTCCTGGCTATTACAATGGAAAATTATTCATCTTCGATTGGATGCGAAATTGGGTTTTTACGGTGAATCTTACAGAGAATTTTGAGTACGATACCATGGAGCGTTTTATGCCTTCTACTCAATTTGTGAAGCCCATTGATATGCAATTCGCAAAAGACGGTTCGCTTTATGTTTTGGAATATGGAACCTATTGGAGAGCTCAAAACGATGATTCTGGCTTGTATAAAATCGAATTTGCACCGGGGAATCGCCAGCCTGTTGCTAAAGCTTCAGCCAGTCAGCGTACTGGAGCTGCTCCGCTTTCTGTCCGGTTTTCCTCAGAAGGTTCCATTGATTTTGATCCTCAGGACAGTTTGACTTATTCTTGGGATTTTGGGGATGGTTGCTCTGAAGTTTTTGACCCTAACCCTAGTCACACTTTTGATTCTCCGGGATCTTATCAGGTAGTGTTGACTGTGAAAGATTTGGAAGGAAAGCAAGCCAATGCTTCCTTGGAAATCCAAGTGGGTAATGAAAGGCCAGAGGTTTCAATTCAATGGAATGGAAATCGCAGTTTCTATTTCGAAAATGATGAGGTTCCTTACTCAGTTCAAGTTTCAGATAAAGAAGATGGAAGTATTGATTCCGATCAAATTGATTTTACCATCGATTTCATTGCCGGAGGCTATGATTTAATTCAAGCAGGTCATCAAGAAGAGCAAGTTTCCGTAGGTGAAAACTTCATTACCCAAGCCGGTTGTAAAGCCTGTCACGCCATCGAAAATGAATCCGTCGGGCCTACTTATCGAGATGTTTCCTCTAAGTATAAAGGCCAAGGCGAGGCAAAAGCATATTTAATTGATAAAATCCGCAATGGAGGTGGAGGTGTATGGGGTGAGCGAATCATGCCGGGACATACTCACCTTCCAGAGGATCAAGTATCTCAAATGGTTGATTTTATTTTGGGCTTGGAAGATCCTGATTTTGGAAAAGAAAAATTACCGCTTTCTGGCACTTTCAAAATTGATCCAACTGAAAACTCTGAAGGATATTATTTGATTCAGGCAAATTATACCGATCAAGGAGCGAATGGCATGGATCCTTTGCGAGGCAATGATCAGTTTGTCTTACGAAATCCAATGATAAAAGCCTTCACCGCTGACCGATTTGAAAATACTGCCAAAGCCAATGCGAATGGTTTGAATTTTATCCGTTATACGGAAAAGGATTCTTGGATAGCATTCGATCAAATCGATCTAACTGGAATCAAGCAATTGCAACTTTGGGTAAATCCAGCGGGAATCAAAGGCGTATTAGAAATTCGGACAGGAAGCCCCGAGGGACCAATTCTAGGTAAGACTAGAGAACTGCAGCAAGGGAATCAAAGCGGATATTTCCCAGTAACTGTCAATTTGCAGGAGTCGAATGAAATTCAAGATTTGTATTTCGTTTTGCGTACAGATTCGGGAATTTCCATTTGGAATACCTTCAATCTCGATCGTATTCTTTTCAAACGCTAAGTGAATGGGGAACTTTCCGGTTCCCCATTTTCTTTCTTATCAAAAATTAAAATCATGAAGCAATTTTGGGATGACCGCTACGCTGCTGAAGAATATGTTTATGGGAAAGAGCCTAACCGTTTTTTTCAAGCCAAACTTCTCGATTTAAAACCTGGGAAAGCACTTTTTCCAGCAGAAGGAGAGGGGAGAAATAGTGTGTTTGCAGCTGAGAATGGTTGGGAAGTTTATGCTTTTGATATTAGTGATTCTGGGAAAAAGAAAGCAGAGCGATTGGCTGCAGAGCGGAACGTAACAATCCATTATCAGGTTGGAACGTTGGAGCAAATGAATTTTGAAGCTGAAAGTTTTGATCTCTTAGTCTTGATTTTTGCGCATTTTCCTGGAGAAGTTCGCCACTCTTTGCATCAAAATCTGCTTCGGTTGCTAAAGCCGGGAGGCACTTTGATTTTGGAGGCTTTCTCAAAAGAGCATTTGAAGTACAACTCGATCAATCCAAAAGCGGGAGGGCCAAAAGATGTCAATATGCTTTTTTCCAAGGAAGAATTAGACCGGGATTTTGGTCAGTTGGACTGGTTGTATTTTGAAAAGACGGTAACTGAGATGATGGAAGGGGATTTTCATCTTGGGCTTTCTTCGGTCATTCGCTTAGTAGCAAGGAAATAGTTGTTTGTATTTTTCAACTAATTTTATAAATTCAAACAAACTTTTTAAATCATGGAGAAAAAGACTTGTTTGAATTGTGGAGCACCTTTGCAAGGGCGTTCCGATAAGAAATTTTGTGATGATCAGTGTCGGAATAATTACAACTATAAGCAGTATGCCGACAATAGTAATTTTATCCGACGGATCAATCATAAGATCAAGAAGAATCGGAATATTTTAGAATCCTTCATTCCTTCCGGTGAGGATATGGCGAAGACTACCAAAGATAGATTGCTCAGAGAAGGGTTTGATTTTCAGTATCAGACGCATACCATTGAGACCAAGAA
Organism: Algoriphagus limi; assembly: GCF_024919275.1. Taxonomy (GTDB): domain Bacteria; phylum Bacteroidota; class Bacteroidia; order Cytophagales; family Cyclobacteriaceae; genus Algoriphagus; species Algoriphagus limi. Next base: position 1,389,380 of record NZ_JANWGH010000001.1, on the reverse strand, counting down.
GGGGAGCATTTACCACTTTTGCTATGATTATGGCTACCTGCCCTTGGATGGGGATTGGTATCTGATCGTACGGAGAAAGGAAAATTAAGAAGACTCTTTTTTGAGATATTCCACCGTTTTTGTAATTAATTGCCCATGGCCAACAGGTAAAATCACTTCTTGTATTTGAGGGATTTTGGACGAAAATCGGTTCAAATTTTCATGGGTTATCATCTTATCGTATTCTCCGATGAATAGCTTGATTGGAGTCTTATTTTTTTTAGCCTGACGAATAATTTTTCCTAAATGCAAGTGAATTCCACCGAAAACTCTCCAAGTAAAGTATACCTGAGCCCGTTTGGAGCGGGTTTCCATTTGGGTTTGCACAAATTTCACAATACTGCTTTCGAGTAATCCTGCTGAATTCAGACCATTCATCAATCCAAAAAATAAGTGAGGCTTGAAAATCACACCTTTGAATACTCCATGAAAAGAGCCCGGATAGCTGGAGATGCTATACCATAGTCCTGTTTTAATTCCATCTGGAGCAAGTAGGGTCAGGCTTTGAGCTTCTCTATTAAATAATTCAAAAGTAAGTAGGGCAAACTTTCCACCCATACTGTATCCGATTAGATGAAAATTTTGAAAACCTATTTCCTGCTTAAGTTTTTGGATGAATGCTTTCCAGGTATTTTTTGAAAGCGGTTTTTTCGAATCAAACCATTGACTTTTTCCATGGTAAAAAATGTCTATGTAAATGAAGCGTTGATTTGGTTTTCGAATTTGGCTGAAAGGCTTCATGTCCTCCATACTCTGCCCGAACCCATGAAAAAGGAGCACGGTTTCTTCTCCCTTACCTTCGATTTGGTAATGGAGTTTTCCGAATGGATTTTGGCTGAATTTCATCGAAAAGTTAAAAAGCAGCACTAAAATTATAAAAAATCAAATTTCCTATTTCAAAAAACTTAGAGTACAAAATTTTGTATTACAAAAATACATTTTTGTTCGAAACCGAACGTTTTAATGATTTTTTGATAATTGCTCACGAAATAAAATTTCAAAAAAAACTTTGGAAACTTTGAACATTCTAATCGTTTCCATAGTTTTGTCGGCCTAAAGAGAAAAGTAGCCATGCGCGAAAAAATATTGGAAGCGGCGATAGAGCAGTTCTCAAAGTATGGGGTCCGAAGTGTCACCATGGATGATATTGCCAGGCATTTGGGAATATCAAAGAAAACGCTCTATCAGGAATTTTCTGACAAAAAGGAGTTGGTGAAGATTGCTTTCGACCAGATTTTGAAGCACGACCAAAATAATATTGAGGCTTTAATGAATGGTTCGGATGATCAGGTGATCGAAACCTTAGTTCATTTATCTCGGATGATGCGCGAGCGTTTGCAGTCCATCAATCCAATCACCATTATGGAAGTTCAGAAATATTTTCCTGATGCTTGGCAAATATTTGTTCATCATAAAGAGGAAGTGATTCTTTCTCAGATGATGGAGATCCTTGAACGAGGCAAAAAGTTGGGCTATTTCAGGAAGGAAATAGAAGTACCGATTTTGGCCAGAATCCGAGTAGATCAAATCACTAGCGCAATGGATTCTACAAATTTCCAAGATGCAAATTATGATATCGTCAAGATCCAATTGGAAATGATGGATCATTTTCTCCACGGAATATTCACAGAAAAGGGACGGGAAGCTTATAAAACTCAGCAAGAACATACTAATTGAATCTCATTGAAATGAAAAAAATATTCATTCTATTCTTTTTTGGTTTAGGTCTGGCATATCAGGCTCAATCACAGGAGATTGTTGAATTGACCTTGGAGGAAGCATTGACTTTCACCTTGGAAAACAACATTGACGTCAAGAATGCACAGCTGGAAACCTTGATTGCCAAGGCAACTATCAAGGAGACCACTGCATCCGGACTTCCTCAAATCACAGGGAATTTTGACCTGAATTACAATCCATCTATTCCTGTTGTCTTTCTACCTAATCAGCCTCCTTTTGGTGATCCAAGTATTCCTGGAGATGTGATTCCGGCAAGATTTGGGGTGAGTTTCCAATCCAGTCTGGGAGTGAATGTTCGCCAGATGATTTTTGACGGTTCCTTTTTCGTTGGTCTTCGGGCAGCCAAGACCTATCGGGAGTTGACTGACTTGGATAAAATCAAAACTGAAAATGATGCCATCGAGGCAGTAAAGAAAGCTTATTTCGGGGTTCTAGTAAATCAAGAGCGGATTCGTCTTGCTGAAGCGAACCTATCTCGAATTGATACCTTATTAGCAGAAACCAGATCATTGAATGAAGCTGGGTTTGCTGAAAAGGTAGATGTTTCTAGAATTCAAGTTCAGCGAAACAATACCTACTCTCAATTAGAAAGAAGCCGGACAGCATTGGAGATTAGTGAGCAAATCCTAAAGCTACAAATGGGGCTTCCTATGGAGTATGATGTGGTACTTTCTGAGACTTTGGCAGAGTTGAATCCGATCGACGAAATCAATGCGCTTTTATTAGAAGAAGGAATGGAGAGAGTGGAAGTTTCTCAGTTGAATACCAATTTGGAATTGGTCAAACTGGATTTGAAAAACAACCAATCTCAATATATGCCAACGATCGACTTTGTGGCAAATGGTATTCGATCCGGTGCCGGAAATACCTTTAATACTGTTTATGACAAGCAGAATTGGTTTGGTAGCTCCTTGCTTGGAGTAAGTATGCAAATCCCAATTTTTGATGGTCTATTAAAAAGCGCAAGGATTCAGCAAAACCGAGTTCAACTTCAGCAATTAGAGAATCAAAGATTTTTCTTGAGAGAAAGCATTAAAAATGAGGTTTATACAGCTAAGTCTAATCTTCGAAACGAGTTGAATATCCTTCGGGTACAGCGGGAAAATCTTGATTTGGCTCGTGAGGTATATGACATAGCCAAAATCAAATACCAAGAGGGTGTCGGATCCAATTTGGAAGTAGTGGAAGCCGATGCAGCTCTTATTGAGGCAGAAATCAACTATCTAACTGCCCTTTATGATGGATTAGTAGCCAAAGTGGATTTGGAAAAAGCCTTAGGAATATTGAAAAACGATTTAATAAACTAAACCAACACCTTTCCTTCCGGGAAATTATAAATCAAACACATGAAAACAATTTTGAGATTTTTACCCATCACATTTGCTCTAGTAATGAGTTTTGCTTGTGCGGAGGATGAATCAGTGGATGCTAAAAAAGCGAAACTGGAGGAGTTGAAGGCTCAAGTGGTTGAATTGAATGGAGACATTCGGGTCTTGGAGGCAGAACTTATGCAATTGGATCCTGAATTTGCGAAGCAAAATCAAAAGTCTGTTTTGATCACCACAGCAGATACTAAAAAAGAGCGCTTTGAGCATTTTGTGGAAGTGACAGGTTCTGTCTTATCCAAAAAGAACGTGAGTATTTCAGCCGAGACAGCAGGTCAGGTTTTAGAAATTCCTGCAATGGAGGGAATGCGCGTCAAAAAAGGCGAAATCTTGGCTAGAATCGATGCTGAGGTAATTCAGCGAAATATCGATGAAGTTGAAAATTCATTGAGTTTGGCAAATACGCTTTTTGAAAAGCAAAAGAGATTGTGGGAGCAGGAAATTGGAACTGAGGTCCAGTACTTAGAAGCCAAAAACAGAAAAGAAGGTCTTGAGCGAAGCCTAGCCTCTTTGAAAACCCAACTGGATAAATCTATCGTGAAGGCGCCTTTCGATGGTACTGTTGAAACAGTAACCGTTCGATTGGGTGAATTAGTACAACCAGGATCTCCAATGTTCCAGTTTGTAGGAGAAAGTGATCTCTTTATTGAAGCAGATATTTCCGAAGCTTATGTAGGAGTTTTGGGAAAAGGTGACTCTGTACGTGTAAGTTTCCCGTCCATAGGGAAAGAAATCGAAACTCGAGTTTCAGCTGTTGGTGCTATTATCAACCCAAACAACAGAACCTTCAAAGTGGAGGTGTACCTTCCAAAGATGGACCTAGTAAAGCCTAATATGCTGGCTATTTTGGATATTAAGGATTATGAAAATCCAGAAGCAGTGGTAGTACCTTCCAAATTGGTTTTAAGTGATAATAGAGGTGACTATGTCTTTGTCGTTCGAGATGGAAAAGCGGTCAAAACTTACATTCAGAGAGGAAAGACTTTCCAACAACTTACTGAGGTTTTGGAAGGCCTAACAGGTGAGGAAAAATTGGTGGATAAAGGATTCCGCGAGGTAGGGGATAATTTCAACGTAACTATTGCACAGCAGTAAGTCATGGCCGAACAATCAAGTCCAAAAACAACAAGAGAGTTTGGTTTGACCAGTATGAGTGTGGATAATTCCACCTCAGTGGTCATTCTAACACTGATTATTACCGTCTTGGGATTGGGAGCCTATCGGACCATGCCCAAGGAGAGTTTTCCAGAAGTAGTAATTCCTACTGTCTATGTGGGAACACCATATCCTGGTAACTCGCCGGTGGATATGGAAAACCTAATCACTCGTCCGATTGAGAAGGAACTCAAATCATTAAATGACGTCAAGGATATCAAATCCACATCCGTTCAGGATTTCTCTTCCATTGTCGTGGAGTTTAACCCAGGAGTAGAGATTTCTAAGGCTATTCAGGACGTAAAGGATGCAGTTGATAAGTCTAAGAGTGAATTACCTTCAGACTTGGATCAGGATCCAAATGTCTTAGAAATCAATACTTCGGATTTCCCGATTATGAACGTGAATATCTCGGGAAATTACTCTGAAGCTGAACTGAAGAAATTTGGAGAGTATTTGGAAGATGAAATCGAGAAGCTTCCAGAAATTTCAAAAGCAGACTTGGCTGGTACCGTAGAGCGGGAAATTCAGATCAATGCCGATCCTTATAAAATGGAGTCGGTAGGTGTGACCTTTGATGATATTGCGAATGCAGTTCGATCAGAGAATGTAACCATTTCAGGAGGTAGCATTCGTGGGGGTGATTTTCAGAGAACCTTGCGGGTGGATGGTGAATTTACCGACCCGATGGATATTCTAGATGTAATTGTCAAAACCGACAATGAAAAAATCGTCTATCTCCGCGATGTGGCTGAGGTCAAGGATACCTACAAAGACAGAAGTTCTTATGCTCGGATGAAAAACCTTCCTGTAGTAACCATCAACGTGGTGAAGCGAAGTGGTGAAAACCTATTGAACGCTGCCGACCAAATCAAGCAAATCATTGACGAGACAAAAGCGAATCGTTTTCCACCGGATTTGGAAATTACCATCAATAATGATCAAAGTAAGACTACTCGAACTCAGGTAAATGACTTGGAAAACTCCATCATCTTTGGGGTGATTCTGGTGGTTTTGGTTTTGATGTTTTTCTTGGGATTCCGAAATGCCCTTTTTGTGGGTTCAGCGATTCCTTTGTCTATGTTTATCTCCTTTTTGGTACTTAATTCCTTTGGAATCACCTTAAACTTAATGGTTCTTTTCTCACTGATATTGGCTTTGGGGATGTTGGTGGATAATGGAATTGTGGTAGTAGAAAATATCTACCGATTGATGTCGGAAGGAAAATCCCCAATGCGAGCCGCAAAAGAAGGAGTGGGAGAAGTGGCCTGGCCAATTATTACATCTACAGCTACCACACTAGCTGCCTTCTTGCCATTGGCCTTCTGGGAGGATACGATTGGAGATTTCATGAAATATCTTCCAATCACCCTGATCATTGTACTTTCATCTTCACTTTTTGTGGCATTGGTGATCAATCCTGTTTTCACCTCCATGTTCATGAAAGTGGAAGATGTAAATAAGGTAAAGTCAAAAAGAAAACCGATTACTGTTGCCGGTGCATTTTTGATCCTTTCTACCCTTTTCTATTTGACTGGGTGGACTGCCATGGGGTCTCTTGCTTTGGTTGCCTCTATTTTGACTTTATTCAATGTGTTTCTTCTTAGAGGAGCGATTAAATGGTTCCAAACCGTCTTTTTGGTTCGATTAGAGAATGCTTATGAACAAACTTTGAACTTTGCTCTTAGAGGGAAAAATCCTTATTTCTTCTTTTTTGGAGTAAATATTCTACTGATTCTATCAGTTTCCCTTTATTTCGTCAGAGCGCCTAAGGTATTGTTCTTCCCAGATAATCAGCCACAATTGGTCAACGTCTATGTAGAATTCCCAATTGGAACGGATATCGAAGCGACTAATGAATTTGTGGATGAATTTGAAGATCAGGTAGCGAATGTGTTGAAGGATTATCAGGACATCATCGATTCCATGATTTCTCAGGTAGGTGAGGGAACCGGTGACCCAACAGAAGGTAATTCTGGACAAGCCACTCCTCACAAGGCAAAAATCACGATTGGTTTCGTGGATTATATTGAGCGTCAGGGAATCAACACCAATCAAGCCATGGAGAAAATCCGTGAATTGGCGGAGAACTATCCTGGGGTATTGATTACTGTTGATAAGCAGCGGGCTGGTCCGCCGGTTGGTAAACCAATCAATATTGAATTTTCAGGGGAAGATTATGACCAGTTGATTACTTATGTGAATCAGACCTTGGAATTTATAAATAGTAAGAATATCCCTGGTATTGAAGAACTTAAGACAGACCTTTCTTTGGGAAGTCCTGAGTTGATCGTAGATATTGACCGTGATAAAGCGCGTCGATTTGGGTTATCTACCTCGACTATCGCAACAGAATTACGAACATCCCTATTCGGCTTGGAAGTATCCAAGTTTAAGGAAGGGGAGGATGATTATCCTATCCAACTTCGTTTGGATGAAGAGTATCGATATAATATCGATGCCTTGGTCAATAAGAAAATTGGCTTCCGAGATAAGTTTGGAACGAAGCGGGAAGTTCCTGTTTCAGCTGTGGCTGATGTTAAATTCAGTTCGACTTATGGTTCTGTGAAGCGTAAGGATTTGGAGAAAGCGGTAACTATTTACTCCAATGTATTGGATGGTTATAACGCTACCGAAATCAACAACTCTATCCGGGAATATTTGGCTGGATACGATGTCCCTGATGGAATCACTGTCAAGTTTACAGGAGAACAAGAAGAGCAGGTAAAATCCATGGAGTTCTTGGTGCGTGCGCTAGCAATTGCAGTATCTCTTATTTTCTTGATCATCGTTGCCCAGTTTAACTCCGTGACTACGCCGTTTATCATTATGGCTTCGGTGGTCTTGAGTACTATTGGAGTATTCCTTGGTTTGGTGATTTTCAATATGGATTTCGTAGTCATCATGACGGGTATAGGTATTATCTCTTTGGCGGGTGTCGTTGTAAATAATGCCATCGTTTTGATAGACTATACCAACTTGGTTAGAGCGAGAAAACGAGAGTCTTTAGGAATTGGTGCAGATGAATTCCTTTCCTATAATGATTTGGTCGGAAGTATCGTTGAATCTGGAAAGACTCGACTTCGTCCAGTGCTTTTAACAGCAATTACCACAGTGCTTGGATTGATTCCATTAGCCATCGGAATGAATATCAATTTCGGTTCCTTGTTGAGTTCTTTTGACCCACAATTTTATGTGGGAGGGGACAATGCAGATTTCTGGGGACCAATGGCCTGGACAGTAATATTTGGGTTAACCTTTGCTACATTTCTTACGTTAGTGATCGTACCAGTTATGTATTTATTGGCCGATAAGGTAAATATGAAGTTCCGTAAGGTTAAAAATTAAAACATGATTGATTTAAGGTTGGTGGTTTTTTAAAACAAAACCCCCGGGACAATGTCCTCGGGGGTTTTTCTTTTTCAGGTTTTGGTGCCTGAAAAGGTTAGTCTAGAAGTCTCAAAGTGACTTTTTAGAAAGGAAGATCAGCTTCTTCAGTCACTGCACCATTTTCTTGATTTTTGGCACTTCCCATGAAAAGGAAATCATGAACTACGATTTCGGTAATGTAGCGCTTAATACCGTCCTTATCCGTGTAGCTGCGGTTAGAAATTTTTCCCTCAATCGCGATTTCTGATCCTTTGGAAGTATACTTCTCCAAAAGCTCCGCTTGCTTTCCCCAGATCACCAAATTGTGCCAGGTGGTTTCAGTGACTTTCTCACCTTGCTGATTCTTGTAAGTTTCATTAGTCGCGAGACTTACCTTTCCGATCTTAGATCCGGACTCTAGAGTTTTTACTTCGATGTTGTCGCCCATGCGACCGATTAGTTGAACTTTGTTTCTTAGCGTGTTCATGATTACGTGTGTTTTGGTTAGAAATTTTTTTTGTTCGTTTCCGCCAGAGGAAAAACTTGATGATCCAAAGTTGCAACAGGGCTCAGAGCGAAGTCGGGAATCAGTCGTTTGTATCCGTTTGTATCCGGAAGTAGTCGTTTGCTGTCGGATAAATATGCCTTTATTGGCTCTAATGGCCGTTTTTATAAATCTAGATAATTATAAAAAATTTGGGTTTTTAACGTCTTAAGAAAGTAAAACAAGAAAAATCGTTTTAATAGAAACTAGGTTTAGCCAGTTTCTTTCTTGGGCATTCCTGCTAAAGGCCGTAACTTTAGCAGATGGATCAAAAAATTCGGATTAGGACATTTGGAATGATTGCCGAAGAAATTGGGCAGTCTGAATTGGTCTTGGATCAGTTGGATTCTACAGAGCGATTAAAGGAGTTTTTGTACTCTCAATTTCCTAAGCTACAATCCATGAAATTTTCTATTGCCGTCAATCAGCAACTTGCTCAGGGGGATGAAAAAATTCCGGAAGGAGCTGAAGTTGCTCTATTACCACCATTCTCAGGAGGCTAATGTCTGATCGATTTGAAAGACAGCGACTGGTTCCCGAATTCGGGGTAGAGGGACAGGAAAAACTTCGAAATTCCTCGGTTTTAGTCGTGGGTGCTGGAGGATTAGGTTCGCCTATTTTACTTTATTTGGCCGCTATGGGAGTGGGGAAAATTGGAATAGTCGATGGTGATCAAGTGGCTATTTCAAATCTCAACCGGCAGGTTTTATACGGTGTAAATGATGTAGGGAAAAACAAAGCTGAAGTAACTGCCAATTTTTTGCGTTCTCAATATCCGGACTGCTCAATTTCAGAAACAGTCACTTTTATTACCTCTGAGAATGTGGTTGATTTAATTCAACACTATGATTTGGTGATCGATGGATCAGATAATTTTCCCACTCGATATTTGATCAATGATGCCTGTGTATTGCTAAATAAACCCTTGGTTTTTGGAGCAATTTTTCAGCATGAAGGACAGGTTTCTGTTTTCAATTTGGGAGAAGATTCCTGTAACTACCGGGATATTTTCCCTAATCCCCCTCAAGCGGATGAAGTTCCCAATTGCTCAGAAACAGGTGTGATCGGTGTGCTGCCTGGAATCATTGGGAATTTAATGGCTATGGAAGCTGTAAAGGTTTTGACAGGATTTGGTAGTCCATTAAAGAACCGAGTGCTTTTTTATCAGGCAAAGACAGCGAGCTTTTATGAAGTTCAGATAAGACCAAATCTGAAAGTGAAACAGATGATTCCAAAAAGCCTGGAAGAGCTTTCAAGAACTGATTATGAATTGGTGTGTGGTGGTCTTCCTGAAGTATCTTGGAATGATATACCTTCCCAAATTTCTTCCGAAGCTGTTTTGGTGGATTTACGGGAACCCGAAGAATTACCCAAACTTGATCAATGGAATCCAGTCTTAATCCCTTTTTCCAAATTGGAAGAAAATTGTGATCTCATTAACGAAAAGAATTTGATTTATTTCTTTTGTCAAAGTGGTGTTCGAAGTCTTAAGGCCGTTCGCCTTTGGCAAAAAGATTTTCCTCAAAAATCGGTATTTTCAATCCGTGGGGGAATTCAAGCAATTACAAAGATAGATGAACATGGAAAAACAACGAACTCCTAAAAATATTTTTGTCCAAGGACCGATTAGTCCTGAAAAAATAGCACAATCTGTTGCCAATCATCAAAGCAAAACTGACATCGGCGGACATTCGATTTTTTTAGGACAGGTCAGAAAAGACCAAAAGGAGAATGGAACGGTAGTAGCGATCGAGTACACAGCTTATGAGGAGATGGCTCTTCAAAAAGCCTTTGAAATCCGGGAAGATATCTTTGCGAAATACCCGCTAACCTGTATGCATATATATCACAGTTTGGGAAGGGTAGAAGTAGGCCAGCTTTGTCTTTTTGTCTTTACCTCATCCAAGCATAGAAGAGCAGCAATGGATGCCTGTGATGAATTAGTGGAGCGAATCAAAGCAGAACTGCCCGTTTGGGGAAAGGAATTGCTCGATACGGATGAGCATGTTTGGAAAGTGAATCAATAAACCCAGATACTGATGCAAATTGATATGAAATTTTGGAAAAAGCTGACTCCTGAGGAGCGGCTTAATCGGGTCCAACGTGCCTTAAAGGAAAATGTGGACTTCAGTAAAGATGCAAACCTCGGCTATCCTGCATCTAGACTAGATGAGAAAGTATTTACTAATGAATCGCTTTTTCTCCGGGAGATGCCGGTTTTGAATACTTATATCGCCAACCCAAATCATATCGGTTGCCACACCTATGGTACTTCTGAATATTCCTTTAAAGGAACTCAGGAAATCGAGCGTGAAGTATTGGATATGATTGCAGTAGACCTCTTCAAGGCAAAAGAAGGCGAATATGATGGATACATTTCTCCGGGAGGTACTGAAGCCAATGTTCAGGCAATGTGGGTTTATCGAAATGAATTCATGAAAACCTATGGTGCTGAATTGAACGAGATAGCTATCCTTGCTTCCGATGATACGCACTATTCCATTCCAAAGGGAGCTAATTTATTGATGTTGGAATGGAAGAAGGTTCCGGTTGACGAAGTCACTCGGGATATTAGTAGAGAGGATTTTAGAAATACGGTGAAATCTGCTCTGGAAGAAGGCAAGAAATATTTTATCGTCATTGCCAATATGGGTACAACCATGTTTGGATCCGTGGATGATCCTGTACCGATGACTGAAGTGCTAGAGGAATTTGAAGTGCCTTATCGCTTGCATATAGATGGAGCTTATGGTGGTTTTGTCTTTCCGTTTTCTGAAGGGGAAAACACAATTAATTTCACCAACCCGAAAATTTCTTCCATTACCATTGATGCTCACAAAATGCTTCAGGCACCTTACGGGACAGGGATTTTTGTGTGTCGAAAGGGGTTGATAGAAAATGTTTTGACCACAGAAGCTCAGTACGTGGAGGGAATGGATCTGACGCTATGCGGAAGTCGGTCGGGGGCAAATGCAGTGGCTGTTTGGACCATTTTGACCACTTATGGGCCGCATAAATGGTATGAGAAAATTTCAGTATTAAAGATGCGAACCAATTGGTTGTGTAAGCAACTGGATATGTTGGAGGTTCCATATTTCCGAGAACCTGAAATGAATATTGTTACTATCCGCTCCTTTGCAGTACCAGAAGAAATTGCCCATAAATACAATTTGGTCCCTCAGACTCATGATGAAGGAAATAAATGGTATAAAATCGTATTGATGGATCATGTGGAGATTGAGCATTTAAAGGACTTTATAAACGATCTATCTTCTTATAAGAAAGTTCCAATCAAGTAATTACCATCCGATTTTAATCCCGCCAGAGTTGGCGGGATTTTTTGTAATCGATTGAATTTTTAGCCAAGTCAAAATTATCAATCGTTTGCATTAATTTTTTCATTCAATTCTTTTTGAACATAGTTTTTCTCCAATTAAAATTTGGTATGTTCAACATGGCTTTAATGCTGACAAAATTCTTTTGACCCTTTTCTAACCCAAACTAACCCAGGTTTTCATGAAAAAACCGCAGCTTTCCTTTTCCCAAATTATCAATATGAATGTCGGTTTTTTTGGCATTCAGTACAGTTTTGGACTTCAGCAAAGTGCTGTAAATCCTATTTACGATATGCTGGGAGCAGCTCCTGACGAAATTCCCATTTTGAATTTGGCAGGTCCCATGACAGGACTTTTGATTCAGCCAATCATTGGTGCTTTGAGTGATAATACTTGGAGTCCTAAGTATGGAAGAAGAAAGCCATTTTTCTTCATTGGAGCGTTGTTTTGTAGTATTACGCTATTTTTCTATCCATTCAGTAGTTCGCTTTGGATGGCAGCAGGTTTGCTCTGGGTTTTAGACGCCGCAAACAATACGGCTATGGAACCTTATCGGGCCTTGATTGCAGATAAACTGCCAGATGAGCAATATAGTACCGGCTTTTTGACACAAAGCTTTTTCACGGGACTGGGTATTACTCTAGCCAATGTTTCGCTTTTCATTTTCCAAAAGTATATCACTGGAACTTGGGGTTCGCTTCCCTATTGGGTTTATGCTTCGTTTTTCTTAGGGACGGTTTGTTCCATAGGCTCGGTGATGTGGAGTATTTCCAAAACTCCTGAAATCCCACCTAGTCCTGAAGAGTTGGCGGCCTTGAAAAAACGGAATGAAGGAATGCCTCATCCTGCCATCCAGTTCTTCTTGTCTATTCTCACTACTCTGGTCGCCTATTTGGTGTTTTTTGCACTTTTAATTCCTGCCATTTTCTCAAAAGGCTTGATTAAGCGGGTTTTAGAAAAAACCAAAACTAATCCCAAAACTCGAGTACTTTTTGCGCAAAACGTAGAGATTATTGAGTCCATCATGGTGATGCCGGGAGTGATGTGGAAGCTTGCCTTGATATATCTTTTTCAATGGTATGCCTTGTTTTGCTATTGGCAAAATGCAGCGAAAAGTATCGCTCAGTCTGTCTGGAACACCACACCAACTGGTGACCCAAAGCTTTATGAAGAGGCCGTTGGGTGGACTGGATTGGTCAATGGTTGGTATAATGTGGTGACCTTTCTTTCCGCATTCTTTTTGGCTAGCATGGCCAGAAAATTCGGTCCCAAAAAAGTTCATTTCATCTGTTTGCTTATGGCAGGAGTGGGTTTGATGATTTTTCCTCAGCTCACGAATAAATATGCTCTATTTATTCCTATGGCTGGGTTTGGGATCGCCTGGGCTAGTATGATGGGAGTGCCCTATCTCTTGGTGGTCAATGAAATTCCAAAAGAGCGCTATGGTGTATACATGGGAATTATCAATATGATGATTGTAATTCCAATGATTCTTCAGACGCTGACATTTGGAGTTATCTCCAAAACCTTCTTGGGTAATGACCCTGGGTTAGCCATCATATTTGGCGGTGTTTTATTGATTATTGCTGCTTTGGCCACTCTGAATATTAAGGAAAATAAAAACGTAACGATTGATCAGCCTATAGCTGGTGGAGGTCATTAATGATAGTAGAAAGATTAATGGAAAAGGATACTATGCCTTGGGAGGCTTTGCTTCAGGAATTTGGGATTCGCTCATCTGGAACACACCGGGTTTTCTATGAAAGATTTCAGCAGGGAATTGCAAATCTCGAGTCCTTGTATCGATCTGTTTACGGGGATTTTTCCGAATTCGAAGATGTTTTTGAGGAACTTTTAAAGTCCATTATTGTCGCCTATTTGGAAAGAGAGCAGGATCTTAAGAAAAGAGATAAAACCAAAGAAAAGCAAGGAAACTGGTTTCTTAGCAATCAACTGGCTGGCATGAGTCTTTACGTGGATCGCTTTGCGAGTAATCTAAATGGACTCCATAAAAAGTTGGATTATTTTGAGGAGTTAGGAGTAAACTTTCTCCACTTAATGCCACTTTTCGAAAGTCCGGCAGGTGAAAGTGATGGAGGCTATGCAGTATCCAATTTTAGAAAAGTAGATCCCAAGTTTGGCAATTTGCAGGATTTGGTAGCATTGCGAAAAAGTATGCATGCTCAAGGGATGAATCTAATGTTGGATATTGTCCTCAATCATACTTCACATCGACATGAATGGGCAGAAAAGGCCAAAGCCGGAGATAAGCGATACCAAGATTATTTCTACATGTACGATAATCGCTGGATTCCCAATCAGTATGAAGCAGCCATGCCGGAGATTTTTCCCGAGAGTTCACCAGGGAATTTTACTTGGTGTGATGAGTGTCAGAAGTGGGTGATGACCGTTTTTCATCATTATCAATGGGACCTGAATTATCGTAACCCGCATGTACTGCGGGAAATGCTGGATAATGTATTTTTCTATGCCAATTTGGGGGTTGATCTACTTCGGATTGATGCTCCGGCTTTTATTTGGAAAGAGACGGGGACAAGTTCTCAAAACTTACCTCAAGCTCATCAGCTATTGCAACTCATTAAACAGGCTGTGCAAATGGCGACTCCGGGAATGGCTATTTTGGGAGAAGCTATAGTTGCCCCCGAGGCCATTATGGAATATTTTGGGAAAGAGGATAGAGCGGGGAAGGAATGTGATTTTGCCTATAATGCTACCCAAATGGCCCTTCAATGGGATATGTTGGCTACGGGAGATACTCGAGTGATGTTGCAAGCTCAAGGCATTCTCCAACAAAAGCCTTTGGGGACAAGCTGGATTTCTTACACTCGTTGCCATGATGATATTGGCTTGGGGTATGATGATTATATGATTGCACAGGCTGGAAAAGACCCGTATCAACATAGAAGTTATTTGAAGGATTATTACTCTGGGAAATTCCCGAATAGTCCAGCAAAAGGGGCGCTTTTTTCCAGCAATCCTAAAACGGGTGATGCCCGAATCTCAGGTTCATTAGCTTCCCTTTGCGGATTGGAATTTGCCTTAATCGCCCAAGGTCCAGATCAAATTCAGCTCTCGATTCAAAAAATTTTATTGATGCAGGTTTTTTCCATGTTCACCGGAGGATTGCCAATGCTTTATTATGGAGATGAGTTGGGCTATTTGAATGATTATTCATTTTTGCAGGATCCCGCCAAAAGTTATGATAATCGCTGGATGCATAGGCCCATTATTGATTGGGATAAAGCAGGACTTCGAAAAGAGAAGGGGACTATTGAGAATGAGGTTTTTTCAGGCACACAAAAACTGATAAAAATTCGGAAAAAACTTTCTGCTATAGCGGACTTCAATAATATTCAGTGGATACAACCTCATAATATTCACGTCGCAGGATTTCTTCGGGAGATGGATGGGCAAAAGGTTTTTGTCATTGGAAATTATTCATCTGAAACAGCTTTTTTGACTTGGTATGCTTTGAAGGAGTTTGGTTTTTTGCCCCACACCTTATATGACCATTGGTCCAAAAAGATTATTGAGGTCGGTTCTGATGATAATTACCTGATTTTGGAACCTTATGGATTTCGGATTTTTGAGGTAAAGGAATAGAAAAGTCTACCCTTTTCGCAGCGTAGAATTCCGAATTATTAAATCACTTGGTATTTCAATTTTCTGATCAATTAGGCTTTTATCAGTGCTCTGAAGAGATTCAATAAGTAGTTCGGTAGAACGTTTTCCGATTTGGTATCCATGCTGTTCCACTGTGCTGAGGGAAGGTTGCATCACTTCAGAAATTTTCCAGTTGCTGAATCCCATTACACCTACCTCATCTGGCACTTTCCGATTGCTTTCCCGCAGGTAATTCATAACTCCAAGAGCCACCAAGTCTGTTATGCAAAAAATAGCATCAGGGGGATTCTTGCTTTCCATCAACTGCTTTGCAAAATGGTAACCCTCTTGCTCTGTAATTTGCTGGCAATGTGGCACCCAATCCGAATTTTCTTCCAAATGATGGTCGACTAAAGCTTGCCGATATCCTGCCAAACGGTCCACTGAATTTTGGACATTTTCGAGACCGTTGATGTGGGCGATTTTCGTATATCCTTGTTCGATTAAGTGCTTTACGGCCCCATATGCACCTTGATAGTCGTCGGTGATGACTTTTGGTGTCTTGAGTTTTTCAGAATATTTATCAAACTGTATTACAGGCTTTCCCTCGTCCAAAAATTCTTGAATATGGGAGACATCGGATGTCTCATTGGAGATCGAGATGATAAGGCCATCAACATTTCCAGCAAGCATTCCATGACAAGCATGCATTTCCAGTTCTGCTTTTTCTTCTGTCTGACTGATTAAAAGCCTATATCCTTTCTTAGTAGCTGCCTGTAATGCTCCACTAATGATAGAAGAGAAATAATAATGAACCACTTCCGGGACAATCATCCCAATAGTCATGGTTTTGTTTTTTCGGAAATTGACCGCAATGGAATTAGGGACGTAATTGTGTTTTTTGGCGAATTCCTGTACCATTTTGATGGTCTCCTCTGAAATTCCAGGATACTCGTTCAAAGCTCGAGAAGCTGTGGAAACAGAGATTCCCAATTCTCGTGCGATATCCTTTAGCGTAATGCGTCTTTTCTCTGACATAAGTTTGCCCGATGATTCAAGATTTGGCCTTTCAATTTTCTTTTTCGGAAAGTACTCGTCCTTCCTGATCTAATATAAGATCTTTGGTTTGATCATCTTTTTGAAGAATTACCCGAATTCTAGCTTTGCCTTTTTCTTCAAAAAACCGAACCTGCCTAACTTCAAAACCCGGATAAGCCTTCAACAAACCTTCTTCTACGATTTGGGGAAGTTGGTCTTCATAAGGAGTGGTATTTGAAAATCTGAATTCCGCTGGAAGCTCTTCTTTATAATCACGGAATTGATTGACTCCATCTTCGCCTTTCGTAAGTTCAAATTTGTCATAAAGTTCTCCGATGGCTGTATAGGACTCAAAGAGAAGTTTGTTGCCTTCAATGCTAACAACCTGAAAAAGCTGAGTGTTTTCAGCGGCTCGATCCCTTACTGCTCCCCATTCTTCCCAACCATCAGGCTTGATTCCATACATTTTCCCACCGCTCACAGACACCACATAGACAGTTCCTGTTTTGTCTCGCATGTTCATACCATCCATTACATTTTCACCGGGAGAAACTCTGCCTCTTCCATAACTGTGATCATGCCCTTGTAATGCTAAATCGACTTGATATTTGTCGAAAATGGGTTTCCAAAGCTTTCTTAATGCTTCATTGTCTCTTCCTGCTGAAGCTGAAAAGAGGGGGTGGTGATAGCTGACAATAACCCACTGTTTGTTATTTGCTTGAAGGGTTTCCTCAAGCCAAGCTGCTTGGAGTTCGTGGTCTCGATTACTGTCAAGAAAAATAAATTTGGCATCTGGGTAATCAATAAAAAAGGCAGTTTCTTCTAGTCCTTTTGGGCCATTTAAAGGAAAGCTAAATTGGGGTTTCCATTGTATGGAAAGGCTTCGCTTTCTACTTTCCCGGTCTGCTTCATTCAGGTAATTATATTCATGATTTCCGGGTACTGCTAAGGTTGGGAGCATACTATGAATGAACCCACCTGCTGTAAACCACTCGTGCCATTCCTGTTCTCGATGGGCATAATTAATCAAATCCCCGGCATGAATGATAAAATCCGCATCTGGAGCTTTTCTATAGCCTTCACGGATTAAGCGGGCCCACAATTCCAAAATGTAATTTTGGGCATCACCTAGATAAAGAAAGGAGAATTTCTTTCCAGCTTGATCACTTGGGGTTTTAAACTGAAACCATTCCGACCATCGAGTTCCATCACCGACTCGATAGGCATAAACTGTTTCTGGAGTCAAATTCGAAAAAGTGGCACTATGGTAATTTGCATCCACTTCGGCTGTCGCTATTTGTGAGGCTTCAAAGACTTCAGTCTGAGCTTTTTGTGTAATGGCATTTCTCCAAAATTTCGGAGCTCCGGTTGCGACAGCTAATTCAGCAAAAGCTGTTTTTATTTCTGTATTGGTTCGCCAATTCACGCTAATTTCTGAAGTTGCATCCTCTCCAAAAGTCAGTACTATTCTATCCGGATATTCTGAAGGCTTACTCCAGTCAAATCCAAATTCCGGCTCCTTATAAACTCGAATGTCTTGAGCCTGAATAGAAAATGAACCAAGAAAAAGAAGTAACAATAAGATTGGCAGGGATTTCATGATTTGGCTTTTTTCCAAGTTAATGAATTTTAGGTGCTTTTGGTCTCTTCCCTACAGCTGGCTGTTAGAGCATTTTGTCTAAAATGTTTGCTAGTTACTTCAAGTCGTGGATTTTTTCTAGGACCCAGTTTAGATAAAACTGGTAACAGCTTTGACTAAATTCTTGTAGTTCTGATTTGATTGGGTTTTTATCTGTAATCAAGGCGTCTTTCTTGATCCATTTATTTTGAATTTCATCCAATTCCTGTCGGATTTTTGGGAAAAGTTGGCTTCGGTTCTTGTCAATCAATTCATGAAGATATCTCGCTTGCCACCAAAGGGAATTATCCTTTTTTGAACTAGGAAAGTTCAGAAAATCAGTATTAGTACCGAAATAGAAAGGAACATACAGGCTAAGGCAAGGATGAGGAGTGCCTGTAAGCCAAATTGTATTTGGTCGGCTTGTTCGAAGCTCAGTTACCAAACTTCCTGTCGTATCCGAGGGGTTTGTCAGTCCGGTAGCATGCATGCAAATGGAAGCTGCTGAACAGTTTCTGGGATGAAATTCGCTATCTGGCATATTGTGCGTCCGGAGTGTTTTCATAAACTCCCAAGTGCTTAAATGACCAGCTTGATTTTCCAGTTGATTTGTTGTTATTGCTTTTCTGCTACTTGCTTTGGAAAAATAGGTGTAGAGGAAGTCAGAAAATCGGGATTTGAATCCTTTTTTTGAGCGAAAGAAGGAGCTTAAATGTTTGGCTTCTTTCTCTATGAAAATCTCATCATAATCATCATCCAAACTAAGACAATTTGATATGCTGGCAGTGTCTCTGACTTTTTTCCAAGCCCAGGATTTTCCTGCAGTTTCCAAAATAAAAGCTTCTTCAGTATCAGCGATTAGAAAGCTATTGTGATAATAAAAATCTTTGTTTTGATAACCTCCGCAGGCATCTTGACCGTAAATCGAAAGGAGTTGAATAATCAGGTTTTTTGCTTCTTCGGCTTTTTTGCTTCGCTCTAATGCTAGACGAAGTAAGTCCATTCCAGTCAATCCGGACTTCTTTTTATTGATTTTGACCTGAGTGAAAACGGCTTCATTTCCAATGGTTAAACCCCATTCATTAACACCCATTTCTGCTCCCCACATTTGAAAAGGCTTGGATAAGTAGACTTCCCATGTTTGTTCCGCTTGGGGAATGGAAATAAATGTGCAATCAAGCGTTTTTTCGGTTTGGGTTTTTCTGGGGAAATGACTGATTTCCTGTGCTTCTAAAGGCTCCCGATCAGAATTCTTGCCAAAGATCAAATTTCCGGATTGGGTGTAATTCCCAAGAGCTACCAGGGTGTCGCACATATGCTAAAAATTTATGGACCAGATTCCAGCTCGATTTGCAGGGTTTAATTCTAGTTGATGGCCATATAGGACAGCTAAAGGCTGACCATCAGCGCCTAAATTCCAAAGCTCTCCCCGTAAAAACACATTTAAGCCAATTCGAGCATTTGTTTGCCCAATTCTTCCTGGTAGTGCATATTTATTCCAGGCTTCCCACTCACTGATTTTCTCAATATCATTGAGATTCGTATCAACAGGAGCTGGAGCGCCATTATAACCTTGCCAAGGTTTTTTCATACCCTCATCGCCGGTGAGATAAGAGGGCACTAAAATGATCTCTGTTTGTGACTGATTGGCTACCTGATACGGTTCTGGATACCAACTATCAGCACAAATCAGTAGGGCGGTTTTTCCCATAGGAAGGTTAAATACAGGAATTTTTTCCACCGCTTCTCCACTAACAAAAGGAATTTCCGATTCGATAGGAAATGCTTTTAAAACAGGCTCCCCGATTATTTTACCATCAGGGCCAAAAATGAATGAGGCATTATAAAGAGGGCCTTCTTTATCAACATATAATTCCCCCTCTTCTACATAAGGCTGTGGGAGAATAATACTTCCAGCCGCGATATAACAATTGAACTGTTGTGCCAATTGGCTGAAGGTATTGAAGTAATCTTCAGCCATTTTTCTTGCCTTCATTCGAAATAGGGTACCAGTGGGTCTATCCAATTCATGACTTTGAAAATAATTGACTACAAAATCGACAATATTTGAAAGTACTAAGGTGGACATGGCATCTTTCAGATTGTCTTTTTCTGCCAGCACATGTTTTTCACCAGATAAAACCAACCAGGTTCCAACATACTCTGGAAGCAAAACCACTGTATTTGAATGGATAAGTTGGGATTTCCGGGCAGCATCCAGGTAAAGCTCCATTTTTCGGTAGAAGGTTTCCTGATCTATATAGTCTTTTGCAAGCATGTAGGGTTGAATCCCCACGATATTGTTATAGAGAGAATCGCTAGGGTTAACTTCTTCTACTATATCTAAAAAAGTCTCAGGTTGATCAGGCGGATAGCTTCTTCCTGCAAAGGACCAAATCAGCCAAATGAATATGACCAATAATATAGATGAGACGATGAATCTTCTCACACTCATATTTTTTCTTTCTTTTTCAATTCAATGATTTCTGAAGCCGCTGCTTCTCCTGCGCGAACTGCCCCTTCGATGTAACCATGCCAAACCGTGGCTGCTTCTGTTCCTGCAAAATGGAGATTTCCTTCCGGTTTTCTATAGGCGTCCCGCCAATTTGACCAGGCACCGATAGGCATCAGCCCAGCATAGCAACCTTGAGACCAAGTCTCATCACTCATAGTAAAATCTATGTATTGGATGGGGTTTTTAGCTCTTTCACCAAAATACTGAACCAATTGGGAAATCATTCGCTTTTTTCGATCTTCTTCACTTCTTCCAAAATATTCGTCCGCTCGATTCCCAATCGTAAATCCCATCAGAATGCCGTACTTTCCATCCACTGGGGAGCAATCAAAAAGCGTCTGATGTGTTAGTGGATCATCTGAAACTACCTGTCCACTATAGTTATCTTCTCTCCAAAAAGGAGTATCGTAAATCATGAAGCACTTGCCCACACGGCCCATTGGATAATTTTCCAAAAGTTGGCTTTTTTCAGTGCTTAAGCCTGGTTCAAAATCTATATTCTTGAGGAGAGGAGGAGGTACAGTCAAAATGACCCTTTTTGCAAAAAAACTATTCTCGCTAGAAATCACCTCCAACTGATCAGCACCTTGGATAATTTTTTCTATGGGGCAATTGAAAATAATTTTTTCATGAAATGGGGCGACCATTGCTTCCGCAATACTTTGCATCCCGCCAACAATTCGGTGTTGTTGCGCTCCATCCTTAATGTTAATCAAGCAGTCTAAAGATGTTCCCGAACGGATATAGAATAGTGCATGAAGTAATGAGATTTCATTCAGTTCGCAGGCAAAAATTGTTTCACAGCCAATTTTGATGACTTCGTAACAGGACTTGGTTTTGGAATTTTTTCTAAGAAAGGTTTCCAAGGTCATTTGATCCCATTTTGGAGCTTTGGGGTGGGACCAAGGAGAATGAACATTTATTTGTCTTGCCATTCGTTCCAGTTTCCTCATCAAAATATCCAAATTGATTAAGGAAATAGGGTCCATTTTCGGAATGATTCCTTTGTAGGTCCGGATTTTACCCCGAAGATTTAGGACGTTTTTGCCTTCATCATAGGTCTCAAAATAGGAGATGCCGTATTCCTTGCACAGTTCATACATTCTATCCTGAGTCGGGCCTATCCATTGTCCTCCTAGGTCAACATACAGATCCTCTTTTAGATAGTTTGTGTAAACTCTTCCTCCAATTCGATCTCGGGCCTCCAGAATTATAAAGCTAATGCCAGCTTCATGAAGTTTTTTTGCAGCAGCAATTCCTGAAAAACCAGCTCCGATGATGATAACTTCCGTATCGGGAATTTTCATGAAAGAAAGATAGAGAGTTTTTCAGATTCTCCTAAAATAAGGAACCGAACTAAGACAGATTTCTTAGTCTGAGTTTGTGATTCAGAAGATTAAGTTGGAGTATAAAAAAGCCAAAAATTTTTAAACGGCGATTTATTGGTTAATCAAAAAATCCCGAAACTCATCCGTGTTGAAATTGCTCATTCCCTCCTGATAGAACACGATTTTTCCTTCAGGGTTGACCACCAGGGTTGTCGGGATTGATTCGCTGAGCAAGGACTTGTTTAGGCCATAACTGGCATGAACAGCAGGGAAAGACCAGGATTTTCCTTCTATAAAATTCTTACTTTTCTGATAGTCATTATCTACTCCTATCATTAAAAACTCGAGGTTTTCTTGGTCTTGGACAGATTTGTACAGCTCAGAAATGTGGGGCATCTCTGCTCGACATGGTCCACACCAAGAAGCCCAAAGATTGATGAAAACAGTCTTTCCTTTATAATCGGCTAAGCGAATTGTATTTCCATCAAAATCCTGAAAAGTTCCAGCATAATCGAAATTCTTATTAGTAAGATCAACTCGCTCTAATTTGGGTTTAATTAAACCCGTGGAAAGTAAAACAGATTGGAGTGCTCCCTGCACGACCGGCAGTAAGCCAGTGAAATATAAGAATGCGAAAAAGGCCAAAATCAAGCCCCAAGATTTTATTTCTTTTTTCCAGTCCATATCGAATTTCGAAATACGATTTACTAATTACGAGGTTACTTTTAATGTTGAAATTTGGGATCAAAAAAGGGAATAATTGGTTTCGAATTATTAAGAGTTTGAATTATTATATCAAACAAGTAACCTTTCTACTTTTCAACATTCCCACAGTTCTACTGAACTTCAATTTTCAAATCTTTTAAATTCTGCTTCAATTTTACATTCTTAAAATCAGACCCTTAGTGACAAGCGCTACATTTCCCACTTTTTGTCTTAAAAAGGACTCCTATCTTGCGGGAAAATTGAAGAGAATTTGATTGAATCACATGAATTATTCCCACAAAATAGCCGAAGAGTTACAAGTAAAAAATCAGCAAGTTCAAGCCACAATTGACCTATTGGACGGAGGAGCGACTGTTCCGTTTATTTCCAGATACAGAAAAGAAGTGACTGGAAGCTTGGATGAAGTTCAGGTTGCTACGGTTCGGGATCGAATCCAGCAATTACGGGACTTGGATAAGCGGAAAGAAGCAATTGTTAAGTCAATTGAGGAGCAAGGAAAAATGACTCCGGAACTCCAAAAAGCCATTTTGGAAGCGGAGACCATGGCTCGATTGGAGGATATTTATTTACCATACAAACCAAAGCGTAGAACCAAGGCAACTATTGCTCGGGAAAAAGGACTAGAGCCTTTGGCAGAAATAATTTTTAAGCAAGAGTCTCTAGAATTAGAGTCTTTAGCTACCGAATACCTCAACGCTGAAAAAGAAGTGACTTCAGTTGAGGAAGCACTTCAAGGTGCTCGAGATATCATTGCTGAATGGATCAATGAGGATGCAGGGCTTCGCGAAAAAATGAGGCAGCTCTTTTTGAAAGAAGGGTTTTTCCGCTCAAGAGTTATTCCGGGGAAAGAACAGGAAGCTATTAAGTACAAGGATTATTTCGATTGGTCAGAACCAATTCACTCAGCTCCTTCGCACCGGGTTTTGGCGATGAGAAGGGGAGAAAAAGAACTGTTTTTATTGTTGGATGTCTGCCCTGAAGAGGCAGATGCAATTGCCTTGATAGAGCGACAAATCTTGATCAATGCTGAAAACACTTCTGTATCTCAAGTAAAATTGGCGATCAAGGATGCCTATAAGCGATTGCTCAAACCAAGTATGGAAACGGAAGTTCGTCTAATCACTAAGAAAAAAGCAGATGAGGAAGCAATCAAAGTCTTTGCAGAAAACCTTCGTCAGCTTCTTTTGGGAGCTCCTTTAGGTGAAAAAGCCGTGATGGCAATAGACCCTGGTTTTCGTACCGGTTGTAAGTTGGTATGTCTAGGACCTCAAGGGCAGCTGCTACACTATGAGGCCATTTTTCCCCATGAACCTCAGCGAAGAACAACAGAGGCGGCTATGACTGTTCGTGGATTGGTGGAGAAATTTGACATTCAGGCAATTGCTATTGGAAATGGTACAGCGGGAAGAGAAACTGAGGCTTTTGTCAAAGGAATAGGTCTTTCGAAATCGGTGATCGTTACTATGGTCAATGAATCAGGGGCTTCAATTTATTCGGCATCTGAAGTTGCACGGGAGGAATTTCCGGATTTGGACTTGACTGTCCGGGGTGCAGTTTCCATTGGAAGGCGTTTGATGGACCCTTTGGCGGAGCTGGTGAAAATTGATCCAAAATCCATCGGTGTGGGTCAATATCAGCATGATGTAGATCAATCCGCTTTAAAAAATGCCTTGGATGATACGGTGATTTCTGCGGTTAACGGAGTAGGAGTGGAGGTAAATACTGCATCCAAGCAGCTGTTGACCTATGTCTCTGGATTAGGGCCTGTTTTAGCACAAAATATTGTAGACTATCGAAACCAGCATGGGCCATTTACCAGCCGTTCCCAACTTTTACAAGTACCTCGATTGGGTGAAAAGGCATATGAGCAGGCAGCTGGATTTTTGAGAATACGACAAGGGATGAATCCTTTGGATCGTTCTGCTGTGCACCCTGAGCGATACGAATTGGTTGAGCGAATGGCAAAAGATTTGGGTACGACAGTTAGTGAATTGATGCAATCTGATTCCCTTCGCAATCGAATCAATTTGAAAAATTACCTTTCTGATTCCGTTGGCCTACCGACTCTTCAGGATATTTTGGAAGAACTTTCCAAACCTGGTCGCGATCCGCGTGAGCAGTTTGAAGTATTTCAGTTTCAGGAGGGTGTCAATCACCTCGAAGACCTGAAGCGAGGGATGAAACTTCCCGGCATTGTTACCAATATTACTGCCTTTGGTGCTTTTGTGGATATTGGAGTACATCAGGACGGTTTGGTGCATTTGAGTCATCTAGCAGATCGCTTTGTCAAAGATCCCAATGAAATTGTACAGGTCAACCAAAAGGTGATTGTCACTGTATTGGATGTGGATATACCTCGGAAGCGAATCGGTCTAAGTATGAAGGCTGATCCTTTTGCGGAGCGAGGGAAAAAGATGGATAAAAACTCCAAATCAGAGCGCAAGGAAGAGCCTCAAGGCACCATGGCTGAAAAATTGGCGATGCTCAAAGGTAAATTCCGATGATTTGAATTTTTGTAAGATGTAAAAAGTAAAGGGTAAACCATACAGTTTACCTTTTACCTCAATAATCCGAAAGTTTAATCTCGTCTTCCTCCTCTGTCATCCCCTCCGCCGGTATTGATCATTTCATTGTAATCATCCATGTCCATTCCCTTGGAGAAACGGCGAATATTGTAGGAGAAAGTCAGCATGAAGTAGCGCTGCAGCACATTGGTCTGCACGTCTTCAATAAAGGTGTCGGTAATATTTCGACGGATGTTATTGTTTTGTCGGAAAAGGTCGTAAACATTCAAGCTGATTTCTCCCCGCTGATTGGCGAAGATTTTTTTGCCCAAACTCATATTCACCAAGGTGAAATTGGTGTCAAAACCATCAGAAAGACCTGAATTGACTTGATGGTTCAAGTCTAATCTGTACACAAAACCTTCCCAAATAATCCAGTTGAAGTTCACTCGAGCTCTTTGATTGAAAAACTTGTTGTTCAAATTAGGGTTGAGCGTGTTTTCTACTTGATTGAAAGAGAATCGGGTCCAAATATTGAAGTCTATTTGATCAGAGATATTACTGCTCAATGAAATACCTGTACTGATTCGGCGGGAATTGTTAAACCCAGTTTCATTATTTACCAAGGTAGGGCGTTTAGTGTAGCCCAGCCCACCATTGATATTCAAGTTGGACTTGATAAAGCCTACTGGCATCCCGTATCCAAACCAAGAACGTAGATCCCAATAACCGTCCAAATTGACCGGGCTGAAAAGTTGGGAACCGGGTTCCAAGATAATTCCAGGTTGGATTTCCGTAGCTTCTTCTGCAATGAAGGAACTGTTAGCAATGATATTATTGACAAAAGAAGATTGCCCAAAGAAGAACCAGTTTTGATCAGTTTCCGGGTTGTTACTTCGGAAGCGAACGCGAAGTCGGTTTGAGTAGGATTGGTCTAAGCCAGGATTACCGACATACAATTGAAGTGGATTTGAATTATCAACTACTGGTTGTAACTGTCTTAAATCCGGCTCTTGAGTACGCGTATCGTAATCAAATTGCAAATTGGTATTTGACGTAATCTGATAATTAAAGCGAACAGTAGGCTGAAGGCTTTCAAAAGTTCTTTTTAATTCAAAAGGAACGGGAAATCCTTGGGAATTGTCCAATTGTGCATTTTGGTATTGTAATTCTGTTTGGATTCGAATTTTATCGGTTTTAAACTGGTAGCCCAGCTCCGTTTCCTGAGTTAGGTATTTGCTTTCAAATGTATTACTCAATGCCGTATCTAGGCGATATTCGATCGCTTGTGGATCTTCGTCGATGACATCATAGATCAATTGATCAGAATCATTAAGTCGGTTTCCAATTTCATATTCCAATTCAAGCATACTTTTTTCACTCAAGGCTTCTGTGAATGAAATACCAGTTTGCCAAGAGGACCCTTTTCTGTCACGATTGATCTGTTGATTAATGATTTCAGAACGAGGGTCTGGAATGAAATACTGGTTTTCTGCAATTCGATTTGCCTCATCTTGATTTCGATTGTCACTGATTCTGCCCCGGATGGTCATCGTTCGACCAGGCTTGTTGAATTTATGACTGTAGAAAATCCGATTAAATAAGTCATAATCGTAATTATCGGCAGTTCTAGTATTGACGACGGTATTGATCAAATCGGTTCCATTCGAAGTTTCACCGGAGAAGTCTGAGTTTTCCGTTTCAAATCGGGCCGATAGACGTGGAATAAACAAAATCCGGTTTCGCTCATCAATATTGTATTCCAATCTAAGGTTGAACTGATGTCTATTGTTCAGACGTGTATCAGTGCTGACCTCGTTGTATAACTGATTGCTTTCTCCATTAGTGATAAACTCCCGGAAGCGAATAGCCTGACCGAAATTTTCCCGGCTGCTGTATACATAGCTTCCAGTGACTTTTACCTTTTCCCCCCAATTATCTGAGTAATTTAAACCCAAGATATGTGTCTGAATAATGCCATTCTGCGGTCGGGAATTATCCTGAGCGTTTGGATCAGATGAAAAATCTGTCACGTTGATATTGTTGGAAAGACTGGTGAAAGTAATTCTTCTGTCCTCATCAAAGTCATTGATGCTAGCTCCTGCGATATAGCGGTCATTTGTGCCATAACCTGCCGATGTACGACCAAATTGCCCTTTTCTGCGGTTGGGTTTTGTGATGATGTTGATAGTTTTTAAGCGCTCTCCATCATCAAATCCACTGAGTCGGGATTGTTCACTTAATTGGTCAAAAATCTCAATACTTTGGATTACCTCGGCCGGAATGTTTTGTAGGGCGGTTTTGATATCATTTCCAAAGAAAGGTTCTCCGTCAACCAATATCTGAGCGATTGCTTCACCTTGGGCCTGTAGCCCACCATCTTCTGAAGTGACTCCGGGAAGCTTTTCTATAAGGGTTTGAGCACTTGCATCCCGCATTGTTTTAAATGCGTCCGCATTGAACATGGTGGTGTCCGACTTGTTTTGACTAGTTGATCTTCGGGCCGCTACAGTCACTTCATCCAAGCCCACTGCCTGTTCACGAATGGATACAATGCCTAAATCCAGATCTCCAGAGATTTGGAGTGTCCGAAAAAAGTTTTCATAGCCCAGATACTGAATTTTCAATAGGTATTCTCCTTCCCGAATGGATTGGATTTCAAAATTTCCGTCTAAGTCTGAAATCATCCCGTCCACTTGGGTAGAATCATTTACCCGCAATAGAAGGACTGTGGCGTTGGGAATAGTTTCCTTGTTTTTAGCATCCTGAATTTTTCCTTTTAGAAAAAAAGTTTGGGCAAGACTTCCCCAGGAAACAAAAAATAAAAAAAGAAATAGCACTCTGATTTTCATATAGTTGGTTTAATTGGGTTTAGCTATAACACAAAATTAGAGTGGATGGAATTTTTGTTTTACTTTTTTAGGCTAAGCGGTCATTAGCTTGAATGAACTGCACGCCGATCATGTAATTTTTCGAAATGACAAGTTTTCTTATCCATGAACTCAATGGAATTGGAAGTCTTTGACAAAAGCTGTCACAAAACGATGTTATTTTTTTAAACGATAGAATGTTTATAAAAGCAACATTTTTATCTTAGCAGAAGAAACAGATGGAGCAATGGAAGACATGGGAAAAATTAACATCAGCACCAAGCCACTTTCCTCCGGGAATGTTCAGGTAAAGTTTTTTGTAGAGAATGAGCAAGGTTCCGAATATGGATATTTGCTCGTTCGGGAGCCCAAACCTGTGGGAGAAATTATATTGGAGATTCAGGCTCGATTAGCAAAGCGAAAGGCTGCACAGCGAAATATTGATCCACTTTTCCCATTGGCTCCTGAACCTGAAGACTATGACTTTTACCTCTTTTCAGCATGAGTTATTTAGCTAGCAACCTTCGGTATTTGCGAAAGCAAAAAGGTTTGACCCAGCAGGATTTAGCTGATCAGCTGGAAGTTCAACGAACCATGATTTCTGCCTATGAAGATGGGAGGTCTGAGCCAAAATTGAGCTCTTTGTTAAAAATCTGTACAATTTTGGAGGTAGGGATTGAGGAATTGCTAGAGCACGATATTGAGAACGAAGGTCGGAAAGTACTTCAAAAGCGAAATCTTCAGATTTTGACCATTGCAGCAGATGAATCGGATCGGGAAAATATCACCTGGGTAGGACAGAAGGCTTCTGCCGGATATTTGAACGGATTCGCTGATCCGGAATTCATGGAGCAGTTGCCGCAGTTTCATCTGCCTAATCTTCCAAAGCATGCTACTTATCGGGCTTTTGAATTAGCTGGTGACTCCATGTTACCGCTCATCGCTGGCACGATCATTATCGGTTCTTATGTCGAGCATCCTTCTGAGATCAAAAGCGGCCGCACTTATGTTTTGGTGACGCAATCAGAAGGAATTGTGTACAAACGAGTATTCAATTATTTGGCGGAAAATGGAAAATTGTTTCTAGTTTCTGATAATGACCATTACAAACCTTACGAAGTTCGGGGGGAAGATGTGTTAGAAGTTTGGGAGGCAAAAGCTTTTATCAGTACAGATTTTCCGAATCCGGGTGATAAAAAGAAATCCCTCAGCCTTTCTGATTTGGGCGAAATGCTGAAGGATATTCAAGAGGATTTGAAGAAATTAAAACCATAAAGCCGGTGATAGAGCCGGCTTTTTATGATTCTACCAGATTTCTAAAGTTCTTTTCGATTTGTCCTACGGCATCGAAGCTTGGGTCTATATTGATCACTCCTTTTCCTAACTCGTGCCAATATCCATCTCCACAATCGAGATAAATTCCCCGTTTCTTTCCAGGAGTTTCTTTTGCGATATCATAATCATAATCTGGGGTGAAAATGAGTTTCATCAATTGAAAAGCATATTCCCAGTTTAGATTTTCCTTTTTTCCATTATGTTCAAAAATCACCTTTCGGTCAGCAAAATGAAGTTTGATAGAAGCGTTGTGTATACTGTCTTTTTCGACCACTCTAAAGTTGATTTGAAGAGGACTTTCCTTTTTGGCAGTTTCATAAATGGCTTGAATGAGATCTTGAGCTAAAAGCTGCCAAGCTTCTTGGTTTGTTGGAGATTTAAGAGGAGAGGTTTTTCCTTGTTCCACAGTTGCTACGGTGATTTCACCTTCACCTTCTACACGTGAGGAGTAGCGTGTCTGCTCGATTAATTCCAAAACAGGCTTCTTCCAAACTGAATCCAAAGTACCATCGTAGTGATAGTCATCATTCATGGTGAAACCTTCTTCTAAAATTTCTTCTTCTGAAAGATCTTCCCGGTCTGTGTAATGAAGATTTAGGGAAGCGTAAAGCGATCCTTTCTTCCAGTCAAGAGAAAGTCGAAAAACATGGCTGTAAGGTGGAGGGATAATTCCGGAATGATATTCTAGAACAATTCCTTCTAATTCTTGCTTGCTCAAAATCTTTAATTTTTGATTGGTGCAAAAGTAGCCTTTTTGAATGAAATCTTTTGGGGTGAGCCTTCAAGATTCAGTTGAATAACAGTTAAAAACCCTACTTTTTCAACTCAATTGTCACTTTGTTTTTTATACCTTCTTCCACTTCGATTAGGCATTTTTCAAAAGATGGAATTGAAAAAACAACCTTTGGATTAGTAGAAAATCCAAAAGATTCAGTTGGATAGCCAACGAGATTTTTATTGATTTTTCCATTCTCATCCTCATCATGGAAAGCACAGATGGCATATTTCCCTGGAGGTAAGGAACTGATTAGAGTCTCGGTTTTTAGGTTCTCAATCGGAAGGCTTAGGGCTAGCTTGGCTTTTTTGGGATTATCCGGAAAACCTTCTGGATGATCAAAAACTAATATTCGGATTAATCCTTGGTCGGAATCACTATTTGTAACATGTAGCTCCAGTTGGGTGGTGCTCTGAGGCAAAATTCCCATTAGAAAAAAGGATAAATTAATGATCCAGAGATACATGTGCTAGGGTTTTGAATCGGTTTATTTTACCGCTGGAGGTTTCTTCGAATTGATTTAGGAAGATTACTTCCCGAGGTCTTTCATAACGGGAAATTTTGGGTTTCAGTTGCTCAAGCAAAATCTTTACCTTTTCAAGATCCTTTTCCGGGGATTCTATCAATAGGATCAACTTTTGACCTAAAACAGGATCAGAAATTCCTCCTAAGAAGAAACGCTTTTCTGGGAATAGTTTATTTACCTCTTTTTCAATTTGAGGTTCGATGGCTTCGGGGAAAAGTTTGATTCCACCGGAATTAACCACGAAATCAACTCTTCCTAACCATTGGAAATTCCCAGAGGAATTAAAGGCGATTCTATCGTTTGTTTGAATTCGTTGATTCCCACTCATTGGACTTTCGATCCATAAAGCCTCCCGCTCATCTTGGCCTATCCTAACACCAGGCAGCGGATGATACCAAAGGGCAGAACCGGTGATTTTTGCGAGTGCGATATGAGAAACAGTTTCGGTCATCCCGAAACTTTGCCAGGCATTAATTCTATTTTCGGAAAGTTCTTGTTGAAGCTGAAGTGAACAAGGAGCTCCGCCAATCAGGATATTTTTTATTTGCTGAAGTTTTTGTTTTGATTCTGGGTTTTTAAGACTGTTTTGAACCTGAAGCGGAACCATTGCCACAAAGTCGGGTAGCCTATTTTCGGATAAATCCTGAAGAGGATCACTGCTAGGTTCTACCAGTTGAATAGGGCAATCCCAAACCATTGCACGAACCAGCATCATTTTTCCCGCGATGTAATTGGGATTAAGGCAGGCTAAAAGAAAGTCTGATGAATTTATTTTGAAGAACTCCCCAGTAGCTTTGGCACTGGCAATCATTTGGGCTCTAGTGATTTCAATTTCTTTGGGAGTTCCAGTAGAGCCAGAAGTTTTTTGAAGGAATGTTTCTTTTCCTTCCATCCATTCCCTACAAAATGAAAGTGCCTGTTTCAAAACTTCATTTTCAGAAGAAACGCTAAAATCTTCAAGCGTTCGGAAAATTTGATTTTCAAAATGAATTTGGAACATGCTGATGGAGCTATTGGAATGGAAGCTTAATTGGAAATCAACAAATTTGAAGCAAGCCTGTTATCTTGCAAAAAAATCGAATTTTTAAACCAAATCGAAACAAATGGAGTGGATTACAGCAAAAGAATACGAAGATATCACCTATAAAAAGTGCAATGGGGTAGCCCGAATCGCCTTCAATCGCCCGGAAGTGCGAAACGCTTTTCGCCCTAAAACTACGGCTGAGTTGTACGATGCGTTTTATGATGCCCAAGAAGACACTTCAATTGGAGTGGTTCTTTTATCTGGCGAAGGACCTTCTCCAAAAGATGGAAAATGGGCTTTTTGCTCAGGAGGAGATCAAAAAGCACGAGGACATCAAGGCTATGTGGGTGATGATGGGTACCATAGATTGAATATTTTAGAGGTTCAGCGCCTGATTCGTTTTATGCCTAAAGTTGTGATAGCGATTGTTCCGGGATGGGCTGTAGGAGGTGGACACAGCTTGCACGTGGTTTGTGATTTGACTTTGGCGAGTAAAGAGCATGCAATTTTCAAACAGACCGATGCAGATGTGACCAGCTTTGACGGTGGATATGGTTCTGCCTATTTGGCGAAAATGGTAGGTCAGAAAAAGGCCCGTGAAATTTTCTTTTTGGGAAGAAATTATTCAGCCCAAGAAGCTTACGAAATGGGGATGGTGAATGCTGTAATTCCTCATGATGAATTGGAAGATACAGCCTATCAGTGGGCTCAGGAAATCCTTCAAAAATCTCCAACCTCCATCAAGATGTTGAAATTTGCTATGAATCTAACTGATGATGGAATGGTGGGGCAGCAGGTATTTGCTGGAGAAGCTACTCGATTGGCTTACATGACAGATGAAGCGAAAGAAGGTAGAAATGCTTTCTTAGAAAAGCGAAAGCCTGATTTCAGTAAAATTAAATGGATACCATAATTGGGAGAAATTGAAAAAAGCCTGATCAAATCAGGCTTTTTTTATAAAGGATTAATTCTTCACTTTTTTCGATGGGTTCCTATCCTAAGCGGTTCAGTACGTCTTCGAACAATTGTTCGTTGACTACTGCTACACCACCCATCAAGCCGACATCTTCACCCAATTGGTACAAGGCCAATTTGGATTTTTCACGGGACTTAGCCATGCTATAAATGTTAAGAGCCTGTTGGATTGGTGTGATAAGGTATTGATTAGCTTCAGCGACCGAACCTCCGATAATTATGAGATCGGGATTGAGGAGTTGTATAAGAATTGAAATTCCTCTTCCCAAATCCAATCCTGCTTCTGAAAGAATGGTGATAGCTCGTTGGTCTCCTGCTAATGCAGCTTCCACAACAAGTGCAGGTTCAAGTTCACCTTGATGATCGCGAACCATTCTTGCCAAGATACTGTCGGTATCCAATTTGATGGCTTCCTCAGCCATTCTGACGATGGCCGTGCCTGATGCTACTGCCTCAAGACAACCTTTTTTACCGCAAGAACAAGTGACATTTCTATTTTCGAAAATAGGAGAGTGAGAAAACTCCCCTGCAAAACCTGAAGCTCCACGATAGATTTTTCCTTCGATAATAATTCCCAAACCTATTCCCCAACCCACAAAAAGTCCTAGAACATTCTTGTGCTCGTGTTCCGATCCAAATTTGAATTCGGCTAGCGTCATGGACCTTGCGTCGTTCTCCAGGAATATTTTCTTATCGAATCTGGATTCAAAGTTTTCTAAAAGTGTTTTTCTTCCGAATCTCAAATAGGTGTAATTCACTCCACCGACAGCATCTACCAAACCAGGCATAGAAATTCCGATTGCAATAATTTTATCCGATGGTATCCCTGATTTTTCGAGGTATTGCTCCATCAAATCACAAATCTGATCGAATGTCTCCTTTTCATTATTCAAGACGATCTTGTGTGATTCCTTTGGGAATGCTAAGGAGTTGTGGCAGGAATAAAGTCCCAAATTGATGGTGAATTTGGAGAGGTCTACAGATAGAACATAAAAAGCATCCTCTGCTAATCTGTATA
Organism: Algoriphagus limi; assembly: GCF_024919275.1. Classification (GTDB taxonomy): domain Bacteria; phylum Bacteroidota; class Bacteroidia; order Cytophagales; family Cyclobacteriaceae; genus Algoriphagus; species Algoriphagus limi. The sequence continues at coordinate 1,355,937 of NZ_JANWGH010000001.1, read as the reverse complement.
GATCAGGTTTTCTTCCACCTTGAGATTCCGCACGGCCCTGCTTAATAATCTCTCCAGAGTTCATCAAATCATTAAGGAGTGAATTTACCGTAGGAAGAGAAATTCCTACTTCGCTACATATTTCACTAGCTGTATTTGCGCCCTTGAGGTAAAGGTTTTTAATGATCTTAATTTTGTTGAGGTAGCTCTTGATTTCAACTACCCCGTCCATTTGATCAATGACGGCTTGAGGATTAATTAGGTTCATGGCAGAAAGATATACTTGAAATAAGGTAATTTTTGTCTATCAAAAAAAACTTTCAAAAAAAAATCATTAAACAAGCTAAAGATTTTAAATATTAATTCGATTTATTTCTTTTGTAAGTCATTTTAGAAAAAAAGATTTTCAATATCGATTGTTTTAATAAGTATGAACGAATTGCTTTTTTCACCCACCAGTCCGAAAGATCAGGTTTTTCAGCAAGTCTTGGAATATCTTGAGTCAGAGGGATTTTCCATTGTTTCTCAGGATAGAGATCGACCTTGGGGTGGTTTCTTTGTAATTGATGAACAGCAAATCAAAAAGTTCCATGATGTATTTTTCCCTGATGTTCCATTCACAGAGGAACAGTATGCTCAGAAATTAAGCCCGAAATTCTTGCTCGTTGCTCCTGATGCAAGATTATCTTGGCAATATCATTTTCGTAGAGCTGAGATTTGGAAATTGCTTTTTGGAGAAGCAGGAATTGTCAGAAGTATGACTGATGAAATAGGAGAGGAGCGAAGTATGGCCAAAGGTAAAACGGTTAAATTGTCTCAGGGAGAGCGTCACCGATTAGTTGGGAAAAATAATTGGGGAGTAGTTGCTGAAATCTGGATGCACACAGACCCATTAAATCCATCTGATGAATCAGATATTGTCAGATTGCAGGATGATTATTCGAGAAAATAATAAATAAAAATCCCGACCGTTAGGCCGGGATATTTTTTTTAAAACGTTGGTCCGTAGCTCAATCACCCTTAAAATTTATTCAATCAAGATTAAAAAATTCACTAAGGACTAGCTTTAAAGTATCTAAAGGTAATCATAAATATTTGAAATCCAAATATTTGTGTATAAAAATAACCCTAGTGTTGTTAAAATACTTTTTACTGTATTTTTTCGATTTTTTTAGCGATTTCCTCAGCCTCAGCCATTAATTTATCTGATTCTGCTCGGTTTATATGGGAAAGCTTATGAGCTTTTTCCAATGTTTTCTTGTAAAGCTCTTGCAGTTTTTCTGCCTCGGTTTTCTTTTTGAATAGTCCAAACATAGTTTTTTATAGACTAACCGAAATTCCGGGTAGAGGTTTAAAAATTGATATTAAATTCTTCATCAGTATTTATACCATCTACCACTTCATCATCTTTGTAGTTAATTAGATCAATAAGTCTTCCAGCGGAATTATAATATTTCCAATTCCCTTCTTTCTTTCCATCCTTCATGATTCCTTCAGATGCCTTTCTGCCATTTTCATGGAAGAAGATCCAATTTCCTTCGGCTTTGCCTGATTTGAAACTTCCTTCGGATTCTTTTTTGCCATTTACATAATAGGTAATCCGAGTGCCGTTTCCATCTTTCAGGGTTCCCTTATCGTAGGTGGTTGAGCCATCGTAACTGTTGTAATCGGAGACGTTCATCAATCTACCATTATCCCAAGTTTCTTCTTGAGTCAATTGCTTATTGTCATAGAAAAGTCCCCAAATACCATCCTCAAATCCTAAAACATAGGAGCCGATGGATTTCAATTGGCCACCGTCATAATAATATACCCATTGCCCATTTTCTAAGCCCAACTCGTACTCTCCTTCAGCAATGAGGATTCCTATTTTGTTAAAATATTTCCAAAGACCTGTTTTGGTATCATTTCGATATTCTCCTATTGAATACAAAACGCCATCCGGGAAATAGCTTTTCCAAACCCCAGTTTTCATCCCATTGGAATATTGACCAATTACGGATTCTTTGCCATTCTCGAAGTATTCATAGTAGTTTCCTACCGGTACTCCCAATTCGTAAGTTTTTCGCTTAGCGAGGTTTTTATTCGGGTAGTATTCTTCCCAAGTCCCAACGGCTATTCCGTTTTCATATTTCTCGATTCGAGCCACTCGGCGGTTATCGTAGTAATATTTCCATGTTCCAATGCGATTTCCATTAGAATCATAATATTCTTCCGCTTCTAAAATTTTGGTTTCTGGGAAATAGCGAAGCCATTTGCCTACCTTTTTCCCGTTTTTATACTCGCCTTCCTCATAAACCTGATTCCCGAAAGCATACCTTTTAAAAGTGCCTTCCATTTGACCTTGCTTATAGGCGCCTTCCAATGTCAAATTTCCATACGAATCATACTCTAAATAAGGGCCTTCCCGTAAACCATTTTGGTAATATTCTCGAACTGAGACTACTCCATTAAAAAAATACTTAATCCACTGACCAGTTTTCTTACCCTCTTCAAACATCCCCTCTTGAGATACCTGAAAAGGGTCTACACCTGCTGGTCTTCCTGTTTTTCCATAATATTCTACATACTTCCCGACTAATAAACTATCCTTAAAAATCATTTCCCGAATAGGGAAACCATCCTCATCATAAAGGATGCTTGGGCCAAAAAGTTTTCCTTCTTTGTATTCTACTTCTGCTTGTTTTTTACCGTCTGGAAAATAGGATGTCCAAGTGCCTTCTCGTTGACCATTTTCAAAAATCCCAGAGGTTATCAGTTTATTGGTCTTGGCATCATAAATCTTCCAAAGACCCTGTCGCATTTGATCACTGATGACACCAGTTGCGATCAGGCTGGAATCTTGGCTGTATTGTTTTACCAGTTGATTTTCCTGGGCAAAAAGTGAGCTGCAAGTAAAAAAGAGAAGAATGAGTAGGTATCTCATAGAGTTTGTAATCAGAATTTTATTGGCTTTGGAAGCAATATTCTTTACCAATTTAGAATATTAGTACGGAGAATGTCTAAGATTGGTTAAAAAAAATCATTTAACACTTTTCGCTTCATCACTTCTTAGAACTTCCAAAATTGTCTTTATGGACTGTGTCCAGTTTTGAAAGTTTTTCTCCATACTACTCGATAGTGGTAAACGCTGAAAACCTTGCTGATATTTTGGAGAAGCGTTTTTTTGAGATGGATTCTGCTTCTCGTCAATTATTTCTTCATAATCAAAGGGACCTTCTGTATAAGTTGGAGTCAACCCAAGGCTGGAGAAATCAAAATCTGTATAGCGTTCATTGCCTGCTAAAACGAACAAAAAAACACCTTTTCCGAACCAGTTGAGAAGCCGGATATTCAAACCATTATTAAAGTCGAAGTCCCGAATGATATCCAATACTTGATAGGGAAGCCCTCCCAAATCCTGTCCCTGAGCCAACTTTTTTCCTTTGGATTCGGGATGAATTGAACTTAGAAAGTTCTGAGAAAATTCATCGCCGACCCTTCCCAATAAAGTCCAAAACTGATATTTCAATTGATTTTGTCTTCGGATAAGTGCTTCATTCCCCCAAAGGTCTAAATCCAACTCATCCATTTTACCAGCGCAAAAGTGCCGAAGCCCAAGTGAACCCTGATCCGAATGCCGCAAGACAGATTAAATCTCCTTCTTTTATTTTTCCCTGTTCCCAAGCTTCACTCATGGCGATTGGAATAGTTGCAGCAGTGGTATTTCCCATGTGCATTATGTTATTGAAGACTTTTTCATCAGGAAGTTCCAACTTCTGCTGAATGTACTGGCTGATTCTAAGGTTCGCTTGGTGAGGGATAAAAAGATTTATATCGGATTTATCTAAGCCATTGTAGTCCAAGGCTTCCTGAATTACTTCCATAAATCGAACCACTGCATGCTTGAAAACCGCATTTCCATTCATTTTCAAGAAAAAGCTGCCTGATTCGATAAGTTCCGGAGAAAGTCGTACTTCCCGACTACTTCCAGGGTCTTTACAATAAAGTTCTTCAGCATATTTACCCTGTGAGTGAAGGTGTGTTGAAAGAATCCCGGAATTTTCAGAAGTACTTGGACCCAAAACAACTGCTCCGGCTCCATCTGCAAAAATCACCGAGCTAGATCGGCCTTCATCACTTTTATCCAAAGCCGAGGATTGAATTTCTGCCCCGACTACCAAAACCCGATTATACATACCTGTTTTGATGAATTGATCCGCTATGGAAAGCGAATAGATAAATCCAGAACAAGCATTCCGAATATCCAAGGCACCGATGTTGTCAAAATCAAGTTCTCGCTGCAGTAAAACCCCATTCCCAGGTATGAAATAGTCAGGAGTAATGGTAGCAAAAACAATAAAATCAATATCCTTGGCTGTAAGATTTGCTCTTTCAAGGGCCATTTCGGTTGCCTTTTTGGAAAGAGAAGTGATAGTGTCTTTTCCTGGGGTAAACCAATGTCTTGTATGAATTCCAGTTCGTTCTACAATCCATTCATTGTTGGTGTCCATCATTTTGGACAGCTCCTCATTGGTTACTATTCGCTCAGGTACACAATGACCCACGCCAAGAATCTTGGATTTTCTCATTAGTATTTTGGGTTTCTCAAAGTCGGACAACAAATATCCGAACCAAGGATTGGAAAACAAAAAAGGATTTGAAGCCTTTTGCCTATCCAAATAAGGTGTAATTCCCATGTTGATCCATGGGAGAAGTCTTCCGAATCAAAGCCGGACTGTCATTTTTGATGGAATTAACCAAAGGACTGACAGGGTAGCTAATCATATGATCGGCAGGGTATGGTTTCAATAAGTCGATTAATTCTTCTTCCGAGCTGTAAGAGTCCAACCATTTTTTTTCAGAACTCTTGTCAAGAATGACCGGCATTCGATCATGAACATCGGATACGAGTTGATTGGGTTCTGTGGTTAAGATCAAAAAGGTGTGCTGGTTTTCTCCATCTACTGTTTCGTATTCATCCCAGATTCCTGCAAAGGAAAACAACGCATTATTTTCCAAGGTAAATCGATGAGGAATTGTGGTTTTCTTTCCCAATCTTTTCCATTCATAAAATCCGTCTGCAGGAACGATGCAACGCCTTCTTTTGAATGAATTTTTGAAGGACGCTTTTTGATGAACGGATTCTGCTCTGGCATTAATCAGTTTTTGTGAAACCGGCTTGTTTCTTCCAAACTCAGGAGTAATTCCCCAATAAAAGAAGGAGAAGCCCTTGGAACTATCTGAAGTGATTACCGGCACTAGCTGAGTAGGAGCAATGTTGTATCGTGGTGAAAAGTCCGCAAGCATTTCCGCCTGAAATCGCTCTTCCAGTTCAATTTTACTTTTGCTGAGGGAATATCGTCCGCACATTTGCTGATTCTTTATTTGCGGAAGTTAGAAATCCCTTTCAATAAATTCAAATGCTCTTTTTTCCGAGTAATAGGGGTCTTTTGTTCCTGAAACAGAGAATCCTACATGACCTCCTTGTTTTGGGAATTCAAAAAAGACCTGATCCAGCTCTTTTGCAAGCCTTACAGGAAAGCAATGGTCTGAAAGAAATGGATCGTTTTGCGCGTTCAAAACCAAGGTTGGTATGTTTATTTTTTCCAGGAAAAAAATAGAAGAATTGATTTCATAGTACTCTTCTGCATCACTAAAACCATGCAAGGGACCTGTGAAATAATCGTCAAAGTCACTCAGCGTTTTTATCTTTCTTAAAAAGTGAACCGGGATTTCTTCAGGATGATGATGTGCTTTTCGAATCACTTTTTCTCGCAGTGTTTTCAGAAAGCGTTTGGAGTACAATTGATTTTCGCCTGAAGAAATCTTTTTGCTGCTTGATGAAAGATGTAAGGGAACTGAAATTGCTACACCTTTCTGGATGGGTTTATCCTTTGAAAGATCTTCTCCAAGGTATTTTAATGTAAGATTTCCACCTAGACTAAAGCCAACCAATGAAATCCAATCATATTTTTTTGCAGCATGTCCTACAACAGTATCTAAATCATAAGTAGCTCCGGAGTGATAAAAGATAGGTTGTTGGTTTAATTCCTCTCCGCAACCGCGATAATTCCAAGTCAGAACATCGTAATTATTTTTCAAAAAAATCTGAGCCATCCCCAACATATAAGGACGTCTGCTGTTTCCTTCTAGACCATGAGAGATGATAATAAGGTGGCGGTTTTTGGCTTGATACCAGTCCAAATCCAAAAAATCTCCATCAGGTGTGGGAATTCGTTCTGATTCGGGTTTTCGAAGTTCGATATTTCGAAACAGGGCTGGGTAGATGGTTTCCAAATGACGGTTAAACAGCCACTTAGGTCTTTGGTAACTACTATTGGAAATTAATGGCATATTTTTGTCGCGAGAAAGCCCGAAATCATCTGCTCGAAAATACAAGTCTAAATTTGAATAAAGAGTTTATAAAAACTATTTTTGGACACTTTAAAAAACGATAAGCGCGCAAAAACCTATGGCCGAAGTAATTAGAATGCCTAAAATGAGTGACACCATGGAAGAAGGGGTGATCGCTGCTTGGTTGAAAAAAGTCGGAGATACCGTAAAGCCGGGAGATATCCTTGCAGAAGTGGAAACTGACAAAGCGACCATGGAGCTAGAATCCTATGATGAAGGTGTCCTATTACATATCGGAGTACAAGAGAAAGAGGCAGTTCCAGTGAATGGAATTATCGCAGTGATTGGTGAAAAAGGAGAGAAGTTTGATCATCTCCTAACCGAAAATGGTGCAGCCTCTGAGACCAAGGAAGAAAAACCTGCAGAAGAAATGAAGTCGGCTGCTCCTGAAAAGACGGCTGAAAAAATCGATACCTCTGCTATTAATGCTACTGTTATTACCATGCCTAAGATGTCGGATACCATGCAAGAGGGTACCATTGCATCTTGGTTGAAAAAGGTAGGAGACGATATTAAATCCGGTGAAATCATTGCCGAGGTTGAAACAGATAAGGCTACCATGGAACTTGAATCTTACGAGGATGGTACGCTTTTATATATTGGTGTAGAGGCTGGAAATAGTGTTCCTGTGGATGGCGTAATCGCTGTAATCGGTGAAAAGGGGGCGGATTATCAGACGCTTCTAAAGGCCCACGAACAAGAAACCGCTGCTCCAGTTGAAGAAACTGCTCCAGCAAAAGCTGAATCAAAGCCTGAGCCTAAGAAAGAAGCTGCTTCCACACCGGTGGCGACAACTGCTGCTCCAGCACCAGTATTGGCGGATGGAGAAAGGGTGAAAGCTTCTCCTCTTGCGAAGAAAATTGCTGAAGAGAAAGGAATCGATATTAGACTTGTGCCGGGTACTGGTGAAGGCGGTCGCATCATTAAGCGGGATGTTGAAAATTACGTTCCTGCAGCTGCCCCTGTAGCTGCTGCTGCAACGGGAGTAGCTCCAGCTGTTGGTCAAGAAAGCTACCGAGAGGAGAATGTTTCTCAAATGCGGAAGGTGATTGCCAAGCGACTTTCTGAAAGTAAGTTTGGGGCACCGCATTTTTACCTTACCATGGAAATCAACATGGACAAGGCTATCGAAGCTCGAAAGAGCATGAACGAGGTCTCTCCAGTAAAGATTTCCTTCAATGATATGGTAATCAAAGCTGCTGCTGCTGCATTGCGCCAACATCCAAAAGTGAACTCTAGCTGGCTAGGAGATAAGATTCGATACAATGATCATATCCATATCGGAATGGCAGTTGCCGTTGAAGAAGGATTGTTGGTTCCAGTAATTCGATTCGCAGATAGCAAGTCCTTATCTCAAATTTCTTCTGAAGCAAAAACTTTGGGGGGGAAAGCAAAGAACAAAGAATTGCAGCCAAAAGATTGGGAAGGAAATACCTTCACTATCTCTAACTTGGGAATGTTTGGTATTGAAGAATTCACTGCCATCATCAACCCACCAGATGCTTGTATCTTGGCAGTTGGAGGAATCAAGGAAACCGTTATCGTAAAGGATGGTCAAATGAAAATTGGAAACGTAATGAAAGTAACGCTTTCTTGTGACCACCGAGTAGTTGACGGAGCTGTTGGTTCAGCTTTCCTTCTAACCTTAAAAGGTTTACTCGAAGATCCAGTAAGAATTTTGATTTAATCAATAACCTGTCAAAAAGTCCTGTTTTCGCAGGACTTTTTGCTTTAGAACGGTTATTGGTATCTAATCTTCACCTACTTGAGTAGGAAAGTTCGAATCAGAAATTCAAAGAAGAAAATTTTTATTCTCATGGAAAAAATTAAATCAACAACCGTCGTCGCGATTCGTCACAATGGACAAACTGTAGTCGGCGCAGACGGACAGGCTACTTTGGGAAATACCGTTGCGAAAAGTAGCGTCAAGAAAATTCGCGTGTTGCAAAATGGTAGAATCGTGACCGGTTTTGCTGGGTCAACTGCTGACGCATTTACTTTATTGGAAAGGTTTGAAGAAAAGCTTGGAGCTTTTGGAAATAACATGAAGCGGGCTGCTGTGGAACTTGCCAAAGAATGGCGAATGGACCGCATGCTTAGCAAATTGGAAGCGATGATGATCGTGGCTGACAAGGATGATATTTTAATCATCTCGGGAACCGGAGACGTTATTGAGCCGGACATGGAAATTGCCACCATTGGTTCTGGAAGCATGTATGCTCAATCAGCAGCTAGAGCTTTGAAAAAATTTGCTCCTCAGCTGTCGGCCGAAGAAATGGTCAGAGAGAGTCTTCAGATAGCTGCTGACATTTGCATTTACACCAATCATAACTTGGTGATAGAGAAAGTGAAGGATTGAAACCAATCAAAATAAATAACCGGATCAGATGGTCCGGTTTTTTTATGACTTTTATTTAAACCTCCTGCTGTTTTCAGGTGTTATTCATGAAAAACAATTATCCATTCATGGAAACTACAGCAAAGAAGAAAACATCTAAAAAAGACTATCGAAAGTTAATCCTTGAAAGTTATCAGCAGCATGTCTTGGAATTTGGAAAGGAGCCTGCCTCCATTTTCAAATTTGCAAAGGAGCTGAAAATGACCGAAGGGGAATTCTATACTTGGTTTACTTCCTTCGATGCAATTAAATCAGAGATTTGGGTGCAGCTATTTGATGAGACTGTCTCTCAGTTGGAAGCACAGGAAGTTTATAAAGAATACTCTGCAAGAGAAAAGTTTTTGGGATTTCTATTCACTTGGATTGAAGTTCTAAAGAACAACCGTTCTTACTTGTTGAGCTTGTATTCAGAGAAATTAAAGTCACTTACCAGCCTTCCTACTGAATTGAAAGAGTTTCGAAGCAAATTCAAGGATTATGCAGGCGAGATTATTTTGGAAGGAAAAGAAACTCAGGAAATTGCAAATCGACCTATCCTTTCGGATCGATATGATGAGGCGCTATGGGTTCAGGTTTTGTTTGTGTTCAATTACTGGTTGAAAGATCAGTCTCCTGGCTTTGAAAAGACAGATGCAGCTATCGAAAAATCGGTCAATTTGGCTTTTGACCTGATGGGAAAAAGTGCACTGGATAGCTTCTTAGATTTCGCCAAATTCCTTTATCAAAGCAAGTAACAATGGCTGAGAAATTGAAAGAGCAGGAATCCATCCCGGTTTCCAAAGTACAGCGGGCCGCCAAATTTATTTCAACAGGCGCCAAGGTTGGAGGGAATTACGTCCGACATTACGCTAAAAAAATGGTCAATCCTTCATTGGACAAGGAATCTCTTCATCAGTCCAATGCTGAGGATATTTATAAGTCTCTTAGCCAACTGAAGGGTTCGGCTTTGAAAGTTGCTCAAATGATGTCCATGGATAAAAACCTGTTGCCTCGAGCTTATCAGGACAAGTTTACCATGGCACAATATTCGGCACCACCGCTTTCTTATCCGTTAGTGGTTAAAACTTTCCAGAAGTATTTTGGAAAAGGGCCTGAGCAACTTTTTAACACTTTCACAAGATCTGCTGTCAATGCTGCTTCCATTGGTCAAGTTCATCAGGCGACCTTGGATGGTAAAAAATTAGCCGTTAAAATCCAATATCCAGGGGTGGCTGATTCTGTAAGTTCTGACTTGAAATTGGTGCGCCCTTTCGCCCTTCGACTTCTAAATATGAATGAAAAAGAATTGGATCATTACATGGAAGAGGTCGAAGAGAGACTATTGGAAGAGACAGATTATTTACTGGAAATCGAGCGATCTCGAGAGATTTCGGAAGCTTGTTCACATATTCCTAATCTGAATTTTCCCAACTATTATGATGAGTTCAGTTCAGAACGAATCATTACCATGGATTGGATTCAAGGGCAACATATCAAAGAATGGCTCGAGACTAATCCAAGTCAGGAATCCAAAAATCAAGTAGGACAAGCACTTTGGGACTTCTATCATCATCAAGTCCATAATTTGAAGCAGGTTCACGCGGATCCGCATCCCGGTAATTTCATTATTCAGGATAAAGATGTTTTGGGAATTATTGACTTTGGTTGTGTGAAAGTCATTCCTGAAGATTTTTACAAGGGCTATTTTTCTTTAATCAAAAAGGATTTATTGATCAAAGAAGAAGAACTGAATGAAATTTTCTATGGGCTCGAATTCATCTCAGACCAAGATACGGAAGAAGAAAAAGTCTATTTCAAAGGTGTCTTCAAAGAGATGATTTCTCTGCTTGGAAAACCTTTTCATGCAGAACGATTTGATTTCGCAGATGATGGATTCTTTGAGCAAATCTTTGAATTAGGAGATCGAATCTCGAATGATAAAATGTTCAAAAAATCCCGTCAGGCACGTGGCTCGAGACATGGATTGTATATCAACCGAACCTATTTCGGGTTATACAATTTATTAAATCAGCTTCAAGCTGAAGTCGAAACAACTAAGCCGGATTGGTTGAAATAAGGAAGAGGCTGTCTTTAAAGCTTATTTTTTATCAGACTGAGCGAAGTCGAAGTCCAAGTGCATTTAATATTGCTACATTTCGACTTCGCTCATTATGACAATAGGAATTTAAAAGACAGCCTCTTTTCTACGCTTCTTTAAATGACTTTTTAAACCTTTCCCATTCATTTTTTAAAAGGCTATAGTAAATCGTATCCCTTCTTCTTCCAGTAGATAGCAGAGTATGGCTCCGCAAAATTCCTTCTTCTACCAATCCCAATTTGATTAAAGCCTTCCGAGCAGGTAAGTTCAAAACATCTGTTTTTAATTCTATCCGTTCGAGCTTCATTTGTTCAAAAGCATATTCCATCATCAGGAATTTCATTTGAGCATTCACACCAGTACCTTGAAAAGGCTTTCCTATCCAAGTCCAACCTATTTCAATCCTTTCATCTCTTTCCGAATAATTCCCAAAACCAGAGGAACCCATAAGATTCCCAGAGTCTTTGTCAATCAAAACAAATTGAAGCCGCTCCTTTTGTAAAGCCGGAAGAGCCCAAGATTGGATTCCATCCATTGTACTTAGATTATGCGTGAAATATTCCCAAAGGCTTTGGTCTTGAGTCAATTCCAACAGCAAAGAAAAATCCTGCTCCTTAATAGGGCGAAGCAGGATTTTTTCATTTTCTAAAATGAGATTTTCTTCTATCAACTGTACAATTCTTTTAAGTATTGATTGAATAGGTTGACTTCCTCTGGGGTACCTGTAGAGATACGACACCAATCATTCAGTGGTGGAAATGGTCTCCCGATGATCATGCCCTTATCAGCAAACGCTTTATTCAATTCTTTGATATCTCTTCCGGATTGGAAGAAGACAAAGTTTGCATGACTGTCCAAATAAGGTAGCTTCAATTCATCCAAAGTTTTGGTAATGGCATCTTTGGCTTCGTTGGTTTTTTGAAGGGTAAAGTCATAAAACTCTTGATCTGCCAAGGCTGCTTTACCTGCCTCGATCGCCATGATATTTGTATTGGCAACCACCCGCTCGCGAAGGCGCTGTGCCAAAGCAGGTCTTGCGATCAAATAACCCAATCGGATTCCAGCAAGGCCATATACTTTAGAGAAAGTGCGGGAGACTACCACATCCATTCCTTTTTTGACCAACTCTACCATGGAAGGATAATTAGGCTCTTTGATGAAGTCATAGTATGCCTCATCACTGAATACCACGGTTTTCTTACTTACCGTTTCACAAAAGTCTCTCACTCGATCTGCTGGGAGTAATTTTCCTGTTGGGTTATTTGGATTGCATAGAAATACCAATCGGGTTTGATAGGATACTCGTTTTTCGATTTCATCAAGATCAAAATCTAAATCCTTGTTTAATGGGACCCAGTTGATATCTGTACCCCAAAGCTCCGCATAATCCATCATGGAGAGGAAGGTTGGTGCACAAGAAATAATTTCACCGCTTTGACCAAAAGTGATTCCAGCTACTTTGAGGCCCTCTGTGGAGCCTGCAACCAAGACAATGTGATCTTCAGGAACGCCTTCTTTCTCTGCTAGAAGTTTAACCAAATCGGCATTGTATCCCCAAGGATACCTGCAGCCTAGATCAAAGTGATCCATCATAGCCTTCCTCATCTTTTGAGAAGGACCAAAAGGGTTTTCATTTGACCCCAATCGGATTGGTCCATCCAATCGCCTGGGATTGAACTTTTCGACCTCTTTAGCAGTAAGGGGACTGAGTAAGCCTCCTCCCATCATGGCTACGCTACTTCCAAGCCCTACTTTTTTTAGCCAATTCCTTCTTGACAATCCATTCATATTCTTTTCGTTTTATTGGAGAAATACCAAAATTCAGGTAGTTAAATTAAAAAAATTACAGAATAGAGGCCTGATAAGTGCAAGTATTTTTTTTGAGGGGATGGTGTTTTGAAAAATAAAATTCCAAAATTTATATAAGTGGCAGAATAATTTTTTAAATTATACGAAAGCACAACAACTTAACCCAGTTAATTATGAAAAAGTATGTTTTTCTCCTCGTTGGTATCATGCTTTGGGCTTTTTCAGCAAAAGCTCAAAAAGATCAATACATGGTACTTGAATTTGTCAAGGTAGAAAGTGACCAACTTTTTGATTACATCGAGTTTAAAGACTTGATGGAGAAGGTTTACAGACAAGCCTTGAATGATAATCAAATCACGGGATGGGACTTTTGGGCCCTTCAGTCAGGAGCAAGCCATTCAGACTTCCAGTACATTATGATTACCTATTATGATGATCCTGTGAAAATGATGGACGGATTGGATGAGACTAAAATGATCGAATACACCAAAATCGCTTACCCTCACCTGAATGATGCCCAAGTGGTCAAGTTATTCGAAAATTCTCTCTCTATGCGGGAAATGCCAATGCGATTGTATATGAGAGAGATTGTGAAGACAGAGGATGATTTTCACATGAGACCAGGGGTTTTAGCCTCCTTTGATCTGATGAAGGCGAAAGAGGGTAATTTTGCAGCTTATGAAAAAGCAGAAGAGGAAGTGTTTAAGCCTATTCATCAGAAGCGAATCGAGCAAGGTTTGATGGGGCATTGGAGTCTTTTGCGAACAGCTTTACCATTAGGAACTGAAGCCAAATCAACTCATCTTACCTTGAATATGTATAAGGATTACATGCAGTTTTTCAATGCTCAAGCCTATGAGGATTTAGATCAAACAGAGGCGGACCGAAGGGCTGTGAATGAGGGCTTGAACTCTAGAGAGCAAAAGTGGGTTTATTTAGCAACTTTAGAAAATGTAGTTAGGTAGCAATAGTCCGGTTTGACGCTACTTCGAGAGGCCTTGAGACAGGGCCTCTTTTTTTTGGAAAAAGCGAAATAGAAATAACCCGATCATGGGTCCAATTCCTAAAAGTCCTAGAGAGGTTGAAACTCCCAGTCTGGGTACTAGCCATTCGGTAAGCTGAATCGAAAAAATAGTCAATGCAAAACCGAGGCAGTTAACCAATGTAAGTGCCGTACCTCGATAGATGGGTGGAGTAGATTGGGCAACTAAAGTGGAGAATTGCGGGGAATCAGCAGTGACGAGAACGCCCCAAATTAGGAGAAAAAGGAAGCCCGGAAATCCGAAATTTTCAGGCAATAGAAATACCAAAATACAGCAAATTCCTGATCCTAGTAAAGAGGAAAGTGCAACGGTTCGGCTACTTTTTTTTGCTGCTATAAATCCTCCTAAAGCACATGAAAAAGCACCTATGGCGATAATGAAAAACACTCCGATTGAATTGCTTGGATTCCCTGTCTGCCAATTGGTGAAATAAGCTAAGGCTAGTGGTGCAAAAGCCCAAAAAGTATAAAGTTCCCACATATGACCAAAGTATCCCGATGCCGCTCCTTTAAGAGAGTTTATTTGACTGAGGCGAGGAAGTACTTTCCAATCGAATTTTGGGTTGCGAGTGCGAAAAGGTCCATCAGGAACAAATAGGCCCACCGCAATTCCTCCTAAAACAGCTAGGCTAGAGGTAATCCAAAAAATAAGTTCATAGGAATATTGGTAATCCAATCCTCGAATCAAAAAGGGAAGAGCCGTACCAAGTACCAATGCTCCGACCAGTAATCCCAAAGCCTTGCCGAGGCCTTTTTCAAAATAATCGGCAGCGATTTTCATTCCCACTGGATAAATCCCCGCGAGAAAAAAACCAACCAAATATCGAAATGTCAATAAAAACTCGAAGCTTAGCGGAAATACTGTGATCAGGAGGTTAAATCCAGCGGCTAAAAAAGAGCTGATTAAAAAAACTCTACTTGGAGAAAACCGGTCTGGTATTGAAAGGATGGCAAAAATTAAAGTTCCGGAAATAAAGCCAAATTGGACAGCCGAGGTCATTGCTCCTGTGAGCTCGGGAAGGCCTAACTTCTGACTCAATTCAGGAATAACTGCATTCCCGGCAAACCAAAGGGAAGTACCCAGAAATTGGGAGATCACAATGATCGTTAGGGCACTTCCCGCTTGAATGCGCCGCATTAGGCTCCGATAATTGATTTGATTTCTGTTATCTCCGAATCGCTGAATTGGGTGTTTTTGATAGATGCAACATTATCATCCAGTTGCTCAGGTCTGGAAACACCAACCAAAACAGAGGTAATTCGATGATCTTTCAATAGCCAAGCAATAGCCATCTGAGCTAAGGTTTGTCCTCTTGAAATAGCGATATCATTAAGCTTTTTGATCATCTGAATCTTGTCTTCACTGATCTGATCAGGTTTCAGATACCGGCCATCTTTGGCAGCTCTGGAGTCTTCAGGAATTCCTTTCAGGTATTTATTCGTCAAAAGTCCTTGCTCCAATGGTGAGAAAGCTATACTTCCTATTCCTTTTTCTTCAAGAACATCTAAAAGACCGCCTTCAACCCATCGATCAAGCATGCTATATCTCGGTTGGTGAATCAGAAGCGGTGTGCCCATTTCCTTTAAAATAGAATAAGCGCGGGCTGTTTCTTCTGCACTATATTGAGAAATTCCCACATAGAGAGCTTTACCCTGACGCACCAATTGATCTAAGGCACCCATTGTCTCTTCTAGCGGAGTTTCTGGATCTGGACGGTGATGGTAGAAAATATCTACATAATCCAGTCCCATTCGCTTCAAGCTTTGATCGCAGCTAGCAATCAGGTATTTTCTTGATCCCCAGTTTCCGTAAGGACCTGGCCACATATCCCATCCAGCTTTGGAAGAAATGATCAGCTCATCACGGTATGGGAGCAAGTCCTTTTTGAAGATTCTTCCAAAGTTTTCCTCAGCCGAACCATAAGGAGGTCCGTAGTTATTAGCTAAGTCAAAGTGGGAAATTCCCAAATCAAAAGCTCTTCGGATAATTCTTCTGCCAAGCGTAAAGTCCGCATTGTGCCCAAAATTATGCCACAAACCAAGGCTGATTTCTGGAAGTATTAAGCCGCTTTTCCCGGTTCTTCGGTATTTCATTCCTTGATACCGATTTTCAGCAGCTATGTAAGTGGGTAGGGGATTATGATCGTTAATATTCATGAATCAAGGTTATTTAGGTTTAATGAAACCAAATTAAGGCGATTATTAGGGATAACAAACAGATTCCAACAACAGCTAGCCAACTTTTAATGATAAATCGAATCCAGTCATTGAATTTTACTCCGGCAGCGGCAACAACAGCCATCATCCCCCCATTAGTTGGAGTAATCATATCCATCATACTGACTGCATATTGGGTGGATAATACAGCGAGTTGTCTTGAAATCCCCAACAAGTCCATTAAGGGAACGGCCAATGGAATAGTCAAAACATTTTGACCAGAAGTACTAGGTACGGGAATATGAATTAAGCATTGCGCTAGGAAAAGTCCATTTACCGCTACTAAATCAGGAAGTCCTTCCAAAGGATTAAAAAATGAGTAAATAACTGTATCGATGATTTTTCCTTTTTCTAAAACCAAGTAAACAGATCTTGCCAAGCCAACGATAATTCCAGCAAAGATCATTTCTCCAAAACCTTCTGTATAGGTTTTAGCGGTACCGTTTACTCCAAGTTTCCCGATTAAACCACAGGATATTCCAATCACAAAAAATAGAGAAGACATCTCATTGTATCCCCAATCATGTTGGGTGATTCCCCATCCCATAACAATTATTCCTCCCAAAGAAAGAAATAAAATCAAGCCATGTCTCCAGCCAATTGGGCTTGGTTCGAATTCCAGTGATTCAGTGATAGCTACTTTGGACTTTCCATTCCGAATCATCAAAAAAGTCCATAAACCTATTCCTAGGGCGAAAACGAGCATTCTGAAAATCAATCCTTCTGAAAGGTCTAATTCTGCTAGTTGTTGCCCCAAAAGTGAATTGAAGGGGTTGATTGGTGAAAATGCAGCGCCTGCCAATGATGAGCCCAAAGACAAACCTATTATTGAGCGGATATCCATTCGGAGATTTTTAGCCAGAATCACCAATATCGGAACCATCGCAATTATTTCTTCCTGCATGGCTATGGTGGCTCCTGCAAAAGAAAATCCCAAGGAAAGGAAAATGAGAAGGAGATTTTGTCTTTTATGAAATCGATAAATCAAGGCTTCGACTCCAGCTTGTAGAGCACCGGTTTTTTCTACCACATAAAAAGCTCCGCCGATAAGTAGGATAAGGACAAGTATGTCACTTCCCAGAATTATTCCTTCTGGAATTGCCAGTAGCATTTCCTTAAAAGAAACAGATTGCTTTTCAATCAACTCATAACTTCCTTGGACAACTACTTCACGTCCCGTCTGCTCATCTGGTTTTCTTTCATAGTTCCCAGAAGGAATCAAAAAGGTGAAAACCCAGGAAAGTAGAACAAACCCCACCAAAATGATGAGCGGGTGAGGGAAGGTTAATTTTTTCATACCTCCTGCTGATTTATTAATTGTGGGACCGGGTTTTTGGAAATGTAATTTTTAGGAAGCTGTTTTTTTAGATCTTGAATGAATCGATGAAAATCTACCGTGATCGTATGTCTAGGAGTATTAATTTGCTTGTAATCGGGATTTTTAACCTCTTTTTCGCAGAGTTCCTCTATGTTTTCTGGGCGCTTCCAATTCCCGATTAATTCTTGAGCCATTAATTTGCTCTGAAGTTCTGCTCCCGGCCAAATACAACCCAAAGGCTGGAACATCCCAATAAAGTAAAGATTGGTGATGGAAGGATGGAACATTTTCAAGTACAAGGGAACTGGTCCATTGCTATAGTCGATAAAATCCTTGTCAAAAAATGGATGACTTAGCCAGTAGCCTGTACATGCCACAATACTGTCATATTCCTCCTCTTTCCCATCTTCAAAGATTACTTTCTTGCCTTCAAAGCGTTTGATATCTAATCGTGGCTTGACTTTGCCATGGCGGATTTTATGCAAAAGCTCATCATTGATTGTAGGATGGGTGGCTCCAAAAGGTTCTGTTGGAGGACGAAGCCCATAAGCTTCATTTTTCCCAATAATTACCCGAAGCAAAATCGAATTCAAAAACATTCGAATTCGGGGAGGAATCCATTTGGAACGTTCTGCAACTTTATCGGATGGCATTCCAAAAATAAATTTTGGAACGATCCGATAACCTCTTCTCCATGAGATCGCAGTCATTTCTGAAACTCGACTCGTTTCCACAGCAACATCACAGGCAGAATTGCCTCCTCCAATTACCAATACCCGCTTTCCTCGAAAAGGCTCTGCTTTTTTGAAATTATGAGAGTGAAGGAATTCTCCGGTAAATTCGCCGGGGTAATTTGGATAGCGTGGTTTCCAGTGATGTCCATTTGCCACGACTAGGTGGGTAAATCGCTCGGTTTGTTTTTGACCGTCTTTTTCTGTTGTGATTTCCCAAGTGTTAGCATCAATCCATTCACAGTGGAGAATCATGGTGCCAAATCGGATGTATGGGTACAAGCCAAAATGTCTTGCATAGGCTTGAAAATATTTTCTGAGTTCGTCGTGAGATGGATAATCAGCCACCTCAGGATCGAAATCATCAAATGTAAAGTCTTCGTATTGAGATAAGGTCTTGGATGAAATGATGTGCGTAGTTTCAAAAACACTGGAATGGCTTTCGTCCTCGCTGTAAATCCAGTTTCCTCCAACATCCTGATTCCGGTCAAATGCTACTGCCTCTATTCCTTGATCAAGGAGATTTTTTAGCGCAGTAATACCGGAAGGTCCACATCCAATGATGGCTACTTTGTGATTCATAAATTGTTATTCGGGTTTTTTATTTACCAAAAAATGGAAATTCAACTTCAATCTAGTCTGTAATTTATAGCTTTTCCTGAAAGCTTTGAAATCAAAGAAGACTGAGTAATTCCTTTTTGAGTATTTTCATACCCTCAGTTGCTACTTGATTGATGAGGGTTGCGTTTTTTGGAAGACGGTAAGTTGGGAGATTTGGATCAACCAAATAAACCGGAGTATTTTCAGGAATATAGGAAACCAAATCAGCTGCCGGATATACCTGCAAGGATGTCCCGACAACCAAAAAAATATCAGCTTTTTGAGCGATTTGAATGGCAGGCATCATATTCGGCACAGCTTCCCCAAACCAAACCACATGAGGGCGAAGCTGACTTCCTTTTTCACATTTATCCCCCAATTTCAATTCCCAATGGTCTAATTCGTAAATCAACTTGGGGTCCAAGGTGCTTTGTGCTTTGTTTAATTCTCCATGTAAATGAAGGACTTGAGAAGACCCTGCCCGCTCATGAAGACTGTCTACATTTTGAGTGACTATGTGAACAGAAAAACAATCCTCTAATTCTACCAGAATTTGATGGGCTAGATTTGGTTTACATTCGCGTTCTTGTTTTCTACGTTGGTTGTAGAATTCCAAGACCAACTCTTTATTTCGATACCAGCCCTCAGGGGTAGCTACTTCCATCACATCATGACCTTCCCAAAGCCCCCCGCTATCCCGAAAGGTTTTGATTCCGCTTTCTGCGGAGATGCCTGCTCCGGTTAAGACAACCAATTTTTTCATTCTAGACATGTTTAGGAACAAAAAAACCGATCCATAGATCGGTTTTAAGTTTATTTTTTCTTGGCAAATCGTCCGCCTTTTTTCTTAGTATCAGGTTGGTTTTCAATGATTTCAATGGTTTCCTGATAAGTTAGGTTTTCAGCTTCCTTACCTTTTGGGATCTTGTAATTATTTTTTCCAAACTTGATGTAAGGTCCCCATCGACCATTCAGAATCTGAATCTCAGGATTTTCATCGAAGGTTTTGATATGCTTTTTGGCATCTGCTTCGCGCTTATCCTGAATGAGTTGAATTGCTTCTTCTTCAGTGATGCTAAGGGGGTCCTGTTCTTTCTTCAGGGAAACAAAATTTCCATCATGTCGAATGTATGGACCAAAGCGCCCAATTGCTGCTACCATCTTTTTACCCTCAAACATTCCCACATCACGTGGAAGTTTGAACAGTTCAAGTGCATCTTCTAGGCTGATATTTTCTATGAATTGACCTTTCTTTAAGCTGGCGAATTTCTTGTCTTCATCATCATTGTCACCAATTTGAACCAATGGTCCAAATCTGCCCAGACGTGCAGTGACGGGTTTTCCATTTTCAGGATGATTGCCCAAGAATCGACTGGAATTGACATCTTGACGAGAAACCTGTTCGGTCTCTTCCACACTGTGGTGAAACTTTCCGTAGAAATTATCAATCATATCCTGCCAATCCTGACCTCCCGAAGCGATATCATCGAATTCCTTCTCCACTTTTGCGGTGAAATTGTAATCAATCACATTTGGAAAATGCTCTACCAAAAAGTCATTTACCACCATGGCAATATTGGTAGGGAAAAGCTTTTGTTTTTCCGCGCCAGTAATTTCTGTTTTGGTAGATTCTTTAAACTCTCTATCAGCAATTACCATTTCCTGATAATTACGAGGCGTTCCATCCCGACTTTCCTTAATTACATATTCCCGTTTTTGGATAGTGGAAATAGTTGGGGCATAGGTCGACGGTCTACCAATTCCAAGCTCCTCTAGTTTTTTCACCAAACTCGCTTCGGTATATCTTGGAGCTGGTCTCGTGAAACTTTCCTTACCCTTCATTTCCCGAAGCTGAAGAGCCTGACCGATTTGCATAGGAGGGAGAAGCGTCTTGTTTTGGTTGTCATCTTCCTCGTTTTCATCATCGGTTGATTCCATGTATACTTTTAGGAATCCATCAAATTTGATTACTTCTCCATGAGCAGAAAGTGTCAAGTCCGAGTTGGAGATTTGAATGGTGATGTTGGTCTTTTCAAGCTGAGCATCAGCCATTTGAGAAGCAATAGCTCGCTTCCAGATTAAATCATACAATCGTTGCTCATTTCTATCCCCGCTGATTTCCGGTTTGGAAAAATCCGTAGGTCGAATTGCTTCGTGAGCTTCCTGAGCCCCTTCGGACTTGGTAGTGTATTTTCTGGCCTTATGATATTGATCTCCGAATTCATTCTTGATCGCAGATTCAGCTGATCGCATGGCTTCTTCGGAAAGATTCACACTATCGGTTCGCATGTAGGTGATCTTACCAGCCTCATAAAGCTTCTGTGCGACAGACATGGTTTGAGCTACCGAAAAGTACAATTTTCTGGAAGCTTCCTGCTGAAGGGTGGAGGTAGTAAAAGGCGGAGCCGGAGATTTTTTGGCAGGTTTTTTCTCAAGATTTCCTACCGTAAATTCTGCTTGAAGACAGGCTTTTAGAAAAGCTTCTGCCTCTGCCTTTGTTTCAAATTTTTTGGGTAATTCGGCTTGAAAAGTTTTTCCATCTACTTCAAACTGAGCTGTAATTCGGAAAGAAGATTTGGCTTCAAAAGCTTCAATTTCTCGCTCTCTTTCTACAATCAGGCGAACAGCAACAGATTGAACTCTACCTGCTGAAAGTCCGGTTTTGATTTTTTTCCAAAGTACAGGTGAAAGCTCAAAGCCTACCAATCGATCTAAAATTCTCCTTGCCTGCTGCGCATTTACCAAGTCGTAATCAATCCCCCGTGGGTTTTCAATAGCACGTTGAATAGCATTTTTGGTGATTTCTCGAAAAACTATCCGCTTGGTATTTTCGTCTTTAAGTTTCAAGACTTCTTTCAAATGCCAAGAAATCGCTTCTCCTTCACGGTCATCGTCACTCGCGAGATAGATGGTGTCGGCATCTTTGACTAAGCTTCGAAGATTTTTGATCACTTCTTTTTTATCTGGAGTGATCTCATAGGTGGGCTTGAAGCGATTATGTATATCAATTGCCTTGTCACCTTTGGGCAAATCTCGAATGTGTCCATAACTGGATGCAACCTTGAAATCTTTGCCAAGGTATCCTTCAATGGTTTTTGCTTTGGCAGGGGACTCGACTATGACGATATTTTTGGACATAAAAATTTCAGAATTAGGCCTGAGGGCTTGTTTTGAAAAGCTAAAAATAGAAGGCATTGTTTTCACCTGCAACTATTAAATTTTCAGGTGATCGGATGGAAGGATTCTTGTGACTGTTTTTAGGCTTGAAATTTTGAATAATTTGGACTTATGAAACGATTATTTTTATTGAGACACGGAGAGGCTAGTTTTTCTGCTGATTTGGATTTTGATCGTACTCTCACACCAAAAGGAAAGGGAAAAGTTTCGCATGTTGCGGCACGTCTAAACGAATTAGCTCCTGAAATTGGGAAGGTCTATTGTTCACCTGCACAACGAACCAAAGAAACTGCAAACATCGTCGCTGAGCGAGTTTTGATTAAAAATCAGGAATATGTCCGATCCATTTATGATGGGGATTTGCAAGACCTGATGGATATTTTGGAAAATACTCCTCAAGACTTTAATGAAGTTTTAATTGTTGGACATAATCCTTTGATTAGTCTTTTTGCAGCGAATTTGAGTGATGGAGAATACCTCAATATGCAGCCAGGGGATTTGATATATATTGAGTTTCCTCTAGATTCATGGAAATTAATCACATTTGGAAGTGGCGTTTTGTGTGAAGTGATTAGTTAAAAAAAGTCTTTCAAACATCAGTTTGATTTACGGTAGCGGTGCTTTTTCAAACTTAATTCTGTATCATCGAAAAAAAATCAACATCAAATGATACTAATCGAAAAGAACCCTCCTTCTTCAAAAAGCCGAATTTTAACGATCATTCCTTTCTTTTTGGGACTCATGATCTTGGTTTCCTGTTCTGGTGGAATCCAAAAAGAGGACTTGGTTGGAACCTGGATTGGAACGGACTTTAACTTTGAACAATCCGAGGGTGGAGAAATGGCAGCTATGATTGAGGGAGGAAGAATGCTTCACGAAGATGGGAGGCTAGAACTCAATGAAAACGGTACCTTCAGGATTTTTGCTGGAAAAGGAGATTTGAATGGATTGGGTACTTGGGAAATTGACGGTGGCGATCTTGTGATGAACTACGATGTGGGTGAAGTTACTCGATATGAAATTCTTTCTTTCACAGATAAAGAACTGGTTACAAAACATGAGGTGGAATTTGAATCACCTCTTGGTAAAATAGCCGGGATTATTACATTGACCTATAGGCGATAAAAAGTAATTCAAAGCTGACGATAAAGAAAAAACCGCAGGATATCCTGCGGTTTTTTTAGCTTTTAGTCCATTTGATTTCCAAAGAAAATGGCATTTAAGAACAGCTTGTTTGTTCCAAACCATGTGCCTCTAAAATTCGGACTATCGAAGAAATGAATAACACGTCCACTTCTTGAAGAAGAAATAACTACGCTTGCACTTTGCTTTAGCTTCTCCAAATTTGAGTCAGAAATGTAGCCTCCCAAATGTGGGTTTTCTGTATATCGGATAGGAGTCAAATATTTGTTTTGGCTAGGTTGGATGAAAATGTTCGTGTTTCTATAGACCGGAATATTTTCACTTCTGTAGCCATAGGAAATCGGGTGTGTAAGATCCATTCTTGCTAGGTAGATACTTCCTCCAACTTGTTTTGCGCCTTCAAAATCCCTTCTTATTGCAAATGGAAGCTCAGATGGATCTTTTTCTCCTTCCAATTGAACCGGAGATTCTTTTGTAAGCCCGATTCGGTTTAGCCAAAGGCTAGCACTCTTTAAAGAAATCACCGTTCCGCCTCGATTTACCCAATCTTTCAAATGTTCAATAGAGGCCTCAGACAATTCACTGTAATTCCCGGAAGGAAGTATCAGGGTGTTGTAATTGAATAGATTAACTCGACCGAAATTGTCGGTATTTACCTTGGTTATGGGCATTCCAACTTTAGTGTCCAATAAGTGCCAGATTTCACCTGCTTCATAGCTAGATACTCCAGGGCCAACAAGCATGATGACTTTTGGTTTTTGTACCGCACCCACGAGATTGGAACCTAAATCAATTCCAGTCAAATTGAGACCTGTTTCTACTTTGTAGACTTTTTGCTGATTGATTTTTGCCAACGCTTCCATTTTAGAAGCAACTTCCTCCTGACTTAAGCTTTGGAAACCTATAGGAATCATCAAAGTGCCTGCGGCAAAATCAAAAGGGCCATTTTGCGTTTGAGAACTGAATGGTCTATTAATGACTTCGACATGAATCCCCGCAGTTTGTAAATCATGAAGCATTTTTGGAGCAAAATAATCGGCCCAGTCAATCAAATAGGCATATGCCTTTCCACTTGGGAATGTGTAATCCGGTGCTTCAATTGTATTTAGCTCAGTTCCTAATTTGGCAGTAGGGGCAGTAGCAAAAGGCATTCCGTAGGCTGCGGCCATGGTCCAGGCTGAGGCATCATAAAATACCGAATCCGCAAACTCCTTCACGTACTCAAACATGGTGCGAACCATTCTATACTGAGGCTGTGCTGTAGGAACTAACCAAGATTTTCCTTTTTTGAATTCTTGTCCACCAACTCGAAGGTCCGCATCATTTTCATAAACTTTGATTTTATGGTCCAAAAGAAATTGTAGGAATAGTCGGTTTCGACTGGCATCAAATTCATCACCAAAGACATAGTTTTTTGCTGGGTCTTTTCTTCCTTCATCCACTGCGGTAACAAAGAACTCTCGAAGGTAATCGTGCATGTATTCCCGATTATCAATAGAAGCTTCCATTGTTGCCAAGGAATTGACTAGGTGATTTCTAATCGTAAATGCAAAAGAAATATCTCCTCGTTGACTGGCCTGCAAATGCCCTCGACTACTTGCAGTTTCAAATACCAACCCCAATCCTCCATGAATATCTGGATAGGTTGAGCCATAGCCTGGGTAGCTATTGTCAAACACTTCTTTTGTCCAGTATAGGCTACCAATTTCATCCATGTATTTGGAGAAATATTTCGCGAATAGCGGATTGATATCATCATAGTTTTTTCGAGGAACAACCGGATTCTCAGAGCCATAAGGCTTGGTAGGTTCAAAGAAATAGGTGCTATTGGTCCCCATTTCATGGAAATCCGTAGTAACATTAGGGTACCATTGATGGTACCATTCCACTTTCACTTGGGATTCAGGATGTGCAAGGGGTAACCAATCTCTATTCAAATCAAACCAATAATGATTGGTTCTACCTCCAGGCCAAGCCTCATTATGCTCCCGATCCAAAGGATCAGCGACAGGAGGGAATCCTTTATTTGAATCAGCCCACAAACTATGCCTATCCCGTCCATCAGGATTTAAAGTAGGGTCAATATGAATAACTGCTTCTTCTCGAACTCGCTTTGCTAAGTCAGATTGTCCAGCTAATATCCAATAGGCCGTCAGCATAGCTGCTTCGGCAGAGGAAGGTTCATTTCCATGTACTCCATAACCTAGGTGGACAATCGCTGGCATGGAACTTACATCAGGTTTTTCCTGAGTTGGGTCTGCAAGTTGTATTTGCCGCTGACGAATTTGTTCCAAATCAGCCATATGAGTAGGGGATGCAATGGTCAAAATTACTTTTGGCCTGTGCTCATGCGTGTAGCCTATGGTTTGAAGAGTGGCTAACTCACTGACTTCATCCAGCTTTTCGAAGTATTTTACGATTAAGTCATAGCGGGTATGCCAATCTCCGATAGGATATCCTAAAAACTCTTCAGGAGATGGAATTGTCGAGTCAAAACTTTCTCCCGGGAAGAAATAATCAGTTTGAGCCATAGACTGACTTATTCCTACCAAGAAGGCGATCAAAGCAAAGTATAATTTTTTCATATGCTGTATTTTTCAGAAAATTAGGAAAGCTTTTGCCCTCTACAACCAAAAATCCATTAATGGTCTTTTGATTCAGGACAATTGCTCTTAATTTATTCATCCAATTTATCAACCCTAATTTATTTTACATATGAAAATTTCCCATAAGCTCTTTTTTACAGCTTTATTTCTACTTGTTGGATCCTCTTTGGTAAGTGCTCAGGAACAAACCCCACCACCTTTACCTCCTCAGGCAACGGAATTTTATACTCCTGTTCCTCCAAAGATTACTCCAGGTGCTCAAAATCATTTACCGCCTTCAGATGCGATTGTTCTTTTCGATGGAAGTAGTTTGAATGGCTTTGTTTCAGCTAGAGATGGTTCAAGCCCCGCAGAGTGGAAAATCGAAAATGGCGAATTGGTAGTGGTTGCCGGAAAAGGTGATATTCAGTCCAAATTGCCTTTTGGAGATGCCCAGTACCATGTTGAATGGTCAGCGCCAACTGAGATTAAAGGAGAAGGGCAAGGCCGGGGAAATTCGGGTTTTTTCCTAATGGGATTGTATGAGGTGCAAATTCTGGATAGTTATGAAAGTAAAACCTACACCAATGGACAAGCAGGTAGTATTTACAAGCAATATCCACCCTTAGTAAATCCTTTGAGAGCTCCGGGTGAGTGGAATTATTACGATATCATCTTTAAAGCTCCTCGTTTTGACAAAAATGGAGTGTTGACATCCCCAGCAACAGTTACGGTGATGATCAATGGGGTTTTGGTGCAAAATCACGTGATTCTTCGTGGGCCGACTGAATACATTGGGATTCCAAATTACAAAGTACACCCAGAAGAACTTCCAATCATACTTCAGGATCATGGAAATCCTGTCCGATTTAGAAATATCTGGCTGAGACCTCTTTAAACAGTTAACAGTAAATAGTAAGCGGTAAAAAGTTTACTATTGGCTGGTAGGTGCTCTTGAATTATCACCTACTAACTACAAGATCAATAACTCAATAACCCAATAACCTATGTCTTCACGAAGAAAATTCCTCCAAAATACCATGCTCATGGGAGCTGGTCTTAGTATGCCATCGATATTGACGGCAGCTGATTTTGGTACTTTTACTAGAAAAATAAAGCCCTCAGACCAAATCAACTACGGCCTAATTGGCTGTAAAGGAATGGGTTGGTCTAATATGAATGCGCATCTAAAAATCCCCAATGTTAATTGCGTTGCACTTGCAGATATCGATCAATCAGTTTTGGATCAGCGAACTGAGGATGTATTCAAATTAAGAGGTGTCCGGCCTAAGCAATACAAGGATTATCGAAAGATGTTGGAAGATCCTGATATTGACGTGGTGATTATCGGTACTCCTGACCATTGGCATTGCCTGAATATGGTGGATGCAGTATCTGCCGGAAAGCATGTCTATGTTGAAAAGCCCATTGCGAATACGATCGAGGAATGTCAAATCATGGTGAAAGCTCAAGAGCGCTATGGAAAGGTTGTTCAGGTAGGTCAATGGCAGCGATCTGGTTCTCAATATGATCAGGCAATTGAATATGTCAAATCAGGAAAGCTAGGTCAGATTCGTTTGGTAAAATGCTGGGCTTATCAAGGTTGGATGAAACCTGTTCCTGTTCAACCTGACGGCCCTGCTCCGGCTGGTGTGGATTATGATATGTGGTTGGGCCCAGCTCCAAAAAGACCATTCAATCCAAATCGATTCCATTTTAATTTCCGATGGTTTTGGGATTATGCGGGAGGTTTGATGACTGATTGGGGTGTTCATGAAATTGATATTGCACTTTATGCGATGGGAGTAAGTGCCCCGAAATCTATTATGGCCTCGGGAGGTAAATTTGCTTATCCTGATGATGCTTCCGAGACTCCTGATACCCTGCAAACTGTTTATGAATATGAAGGTTTCAATATGCTTTGGGAGCATGCCACAGGTATTGATGGAGGAAATTACGGTACGACAGAAGGGATTGCTTTTATCGGAAATAATGCAACTTTAGTAGTGAATAGAGGAGGTTGGAAAGTAATCCCAGAAACAGAAACTGTGGAAGGAGAGCGAAAACCAAAAGTAGCAGAGGTTCCACATACTCGCCCTACTGGAAGCGCTTTGGATTCCCATGCCCAGAATTTTGTGGAGTCTGTGATGGCAAATGATCCAAGTAGATTGAAGTGTGCGATCCAAACGGGATCAGTGGCTGCAATCAATGCTCAGATGGGTAATATCGCCTTCAAGACAGGAAAGAAAATTTATTGGGATGCCTCCAATAATCAGTTCACTGATTCTGATGCCAATGATCTTATGAAAGCTCATTACCATAATGGTTGGCAAGTCCCAAAAGTCTAGAATAATCTAAAAAGAGAAGCCAGAGCAATTCATTACAAGCTCTGGTTTCTTTATTTTTGGCCCTGATTTATTGAAAATATTCATTCAAAATCCCAAACTTTGAAATCTGCCGCTCTTATCCCTGCACGATTCGCATCTACTCGTTTGCCAGCTAAACTTATCCAAGATTTAGGTGGGAAATCCGTGATACAGCGGACCTACTTAAGCACTTTGGATACTGGAGTTTTCGATGAAGTATGGGTAGTGACTGATCATGAAGAAATTGCCAATCAAATCAGGCAGGTTGGCGGTCAGGTGTTTTTTAGTAAAAGACAACACGAAAGTGGGTCGGATCGAATAGCTGAAGCACTTGATCAAGTCGATGCCGAATTGATTGTCAATGTTCAAGGAGATGAACCATTCCAAGATGCTAATTCTTTAAAGTCTTTGGTGGAGGTTTTTCAGGATGATGAAGTTCAGATGGCCTCCCTATTTCATGAGATTTCAGAAGAAGAAGCTCAAAATCCTAATGCGGTAAAAGTAGTCCTTGATGAAAAAGGCGATGCACTTTATTTTTCGAGATCACCGATTCCTTTCAATCGAGATAAGTTGCCAAACCTGACCTACAAAAAGCATATTGGCGTTTACGCATACAGACGCGATATTTTAAGTCAGTTTACTACTTGGCCAAAGGGTGAACTAGAGCAAATCGAGATGCTGGAGCAACTTCGGTTATTGGAAAAAGGGATTAAAATTCGGATGGTAAAAACAAGCCACCAACCCATTGCAATTGATACTTCGGAGGATTTGGAAAGGGCGAGAAAATTTTTGAAAAATCTCTAAATCAATTCCTGATTACCTATCAAAGAAGGACCTTCTTCGGGAAACCTTCAAATCCTGAAGGATGCTGGATTTGACGCGAATGTCAATGTTGTAGGAAGTAAATCGTCCGAAAGGTATCCAGTTGACATTCATCTGCCAGCAATGCAGGTCTCTGGCAATTCCTATCATGGATTGAGTAATCGCCTGATCCACTAAGTTGATACCAGTATTAAAATTGATTTTCCACTTTTCTGAAAGGGAAATATCTCCTGAAAGTTGTACAGCTGAAGTGACATTCGTACTTCCATTGGATTGTTTGCTATATGCCAAATTATAGCCTACCGTCAAATTCCATGGAATATTCCAGTCGATGTACTGGCTTGGATCAGTGACAATTTGGTTAATCTGACTCTCCACAAACTCATTCATGATTCCTCCTTGCTGAAGGAATTGATTGGTGAGTTCATCCCGAACTTCATTTGGATTTTGAGAGTTGCTTGGATTTATCGATGCATTAATATTGAGTGAGGCATTTCGGATGGTGCCTATGCCTTGCCCATTTTTCCATGCATATTCATTGATTCTTCGGGTGGTTTCTGTGCCATTGGTATTTGTGAAAGTGGCTGTTGCGTAAGGATCCAAAGTTGTACTCACGTTTACAGACAATCTCCTTTCAAAAAAGCTTGTTCGTGCACTGATTCTCAAAGGTGCAAGCTGGAAGGAATCTGCTGCGAAATTGTAGGAAGTATTTAGATCCAGGTTCTCGATGATAGGAATCTTTTTGGTGCTTTCTTCATCCGTAGAATCCTCAGCAGTTTTGATTTTTGCTTCCAAAACAGATCGCAATCCAAAGGTCAAAGATCTTGATTCTCCTTGCGGAGCACCACCATAAATAAATCCTTGATGTCTATTATAAAGTCGGGTATCACCTTCAGTATTTACCTGTACATTTTGGAAGTATCCAAATGACTCATCGGTGAAATCCGGCGTATAGCTAAATCCGAATGTAGGCTGAATGTGATGTCGGATAGTTTGAATTTTTCCCCCTTTGAAATTATAGAACCCATAGAGGTTGGTATTCATTGCAAATGAGCTATTGTAAAAGCTCACTCGATTGAACCCATTCTCTACGATTTGATCCACCCGCTCGGATTCAGGATTGTAGAAGAATCGAAGCTTTTGCAAATACCATAGTTCCGTGATGTTTGCGGAAGCTGTTCCCGTAAAGTATTTGAATAGGGTAAAATTGGAACTGATCGGAATTCTATGCTGAGCTCCATTATTGGCGTTTTTAAGTAAAAGACTAAAGTTCTCCGGTGTAAAAGGGATCAATTCCGGGGCAGTGCTTCCACCCAATTCAGGATCAATAGGGGTAGGGGACTGAATCCGGTTTGTGATTGAGTTTTGAATATCAAAGTTCCAGGCAATATTCAATGTTTTGAGGGGTTCAAAATCCACATTTCGGAATGGATTCTGTCGGTTCATCGAGACATTAAAAGAAGGTAATCGAAGTCTTACCTCACCAGTTGATACCGACTGGGAATGCTGGGCACTTGCTGACATGGAGAAAGGCGTACCCGAAAACTGTTTCGTATAATTGATATTTGACTGAAGATCTGAGGTAACGTTATTCTGGAAATTTGTCGGATTAATGACATTGTTGAAATAGGAAGTGCTACCTGCATTTACAGATGCGGAAAATCTTCCTGTCCCACGACTTTCCGGATTGTGTGACCAAGAAATACGGAACGTATTGTAATCAACCGGATTTAATTCAGTCTCCGGAGATTTGAATTTTTGAAAATCAAAATTGAATGCTCCGCTAAAGCGATAGCGCTTTTTATAAATTGATTGGGACTTGAGACCCCAGCCTCCTTTGGAGTAAATGTCCCCGGTAATTCTGGAGTGTATGTAATCGTTGAAAGCAAAATAGTATCCAAAATCCCGGAGGAAAAGTCCACGAACTTGTTCCTCTCCATAAGTAGGGAAAATGATTCCAGATGCTTTTTCTTCAGGAGTATTTGGAATTATACCGAATGGAAGACCGAGTGGAGTTGGAATTCCATTGAAATAAAGATTAAAAGGCCCAGAGACCACTTGCTTTCCTTCGATGGACTTGATCTTATTAGAAGATATATGCCAATGCGGTTCTGTAAGCTTACAGGTAGTGTAGTATCCATGATCGAGGTAGATGCTGCCATCATCAGTCTTCTTAATGGTTTCACCTCTCAAAATCCCATCTTGTTGTTCGGTGACTACATCCTTGATGATGGCTTTTTGGGTTTGGAAATTATACCTCATTTCCTTCCGTATCTCATAGACTTGCCCTCGATCTTTGAAGAATGGGTTTCCTTGGATATTTCCTAGACTATCCGTAACACCTGAGGCATAGAGCTCATTATTTTTCCAATCAATCACGATCCGATCTGCATCCAAACGCATTTCTCCGTACTCAAACCATGCCTGATTGTATAGATAGACTTTGTTGGTTTTGAAGTCAGTGACAATACTATCTTCAGCATAGTAATTGATTTCGCTCATTATTGAGCTGCTGGGCACAATTTTTGTCGAATCTGACAAGGATAAGGTATCAGCAGGGATGGAAACTGTATCTCCCATAATTCGAGCAGGAGCCTCTAAGGTGTCAGGTACAGTCAACCTTCTCTCTTGAGTAGTCCTGGATCGCTGAGCTTCAGCCATTTGGGGCAAAAGCAAAAATATACATAAGCTCAAAAGTAGGAGTTTCAATCCCTGCACAGTCGCTGCCTTATTTGCTGATTTAATGGAAATATCGCGTAAAGTTAATTTTATTGCCCTCATGGAAAGGTTTCAAAATAAAAAATTTATTCTTTCTCTGATTTTGATGATCCCGTTTCTGTTTGGAGGTTTCATTCCTGATGAAACGATGATGCCGGCGTTTCGGATGAAAAAAATTGTTTTGGATGCTGGACATGGTGGAAAAGACCCCGGGAATTTGGGTTCTAAATCCCGCGAAAAGGATATCAACTTGGCCGTAACGTTACTTGTTGGAAAATACATTAATCAATACATGCCAGACGTCGAGGTGATTTACACTCGAAAGGATGACAGCTTTCCATCTTTGAAGGATAGACCTAGAATTGCCAATAATAATAAAGCAGATCTTTTTGTTTCCATTCATTCTAATTCAGCGGCTAGCCGGTCGGCATATGGTACAGAGACTTTTATTATGGGGATGAAGCACTTCGAATCCAACTTCGATATTATCAAACGGGAAAACTCCGTGATGCTGCTAGAAGACGGCTATCAGGAAAAATATGAAGGCTTTGATCCTTCTTCTCCCGAATCCTATATCATGTTCAATCTGATGTCTCAGGCATTTTTCGAAAACTCGCTGACTTTGGCTGATCAAATCGAAAAGCAGTTTAAAGATCGGGTAGGGAGAAAGAGCCGTGGAGTGAAGCAAGGGCCTTTTTATGTGCTTTGGACTCCTTCTATGCCATCCGTCTTGGTCGAGTTGGGATTCTTGTCCAATAGCTCGGAAGAGCAATTCCTGATGAGCAAACAAGGACAGGAATACATGGCTTCTGCAATTTTCAGATCTATTCGTGATTATAAAAATGAAATTGAAGGAAATTAAGCTTTAAGCTGTCTTTCAAGGAATTAGCCCTTTTTTGTTTTGAAAAAGGGCTTTTTCTTTTCCCAAAAACCAAACTTCCTTTTGTAGATTGGAGTTTTAAATCTCATAAACCCAAAATCAACTTCATGAATACTACCGGAAAAACTCCCACTTTGAATTTTGATTCCTTATTGGATGAATTGAAAACTAAGTATGAGACTGTAAAAAAGGGTGGAGGGGAAAAGAGAATTGCAAAGGAGCATGAAAAAGGGAAATTGACTGCCCGGGAGCGAATTGATTATTTAATAGATCAAGAATCTGAATTTTTAGAGATAGGGGCTTTTGCTGCGGATGGAATGTATGAAGAAGAGGGTGGATGTCCTTCTGCAGGAGTGGTAACAGGAATTGGATATGTGAGTGGGAAAATGTGCGTCATAGTTGCTAATGACGCCACAGTGAAAGCAGGTGCTTGGTTTCCGATGACTGCCAAGAAGAATTTGCGCGCTCAAGAAGTGGCAATGGAAAACCGCCTCCCTATCATTTATCTAGTCGATAGCGCAGGTGTTTTCCTTCCTATGCAAAATGAGATTTTTCCTGATAAGGAGCATTTTGGACGTCAGTTTCGGAATAATGCCAAGATGTCTTCCATGGGAATAGTTCAAGTCGCTGCGATCATGGGAAGCTGTGTGGCTGGAGGAGCTTATTTGCCGATCATGTCAGATGAGGCAATGATTGTTGATAAGACTGGAACGATTTTTTTAGCCGGATCCTATTTGGTAAAAGCTGCAATAGGTGAGCAGGTGGACAATGAGACTCTTGGGGGAGCGACTACTCATTGTGAAATCTCTGGAGTAACTGATAATAAATACGATTCCGATCAAGAGTGCTTAGATGCTATCCGTAGGATTTTTGACAAAATCGGAGCTTCTGAAAAGGCAGGATTTGACCGAAAAGAACCCAAAACTCCTTCCATTTCTATCAATGAGGTTTTGGAGAAATTTCCCATTGACCGTGTAAAGCCATACGATATGCTTGACGTGCTGAAGGGGCTAGTCGATGGAGGGGAATTGGATGAATACAAAAAGGATTATGGAAAAACCTTGATTTGCGCCACAGCACGGATTGATGGTTGGGCTGTGGGTATCATTGCCAATCAGCGGAAGGTTGTCAAAAATGCCAAAGGAGAAATGCAGATGGGTGGAGTAATCTATTCAGACTCGGCAGATAAAGCAGCACGTTTCATTATGAATTGTAATCAGCGAAAAATTCCTTTGGTATTCATTCAGGACGTGAGTGGATTTATGGTAGGTTCAAAAGCCGAACATGGAGGTATCATCAAGGATGGAGCTAAAATGGTAAACGCCATGGCAAATTCTGTCGTGCCCAAATTTACCTTGGTAATAGGGAATTCTTATGGCGCTGGTAATTATGCAATGTGTGGCAAAGCTTATGACCCGCGCCTGATCTACTCTTGGCCTACAGCCCAAATGGCAGTAATGTCTGGATCTTCAGCTGCCAAAACTTTGCTTCAAATAAAAGTTTCGGCTTTGAAAAAGGCTGGGAAAGAAATTTCACCAGAAGATGAAAAAGCACTTTTGGAAGAAATTACCAATAAATACAATGAGGAACTTAGCCCATATTATGCAGCTGCAAGGTTATGGGTGGATGGAGTGATTGACCCTCGAGAAACCCGTAAGGTTATTTCCATGGGAATTGAAGCAGCTAATCATGCTCCGATTGAAAATCGGTTCAATGTTGGAGTGATTCAAACTTGACAATTTTTTGTATTTTCATTGGGTAATGGATCAGCTAAGTCCTTCTGAATTAAATGCACTTATTTCTCTTCTTGATGACACGGATCAAGAAGTAAAAGGGCATGTGCGTGACAGATTGATGTCGCTTGGTGCGGATATCATTCCTTTTTTGGAAGAAAAATGGGAGACGAATTTTAATCCCGAGATTCAGCGGGAATTGGAGTTTTTAGTTCATGAGCTCCAGTTTTCCCAGCTAAAAGCCCGTCTTGAGGATTGGAAAAAATCAGAAGACCGGGATTTATTGGCGGGACTTTGGATTATTAATACCTATCAGTATCCGGACCTGGAGTTTCAAAAACTCAATGCTGACATGCATCAGATTTATTTCGAGGTATGGACTGCTTTCAGCAATGATTTGGGGCCTTATGATCAGATCAAAATCATCAATAATGTCCTATTCAATAAGCTTAGGTTTTCAGCCAATACCAAGAATTTCCATTCCCCTGGGAATTCTATGCTGTCAACGGTTTTGGATACGAAAAAGGGCAACCCTATTTCCCTTTGTGCTATCTATTTGTTGGTGGCTCAAAAGTTGGGGTTGCCTGTCTATGGTGTGAATTTGCCTAACCTTTTTGTGTTGACTTATAAATCTGAGGATGTGACTTTTTACATCAATGTCTTCAATAAAGGTTTGATTTTCAGAAGACAGGATGTGTTCAATTATTTGGAGCATTTAAAAATTCCGCCGAAGGACGAGTATTTTGAGCCTACGGATTCCTTTCACATTATTTTGAGATCACTTCGGAACCTCGCCAATTCTTTTGAAAAATTAGGAGAAGCCGAGAAAGTCGAGGAAATCAAAAGCCTAATTCAAATTTTATTAGACTAGTTAGAAGGAACGCACATTGCAGCCTGTAGCTCGGACTTGAGAAGGGCTAGGTGTTTCTCCACGCAAAAGTTGATTTATTGCTCGCTCGAGGAATTTTTCGCTGACCGCATCTTCAGCCTGAGGGTTGTTGTCTATAGCTCCGTGATAAACCGGCTGAATCTCTCCTTCAACTTTTGTCAATAGGAAGACCTCGGGGATTTTAGAAACTTCTAATTTCTTGGATAGTGTTTTTTCTGAATCTATTAAAAACGAGAGGTTTATGCCTGAACTGTCTACATAATCCTTGAGTGATGCTTGATCTGCTAAAGTTGCGTTAGGATTCACCAAAACAAATCGAATCCCTTTGTTGGAATAGGAGGTACGTAAGTTTTTGATTCTTTCCTCATACATCTTCGCAAAAGGACATTTGAGATCATAAAAAAGTAAAACCAAACCTTCTTGATCACTCAAAGAGGCAATTGTTAAAGGCTTGTTGGTGATGGCATCTGTCAAAGTGATTTCTTCAAGACTTTGAGCAAATGAGATGTTGGCCCATGTTAAGAAGAAAAACAGGAATATGGCTTTAAGTTTCATAGGCTTTCAATTTTACCAAATGGTATAGGTCAATACCACGTCTTGAATAATTTCAGCTTTCACTTCATAATGATGATTTGCAAAATCCGTTCCGTGAATTTTCCCCTTGATTGTTTTGGCATTTTTATCAAATGGTTCCAATAGGATGTTTTCTCGAAAAGAGACACCTTTTTTTCCTTGGCACTTGAAAATTGATTCCTTAGCTGACCATGCGAGGGTATAATGGACAGGGTCTTTTTCCAAAAAATCCAACTCAGAAGGATCCAAAAATCGGAAGCCTATTCGAATGATTTTTTCCCGAATTAAATCCATATCGATCCCAACAGGTAATTCTCGATGGAAAATTGCACCTGCATATCCCAAGGTGTGCGTGAGGGAAACATGACCGCCTCCTTGCATGGCTTGTGATTTTCCGTGTTCGTCTTTGAAAAACCCCGGATAGGGGAGTTTCAGCTCATCCATAGCCTGTTTGATGGCTAGTCTTGAGGAAGCCCATTCCCGCTTTTTTTCGGAATGAGAAATATTTGCATAGGAAAGCCTTTCCCGAAAACTCAAAAAATCTAACTGAGTCAGTGGCTGGTCTTCAATAATCTTCAAAACCAAGGCCGATTGAGAATCAATTTTTTCTATTTTTGTTTGCATAGGCAAATGGGGAATTCCCAAACAAAAGCCAATATATGTCAAAAATCCAAGTTAATAAATTACACACCCTTACCGGCCACAATGATTGCATCTATGCTTTAGCAGAAGGGCCTGATCCTAGATTTTTTTATACAGGTGCCGGGGATGGGATGGTAGTAGAATGGGATTTAGATAAGCCCAAAGACGGTAAATTAGTTGCAAAACTTCCGCATTCAGTCTATGCCTTAGCAGTTGATCGGCTTCGAAATTGGCTGATTATTGGGCATAATTTTGAAGGAATTCATGTGATTGATCTTCAGGAGAATAAAGAAATTTGGTCACTGAAGCTTACCGATCAGGCTATTTTTCACATCACTGTACTTGGAGATGAAATTTTAGTAGGCACTGGTGATGGAGTTTTGACTGTGGTGGATATTCAAAGTCAAGCTGTGCGAAAGCATATCAAGCTGAGTTCAAAAAGTATCCGTGTGATGGATGTGGCTTTGAAGAAAATGCACCTTGCGATCGGTTTATCTGATCATACAGTCAAAATTTTGGATTTGTCTGAGGATTTCAAGCCCATAGCAAATCTCACAGGACATAGTAATTCGGTATTTGCCTTGAGCTTTTCTCCTGATGAGGAATTGTTAATCAGCGGAGCTAGAGACGCCCATTTAAAATTTTGGGAGACCAATTCTTACACACAGAAAGAAAATATCATCGCACATATGTATGCGATAAATTACCTTTCATTCCGGGAAGATGGGGCATATTTTGTGACCTGCTCCATGGATAAATCAATTAAAGTCTGGGATACTCAACAGCAAAAATTATTAAAAGTCATCGATAAGGCACGAAATGCCGGGCACGGAACCTCCATCAACAAAGTGATTTGGAGTACCTACAGTCAAGATGTTATTTCCGTTTCGGATGACCGCACTATTTCTATTTGGAATTTAGAACTTTAAAAGCATGAAAATTTCACCCACAGAGATTCGTAAGAAGTCATTCGAAACATCCTTTCGGGGATATGAAAAAAAAGAAGTGGAGCAGTTTCTGGATCAATTGAGTCAA
This sequence comes from Algoriphagus limi, assembly GCF_024919275.1. Classification (GTDB taxonomy): domain Bacteria; phylum Bacteroidota; class Bacteroidia; order Cytophagales; family Cyclobacteriaceae; genus Algoriphagus; species Algoriphagus limi. Next base: position 1,318,807 of record NZ_JANWGH010000001.1, on the reverse strand, counting down.
TCATTTGATCAGGTTTGTCAGGAAAATTTAGAGTTGAAAAGCAAGCTGCAGCAAGTGGAGAGTGAAGCTAAGCGACTCAAAGATGTAGAGGATAGCCTTTTTCGAACGCTCAAGACTGCTGAAGATACTGGGGCTAGTATCATCGAGGAAGCAAATGCTGCTGCGGATCAAATCATCGAGGAAGCAAATTACAATGCGAAGCATGCAAATGAGTATGCTGAAAAAATCATAAAAGAGACCAAGCAAAAAGCGGAAGCTGATGCGGCTATAATCATCGCTGCTGCAGAAGCAAAGGCTAAAGAAGTAATCGTTGAACTTCGTGAAAGCATGCAGGGATTGGTGCGTAGTTATGAAAGCTTGGTGGAGCAGCGAGAAAATTTGGTGAAAAGCTTACGCCGAATTTCTCAGGACATGCTCAATCAAATTGAACTTTCAGATGCTCATTTTTCCAGAATTGATGCGAAGGCACTTGCTCGGGCTGTGGAGGAATTGAGTCGGTCCCAAGCTTTTACTTTTGGTAATCTAGAGAGCCTTGCTGAACAAGTAGGTCAGAGTCTTTCCCAAACCGAAATAACGGTAGAACAAGAGGAGGAGGATCCAATGGCTGAAATGGAGGTGATCGAGGAAGAATTGGAAATTGAAATCCATGATTCTACACCTGATGTACAAGGTGAAGCTCCTGAAGTAGAACCAGAAGAGGAAGAAACAATCGAGCCTAAAGTTGAAGAAGAGGATGTGAAAAAAGTGAAAAATGAAACTCCTACTCCGGCTGAAAAAGAAACTGAATCTCCAAAAGAAGAAGATCCAAACAAACAATCAGGTTCTTTCTTTGACCAATTTGACTGATGGGAAAAGTTGCACTCGAAGGCATTGAGTTTCATGCATATCATGGAGTTTACCCTGAAGAAGCTATTCTTGGGAATCGTTTTACACTGGATTTAGAATTAGATACTGATTTCAAAGAAGCGATGCTTCATGATGATTTGAATGGAACGGTGGACTATTCCAAATTATATCAGCTCATCAAGGCAAGAATGGGAGAGAAGGTCAAGTTGTTAGAGCATTTAGGTCATTTAATCGTCCAAGATATTTTGGAAGCCTATCCAGAAACCAAGCAAATCAAACTCACATTGAAAAAGCACCATCCTTCATTGGGAGGTTTGGTGAATTTCTCTTCCGTACAAATCCAATACCCCGAAGATTACAGCTAAGGTTTTGTATTCCCGATCCGAAACATCCCGAATCAGAAAGAGCTTTTGGATAGCTTTTGGCCAGTATATGAAACCTGTTCCAAATGTTCAGGGAGGAAGAGTCAATTGGCAAAATTATAAGACCGGAGTCAAGGATATTTATTTTCGTTTGCGAGCCGAAAGAGGCTTTGCCACAGTAGGAATTGAGGTCACTCATAAGGATGAAGAATTGCAGCAGTTATTTTTCGAGCATCTGATGCAACTTCGAAAGATCTTGGAACAGTGTACTGGAGAAGTTTGGGATTGGCAACTTCATCAATCCAATGAATTTGGTCAGCTCATATCCAAAGTGGAAAAAAGAATGGAAGGAGTAGATGTAATGAATGAAAATGATTGGCCTTCCATCATCTCATTTTTAAAACCAAGAATAATCGCTTTGGATGAATTTTGGGATTTAGTGAAGCCCGGATTTGAAGATTTTTGATCACTAAAACTCTTCTAGGTCTTCAGTTAATTGGCATCAAATCTTTGTTCTAACTAGATCAAAAACTTTAAAATTGAGACTCTAGAGAGCCTTTTTTGATAAGTTCAGTATTTCGGTTTTAGTTTCAGCTCCATCCGAAACATTGAGATGATATATCAATTGATCTCCTTTTCGTTCAATGGTCATTCCATTAAACCAGACTTTTTGTTCACCTAGCTCGATCAACTGAAAAACTGTCCATTCTTCCTTTTCTTCCCAGCCCTCTAAGTCGGGACTAAAATGCTTCAGCTTCATAGTGACACTTTCTCCATCTTGGATCAAATTCATGAATTCAGAGAAAACCAATTGGCCGTTTTCCCAAAATCGAAAAGTGCCAACCATATGCCCGTCTACTTCCGGCATCCATACCTCCTCACATTCTCCCCCAAATCCAGTTCCTGACCAATACCCTACCAGCCAATCAAGGTTTTCAACCGTACCTTTTCCCGATTTTTCTCCCTCTGCGAGATTTCTGACCTGTGCGAAAGAAAAATTGCTAATGCCTAGGCAAAGCAAAATGCTGAAAAATATCTTCATGTTCTTGGGGTTTAAAGATCAGAAGATACAAAGAATTATTGATCATGTCGTTTAGGGATATCAGGATTTACAAAAGTGAACCCCCTTGCTTCATCGCTTTCGAAAAAGTCAATTTGCATCCCCATCAAAAACATATAGTGCTTTTTCTCAATTAACACCGGAATTCCTCCAATATCGAATTGCTGATCCTCTTCTTTGGGTTTGTCAAATCCCAGGGCATAGGACATGCCTCCGCAACCTCCACCTTTTACTCCAACCCGAAGGAAATAATCGGAAGGAATATTTTTATTGGCCATGATGTTTTTGATCTCAGCCTCAGCTTTTTCTGTAATTGTAATCGGAATTAGCATGTACTTCGAATGATTTTGGCAGGAAATTGGTTCGAATTTGAATCAAATTTACACAAGGAACCGTTTTCAAGGCGGGATAATTTGCGGATATTCGAAGATTCTACTTAAGAGATATGGATTACCTGGTTGATTTACTGAAAATTTTGCTTCCTGCTGGAGCTGTACTTTATGGGATGTACCTTGTCGTAGTTTCTTTTCTTTCAAAGGAAAGGGAAAAAATGCTCGTGGATTTAAAAACTCAAAATACGCAAAGCATCCTTCCTATACGTTTACAGGCAGCAGAGCGCTTGTGTTTGTTACTGGAGCGGATTACTCCAAATAATCTGGTTCGTAGAGCCAATGTTTCCGGAATGAGTGCTGCTGAGCTTCATTCCCAATTATTGACTGAAGTACGGGATGAATTTAGCCACAACTATTCCCAGCAGGTGTATTTCTCGGATGAAACCTGGGAAGCTGTCAAGCGTGCAATAGAGGAGGTAACCACCATTGTGAATTTAGGAAGACAAAGTTTGACCGAAGGTCAGGATAGTGGGATGGACTTGGCAAAAGCTATTTTCTCCGTAACCATGGATCGAAAAAATGATGCGATTGCCTTTGCTTTGAAACAGGTAAAGTCAGAGATCAATATTTATTTCTAATCTCATGTCAAAACTGAAAGACAAAACCGGCCAATTAATCGAGCAAGCTCGAGCGCTTTTTGGGAAGCAGGTGGAAGCCTTGGCTCAAAAGGAAGCGAAAGTCCGTGAATTGCTTTCAGGGGTTAAGAATAAATTGACTGCATTAAAGGATAATCCCCGGGTAAAAAAACTGGTGGAACCAATTTCAGTCTTTATTCGAATGATTAAAGCTCATTTTTCAGGTGCACATAAGCTATCCGCTTCGACTTTGGGATTGATTTTATTGGGATTGGTTTACTTTTTATCTCCTGTAGATATTATTCCGGATTTTTTGGGCTTCTTCGGATTTGCAGATGACTTGTCTGTGATTATGGCCATTTTTACCAAGGTAAAAGACGAGGTGACGGATTTTTTAGATTGGGAGCGAACTCAGATATAAACTAGTCTGTTTAGAGTCCAAATCCGAGAATTTATGTTGGACCAAATTACGAAACCAAAAACCATTACTTCCGATACGATTGCTAATGCCATGACCTACTCGCAATATCGCGAGCTGGTAGATGCGCTTTTTTCCGAAGGGAAAACCACTGGAGAAAATCAATCAGAGGCTTATTTGGAATACACCCGCATGGCAATTCAGCGGATGAATCGCTGGGATAAGGTGGCGAAGGTTTCACCGGAAATGGAAGAGCGGGTCAAAAAGCTTCCTCCTCAAATTTGGTTGGTTATAACTGAAGCTTGGTGTGGAGATGCTGGTCAAACCATTCCTTACATGAATAAATTAGCGGATTTGAATCCTGGAATTCAGCTTCGATTGATTCTTCGGGATGAAAATCCAGACATCATCGATGCGCATTTGACAAATGGCGCTAGGTCTATTCCTAAGTTGATCGCATTAAGTCCCGGACTTAATAAAGAATATTTTTCTTGGGGGCCAAAACCCAAGTATTTGATTGAAAAACAAAGAGCATTTCGGGAGGATCCTAAAGGCAAAACTTCAAAAGAATTCACTCAAGAAGTACACCTTTGGTATGCAAGGGATAAAAACCAATCTTTGGAGCAGGAATTAGGGGATTGTTTCTCCCAAGCATTTGATATATGAGAATTGCAATAATGTCTGGAACTTCCGGATTGATCGGCATGCAGTTGCTGGATCAATTGCTTAAAAGTGCTGCTTATGATTATGTAATCAGTGTAGGACGTAGGAAACTAACCTTGAAGCATCCTAAGCTAGTTCAGTTGGAAGGTAATCTGGCAAAAATCCAGGATTGGAATTGGGCTGAATCAATCAATGCTGAGTCTATAGGAGGTGAATATCGAGATTTGGTTCTGGCTTTGGAGTCCAAATCAGCTCAAATTTCAGGCTTTTGTTCTTTAGGAACCACTATCAAAAAAGCAGGTTCCAAAGAGCGGTTTTTTGAAATAGATCATGATTTGGTCATCGCTTTTGCCTCTTGGGTAAAATCATTAGAGGCAAATTCCTTCCATTATGTCTCTGCAATGGGTGCAAATGCCGAATCAGGTATTTTTTACAATCAGGTAAAAGGGAAAACCGAAAAAGATCTTGAATCCTTAAGTTTTGATTGCTTAAAGATTTATCAGCCTTCTCTTTTGCTTGGAAATCGACATGAATTTAGGTTTGGAGAATTGGTAGCAACTATCCTGATGAAGCCATTGGTTTGGTTGAAATTGTTCAAGAATTTCAGACCGATTTATGATTATCAGGTTGCCAAATCCATGGTGAAGGTTGACCTGGATTCTGAGAGAAGTGGTTTAGAGCGAATTAGCTCCGGCGAAATGCAAGATCTCACAGCAAAGAAAAAGTCATGATAGCAGTCATTCAGCGAGTCTCCGAAGCTTCGGTAAAGATTGAAGGGAAAATCAAATCTTCCATTGGAACAGGTTTGATGATTCTTTTAGGAATCGAGGATGCAGATAATCAAGAAGACATTGACTGGCTTTCGAAGAAAATTGTCAATCTCCGTATTTTCCCTGACGAAAATGAGGTGATGAATCGAAGCCTCTTAGAAGTCAAAGGCGAGGTATTATTGATTTCCCAATTCACTTTGCATGCAAGTACCAAAAAAGGTAACCGACCTTCCTATATCAAGGCGGCAAAACCACCTGTGGCGATTCCTTTATATGAAAAAATGATACTTTCTTTAGAGCAGGAATTAGGAAAACCAATTGGTACAGGTGAGTTTGGAGCGGACATGAAAGTCTCTTTAATCAATGATGGACCGGTCACGATTGTGATTGACAGCAAAAACAAGGTTTGATTTTTCTTCTATTTTTGAAGAGAAATGAAATCTATCCTTCTAAATATTCAACAAGCCCAAGTTTTTTTTAAGGGTAAGCAAGCATTCCAAAATCTGAATTTTCAATGGGAGGAAGGTCAGACCTGGGCGATTATCAGTGAGTCCGGATGGCTTCAAACTGCGTTTCTAGAAACCCTTCGGGGAAATACGCTGATTCGTAATGGGAAATTTCAAACACATTTTGCTCAAGAATACATAGAAGAAAAATCTTCTCAAAAAGAAGTTCACAGCTTTCGGGATTTGATGGCATATGTGTCTCAGAAGTATGAATTTCGAAACAAATTCAACCAACAAAACTTTTATTTCCAGCAACGCTTCAATTCCTCAGAATCAGAGGAGACGGCAACAGTTGAGCAATATCTTAGGGAAGTTGAGCCGAAAGTTCAAGGACCTTGGACGCTTCAGAAAGTTTTGGATTTGCTTGACTTGGACAGACTTCGGGATGAGTCTCTGCTTAAACTTTCTAATGGAGAAACAAGGAGGTTGGCTTTGGCGAGTGGCTTGATGCGTCAGCCAAGCATTTTTCTCATGGACCATCCAACGACAGGGCTTGATATTCAAAGTAGAGCAAATTTTGGGAAAGTGCTTCGAAGTATTCTGGATGCTGGAACCCAAGTCTTACTTACTTGTAACGCTCAAGATATTCCTGATGGCGTAACTCACATTGCTCAATTGGATTATTCCGGAATAGCCCGAATTTGGAAAAAGGAGGAATTCCATCTAGTAGAGCATCTCAATTTGAAAAAGAACTGGGATTGGGGTTTACTTCAGGAGTTGGTAAAGGATGATAAAAATGGAAGTAGTGAATCAATAATTGAGTTGAAAAATGTCTCCATTTCTTATCAAGGGAAAAAGATCCTAGATCAAGTTAATTGGAGCATTGAAGTGGGTGAAAAATGGCAATTGAGGGGAGCAAATGGTTCTGGAAAATCGACCTTGATTTCCTTGTTAATCGGCGAAAATCCACAATCCTATTCTCAAGATATCTGGTTGTTTGGAAGAAAGAGAGGAACTGGTGAATCCATTTGGGATGTAAAACGACCAACCGGCTTTGTAGCACCTGAGTTGGCTAGATTTTTTCCAACCAATCAAACCTGTAGGAAAGTGATTCTTTCTGGTCTTTTTGATACCATGGGCTTGTTTAAAAAGGTTTCTCCAGAACAAGAAAATCTTGCTAAACAATGGATGAAATTATTTGAATTGGAAGAGTTTGCAGACATTCCAATTCAGCGCTTAGCCCTTGAGCAACAACGCTGGACACTTCTTGCTAGAGCGCTAATTAAAAAGCCAAGGCTATTGATTTTGGATGAAGCTTCTCAAGGTTTGGATGAAGCAAAACGGAATTTGTTTAAAGAAACAGTGCAGAAAGTCTGCGAATTTTCTGGCGTGACATTGATTTTTGTAAGTCATTATCCCGAGGATGTTCCTGCTTCAGTAGACCGAGTTTTCCAACTTTAAGATTGAGATTTTATCTGATTGTAATAGAATTGCGGTCACATTCCGCTAAAATTTGATTTTTTGACCTTGCTGTTTTTTGAGCTTTTATATCTGAGGCAAAATGGTATCTTCAATTCTCTTATCATTCACTCGCATCAATTCTAAAAATTATGGGAAATCGAAGGGATTTCATTCAAAAAATGGGGCTGGGTTTATTTGCTCCTTCTTTTCTAAGCAATCTTGACCAAAGCAATTTTTTGCCATTATCCGAACAATCCTGGGAAGAAATCCGGGAACTGTTTCCCCTTCAGAAGTCTCGAATTTATTTGAATAACGGGACCTTTGGACCTTCTCCAAAGTCGGTTTTGGAGGCTATTCATCTATCTTTCCAAGAAACCAATGAAACAGGTGTCTATGGTAACCCTGATTCAGGAAGAGAGCGGATCGCCGATTTTTTTGGAGTAAAAAAATCCGAGATTTCGCTGACTCATAATACCACGGAGGGTATCAATATCATGGCTCAAGGGTTGCCTCTTCAGGCGGGGGATGAGGTGATAGTAACTGCCCATGAACATGCGGGAAGTGCGATTCCGTGGTTAAATCGAGCTCATTTAGATCAAATTGTTTTGAAGGTTTTTCAACCTTCTGATACTCAAGAAAAGAATTTGGAAATCATCAAAAGTTTGGTGACTTCAAAAACCCGAGCGATTGCCATTCCACATATTACCTGTACTACTGGTACGGTGTTTCCCATTCGTGAAATAGCTGATTTTGCGAGAGAAAGAGGAATTTATACTGCAATTGATGGAGCCCATGGCGCAGGTACAGTCCAACTCAATCTCCGGGAATTAGGATGTGACTTTTATGCCGGATGTTTTCATAAATGGATGCTTGGACCAAATGGTAGTGGCTTTTTGTTTGTGCGAGAAGAAATGCTCGATCAATTACAGGCTTACCAAGTTGGAGCAAAATCTGAAAAAAGCTGGAAACTTTCGGTAGATGAAAGGGAATTTGGAGGATATGTAGATACAGCTCATCGATACGATTATGGTACTCAAAGTACTCCTATGCATGTAGGGGTGGTGGCTGCTGTAAATTTTCATGAAGAAATTGGAAGGGATAGAATCGAAGCTCGAATTCGGGAATTGAATGACTATCTATATGAAGGTTTGAAGCAAATTGAAAAATTGGAGATTCTAACCCCTGAGGAACGGGAATCAAGAATTTGTGTGGTTTCATTTCGTGTTCCAAGAATGGATTATCGTGAAATAGCCTCAGCTTTAAGCCAAAAGCAGATACGGATCCGGGGAGTTCATGAGGCAAATCTCAACGCCATCCGGGTATCCACGCATATCTACAACTCCAAAGCTGAAATAGATTTCTTCCTGAACGAAATCAAGCGAATCACCTCTTAAGCTTTCGCTCTTGTTTTTCCTTAGCCTCAGCTTTTCTAAAGAGTGCGATTTGGGTGATTAATTCTTCTGGGATTTCCTGATCGTATGGAATTTGAATTACCCCTTTTCCAGTTTCGTAATCCTCGAGTAGGTCTTTGAAATTACTTACTCCTGAACTCGTTGGGTAAAAGCCTAAATGGTTTTTCATAGCTGCATAATAAACCAAGACTTCAGAGGTTCTAAATGCCGGCATGTGATAGCTAATAACTTCTTTTGCCTCTGGCAAGGCCTTTTTTAGTATTTCTCTGATTTGCTGAAGCTTTGATTGAATCTCAGGAGAAAACCAGCTGATATATTCTTCAACTGAACTAGGTTTGGGATGCATGTGGAGGTGTTTTGTGGGTACTTTGAAAAAGACTTTCAGCAATCTATGTGATTGAATTTGAGAATATTTATTTGAGGTAATTTATTTTTTTCATTTCCAAAATTATGAGAGATCAAAACTTCATTTGTTTTGATCTGGGGCTGCTCTTCGAAAAATCATTTTATTTGTTCCGGAATTTGAACTATTTAAACATGAGTGATATCAAATCAGAAATTACAATTTCCGAAGCCCAAGAGCTTGTTGATCAGTGGATCAAAACTGTGGGAGTTCGCTATTTCAATGAACTAACCAATATGACTATCTTGATGGAAGAGGTGGGGGAGATGGCCAGAATCATGGCTAGAACTTACGGGGAACAGTCCTTCAAGGAATCAGACAAGGATAAAAACCTAGGAGACGAAATGGCTGATGTGTTATGGGTTTTGATATGCCTAGCGAATCAAACCGGGGTAGACCTTACGGAAGCTTTGAGACGGAATTTTGAAAAGAAAAATATTCGAGATAAAGACCGTCATCGAAATAATGAAAAGTTGAAATAAAAAAGAGGCTGTTATTTAAGTTTATTCTTAGTCAGACTGAGCGCCTGCTTGAGAGCTATGAAAGAACCCAATGTGACAAAAAGACTAAACCTGACAGCCTCTTTTCAATTAGTTTTCCTTCAAAATCCGATATATTTCATCTTTTAGACGCATCCGTTTGATGTGAAGTTGATTGGTTGTTTCATCGGATGCCGGCTCAGTTTCTGTTTCAATTCGGTAGATTTCATGATCTACCTCATCATAGTCATTAAAGAGATTTTTAAAGTAGTCATCCTCTACCTTCAATTGACTGATTTTATCTTCAAACTCCGGGAATTCTTCCTGTAATGGATGTTTCTTGATCATGGTATTCGAACTTTTGGTATACTTAATATTAGGTGATTTTCGCCGGTATTCTAATGACAAAAATCACCTAGTCTCCGAATACAGATCTTGTTTTTCGAATCTTTAAGACCCAGATTTTTTAATCCATCTAACACTTAAATCAGGGTCTGCCATATCAGGATCAAGCGGGAACATGGGACGATTAATTCGCTGATATCCCAATCGCTGAAGGTCTTGGTCCACACCTCCCGGAGTCAAAGCCATAATCCAATCTCCACGGAGATCGTAAAGTTCAGGGACCAAATAGCCAATTTTTACAACCAAAACATCAGTCCCTCGAGGATCAAGCTGTAGGTCTGTAAAATCCTTTTCGTGATGGTAAGGCTTACGTTTTTCGGTGACAATTACTTTTACCGAACCTACTTGGACGACTATTTCAGTTTTTCCATCAAGATCCCCTTCTTTGATTGCCAAAAGCTTTCCTTCTAGCAAAATTGGAGGAGCAAAACGATCATCTACCATAGCTCCTACATATCCCGAAATTTTTTCACCAACTTGTGCCGATTTGGCCTTTTCAATCAATTCAGGACCGGGAATAGAAGCATAAATCAACTCAGGTCCATTTTCGGATTGGAATTCAGGACGCTTTAAAATCTCATTTAAGGTCCAAGTAACGTCACCTGCTCCTCCTGCGGTTGGATTATCCCCCATATCGGAAATAACATATGGTTTTTTCTCACTATTAAGAGCCATTTCCAAGCTTTCATTCAAGTATGCCACAGGTGCTACAAATTCAAATTCATTTCGAACATCCCAAAAACTTTGAGCAAGGTATTCTACACTTTCTTTTACTTCCTTTTCATCATCTCCAGTTACCATGACAACGGCATGATTTCTAGGTTCATCAGCCCAAGCATAGCCTATCCAAATAGCCGCATCAATCACTCCTTCTTTTTTTGTCTGAGGATCCACTTTTGCGTAAAGCGATTTTCCTGGGTCAATTCTAGTACTTGTTTTTTCTCCTGGCAATAAAATTGGGACAGGAATCCAGGCTTTATAGGCAGGTTTTCCTTTTCCGCTTTCTAGTCGATCGAGAAGGTTTTCAACTGCGCGTTGTTTTGATTCCAAGGCGTCTTCATGGGGAGCCATTCGGTAGCAAGTTATCAAATCAGTGTTTTCTGCTAATCGCTGGGAAACATTGCCATGAAGGTCCATGGATGTGGAAATTATGGTTTCCGGACCCACTACCTCTCGTACTTTGATGATAAAATCTCCCTCAGGATCATCTAAGTCTTCTACACTCATTGCACCGTGAATATCAAAGAAAAGTCCATCATAAGGCAGATTTTCTTTCAACATATCCAAGGTCAAATTGACTAAAGAATCATAGGCATCGCGAGTAACCATACCGCCAGGAATCGCATGTCCTCTTAAAGTTGGGAACCATTCGGCCCGGCTTCGATTGGAAGAGCTATCGGCTAGAAATGGGTAGTAATTGAAAATATCACCCCCGATTCGTGCTTTGAATGATTCTGCCGTAGATCTAGCTGGAGAAAACGTGCTGGATTCGATCGCTAATCCTGCTATAGCAATTCGTGGAAGTTTTTCTTCCGGCTGACAGGAGAAGAGTAGACAAATCAGTAAAAGGCCAAAAAGGTTTTTCATCATTTGCTGGTTTAAATGGAATCCTGAAAATACCAGCAATTTTGGAAAGTTCTGAAAGAAAGGGGGGATTGGGAAAATCTTTGTTTGGAAAATGGACACTTATTCCAAAGATAAAGTCTCCATTATTTCTCAAAAACAAATTCATTGAATTGACGAAATAATTAAGTCCGCGTTAGAATCAACCGCAATTTGATTCGCTTTTTTGACGGCTTTATTCAATTTGGAATAATGAAAAGAAAAGACACGTTGATGGGATTTAGAAAACAAACTGACTTTAAAAGAATTTACTGTTCCGGAAAGCGTGGGGCTAATTCCATTGGGTACATTTTGACTTTTATAGCTGTAGGGAAGTACTTCAATTTTGGATATTTGAGGTAATTGGTTCCAATCTCCAAATCGAAAGCCCAAAATGGAAAAGTAGTTTTTATACCTATTTTTCGAAAAATCGAGCAGGGTCCCACTGTAGGATGAAAGAATGATGAGTCCAATGATAAGAGTTGCTACTCCAATTGTAATGACTTTTTCCAAGGAACTTCCACTTTCTAAAAAAGACGGGCTGATCAAAACAAAAATTCCTACCAATACTAAAATTAAACCTAATAAATGAGGGCCTGAAAAAAGGTTTCTGTTTTGGTAGTTGAAGGTTTTCATTTTTCTAGAATGGTAAAGAGGATGCTTCTTTAATTTCTGAAAGTAACCTTTCCTAGCGCAATAAGAAAGTTTTCAGTATCTCAAAAAGAAATTGGCCTTACCCTATCGTTAACCACCTTCCCCACCAGGTAATACAAATCCAAAGTCAGGCAAAAATCAATGTCCTTTTCGATTCCTTGGTTTTGAAGGCGCTTGGCGTGGGATGCTTTACTGAGGTATTGTTTGAGTTGATGTCCCTCTTTTTCGAAAAGGGTTTTCATGGCTAAGGCTCCATCATCATCACTTGAATGGGTGCCTTCAAGAGCCTTGGCCAAAGCCCCTGCATAAAGGGAGTCCTCTAAGTTGAAACGGCCCTTCCAGCCTGCGCAGTGAATCAGGACATCCTTTTGTTGTGCTTGGATATAGCGAATGCTTGAAGAAAAATTAGGGAAAGCTCCGATTAGAATTTCATCAGCTGACTGGGATTTGGAAATGGCTAAGGTTCCATTGGTGGTGGTCATTGCCAATTTTTTCCCTCCATAATATTCCTCTAAAAAAGCTACAGGAGAATTTCCCAAATCAAACCCTTCAACAGTTTTCCCATTTCTCTCTCCTGCAATTAGATAGCCTTTTTCCCTCATGGAACGACAGCTTTCCAAATCGGCGAAGGTTTGAATTTCTTCAATGCCATTTGCCAAAGCAGCGATCATTGTAGAAGTAGCCCTAAAAATATCAACCACCACCACGATTTTTCCTTCCAAATCGTGCAAGTGAATCAGTTCAGGGCTAAAGCAAACTTCTAATTGATTCATCCTTTATAAAGAGGAAGTTTTTCTACCTGAGCTTTCAGATTTTTATTTCTGACTTGAATAAAAATTTCTATTCCTGGTTTACTGAATTCAGTTTTGACATAACCCAAACCGATTCCAACTTCCATGGATGGAGACATGGTTCCGCTTGTTACTTCACCTATCAAGTTGCCCTCAGCATCGACAATTGGATAATGCCCTCTTGGGATACCTCTTTCCTGCATCACGAATCCGACCAATTTCCGGGTTACACCAGCTTCTTTTTGAGCTTTTAATGCCTCAGAGTTAATGAAATCCTTGGTAAACTTGGTAATCCATCCCAATCCGGCTTCGATTGGTGAAGTGGTGTCGTCAATGTCATTTCCATATAGACAATAGCCCATTTCCAATCGCAAGGTGTCTCTTGCTCCCAATCCGATTGGCTTGATGTCAAAGTCCTTTCCAGCTTCAAAAATGGCATTCCAAACCTTTTCGGCATCTTCATTTTTTACATAAATCTCAAAACCTCCAGCACCTGTATAGCCTGTTCCTGAAATAATGACATCTTGAACGCCCGCAAATTCACCTACAGTAAAATGATAGAATTTTACTTCGGAAAGATTTACCGGGGTCAGGGATTGAACAGCCTCGATGGCTTTTGGGCCTTGAACGGCAAAAAGGGAGATTTCATCTGAAATATTCTTGAGCTTGGCACCCATGGTATTGTGCTGATTGACCCAGTTCCAATCTTTTTCAATATTGGAAGCATTGACTACCAGCATGTATTTTTCATCTGCAAACTTGTATACAATCAAGTCATCAATGATGCCTCCAGTCTGATTTGGAAAGCAGGAATACTGTGCCTGTCCATCCACCAATTTGGAAGCGTCGTTGGAAGTCACCTTTTGGATCAATTCCAAAGCATTTGGTCCTTCAACCATAAATTCTCCCATGTGGGAAACATCAAAGACCCCAACTCCCTGACGGACACATTGATGCTCCTCTTTATCGGAACTATAGCGAACAGGCATATTAAAACCTGCGAAAGGAACCATTTTGCCTCCTAGGGCCTCGTGTAAATCGTTGAGTTGGATTTTTTTGACTGCTTCTTCCATGATTGACTTGATTTGTCGCCAAAGGTAAGGATTGAGGCGGATTTTGAGGAAAGGAATTTGTACAAAAAATAGACACGAGGCCGGAAAAGGACTTAGCATTAAGTTTTTCCATAAAAAAAGCAACCCGAAGGTTGCTTTCAAATTGCGTTAAATTTTATCAGACTGAAAAACTTTCTCCACAACCGCAGGTGCGACTTGCATTCGGGTTGATGAATTGAAAACCTTTTCCATTAAGTCCATCACTAAATTCTAGCGTGGTTCCAGCCAAATAGAGCAAACTTTTTCGATCCACGATGATTTTGATTCCTTTGTCTTCAAAAACATGGTCTGTTTCGGTAGTTTGAGCATCAAAATTCAGGTCGTACATCAATCCTGAGCAACCACCACCTTTTACGGATACGCGGATGTTTTCATTTTCGGTTCGGCCTTCTTCTTTCTTTAATTCCAAAATCCGCTCTTTCGCCTTATCAGATACGATGATCATATATTCTTAACTTTACGTCTTCCAATTTTATTTAGCAGGGTAAACGCACCCTCGTTCTAAATAATTCACTTACAAATATAAGAATTATCAACATGAGAAAAATTGAGCATATCGGGATTGCGGTTGCGGATTTAGAAAAATCCAATGAGTTGTTTGCCAGATTGTTGGGGAAAGAGGCATATAAATCCGAAAGAGTGGAAGGTGAAGGTGTGGAAACCTCTTTCTTTCTAGTTGGAGAAACAAAAGTGGAATTACTTCAAGCTACCCGTCCGGATAGTCCCATTGCCAAATACTTGGAAAAACGAAATGAGGGGATCCACCATATAGCATTCGATGTTGCAGATATTCATTTGGAAGTAAAGCGCTTGAAGGATGCTGGGTTTGAAATTTTAAATGAAACACCCAAAGAAGGAGCCGATAATAAATTAGTGGTATTTTTGCATCCTCGAAGCACAAATGGGGTGTTGGTAGAACTTTGCCAAGAGAAGAATTTGTAAGTAGTAAATCGTAGGTAGAAAAAAGTCCGACTTTAAAGATGCCAAGTCGAAAATATGCAGTCTTGGTACTTTGGACTTAATACTTGGTACAATAAGATATGTCTGAAAAAAGAACAGAAATAAGTGAGTTGGGTGAGTTTGGGCTCATCGATCATTTGAATGAAAAGGTTCAAATCAAGAATTCATCCACGCTAAAAGGAATTGGGGATGATGCGGCAGTAATTGATGCTGGCGACCATGTGAAAGTGGTGACCACCGATTTATTGTTGGAAGGAGTTCACTTTGATTTGGCCTATGCTCCTTTGCCTCATGTGGGATTTAAGGCTGTTGCTGTGAATGTATCTGACATTGCAGCCATGAATGCCATTCCCAAGCAAATAACTGTGAGTATTGCGCTTTCCAATCGTTTTTCTGTGGAGGCAGTAGATGCCATCTATTCAGGAATAAATGCTGCTTGTGAGCATTATGGAGTGGATTTGGTTGGAGGTGATACGACGGCTTCAAGGGGAGGTTTGGTTATTTCCATTACCGCTATCGGAGAAGCTAAAAAAGAACAAGTGACTTACCGAAGTGGAGCCAAAGTCAATGACATTCTTTGTGTTACTGGCGACTTGGGAGGAGCTTTGGTTGGACTTCAGGTTTTGGAGCGGGAAAAACAGGTGTATTTAGCCAATCCTAATATGAAGCCTGATTTGGAAAAATATGCCATTGTGAGTGGTCGTCAATTGAAGCCAGATGCTCGAATGGATATCATCCACGAATTCAGAGACCTTGGAGTTGTTCCAACTTCCATGATGGATATTTCAGATGGTTTGGCTTCTGAAATTTTCCATATCAGCAAAGCTTCCGGTGTAGGGGCAACCATTTATGAAGACAAACTTCCGATCGACAAGCAGACTTATGATACGGCAGTAGAACTTGGAATTGATCCTATTACCTGTGTTTTGAATGGGGGAGAGGATTATGAGTTGTTGTTTTCAATTGACCAGAAGGATTTTCCAAAATTGGAAAAGCATCCCGACATCCATTTTATTGGTCATATCACCAAAGCAGAAGAAGGCAAATTCTTGGTAACTAAAAGTGGAACAGCCGTACAGATTAAAGCCCAAGGTTGGAAACATTTTTAAATTGAAAAATCCCCTGAAGTGAATTTTCAGGGGATTTTTTTATAAGGATTATTGGCCTTTAATGATAATGGTCACCCTCTGATAGTTTGTCAATTTAGGGGAGCCATCATCGGTGCCTGCCACAATCACATGAACTTCTTGACCGGGGATTGCATCTTCCGGAATACTTAGCTCTATGGATTTGCCTGAAGTTTGGGAAAAGGATGCTTTTACTTCATTTCCACTGACTGGGGTTTGATACCAAGAAAGCTCTACTTGGTTGCCATCAGGATCCTTCGATTCAGCATGTAGTTTGATTTTTTGACCGGGAGATACAGCTAAGGTCAAAGGTCCTTGAACCTTGACCATGGGAGGATGATTTGCATCTTCAAATTTTGGACTTACAGACCATTTCATTCTAGCTGCAAAGTCTCGTTGGGCTGCAGGGAAATAATTGGGGAAATCTTCTAATTCGTTTTGCGCTCTATTTTGCGAAGAAAGTAGAGCAGCCATATCTTCAGCCGATCCGGTTGAGCCCATTCCAGGAACTTGACTGGGTTGTTCAGTAAGAATGGTTCTACCTCCCCATCCGCCATAAGTTCCTTTTTCAAATGCCCGAAGCCCATTTCCAAGCATGTTCATTACTGTATGATTGTCTCCTTCACCTAGCCAAGAACCTTTTTCTTGTACGGGTAGCCAAACAAAGTACCCCATCTCCTTAAGCTGTTCA
Source organism: Algoriphagus limi (assembly GCF_024919275.1). Lineage (GTDB taxonomy): Bacteria > Bacteroidota > Bacteroidia > Cytophagales > Cyclobacteriaceae > Algoriphagus > Algoriphagus limi. The sequence continues at coordinate 1,302,178 of NZ_JANWGH010000001.1, read as the reverse complement.
TTGGTATACCCTGCAAATCCAAAATAATCAACCTTATCGCCTTCAACCATTTGCTTTCCATCGCCCCAAACCCGATAAAGTTCTCCAAAAGGTCCGCTGTCAGAGATATTTTCTTTCATCCATTGGGAAGTTAAAAAAGGCGCATTTTCAGGAGTAGCTCTGATTTGTGCTCCATAGCCATAGCTTGGTACCTGACGGAATTGCCGAATTTCGATATTTGGCCAATTGGGACGGATGTAAGTGGCAAACGTATCATCCTGATCTCCAGAGGGTAAAAGCACTACTTTTCTGCTGATTTTATCTTGAATTTCTTTCCAGTCCTCAGTAAACTCAAAGTCTCTTTGTATAGAATATAATGCCCGGGCAATCGTGCTGCCACCTCCCCAAGCGGTAATGAATAGTTTTCCGGGTTTTTCATCCAGGATTAATTCCCTTATCAATTCTGAACCAGGTGAATCTTTACTGTAGTCCCCGTCAAATTCAATATTTCCATATCGGATGACTGATTTTAATTGTTCCGGGTTAGGGTAATCAGAATTATGGATTTTTAGATTCGGATACGATTTTTCATAAGCTTCCACGATTTCATGAATAAATCGCTCATCATCAGCCCACCTCCAAGACTCACAGGGGCACTCATTCATTCCAAATCGATCATACTCTCTTCCCGGTACAAACCACTTGGTACCTTTTCCATCTCCCTTCCAATGAAACTGACTGCTTGCATAGATTAAGCCCTCTATTTGAAGATCTGAACTGTAGAGAATCATTCGAATCAGAGAATTATTATCATCCAATTCGGGGTCTGCTGTGATGATAATTCGGGGTTTTAAAGGGGATTGTTGGCCGAAAGCTATTATCGGAGAAAATGCTACAAGGAAAGTAATAATCAGGAAAGTAGCTTGAATTCTACTTAAAGTGATTGGTTTCATAGGCTATTAGGGTTTTGAGATCAGAATTTATTGATTAGTCTGAATAATTGCTACTTCTCAAGGGAAATGTGAGTAATTGTTATTCTGATATGGATAAGTTTTTTCGTGCTCTTCCTTTGGCTATCCTCAAAAAATGGATTTCTGCAAGTAGAGATAAATTTCTATTTTGTTTTCTTTAAGCGAAGAGCAGAATCAACAGTCTTATTGGTTTTTGGTGAATTTTCTTTTCAAAAAATGAGCACAAATGAGTAAAAAAGTCGGGGCGAAAATATCCAAATTAGAAGAGGAGAGGAATCGGAAAGATTCAGGATTTGGTACTGCCACCACAAGTAATCGTGCAAGGTTAATCCTCCCTGATGGATCTTTTAATGTTAAAAGAAAGGGGCAGTCATTTTCGGCATGGCTCAATCTTTATCATCGGATGATTACCATGCCGGTTTTTGAATTCGTTTTGGTAATAGCCTTTTCCTATTTTATTGTTAATCTGGTTTTTGCAGGTATATATTACTCGATAGGAATAGAGCATCTCAGCGGTATTGATGAGCAAACCCAATTCGTTTCTCCCTTTTGGGGAGCTTTCTTTTTTAGTAGTCAAACACTAACCACAGTAGGATATGGGCATATCAGCCCTTTGGGAAGCTTGACGAATGCAGTGGCTGCTGTGGAGGCCTTGGTTGGTTTGATGATGTTTGCATTGATTACGGGATTGGTCTATGGTCGCTTTAGTACCCCTAGTCCGAAAATTTTATTCAGTAGAAATATTTTGGTATCACCCTATCTGGATATGAATGGATTGATGTTTAGAATGATCAATGAGCGGAATAGCCATTTGATTAATGTAAAAGTCAATGTCATGATGAGTCGAAACGAAAAAGATGAAACTGGGAAATTGACCAGGAAGTATTATAATCTAGCTTTGGAACGGGATTTTATTCAGTTCTTTTCAACCAGCTGGACGGTAGTTCATCCAATTACTCCAGATAGTCCATTTTTTAAAGAAACACCCGAGAAAATGGCTGCTTCGGACACAGAGATTTTAATAGCTGTAGAAGGAATGAATGATGCTTATTCAGATTCTGTCCATGTCAGGACTTCCTATCTCTACAATGAATTTGTTTGGGGAAGAAAGTTTGTGCCAATATTATCAGAGAAAGGAACTGGCTATATCATTGATTTGGACAAAATCAATGACAGCATGGAAGCATCGTTGAACAGTTGAACGTTTTCTAACTTTTTCAAGTATTCTAAAAAAGCCCGAAGATTTCTCCTCGGGCTATTCAGTTAAAATTGTTTTAAATGTAAACCTTCGAGGTTTTGAAAAACTCAAAGGTTTATTCAAATCTTACATTCTCAAATTTTCCATTTCCAACTGTGGTGCAAATGGCTGCTCATAGTAGCGCTTGCCAGTTGCCTTGTATAGTGAATTTGCCAATGCTGCAAAAACAGGAGGGAAGAGTGGTTCTCCCAAACCAGTTGGATTTTCGGTGGATTCTACAAAATGAACCTCGATTTTCTTTGGAGATTCTTTTTGTCGAATCATTCTGTAAGTATCGAAATTGGTTTTTGTCGGCGCTCCATTATTGAAGGCCAATTCCCCAAAGAAAGCATTTCCAATACCGTCCACAATTGCACCTTCACCCATATTGGCAGCTGCATCAGGATTGACTACTATTCCACAATCTACTGCTGCATAGACTGACTCTACTACAGGCTTATTGTCTTTGATGACTGTGTCTACGACTTCAGCCACATAAGAATTGTGACAGAAATAAGCAGAAACACCACGGTGGATATTTGATTGGGCTTGACTCCAGTTTGATTTTTCCTTGACTAACTGCAATACTCCGGCATAGCGTTTTGGATCATAATCATTATTGCTGCCAACCGGATCAGTTTCAGCTCGCTTAAGTAATTCCAGACGGAAATCAATTGGATCTTTTCCCATTTCCTCAGCCAATTCATCTAAGAAACTTTGCTCAGCTCCAGCGATAAAGTTAGATCGTGGAGCTCGGAAAGCACCTATTGTGATATTGGATGGGATATCCCAACTTTCGGCTAAGTAATTATCTAAAGCACCAGCAGGGAATCGATTAGCATGCAATGGAGATTCAGGTATTCCACCTGCCTTTACATGCAGGGCAAGGAGATTGTTGTTTTCATCCAAAGCTGCTCGATAAGTCGCAGAATAGGTAGGACGATAAACACCAGCTGACATATCGTCTTCCCGTGAATAAACCATCTTCACAGGAGCCTGTATTTTTTGAGAAATCAAAGCCGCTTCCACCATGTGGTGGCTGTAGGCCCTTCTTCCAAATCCACCTCCCATACGGGCTAAATTGATCTGAATATTTTCTCGAGGAATTCCCAAACTACTAGAAATTGTACCCATAATAAATTCAGGAGCCTGGGTAGGACCATAAATCACGGCTCTATCACCTTTAACATCAGCAAAGCAGTTCATAGGTTCCATTGTATTATGGGCCAAGAATGGAGCTGAGTACGTTCGTTCGATGACTTTAGCAGCCTTTTTAAACATGCCTTCAGGATCTCCATCTTTTCGAACTACTGTTCCTGGCTTTTTTAGGAATTCAGCCATTCTTGATTTATGACTGGAAGAATTCTCTAATCCTGCTGGAACAGTTACTTCCATGCTGTTTCCACCGAATCCAGCCATTGCGATTTTTGTTTCAGGAGCTTTTTCCCATTCCGCAACCAAATTCTTTTTGGCTTGCATTACTTCCCAAGTAGAGTTACCTACGATGGCAATAATCTCTGGGAAAGTAGTGGTGTCAAAAAAGTTTTGGACATAATCATCCTTGAATACATTAATGGAGAAGACATCCTGAATGCCTGACATTCCCATTACTGAACTTTTATCAAAGGATTTGAGGCGCATACCAAAAGCAGGAGGATGTACGATGGCAGCGTATTTCATTCCTTCTACCTTATGATCGATTCCGAAAAGTGGCTTTCCTGTTACGATTTTTTGTCCATCTACATTCTTTTTGGACTGACCGATGATTTTGAAATCGTTGATGTCTTTTAATTCTACCTCCTCAGGAACTTCCAAGGTGGCAGCTAGGGAAGCCATTTCACCATAATTAGCTTTTTTACCACTGCCTTTATGCTCCAACATTCCAGCTGAAGTGGTGATTTCATTTGCAGGGACATTCCAACTTTGTGCAGCTGCAGCTACCAGCATGGCTCTTGCTGTAGCACCAGCAGTCCGCAAAGGAGTCCATCCCATTCGGATACCTTGACTTCCTCCTGTGAATTGTCTGTCGAATCGTTCTGGATAAAAATCAGCTTGCTCTACCCATACATTTTTCCAATCAGTATCAAGCTCTTCCGCCAAGATCATCGGCATGGAAGTTTTGACATTGGATCCAAATTCTGGATTTGGAGAGTAAAGAGTCACAGCTCCATTTTCTCCTATTTTGATATAGCTATTTAATTCAAACCACTCCTTGGGCAATCCCAGTTCTTCTTCAACTGTTGGCTTACAACCTGCCAACCAGCTAAAGCTTAGCATCATGCCACCTCCAGCTAATGCTGAAACTTTCAAAAATGATCTTCGGTCGAGTTTTGTGTTTACTTTGGTCATGATTGAAAGGGTTTAAAGTTTCTGTGAAGCAGTTTTTACAGCTGCTTTGATTCTCAAATAGGTGCCGCAGCGGCAAATATTCCCGTTCATTGCATTTTCAATTTCCTCATCGCTTGGATTAGGGTTTTGCTGAAGCAAGGCAGCCGCAGTCATGATTTGACCAGCTTGGCAGTAGCCACATTGAGGAACATCATGCTCCATCCAAGCTTGCTGCACCGGATGGTCTCCGTTTTCAGAAAGTCCTTCAATGGTGGTGATTTGGGCGCCTTCTGCTGCCGAAACAGGAAGCTGACAGGAGCGAACCGCAGTTCCATTTAAGTGAATGGTACAAGCACCGCATTGAGCGATACCGCAACCGAATTTTGTTCCTACAAGATCCAAATGATCTCGCAATACCCAAAGAAGCGGAGTAGAAGGATCTACATCTACCTGTTGGGTTTTTCCATTTACATTGAGGTTGAATTGAGCCATAGTATTTTCAATTAAGTCTTAAATATAATTATTCCAAGAGGGATAAACCTTACGAAATTCAAACTGAAACTATTATAAATCAAGCGGATAAGCTTAGGAAATCATTTTTATCCAATCAATTCATGAATGAAAGGTTGTTTGTAGAATCGTTTTCCTGTCGCTTGATACAGTGCATTAGCTAAGGCTGCGAAAACCGGTGGGTAGGCAGGTTCACCCAATCCAGTTGGATCAATCTGACTTTCTACAAAATGTGTTTCAATCTCTTTTGGAGCTTCTTTCATCCGGATCATTCGATATCGATCAAAATTCATTCGGTCAGGCATGCCTTGATTAAACTTTAGCTCACCAAAAAGTGCTGTTCCGATTCCATCCACTACTGCACCTTCGCACAAGTTTTTGGCAGCATCCGGATTGACTACCAATCCACAATCTATTGCATTGAAAACCTTGTCAATCTGTACTTCTCCATTTTCTACTTTCAAATCCACTACTTGTGCAGCGTAGCTATTATGGCAGAAATAAGCCGAAACTCCTCTTGAAATTCCAGCGGGAGTCTGTCCCCAATTTGACTTGCTTTTTACCAATTCCAAAACTCCTGCATAGCGTTCCGGGTCATAGTCATTTCTATCTCCAACAGGATTTGCTTTGGCTTTCTCTAAAAGCTGCATGCGGAAGTCAATTGGATCTTTTCCTGCAGCTTCAGCTACTTCATCCAAAAAGGATTGCTCGACAGCGGCCATAAAGTTTGATCGGGGAGCCCGGAAAGAACCTGTTGTTAGGTTGGAAGGAACTTCCCATCCTTCAGCCCAATAATTGTCAACTGCTCCTGCAGGGAAACGATCTGGGTAAAGTGGATTTTCTGGTAAGCCTCCTGCAATCAAATGAAAACCAATCAATTGATTATTTTCATCTAAAGCAGCGCGATAAGTAGCATGATAACGGGATCTATAAATTCCTCCCGACATATCATCTTCCCGAGTATATATGAGCTTGATAGGAGCATTCATTTTTTGGGAAATAACTGCCGCTTCTACAAGCCAATGCGCATAGGAGCGCCTTCCATAACCTCCGCCCAAGCGGGTCATTTCGATTTCAATATTTTCTACAGGAATACCCAACCGTTGAGAAAGTGCTTGCTCCGTTAATTCCGGTTTTTGAAGAGGTCCGGCACAATTCACTCGATCTCCCTCCACATGAGCAAAGAAATTCATTGGCTCCATACAGTTGTGGGAGAGGAAAGGAGCTTCGTAAGTTCGCTCTATTACTTGAGCTGCATTTTGAAAAGCCTGTTCGGGATTGCCGTCCTTTCTGAAAGTTCTTGGGCTCTCAGCAGCGGCTTCCATTTTGAGTCGCTGACTTTCCTCGCTTTCAAGTCCAGTTGGAACAATTCTAATTTCGGGTGCTCCAAATCGATCCCTTTTTTCCTCATAGCCTTGTATGGGTTCCCATTCTGCGCTAATTGCCTTTTTGGCTTGGAGAACCTGCCAAGTGCTATCGCCGACGATGGCAATCAAATCAGTAAATGAAACAGTGTCAAAAAATGTCCTCGGGTAATCATCTTGCAAGGATTTAAATTCAAAAATCCCTTTAATCCCGGGAAGGTTTTTGGCAGCCGAGTCGTCGAATGATTTCAATTTCATCCCATGAGCTGGAGGATGAATAATCATGGCAATCAGCATTCCCGGCTTTTTGTAATCAATCCCAAAAAGCGGTTTTCCTGTAATGATATTTTTGGTCTCTACATTTTTATGGGATTTCCCAATGAGTTTGAATTCGGAGATATCCTTGAGTTCTACATTTTCAGGTAGAGGAAGAGTTGCTGCCAAAGACGCCATTTCCCCAAAATGGGCCCTTTTATTATTGGCTTGATGGATCAAATAGCCTGATTCAGTGGTGATTTCAGCTGCAGGGGCATTCCATTCTTGGGAGGCAGCATTGATCAAAAGTTGTCTCGCTGTTGCTCCGGCAGTACGCAAAGGAATCCACCCGATTCGGATAGCCTGACTTCCTCCTATAAATTGTCGGGTAAAATTATCGGTATCCAAGGGAGCCTGTTCGACCACTACATTTTTCCAATCAGCATCTAGCTCCTCTGCTACTATCAGTGGCATGGAGGTTTTGACATTTTGACCCCCTTCCGGATTAGGAGACATAATGGTAATCAATCCATTTTCTCCGATTTTGATATAGCCATTTAGTCTAAACCATTCTTTCGGAAGTCCCAATTCTTCAATTTCCTCAGGTTTGCATCCTGCCAGCCAATTAAAGCTGAGGATCAGTCCTCCGCCTGCTAAAGCAGAGACTTTTAGAAAAGACCTTCGGTTTAGTTTGTTGGGATTGCTCATTTTGGACAGTAAGGGTTAATTGTACTCTTACAAGTTAGAAATCTTGATTTTTTTATACTTATACTTTTCAAACAAATCTTTCTAATAGGCTCATTTTAAGTGTTTTTCGAGGAAAGAAAAGACTGAATTTCGGATTTCCTCTACGTCAAACATGGAACCGAAATGGGGAGCGTCCTTCACCACTATCAATTCCGTCTCCACACCTTTCACTTTGAGCCAAGAATTCAAGAGTTGGGATTGTCGGGGAGATACCAAGTCATCCTTTTCCCCATGAATAATTAGGAATGGAGGATCATTTTCATCTACATAAGCAACTGGGCTTGCTGCTTTGGCTAAATCCGGTCTATCCAATGGAGCCGCTCCAATCAGTAAACCTTCTGGTGATTTGGGGTCGACAGCGCCAGGGAAAAGCGTTAAATCTGCAGGACCATAAAAGTCCACCACCGCTTTGAATTTGAAGTTTCTATTTGTTCCAGGAAGGAAAAAAGCTTCTACATTTTGATTTTTGGACAATCCAAGCATGGAAGCCAAATGTCCACCAGCAGAGAACCCCATGAGGGCTACCTTTTCGGTGTCGAAACCATATTTATCAGCATTTTCGAAAAGGTAAGATACAGCTGCATTACAATCCAGCATCTGAGCTGGGAAGACAGCTTGAGTGCTGAATCGATAATCAATTGAAGCCAGGGCATAACCTTCATTCATAATACGGGCTATGGTTTCTTTCATGTATCCCATATCCGCATACTTGTCATTACTTAGCCAGCCTCCTCCATGCACCCAAATCACCAGCGGTATATTTCCTTTTGCATTCGGAGGGAGGTAAATATCCAACAGATGTTTTTTCAGCGTATCGCCTTGGTAGGGGATATTCCCATGAAGAGTAGTGCCCTCCGGGAAAAATTTTAGGACAGGATTGGTTTGTGCTTTTAGATTGAAAATGAAGAATAAAGCGGCAAATAGGAAAGTTAGTTTTCGTAGCATGTGACAAAGATTTATTTAAAAGTAAGGTTTTGAGCTTTATATACTATCCTGATCCATCATCCCTATTTTTTTGAGCCAGTTTTCCACTTCTTTGTTCACTTCGATTTCCCGCTCTCCCTCCATGACAAAAAATACTCCGTCCCGTTCGATTCCTCCCTTTGTAGAAAAGCCTTCTAAAATCTGACTTTTCGGGCATAAGGCCTTCACTGTATTTAAGCTACTTCCAACTCCATATCCTGCATTTGTATTGAAGGGAATAACTGTTTTTCCACTCAGGTCATTTTCGTGCAGAAAGCTTTTCATAGGAGGGGGGAGTTGCATTCCCCAGGTAGGAAAACCTAAGAAGATGGTGTTGTATTTTAAAATATCGACCTTCGTTTTCAGTGGAGGCAAAAAGCCAGTTTCGTTTTCTCTAGCCACTTGAGCTACTATGGCTTGATAATTTTCTGGATAGGGTTTTTCCAGTTCCAATTCGACCAAGTCGCCTCCAACTTTTTGCTGAATCATTTCTGCAACTGCTTTGGTATTTTTGGTTCGGGAGAGATAAACGATGAGGATTTTTTCAGAATCCATCTGAATATTTTTCACTGACGTTCCTGAATTAGTTTGGCAGGAGCTTGAAAGTGAAAAAAGTAGGAAGAACCCCAAGAAAATATTCCTCATCGCATTCATTGTTTATTGTCCACCTGGAGTCATCAATCGGGTAAAGGAGAGTGAACCCAGCTTCCATCCATCAGCCTTTTTGATGTACACTTCCGTTACTTCAAACGGATTGGTAACCTCATTGCCCCCAACTTCCGCTATTAGCGTGATACGGTTGAGGAGGATGGCCGTATTGTCAATGATTTCTACCGAAACCTCATGGATATCTGCTTTTTTATACCAAATTCCACCGCTTCGAATGATGTCGATTTCTCGCTCTTTTCCCCATGAGCCTCCCATGTGGACGAAGACAGACTTGTCATCAAACAGCTCTGCTAGTTTGTCAGCTTCTTTGTCTGCCATCCACTGCCATTTGGTTTTGGAGAGTTCGATGATCTCTTGTTGTTCGGGACTAGTTTGTCCGAAAGTGACCTGCGTGGCCAAAAGGACTAAAAATAAACTGATTAGTGTCTTTTTCATGATGGATAGTTTTATATGGATTGCCGAATTGAGTGTCCTCACTTATTTAATTTATCTTAAAGTTCCGGTCAGTGGAGACACTGACCGGGGCAATGGGTTTCAATACTTACTTTTGAATCTCGTGAGTATCACGCACACTACTGAAGGTCAAGGCCAACATTTTCCAATCCGAGCCTTCTTTTTGGTAAACTTCCGTAACGGTAAATTCATTTTCCACATCATTTCCTCTCACATGAGCTGTCAGGGTGATTCGATTCCAAACAACTGCTGAATTACCAAACAATTCGATGGCTGTATCATGAACTGCCGTATTTTTGTACCAAATGCTACCTGTTTCGATAATCTCGAGTTCTCGGGCAGTGGTCCAGGTACCACTCATGTGGACAAACTTCGCTTCTGGATGGAAAAGGGGAGTGAGCTTGGCGATGTCTTTTTCGGCCATCCATTTCCATTTGTTCATGGAAAGTTCATAAACTTCTTTTTCAATAGTGGATTGTGCTAATGACCAAGTAGAAGTCAGCACTAAAAGGGTCAGTCCAAAGAGTAATTTTTTCATATGCCTATTGATTTTGTTTTAGTTCAAAATTATATCTCATTAATTATAAAACACTTAACCTAATTACTGAATTACATACCATTATTACAGAAAGGCCATTTTATCCAGGGACTCTTTTTATTTTTGATTCAAATCCTTTTGCCATGGAAGAAATCGTAGATCTCCAAAGCGTAAACGACTACTGCGCTCCTTTGAAATTAACAAGTATGCATCCCTTGGTCACTGTTGTGGATTTATCAAAGGGTGAGTGGCCTAAGAATCCGGGAACAAAGGCGGTTCGTTACCATTTTTATGGAGTTTTTCTTAAGGAAGGGGAGGAATGTGAAATCCGCTATGGTCGTAAGAATTACGATTTCCAAGAAGGAACGTTGGTGTTTATTGGGCCCGGTCAAGTAATCAATATTTCGAAAATCGGAAAGCGACCAAAAATGTCGGGGTATGCACTTCTTTTTCATCCGGACCTGCTTCTAGGAACTCACCTGGGTGAGATAATCGATGATTATAACTTTTTCTCTTATGAGACTTATGAGGCGCTGCATATGTCACCGAAAGAGCGGCAAATCGTAATGGATTGCTTTTTCAAGATTCAGGATGAACTTTCTGAAAGAATTGACAAGCACAGTAAAACAGTCATCCTTTCAGCGATTGAGCTGTTTTTGAATTATTGCCAGCGCTTTTATGATCGACAGTTTATTACCAGGGATTCAGTCAATAGAAACGTGGTAGAGCAATTCGAATCGGCACTCAAATCCTATATCCGGTCTGGAAAAGCACAAGAAAAAGGAATTCCTTCTGTGGCTTATTTTGCAAAAGAGCAGAATCTTTCCCCGAATTATTTTGGTGATTTGGTGAAAAAGGAAACCGGTAAAAGTGCACAGGAATTTATACAGCTCAAGCTAATCGAAATCGCAAAACAACGAATATATGATCCAGAACTTTCCATCTCAGAGATAGCCTATGGATTAGGATTCAAATACCCCCAGCACTTTTCCCGATTGTTCAAGCAACAAGTTGGAATGTCTCCAAAGGAGTTTCGGGAGTCAGTGAATTAAATTTTATTAGCTACTAATTAGCTAAAGGAAATTTGCGACGATATTGAAATGTTGGCTGCAAATGAAAGAAATAGTCTTTTTTAAAGAAGCTCGTCAATGATTTTCATCTAGGCCTAATCAAATTATCGGTCAATCATTTTTTGAGCAGATTCAGGGTATCTGTTTCCCATAATATGAAGATCTTTCATTGACCTTTCAATATCTATTAATTCTGATTGGGATAGCTTGATGTTTGTAGCGTTTATGTTCTCTTCCAAGCGATGTAGTTTGGTGGTTCCAGGTATTGGGATAATCCAAGGTTTTTGTTCCAAAAGCCAAGCTAAGGCAATCTGAGCTGGAGTAGCTTGATGAGCATTGGCAATCATTTCTAAATGATTGACCAAAGCCATGTTTGCCTTTCTTGCATTCTCGGAAAATCTAGGAACGTCATTTCTAAAATCTGTTGGGTTAAAAGTAGTTTCCTCAGTGATTTTTCCAGTAAGAAATCCTTTTCCCAAAGGACTAAAAGGCACAAATCCAATCCCAAGCTTTTCCAAAGTTGGAATGATTTCCTCTTCAGGCTCTCTCCACCAGAGGGAATACTCACTTTGCAAGGCAGTCACCGGCTGAATGGTATGAGCCCGCTGAATGGTCTTTACTCCGGCTTCCGAAAGTCCAAAATGCTTTACTTTTCCTTCCTGAATTAGTTCCTTGACAGCTCCTGCTACATCTTCTATGGGGACTTGTGGATCAACCCGATGTTGGAAAAGCAAATCAATGCAATCAATTTTCAATCGTTTTAAGGAGCCTTCGACAGCCTTTTTAATATGTTCCGGACGGCTATTCAATTGAGTCCACCGTCCTCTTTCATCGGGAGCAAATCCAAATTTAGTAGCAATCACGACCTCGCCTTTAAAAGGGTAGAGTGCGTCTCCAACGAGTTCTTCATTTAGAAATGGTCCATAAACTTCAGCAGTATCAAAAAAATTGACACCCAATTCTACTGCCTTTCGGATTAATTGGATCATTTCCTGTTTGTCTTTGGGAGGACCGTAGCCAAAACTCATGCCCATGCAACCCAAACCTAGAGTGGAAACTTTTAATCCGCTGCTTCCAAGTTCACGAAATTTCATATTGTTTCAAATATTAAAGAATGAAAGATATCATGCAGTTATTGTTTCAAAATGACTATTTAAAGCCTATTTTTAATCTTAAATCGTCAATTTCTAACATCAGAGTATTTTTTATTTTTCAAATTTCCTTGATTTATTTCATTTAAACCTACCTACTTCAAATAATTAGTTACAATTTTCAAATAATTTATCGAAGAGATGTTATGCTCTATTTTGGAGTTTTTTTGTGTGGGGATCATGAAAAGGGGAAAGGAAAAATTGTTTGAAAAATATAAGTTTTACTTTGAATTAAATTAGGATTTTCTTCCTCTTTAGCTGAATTTTGCACCCGTCTGAAAATTTCAGCACAACCTATTCACCCTACTTCTAGATAAAACAATGAAAAATCTTAAAACGGCGATCCTTTATTCGATTATGCTTGGATTGCTTTTCTCATCTCCATTACTGGCTCAGGAAGGGGATACCTCTCAATCACCTGAAAGACATATTGGAGGAACAATAACAGCGACCAATAATGGGGTGTCGATCATTCCTTCCTTCTCTTTGGGCCGTCCAGCCGTATTCTTTGACCTTACGATGGGGGGAGAGCGACTATCCTTTGACCCTATGATTCGCTTTGGGATGGATGGAAAACCTTGGTCTTTTGTCTTTTGGGGACGATATAAGCTGGTAAAAGACAAGCGCTTTACATTGACCGTGGGAGGTCACCCTGCTTTTCTTTTTCAGGAAAGAGATGTGATTGTAGATGGTAAGCCTTCTAAAGAATTTGTTGCGAACCGCTATGTGGCCGGAGAGCTAAATTCCAAGTATCAAATTACTGATAAATTCTCCTTGGGACTGTATTTTTTGCATGGATCAGGACTTCAGCGCACAGGACCTCAAAACTCGGATTTTCTGGCATTGAACATTGGTTTGCCTGAGATCGTTTTAGTGTCAGATGTGAGTTTGATGATTAATCCTCAGATATTTTTTCTGAGTGTGGATGAGAATTCGGGCTATTATCTGAATTCTGCTTTTACTTTCAAAAAGGGAGACTATCCTATACAGTTTCAGGCTTTTTTCAACCAAAAAGTCAATTCAACCATTGCCGGAGACGATTTAGTTTGGAACCTGAGTTTGCTGTATAAGTTTAACAGCACCTTTTCAAAAAAATAATCATGGAGAAGAAGGAGACATTAGAGGAGTTTTATAAAAGGAAGTTTAACTGGATTCCTGAAAGTCTAAAGAATGACTTTGGCCATTTTAATATTTTTCGGCTAGAGCCTTACTTGGAAGGAAAGGTTAAAACGCTCCCATATCGAAGAAGGGATTTTTACAAATTGATGTTGGTAAAGGGAGCCAGTTCGGTGCATTATGCCGACCGGGTTTATGAGGTAAAAAAACAAGCCCTGTCTTTTTCAAACCCCATGGTTCCTTACAAATGGGACCATTTAGATCAGATTACGTCAGGAATTTACTGCATATTCAATCCTCATTTCTTCATGAATTTTGGTCAAATCCATCAGTATGAGGTATTTCAGCCCAATGGAACCCATGTATTCGAGTTGACAGATGAGGAAGCTATTGAGGTTGAGGAAATCTTTTCAAAGATGCAGGAGGAAATCGATTCTGAATACAAATACAAATATGATCGAATTCGTAACCTTGTATTTGAGTTGATTCATTTTGGGATGAAGCTGCAGCCTGCTGAGGTACAGACTGCTCAGCTAGGAAATGCATCACTTCGAATTGCTTCCATTTTTATGGAATTGCTGGAAAGACAATTTCCCATCGATGAAAATCATAGGCAAATCCAATTGCGTTCTGCATCGGATTTTGCCAATCAGCTCAATATTCATGTGAATCACCTGAACCGGGCTGTGAAGGAAATGACAGGGAAAACGACTACCCAATTGATCTCTGAAAGGTTGCTTCAAGAATCCAAAATTCTCCTAAAGCAGAGTAACTGGAATGTGTCTGAAATTGCCTATTCGCTTGGCTTTTCAGAGGTGACTCATTTTAATAATTTCTTTAAAAAACAGATAAATCTTAGTCCCACTCAATTCCGTAAATCAGGCCAATCATAGCAGGATTTTCCGCTTGATACCAAATCATTTTAATCTTCAGCTAATAATCTCTATCATAGCACTATGCTTCAGGATTCATTTGGACGTATTCACGATTACTTGCGCATCTCGCTGACGGATCATTGTAATTTCCGTTGCACCTATTGCATGCCGCAGGAGGAGATGGAATGGATGCCCCAGTCCAAGCTGATGAGTAAGGATGAAATCTTGAAACTAGCGGAAACCTTCATTCAACTTGGGGTCAAAAAAATCCGATTAACGGGAGGTGAGCCTCTTGTTCGAAAGGAGTTTCCTGAAATCCTAGAACACCTATCTCATCACCCAGTCGAACTTACGCTGACAACCAATGGCGTTTTAATTAATAAGCATATTGATGCGTTGAAAAAAGCTGGAGTTCGCTCGGTTAATGTGTCCTTGGATACCTTAAATCGTGAAAAATTCATACAACTGACTCGAAGAGATAATCTCGAGCAAGTTTGGAATAATATCCTTCTGTTATTGGATGAAGGTTTCCGTGTGAAAATCAACGCAGTTGCCCTTCATGGATTAATCGAGGATGAGATTTGTGATTTTGTTGCTTTGACAGAAAAGCAACCTCTCCATGTTCGCTTTATCGAATTCATGCCATTTGCCGGAAATCACTGGAAAAGCAAAAAGGTGGTGACAGCTTCTCAGATGTTGACTTTGGTAGAAGAAAAATATTCCATCGAAAAGCTCGAAGACAAAAAACACGACACAGCGAAAAAGTACAAAGTTCCGGGCTTTGCAGGAACCTTTGCTTTCATCACTACCATGAGCGAAAACTTCTGTGCAGGTTGTAATAGGATTCGTCTGACTGCGGATGGTAAAATCAAAAATTGCCTTTTTGGAAAAGAAGAGCTGGATTTATTGGGAGCTCTACGAAAAGGAGAGGATGTAGAAAAATTGATCCGATTGTCTATTTCTCGTAAACACAAAGCGCTTGGAGGACAATTTGATCCAGATTATTTGAAGGCCAATCCCGATCAGATTATTAATCGAAGTATGATCAAAATTGGAGGCTAATATGATCAGCGTTTCCGAAGCAAAGGCCATTTTACAAAAACAGCAAATTCATAGGAAGGTTATTACTTTACCCATTTCAGAATCCTGCGGTTATTTTTTGGCAGAGGCAATTACTTCCCGATTGGATGTCCCCTCTTTTGATAATTCCGCAATGGATGGATATGCATTTTGTTGGGATGATGATTTTTTGAAAAATAAAGAGGAAGGTATTTCTCTCCAAGTAGTTGGGGAGGTCGCGGCAGGAAGTTTTAGAGATCAAGTTTTAGAAAAGGGACAGGCAGTTCGGATTTTTACCGGAGCACCAATTCCACTAGGAGCGGATACGGTTATCATGCAGGAGAAAGTGCAGCGACAAGGAGATCAAATTTTTATCCAAAAAGATCATTTGGAAAAAGGAAGTCATGTGCGCTACCGTGGTTCTCAGTGTAAGGAAGGGGCTGTTATCGCCAATCCAGGCAAAAAAATTACTCCAGGAATGGTGAGTTTGTTGGCTTCTGTGGGAGTAGGAGAGGTAAAGGCTTGGAAGTATCCATCAGTTAGCCTTCTATTGACTGGAAATGAGATTAAAAATGTTGGTGAACAACTCCAAGTTGGTCAAATATACAATGCCAATGGACCTGCATTGGAAGCTTGGCTTTCCTCTTTGGGAATCGGAAAAATAACTACTCGAAAAGTTTCTGATGATAAAGAAAAAGTGATTGAGTCCATAGCAAAGGCTTTGGAAGAGTCAGATATAGTTTTGGTGACAGGTGGAATTTCTGTTGGTGAATATGACTTTGTACAGGTGGCAATGCAAGAAAATGGAGTTGAGCCACTTTTTTATAAACTCAAACAGCGACCTGGAAAACCCCTTTTCGTAGGAAGAAAAGGTGCAAAAATGGTTTTTGCCCTACCGGGAAATCCCGCTTCGGTTCTTTCTTGTTTTATGCAATACGTCAAACCTTTTCTGCTTTCCTGGAAAGGGGATGATTCTTCTTGGGAACGGTTTGAATTACTGCCTTTGATGGAAGGATTTGAAAAAAAGATTCCCCTAACTCAATTTTTGAAGGCAGAGAAATTGGGAAGTCAAATTCGGGTTTTGCAAGGTCAGGAGTCTTTCAACTTGATTTCTTTCGGAACTGCTTCTGGTTTTGTAGAAATCCCTGAAGAAGTTGAAAAGCTGGATGCTGGTTCTTTGGTAAAGTTTTATCCTTGGTAATGGAAGATCTGATTTACTACGGACTGTTTATTCTCATGCCCTTTGCGGCATTTTTATATGCTTCCGTGGGGCATGGAGGAGCAAGTTCTTATTTGATGATATTGGCCTTATTGGGCTTTGCGCCTGAAGAAATTCGACCAACCGCCTTGATTCTCAATATGATGGTTTCCATGGCTTCCTTTTTGAATTATCGGAAAGCAGGAGTCTTTCCGACCAAGTTATTTTGGTCCTTGATTATCTTCTCCATTCCGGCGGCATATCTCGGGGGGACGATTTTACTGGATGCTTCGATTTACAAGAAAGTCTTGGGAGCCTTGTTACTCTTTCCCGCTTTGAAATTTGCCGGTGTTTTTCCTATTGCCGATGAAAAGAAGCTAGAGCGAAAGTGGTGGATGGGGCCATTGTTAGGCTTGCTGATAGGTTTTCTATCAGGAATGATTGGGATTGGAGGAGGAATTATCCTTACGCCAATAGTGCTTATGCTTGGTTGGGCCGGTGTCAAAGAAACGGCTGCCCTCAGTGCACTTTTTATTTTCCTGAATTCCGTTGCAGGCTTTTTGGGTGCCAGTATTTACCAACTTCCTTTGAAAGAGGAATTATGGATTTTGGTTCCTTTGACTGTAGCAGGAGGGATTTTAGGAGCTTACCTAGGAGCCAAAAAGTTTTCTGTCAAATCCCTCAAATACCTCCTAGCCTTCGTGCTTCTATTTGCATCTGTAAAATTGATGCTCAGTTAATAAATCAAGGAACCTCAAATTCAAAATTCAATTTCCGAAGTCCTTCTTGGATTTCAGGGGCATTCATAAATAATCGCCAACCCAGGCCAGTCCGATAATTTTCAATCATGGTTACCATAGGGCCTTGATCAATAGCCAGATAGCGCTGTGGAAAGAAGTCATGGTGTGGACTCATCGCATCATAGAATCCATAAGGTCCAAATACCTTTTCTCCATAATTTTCATACAGATTCCGAATCACTTCCACCGACTCTTTGGGAGTGTAAACGATGGATGAAACAGCAGCAGTAGGAGAAATTACACCTGTATCATCTCCAGGTCGATGGGCATGGTAAAAATCAGTCGAGTAAGAGGCAGTTAATCCCCAAAGCTTTTCTCCATATCCTTCAAAGTTTCCAGGATTCTCTATACACCAAGCCCGATTTATTAATGTTTGGTTAAGGTTTTCTTGCCAATAATCAGCATACTGATCTCGAAGTCCATGAGGATTTAAGCTTAGGTAGGAATAATGTGCCCAAAATAGCGGGCCTCCCATTTCTTCCGCTCCATTATGTTTAAGCTGAAGGGGATAGCCAAAAGCTCCTGCATTAGCAGACTTAATCTCTCCCGATCGAGCCCAACCTTCATGATAAGCCGCTGGATCGATTGAATGTGTCGGAGAGGCTACCGCTAAAATATAGGTGATCAGGGTCTCATTGTAGCCTTCTAAGGCAAAGTTCATGTCCCAGCCATAGTTAGGTGACCAATGCCAGTACAATACATTTTTTCCGCCCTGAGTGTGCCAATCCCATTCCATTTCTTCCCAGAGTTTCTGGATACGATTGCTGATTGCTTGTTCCGTTTCTGAGCCGTTTTTAAAATATTCCCGAACAGCTAGAAGGCCTTGGATCAAAAATGCCGATTCGACTAGATCCGCTCCGTCATCCTTTGGACTGAAAGGCTTGACTTTTCCCGTTTTGCCATCAAGCCAATGCGGCCAAATTCCATGAAAGCGATCTGCTGTTTCTAAAAAGTTTAGCATTTTTTCGAATCTGGCCACAGCCTCTGAACGGTTAATCCACCCTCGTTCAATAGCTCCAAGAACCCCAATTAATCCCATTCCTGTTCCTCCGGTGGTAATAATGTGCGCATCATTATCAGGATAAATCCCATCTATATGGATGCGCTCAGGTGCCATTCCGGAATTTTCCTCCGCTCCATTCCAGAAATATTGGAAGGTGTAATATTGAACTGTATCAAGTAATTCTTCATCGCTTAATCCAAGGTAGATACTTGAGGATCGTTCAATTTTCTCTTCCGGTTGGGATTCCGGAGAGCAGGCTAATAAGAAAGAAAAGAGGAGTAAATACTGGGTTTTCATGGATGGATTTATATGTCGAGCAAATAATTTAAGAAATAGATTGAATTAGAGGGGGATGCTAAATAATTTTGAGCAAAAAACTATGCGGCGCTTTGTCCTTTCTCTTATTCTTGTCATTCAGGTTTTTGCTTTTTCCTTAGGACAAGAAGCTCAGAAAAATTATGTGATTTTAATTTCTCTGGATGGTTTTCGATATGATTATGTAGAGCGTTTTCAGCCAAAGAACCTGAGTCAATTCATCAAAGAAGGAACTGCCGCAAAGGGATTGATTCCATCCTTTCCAAGCAAGACTTTTCCCAATCACTATACCATTGCTACAGGTTTGAAGCCTGAACATCATGGATTGGTGGATAATAATTTCTGGAATCCCGAGAAGAAAATGCAATACTCCATTTCCAATCGGGAAGTGGTGACAGATGGAACTTGGTATGGAGGTACTCCACTTTGGGTTTTGGCGGAGCAAAATGCAATGAAGTCAGCCAGTTATTTTTTTGTGGGTAGTGAAGCGGATATACAGGGAATTCGACCAAGTTACTATTATGACTATGATGGAAATGTTCCGAATCTGACGAGAATTTCAAAAGTGTTTGAATGGCTTCAGCTTCCCGAGACCGAGCGTCCACAGATGATTACCATGTACTTTTCAGACATGGATGATGCCGGTCATCGTTATGGTCCAAACAATGATGAGCAACTGAAAAAGACCTTGTATAGATTGGATCATGAATTGGGAGCTCTTTTTGAAGGGGTCGCGAGTTTAGATTTGCCAATAACTATAGTAATTGTTTCAGACCATGGGATGGTAGATGTTCCTAAGGAAAATCTCCTCAATCTAACAGAGCTAACAGAAGGAATTGATGCCCGCATAGTGAACTCTGGAGCTTTGGCCCATATTCATTTGACTGACCCTTCGGAGAAGGAAAAGGTTATTGAGATAATTGAAAGCCGGGGACAGCATATCCATGTGGTAGATGTAGCTGACCGGGAGTATTATAAAGATTTGAGTTTGCATTCAGACTTGATGGGGGATCTGCTGATTATGCCAGATTTGGGATATTATTTGGCGGATGACCGTGGAATGTTCCGCTATCAAAACCGCTCTGCCATGAACAAAACCGATGTATTTGGTGAACATGGCTATAGTCCTGATTTTCAGGAGATGCAAGGGATTTTTTATGCAAAAGGACCTCAAATCAAGAAAGGATTAGTAATTGAGCCTTTTGAGAATTACCATATTTATCCTTTGATCTGCCAGATTTTGGGACTGCCTGTTCCAAATGGAATTGACGGAAAATTAGAAGTCTTGGCTCCTATATTAAAATAGGATGAAAGGACGTCTACCGATAGAAAGTCGGGAAGAAATCGATTTTTTGGTTCGGATATTTTATGAAAAAATCCGTGCGCATGATCTTCTTGGACCAGTTTTCAATCATGTGGTTAATGATTGGGATCATCACTTAGAACATCTTAGTGATTTTTGGGAGATCATTCTTTTGCAATCAGGTCCGGGAGCAGGAAAATTTAATCCGGCTCAAGTTCATAGAGATGTCGATGAAGCTGTTGATCATCAAATCGATCAGGTTCATTTCGGTAATTGGCTGGAATTATGGTTCGAAACCATTGATCAATACTTCGAAGGTGAGGTAGCAGATTTTGCAAAAGAACATGCCCGAAGAATGGCCCACATGTTATTTATGCGTATCTGGGAAGCTCGACCTAAATAGAATTATTTAAATGGGAAAAGCTTGATTTTCAGGATTTTTTTGTAGCTTATTTGAACTTTATTTAGGTCAAATTTTTCTCTCATGCGCTACTTTAACTTGCTATTTAGATCCTTTTCTGGTCTTTTACTTGCCATACTAATTCTCTTATCATTTCCAGCTTTTGCTCAAGGGGATCTTTTTGATTCGGATGAAATCATTGATGTGAAAATGCAATTTTCTGTCAAGGATATTCGGAAAGACACCAATGATAGCACTTTCGTGGATGAAATCATTTGGTTGAAAGATTCAGAAGGTAACTGGGAGGAAATTCCGGTGGAGCTTCGAGTTAGAGGGAATTTCCGATTAACCAATTGCTACTATCCTCCTTTGAGGATGAAGATCAAAAAGAAAAATCGCGAAGGGACCATTTTTGAAGAAAACAAAAGCTTAAAAGTTGTTTTTCCATGCTCCAGAGCCAAAAATGCAGATTCTTATGTGGCCAAGGAATTTATGGCCTATCAGATCTTTGAGGAGGTTTCAGAGTATACCTTTCAGACTCGGATGATGCGGATTACTTTTATTAATGAGGATGATAGAAAACAAGAAGAAATAGAATTATTAGGTTTTTTACTAGAAGATGATGATGATGTAGCGGATCGGTTTGATGGAGAGATTTTGGAGGGTAAAAAGATCTTAGGAAGCCTGATGGAACCCTTGCCTTCTGTTCGCCACGATTATTTTCAGATGTTGATTGGAAATACTGATTTTTCCAGCCTATTCCGCCACAATTCAAAGATTCTTTTGCTCCCTGAAGAAAGACTTATTCCTCTCGCTTATGATTTTGACATGACGGGATTAGTGAATCCTCCGTATGCGCAAGTCAGTAATCTGGTTGATATTGAAAAGGTGACTGATCGTTTGTATAGGGGATTTTGTAGAGAACGAGATGTATTTGATGAGGTTAGAACTGAATTTTTGGAAAAGGAAGGTCGAATCATGGAAATTGCATCTGATTATGAATCCTATCTTAGTCCTGCTGAGTATAGAGAAACTTCCAGGTTTTTGGGTGATTTTTTTGATATCTTGAGAAATGATAAGGCTTTTGAAAATCAAATTGTCTCTGCTTGTAGAAGCTACTAGGATAGGCCCCCTTTGCTAGGTTTATGATTTGGAATAAGAAAGAAAAAACTCCCGAACAACTAGAGCGGGAGAGACAGCTGGAAATTGATCGTCATATCAATAAGACGAAAAATAAAAGGTCAGATGGAGCGAAAACACATGGTGAAATCCTCAGGGATCAAATCACTGAAGCGCTAGAAACCTACGACAAAAGCACCAGCAGTATTTTATTGAGTTCCTTTACTGCCGGCTTAGAAATCAGCTTTAGTTTTCTCCTTTTATGTACTTTTTACTTCTATCTCGATGGAAGAGTAGATCAGGAGGAGATTTTTAAAAGTATTTCACTTGTTTATCCTTTAGGTTTCATTTTAGTGGTTTTGGGTCAAAGCATACTTTTTACAGAGCAAACAGCTCTTCTTACCCTTCCTGTACTGAATAAAAAGCGAAGTTTTCCAAGTATGATGCGGCTTTGGGGATTAGTTATCGCAGGTAATTTATTGGGAGGGTATTTTATGAGTGCAGTTTTGGTTTGGTTAGGACCTCGCTTGGGTATTTTTGAATACTCGGTGATAGAAACCATTGCCCTTCATGTAACCCATGGAACAATTCCAGTGGTATTTGTAAGTGCAGTGATTGCGGGTTGGTTAATGGGCTTGCTTTCCTGGCTATTAGCTTCTTCCCGGGATACGATTAGCCGGATTGTGATGATCTTTCTGATTACTTCTGTTCTTGCTTTTGCAGGTTTGCATCACAGCATCATTGGTAGTATTGAAGTGTTCTCAGGATTTTTGGTTTCAGATCAAATTTCTTTTGCTGATTACCTGGAGTTTCAATCTACCGCCTTATTGGGGAATGCTTTCGGCGGAGCCATTTTCGTAGCTTTATTGAAATACCGCGCTTTTGTCTTCAACATTGGAAATTGAAAATTTCTAGCCTTCCTATAAAATTCTTTTCATGAGTAGATTTGTACTTTCCTTTTTTCTCATCTTTTCAGTTTTGCTAACTTCCTGTGAAGCTCAAACCAGTATGAATGAAGCTTTAAGTATTCGATGGGAGTTAATTGAAAATCAGCTTGATGATTCTTCAGGTAGTCGTGCTCAATTTGTCATTGAAAATCATTCGGGTCAAACTATTGAGTCAGGATGGAAGCTATATTTCAACTCCATTTTTTTTGACTTAAATGCTCAAATTGAATCCCCGGGAATTGAATTGACCCATCTTGCAGGTGATTTTTTTGTCTTGACAGGAAGAGGAAAAGAAGCTGCGATTCCAAAAGGTGGAATTTTGACTGTTTCTTATCGAAGTAAGAATCCTCATTTGAAAAATCATCATGCCCCTGATGCTCCCATTTTCACTTTGGCAAATGGTACAATAGTTCCGGATATTCAATTTGAGAAATCCGAAATGAGTGTTTGGGATTTGCGGAATCAGGCAGGTGAATCCCAATTACCTATTCCAACACCTGATAGATTATTCGAGCAAAATGAAGGATTGTCTGTATTGCCAAAAGAAGACTTACCGCCTTTTCTTCCAACTCCTAAAACCTGGAAAATCAATGGAGAGCCACAATGGGTTACTCAGGCCGGTTTGGCAGTGGTGGGAGATAAATCCTTTGCCAAAGCAGCTACTTTCCTGACGAAGCGAATTAAAGAGAATTACAATCCGGAAATTCTGAAAACTGAAAAGCCCATTCAAATTCGGGTTTCTAAAAAAGATGGTTTTCCTGCTGAAGGATATTCCTTGGAAATCAGGGATCGAAGAGTATTAATTTTGGCAAGTGATGAGCGTGGTGCTTTTTATGGTGTTCAGTCCTTTTTGGCTTTGCAGCCTGCGGATTTTTGGAAAGGGAATGCTGAAGGATTACTTCTTCCACAAATATCAATAGAAGATTATCCAGCTTATTCCTATCGAGGTTTTTTTCTGGATGTCGCACGAAACTTCCAGCCAAAAGAAGAGATATTCCGAATCTTGGATTTAATGGCTTTATATAAGCTGAATACTTTTCATTTCAACTTAGCGAATGATGAAGGTTGGCGGATTGAGATAGAAGCTTTACCCGAGCTTACTCAATACGGTTCCAAGAGAGGTTTCTCCACAGATGAAGCTGATTTTCAGTGGCCATTTTATGGCTCTGGAATTTCTCCTGATAAGTATCCTGGAACTGGATTTTATACCCAAGAAGACTTCAAAGAGATTCTGCGCTATGCTCAGGAAAGACAAATAGAAGTAATTCCTGAAATTGGTTTTCCGGCTCATTCCCGTGCTGCCATCAAGTCCATGGAAAAGCGCTATGAGCGTTTTCAACAGGCTGGTAATCTAGAAAAAGCCGAAGAATTTCGATTGATCGATCCTGAAGATCAATCTGAATATCTCTCCGCTCAAAATTTCCGGGATAATACAGTTTGCGTTTGTAAAGAGTCAGTTTACAGATTTTTTGAGACGGTCGTGATGGAAATGAAAGGAATGTATCAAGAAGTGGGAACTCCTTTGAAAGTTTTTCATACCGGAGGTGATGAAGTTCCTTATGGTGTTTGGGAAAAATCACCGATTTGCGAGGAATTTTTGGCTGAAAACAAGTCTTTGAAACAAGAAGATTTGGGCCCTTACTTTCGATCTAGAATTGGATTCTTTCTAAAAAATGAAGGAATACAGCAAGCTGGTTGGGAAGAGATTGGGCAACTAGCGGATAATGGGAAGGTTGTTCCCAACCCCAACTTTGCAGAAAGAAAATGGAGATTATACGCTTGGAATGCTGTGGCAGGTTGGGGTGGAGAAGACATGGCTTACCGATTGGCTAATGCAGGTTTTCCTGTAGTGATTAGCTCCAGTGCCAACTACTATTTCGACCTGGCTTATGATTGGGATCCGCGCGAACGAGGACATACCTGGTCAGGCGTAGGAGATATGTATCAAAGCTGGAAGTCTGTTCCCGGGAAATTTTACCTTTCACATGATCAAACCATTGATGGGAAGGATTGGAATTGGGAGAAAGCGAAAGAGCGTTTCGAAGTCTTAACAGAAGAGGGTAAAAAGAATATTTTGGGAATTCAGGGACAATTGTGGACCGAGACAGTCAAATCTCCTGAAATGCTAGAATACTATGTAATTCCCAAGATCTTTGGTTTGGTGCAACGAGCTTGGGAAGGTGATCCGGATTGGTCAAGCGCCACATCAATAGAAGAAAAAAAAGCCCTTCGATTAAAGGAATGGAATGTTTTTGTCAATCAAGTGGCTCAAGTAGAACTTCCTCGCTTGGAATCATTTCAAGGTGGGTATAAAATCCGAATTCCAGCTCCAGGGCTGAAGCGAGTGGGAGACCAGGTTTTTGCGAACCTTCAATTACCGGGATTGGAAATTCGCTATACAGTTAATGGGGGAATTCCAAGTAGAACTGATTCGCTTTATTCCGGACCTGTTACCTATTCGCCCAATCTTCGATTCCGGGCCTTTTCACCTAATGGGCAAGGAAGCAATGTGAGTCAATTGGAAGACTAAAGAGGAGGAACTTCTCTTTTATATTTTTCTATTAGTCGATCATTAGCTGCTTCTCCTTCCTCTGTATTTGCACTGATGAAAATCTCTGGATTTACACCACGATCAACTAGAATTTGTACAGCTTGACATAAGATAGCTTGAAGTAATGCAGTACCGATGACAGTAGATGTTGCTCCAACTTTTCCATTTTGGCCTTGAATAGGAACAGAAGCATCTCCGATTTCACCAAAATTATCCAGCACTAAATCAGCAATCTCAAATAGACGCAAATTGGATGAATGCCGAGATTCAACCGATTGGCTGTGCGCTAAATTGGTGATGCAAATGACCTTAGCACCTTTCTTTTTGGCTTCCATTGCCATTTCGATTGGGACAGCGTTTCTTCCGGAATTACTAAATAGGAAAAAGAGATCTTTATCAGTGATTTGATAACCGGATAAAAGTTTGGTTGCATAACCTTCCTGCCTCTCGATATGAGAACTTTCGGATGCGCTTATATGAAGCATGAGTGGAGGATCTAAAATCGGTTTGATCCTCGCAAACCCACCAGCCCTGTAAAAAATTTCCTCAGCCAAAAGATGAGAGTGTCCTGTGCCACTGGTATAAATCCAACCCAAGTTTTGAATACAGTCAGCAACCCAATTGGCTGCTTTTTCAATGGCTTCTACTTGTGAAAAGGCTTGTTGTAGTTTCTTTTCAATCTTATGTTGGTAGCGAAGAAAGGCTTTTTGCTGAGTCATCAGTTTAGGAGTATTTCATCAATAAATACCCAACCTTTTGCACCTGCTCCAGGATGCCATTTTGGAAGAGATTGGATGGGGTAAAGTTTCACTCTGATTTTTTCAAAGTTTCCATCAGGGAGTTTATAAGTCAGAAGTTCAGATCTAATTTCTCTTATTTTTTCTGATTGGGTGGGTTGATCGGATATAAGAGTTTCGGCTTTTCCATTCCTCCACCCCATAATTTCCACCTTAACCGGAGGAAAGATATAAGCTCCTTCATGGTACAATAAACTGATGCCGATGTTTGTAGGGTGTTGATTTTCTTCAAGGGAAAATTCAGCTTCAAATGCCTTGTCGCTATATCCCAACCATTCTCCAGAAGTGTGGTTGTTTTTTCCCTTGATTTGATCAAAAAGGGTTTCAGCTAGTTGTGCCTTGTAGTTGGGACTAGGTTGAGTTAGGAGTTCGACATTTTGAGGTTTCAAGCCTGATTTCATAAAAACGGATGTGATCTCCTCTGAGCCAATCCATTCAGGAGCAAATGCTTTTGCACGGATTTTTCCAGAAGTTTTTACATAAATAGGTTCTGAATAAACTGGACTCGAAATACTATCAGGTTCAGTCCCGTCTAGGGTAAATCGAATGGTTGTGCTTTGAATAGGGTGGCTTAATTCTATTCGAAGACTGTCTGAAAATAAAACCCGGTCTTGAGTGATTTTGGGACTGTTCAATGGAAGAATGATGTCCTTTCCCTCAAATCCAAAATCAATTTTTGTATTGGGTAATTGTTCGGAAAGTTGTTGTTTTTGAGAATCGTTTAATCCTGTATTCCAGAGAAAAAGGTTCTGCAAATTTTCCATTTCCGCTATTCTATTAATTGCGTCTGGAGTCAATGAATTTCCGGACAAAGACAAGCCCTCCAATTGATCTAGAAGAGGAAAACTCTCCAATTGCCCTGCCGTCAGTTCAGTAAAATTCAAAGACAATTCTCTGAGGTTTGGGAAATCATTTAAAAAATCCAGATTGACTTCAGATAGGGGCATTTTGTCCAGTCGAAGGTTGACCAATTGCTCTTTAATTTTTTGAAGATCCTTTAAAGAACTTGGTTCGAATGCAGATATCCCAAAATAAGAAACTTCCAATGCTGGAGACTCGGGATAAATCGGACTGACTTTTCTGAAATAGGTGTTTAAGTCCTCAATTGTTGAACCTGAAGCAGGTTCAAAATCATAAGAATCTTCACTGCTAAACCGAAGTGATGCCAGTTGGAAAAGCTCGCTTTCCTGAGGCAGGTCTACCAATTTTCCTTCAAAGTTTGCTCCCGACTCTACCCAAGTTGTCAAAATTTGAAATTCCTCTTCAGTCAATTGGGCTTTATTTTTTGGAGGCATGTGCTCTTCTTCTTCAAGTGGAAGATTTATCCTTTGGGTCAAAAGCGATTGTGTCAAATCTCCAGAAACAACGAAAGGACCAGATTTTCCTCCTTTTTTTAATTCCGATAGATTATCCATTCGAAGTTCTCCTTTTGTCTTTCCTTCGCGATGGCAGCTTTCACATTTTGCCTGTAGGATTGGCTGGATGACGTGATCGAAAACTTCAGCCTCTGCCAAAGGAACCTGCTCTGCAGGAGGGTTTAAAGGGGCGAGTAAATAGTTTTCTCCATGGGTGATATTAGCTCCCCAATGCCCAGTGAGTGTCAAACAAATTCCTAATGCAACCGCAGGGATAGCAATCTGTTTTAGGTTTCGTTTTTGGAAAAAATAAATGAAGGAAGCTCCCCAAAAGGTTACCATACCCGCCCATTGATGCCAAAGTAATGAATCGCCTTCGTAATCTTCTCTTGCAAGAATTAATCCAGCAATAACTGTGATTCCAGCCAAATTGCTTCCCCACAGCAGGGATTTGGCTCCAATATCTCGGAAAGTTTCATTATTTCTTAGGGAAGGAAACAGTAAAAAAATAACTCCAATCAGGATCAAGGTAATGGGGAAATGGAGGAGAAGTGGGTGTCCTCTTCCGATTACCTGAAGAATGGGAGGTAGGCTGATCGCTTTTTCTCCAATTAAAAGAATAAAGGAAAGACCCAGCCAAACAAATAGTAGGTTTTCCAGAATTGAGTTGAGTTTGGAAAGCGGATTGGTCATTTAGACAAGAATATCTTTTACAACATGACCTGAAACGTCTGTTAGCCTATATCGTCGGCCCAAATGCTTGAAAGTAAGACGCTCGTGATCAATTCCAAGTAAATGAAGTACAGTTGCCTGAAAGTCGTGAACGTGAACCGGATTTTCGATAATGTTATAGCCAAACTCATCAGTTTTTCCATAGACAATTCCCGGCTTCACACCTCCTCCTGCCATCCAGATTGAAAATGCCCTCGGATGATGATCTCGACCATAATTATCTACTTGAATTTTACCTTGGCAGTAATTTGTCCTTCCAAATTCTCCTCCCCAAATCACCAATGTTTCATCCAATAAGCCTCTTTGCTTCAAATCTGTAATCAAAGCAGCTGAAGCTTGATCTACGTCTTTTGCTTGCTGTGCCATTTCATTAGGTAAATTGCCATGCTGATCCCAACCTTGATGATAGAGCTGAACGAAGCGGACTCCACTTTCGGAAAGCTTTCTTGCCAATAAACAATTCGCCGCATAAGTTCCGGGGACAAGGCAGTCGGGGCCATACAATTTCACGATGGAATCCGGCTCCTTCGAAACATCTGTGATTTCCGGAACTGCCGTTTGCATTCGATAAGCCATTTCATACTGCTGAACTTTGGCGGTGATCGCTGGATCGTTGAATTCCTGAAAATTCAACTCATTCATTGAGGCAATTTGATCAAGCATTTTTCTCCGTTCTGATCGGCTCATAGAATGAGGGTCACGGAGGTAAAGTACAGGATCTTCCGAATTAGAAAATTGAACTCCTTGGTGGGTAGCATCAAGAAACCCATTGCTCCACAATTTACTATATACCCCTTGACCATTTCCTTTTCCTCTGCTGAGGAGCACACAAAAAGCAGGAAGATTGCTGTTTTCACTTCCTAAACCATAACTCAGCCAAGAACCCATGCTAGGGCGGTTTCCTACTTGCGCACCAGTTTGAAAAAAGGTCAAAGCAGGATCATGATTTATAGCTTCGGTGTGCATGGATTTGATGATGCAAAGATCATCTACCACTTTGGCAGTGTAAGGAAAAATAGAAGAAATCCAGGCTCTACTTTCACCGTATTGCTGAAAATCATAATAAGAACCTACTAATGGGAAACGCTCCTGATCAGCGGTCATTCCAGTTAGGCGTTGACCCATTCGAATTGATTCTGGAAGGTCTTGCCCGTAGCTTTTTTGAAGTAATGGCTTGTAGTCAAAAGATTCCAGTTGAGATGGAGCTCCATTTTGAAAAAGATAAATAACCCGTTTTGCCTTTGGTGCAAAATGAGGCAAAGCCACCATAATGGCATCTTCCTCTTTGCTTTGACCTCGAAAAAGGTCAGGTATAAGCAGCGATCCCAAAGCTGCACTTCCTAAACCTAAACTTAGCCTCGATAGGAATTTCCTCCGGTTCAAATTAAGCCCATGCTCCAATAATTCCTTTTCCATGCCTAGATTTTGGTAATGGTTTCTTCTAAATTGTACAAACTCACAATGACCTGCATCAATGCAGCAGTTTTTGGATTGATTGCATCAGAGTCCAATGGATATTCACCCACTACCAAGGTCGGTCTAATTTGATCTGGATTGGATTCAAATCGATCCAGTTGATCCTCAAAATAGTTGGCTAATAGATCTTTTTCTTTATCCTTGATAGGTCGGCAGACGATGCGTCTAAATGCTTCATCCATAGCCCCTTGAATATCTTCATGTTTTTCAAGAAGACTGCTTGCTAAAACTCGCGAAGCTTCCAAAACCAATGGATCATTCATCATTACCAATGCTTGTAATGGGGTATTGGTGCGCCCTCTGCCAACTTCACAGCGATCTCGATTACTGGAATCAAAGATGATGGCTTTTGGAGGCGGTACAGTTAATTTGATGAAATTGTAAAGACCGCGCCGATAAAGGCTTTCTCCATGATCTTGTCGGTAAGTAGCCAATTCACCTCTTCCTGAAGAGGCTGATTCCCAAATTCCTTCAGGCTGATAAGGTTTTACGCTTGGTCCTCCTAATTTTTTGACTAAAAGTCCGCTACTCGCTAAAACCAAATCCTGTACATTCTCCGCAGGAAGGCGAAGTCGAGGCGCTCTGGATAAATAGACGTTTTCAGGGTCAATTTCAAGCTGTTTTGAACTGACTTTTGCGGATTGCTTGTAGGTCGCCGAACTCATGATTTGCTTAAACAATCGCTTGATATCCCAACCATTTTCCATAAAGTCCACAGCTAGCCAATCCAGTAATTCAGGATGAGAGGGAAGATCTCCTTGCATTCCAAAGTCTCCTGCAGATTTCACGATGCCTGTTCCAAAAATTTCCTGCCAAATCAAATTGACAAATACCCGTGCTGTCAAAGGGTTGTTACGGTTTGTGGTCCATTGGGCTAATCCTAACCTGTTTTGAGGGAGATTTTCTGGAAATTCAAGAATGGAAGTAGGAGTGGATGGTGAAACGGGCTCAGTTGGTGCATCATATACACCACGATCCAAGATATATGTAGTTCTGGATTTTTCTTCATCAAATTCACCCATCACAGATACACTAAGCCGACTAGTATCTGAATGATTGATGAAGTTCAAAATACCATCCAAATCATCCTGTTCGATCCAAAGAATGGGTGTTTTGGCTGGTTTGGAAATGCTGACATCACCTTCATACCCTTTTTCGGGTGTATTGTTGAAAAAGGCGAATAATTCAAAGTATTCCTTTTGGGAAATAGGATCATATTTATGGTCATGGCATTGAGCACACTCCATTGTAAGTCCCAGTAAGCCTTTGCTAAAGGTGTTGGTCTTATCCAACACATACTCGATTCGATACTCTTCATCAATTACTCCACCTTCTTCTGTGTATTTATGGTTACGGTTGAAGGCTGTAGCTAAAATCTGCTCTTTGGTAGGGTTGGGGAGTAAGTCTCCAGCTAATTGCCAAGTGATAAATTGATCATAGGGAAGGTTGTTATTGAAGGCATGAATGACCCAATCCCGATAGGGCCATTGCGTTCTAATATTGTCATCTTGGTAGCCATAGCTATCTGCGTATCGAGAAATATCCAACCAAAGAATTGCCAGCTTTTCACCATATGAAGGTTGACTTAGTAATCCATCTAATAAGTCCTCATAAGAGTATTCACCTGAAAAATCTTCAAACCTATCAATCATTTCAGGGGAAGGAGGGAGACCGGTTAAGTCCAAACTGGCTCGTTTAATTAATTCATAAGGGGCAGCTTCAGGATTGGGCTCTAAACCCACTTGCTGCATTTTTTGAAAGGTAAATTGATCGATTTCATTAATTACCCATTCATTGGAAGGTGGAGGGGTGGTTTTCTCAGCTTTTACAAATGCCCAATGGGGTTCATATTTGGCTCCCTGTTCAATCCATTTTTTAATCAAAGCTATTTCTTCTCCTGAAAGAGCTAGGTTTGATTCTGGTGGAGGCATCAATTCAGCAGGATCTTCGGAGGTAATCCGTACATAAACTTCTGAGGCTAGTGGTTCTCCAGCCACCAAAGCATGTCTGCTTGGATTCTCTTTCAAAGCGGCAAATGCAGCAGATTCAACATCTAAACGAAGGTCCGCTTCCCGCTTATTAGCGTCAGGTCCATGGCATGCGAAGCATTTATCAGAGAGGATAGGCCGGATGTGGAAGTTGTAGCTGATTTGATCTGCAGAATTTAGGTTGGAGGAGTTTTCTCTTTCTTGACCACAAGAGACCAAAAGAACTGAAGCAAGAGCCATAAGCCCAAAAGTGATTTTCCTCCAAAATACCATACTTAAATGCTTGATTTTCAATTTTAAGTTATGGAAAAAATTTAGAAAAGATCTTTTATTAATGATAAAAAAGAGAGGAATGAGTTTAATAATCTACTCTAAAAGAAAAAGCCATCCGGGGGGATGGCTTTTTGGTTTTTGATGTTTTAAAGTCTTATGCTTTTACAACTGAAAAGTCAAAAGTCTCTAAGAACTTGGTTGTGAAGTTTCCTTCTTTGAATTGTTCGTTGTCCAAAAGGGCAATGTGGAATGGAATGGTAGTTTTGATACCATCAATCACAAATTCTTCTAACGCACGCTTCATTCTTACGATCACTTCCTCACGAGTTTGCCCGCTGACAATCAGCTTGGCAATCATGGAGTCATAGTTAGGTGGAATGACGTATCCTGCATATACATGAGAATCTACACGAACGCCTCGACCACCTGGAAGGTGAAGGTTTTGGATTTTACCTGGGCTTGGACGGAATCCATTGGCAGGGTCTTCTGCATTGATTCGACATTCCATTGCATAAAGCTTTGGAAAGTAATTTCTACCGCTGATTTTTTCTCCTGCAGCAACTTTGATCTGCTCTTTGATCAAATCGAAGTCGGTAACCTCTTCCGTGATGGGATGTTCTACTTGAATCCTGGTATTCATCTCCATGAAGTAGAAGTTTCGGTTTTTGTCAACCAAAAATTCAATGGTACCCGCTCCTTCATAACCGATAGCTTCAGCGCCTTTGATGGCTGCTTCACCCATGGCTTTTCGAAGTTCTTCTGTGATAAATGGAGAAGGAGTCTCTTCGACTAGTTTTTGGTGTCTTCTTTGGATCGAACAGTCCCTCTCAGAAAGGTGGCAAGCTCGGCCTTTACTGTCACCAACAATTTGTATTTCTATATGTCGAGGTTCCTCAACGAATTTCTCCAAATACAAACCATCATTTCCAAACGCTGCTCCTGACTCCATCTTGGCATCATCCCAAGCTTTTTGGAATTCATTGTCACCCCGGACAATTCTCATTCCTCTACCTCCACCACCAGCAGTAGCTTTTAGGATCACGGGATAACCCATCTCATTAGCAATCTTAATACCCTGTTCTACGGTATCCAGTAAGCCTTCAGAGCCTGGGATAGTAGGAACTCCAGCAGCCTTCATCGTGGCTTTTGCAGTAGCTTTATCTCCCATTTTGGCGATCATATCAGGAGAAGCTCCAATGAAT
Source organism: Algoriphagus limi (assembly GCF_024919275.1). Taxonomy (GTDB): domain Bacteria; phylum Bacteroidota; class Bacteroidia; order Cytophagales; family Cyclobacteriaceae; genus Algoriphagus; species Algoriphagus limi. The sequence continues at coordinate 1,269,434 of NZ_JANWGH010000001.1, read as the reverse complement.
TTGATGCCGTACTCTTCACAGATTTTAGAGAATTCTGCATTCTCAGAAAGGAAACCATATCCTGGGTGGATGGCATCTGCATTCGTAATTTCAGCAGCAGCGATAATCCGCGGAATATTCAGATAAGATTCGCGGCTAGGTGCAGGGCCGATACATACGGCTTCGTCTGCGAATCGGACATGTAAACTATCCTTATCCGCAGTAGAATAAACTGCAACCGTCTTGATGCCCATTTCCTTGCAGGTTCGGATGATCCGAAGGGCGATTTCTCCGCGATTGGCTATTAATATTTTATTGAACACAATTTCTTGGGTTTTGTGAAAAATTAACCAGCTGGATCAACTAGGAAAAGTGGCTGGTCATATTCAACTGGCGTAGCATTGGCAACCAATACTTTCACGATTTTACCAGATACTTCTGATTCAATCTCATTGAAAAGCTTCATGGCTTCAATGATACATACTGTTTGGCCAGCTTTCACAGTATCTCCAACATTGACAAAAGTTGGAGAATCAGGGTTAGGGCTAGTGTAGAAAGTGCCGATCATTGGTGATTTGATTTCCACCAAATTAGAAGTTGAATCTGCTGGGCTAGGAGCTGGAGCTGCAGCAGCCGGAGCAGGGGCAGGAGCCGGAGCAGTTGCTACTGGTACAGGTGCTGGAGCTGCTTCTACCATGCGAACATTTTGATCAGCATACTTCTTGATAGAAAGTTCGAATTCCTCCGTTTTGATCTTTACTTCTGCAAGACCAGAATTAGAGATATAATCGATCAGTTCTTGAATTTCTTTTGCTTTCATAGGGTCTTTAAATTAAGGCCTTCATAGGCTAGTAGTTCGATATTAAATAAGAAAAGCCACAGGTTTACCCTGTAGCTTGAATTTATTTTACCCGCTCGGAGTAAGAACCGTCTCTCGTATCCACCTTAATCATGGTGTCTTGATCGACAAAAAGCGGGACCATTACAGTTGCACCGGTTTCCAAGGTTGCTGGCTTCAATGCATTGGTTGCAGTGTCACCTTTGATTCCTGGTTCTGTATATGTAATCATCAATTCAACGAATGGAGGTAATTCGACAGATAGTGGGGTTTCGGTTTCATCATGAATCAAAATATCCACTTCCTGACCTTCCTTCAATAATTCTGGACGCTCGATTAAAGACTCCTGAATCAGAATTTGCTCGAAGGTATTGGTGTCCATAAAATTGTAACCCATATCATCCTTGTAAATGAACTGATGTGGACGTTTTTCCACTCGGGCTGTAGTTACTTTTTCACCTGCATTGAAAGTTTTATCTAGGGTTTTGCCTGATTTCAAACTTTTCAACTTTGTTCGGACAAAGGCGGCACCTTTTCCGGGTTTGACATGCTGGAATTCTACAATACTCCAGATGTCATTATTCATTTCTAGACAGAGTCCGTTTTTAAAATCTGCTGTCGATGCCATATTAAATTTGAGTTTATACTGATTTATTTTGGGTCATAGGCCCATTTTACATAGATAGCTCCCCAAGTGAAACCACCACCAAATGCTGCCAAGATAAGGTTATCACCTTTATGAAGCTGCTTTTCATAGTCCCAAAGGCAAAGCGGGATAGTTGCAGCTGTAGTATTTCCATAGCGTTCGATGTTCATCATCACCTTTTCAGGTCCCACTCCCATTCGATTGGCTGTGGCGTCGATGATACGCTTATTTGCCTGATGAGGAACGAGCCAAGCTACATCATCACCTTTTAGGCCGTTTCGCTCCATTACCTCGGCACTCACATCAGCCATGTTTGTTACAGCAAATTTGAAAACTGTTGAACCTTCCTGGTACGCATAATGCTCACGTGCTTCAACGGTCTCATGACTGGCTGGTCTACGGCTACCACCTGCTTTCATGTGTAGGTAAGGCTCGCCAGATCCATCTGCACGAAGAATGGCGTCTCGAATTCCCAAGTCACCCTCAGCTGGCTCCAATAATACTGCTCCAGCACCATCCCCAAAAAGGATACAGGTAGTTCGATCTTGGTAATCTACGATGGAAGACATTTTATCTGCTCCGATGACCATTACCTTTTTATGAGTACCAGACTCGATAAACTGGGCTCCTAGCTGCAAGGCGTAAAGGAAGCCTGAACAGGCTGCTGAGATGTCAAAACTGAAACTCTTCTTAGCGCCGATTTTATCAGCAATAATGTTGGCAGTTGCAGGAAAGGGCATATCCGGGGTCACAGTAGCGCAGATAATTACTTCCACGTCCATGGGATCGGTGTTGGTTTTTTCCAACAATCCTTTAGCGGCTTCGATTCCCAGTACAGAAGTACCTTGATTTTCTCCCTTTAAAATTCTTCTTTCTTTAATGCCTGTTCTACTAGTGATCCATTCATCGTTGGTTTCCACCATTTTTTCAAGCTCTTTGTTGGTCAGCCGATATTCTGGAACATATCCTTGAACTCCGGTGATCATGGCTCTAATTTTCTCCATTCGAATTGGGTTAGAAAAGCCTCCGAAAAGGCTGTGTATTCTTTAGGTTGAAAGGTTTTTTGTAAAGAAGGTCAAAAATATCATAAATGCCCCTTTCCACCAAAAATATTCCAATTACAAAATGCTAAATAGCTGATTTGTAATGAATTATATTTGAGTTAAAAAACAAAAAATCCACTCCCGTGAAGAAGTGGATTTTTTATGGATTTTGTTTTGGAATTAAGCCAAAACCTCTTTTTCAATGATAACTTGTCCTTTGTAGTACAATTTTCCGTCAAGCCAGAAAGCTCTGTGAGGAAGGTGCATTTCACCAGTTGTAGGACATTTAGCCAAACCAGGAGCTTCCAATTTGTAGTGAGTTCTTCTTTTATCTCTTCTGGTTTTAGAAATCTTTCGTTTAGGATGTGCCATTTTATGCGTGATTTAAGAGTTTCAGTTCTTTATTTTAATTTCTTTAGTTTTTCCCAACGTGGATCGATGCTTTCCGGTTCATCGTTTTTAGATTCATCTTCCTTTTCGGATTCAGAGTCAAAGTAAACATACTGTCCTTCGGCTTCGCTTTCCTCCTCATCCAGTTCATTTCGATAATCTGGATGAATTTTTTTCGCAGGGATCGCTAGTAAAATAAATTCATAAATCAATTGGGCTACATTGATACTAGGCGTATCCCTGGTGATCATGAAAATATTTTCATCAATTTCTTTTTCTTCAGAGCCATATTTGAAAATAATTGATTCTTCGATATCCAAAGGATAATCGAATTCTTCCAAACTACGATCACAGGTTAGGTGAACAGAACCTTGGATTTTGAAATCCATTTCAATCAAATTGACTCCCTTGTCCAAATTGACCCGTACGGTCAAATTTCCTTTATTGACAAGGTCATTGTCTTCAAATTCTTCAAAAAACCGATCAGTGACCTGGAATTCCAGTTCGTGAGCACCCTCTCGGTATTTAATCACCTCAATATCAAAGTGCTGCAAGAATTTCACGACTTCTCCTCTCGATTTTAAGACCGCAAAAATAGCTAATTTTTTATGTTTTTGAAATTTTCTGCAAGATATATTTTACGCTCCTTCTTCTGATTCTTCCATTTCGACATAATGTTGCTTCAGAATATCAGCGGCAAGGAAAATGGCAGCCTGCATAGAACCTTCATCGGCCAGCCCTTTTCCAGCGATATTGTAAGCTGTTCCATGATCTGGCGAAGTGCGAATTACAGGCAATCCAGCAGTAAAATTTACTCCGTCACTAAAAGACATTGATTTGAAAGGAATCAATCCCTGATCATGGTACATGGCTAAAATTCCATCAAATTTTGTCTGGTGCATCATTCCGAAAAACCCATCGGAAGGATATGGTCCAAAGACTAATTTATTTTCTTCTTTCAGTTGATTGATAGCTGGTCGAATTACTTCCTGTTCTTCTTTTCCAAGAAGTCCATCTTCGCCGGCATGGGGATTGAGTCCTAGTATTGCAATTTTTGGCCTGTTGATTCCAAAGTCTTGTTCTAGACTTTTCAGCATCAAGTTGGCCTTTTGCTTGATTTTTTCAACAGTTACGGCTTTGCTGACCTCAGTCAAAGGCATATGACCTGTCACCAAGCCTACTCGAAGTCTGTCAGAAACTAAGAACATCAAACTGTCTTTTGCGCCGACGGCGTTGGTTATATATTCTGTATGGCCTACAAACTTTAATTCCTCAGAATTGATGTTGTTTTTATTTAAAGGAGCGGTAACCAAAGCTTGGATTTTCCCTTCTTTTAGGTCGTCTACTGCCTGCTGAAGAGCCTCTAAAGCTAATTTTCCAGCTTCTTGAGTTTCTACCCCTGGGATAATTTCTGGGCATTCTTCTACTACGTTGATGACATTGATTCGCTTGGGTTGAATTTCATCCAAATTTCGAATCTGAAGAAAGTTGAACCCTTCCATATCCAGCATTTTCTTGTAAATGCTAAGTGCTTTACCATGGCCGTAAATCAGCGGAGTGAAGTTTTTGTGGACACGATTGTCCTGCAATGCTTTCATGCACACCTCTACACCAATGCCGTTGATGTCTCCAATGCTGATTCCAATGATGGGTTTGGTTGGTTTTGCTGTCATAAGATCATTCAAAAATCGCCCCGCAGAAAACAAGACGAAGGTAGGCCTTTAGGAATATTGTCTTAATTTTAGGCTGCAATTTATAAAATTTTACCGGAGCTATTCGATGGAAAAAGTCAGACCCAAAAAACATCTGGGACAACATTTCCTGACCGATCTGAGCATTGCCCAGCGAATAGCTCGGTCGGTTACAGGTCATCTTGAAGCGAAAAGGGTGCTTGAAATAGGACCCGGGATGGGAGTATTGACTCAATTTCTCCTAGAAAACCCTCAGGAGCTATACGTGGTTGAGATTGATGCCGAATCGATTGCGTACTTAAAAAAGAATTTTCCTCAGCTGGAAGGCCATATCCTAGAAGGTGACTTTCTAAAAATGGATTTGAGCAATTGGTCTAAAGATCCATTTGCCATTGCAGGTAATTTTCCCTACAACATTTCCAGTCAGATTTTCTTCAAGGTCTTGGAATATCGGAATCAGGTTACGGAAGTGGTTTGTATGCTTCAAAAGGAAGTGGCTCAGCGAATCGCTTCTCCAAAAGGAAATAAAGATTACGGAATACTATCAGTATTGCTTCAGGCTTTCTATGATATTGAATACCTGTTTTCTGTTCCGCCAGGAGTTTTCAATCCACCACCCAAGGTTCAATCTGGGGTGATTCGATTACTCAGGAATCAGACTAAAAATCTGGATTGTGACGAATCTCTGTTTATAAAAGTCGTCAAAGGAGGTTTTGGAAATAGAAGGAAAACCTTGCGGAATTCCTTAAAATCTTTCCAACTTTCTGAATCATTCAAATCGCATCCCTTGCTTGACAAGCGAGCTGAGCAATTGGATGTGGCTGATTTTGTTTTTTTAACCCAACAAATCCAAGCTTCCCGTGGACATCATTAAGCAATTTGAACTTTCGAAAGAATATCTTGAGAGCCTGCGTCACGGCATTGAGAATCAGGATTTGGATTTCATCAAGGATTCGCTGGATGGAGTCAATGAGGCGGATATTGCTGCGATTCTGGATGAATTGTCACTGGATGAGGCGATTTACGTACTCCGTGCATTAGAGAAGCAAGTTGCAGCTGATATCCTCATCGAATTGGATGAAGGGAATCTTGGGAAAGTGTTGAAGGAGTTGGAAAATCCTGAAATCGCCTCCTTGATCGAATTGATGGATTCCGATGATGCGGCAGATTTGTTGAATCTGCTTGGGGAGAGAGAACGGGAAGAGGTTATTTCCAATTTTCAGGATAGGCTCAAGTCTGATCAGGTTGTCGACCTTCTCCGCTATGAAGAAGATACAGCTGGTGGTATCATGGCTAAGGAATTTATCCGAGCCAATAAGAATTGGAATGTGATCCAAACCATCAATGAAATCCGTCGCCAAGCTGAGAATGTTGAGAAAATCTTCTCCATTTACGTGGTGAATAACCGTCAGCAGCTTTTGGGAAGGGTTTCTTTGAAAAGAATCATTTTGGCTGGTGAAAACACCAAAATCGAGGATATCTATGAGCCTGAGGTGATTTCTGTTCCGACCTACATGGACCAAGAGGAAGTCGCGGCTATCATGCGTAAATATGATTTGGAATCTGTTCCAGTGGTAAATGCAAAAAACAAGTTGGTCGGAAGGATTACAGTCGATGATATCTTGGACGTTGTGCAGGAAGAAGCGGATGAAGATATCCAAGCGATGGCCGGTATCTCAGGAGATATTGAGGAGTCCGATTCTGTTTTTATGATTACCAAAGCCCGTTTACCTTGGTTATTGATTGGCGTAATTGGGGGCTTGATGGGGGCGAAAATCATCGGATTTTTCGAAGATGGATTGAATAAATATCTCGCATTGGCTTCTTTCATTCCTTTGGTAGCGGCGACAGGAGGAAATGTTGGTATTCAGGCCTCTTCTTTGATTGTTCAGTCTTTGGCATCCAAATCGGTTTTTGATGATACTCCTTGGCAGCGTTTTGTCAAAGGGACTTTAGTAGCCATGCTCAATGGTTTACTTCTTGCCCTTTTTGTATTTCTAGTGGTGGTTTTCCTCTACGGGTTCGAGCCAATTTTTGGAATAACGGTAGGGACAGCACTGTTTTGCGTTGTCCTGCTTGCATCTTTTATGGGGACTGTTACTCCGCTCGTTCTCAATCGCTTTGGGATCAATCCAGCAATAGCTTCTGGACCTTTTATCACCACCACCAACGATCTTTTAGGATTGGCCGTTTATTTTGGGGTGGCTATGTATTTACTGAATTTGTAATCCATGAGAATATTGATAATTGACCAAATGCACCCGAGTATCGTGGAGCTTTTGGAAAAAGATGGACATGATGTTGTCAATGCTCCTGATATCACTAGGGAAGAAATAAAGACTGAAATCTATCAATTTGAAGGCTTAATTATTCGATCCAAGACTCCCATGGATCGTGACTTATTGGAGCATGCCTCCATTCTGAAATTTATTGCACGGGCAGGAGCAGGTTTGGATCAAATTGATTTGGACTATTTAAGTGAAAAAAATATCCAACTCTTCCATGCTGCTGAAGGAAATCGCGATGCAGTAGCTGAGCATGCTCTAGGAGGTCTTTTGGCTCTTTTCAATCATATGATTAAAGGAGATACTCAAGTGCGAAAGGGAATTTGGGATAGAGAAGGTAATCGAGGATATGAGTTAAAAGGCAAGACGGTTGGAATCATGGGCTACGGAAACATGGGAAAGGCCTTTGCCAAACGTCTTCGCGGATTTGGTGTTGAAATATTAGCATACGATAAGTATAAGATTGATTTTGGAACAGATAAGATTCAAGAGGTTATTTGGGAAAAGCTAAAAGCAGAGGCAGATGTGTTGAGTATTCATGTTCCTTTGACCGAAGAAACTCGTGGTTTTTTCACCATTGAAAAACTTCGATCTTTTGCGAAACCTTTCTGGTTGATCAATACTGCTCGGGGTGAAGTAATAAGCTTTAAGACCTTGAATGAGGCTTTGGATGAAGGGATTCTTAAAGGGGCGGTTTTAGACGTACTTGAAAATGAAAAATTCCAAAAATTCACTCCAGAGCAGAAGTCAGAATTTGAAAAATTAGCCAATCGGGAAAATGTGGTTTTTTCCCCGCATGTTGCAGGCTGGACCTTTGAATCCTATGAGAAAATCAACCAGGTTTTGGTGAAAAAAATCAGGAAAGCTTTTGGGAAAGAGTCCCGTTGATAACATTTTCAAAAACGAGAGGATTTTGTTTGTGAGGTCAGATTTTATATTTTTGTGATCACATAACGCAAAGTGAAAATAAGGTAACGGTCTCCATTTGGCGACCGTTACTTTATTTTTTGGTGCTGTATAAATCGAGTCAATTATGTCAAAAGTACAATATTACACAGAAGAGGGGCTTAAGAAATTGAAGGATGAGCTTCAAGAATTGAAGACCAAGGGTAGAGCCGATATTGCCCGTCAAATTGCAGAGGCTAGAGATAAGGGTGACCTTTCCGAAAATGCAGAATATGATGCGGCGAAAGATGCACAAGGACTTTTGGAATTGAAAATTGCCAAATTGGAAGCGGTTGTCGGAAATGCACGAGTCTTGGATAATTCAAAAATGGATCATTCCAAGGTCGGAATTTTGAGCACTGTGAAAATCAAGAATGTCAAGAATGGTATGGTTGTCACATATACCCTTGTATCAGAAGAAGAGGCAGATTTGAAAGCAGGAAAGATTTCTTTGGCGTCTCCTTTTGGAAAAGGACTTGTTGGAAAGGCTGTCGGCGAAGTTGCCGAAATCAACGCCCCTGCAGGAAAGCTTCAATTTGAGATTTTGGAAATCACTTATTAAAAAGAATTTTCATTATAAAAATTAATCCCGGTATTCGCCGGGATTTTTTATTTTTGATATTATGGCAAGCATCTTTACAAAAATTATCAATCGAGAAATTCCCGCTCAGATTATCGCTGAGGACGAGCGAAATATTGCGTTTTTGGACATCATGCCCTTGGTAAAAGGACATGTACTTGTGGTTCCAAAAAAAGAAGTGGATTATATTTTTAATTTGGATCCGGAGGACCTTACTGCATTACACCTATTTGCTCAAAAAGTAGCTAAGGTCATGGATCAAACTATTTCCTGTACTCGAATTGGGGTTGCTGTAATTGGTTTGGAAGTGCCTCATGTGCATGTCCATTTGGTTCCGCTTCGGACTATGGATGATATTAATTTTACGCGTCCAAAATTAAAACTCAGTCAAGAGGAATTGGCTGAAATCGCTGATAAGATTCGAAAAGGATTTGAGTAAATATCGAATTCTGAACTCATTTAGAAGCCCTTCTCTTTAGAATGGGCTTTTTTTGTTTTCATTCAGAAAAAAGGAAATCACCGCTTGCGTAATTTCCCTGATATTCAATACAATATTTTGTAATCTTCCTCTTTCAAACTCAAACTGACCTATGAAAAATAAAATTCAATTCATTCTATTGGTTTTCCTTTCCTCTATTTTGTTTGGAATGGGGGGAATAGAGGCCGTAGCCGCAGACCCATACAAGCTAGTGATAGGAGGATTTGACTGGGGACCTGCAGTTCAAAAAGTAATTTTATCCAATGCACCATCAGATGCAAGACCATCTGATTTTGAGGTGTTTGTAAATCGAAGTTCTAATGAAGGAGAGATTCCTGAAGCATTACGATCAGGTAAGAGATCGGTGGTATATACCTATCCCTCTGATGAAAATGGAAATCGTCAGCAAGATGGTTCGCATATGACACTTGTTTTGGAAGTCAGTCCTATCCAACCTATTGGTTCTCCTATTCAATACATGCGAGTAGGTAATCGAGCCTCAAATGTGTGGATTGATTATCAAGTGACTGTTGTCAATACTAAAAATCGACAAGTTTGGGACCAGGAATCCGGTAGAATCATGCCTATCGTGGATGATTTTGATTTAGATCCAGTCTTCAATTATCAGGATAAGGTATCGCTGTCTTATGCCACTTTTACCCCTGAAGCCAAATCTGAAAAATCTCCTTTAATCATCTGGCTACATGGTGGAGGCGAAGGTGGAAATGATCCAACTATCGCCTTGCTTGGGAATCGTGCAGCAAATTATGCATCCGATGATATTCAGGTTCTTTTTGGAGGAGCTCATGTACTTGTTCCACAATCTCCTACTTTTTGGATGCAGTCTGAAGATGGAACTTACACAAGAGGAGATCGGGAAGATGTGTATCATGAAGCTCTTTTTGCCTTGATTGATGACTATGTCACAAAAAATCCAGATATAGACACTAAGCGGATTTATGTGGGAGGCTGTTCCAATGGTGGGTATATGTCATTGAAATTGATTTTAGAGCATCCTGATTATTTTGCCGCGGGATACATTAGTGCACTTGCGTATAGCAATGAATTCATTTCTGATGAGCAAGTGAAATCCATTAAGAATGTTCCGATTTGGTTTGTGCATTCTGCCGATGATAACACTACCCAACCTGATGTCACAGTAGTTCCTTTGTATCATAGACTGAAAGAAGCTGGTGCTAAAAATGTCTTTTTTAGCTATTATGAACATGTTACTGACATTACAGGGTTTTATGGAGGAGAAGATTATCTCTACCCTGGACATTGGTCTTGGATCTATTCACACGCCAATACGGCTAGAACTGATTTTGATGGTTCGCCAGTGATGTTGGATGGAAAGCCAGTTACTATCATGGAGTGGTTGGCAGCTCAGAAAAAGAAATAATAAGGTTTATTAGTCTCGTGCTTTAAAATCAGTGGTTTTCATGTTTCGAAGGCCACTGATTTTTATTTTTATATCCATGCTAAAAAAGGAAATATTTAATTCTGACTTTGCTTCAAAATCCGAGAAATCAGGACGGCTAATTCCGGAATGGTTGGAAGAGATTTATAATCAGAAATGGTTTAAGCTTTTTGTTTCAAAAGATTTGGGAGGCTTGGAGTTGAGTCTTCCTGAAGCTTTGAGAGTGGAAGAAAAATTGGCACTTTTAGATGGGAGTTTGGGGTGGACTGTAACTCTTTGTGCAGGTGCTGCTTGGTTTGTTGGATTTTTAGACCCGAGGATTTCAAAAGAGATCTTTTCAGATCCTAAAGTTTGTTTTGCCGGTAGTGGGTATGTTGGAGGAAGGGCCGAAAAGAAAAATGGTTTTTTCCTTGTTTCCGGAAATTGGACCTATGCTTCGGGGGCACTTCATGCGACCCATTTTACCGCCAATTGTGAGATTTGGGAAGGTGGAGATCCGATTTTAGATTCCTTTGGGAATCCGATCGTAAAAGCATTTATCCTTAAAAGGGAGGAGGTCGAAATTTTAGATGCTTGGAAATTTATGGGAATGAAGGCCACTGGAAGTCATTCTTTTAAAACCGAAAATTTAAATGTCCCTGAAAACAGATTGTTTGAAATTTCACCTGAGAAAGTGACTCGGAATGAAGTCATCTATAAGATGCCTTTTTTGCAATTTGCTGAAGCGACTTTGGCTGTAAATATCCTGGGTATTTCAATTCATTTTCAAGATCTTATCCGAGAAATTTTCTGGAACAGGCAAAAAGTGAAGCCATTAGATCAGAAGTATTTGGAATATTTTGAAGAGGTGGAAAAGAAAAGCAGAAAATCAATTGATAAAAAAAGATCGAACTTTTACCGACAGGTAGAGGAAGCTTGGTATGAATTGGAAAAGGAAGGTAAGATTTCAAGCCCACAACTAGCTGCTATCAGTAAGGTAAGTCGATCACTTACTCAAAGCTGTAGAAAATGGAATTCAAAGATGTATCCTTTTGCCGGCTTGGAAGCTGCACGAGAAGAAGGAGAATTGAACCGGGTATGGCGTGACTTTAATACGGTAAGCCAACATTCACTATTGATTTTCCCTTTTTAAAATTCCCTGATCGTTTGATCCGACATTTTTTGACAATGTGATTTGATTTTATTCAGCTTTTTGTAAACTGATTGTCAAGGTTTTGACAAAATGGTTGACAACAATAAAGATTATTTCAAAGGAAGAGGAGCTCAAGTTCAGTCTGGAAATCGCTTTTTGGCTCAGCAAATTGTGACTGAGCATCAGGAAGGATTGGATGAGCCTCTCTATTCTCAGATAAAAACTGAAGTTCGGATTGAGCATCCAAAATCAATTGTCAATCCTATTAAAAGCCCAGATTTGGGATTAAGCTTCTCTTTAAATCCCTATCAAGGCTGTGAACATGGATGTATTTATTGCTATGCTCGTAACTCCCACGAATACTATGGCTATACAGCAGGATTGGATTTTGAAACAAAATTGATGGCAAAGCCAAATGCTCCTCAACTTTTAGAAAGGAAACTTCTCAGTAAATCCTGGAAAGTCACACCGATTTCATTATCTGGAAATACAGACTGCTATCAGCCATTGGAAAAGGAAATGGGGATAACTAGGGAATTGCTGAAAGTATTTGTCCGATATCGACATCCAGTCGGTTTGATTACCAAGAATAGTTTGATTTTAAGGGATTTGGATTTATTGGAGGATTTGGCATCTGATGGCTTGGTGCAGGTTTATATTTCAATTACAACTTTGGATGAAGGTCTTCGAAGGAAAATGGAACCAAGAACAGCTAGTGCAAAAAAGAGACTGGCAACTTTAGAGGCATTGGCAATTGCAAATATTCCAGTTGCTGTGATGAATGCTCCGATTATCCCTGGATTGAATCATCATGAAATCCCTAAAATTCTTAAATCAGCTTCAGATGCAGGTGCATTAGGAGCAGGCTATACAGTTGTCAGATTAAATGGTCAGCTTGAGCAAATTTTTTCTGATTGGCTTCAAAAAAATTATCCTGATCGATTTCAAAAAGTAATGAATCAAATTGCTGAATTACATGGGGGAACTGTGTATGACAGTCAATTTGGTCGACGAATGAAAGGAGAGGGGCCTATTGCAGAAAGTATTCGACAGCTTTTTAATCAAGCTCGAAAAAGGTACTTCGCGACTAAATCATTGCCAGAATTCAATTTGAAGGCTTTCCACAAAGGAGGAACTCTAAGTCTTGATTTTGGTTGAAGGTTTTTCAAAGCCTACTTAGCCGAGCTTTTCAACTATCAACAGATAGTCAACTTTTGCAGTAGCTCCCATGAATTGGAAGGTTGGGCGGACGTTTGGTATAACAGAAACAATTTCTCCATCCAGCCTATTTAAAAACCATTCTAGCTTTTCTTGCATATTGTCACGGTTGACCTCGAGTTTATGTACTTTATATTTCATAGGGCTGTTTGGTTTTTGAGTAATTGATCTTTAATCCATTATGGAAATTGGTTTATTTCCACTAATATCCTTTCCAATATTCATCCAAATAATTTGCAAATCGCTCAGGAGAGTGCCTGTCAAACCGAAAATAGAGACAAGGTTCTATAAGCTCCAATTCCATAAGAGCCATTGAGTTCTGGGCTGTTCTTACTAAATCCACACGTGCATAAAAAGGCTTTTGTGGTAAAGCAGCCATTGCTTTTTCACCAGCAGCAATAATGCAGGATTCGGGACTTTGGATAGCTATCACGCCACCTCCATGCTCTTCTTGAACCCTGAAATCTCCTGCTCCAACTGTTTTCAGGATAGTATGGCTAAGATGTCCTTGAAAATACATCAGGGAAAATTCTCCCTCATCAACCACAGATTGCATAAAAGGCTGAATCATCCCTTCTTTGTTTTGGAAAACATCCAATGCTTTTTGCCAATCATCCTGATTTGATTTTTTAAGCCAAAATGTATCATCTGCATTCGCCCCAATTAAAGGTTTTACTACGATTTCTCCGGTATCGAATTTAGCGAATGCTTCCTCGATCTGAAATGAATCCAACTTTTGAAACCGGATTGTTGGCACCAATTCAACTCCCTTTTCCTCCAGTTCAAAAAGGTAATTTTTGTGGATGTTCCATCTTACAATTTCCAAGGAATTGAGAAGGGTGGCAGAGGACAGATCAATTGTAGCAAGCACCTTCATGAACTCATCTATATGCTGCTGATAATCCCAAGGGCTTCGGATGACTACTAGGTCGAAATCATTCCAATTAGTTTCCTGATTCCATGGGATATTTTTGATTTCCCACCCAACATCTTTCAGGAAAGGATGAACAAGATCGTCGTCAATAAACCAACCCTCAGTATTGGCTATGGAAAGGAAGGCACATCGAGGCATGGAATGTGTTTGAAGTTTAAGTTTAATTTAAGAAGATATTCGGAGGATTTTTAAAAAATGCTTTGATTTCCTCTTTACCCCAATGGAATTTTTTATCTGTCTATTTTATCCCCTTCAAAGATGGATGGATTGCTAAAAAAAGAGTTTATTTTCTTAGAACATCTCCCTTTTTGATCTTTTTTCCATCGTATCCTTCTACAAATTCTACAGGGTGGGAAATCATCTCACCCTCAGCATTTATAGGCTTCAGACAGTTGAAATGAAGGTGAGGCTCGGTTGTCTGTCCTGTATTTCCAGATAAGCCGATAGGTTGCCCGCTACTTATTTGATCCCCTACCTTGACAAGACTTCCATTTTGCTTCAAATGTACATATTGGAAAAAACGACCTGATTCTCGGTCATAGATTGTGATGAAGTTGCTGTAAGGTCTCCATGCGGGATCAGGTCCTCCTTGCTCGTATTGATCTATCACACCTACCACATAGCCATCCGAAACTGAGACCACGGTATCGCCTATTTGAAATTTGAAATCTAAGGCGTAGCGAGAGTAATTTGAACTATGGGTAAAATTGGTGTTATTTCCCTGAATGACTTTATATGATTTTCCTTTCGGAAAAGGGAGCTCGATAGAAGTGTCTTCGATTTCCTTGTATGGATCTCCTAAAGAAATTTTGTAGGCAATGTCATCTTGAAATTCCATGAGTTCAGAAAAAATCAAAAGTGTGTCTTGCTTTTCTTGGATTACAATTGGGTTTAGCGCGTCAAATTTGTCTTGAAGGGGAGAATATGATGTGCTCAACCACACACGAAGAGGAGCCATGACTGGATTTGAAAGCCTGATCTGGAGCTCATCGTTTTCATAGGTATGATCTTTTTTGAATAAAAACTGATAATATTTTTCCTCAGGGAGCTTAAGGGGTTGGCAACCAATTGAAAGTAAGAGAGCGAAGATTAGTATGCTTGTGACTCCTTTCATAATTCTCTGGTCTTTAAAAAACTATTTCTTTTCTGGGTGATTTGTCAGTTGAATTCCCTTGTAAAAGCTATCTAGAAAAATAGAAAAATGATTTTCAAGTTCATAAAATTCAACCGAAAGAGAGATGCTTTCTTTTTGTTTTTCTAGCTCTTGGATGAATTCTTCTATTTTTTCTCGATGAAAAGCAGGCTTACCTTGGTAGGTAAGGTGGATTTTTACAGGTTTAATCGATGGGTTGCTTTTTAGCTTTCGAGTAACCTCGCCATCACTATACCAAATAGAAGGATCGTACAAATGGAGTATTTCAAAAGGATGTTGACGATCTAATATATAGGCCCCGAAATATCCTCCATAGGAATGACCAATCAGCGTATGATGATTATTTATTGGATAATTATTTGATAGATCAGGAATCAGTTCTTTGGTGAGAAAATCATAAAATTTTTCTGCTCCGCCTGAATTGCTGTCATCGTACCAGTCCACTATATCCCCATCGAATTCAATCTTGGAATGGCTAAATGTTAAATCCTGTCCTCTTTTCTTTTCAACTTCTATATGAGGGATCCCAACAATTATTGATCGATCTATTTTGTGATGGCCACCTAGATCAAAGGCGATCTGCCGAACCAATTCAAATCTCCATTCAGCGTCTAATACAAAGATAACTGGGTAAGAAATCGAGTCAGAGTAATTCAGAGGAAGTGCAACCCAATATTCACGGGTTTCCTTTAAAAACTCAGAATCAATTTTGTGAGATTGGGTAGGTGAAAGGCAAATGGTTTCTTGAGCCAAAACAGGTTGAAGGATTAGTGAAAGGATGGATATGAATATAAGCCTTGATTTGGATTCCATTGATTGCATTTAGTTTTTTGATGCTTCCAGAGTAGCTATTCTCTCGGAAGCATGGCTATTATTAGGGTTAAGCTCAAGGGATTTCTGATAGTTTATGATTGCTTTATCCGTATCTCCGACACCTTCAAAAGCTTCAGCCAAACTATCAAAGGCATTATAGGATCTGGGATAATTTTTAGTGTTCAATTGAAAAAACTCAATTGCTTTTCTTTTTTCTGTTTCATCATTCCTTCTCAAAAAGCTGTAACCCAATTGATTTACAAGTGCTTCAGTTGGAAGAAATTGGAAAGAAAGGCGATCGGACAGAATAGAAAAATGTTTGTGTAACTGATCTACATTTTGAATTTCCCGATAATCGATACCATATCCCTCAAAAACCGAAGAGATCCCCTTGTAAAATGCAATAGAAGGAACCAAGGCATGATTTTCATCTTCAAAATATTCTAATTCTCCCGGAAATTCAACCTCACTTTTTGCATGAAAGGATTCATATAATCGCACATGTCTATCTCGGTTGCGAATGTTTCTTTTACCCCAATTCGCAGTAGCTATATAGATAAATCGATCAAAAGAGTTTTGTGTCAGCTTTTCAAGTTTCTGATCCATGGTCTCAGCATCCCAGGAACCTAGACTTGGGTCCGCTGCGATAAAAGCATTAAAAAGAGTGTTTTCCTTCATATATGCGTGCGTAGCCAATAAGCCTCCAAGTGAGTGGCCAAAAAGAATTCGATAAGGGATTGTGCGGTATTCTTGATCTATTTCTGGAATCAGTTCCTCTTCAAGAAATCTCAAAAAATTATCTCCTCCGCCAAAATCATTAGGTCTACGAGTGATTATTTTATCTGGAGTAAAATCTCGATTTCTATTTACATTCTCAACTGCTACGACTATCATTTCTGGAATACGTCTGTTCCTATAGGAATCAGCACTCATGAAATCCACCATTCCTGAAATATGTCTAAAGAAGGCGTTTCCATCTAGGATAATTAGTATAGGGTATTCTTTATAGGAAGAGTAGGGTGAATGATAGGATTGAGGCAAACTCACCCAATAGGATCTTTCCTCTTCTAAAACATTCGAAAAAATTTGGTGTCTAGTTCCGATTATGAATTCTTCCGGGCTTTGAGAATAAGCTGGGAATAGATTTGTCAATAAAAGTAAAACTACAAAAATGCTTTTTTTCATGGTGAGTGGGATTGAGCAGAAGTGATTTAGCCCTTTAAGGTAGGGAATTAAAAAGTAGGAGTCCTGATTAGTTCGAAGTCCCTAGCTTTCAGTATCAATCATAATTGAAATTTCGATCTGATTTTCTCAAGGACTATTCGGAATTGTTCTTCCTCACCTACCTTCAGTTTTTCGATGGATTCTTGTGCACCATTGGAGATTTTAAGGCTAGAAAGAATCTGAACTGCAACATATAAGTCATGCCATTCCCCAAGTTGATGTTGTTGCTTTAGGATTAGCTTTTTATCTAAATCAATTTCCTCTTGCAGTTTTTTGGGTAGGACGTCGTAGATGTAGACCAGGTTTTTGATTTTTCTTCGATAGGTATGCATTCCTTCTCGATCATATCCTAGAAGGATTTTTTGAGCATTATCTTTCGCCTTGTCAAAGAATTCTTTGATGACTTTTTTATCTCCGAGTTTTTCAGGAAATCTAAGTTCATTCCTGTATTCCGAAATTGCTTGGAAATATTCTGACCCAGAGCTTAAAAATTGAAGCACAAGTTCGCTTTTTTGGGACTCAGCTTTTGAAATAAGGTTATTCGGAGAGGGTGAAAGTGATTTGAGAAGTTGAATAGTCAATTCTGTCTCTCTGATTTCCCCTGCTTTTTTAAATAAAGGCTTGAGTAATTCAGAATTGAAATCTCGCTCGTAGATTTTTCGAGCGAAGGAATTGATGGCTTTGATTTTTTTGATTTCCACCCGAAGCTTATGAAGACATTCGGGGTCTTTTTCTTTCAGATAGGATGAAAGCTGCTTTTCGATTGATTCAAGCAGTTTACTTACATAAGAATTCAGCAAGTTCTTTTTCATCCATATGGGGTTGAATTATTAAGAAGTTGATATACTCATATTGGTGTAGAAAAGTCTGAAATGATCAATTCTAGCTTTTTACTTCTTTCTTTTCAATACCATCACCACCCGGTTTGGAATGTAAAGCGATACTTTATTTTCCTTATCCGTAGGGTATATAAGCTTTTTATCCAATCGTTCGAAGCCACCAAATTCCTTTTGGTCAGAATGCAAAATGATCTGATAATCTCCAGCTTTTGGCATTGGCATAGGGAATCCAAAATAGGAATCAGTAGGATGGAAGGAAAAGGTAAAGACTAGTTCGCCACGTTCGTAGGCAAGGATTTTCTTATTAGGTTCCAAGTATAATTGCGTCGCATGTGGCTGTGCTAAGAGTTCATATTTTCTAGCCAAATGAATCATGGCCTTATCCCATGCGTCCAATTGTTGATAGCGAAGATGAGGGGTGTCTACTAAGGACCATTGCCTTCGGGCATATTGATAGCTCCAATTATTTCCTTCTCTTGGGAAATCTACCCATTCCGGATGTCCGAATTCATTCCCGATAAAATTCAAATAACCTTCCCCTCCTAATGAAAGGGTGAGCATTCGAATCAATTTGTGAATTGCAATCCCCCGATCCACGACGAGGTTCTGTTCAAGAACTGACATGGAAGTGTACATTTCTTTATCCATCAGCCAAAAGGCCAAGGATTTGTCTCCAACTAGCGCTTGATCGTGGCTTTCAGCATAAGCGATTGATTTTTCCTTTTTGGGCCGGTTGGTCAGTTCATGCCATAATTCAAACAAGTCCCATTGCTCGTCGAGTTTATGCTTGAGGGTCTTAATCCAATAGTCAGGAATTCCCATAGCTAACCTAAAATCAAAACCGATTCCTCCATCTTCGATTTTTCTGCAAAGTCCTGGCATCCCGCTTACTTCCTCTGCTATAGAAATAGCATCGGGATTCAATTGGTGAATCAAGGTATTGGCTAATTGGAAATAAAGTAGTGCATCTTGATCTACTCCTTCATCAAAGTATTTTTCTGCTGAATCGAAAGAGGTATGTCCATGGTGGTGATAGAGCATGGAAGTAGCTCCATCAAATCGGAATCCATCGAAATGAAACTCATCCATCCAATAGCGGATATTGGATAAGAGGAACTCCTGAACTTCCCATTTCCCATAGTCAAAGAGCTTTGAATCCCAGCCTTCATGGTAGCCTCTTTCTCCGGGATGAAAATATTGATGGTCACTTCCATCAAATTCATTCAATCCTTCATTCACATTTTTTACAGCATGAGAATGAACGATATCCATGATTACCGCAATTCCCATTTGGTGAGCAGTATTAATCAGAGACTTGAGCTCTTCAGGAGTGCCAAAGCGAGAGGAGGGAGCAAAGAAGTTGGAAACATGGTAGCCAAAGGATCCATAGTATGGATGTTCCATAACTGCCATCATTTGAATGGCATTGTAGCCAGCATCTTTGATTCGCGGAAGGATGCTTTTTTCAAATTCCTTGTAAGTTCCTACTCCGAGTTTTTCCTGAGCCATTCCTACATGGCACTCATAAATAAGAGGCATGTGAGCTATTTCTTTTAAAGAAAAATCAGAATCTGCCCATTCAAATTCTTCATCAGGAAACCAAAGTTGCCCTGTGAAATCATGCGTTTTTTCATCCTGAACCACTCTTGTGATATAGGCAGGAATTCGGTCTAGGTCACGTCCTTGGGCATCAACGACACGCACTTTGATTTTGCTTTGGTGAACAAAAGTGTGCTTATATTGATCGTATGGGAGGAAAATTTCCCAATCACCTCGATGATTCCGTTTCATTGGATGGGAATTTCGATCCCACCAATTAAAGTCACCCATCAAATACAATTGGCGTGCGGCAGGAGCCCATTCCCGATAAATCCAACCATTCCGAACAGGTTCGAAATGAATTCCATAATAAGTGTGAAAATTGGCGAATTCCAGGATGCTTCCCATGGATTCGTTAATAGCATGTATGGCTTTATGATATCGCTCTAATCGGCTTTGTATGGCTGGAGCGAAGGGTTCCAGCCACGGTTCATCCTTGATGATTGTCAAAGTATGTTTGCTCACAAAAAATTCATTTAAGTATGAGCTGAATTTATAAAAAAAATAGGGGAAAGGTAAAGAAGGCTTTTTAGCAATTTTTTGATAGCAGATAAGTAGAGATTGAAAAAGAAAAGAGGAACGCCATGTGATGCTACTCTTTCTTGGAATATAAATATTTAAAAGTGATGATATTAGTGTTAGATCTTATAAATGGGGCTTCAAGCCAACTTTATCAATGTTTTTCATAAACCATCTCTGGCTCAAGAACTTCTACATTTCCAGATGGATTGATTTGGTCAAGCGTGACTAATTTGGTCTCATTAATGAGCATTGGGTCATATTTCGCAGCAACGCGAATATAGTTTTCTGTGAAACCATGCATTTTTCCATCCTCAATATCTTCTTCAAAAAGAACCGTGTAAGTTTTTCCTAGATTCTCCACATAGAATTTTCTGCGCTTTTTCTCAGAAAGAATCCGAAGCATTTTGGAGCGTTCGTTTCGTTTTTTCATGGGAACGACTCTATCCATTTCCACAGCTCGGGTATTTGCTCTTTCAGAATAGGTGAAGACATGGAGATAGGAAATATCGAGTTCATTGAGGAAGTTGTAGGTTTCCAAAAACAACTCATCTGTTTCACCCGGGAACCCAACAATCACATCTACACCGATACAAGCATGCGGCATTAATCTTTTGATTTTGGAAACTCGATCTTCATATAATTCCCGCAGATAGCGTCTCCCCATCCTACGAAGAATCGTATTAGATCCTGATTGAAGGGGAATGTGGAAGTGAGGCACAAAGCGCTTGGATTTGGACACAAATTCAATGATCTCATTGGTTAACAAATTTGGCTCGATGGAGGAAATCCTAAATCGATCGATTCCTTCCACTTCATCCAAAGCAAAAACCAAATCCGCAAATCGCTCCTGTCTTTTTCCATCTACGATCCCAAAGTCCCCAATATTGACTCCAGTCAAAACAACTTCTTTCACATCAGTAGCGGAAATTTCTCTTGCAGCTTCCAACACGGATTCAATGGTATTACTTCGGCTCTTTCCACGTGCAAGTGGAATTGTACAAAACGCACAACCATAATTGCATCCATCCTGAACTTTCAGAAAAGTCCGGGTTCTGTCATTGATTGAGTATGCGTTATTAAAGGATTTTGCTTCTGAAATTTCACTTGCCAAGACTTTAGCTTCCTGTTCTTTAGCAAAATCACCCAATAATTCTAGAAGGCGGAATTTTTCAGCTGCACCCAAAACTGCATCCACGCCTTGGATTTCTGAAATCTCCGTCGGTTTCAATTGAGCATAGCAACCGATAATGGCCACATAAGAGTTAGGGGAAATCTTTTTAGCCTCCTTGACAATTTTCTTACACTTTTTGTCTGCGTTTTCGGTCACAGAGCATGTGTTGATAATGAAAATGTCCGGATTCTCCTGAAAATCCACTTTTTGATAACCTCTGTCTTCAAATTGACGGCTAATCGTGGAGGTTTCGGAGAAGTTTAGCTTACAACCCAGTGTATAAAAGGCGACTTTTTTCACAATTTCCCTTCTGATAATGAGACTGCAAAGGTAATCAATCTCCTTTTGTTTTCAATTTTGTAAAATCTGGACTCAAAAGCATAAAAAATTCCGATTTTGGGTTCAAAAAACACATGATCCATTGAAAAAAGTGTAATTTTTTTAAAAAACTGCTCTAAAAAACGGTCAAAAGCTTTTTCAAGTCAGTATTTTTCTATTTTTGTGGGTAATATTTTAAACCACTATTGTAGATATGGCAACATTAAGACAACAATCCCTTGCGATGGTACAAACCAGACCACGGGTAAAAGTAGAAGCTCCTGCTCCAAAAATCTCTGACTTCTTCGGAACCAATGTTTTTGGGATCAATCAAATGAAGCAGTCTTTGGCTCCATCCGTTTTCAAAAAAGTGATGGAAGCTATCGATAAGGGATCCAAAATCGATACGGCTACAGCAGAAGAAGTTGCTTCTGCCGTAAAGACTTGGGCCTTATCTAAAGGTGTAACTCATTACACCCACTGGTTCCAGCCATTGACTGGTTCCACTGCAGAGAAGCACGATTCATTCTTCGATGCACATGCAGGTTTGGAAAAATTCAAAGGATCAGCATTAGTTCAGCAAGAACCTGATGCATCTTCTTTCCCTCACGGTGGTATTCGTTCCACTTTTGAAGCGAGAGGATATACCGCTTGGGATCCTTCTTCTCCAATTTTCATTTTTGACAAAACCCTTTGTATCCCTACCATCTTCGTGTCTTACACTGGAGAGGCTTTGGATTATAAAACTCCTTTGTTGAAATCATTGGAGGCTGTGAATGAAGCAGCTGTAGCTATTTGTCAGTTATTTGATCGAAACGTTCGTAAAGTATCTCCTTCTCTAGGCGTAGAGCAAGAGTACTTTGTGATAGATAAGGCTTTGTTTGCTGCTCGTCCTGACTTGGTAATGGCGGGAAGAACAGTATTCGGTCACAATCCAGCAAGAGGG
This sequence comes from Algoriphagus limi, assembly GCF_024919275.1. Taxonomy (GTDB): domain Bacteria; phylum Bacteroidota; class Bacteroidia; order Cytophagales; family Cyclobacteriaceae; genus Algoriphagus; species Algoriphagus limi. The sequence goes on along the minus strand of NZ_JANWGH010000001.1, from coordinate 1,247,270 downwards.
CAGCAGTTGGAGGATCATTACTTTGGTTCTATCCCAACTCGCGTGAAGGATTTCATGATGGATTTTGAAATCGAAGCTCACAAGTTGGGAATTCCGGTTTCAACAAGACACAATGAGGTGGCTCCAGGTCAGTTTGAAGTTGCACCAGTTTTCGAAGAAATCAACAAGGCAGTTGACCACAACCAATTGTTAATGGATTTGATGGATAAGGTAGCTGAAAAGCACGGCTTGAAAGTGTTGTTGCATGAGAAGCCATTTGCTGGCGTAAACGGTTCTGGTAAGCACAATAACTGGTCTTTGATCACTGATACCGGTGTTAACTTGTTCCAGCCAAGCAATTCAGCTCGAGAAAATCTTCAATTCTTGACTTTCTTGGTAGCCACTGTAAAGGCTGTTTATGACAATGCAGATCTGCTTAGAGCAAGTATCGCTTCTGCTGGTAACGATTTCCGTTTGGGAGCTAACGAAGCACCTCCTGCAATCATTTCTGTTTTCTTGGGAGAGACCTTGACCGGAGTATTGGATGAGTTGGAGAAAAATGGAAACATCAAGATCGAGAAGGGTGACAACATGTATATGAAGCTTGGTATTTCCAAGATTCCTGAAATCATTCTTGATAACACAGACCGTAACAGAACATCTCCATTTGCGTTCACAGGAAATAAATTCGAGTTCCGTGCAGTAGGTTCTAGCTCCAACTCAGCTGGTCCAATGGCTACCTTGAACGTAATTGTAGCTGAGGTTCTTCAGCAAATGGCTAAGGATATCCAAAAAGAAATGGATGCCGGACATGAGAAGAAAATTGCCATTGTCAATGTTCTTAGAAAGTACATTAAGGATTCCAAGAAGATCCGTTTCGAGGGAGATGGTTATTCAGAGGAGTGGGAGAAGGAAGCTGCGAAGCGTGGTCTTTCCAACTTGAAGAATACGCCTGATGCATTGGATGTTTATACTAAAAAGTCCACCAAGGATCTTTTTGCAAGACATAATGTAATGAATGCACTAGAGGTTCATGCCCGTCATGAGATCATGTTGGAAAATTTTATGAAGAAGGTGCAAATTGAAAGCCGTGTAATGGGTGACCTTGCCTTGAATCACGTAATTCCTACTGCCATTCTTTATCAAAATAAGTTGATCCAAAATGCCAACGGCTTGAAGGGACTTGGATTAGATAATTCAGCTGCTGTTGAAACAATTAAGGAAGTTTCGAAGCATATTGAATCATTGAAAGCTAATGTAAATGCTATGATTGATGCGCGTCGTAAGCTCAATAAAGAGGAAGACGTAATCAATCGTGCAAAAGGCTATCAGAAGGAAGTTAAAGAAGCTTTCTTTGATAAAATTCGCTATGCAGTTGACAAATTGGAATTGCTTGTGGATGATGAAAGCTGGCCTTTGGTTAAGTATCGTGAGATGCTTTTCATCCGATAATTTGAAATTAAAATCAAGCTAAACTAAGCCACTCCGATACGGAGTGGCTTTTTATTTGAGAAAAAAAATGAACCTTCACATTTGTTTTATAAGAAATAGAATTGGAAAATTTTTATCCTGATGTAGCGTACGATAAAATATAATCGTACCAGATAAAGTGATGATTCAAATCTAAACCCAAACACAATAGAGGAACGTTAATTAATCCATTGTAGAATTCTATACTGTTGAATTGGTCTGACGAGGAGTTGATTGACGGTTGCAAACGTCAATCACCCAAGCATGAAGAGTTATTTTTTAAAAAATACTATGGCTATGTCATGAGTATCAGTTTGTCCTATGCCAAAGATTCTGACTTGGCAAAGGAGATAGTTCATGATTCATTTTTGAAATTTTTTGCCTCTATCGAAAGCCTGGATGGATATCAGTCGGTCAAAGCCTGGCTGAGACGAATCACTGTGAATGCTGCTATTGATTGGTTTCGAAAAAATAAAAAATACGCCATGCAGCAAGATATCACTGAGCAAAATGAGGTCTATCATGAGGTTCATGCACTGAGCGCTTTGGCCTATGAAGATTTGATCAAATTGCTGCAGCAGCTACCGGAGGACCATAAATTGGTCTTTAATTTATATGAAGTAGAAGGATACAGTCATCGCGAAATAGGAGAAAAGCTTGGAATCACAGAAAGCTCTTCCCGAGTGTATTTGGCTCGCGCCAAATCCCGACTGCGTCAATTAGTTCACATTCATTTGAAAGAATATGCAGGAAGATAAGCTAGCTCAAGAAATAGCAAATTCCCTCAAAAAACATCAGGAGGAGAGCTTTCATCCTTACGAAATAGGGGCTTGGGAGGCCTTTGATAAAAAACGAAAAGGAGGAGTGCTTCCATGGTGGAAACTGATTTCTGCTGGTATAGCTGCCTCTCTTGTGATAGGAATGGCTTGGTGGTGGTTTGGAAATGCTGATATGTCAAAATTTGAATTGGCCAATACGCTTTCGGAAAAAAATCAATCCGGTTCTATTTCTTCCGAAACTCAAGCAACCGAGGGAAGAAGGACAGAAAGTGATATGTCTCTTTCCATTCAGGAATTTTCAGAAACTGATAAAAGCTCCCAAAGGAATCAAATGACTGACCTGGGGGTAACTAATGAAAATGAATTCGATCAGGAAACAAACACAATTGACAGGGCTGATTCAAAAGTAACATCTAATGGAGATGAGAATTTTGTTTTTCTTGCCGAGACTAGGGTTGAGGACTTTTCAAATATTGAGCAGAGAATTTTAGATGTATTGGAATTCGAAGTTGAAAAACCAAGTCTTGATCAATTTCATTTAGCTTTTTCTCCAAAAGCTCCAGAAACTGAGTTTCCAAAATATGCATTCAATAATTATCCCGTTATCAAAACTTCTGACAAGGATTCCAAATTAGGTTGGGAAGTTGGACTTTCTCCGGCTTTTGGAGGAAGTAGTACTAGCCAAAATACAGAAGTGACGAGTAATAGTTTGGGGCTGGGTATGGCAATGGCTATGGAGGTTTCAGACAAACTCCAAATTGGGACTGGTTTAGCCATAAACTCCCTCAATCAACAGAGTCAATTTTCCTCAAGTCCAGGAAATATGTTTGCGAGTTCCATTGCTCCGAGCCAAGATAAAATCACTTTAAGTCAGGCCCAGCTTGAGCTCCCAATTTTTGTTCAATATCCACTTAATCGAAGTCGTTCAGTTTCTCTTCGGGCAGGCTTTTCGAATATCTATTCCTTTAATCAAGAGGTTGATTTGGAGTCGACTGTTAATCGGCAAGTTGTGGTTTCTGGAAATGGAATAAATAGCGCTGTCGTAAGACAGGAATCAGTTGTTCAGAAAACGAGTTTAGAAAGTTCAAATCAGCGTTTTTATCCTTTTGCTACGTTTAATCTCGGACTGAATCTTCGAGTTTTTCAAAATGAGCAAGTGAATTACGTCTTTATGCCTTTTTATAATTTGCCGATGACAGATTTTTCTGGTTTTGTAGAGAACCCGGGGATGGTTGGAGCAACCTTCAAGGTGAATTTTATGTCAGGGAAAAAGTAAATACAGGAAGTAAAAAAAGTGTTTTAATCAGACTGAGCGAAGTCGAGGTTTGTTGTTTCAACAACTACATTTCGACTCCGCCTAATCTGACTTTAAACAGGATTGCTCCCAATTGTGGTTTATAAATCAAAATAGTTGGTAATTAATTGTAAGTCTAGTGAATTTGGATTTGATGGTTCTTCATATAAACCTCTCAGCAGTAGGGTGTAGACGTTTTTTTCTCTGATTTCCACCTCGCTGATTTCCATAATGGTTTCACCGTTTTCCACGGATTTGATCAGAATATCATAGGTGCCAGTTTCTACCTCAATAAATCCGGTCACATCCTTGAACACTGTATTTGGCGAAATGGGCGTTTCCAGTTCTGAAAATTCAACATATACTTCTCCAGCATCAGGAGAAAGGTGAGCGAATCGGATTTGAGCAAAGTCTGCTTTTGGGTCTTCCCATCCATCCTTGACAAGCTTTGCATCAAGGCTTGTTGCATGGTCCAAAACGAACACGGAGTAAATTTCATCTACTTCGAGCTGAAAATTCTTTTCTAGAAGGGTTCCTCCATTTAAAGAGTTTAGAAAACGAAATAGTCGCTCGCCTGTAAAGAAAGGGCTGTAAGCAATAAACTCCGAAAAACCCAAAGGCTGAGAAGTTACTCGATTTGCATCTGCGAAAATTTCCATATCTGGTGCGTCCGGCGAGCTTTGATAAATGGAAACATAAGCTGCAGGAGTACTTACTGGGGTGTCTATATCATTCAGACAGGAAGTACCCAAAATAGCGATCGAAGCGAATGCAGCTAATTTGATTTTGAAAGAATGAAATTGAGTTACTGTGGATTTAATCATAGTGGTTTAATTATTTTGTTTTTTTTGGGACGAAAAAAAGCCGTGATTCGCTTCAATCACGGCTTATATTTTTTTGATTCGTTTTGTTTATTCCTCAGGATAAGGGATATACACAAAACTTGTAAATGCCCCATCCATTACAAAAAGACAGCAGAATTCATCTGGATCTTTGTAGGCTTTTTTGAAATCTTCCAGAGCATCTTCTGCTACCAGTTTTCGTTGGACGAATTCGTCTATGTAAGTGATGTAATAATTCCACTCAAGATTCTTTTCTTCTTTTCCTAGAAAAAGCTGACCTATGGGTTGCTTCTCTTTAGAAATAGGAAAAATGGGAAAATCAGAAAATCCTCTTGACTTGACTTGGTAAGCAGCCTCCTTTAATACATCTGAGATTTTGACAAAGTCACTGGAAATAGTTCCCAAATATTTCCCGTTCAATTCTGGATCGTTGAAATCAGAAATCATGATTTGAGTGTTAAGCGTACAACATTTTCAACATGGTAGGTCTGAGGAAACATATCCACAGGCTGAATTCGTTCCACTTGGTATTTTTCAGCAAGCAAAGCCACATCACGAGCTTGCGTGGCTGGATTACAGGAAACATAGACTATAGTTGGCGATTCCAGGCGCAAAAGCATATTTACCACATCTTCATGCATACCAGCCCGTGGAGGGTCAGTTATGACCACATCAGGCTTTGCATGGTTTGAGATAAAATCCTCTGTCAAAATATCCTTCATGTCGCCAGCGTAGAATAAGGTATTCTCTATTCCATTGATTTGAGAATTTAGCTTCGCATCTTCGATCGCCGCTTCAACATATTCCACTCCTATCACTTGCTTTGCATTTTTTGCTACAAAATTGGCAATGGTACCTGTTCCTGTATAAAGGTCATAGACCACTTCATCTCCCTTTAATTCAGCAAAATCCCTTGCGACTTTATACAACTCGTAGGCTTGCTTGGAATTGGTTTGATAAAAAGATTTTGGGCCAACTCTAAATTTCAAACCCTCCATTTCTTCCTCGATATAGGGCAAGCCTGCATAGTTTACGATTTCTAAATCGTGGAAAGTTTCATTCCCTTTTGTATTGATGACGTAGAGAAGTGACGTGATTTCAGGGAATTTATTTTTCAAAAATTCCATCACCATTGGAATAGACTCTGGATCATTTTCTCCAAACTGAACAATAACCATGGTCTGTCCCATGCTTGTTGTTCGAATGATTAGATTTCTTAGTAGCCCAACCTGATTACGTATATCGTAAAAACTCAACTGATTGCTCAAAGCAAATTCCCGTAGTGAGTTTCTAACATTATTGGATATTCCTCCTTGCAAATAGCAGTGTTCAATATCGACGATCTTGTCAAACATTTTTGGAATATGGAACCCCAAAGCATTTCGCTCAAATTCTTTCCCAGAGTTGATTTCCTCTCGGGTAAGCCACCTAGAATTTGAAAATGTAAAGTCGAGCTTGTTTCGATAATATTTTGTTTCTGAAGAGCCAAGAATAGGAGCCACTTCGGGAATGGGAACTTTGGCAATTCGCTGAAATTGATCTACGACCTGCTGTCGCTTGTAATTCTTTTGAAGGTCATAATTGATGTGCTGCCACTTGCAACCCCCACATACCCCAAAATGAGAGCAGAAAGGATCGATTCGGTCTTTGGAGTATTCATGAAAATTGATGGCTTCTCCTTCCATAAAGGAGCTTTTTCCACGTGTAATTCGTACATCAACCATATCTCCGGGAGCAACATTGGAGACAAAAACCACCTTTCCCTCATGATATCCCACACATTTCCCTTCTGAAGCGATTCGCTCGATCAGTAGGTTGGTGATGACTTTATTTTTCATTTTTCTCGACATGGCTGCAAAATTAGGGAAAAAGGGCGATTTGATTCCGATTCGTCCTTTCCTTCCTAATCCCTATCTTTACCCAACAAATTTTATCCATGAAATTCAAAGACAAAGTTGTAATCATTACCGGTGCCACATCCGGAATCGGTGAAGCCTGTGCAGAGGTTTTTGGAAGGGAAGGGGCCAAATTGGCAATCACAGGAAGAAACCCTAAAAAACTAGATCAAACAACTGCATATCTCCAGAACAAAGGTTTTGATGTCCTTCCAATTTTGGCTGATGCTGCTTCTGAAGCTGATAATCAGCGCATGGCCAAAGAGACTTTGGAGCACTTTGGGAGGATAGATGTACTCATCAATAACGCAGGAATTTCAATGCGCGCTTTATTTCAGGACTTAGACTTGGAAGTTTTTCGAAAAGTGATGGATACCAATTTTTGGGGAACCGTTTATGCTACCAAGTTTTGTCTTCCTGCAATTTTGGAATCCAAAGGCTCAATTATAGGCGTTTCTTCTATCAATGGTTATAGAGGAACTCCTGCCCGAACAGCTTATACTGCTAGTAAATATGCCATGAATGGATTTTTTGAAGCACTCCGTACGGAAGTGATGAAAAAGGGAGTTCACGTTTTGGTAGTTGCTCCTGGATTTACGGCCTCAAATATTCGAAATACTGCCCTAACTGCTGATGGTTCTTCTCAAGGAGAATCTCCCCGAGATGAATCAAAGATGATGACTTCTGAAGAGGTCGCAGAGCATATTTTGAAAGCAACTGTAAAACGAAAGCGGGATATCGTTTTGACCTCTCAGGGAAAATTAGCGGTGTTTTTGAATAAATGGATGCCGGGAATTCTCGACGGAATTGTCTATAATCAAATGGCAAAAGAAAAAGACTCGCCATTTAAATAAATGCCAGAATCGATATTCCAAACTTACCTCCATCGGCTGACAGACCTGTCTACCAAAAATAGGTCTTTGTATTTGCCTAAGCTTGAAGGGGCTGGAATGATCGATTTGATGAGTCTCGATTTTTTGAATGGAGAATCCTCCTTTGAGATTATTAGAAAACTGATTCAGGGGAAAAAGGAAATTTCAATTTTACCCGAATTTGATTCCCGATTAGGAGAGGTCAATCAGCTTTCCAAATCATTAGCAAGAATGGCCTTTCGGGATCAATTGACCCAAGAGGAAACAGGTGAACAAAGCCTTTACCTGACCTGGCTTTTTGCGGAAGGCAAATTGATAAATGGGCAAGTGGTAAGGGCTCCTTTGCTACTGAAATCAATTCAATTAAAAAAAGAAAAAGGGGAGTGGAGACTTCAAGTTCAAGGAAACTGGCAATGGAATCCGGCCTTTTTTCTTGCATGGAGACATGCGACTAAGCAGGATCTCTCGGAAAATTTAACTGATGATTTGCTGGAAAACTTATCGAAAGACCCTTTGGAATTTCGAACCGCTCTTGCTAGAATTATTCCCGAAAACATAGCGATTCAAGTTCAGTCAAATTTATTAGAAGATCGACTGATTCCTTTTCCAAATTCACAACTAGCACTAGATCAGCATCAGTTTTCAGAAGGGAAAATTAGCTTGAAGTCTTATGCCGTTTTAGGACAATTTGCTCAAAAAGGAAGCTTCCTTTTTTCTGATTATGAAAAGCTGCTAAAGCAATATCCAAGCGCTTCATTAGAAGACTTGTTTCAGGATTTTTATTCCACTAAAAGTCAAGAATCTGAAATTCGGGAAGAGAATCTTTTTCCTGTTTTTCCTTTGGATGCATCTCAAGAGTTAGCTTTAACCAAAGTCCGTCAAGGGAAAAGTTTGGTGGTTCAAGGTCCTCCCGGAACTGGTAAATCCCAGTTGATCGCTAACCTAGTATCAGATTTTATTGCTCGAGGGAAGAAGGTTCTTGTCGTATCTCAAAAGCGAGCGGCCTTAGATGTAGTTTATGAGCGCTTAGAAAAAATGGGATTCGGGCCTTTTTTGGCTCTGGTTCATGATTTTAAAGCTGACCAAAAAGGCCTTTTTGAAAAAATCCGCAACCAAATAGAATCCATTGAGGATTACCAAAATCAAAATCGGGGAATTGATGCCATTCAATTGGAACGGGAGCTTTTCCAACTTTCTAAGACTATTTCGAGGTTGGCTGAAAAGTTTGAAGACTTGAGAAAAGCTCTTTTTAGCGATGTAGAGGCAGGTATTCCTGTCAAGGCATTGTACCTAGAAGCAAGTGTTCAAGATCCACATTTTTCGCATCCAAGCCTTACTCAAATGAATGCTGAGCAGGCAGGAAAATTCGAACAGGATTTTAAGATTTTTGAGCAATACCAAGAAAAGTTTAAAAAGAGCTTCTGGGAAAAAAGAATCTCATTTTCGAAGGTGGATATTTCAGACTTTTCCTTGATCTCAAATATTCTGCTTGAATTAGAAAAGTTTCGATCAACTATTCCTGAATCATTTCAAGGCAAACCTATTTTGGAATTGATTGCTGTAAAATGGGTAGAGATTGATTTTAATGACAAGGTTCAGGAGCTTTCAAAAGCCTTTCAAAACTTACCTGACAAGGAAAATAGCTTCAAGTTGATTTTTAATTCCGAACAAAAGGAGCATTTACGTCTCATCCAATCAGTTCTTCTTAAAGCAAAAGAAGCATCAGATTCCTGGAAATATTCTTTACCTGAAAATTTGGAAGCACTACAGAAAGAACTGTTCCAAGCCTTACCTCAAAGTCAGTCCTTTTGGGGCAAATTAAAGATTCACTTTTCAAAAAATGATTTTCCGCTTCTTTCCCAAATTTTGAATCAAGAGGGAATGAAATTTCAGACTGGAGTTTTAGAAGAAATTCAACAGGAATGTCAGTCAAGAATCGAAATCCAAAAGTTGATTTTAGATTTACCTGAAAGTACTTTCTTCAAGCCTTCTGGGGATTTTTCCAAAGACTTGCAGCAAATAGATAAGTTGTTGAACTGGAATCATTCTTGGAATGCATTAGAGGCTATTCAAAATTGGGCGAATTGGTCTTCAATGGATTTTTCTGAATTTTCAGAGAATTTTAATTCATTTCAAAACCTAGATCAGAACATTCATTCTCAGATTTTTTCTTGGAAAAATTGGCTCAGTCTGGAACATGTACAAGAAATTATTTCAAAGGGATTGAAGTCCGCATTTCCGGAAAATCCGCTGAACTGGCCGAAGGTATTTTCAGAATTAAAAGCCTTTGATCACTTTTTGGAAAACTGGCAATTCAAGGAATTAGGGTTTCAGCTTTCAAATGATTTTTCGGAAAGTAGTTTTGAAAACAAACTTCAAGTTTTTTGGAATAGTTGGCGACTTGCTTGGATTGGATTTTTGGAAGCAAAATACCCTGATTTAGCACAATTAGGCTCTTTGACTTTGGTTCAAGAAATGCAAGAGCTAAAGGATTCATTGATCAAAAAACGTCAAAATTCTCAGCATCTAGCTTTGTTGAAAGTTCGGGAACAAGTTTGTGAACATCTGGAATATAACCGATTGGGCAACCGAATTACCTATAGAGAGTTGCACCATCAGGTTTCTAAGAAGCGTCAAAGATGGCCAATCCGGAAACTGATTGAGGAGTTGGGAGAAGAGGTTTTTAGAGTGATGCCCTGTTGGCTAGGAAGTCCCGAAACCATCTCTGCTGTTTTTCCTGATGAGCAGGTTGTGGATTTGGTGATTTTCGATGAGGCTTCCCAATGTCCGGTTGAGCGAGGACTTCCGGCTATGCTGAGGGGGAAGCAAGTGGTCATTGCAGGCGATTCCAAGCAGCTTCGTCCGTCAGATTTTTATCAGATTAAGTGGGAAGGAGATGAAGAAGGATTGGAATATGAGGCGGAATCATTATTGGAATTGGCTTCTCATTTCTTTGAAAATCTCAATTTACGTGGGCATTATCGATCTGCAGACCCCGGATTAATTTATTTTTCCAATTCTCATTTCTACGGAAATCGGCTGGAAACCTTACCGGATTATGAGACAATCAAGGCTGGAAAAACCCCATTTACCTGGAAAAAAGTGGAGGGGATTTGGGAGAATCAGGTGAATAGAATGGAGGCGGATGCAGTTTTGGAGCGAGTGAAAAAAATCAAATCCCAAAAGCCTAATGATAGCATTGGGATCGTGACAGGGAATTATTTCCAAATGGAATTGATTCGTGAGACTCTTTGGGATGCAGGAATTCAGGGTGAAGGAATCAAAATCAGGAATATTGAAAATGTACAAGGAGATGAGTTTGATCAGGTGATTTTGTCTTTGGGATATGCACCGAATCGAGAAGGCAAACTGGTAACCAATTTTGGATTGTTGGGTAAATCAGGAGCTGAAAATCGCTTGAATGTAGCTATCACCCGTTCACGAAAAATGCTCCATGTGATCAGTTCAATTGAACCTGAAGATTTTAGACCTAACCAATTGAAAAATCCCGGTTTGAGTTTGTTGCGTGAATTCTTGCATTGGATAAAAACACAAAGTACGGATCCAGATATTCCTATTCCTGAAATTTTAGCAAAAGGTTTTGAAATCGACTGGAGTTTGAAATCCAGGCTTGAGAAGGAAGATTCCCATTATTCCCGAAAAATACCTTCAGCGGTTATGGATTTAATTTGGACTGATGAGCAGGGAAACCAAAAGGCTGTTTTGACAGATGATCAACGATTTTTTGATGCACCTACAGCAAAGGCAGCAATGGCTTATCATCCAATATTGTTGGAGCAAAAAGGCTGGAAATGGGATTGGATCTGGAGTCGAAGGTTCTGATTGTCTCAATTACATATAGCCCACCAACTTATAAACCACAATCCCAATCCATTCCTTGAAAAGTTTTGTCCAATATTCCAATGAAAAAGGATCGGGAAATAACAAGGAAGGAATGTCGTATTTGACATCGTGAGAATAATAATCCACGGGAAATGTTTCGGTATTCAACCCGACTTTATCAAAACAGCCCTTCGCCCGATACATGTGAAAAGCAGATGTAATCAAAAGAAATTTCTGATTGGTATCGAATCCCTTTTGTTCCAAAAATTCCTTTGAAAACTGAGCATTTTGAGCCGTATTTTTTGCCTGATCTTCAATTAGAATATCAGATTCCGGCATTCCTGTCATCATTAAAAAGCGCTTGAGTAATTCAGCTTCTGTCTGAGAATTTACAGGATTAAGTCCCTGTCCGCCAGTGATTAGGATCTTTTTGATTTTGCCCATGCGGTAGAGTTGGAGGGCATGGGTAATGCGGTCAGCTCCCTTGTTGAAAAAAGTCCGATCATAAGCTGTTTTGCTCATATTGGTAACTCCGGTGAGAACAATGCCTATTTCATGGTTTTCAATTTCTTCAAAAGACTTAAAATCAGGTTCCCAAGCCAATAAAGCCAAATTGGAAAGGAAAGGATTGGTGAAAAAGAGCAAAAGTCCGATGCCGGCCCAAAGCAACTTTTTGCCCCATTTCCTTCGGAAAAAGATTGTACCCCCAAGTATCAAAATCAGCACGATGGTCAAAGGCATAGCCAAAAAACTTAAAAACTGGGAGAGGTAGAAGAACATGGGTTTTAGCTTTTGGACAAAGAAAAGCTAGATGGACTTAATTTTCAAACTGGCATATATAAATAGATTATCCCTTTTATTTCTATTCACTCCGTTTCTTTATTCTAGTCATAAAGCTATTTTTATCCCATGCTTTCAGACCAGCCTAACCTATTGCCTTTGTTGGAAAAACTTGCCGCTCAATTGGAGGGTAGTTTGCATTTTGACCGACTCACGAAAACGCTTTATGCAACTGATGCGTCGGTTTATCGCGAGATGCCTTTAGCAGTGGCTTTTCCGAAATCTGAGTCGGATATCCAAAAACTTATTCAATTTGCCACTGAGCACGGCACTTCCCTAATTCCCCGAACAGCGGGTACTTCGCTAGCCGGGCAATGCGTGGGAAACGGCATCGTCGTCGACGTCTCTAAGTATTTCACACAGATTCTGGAATTCAATAAAGAAGAAAGATGGGTTCGAGTACAGCCTGGGGTTGTTCGTGACGAGTTGAATCGCTTTCTCAAACCTCATGGCCTCTTTTTCAGCCCGATCACTTCCACCGCCAATCGAGCAATGATTGGTGGAATGGTGGGAAACAATTCCTCAGGGACCACTTCTATTGTCTATGGCGTGACTCGAGATAAGGTTATTTCTCTGAATACCATCCTTAGCGATGGGAATAAGGTCATTTTTGGAGAAATCTCTCAGGATGAGTTTGATAGAAAATGCGGGCAAAAAGACCTGGAAGGGGCCATCTATCGTCAGATTTTTGACGAACTCAACAATCCTGAAATCAGGGAAGAAATCCATGCTCAATTCCCGAAAAAGTCTATCCATCGCCGAAATACCGGCTATGCGGTGGATGAACTGTTGAAAGCAGAGTTTTTTGAAGGAAATGAGAAGTTCAACTTCTGTAAACTATTGACAGGTTCAGAGGGAACCTTGGCCTTTACTACAGAAATAAAAATCAGCCTAGACCCGCTTCCGGATCCTATTGATATCGTAGTGGCTGCACATTTTGAGACGATTCATGAAAGCATGAAATCATCTCAGGTTGCTATGAAGCATCCGGCTACTGCCGTGGAATTGATGGATAAAATCATTCTCGATTGCACGAAGGAAAGCATTGAATATTCCAAAAACCGCTATTTCGTAGAGGGAGATCCTGAGGCGATTCTAATGATTGAGTTTCGAGGAAAGACCATAGAGGAAGCGATGGCTAAAGGGGAGGCCTTGATTGCTGATTTGAAAAAATCTGGCTTTGGATATGCGTATCCTATCATTGGTCCGGATAAAACCTCTTCAGCTTGGGCACTTCGATCGGCAGGCTTGGGTTTATTGGCGAATATTCCCGGTGATGCAAAAGCCGTGGCCTGCATTGAGGATACGGCAGTGGATATTGAGGACTTGGCTGATTACATAGCCGAAGTCGATGAAATGATGGAGGGCTTTAATCAAAAGCCGGTTCATTATGCGCATGCGGGAGCAGGGGAAATCCACCTTCGTCCTATTTTGGATTTGAAAAAAATCCAGGATGTGGAGGACTTTTACAATATCTCACTTGCCTCTGCCAAACTGGTCAAAAAGTATCAAGGTTCTCTTTCCGGAGAACATGGAGATGGGCGAGTAAGGGCTGCTTTTATACCGCTGATGGTTGGAGAAAAGAATTATGAGCTTTTCCGAAGGATCAAATACACATGGGATCCGAAAAACATTTTCAATCCCGGAAAAATCGTAGATGCTGCTCCGATGAACAAATTCCTGCGCTATGAGCCTGGGATGAAAACTCCTGAGCAGGACACAGTTATTGATTTTTCCAGTGTTGGTGGGATTCTACGAATGGCTGAAAAGTGTAATGGATCTGGAGATTGCAGGAAACTGCCAGGTTCGGGTGGGACTATGTGTCCATCTTACATGGCTACTAGAAATGAAAAAGACACAGTCAGAGGTAGAGCAAATACGCTTCGTGAATTCCTTGCTTTGGACAAAAAGGAAAATGCATTTGATCATCCAGAGATCAAGGAGGCCTTGGATCTCTGTTTGAGTTGCAAAGGATGTACGGCCGAGTGTCCTTCCAATGTGGACATGGCAAGCATGAAAGCCGAATTCCTTTATCAATACCAAAAAACACATGGAGTTCCGCTTCGTTCAAAAGCCTTTGCATACATCAATGAATTGAATGAGCTAGGCTCTAAAATGCCGGGAATCGCCAATTTCTTTTTGAAAAACTCACTGACTGGTGGTTTGATGAAGTCTTTTTTGCATGTAGCTCCAAGCCGAAATCTCCCGGAAATCAGCCCGATTAGTTTAAGAAAGTGGTACAAAAAGCATTATCCATCTCTGGCAGGGTCAGCAAAAACCATCAAATCAGTTTATTTCTTTGTGGATGAATTTACCAATCACAACGATACTCAAATTGGGATTAAGGCGATTTCCCTATTGAAAAAACTGGGTTATGAGGTGAAAATCATCGATCACGAGGAAAGTGGCCGCTCAGCGCTTTCCAAAGGTCTTTTGCCAAAAGTCAAAAAACATGCAGAAGCCAATGTGCGAATTTTCGAGGATTTGATAGATGCAAATACGCCTTTAATTGGCCTGGAACCTTCGGCAATTTTAAGCTTCCGGGATGAATATCCACGAATCGTTAGTCCAGATTTGGTTCCTGCTGCTAAGAAATTGAAATTCCATGTTAAGCTGATTGATGAATTCTTAGGTCAGGAAATAGCTGCTGGAAATATCAAAGCCGACTCCTTTACCTCCAAATCCCAAAAGATCAAGCTGCATGGGCATTGTCATCAAAAGGCCCTTTCTTCAGTTTCCTGGACTCAAAAGATTCTTTCCATACCAGCCAACTATTCCGTGGAAATCATCCCAAGCGGTTGCTGCGGTATGGCAGGTTCTTTTGGCTATGAGGAAGAACATTTTGAGGTTTCTCAGCAAGTAGGGGAGTTGGTGCTGTTTCCAGCGGTAAGAAATACGGATCAAGATACGTTATTAGCCGCGCCCGGGACATCCTGCCGACATCAAATAGCTGACGGTACGGGACGAAAGGCGATGCATCCGGTAGAGATACTTTGGGAAGCTATGATTAAATAAGATTCAAGTATCTAGTACTTAGTATCAAGAAGAATAGAGGGTTAGCCGAAGTTTTTTCGAAGGATAAATTCTATACAGCGTGCTGCAAGCCTTGCCGTGGCATTATCCTGATCAAATCTTGGATTGAGTTCCACCACATCCATGGAAATCAGCTTTTTGCTTTTTGCGATTAGCTCGAGGACTTTAAATGCTAGCTCTGGGCTGAAGCCCATAGGAGAAGGTGCGGAAACTCCTGGTGCAAATGCTGAAGAAAAACCATCCAAGTCTATGCTTAGGTAAATCTTATTGACTGAATCCATAAAACCTACTAATTGCTGCTCCAAAAAATCCCAGCTTTTGGATTGAATTTCTTCCATAGTGAAGAATTTTGCATGGACGGATTTGGCAGTCTCAAAAAGTGATTTTGGATTAGCGGCTTCCTGAATTCCCCAAGCTAGATAATGAAAATTTTGAGGATACTCTTGAGCCAATTGGAAAAAGGGGGAGCCTGAATGTCCCTTTCCCTGTACCAAAGGTCTAAGATCAAAATGTGCATCGAGATTGATGATTCCTAATTTTTCTCCTTTTGGAATTAAGTATCTGAAAATACCTTTTCCATGCGCATAGGCTAAATCATGACCTCCTCCAAGTAGAATCGGAAAATGCTGGCTTACCAATAAGGAATGAACTGATTCGGTGATTTTTTCATGGGTAGATTCCAAGTCATTATTAAGAGTTAGAATATTTCCATAATCAATAGCCAGAATCTCCATTTGAAGATGATAGGCAGAGCTTCCCCAGAATTTTCGAATTAAATCAGGTGCATCTTTTGTTCCGGGTCTCCCTTGATTTCTTCGAACCCCTACTTCACCGGGATATCCCAAAACTCCGATTTTCTTTCCTGGCTCATTCCGAAAACTCAAATTTGATTGGTTTTCCAGCCATTGGTACCAATATTCCTTTTCTTCAGATTTTCTTCCTAACCAATTTTGGGGATCGGGATTTTGGTGAAGTGGATTCATATTAAAAATTAGGGATTTGGTCGATAATCTGCTGCTCTACCAAATTTGGAAGTGTAACTTTTAACCTAGGGCTTCGCTCCATTTCCCGCTGGATTGCCTCCAGAGATCCTGAATTTCTTGCCCATGCTCTTCGTGCGATTCCATTGTTTACATCATAGAAAAGCATTGATTCCAAACGCTTTTGGGCTTCTGATGTTCCGTCTAGTACCATTCCAAAACCTCCATTGATCACTTCACCCCAGCCAACTCCACCACCATTGTGAATAGAAACCCAAGTTGCGCCTCGGAAACTATCTCCAATGACATTTTGGATGGCCATATCAGCTGTAAATTTGCTTCCATCATAAATATTGCTAGTTTCTCGATAAGGGGAATCTGTACCACTCACATCGTGATGATCTCGTCCCAGAACAATAGGGGCCGAGATTTCCCCTGAGGCAATTGCTTTGTTAAAAGCTTCCGCAATTTTGATTCGTCCCTCTGAATCGGCGTAGAGAATTCTTGCTTGAGACCCTACTACTAATTGATTTTTCTCCGCTTCTTCAATCCAGGTAATATTGTCTTGCATCTGTTGTTGAATTGAGGAAGGGGAATGTGATTTGATTTTCCGAAGGACATCTGCAGCGATTTGATCTGTTTTTCTTAGATCTTCCGCTTTTCCTGAAGTACAAACCCATCGGAAAGGGCCGAAACCAAAATCAAAACACATGGGACCCAAGATATCTTGAACATAACTTGGGTAGCGGAAATCGATTCCATTTTCTGCCATTACATCTGCCCCAGCTCGTGAAGCTTCTAATAAAAAGGCATTTCCATAATCAAAGAAATAAGTTCCCTTTGCTGTGTGGCGATTGATAGCGGCAGCATGACGGCGAAGGGATTCCTGAACTGCTTCTTTAAACTGTTCTGGGTTTTCAGCCATTATTTGATTTGATTCATCAAAAGATAGGCCTACCGGATAATATCCTCCAGCCCATGGGTTGTGAAGAGAAGTCTGATCAGAACCTAATTCCACAAAAATCTCCTCCTCATCAAAGCGTTCCCAAACATCCACGATGTTTCCAAGAAATGCGATTGAAACAACCTCCTCTTTTGATTTTGCTTTCTTAACTCGGTTGACGAGTTCGTTTAAATCTTTGATCAATTCATCCACCCAACCTTGTTGATGTCTTTTCAAAGCAGCAGAGGGGTTGACTTCTGCACAGACGGTAATGCAACCAGCAATATTACCGGCCTTTGGCTGAGCTCCACTCATACCACCCAATCCAGCAGTCAGGAAAATTTTACCCTTTGGGCTTTCTCCTGTACCTAGTTTTTTTCGAAAGGCATTCATCACCGTAATCGTAGTTCCATGAACAATGCCTTGGGGGCCTATATACATATAGGAGCCAGCGGTCATTTGACCATATTGAGTGACTCCAAGTGCATTAAATCGCTCCCAATCATCAGGTTTTGAATAGTTGGGGATCATCATACCATTGGTGACAATCACTCTTGGGGCATTTGGAGAAGATGGAAAAAGTCCCATAGGATGCCCTGAATACATATGGAGTGTTTGCTCCTCAGTCATTTCTGACAAATACTTCATGGTAAGCAGATACTGAGCCCAATTTTGAAATACAGCTCCGTTTCCACCATAGGTGATTAATTCTTCAGGATGCTGAGCTACAGCCGGATCCAAATTATTTTGGATCATGAGCATAATGGCAGCAGCCTGTCTGGATTTAGCCGGATACTCATGAATAGGACGCGCATACATCGAATAATCCGGCATAAATCGATACATGTAGATCCGACCATACGCATGCAGTTCCTCAGCAAATTCCTTGGCTAACTCTGCATGCCAACTTACTGGAAAATATCGTAATGCATTGGTTATGGCTAGTTTTTTCTCCTCGGATGATAAGATGTCTTTTCGCTTTGGAGCATGGGAAATGTTGGGATTCCGATACTTTTTCGGAGGAAGATTTGTCGGTATTCCTTGTATGATTTGGTCTTGAAAATTCATTTTCTCTTGTGATAAATACTTGAAGATTGAAAGGATGTTATTGACTTAATCTTTCGACTTCCCAGATACTTTTTTACCTGACTTCCAGACCATTTCTGGTTTCAACTTTCCTTGTTGGTAAAGAATCTCTCGATAATCAGAGGTCGGGAAAAGAATAAAATCAGCGAGTTGACCAGATGCTAATCTCCCTCGATCCTTCAACCCCAAAGCAGCTGCTGATCGGAAGGTGATACCCGCGAAAACCTCAGCAGTGCTGAGCTTTTCAAAAGTTGCCAAGATGCTAGCTTGAGCTAATAAATCACCCATTGGGGCCGAACCCGGATTCCAATCAGAGGCGATGGCTAGGCTACCACCATAATCGAGGATTTTTCTAGCAGGTGTAAAATCGCATCCCAACCCCAAAATTGCACCGGGCAAAGCAACGGCAATCGTATTGGATTTGGCCAATAATTCAATTTCTTTTTCTCCCGAAGCTTCCAAATGATCCGCAGAAATAGCGCCTAAATCTACTGCAAGAGCTGATCCGCCAACAGAAAATTGATCGGCATGAATCGTGATGTCGAATCCCAATTCTTTTGCTTTCTGGACATATGGAAGAACTTCCTCTGGGGAAAAAGCAGATTTCTCAACAAATGCATCCACTCTTTGACAGAGTTTTTGTTTTTGAAGAACTGGAAGAAGTTTTTCTGTAATTTCTTTGATGTATTCCTCTTTGCTGCCTTCCCAGTCTTTCGGAAGAGTATGGGCTGCCAAACAGGTTGGAATCAACTCGGCAGCTACCCGATTCTTGGTTTTTTGAATGGCACTTAGCATTTTAATTTCCTCAGAAAGTGAAAGCCCATAGCCACTTTTGACTTCGATAGTTGTGACTCCTTCTGAGAGATGTCTTTCTGCTCGAGTCTGTGTTGCTTTTGCCAAGTCATTGGCAGATAAGGCTCTGGTTTCTTTCACCGTATCCCAAATTCCACCTCCTGCTTCAGCGATTTCCAGATAACTTTTTCCGGAATTTCGCATGGCAAAATCCTTCGCACGACTTCCACCAAAACAGATGTGGGTATGGCAATCGATAAATCCAGGAATTGCTACGTAATCCCCGTCAATATTTTTTCGAGTTGTTTTATTCCAATCGACTTTCTTCCGAAGGGTCTCAAAACTCCCAACTTCTACAATTTGATCATCCTTAATCCATATTCCTGCTTGAGGAATTATTTCCAATTCCTCATCAGAAATAGCCCCCTTTAAAGGCATGTTATTCATGGTGATTAATTGGGAAATGGGACCGATTAGTTTTTGGTTTTTCATGTCTCAGCTTAACTTAAAAATCGAACAATTCTGTCCAAGGAGTATGGTAGGAAAGGTTTTTTTCTTCAGCTAGGGAATTAGCAAGGTTAACCAAATCACCATTTTGAATCAGTTGAATTGCTTCTTCCATATCCTCAGACATGATTCTATCCTCTGTGACAGGATTGATTCGAGTTCTTACAAATTCATAAATTTTTTGAAGAATTGGGCCTGATTTCAGAGGTTGATGGAAATCCATGGCCTGTACTGCATAAAACAATTCGATACCCAGAATTTTCTCCACATTTTCCAGAACCCTTAGTGCCTTTCTCGACCCGATACTTCCCATGCTTACATGGTCTTCTTGACCAAGTGAGGTTGGGATGGAATCGGCAGAAGCTGGGAAACAAAGGTTTTTATTTTCCGATGCCAAGGCTGCGGTAGTGTATTGAGGTATCATCAATCCCGAATTGAGACCGGTTTCTTTGAGCAATAATTTCGGTACACCAGGAGTATCTCCTTCTATGGAAAGATAAATTCTCCGGTCTGAAATATTGCCAATTTCTGAAATGGCTAAGCAGGCATAATCAAACGTTAATGCAATAGGTTGTCCGTGAAAATTGCCACCTGAAATCGTATGATCTTCATTGAAAACAACAGGATTATCAGTGACCGAATTGATTTCAATTTCGAGGGTTTCTTTTAGGTGTCGCCAAGCATTCCAGCTAGCTCCATGCACCTGCGGAATGCATCGCAAAGAATAAGGGTCTTGAACTCGGGTACAATTCGTATGGGAAACAACAATTTCTGAATCCTTCAATAAATTAGCTATGGTTTGTGCCACGTGCTGGTTTCCTGCGAATGGTCTTAGTTGATGTAGATCCGAGGAGAAAGGTTTGGCAGATCCCATCAATCCTTCAATCATCAATGCACCTGTAAGCGAAGCATTACTTAAAAGGTTGTGAAACCTTTCTACTATTCTAACTCCATGGGCTGCCATGAATTGGGTTCCATTAATTAAGGCCAATCCTTCTTTGGGGCCAAGTTTCAAAGCATTTTTGTTGAACTGTGTGAGAACTTTCTCCGTGCTTTGAATCTCTCCTTCAAAAAATACCTTCCCATGTCCGATTAGTGGTAGGAATAAATGAGAGAGTGGAGCCAAATCTCCTGAGGCTCCTACCGATCCTTGGCTTGGAACAATAGGCGTGATGTCTTGCTCAAGCATCCAAAGAATCCGTTCAATAGTTTCAAATTGAATCCCTGAAAAACCCTGAGCTAGTGCATGGATTTTTAGAACCATCATCAATTTGCTGATTTCCGCATCAATAGGTTCACCAACACCGACTGCATGACTTTTTAATAAGTTTTCCTGCAAGGTGGTGGTTTGCTCAGGTGAGATAATACTGGTACAGAGAGGGCCAAAGCCTGTATTGATTCCATATACCGCTTTTTCTCCTTGAGCGATTTTTGCTACTGCCTCAGCAGAATTTTTTACTTTTTCTACTGTTTCTGGACTAAAATCTCCCTGTATTTCCTTTCTGGCGAGTTTTAGCGCGATGGATGCAGTTAAATGGTCTTGTCCGTAATAAAATATTTTCATTGCTGTATCAGGAAGGGGAATTTGGGGCTTGTTGATTGATTATCAGGGTTTTTGTTAGGTATTCAAGACTCATCAAAGATAAAGTTTTCTATTGATGCTTTTTGATACTATTTTTATCAATAATCAATAATCTGTAGTTATCAATGGAGCTTCGACACCTACAATATTTTCAAGCTGTGGCAGAGGAATTAAATTATCGAAAAGCAGCTGAGCGTTTATTTATTTCCCAACCCGGACTTAGCCGTCAAATCAAGCAGTTGGAAGACGAATTAGGCGTACAGCTTTTCGAGCGGGATAAAAAGCACGTGGCATGTACTGCTGCTGGGGGCTACTTGAAAGAAGAAGTAGAGTTTGTTCTCAATCATCTTGAAAATGAAAAACATCAGCTAAAAGAGATTTCCGAAGGGAAAATCGGAGAATTAAGGGTTGGATTTTTAGGCTCTGCTTCTAATCGAGTTATTCCTGATATTCTAAGCCGTTTGAATGCTGAGCATCCATTAATTTCCACATCATTGGAGGAATTGAGTAATCAAACCCAAGTCGAAATGATTCAAAAGGATAAATTGGATTTGGGCTTTGTACGCTTAGCTTCTGTGCCGCAGGATTTGCAGATGAAGTCGATTTTTAGGGATAGTTTTTCCTTGGTGGTTCCTTCTGATCATCCAATTCATGAAGAAAGATTTGAATCCTTGGGTCAGTTTGAGAAGGAATCATTTATCCTGTTCTCTTCGGATTATTCAAATCACTACTATGAACAAATCATGGGGATTTTCAGAGAAGCAGGCTTTAGCCCTCGAGTAAAACATAAATCTGTTCATGCTTTGACCATTTTTAGGTTGGTGGAGAATGGACTGGGGGTAGCCATTATTCCCACTTCACTTAAAGAGGGATATAATCTTAATGTCCGTTTTATGGAAATTCCGGGGATTCGGCAATTCACGGAGTTGTCTGTTATTTGGAAACCCACTAATCGAAACCCCGCTTTGGGAAAGGTTTTAGATTTAATTTAGAGGCTAGATGAAATTTCCAAAAGGCCTTATTTTAGCTCAAATCATCGAATGTCGGGTAAATGTCGGGATAATTCCGTCCCAATTTCGCCCTTTTGCAAATCCATATCAGAGAAATTGCCATGGTTAAATCAAAAATCTATTTCAACATGAAACAACCAGAATTAGGCAAAAAAATCTCGGAGTTGAGAAAAGCCAAAGGAATGACTCAGGAAGAGTTGGTCGAAAAGTGCAATCTGAATGTTCGAACTATTCAGAGAATAGAAGCAGGAGAGGTTACTCCAAGGTCTTAAACTGTAAAGGCCTTATTTGAAGCCTTGGGTTTTCAAGGGATGGAAGAAGAAATGGGGGATAAGAAGAAGTTTAAAAATCCATCTTTCATCTATTTAGGAATTGCAGCTGGAGTTATCTATTTCTTTCTATCCATTTTTGAGATAGGGTATGAGTTAGAATTTATTGGAGGCAAAGAAGAGATTAGCCGAAATGCTTTTTCATTGATTAAAGTTTTCACTTACGTTGGCCATATTTTATTTATGCTGGCTTGGGTGAAACTTGCTCAATTTTTCTCTAATTCATTTCTAAAAATAGGAGCTTGGGCAATGGTGGGTGCTAATCTAATTTGGTTCTTAGCTGATATTTTTGCCTTGCAGACTGACCTAATGAACCTAGGAGATTATTACATGGTCAAAATAAGTTCTTTTGGGTTCTTTTATGTCCTCTTAGGAATGGCATTTACAGCCTTTAAAAATCAATTTTCCACTATTCCAATAATCGTAGGAGTTTTGACTATCCTAGCTGGGGTACTTATGTTTACCGGTTTCGCGGCATTTTTGAGTTTGATCCCCTTGACTTTGGGTGAAATAGGACAAATCGGATTGATGATTTATTTGATTACAAAAATCGGGGGTAAATCCACCCCCGATTCTACTTCTATTTCATCAGAATTTTAATATGAATTCCTGCAGATTTTCTGATCGTTCCAACTGAATTTTTTTACGTAATCTATACCGGGCAATCTCCACACCCCGGATTGTAATATTCATCAAATTGGCAATTTCCTTGGAAGAAAGATTCATCCTCAAATAAGCGCTTAATTTGATTTCCTGAGGACTCAAATCAGGATAGGCTGTCTTGAATCTGCTCATGAAATCCCCATGAACTTCGTCGAAGTGCATTTCAAACTGTTCCCAATCTTTATCCCCAGCGATGTTTTTTTCTATGCTTTGAATGATCTTGTTAATCTCATTTTTCACCTCCTGATTTTTACTCTTTTTGATGATATTGTTCAAATGAGACTTGGTCTGAACGATAAAGCCATTCTTATTAATCAAGTGCATAGTAGCAGAAGCAAGCTCTTTGTTTTTGCTCTGAATTTCTGACCTGAGCTTTTCTGTTTTGAGTCGTTCGATTTCTTGTTTGGAACTCTTGAGATCTTTTTCTTTTTCCTGAATGACTTTGGTCTGAGCAGCTTTGATTTGTGCTGCTTCTTTTTTCATTCGTTTATCTAAATACTTGAAAAGAAGGTACAGTAAGAGAAGGCCTAGAATGGTATAAACCAAATAGGCCAAAGTGCTTCTATACCATGGAGGAAGGACTTTGAAGGAATAACTATCCTCCTTCGAAATTTCTCCATAAATGTTTTTACTCCGTGCATGGAAAGTATAATTCCCCTCTCTCAAATTGGTGTAGGCCTTATCCCTTTTCGTTGTCCATTCACCATATCCTTCTTCGAGTCCTTCTAGCCAAAATTGGAATTTGGTGGTGTTTTCATTGTTGGGAATAGGATTACTTGCCTCAAACCTCAAGTTGGCATTTTGATATGGGATAGCTAGGATATCCTCTTCGTTTTGGGATTCTTCTATGCTGTATATTCTTAAATAATTTCCTTGAGATATCAGGGAGTCCGAAGCACCCGTTAAATAGACTGATCTGATAAGGGTAGGATAGGAAATGGATGGATTGAAGTTTTTATCTAGTTTATACCATATAAATCCCTCATTAGCAGCAAATAAAACTTCATTTGCTCGGATTAAAGAAATCTTTTGAAGATCATCATTCAAGAAAGGCTTAATCTTGTTGAAAATCTGATGATTCTTGGTGTAGGATCCTGTAATTTGTTTTTCCAACACCCCAACTTCCTTTTCACCGATATAGAAAATATTTCCTAGAGGATCTTCGATGATGCTTGTAGCCAAGAAATCTGGCTCAAAATACCTATCATAAGTCGGATCTTTTTCGAACCTATCCTGATCCGGATTATATCGATATAATCCGTATTCAGTGGAAAAAACTAATTGATTATTGAGTTTCCAAACCGAATTCAAAAGGGTAGTGGGTAATCCTGATTCGGTTCCATAATATTGATAGCTGACAGAATCCAAAGACTCATTTAATTTCAATCTATAAATGCCTTTGTATCCATGGGCCATCCAAATATCTCCATTGCTGTCTTGTTCGATCAGACGGGATGATTCATCAAAACCCTTCAGTTTTCGAAGGAATCGAACTGTGTTGTTTTTTATTTCAAAAAGTAAAAGGCCACTATAACTTCCACTGATAATTAGCTCAGGATGATCCTTGAGAGGTTGGAAATTCCAAATTCCAGTTGGGCCTCCTATGAAACTTGCCTTTCCGTTTTCAATTAAGAAAGCTCCATCATTTTGTGCAGATAAAAGCTTGTCTTGAATTTGCGTGATTTGATAGACCTGCCCAGTTCCACCATCTAATGGGTTGATTTCTTTGCTCGTATTTGGCGCCGTTTTTTCTACAAAAAGTCCATAATTCGTCCCGTAATATATTTCTTGATCTTTTAGGAAGGCATCATATCCTGTGCCTGGAAGACCTGAAAACTGATCAATCAAACGGAATGGAAGACTCAGTTCCAGTAGGGTAATCCCATTGTTATGCCCTATCCAAAGATTGCCTGAGATATCTTCAAATAAGGATAAGATCGAATTGTTTCTCAATCCATTTTCCTTATTCATTTCGAGCAAGATTTCCCCATTTTGGTTTAATATGAACAAACCATGACGCTGGGTTCCAATGGCTATATTTCCGTTCTTAAGTTGCCTCGCTTCATTGATTTGTACTCCTTGTGGGAGTTTGACCTGCCATGGTCTAATTTCATATCCAGCGATTTCGTAAACTCCCTGGTTTCGGGTAAATGCTAAGTGAGAGTTGTTTGAAACTGAGATAAAACCAGCCAATAGTTTGTCGGAAAAGAATTCACCCCCATTTAATGGAGAAAGATTTTGATTTTCTAGAAAGAGTAGACCTTTCTCTTTTTGATTGATATACAGGTTATTATTTGCGAAATGGAAACTTTCGAAGTCCTGTTCTCCATCAAGAATAGAGACTAGTTCCTGGTTCTTGTCAAATAGGAAGATTTCATCAAAAGTGCAGAAAATCACAAAGTCCTGGATAAAATAAATCTTCCAGATTTCTTCCAGATTTTTGCTTGATTCGGGTAGTTTTTGAGATAAGGATTGGTAAATGAGATATCCTTTTTGATCGGGTTTGAAAAATCCAAACTCAGCCTGACCGGAGGCATAAATAGTCCCATTTTCATCTATGGCGACATCCCGAATTTTAGTGCTATTTGGTAAGGAATACCTCCTCCATTCTGACCCGTCATACTCCAATAGACCAAAGTTGTTAGCAACATAAATAAGTCCTGAAGGGCTTTGTGTAAATGCAAAGTTTTGAATCCCGCCTTGATAATCATTAGTGGAATAGAACTTAGAAAATGGAAGTCCTGGGCTTTGTCCAAAGACTTGCCAAGCGGATAAACAAAATAAAATACAGAATATCCAATATTTCATGGTTCAATTTGGGTTTATATCAGTTGATAAATATAATCAGCTTGATGTAACAGCATTGATTTTTTGTTGTAATTTTTAAAACATGAATCGGCTCTTGTTTATCGTTATAGGCTTTTTTTTGAGCTTTTGTGAAATAGAAAATGAGTCTTTGATGAAGTAATGGTTGAGTTGATTTTTTGTTTTGACTAAGAATGAGAAACTAATTAGAAAAGACATACAATGCGCTTTCTTGAACTGATTTTGCTTAAATCATAAAGAATTATCATTAGCTTGAAATGGATCGCTAGAATATAATACCAACCATTTAACCCAAAATAATATGACGAACAATCAATCCTACACGGTTAGAATTTCTCTGATCGTAGCTCTCGGAGGGTTTTTGATGGGCTTTGATGCCTCTGTTATATCCGGAGTAGTCAAATTTATCGAGACGGAATTTGATTTAACCAAACTCGAATTGGGTTGGTCAGTAGCTTCTCTTACCTTGACAGCTACCTTAGCCATGATGGTTTCCGGTCCTCTTAGTGATCGCTTTGGTAGAAGAAAAGTACTTCAGGTAGCAGCCATTCTGTATGCAGTAAGTGCATTTGGTTCTGCTATTGCACCAGATTTTTTGACATTGGTAATTGCTCGAATGGTCGGAGGATTCGGCGTAGGAGCTTCTTTAATTTTGGCTCCAATGTACATTGCTGAAATCGCTCCACCAGCCATGAGGGGAAGATTGGTATCTTTCAATCAATTAAATATTGTCATTGGTATTTCGGTCGCATTTTTTACGAATTACCTGATTTTGAAATTGGGTGAGTCTCAGTCAGATTGGGCTTTGGCTTTAGGTTTTGAAAAATGGAATTGGAGATGGATGCTTGGTTTAGAGTTTTTACCAGCAGTGCTGTTTTATGTGGGATTATTTTTCGTGCCAAAGAGCCCTCGATGGTTGGTGATGAAAGGACAAACTGATCAGGCTTTGCTAATTATGAATCAATTCACTGATTTAGAAGATTCCAAAAAACAAATCAATGATGCGATTCGGAGTATTCACGAAGAGAAGGACAAGGAAAAGGTCAAAATGACTGAGTTTTTCAAGCCGGCTTATCGATTGGTTTTAGTCATTGGAGTGGTAATCGCCATTCTACAACAAATCACAGGGATTAACTCTGTCTTCTTTTATGCTCCGATGATTTTTGAACAATCTGGAATTGGTACGGATGCATCCTTTATTCAAGCTATTTTGGTCGGTTTGACCAATTTGGTTTTTACTGTTTTAGCTATCCTTTTTATTGATAGATTGGGAAGAAAACCCTTGCTTCTTGTTGGATTGGCTGGCATTGCTCTTTGTATGGGACTCTTGGCTTATGGATTTGGGAATGCCACTTATAAATTGACGACTGAATCCATAAAAACACTTCCTTCAGAAATCAACCAAGATATTTTAACTCCTCTTGTCGAGGAGGTTTTTGATAATGATGTGAGTTTTAAGGAAGCGATTCGAGAAAATTTGGGAGAAAAAGATGCTTTGACTTTCGAATCGAACCTGATCACTGCGGCTATTCAAATCAATCCAACTCTTATTCTCGTCGGAATTTTGGGATTTGTGGCGTCGTTTGCCATTTCGATAGGTCCTGTGATGTGGGTTTTATTCTCTGAACTTTTCCCAATCAAAATCAAAGGAGCGGCTATTTCCTTTGTGGGTTTTTTAAATTCCCTTGTTAGCTATTTGGTTCAGCAGTTTTTTCCTTGGCAATTGGATACTATGGGAAGTAGTACCACATTCTTATTGTATGGCCTCTTTGCTGCTGTAGGATTCTTCTTTGTAATGGCAGTAGTACCTGAAACCAAAAACAAATCTTTGGAGGAGCTTGAGGAAATCCTAATCAAGAAATAATGGTGACCGGATTTACTAAATCCAAGGCTGGTTACAATAACAAATGGGAAAATTAGATTTCGAGGTGCTTTAGAATAGTCTCCTTTACGGATTTCAGGATCTCTGCATTTTTGGCACTTTTGGATTCGATTTCTAGGATTTTAGGCTTGGAGCTAGTGGTGTAAAATTCCTTCAATGCCAATTCTATTTGCTGAATGTTTTGTGCTCGGGAATATTCAAAGCCATGCTCCTCAGCGAGATAATTTGCAGTAAGAGCTTGATGAGTTTCAAAATATTCTTCCAATTCGGGCTGCTCCTTTGGTCCATCGATTAGTCGAAAAATCCCACCAGCATGGTTGTTTAGAAGGACTATTCGAAGATTTGGTGTTTCGTAATTATTCCAAAAAGCATTTCGATCGTAGAAGAAAGCCAAATCTCCAGTAATAATTGTAACAAATTTGGAAGTGGTCAAGGCGCAACCTACAGCAGTACTATTGGTTCCATCAATCCCACTTGTGCCTCTATTGCAGATTATTTCTTGATTCCTTTTTCCCAAAAAATTCACATACCTAACTGCCATAGAATTGGCGAGGTGGATTTTTGAATTGCTAGGAATCGTGGAGAGAACTTCCTGCAAGGTTTGATATTCCCCAAAGTCAGTATTCTCCAAGGTAGGCGGAAGGGCTTGCTGTACTTCTTGCTCCAAATCCTGCCAATTTTCAAAATAGGATTGACTTTGAATCGGAAGATTATCAACCAACCATTCCAAGAAAAAACCTGGTTCACAATCCAAAATTTTATTCAAGTGCTGAAAGGTGTCTTTGACTCCATCATGTGGCTGAATATGCCAATGTGTTATTTGTTGCTTTCTAAGGAAGAGTTTCAGGGGCTTTGAAATCAATGACTTGCCAAAAGTGATCACCAAATCGGGCTTGAGGTTTTTATTGATGTGTTCATAGCCTAACCAATGATCATGCAAAGTAATGCTTCCATCTACCTGAAGGTTAGAAATACAATCCGAAACAACCACCGTCTTTTTCTTTTGAATAAGCTTTTCTAAGGCTTGCTGGTAGATAGAATTAGGTTTTTGTTGCCCAGGTACGATTAAAATTCTGTTGAACTCTTCAAGATTCTTTTGTAGCTCTTGAAGAGACTTTTCAGAAAGATGTTTTTGACCTCTTTCAAAATCAAACACCTGTAATTCTGAAGATGGAATCAATTCCTCGCCTTTCTTTGGATAAAAAGGCTCTCGAAGTGGAATATTGATATGCACAGGTCCCTTTGGGCCATTTTTCGAAAGATTGATCGCCTCATTGACGATGCGATGTGCATGCCATAATTGATCCTTTGATTCGAAACTATCAGGCAACTGGAAAAACTTTTTGACATGTTTTCCATAGACTTCAGGCTGGAAAATAGTCTGACCATCCCATTGATCTATCCATTCAGGAGGCCTATCTGCTGTAAGAATCAATAGTGGTATTTCCTGAAAAAAGGCTTCAGCAATTGCCGGAAAATAATTCAATGCTGCCGAACCTGAGGTACAAACCAATACAACGGGTTCCTCCAACTGTTGAGCTATTCCTAAGGCAACAAATGCCGCAGAACGTTCATCAGAAATTGTCCTGGTTTTTATTTCCGGATGTCTCGCAAAAGCTATGGTCAAAGGGGCACAACGTGATCCTGGGGATAAAATGGCATTTTTAACCCCCTTTTTGGCACAAATGGTTACTAAATCAACTATCGCTTGTAGGCTCACAACTGTGGCTTTTGAATAAACTTACCGATGATATTGCATTTTAGCTCAGTCTCTTCCCATTCTTTTTCAGGGTCAGAGTCTTCAGTGACTCCTGCTCCTGCATAGAGTGTGATAAACTGATCGGAAAAAGAGGCTGTCCGTAGATTTACAAAAATGGAGGTTTTCTTTTCAATGTTTACCGGGCCAATGAATCCTGCAAAAAACTTCCTGTCAAAGCCTTCATAATTTTTAAGGAAATCATGAGCCTCCTTTCTTGGCATGCCGCATACCGCGGAAGTGGGGTGAAGTAGTTGAAGCATCACGGAGCCAAGCTGTGGGAAATTAGTTTCCTTCATATTCACTCGAAAGTCAGAACGCAAGTGCAGAAGATTTCCAGCCAAGACAGTTTTTGGTCCATGCTCCTCGTATTCCCGCAGTCGGATTTTCTTAAAGCAATCCACTATGTATCGGCTAACTAGTGCCTGTTCTTCGATTTCCTTTTGAGTCCAAGCAGCTGCTTTCAGGGGATTCTCGCCTTTTGCAGGTTGAGTTCCTGCCAGCGACATGGTATAAAACCAATCCTCTTTTGTCTCAATTAATATTTCTGGACTTGCACCCATCCAAGTTCCAATTCCTGGAAGATGGAAGAAATTGACAAAGGAGTTGGGATATGATTTCAAAAGACTTAAAAGACTTTTGGCAAGATCAAAATCTTCAGGTATGGGAAGGATTTTGGTTCGTGCGGGAACCACCTTTTCCAAATAACCCTCTTGAATAGCAGAAATACTTTTTTCTACTAGGTTCAGGAATTTTGTTTTGGATGTACCATCATGCTCTGAAGAACCCGCCTGTTGACTTTTTAAATAGAAGGCTTGAATAATCTCCTTTTTATCAAGTGTTTGATTGAATTGCTGCATCCAATCCGGAAGTTGGACAGGTTCATTCTGTTTTTCCAAAGGGATTTTGAAGTATTCCTTAGCTTCTATAAAAAATGCCTTTTGATCTTCCTGGTCTTCAAATGGATGGATAATAAATCCAGCTTTTGATTCCTCTAGGTTTAAGTCAATTCTTCGAACCTCTTTTTGATCATCAAAGGTTAATTCCAATTCAGAGGAATGGGGTTTGCGCCAAAGTGCAAATGAACCACCGAACTGGAAACCTGCAGAAAGTATCTGCTGTAAGGTCTCGTATTGTGAAAGAGATTTGGCTTCTAAAGATTCAATCATTGTTTATCCAAAATCGCCATCGTAATTCTGCTGACGCAGCAGAGGGATTCATTTTCGTTGTAAATTTTAATTTCCCAAACTTGAGTACTTCTACCAGCATGGATAGGAGTGGCCACCCCTTTTACCAACCCAGAACGCACTGATTTTAGGTGATTGGCATTTATTTCCAAACCCACACAGGTTTGTTTTGTTAGATCAATCGTCAAAGAAGATGCTACACTTCCCAAAGTCTCTGCAAGTACTACATTTGCACCCCCGTGTAACAAGCCCATTGGTTGTTTGGTTCTCTCATCTACTGGCATGGTAGCCGTCAAGGAACCATCTCCGATATCAGTAAATTTGATTCCAAGATGACTTACCATTGTTCCCTCACCACTTTTGTTTAATTCGTCAAGTGAAGGTATTGATTGAAAAATCATGGGTATTTTTGGGAATTGGTTTTATTTGAGTTTGGACAAAAATATAGAAAATGCTTCGAAAAAAAATTTATTTAGTACGGCACGGACAAACTGACTTTAATCTAAGAGGGGTGGTACAAGGAAGCGGAATTGATGCCCCGATTAATGAAAAAGGAAAGGCTCAGGCTAAGGCTTTTTTTGAAGCATATAAACACATAAAATTTGATCAGATTTATCATACAGCGCTAATTCGAACAAAGCAGTCTATTGAGGATTTTATTGCTAAAGGAACTCCTACCGAGGCTTTGCCTGAGCTGAACGAGATTTCTTGGGGTGAATACGAAGGAACACCCATGACACCTCAAGAAAATGAGTACTACAAGCATATGCTTCACCAATGGCAAATGGGGAATTTGGATTATGCCATCGCAGGAGGTGAAAGCCCAAATCAAGTGGCTATCCGTATGAGACGAGGTATTGAGAAAATCCTAAAAGGCCCAGGTGAGACTATTCTGGTCTGTATGCATGGTAGAGCTATGCGTATTTTTCTGAGTATTATTTTCAAATATGACTTGAGATACATGGATCAATTCGAACACAGCAATTTGTGTCTGTATCTAATTGAGCAAGTAGGGGATGAAACTTTTGTTTTGAGAAAAGGAAATGATCGCGCTCACCTCAAAGGGCTGTAGATACCTTTTTCTCTTTTTTGTGAGTTTCCTCTTCAAAAAAGCTCAAGTAACTGTTTAGTAAAGCCTTGTTTTCTGTCAAGTCAAAAAGTCGAAAAGCTATTTCTTGCAATTGAATAGCTTCGTCTTTGCTTATTTGAATCAAAAAATCTCCTAAAAAGCACTCGTCAAAATCACAGGAGGGTATTTCAATCAAAAGCGCTAATTCGGAGTTTCCTTCATAAGTTTTTGTGTCATAGAAGGAAAACTGGGATTCAATGGACTTTAAATTGATGTGATTTTGCTTTAGATCTTGAGACTTGAAAAGAACAAGAAAAGTCTTGGAGCTTGGGTTTTCAGCGTAAGACTGAAAACTTATCAATGAAAATAGGATGATTGCTAAAAACCGGCTCATGCTTTCAATATAGGAATTATATCCTAGGGAAAGCAAGGATGGAGTTAAAAAATAAACCCCGACAAATTTGCCGGGGTTTGAATATTAAGCTTTCGCTGTTCTTTTCTTTTTAGGCTTTTCCTCAACAATCTCATCTTCTACTCCTGCCAAGATTCTACCGCAGTGTTCGCAGACGATAAGTTTTTTCTTTTCTCGGATATCAGCTTGTCTTTGAGGTGGTACGGTATTGAAACATCCACCGCAGGCTCCTCTTTTCACCATTACAACTGCCAATCCGTTTCTGGCATTTGCTCTGATTTTTTCATAAGACTTATACAATCGATCCTCAACTTTCTTGATGGCCTTTTCACGATCTGCCTTCAGCTTTGCCTCTTCGGCTTCGCTTTCAGCGACGATAGTAGAAAGTTCATTTTTCTTTAGGTCAAGATCTTTCTGACGATCATCCATTACAGCTTTCAAGTCATCCAAATCCAACTTCTTCTGGTCGATTTTAACACCAGCTTCAGCGATTTTCTTTTTAGCAACCTGGATTTCAAGGTCTTGGAGCTCTAATTCCTTGGTGATCGCATCATATTCACGATTGTTCCGAACATTCATCTGCTGATCCTGATACTTTTTGATCAGTTTCTCAGAATCCTTGATGCTTTCTTTTAGGTTCTTGATATCCTCTTCATAGGATTCAATTTCCTTTTGAAATTTATCAAGTCGAGTTTCGTAGCCAGCTATTTCATCTTCAAGGTCTTGAACTTCCTCAGGAAGGGCTCCTCTGACTTTGACGATGGCGTCAAGCTTGGAATCTATCTGCTGTAAATTATAAATAGCGTCGAGTTTTTGTGCTACTGTACTTTCCATGTACTATCTGTAGGATGTGGGATTTGTAACTACTTTTGTCAAATAGAGTGCAATATTAGGAAAATTTTGCGACAATAAATCCGCAAGCAATTCTTTTGTGAAAATTTCGCTTTCATAATGTCCAATATCGCATAAAATCAATCTGCCTTCTGCATCAAAAAACTCATGGTATTTTACATCAGCTGTAATAAAAGCATCTGCTCCTTGACGTTTGGCATCATTTAGTAAAAAAATACCAGCACCCCCACAAACAGCAACTTTTTTGACTTTTTTACCCCTTAGAGAAGTATGCTTCACGATTTTGAGATTCATTTCCTCTTTCAAATAATCCAAGAATCCCAGTTCATCCAAAGAATCAGGCAAGTCACCAATCATACCAGCGCCCACTTCTTGGTTTTCATTTTCTAGTTCTTGCAGGTAATAAGCCACTTCTTCGTATGGATGAGCTTTCCGCATTGCCTGTAAAATTGCTCCGCTCAAATGTTTGGGCAAAATCACTTCAGCTCGAACTTCCGACTCGTAAGAAGGGACTCCTCGTTGACCCAAATGTGGATTAGCAGATTCTGAAGGAGTGAAGGTCCCCATTCCTTTGATTTGAAATGAGCAATCCTTGTATTCTCCGATTTGACCAGCGCCTGCTGCATAGACGGCATCGAGCACATCTTGCTTGTTTTCTTCGGGAACAAAAAAGGTAAGCTTGTTTAAAAGCCCTTTTTTCGGTTGTAGAATTTGGGTGTTTTCCAGTCCAAGCCGATCACAAATGCGCTTATTTACTCCATGAGCGACGTGGTCTAGATTGGTGTGAATGGAAAAAATGGCAATGTCATGCTTGATAGCCTTAATGACAGTCCGCTCTACGTAATTTTTGCCTGTAAGACTTTTTAAGCCTCGGAATACAATCGGATGATGAGCGACAATCAAATTAGCTCCCAACTGAATCGCTTCTTCTACCACTTCCTCCGTACAATCCAAAGAACAAAGCACTCCTTTCACCTCCATTTCAGGATTTCCTACGATTAAAGTGGCATTATCATAGGATTCTTGATAAGCCGGAGGAGCGATTTGGTTTAAATATGAAATGATGTCCCGAATCTTGTATTCCATAGTTTTTTAGTTTCTTTGATCAAAAATAAGAATTCTCGCGTATGCGCTTTCTGCTTTTTCTTCTCTTTCCTTTTGCTGGAATATATAATCTAGTGACTTGGGTGAGGAATGTACTTTTTGATCGGGGAATATTGCAAAGTCAGAAATCAAAAATTCCAACCATTTCAGTAGGAAACTTAAGGGTTGGTGGTACGGGCAAAACACCTATGGTTGAATACCTCATTCGACTTTTTAGAGATGAATATTCTTTAGCAATCCTTTCTAGGGGATATGGGAGAAAGACAAAAGGATTTCTAGAGGCTGATTCTACCACTTCAGCGAATCAAATAGGAGATGAGCCTTTTCAGATTTATGAGAAATTTGGAAAGGAAGTTGGAGTCTACGTGTCAGAAAAACGAGTTTTGGGTGTGGAGAAAATCCAAGAAAAAGAAGAAAAACCTGATTTGATCATTTTGGATGATGCTTTCCAGCACCGATACATCACACCTGATTTTTCAATTCTTCTGACTACTTGGGAACAGCCTTTTTTTAATGATTATTTATTGCCGATGGGAAGGCTTCGAGAAAGTAGAAATGGTGTTCGTAGAGCCGATTTGGTGATTGTGACCAAATCTCCTTCTCAAATTTCAAAAGAACAGGAAGAAAAATATCTCCGAAAAATTCAAAAATACACCAAGTCAAATACCCCGGTTTTTTTCGCCAATTTAAAATATGGTCAGCCTAAACCTCTTTTTGGCAATTCCAATTTTCAAAATAAAGTGATTCTGTTTACTGGTTTAGCGGATCCAAGTAGTATGGTTGAGTTTTGTAAGCAAGAATATATTTTATTGGCATCCCGCCATTTTCCAGACCACCATCATTATACAAATCAAGATATTCAAAGCCTTCAAGGATTAGCGGAAAAGTATAGAGATGATAATCCGGTTTTTTTAACGACCGAAAAAGATGGCGTAAAAGTTAAATCCTTACTTCCCAAAGGATTTTTGGGAGAATTTCCGATTTTTGTCCTCCCGATAGAGGCAAAGCTGAATCCTGAAAACGAGGAAAAATTAAAAAATCTCATTCAGCAAAAAATCTTTGGGAAAAGTACTGAGCGGTGAATAAATATTTAATCGGAATTTGTGTATTGATTTTTTTGGGGATTGGCCATCAATCCTTTGCGCAGCGTCCTCTACCGCAAAATGGTCGGCAGGTTCAAAATCCCAATCAACGTGTCCAACGGGAAGCCTTACAACAGGCTTCTGATGAAGAATTGGAAAACGGGGGTAGGAGAACCTTGTTGGACGACTCAACAAGAATGGTTTTTGGACCCACGACAGCCCTGTTTTTCTTCGAAAAAGATATTAAGCGAAATAGTCTGACTCTTTATCCTCAGGATACTTCTTTGACCAATTTTCATAATTATGACCCAGTGGCAAAGGGAGGATGGAAGTATCAGGATTTAGGGAATATCGGATCGGCGGCTCAACCGATATTTTATGAAATCCCCGCACTGATAGGGACTAGGTCTGGTTTTCATGCGTATGATATTTATTATCATGCTCCAGAGACAAGAAAATACTTTGATACCAAGTCCCCATTTACCAACATGTCAGCATTTTTTGGAGGAGGAAACCGAAATATGCTGGATATCGAGTTCGCTCGAAATGTGAATTCCAGGTGGAATGTGGGGTTTGAGTTTCATACCATAAAATCACGAAAAACCTTGAACCCAAATGCTCGGGATGATAATATGGTGGAACAAACTTCCTATTCCTTTCATACCAATTATCGTTCGGAAAATGGGAGGTATTGGCTTTTGGGGAATTTTTCTAGAATGCGACATCTCGTCAATGAAATAGGAGGTATTATTCCGCCTGAGGTGGATTCCAATTCTGTTTATTTCACCTATGAAGATGCCAAGGTTTGGCTTCGAAATACCCAAGTGAGGGATTTGAGACAGGATTACCATGTTTATCACGAGTACAAGGTGAAGGACGGTTTACAGATTTACCATGTTTTTGATCGAAAAAAACAGGAGGTAAATTTTGATGCTTTGCTTAATACTACTGATTCACTTTTCTACCCTTCCACTCGCTTTGTTAATCCAGATACGACTATCAATTCCAACAATTTTGCTGAATGGAGGAATGAGTTTGGGGTGAAAGGGACCTTTGGAGGCTTTTATTACAATGCCTTTGCAAAACTTCGAAACGGGAGAATGAGAAATCCCAATTTTGAAGAAAATGCTGCTTTTAATGAGGTTTTTGTTGGGGGTGAATTAATCGGTAAAATTTCCGAGAAGTGGTCAATCAGTGCCGAAGGAGAATACCTGCTCCCAGGAGCATTTAAAATTCACGGAGTATTTCAATCGCCTTGGCTAGATGCCGAATACACTAAGGCCCTCTATAAGCCCACTTCTGTTCAGCAGCAGTTTTTTGGAAATCATTTCATTTGGAATAATGACTTTCAAAATACAGGAGTTGATCAGGTTAAGGGTACTTTGAAAATTGATTTTGGGAAAATCAAAATTCGTCCCTCATTGACTATAAACCGGGTAAATAATTACGTGTTTTTCAATGAAGAAAGGGTTCCAGAGCAAGCATCTGGTGAAGCCTATATGCTGATGCCCGGGGTACGTTCAGCAATACGGATTGGAAAGAAATTCCAATGGGATGCCGAAGTGATTTTCACTTCGATTTCTGGAGATGCAGCTGACGCATTCCGAATTCCAGATGTTTTTGCTAATACACGATTTTATTTTGATAGCCCTGCATTTAATGATAATGTATATGTTCAGTTAGGGTTGGATGTAAGGTATCATTCCAGCTTTTTTGCGGATGCCTATTGGCCTTCCCATCAGCAGTTTTATTTGCAAAACAGATTTGATGTTTATGCCTACCCTGTGGTGGATGTGTTTTTGAATTTTCGGATCAACCGAACTCGGGTTTTGTTAAAATACAACCACTTGAATGCTGGTCTGATGAATCAGGAGGGGTACTTTGTGACTCCTGATTATACAGGAGTAAAATCATTCATTGATCTTGGAATTACTTGGTATTTATTTGATTAAAGATGAGTTGGGAAGAAAGTACTAGACAAAAAATGCTGCACCTCAAATTGCCAACCGACCCTAGGTGGGTAGGGATTGCTGAAATGCAAATTGAGGATATCTTGGTAGACCATGCTTATTGCGAGCAGAAAGCAGCTTCTTCCTGTATCAGTTTGATTGTGCGATATAGTGATTTAGATTACTTGGTTGATACTTTGACTCCGATTGTGGCAGAAGAATGGGGGCACTTCGAGCGGGTTATGGATCAGTTGCGCAAGCGAGGTATGAAGTTTGGAAAGCAGCGGAAGGACGAGTATGTAGCCAAACTCAATGATTTTGTCAAAAAGGGTGGAAGCCGGATGGAGCAATTGACAGAGTATTTGCTTATGAATGCCTTAATTGAAGCGAGAAGTTGTGAACGCTTCAAACTTCTGTCAAAAAACATTCAGGATGAGGAGCTGCAAAAGTTCTACTATGAGTTAATGATTTCTGAAGCCGGGCATTATGTCACCTTTATTGAAATGGCTCGTAAATACCATGATCCTGAAAAGGTGAATATAAGATGGCAAGAATGGCTCGATTATGAAGCTGAAGTGCTTAAGAATATGGAATTACGGGGGGATCGAATGCATTGATTTTTGATTTCTTCAAACAGGATTCTTTTGTTTTGATTATACTTATGAGTTGGGAGCCTAAAAATTCCCCAAATCTGTTTTAAAAGCGGACATTTTATGAATTTGATCGAAAATATGCGGGAGGCCGTGAAGTCCATTCAGGTCAATATCCTGCGAACTATTTTAACTGGTGCGATTATCGCCATTGGAATTTCCTCGCTGGTTGGAATGCTTACTGCCATTGATGGGATCAAGGCTCAAATCGCTGAAAGTTTTTCTGGCCTTGGTGCTAATTCCTTCGATATCCGAAGTAGGGGATTTACGGGTGGACGGGCCATTCAGGAAGGAAAAGAAGAAAAATCATACCCGCCAATTAAATACAAGGAGCTTCAGGATTTCAAGAGCGAGTTTGGGGCTTTTGGGATATCGACAGTTTTTGTCCGAGTTACAGGTTCGGCAGAGGTAAAGAGAGGTTCGAAGACAAGTGATCCAAATGTTCGGATATTAGGGGGAGATGATAACTATATGGGGATCAAAGCAATAGACTTGAAGAGTGGAAGAAATTTTTCAAGTACTGAAGTACGATATGGAAATAATGTCTGCATCATTGGGGAAGAAATTCAAGAAATACTCTTTGAGTCTAATGAAGATCCGCTTTCCCAAAAAATTACCATTTATGGAAGACCTTATACGGTTGTTGGAATTTTAGAAGAGCAGGGTGGAGTAGGTGCTGATCAGGGTGCAGATAGACAGATCATTATTCCTGTTGAAAATGCTGCTCGACTGGATACTCGTGGAACTTTCCGTTACCAAGCTACAGCAGTTGCATCAGGTCCTGACCGAATTGATTATGAAATGGGGCAGGCCATAGGAATCATGCGAAAAATCCGTCAGGACCGAGTTACAGAGGAGGATTCCTTTGAATTAACAAAAAGTCAATCTGTAGCAGAAAGTTTGGAAGAAGTTGCCGGGTATCTGCGAATAGGAGGTTTTGGTATTGGATTTATTACCCTGCTTGGAGCTTCTATCGGCTTGATGAATATTATGTTGGTTTCGGTTACGGAACGGACACGAGAGATAGGAATTAGAAAAGCTTTGGGAGCAACTCCTTTACGAATCCGTCAGCAGTTTTTGATGGAAGCCATCATGATCTGTATTCTTGGAGGACTTTTTGGAGTAATCTTAGGAATTGCAATAGGAAACGTAATTGCTAATATCATCGGCCCAGGCGGATTCTTAGTTCCGTGGTTATGGATGTTTATTGCCTTTATAATTTGTGTAGTTGTTGGATTACTGTCGGGTTATTTTCCAGCTTTCAAAGCCAGTAAATTAGATCCTATCGAGTCATTGAGATATGAATAAAAAAAAGCGCTGAATTTAATTTCAGCGCTTTTTTTTTTGATTAGACTTTTTCACCCAATCCAAGAAGACCAAGGAATTCGGCTTAAAATCAAAACCAAGCCTACCGCATAAAGCATGTAAATGCTACGGAACTTAGCTCTTGAGCTGGAAGCCTTTTTTGCTCTGCTATATCCAATGGTGATCAATACGATGGCAATGATGTTAATAAATGGATGTTCCAAAGCGGTCAATCGAAGTGTTGCATCTGACATAGCATTTCCAGATTGAAAAAGCTCCAAGCCCAATGGACTGACGAAATAAAGAATCAAGCCAAGTAATAGCTGAACATGGGAAAGGATAAAAGCTACTAAAGCAATCTTGCGATCTTTCTCGGTAAACTCCCGACCACTTAATGAGCCGATAAGCATCAAGACAATTACTACGATTAAAGCAATAAGGACTAAGTAGGCAAGTCCTGAGTGAGCATGTTGTAATCCTGTATACATGTTGTTTTTATTTTTTGTGAAAATAGCTGAAAAGCCAAAAAGGTTTCAGAATTTTTGATTTTAATCTACAAAAAGGACCAAGCCTTTGAGATACTCAGTTTCTGGGTGAAAGATATTAATCGGGTGATCCGCAGGTTGGGAAAGCTGATGGATGATTCGGGTTTTTCGCTTAGCCTCCATAGCAGCGGCAGTTATGGTATGATTGAAAAGTGCCTTATCCACTACCTGAGAACAAGAAAACGTAAATAGGATTCCCCCTTTTTTAATCCGTTTCAAAGCTTCTGCATTTAATCGTTTGTAAGCCTGAACAGCATTATGTCTTGC
Organism: Algoriphagus limi; assembly: GCF_024919275.1. Taxonomy (GTDB): domain Bacteria; phylum Bacteroidota; class Bacteroidia; order Cytophagales; family Cyclobacteriaceae; genus Algoriphagus; species Algoriphagus limi. Next base: position 1,207,645 of record NZ_JANWGH010000001.1, on the reverse strand, counting down.
TTTGATGTTTTTTGCAAAAGCAGGAGGGTCCAAAACGATGATATCATAATCGTCTCCGATCTCTCGAATGTATTTGACCACATCAGCTACTTTGGATTCATGTATTGAATCAATCTGCGGATTGAGAGAGATATTTTCCTCTGTCAATTCGATGGCTTTTGGAGAAATATCAACCGAATGAACTTCCTTGGCCCCAGAAAGAAGAGCTAAAACAGAGAATCCTCCTGAATAGCAAAATGTATTCAGTACTTTTTTGTCTTTCGAATAATCGGCTAGGAGTTTTCGATTCTCCCGCTGATCAATGAAAAAGCCGGTTTTTTGACCCTTCTCCCAATCGATGCGATAGGTAGCTCCATATTCCTGAACAAGGTCTGTTTGAGGTTCACCAAAGACCCATTGATTATCAGCAAGCCCAAAATTTTTGGCAAGGGTTTCTGAGCTTTTGTCAAAAACTGCCCTTAGTTTATCCCCATAGCATTCCTTCAGAGCTTGGGCTATTTCAGGAATATGTTGATACATTCCGATTTGGTGACATTGGATAACTGCTGTTCCGTTATAAAAATCAATGATCAATCCTGGCAGTAAGTCTCCTTCTCCATGTACTAAGCGATAAACATTTGTTTTAGGATTATTGGTTAAGCCCAGCTTTTCTCGAAGCAGGAAGGCATTAGAAATCATTTCATTCCAGAATTCTTGATCTATGGCTCGATTTTCAAAACTGATGATTCTAACCATAATTGATCCCGGAGCAAAATGTCCGATACCCAAAAACTCGTTTTGAGAGGAATAAACCGCTACCAATTGTCCATTTTCCAAATTGGAAGGCATTTGGGCTATAGCACCGGAAAAAACCCAGTGGTGTCTGCGTTTTAAAGAAATCTCTTTGCCTTTTTTGAGGGTGATTTTAGGATATTCCATGCGAGAGTTTTTGTCGATCAGGGAAACTGTAACTTCCGATTACCATGAAAATGATACTGGCTCCAAGGCCATATAAATGAGCTTTTATTTCAGTTTCAAAGTTTAGAATTGCTAAATAAAAGATCATTCCAAAAACCATGGACATCAAAGCTCCCATGCTTGAAGCTTTTTTCCAATAAAGCCCCGCAGTAAGTGGTACAAAAAGTGAAACTAGCATCAAAATGGATGCCCCTGCTACCAAATCATAAATATTAGACTCCAAACTTGCCATCAAAGTGGCTATTAATGCTACAAAGACGACATTGAAACGCAGGATCCACAGGAAGTGCTTGTCCTTAAGTTTCTTGCCAAAATATGGTCGTATGATGTTTTCAGAAATGATAGCAGCAGGAGCTAATAAGCCCGAGCTTGTGGTGCTCATGATGGCAGAAATTAGGGCTCCAAAGAATACGATCTGAACCGGAAGTCCACCATGTGCCAATATCATTCGAGGCAGAAGCATTTGGTTGTTTTCCAAAGACAACTCCGGATACAAAACCTGTGCTCCTAAAGCTATGAACAAGGGCAACAATCCAAAAGAAAGGTAGAAGATACCAGCTAGATAGGTGGATTGGACTGCTACTTTTTGCGATTTGGCAGACATCACTCGCTGGTAAATATCCTGGCTAGGGATAGAACCTAAACCTAGAATTATCCAAGCTCCAAGGTAATTCATCCAAGAATGCAGGTTTCCTTCAGGAAAGAATTGGAAACTTTTTTCGGGAGCTTGATTTAAAATTTCCATCACTCCGCCGGCTTCATTTGCGATCATGGTTGCAACCCAAAGGAGTCCAATGACGATCATGGTAGTTTGGATAAAATCCGTGATAGAGATAGCCCACATCCCTCCGAGGAAGGTGTAGAAAACAACGATTCCAGCTGAAATCAAGATTCCTTGAAAAAGTGTAATGTCACTGACAGCTCCCAAAACCAAACTAAGTGCTACTAATTGTGCAGCTACATAGCCAAAGTAGGCTGGAATCATAAATACAGAGGCGAAGAATTCTATTCTGGCACCAAACAGCTTTTTAAATACATCGCCTATGGTAAGGACCTCCATTTTGTACATAGGTCGGAGGTAAAACATCCCGAATAAAATCAGACACAGAGCCCCTCCAAAAGGATCTTCAATTACGCCAATCAGACCTTCTTCTAGATAGACAGAAGAAGCGCCAAAAATGGTTTCAGAACCAAACCAAGTAGCAAAAAGTGCAGATGCTGAAAGAAAAAGGGGAAGTGATCTTCCCGCCAAAACAAAGTCGCCGGAGTTTTTGACTAGGCGGGAAGACCAGGCTCCAATGCCCACTGTAAGGGCCAAATAGGCGATAATGGCAGTGAGCAACAAGGAAATTATCCTTTAGCGTACATAGAATCCCGAAGCGCTTTGATTTCCTCACTTTCCAAATAATCATCGTAGGAAGTGCGTCTGTCAATCACACCTTTCGGTGTCAATTCAATCACGCGATTGACAGTTGATTGAACAAAGGCGTGGTCGTAGGAAGAAATAAATACCGTACCGCTAAAATCAATCACGGCGTTGTTGAAGGCAGTGATGGATTCCAAATCCAGGTGATTCGTTGGTTCATCCAAAACCAAAAGGTTGGGATTTTGAAGCATCATTTTAGAAATCATACAACGAACCTTTTCACCTCCAGAAAGAACTGTACATTTCTTGAGAGTTTCCTCTCCTGTGAAAAGCATTCTTCCCAAAAAGGTCCGTACATATGCCTCTTCTTGGTTGCTGGAGAATTGTCTTAGCCAGTCGATTAAATTGAGGTCTGAATTGAAATATTTGGAATTATCGTTAGGTAAGTAGGCTTTATTGATAGTTACTCCCCATTTGAAATTCCCTTTAGTAGGCTGGATTTCACCCATGATGGTTTCAAAGAATTTGTTGACCGCTTGCTTAGTCTTTGAAATGAAAGCGATTTTATCTCCTTTATCAACCATCAGGTTTACATCCGTGAAATAAGTGATTCCGCCTTGAACCAATTCCAGGTTTTCAGTCATGAAAATCTGATCGCCAGCTTCACGTTCTGGTTTGAAGATGATTCCCGGATATTTTCTTGAACTAGGCTCAATTTCATCAACGTTCAATTTTTCGAGCATCTTCTTTCTAGCAGTTGCCTGCTTGGATTTTGCCACGTTTGCTGAGAATCGAGCGATAAACTCCTGAAGTTCTTTCCGCTTTTCTTCAGCCTTTTTGTTCTGATCTGCTCGCTGTTTTAGAGCCAACTGAGAAGACTCGTACCAGAAGGTGTAGTTACCAGAATAGATTTTGATTTTCCCAAAGTCAATATCAACGATATGCGTAGAAACAGCATCCAAGAAGTGACGGTCGTGAGAAACTACGATTACCAGGTTTTTGAAATTCACCAAAAAATCCTCCAACCAGGAGATGGTCTCGGCATCTAGGTCGTTGGTAGGTTCGTCCAGAATCAAGATGTCTGGATTACCAAAAAGGGCTTGGGCCAATAGAACCCGCACTTTTTGATTACCAGCCAAATTTTTCATAGGCTGATAGTGGAGGTCTTCGGAAATGCCCAACCCTGAAAGTAGGGCAGCTGCATCGGATTCTGCATTCCAACCATCCATTTCTGCGAATTCAGCTTCTAATTCCGAAGCTCTGATTCCATCTTCCTCTGAAAAATCCGGTTTCATATAGATGGCATCCTTTTCCTCCATAATGGCATAAAGTTTTTTATGTCCCATCAAAACAGTTTTTAGCACTTCCACTTCATCAAACTCAAAGTGGTTCTGCTTCAAGACTGCCATCCGCTGACCTGGAGTGATATTGATACTTCCTGTGGTGCTTTCAATTTCCCCGGAAAGAATCTTGAGGAAGGTGGATTTACCTGCGCCATTCGCACCGATCACACCATAGCAGTTTCCAGGAGTAAATTTCAGATTGACATCTTCGAAAAGAGTACGCTTACCAAATTTTAGAGATAAATTATCTACTGAGATCATTCGAAATTGAGCTTTTTAGAAGGCGCAAAGATAGGAATAAAAATTTCCTTTGGCTTGCCTCCAAGCACTAATCCCCATAGAACCGTTCCAAAAACTTCATTAACAAAATCCTGTCAGGTTGATTATATTGAAAGCAAAATTTTGAAATGTAGTTGGATGGGGAGATTTTACCGGATTTACCTAACGTTTTTACTTGTTTTTCTTTCGATCGCAGTTCATGCTCAGGTATCTACTGTAGGTACTGAATTTTGGGTTGGTTTTATGGATAATAATAAAATCCCACCCAATAATGGGGGACAAGGTGCTCCTGATTATGCAAATATTATTGTGACTGCCAATGAAGATGCCCAAGGTACCATTGAATACAGAGGTCAGACTGCAAGCTTTAGCCTTAGCGCAGGCCAACAGTATACATTACGTGTGCCTTCCGAGGATTTAGATTTATTGCATAGAAGTTCGGGAGCTACAGAAAATAAGGGCGTCTATATTTCCAGTACCGGAAAAATTGCCGTTCATGCTTACAATGAGCGATTTCGAAGTGCAGACGGTTCGGTAATATTGCCGGTCTCGGCTTTGGGTACAGATTATTACATCACTTCCCATTTTGAGACGCTTACTGCCAATAATACTTACAACGGCAATATAAATGATGAAAGTACGCTTTTGGTGATAGCTACCGAGGATGATACGGAAATTGAAATCACCACAAAAGCTACAACGATTGGAGGGGGACAAGCAGGCGTGCCGTACACCATCAGGTTGAATCGAGGTCAAAGTTATCAATTGAAAGCCAAAGCTGACTTGACTGGCTCACGTGTCCGTGTAATTGGTGCTGATGCGAGCGAGTGTAAAAAAATTGCAGTTTTTGGAGGAAATAAATGGACTTCTGTTGGGAATTGTGGGGCTGCGAATGATCATTTATTCCAGCAAGCCTATCCAGTAAATACTTGGGGGACTTCGTTTGTTCATGTTGCTTTGTCTGGCCGAACTTCTGGCGAATTAGTTAAAGTATTGGCTGCCGAAGATGGGACAGAGGTAAGAGTGAATGGAGCTTTGGAGGGTACGATTAATCGAGGAGAGTTTTTGCCCATCGAATTTGGGATCAATGAGCATGGGAAAATCGAAACAAGTAAGCCATCCTCTGTAACGGTTTTTGCAAAAAGTCAGGAATGTAATCAACCCAACTCACCAGAAGCATTGACTGGGGATCCCTTTATGATTACTTACAGTCCAAGTGAGCAATTTTTGAAACAATTGACTTTTGTTTCCTTGAATTTGCCTTCCATTGTCAATCATTATGTAAACATTGTCGTAAAAGCTGGAACCCAAAACGGAACCGTTTTAGATGGCACAAACGTAAGTGGTAGATTTTTTCCGCTGCCCGGCGATCCAAGCTTCATGTATGCCCGGATAAATATTAGTCAAGGGGTACATCGTCTTAGTAATCCGGATGGATTTGCAGCTTATGCATATGGTTTTGGGGAATTAGAATCCTATGGATATGCAGCAGGAGCCGCTTTGGATAATTTGAATTTTGAGACTGAGGCGAGCTATGAATTTGACGTGGATGGTGAGAATGTGGCTTGTCTAAATCAGCCTGGAGATTGGGTCATAAACCCAGAAAATCCTGATTTCACCTATTTTGTATGGGATTTTGGTGATGGTAGTCCTTTGCAGGAAGGGAAGGAAGTTAGTCATACATTTTCTCAAGCAGGAGAATTTGAGGTGAGTGTTTTGGCTGCCTTAAGTCCAAACTCCTGTGACCAACAAGAGGAAGTTACTTTCCTAGTCAATGTTCTTGAATCTTCTGCTGAAATTATCGGCTCCTCTTCTGCTTGTCCAGAAATAGAAGAACTTCTCTATACGATTGAAAATTTAGAAAATGTCAGTCGAGTTGAATTTGAAGTTGAGGGCGGGGAACTGATTGAGATTGATGATTTATCTACGGTTGTCCGCTGGGGTGCGGCCAATGATAATGCTTCTCTTACCGCAATTCCTTTCAATTTAAATGGCTGTCCTGGTGAACCAATTTCCCTCCCTGTTACTGTGAATCAAAGAATTGATGCAGAACTTCCGGAGGGAAGTGAAGAGGTTTGTTTTGATCCAACCGTATCCCATTTATATTCAATTCCCGGTGCTTCCACTGGAAGGAGGTATGATTGGACAATTGCAGGAGGGGTGATCCTTTCAGGCCAAGGTAGTTCAGAAGTGGAAGTGAGTTGGGATCAACCCGGAGTTATTGGAGAGCTATATTACACTGCTACGAGCTTGGTGGATGCGCTTTGTGAAGGAACCTCTGATCCAATTCAAGTTTCTGTAAAAGAGGAGTTTTTGGTCTCTATCCAAGAAATCAGCCCGATAGGTTGTTCGGGAGAAGGCAGTGGAGGAATTGAATTAGAGATTATTGGAGGAGTCGCACCTTACCAATTTGAATGGTCTCATGACTCCAGTCTTCAAGAAAAGAGAGCTGATGGCCTGACCGCCGGACTTTACTCCGTGAAGGTTATTGATCAGTTGGGTTGTGAACAAATTTTAGAAAATCTGGAGGTAATTGAGCCTGCCCCTTTGGAATTGGTTAATGTTATTCCTCAGGCTGTTTCCTGTTATGGCAAACCTGATGGTATTGTGACAATGGAGGTAAGTGGTGGGGTTCCACCTTATATTTTTGAATACAATGGAAACCAAAGCTTTTCATCGACTATTCAATTGAATGATTTATCTCAGGGAATTTATGATTGGACTGTGGTGGATTCCAATGGATGTTCTATTCCAGTTTCTTTTGAAATTGCTTCTCCTGCTCCTTTGGAGGTAGAAGTTAGGTTGGATAAGCCTGCTTGTCCCGGCGGAAGTAACGGGGAATTGTTTGCTTTCCCGGCTGGGGGAATCAATCCTTTTGTGTATACTTGGGAGTTCAATTCAACAGCAGGAAATCAGCTAGTTGGAGTTCCGAAAGGGATTTATGCAGTTTCCGTGAGAGATGCTTCCGGATGTGTGAGTTTAGGACAAGGGGAGGTGATAGAAGCAGCACCTGAGGTTCGGATGCCAACGGGATTTTATCCAGAAAGAGATCAGGATCTTTTTCAGGCAGTTTCCAACTGTGAATTGGAAATGGAAATCTTGATTTTCGACAGATGGGGACAAATTATTTATTCAGGGAATGAAGGCTGGGATGGCATGATTTCTGGAGTAGATGCACCGTCTGGAACTTATACTTATCGAATTCAGTATTCCTTTTGGATCAACGATCAGTTCCAAGTAGAAAACAAATCTGGAGCTTTTGCTCTTATTAGATAGAATATTCAAAACAGCTCAATTACCCTAATTGATTAAAATGTTGGACTTGTAAATGGTACACTCAAAAAGACTATTTTTTGTCTTTTTCGTGTGTATTTTGTTTTTGCTGGGTGGAAACGTATATGCCCAGTTAAGCACGTTTGGTAAGGAGTTTTATTTCGGGTTGATGGAAAACAACCTGAAAGAGAACAATATTGATAAGGCAGTCATCACCATAACTGCCCGTGAGGAAGCTATTGGTACTATTCAATACCTCGGCCAAACGGTGAATTTTTCAATCGGTTCGAATGATGTTTTTACCCATGAAATTCTTTCCTCAGATTTTGATGTTCTTCACAGAGGATCTGGAGTTGTAAGAGATAAGGGAATTGTAATTTCTTCCTCCGGAGAAATCTCAGTACATGCATTTAACATTAGAAGTACTAGTTCGGACGCTTCGGTAATCCTACCTGTAAAAACCCTAGGACAAGATTATCTTGTTACAGCTCATTACACCGATGTAAACCTGGGAGAAAACAATTTCGAAAGTACGCTCTTAGTTGTAGCCGTTGAAGATCAAACAAGGGTAGAAATTACTCCTACAAAAACCACAGTAAATGGTAATCCTGCAGGAGTTCCATTTGAAGTAGTTTTGAATTCAGGCCAAAGTTTCCAGTTGAAAGCATTTGGAGATCTTACTGGTTCAAGGGTTCGAGTATTGGATGCTGAAGGAAATGAGTGTAAAAAAGTTGCTGTTTTTGGGGGAAATAAAATGACCCAGGCAGGAACTTGCGGAAGCACTGCTGATCATTTGTTTCAACAAACCTATCCGCTTTTTGCATGGGGTAATTCGTTTATACACATCCCTTTGTTAGATCGAACTTCTGGCGACTTGGTAAAAGTACTAGCTGCAGAAAACGGAACTCAAATTCGTGTTAATGGACAATTGGAATTGACATTAAATGCAGGTCAATTTCATGTTTTTGATTTCAATGCTACTGAAACCAAATTCATTGAAGGTTCTAATCCAATCAGTGTAACTGCTATAGCAAAAAGTTCTGATTGCGATGCTGCCGCTGTTGCTACCTTGGGCGATCCAAGTATGATTACCTACAATCCGAATAATCATAGAATCAAGTCGATTGTATTTAATTCTCTAAAGTCTTTTGGTTTTGTTCGACACTATGTCAACATAATAGTTCCGACTGCCTCTATTGACAAAACCCTTTTAAATGGTAAGGGAATCAGTTCTAATTTTTCTCCAGTACCCGGAATTTCTGAATTTAGTTTTGCAAGAGTTGCTGTCGGTGGAGGAGTAAACTCCCTTTCAAATCCTGATGGATTAATAGCCTATGCTTATGGTTATGGAAATAAAAGTTCCTATGGCTTTTCAGCAGGTGCAAATTTTGAGGATACAGAATTTACAATCCAAAGTGATTTTGGGTTAGATGACGAGCATATTGCTTGCTTTGGTCAAGAAGGAACTTGGGAAGTCGCTGCTAATAACCCTCAGTATACCCAGTTTACTTGGGATTTTGGAGATGGTACAGCAACAGTTAGCGGAAAGGTTGTAAATCACAGCTTTGAAAAAGAGGGGACATTTCTGGTAAAGGTATTGGCTAGCAACGGAGTTGCAGGCTGTCCGGTCGAAAATGAGTTTGAATTTGAGGTAGTTGTAAAGAAGGTTGAGTTTGAAATCGTGGGTGCAGAACAAGTTTGCCCTGGCTCAGAAGAAACTTACGAATTGGGCACTTCTTCAAATTTGGAAAAACTAGAGTGGATAGAGGTAATAGGAGGGACAGTTTTAGAAGAGACTGAAAGTTCAATCTCTATACAATGGCAAGAGGATGTTGCCGATGCTGGCATAAGGGTGGTTGGGGTTTCTCCTGATGGATGTAAAAGTGAACCATTATTTTTTCCAGTGACCTTTGGAGATCAATCTATTGATGCCATTCCGGAAGGAGAGACTTCTGTTTGTATCAGTGGAGATAGTCAATTTGCTTATAACATTCCTGCTGATCTTCAGCAAGGTTCTTTTGAAATTCAGTGGGTAGTAACAGGCGGTGAAATCAATTCTGATCCATCTGAACCAACGGTTTACGTACGTTGGGAAAAAGGTGCTGAAGAGAAATCTATTTATTTTTCAGTTCTAGAGGAAGGCCAGTCTTGTGGGAAAGTTTCGGAAAAATTAGAGGTTAGTGAAGTTGCTGAGGTACCGTTTATTGATCCAGTGATTACGGGTTCTAATGAGGTTTGTATTGGAACGGAAATCACCTATTCCTTCACATCAGAAACTCCTTTTTCTTCTCTGGATTGGATAGATATAAATGGAGGAGAGATAGTTAGCCAAAGCGAAAATGAAGTCGTTGTTAGATGGGTGGCAGAGTTAGAGAATATGGGATTCTCTTTGATTCCATATCATGATAACGGCTGTCCTGGCACCTTGATTTCCTTCGATGTCACAGTAAAAGATTCAGAAGTAGTTGAAGCTCCGATTGGAAATCAGTTTTTGTGTGGACCTGAGTTTATGGAAATGACTTATTCTATTCCTCAACAAACTATTGAAGGAACCATTTCTTGGGTGATCAATGGAGGTGAAATTATTGGATCTTCCGAAGGAGAAGCAGTTAATGTGATTTGGAGTTCGGAGGAGTCAGAAAGATGGATTGGTTATTTGATTGATCCGGTTGATGCCAGTCAATGCCCGGCAGTTTCAGAGCGTCTTCAGATTGAATTAAGTAATCCTATTCAAATAAAAGAGGTAAATGAAACTTCACCCTCTTGTCCTGGCTCTGATGATGGGAAATTGGATCTTCAAATTAGTGGAGGTTCAGGGGAGTATATTTTTGAATGGGAAGGATACCCTGATGCAAAAGGTTCGCAATTAGAAAATATTCCTGCTGGGGAGTATCAGGTATCAGTATATGATGTAAATAGCTGTGGTTTTGGAGAATTCACTGTTTCATTAACAGATCCCGAAGCTATGAGATTGGTGGAGGAAATAAAGCTTTTGCCGACTACCTGCAATGAATCATCAGATGGTGGGTTTGTCGCAAATATTTCCGGTGGGTTGCCTCCATATTCAGTACCCGGATTTGATTTTACTTCCGATGGCCAGACAGTTTCTGTAAGCGGGCTTTCAAAAGGAAGCTTTAAATTGTTTGTGGAGGATTCCAAAGGATGTATTCTTCCAATTGAAGGAGAGATTCCTGGGTCTGAAGCTCTTCAGGTTCGATTTGTAGAGGTGAGTGAAAGCTGCCCTGGTGGTAATTTTGGACGGCTTGCCGTTGAGGTGGAAGGAGGAGTAGGACCTTATACCTATTCTTGGAATTTAGGAGAAGGGATAGCAGGAATTAGTCGTTCGTTAGATGCTGATCTTAGTTCTAATTCTATCAGTAATATGCCATCTGGTGATTATGAGGTTATGGTGACAGACGCCAATGGCTGTCAGGTAAGAGCTTATGGTAGAATACCTGAGACGCAACCTCAAGTAAGAATGCCGACCGGTTACTTGCCAACGGATGGTCTTTACTATCCTGTCTCCAATTGTAGCCTTGAATATAATTTAACTGTTTTTGACCGCTGGGGGAATGTTGCTTATACCGGTTCTGAAGGCTGGGATGGTTTGATTAATGGAAAAGAAGCACCAAACGGAACATATACATACCAAATCAGTTACCAATTTAGATTAGGCGATCAGCTAGAAAATGAAAAAAAATCAGGTGTTTTCGTCCTAATCAGGTAAATTTCATTTTGTACAAATTAGGAGTTTATCCATGAATTGGCGGCTGTGGGTTTCTGTACTTTTTTTTATCAAGGCATTTTGGTTGGATTCATTTTTAGCCAAAGCACAAATCAGCACCATCGGTAGGGATTTTTATATAGGTTTTATGGATAATAACCGGCGAAACACGCAGCCGGATCGGGTTGTGGTGATTATTACCGCCGTTGAAAAAGCAGCTGGTACGATTCAAACTCCTAAACAGTCTATTCCCTTTACGTTAGAAGCCGGTGAGCAGCTCATGAGAGAATTTGATGGAGATGATGAAGGTGTAATTCACCGGGAAAGTGGTCGAGTCGAATACCGTCCTTTTCGGGTCACCTCCTCAGGGGATTTGACTGTTCATGCCATTAATGGTCGGGAATATAGTACTGATGGAACAGTGATTTTACCTACTTCAGCATTGAGTACGGAATACTTGGTGATGGCTCACTACGATACTTTTGGCCCAGGACAAGAGCCAGGAAGTAACCGAAATTTTGAAAGTACGCTCTTGGTTGTTGCAACGGAAAATGATACACAGGTTGAGGTGGTTCCTGCAGCACCTACGGTTAATACCATTCCTGCCGGAGCACCGATACAATTCACCCTAGACGCTGGAGAGAGTTATCAAATAAAGGCAAACGGAGATCTTACTGGATCAAGAGTTAGGGTACTCAATCCATCTGCGGATTCTTGTAAACTTTTGGCTGTTTTTGGAGGAAATAAAACAAGTAGTGCAGGGGATTGTGGTACAAGCGGAGATCATATTTTTCAGCAAGCTTATCCTTTGGAGAGCTGGGGCAAGGAGTACATTCATATTCCATTAGCTGGACGAACATCTGGGGAGATTGTGAAGGTTTTAGCTTCGCAAGACGGTACAGAGGTGCGAATAAATGGGGCTGTTCGTGCTACTTTGGATGCCCGGGAATATGTTCGTTTTGAATTTGGAAAAAATGAATTGGCTTTGATTGAGACATCAAAGCCTAGTAGTGTTGCAGTAATTGCCAAAAGCGGTGCTTGTAATGAATTTGGAGTTGCACCCCTTGGTGATCCTAGTTTGTTTTTATTGAGCCCAAATTCCCAACGATTAAAAAATATAACTTTTTCTACTGGGAAGCTCATTGGTGGATTCAATCAAAATATAGAGCATTATTTGACCGTATTAGTGCCAAGTGGCTCAGAGAGTGAAACCCTTCTGAATGGCGTCTCTGTTGGCGGTCAATTTCAACCTGCTTTATCAACTGGCTTTTCTTATGCCAGGATCAAAGTTCCTTTTGGAGTAAATACCCTGTCCAATCAGGAGGGTTTTATCGCATATGTTTATGGTTCTGGTTCGATTGAATCCTATGGCTTTGCTGTAGGGGCAAGTTTGGAAAATGTCCAATATGAGATAGAAACTAGCTATGACTTTGATGTGGTCGGGGAAAAAGTGGCCTGCCTCAATCAAGAAGGGACCTGGGAAATATTTCCAGATGATTCCAGATTTAAGATTTTTTCTTGGGACTTTGGAGATGGCTCCGAGCTGAAGGATGGAAAATCGGTGAACCATACTTTTACCTCTTCAGGTTCTTATGAAGTGACCGTATTTGCATCCACTGGTGAGGGTTCTTGTGATAGTGAAACGAAATTTAGCTTTGAAATCGAGGTGACTGTGGTCGAGGCTGAGTTGGAAGGCCCAAGCTCTCTTTGTCCTGATAGCGGAGGAATTTCTTACAGCCTTGAAAATATGGAGGGAGTTTCTGAGGTAATTTGGGAGGTTGAAGGGGGAAGCTTTACCGAGGTCAATGACATTGAAATTCAAGTAGATTGGGGAGTCGCTAATCCAAATGCGTTGGTGAGAGCCGTTCCAGTAGCTGAAAATGGATGTTTAGGACCCGTTTTGGAAATCCAAGTTATTTTGGAAGAGGATTTTACTCCTGAAAAACCTGAAGGTCAACTTGGATTATGTGGTTCGGATTCCGGACCTTTTTCCTATTTCGTTCCATTTCCACAATCAGGAAAAGAATATAAATGGTATGTGGCGGGAGGTGATTTTGTGTCCACAAATGAAGGAGAGGTAGTGGAGGTTGATTGGGAAATCAATGCATCAGTTCGAAGTTTATTTTATGAGGAAAGAATTCCAGGTGGTAGCTCTTGCTTTGGAACTTCCGAGGTTTTGGAAATTGGTTTCTTTCCTGCTCTAGATATTAAAGATGGAGATTTGATATCACCTTCTTGCATAGGAAATACAGATGGGGAAATCCTTCTGGATATTCAAGGAGGATCAGGAGAATTTACATTTTCTTGGAGCCATGATCCAAACTTGAATGAGCCAATAGCCATAGGTCTAGGTCAAGGAAATTATGAAGTGACAGTTACAGATTTATTAGGCTGTGGAGAACAGACCTTGAATTTTGTATTGACTGACCCGGAGCAAATATCCATTGTTTCTGAGTCAGTTGTTCAACCTTCTTGTAATCAAACGGGGGATGGAGAGCTTATTCTGAAATTATTAGGAGGAACTCCTCCTTTCCAAGTTCCTGGATATGCCACGGATTGGGATGGGGAGTTTTTGACAGTTTTTGGGATAGGATTTGGTGAGTATGAGCTTTTTGTGGCTGATCAGAATGGCTGTGGAATTTCCTACAGTGGTCAAATGGATGCCCCTGCACCTTTGGAAATCGAATTTGAAGAATTGACTCCAGGATGTCCGGGAGGAATTGATGGTTCGATCCGGGTTTTGATTCAGGGAGGAACGCCTCCATACCAAATTCAATGGGAAAATGGATTTACCGGTGATCTCCTCACTGATTTATCTTCAGGTGAATATGATGTGATTGTTACCGATGCTAATGGCTGCGAGGTAAGTGGGGCAGGTAGGGTTTCAGAAGCCAAACCTTCTGTTCGAATGCCTAGTGGGTTTGTTCCTTCGGAAGGGCCTTATCAGCCGATTTCAAATTGCAGTATTTCTTATGAATTGTTTGTCTTTGACCGCTGGGGTCAAATGATTTTTTCTGGTTCCGAAGGATGGAATGGATTATTTAAAGGCGAATACATGCCAACTGGTGTTTATACTTATTTACTTCGCTATCAGTATTCTTTGGATATCGGTATCCAAAACGATCAGATTACAGGGGCATTTACCCTGGTTGATTAAATTTACTTTTTCAAGGTTCTGAAAAATACTTTGATAGTTTTGTGTAAAATTTTTGTGATCCATGAAAAACATTTTGATTACAGGAGGGGCAGGATATATTGGCTCTCACACAGCAGTTGAATTAGTAAAAGCTGGATATCGCCCCATTATTATCGATGATCTTTCTAATTCCCAAAAAGCAGTTCTCGAGAGGCTTCAAGAAATTACCGGAATGGACATTCCTTTTTATTTGGGTGATTGTAGCAATCGTTCTTTATTGGAGCAAATCGCCAAGGATTATGAATTGTCCGGGGTAATTCATTTTGCAGCATTCAAAGCGGTAGGAGAGAGCACCCAAGAACCCTTGAAGTATTATAAAAATAATGTGGGTTCGCTTTTGGTTTTACTTGAATTCATGGAGGCTCATTCCATTTTGGATTTGGTTTTTTCATCTTCTTGTACGGTCTATGGGCAGCCTGATGTTCTACCTGTTACCGAGGATACACCTAGAAAAGATGCCGAAAGCCCTTATGGAAATACCAAGAAAGTTTGTGAGGATATTTTGGTAGACTTAATCAAAAGTAAATCTGTTTTAAGGATTATTTCGCTCCGTTACTTTAATCCGATTGGTGCTCATCCTAGCGGAAAAATAGGGGAGTTACCAAGTGGTGTACCAAACAATCTGGTTCCTTTCGTCACCCAAACGGCGGCAGGGATTCGTAAAAAATTGACTGTTTTTGGAGATGATTATGATACACCAGATGGTTCATGTGTTAGAGATTTTATTCATGTAATGGATTTGGCTGATGCCCATGTGAAGGCTTTAACTTATTTGGAAAATAAGACTCCAAATTTCTATGATGTTTTCAATGTCGGGACCGGAGATGGAAATACGGTGTTGGAGGTCATCCATACCTTTGAGGAGGTGAATGACATCAAATTAAACTACGAGATCGGTCCTAGAAGACCAGGGGATGTGGTAAAAATTTGGGCTGATACTACTAAGATCAATCAAGTCTTGGGTTGGCACCCTAAGTATTCTTTGGCAGACTCTCTTCGTGACAGTTGGAATTGGGAGAAAAAATTGAAAGAATAAATGAAAGCCCTTTGAAATCAATCAAAGGGCTTTTTTGATTAATATCCAGCAGCTTGTCCGTCTTTTCTAGATTCGGAAGCTCCGTAATATACTTTTCGAATAGGATCAAACTTAATTGCTTGATACCCACCGTAGGGACCCACGCTAAATTCCACTCGGTGTCCTAATTCTTCCAGTTTTCGAATGACTTCATAAGAGAATCCACTTTCAAGATTAAGTGAACCGCCTGAAGTCATTTTTGAACCTGTAGGCTGAGAGGATCCGGTATGTCTCATTCTAGGAGCATCGCCTGCCTCTTGAATATTCATTCCAAAATCAATAATGTTTACTAGTATCTGAGTGTGACCTTGAGGTTGAACAGCTCCACCCATCAGCCCAAAACTCATAAATGGTTCTCCGTCTTTGGTCACGAAGGCTGGAATAATGGTGTGAAAAGGTCGTTTTCCTCTGGCCAATGAATTCCAGTGATTTTCATCTTGCACATTAAACATTTGCCCTCGATTTTGAAGGACAAAGCCCAGTCCATCCGGAACCATTCCTGAGCCAAATTCATCATATATGCTTTGGATAAAAGAAACCATGTTGCCTTCGGAATCTGCAACTGTCAAATAGGTAGTGTTACCTTTTTCAATATCTCCAGCCGGATATTCCCGGGCGGCTCGATTCATATCGATTAGTTTTCGTCGCTCGGCTGCGTACTCTTTTGAAATCAAATAGTCGACTGGAATTTCATTGAATGAAGGATCAGCATAATATTTAGCTCGATCCTCATAAGCTAATTTTTTTGCTTCTGTCAGAACATGAAGATATTCTGCACTTCCAAAGCCCATAGATTTCAAATCAAAGCCTTCTAAAATATTGAGCATTTGAAGGGCGGCAATTCCTTGTCCATTGGGTGGAAGTTCCCAAACGTCATAACCTCGGTAATTGGTGCTTACTGGTTCTACCCACTCAGTGGTGTGGTTTTTCAAGTCCTCATAACTCAAATAGCCGCCATGCTCTTTCATAAAGCGATCTATGGTTTTGGCAATTTCTCCTTCATAAAAGGCTTCTCTTCCTCCTTGAGCAATCAATTCATAGGTTCTTGCTAGGTCAGGGTTTTTAAATACATCTCCCTTTTGTGGAGTAGTCTCTCCATTTGGCATATAAGTCTTTTTGAAACCAGGAAGATCTTGCATTCTTGGCCAGTCATCATTCATTTGCCAGGCAATTACTTCTGAGACAGGAAATCCGTTTTTCCCATAATCGATAGCTGGTTGTAAGATTTCCTGCATGGAAAGGTTTCCAAATTTCTCATGCAACTCAAACCATCCATCAACAGCTCCCGGAACAGAAACTGGAAGAGGCCCAAGGAAAGGGACATATTGAAGGCCTTTTTCTTTAAAAACTTCCATGGTAAGTTTTTCCGGAGCTCTTCCACCTCCATTCAAACCATAAAGTTTTTTCTCTTTTGCACTCCAAACGATTGCAAAAACATCTCCGCCTATTCCGCAAGCATGTGGCTCTACCAAGCCAAGCATGGCATTAGCTGCGATGGCTGCATCTACGGCACTTCCTCCTTTTTTCAAAATGTCTAAAGCTGCCTGTGTAGCCAAAGGCTGGCTCGTCGCTGCCATTCCATTTTGGGCAAGAATTTCAGATCTCGTAGCAAAGGTTTTCCCAGTAACCCTATCCTGCGCGGATAATGAAAGGGATATGAATAAGCAAAAGATTGAAAGAATTTGGATTTTCATATTTGGTCGAATTTGAGGGCATTTTAGAATATGAAAATCTAGAAAACAAACAGACTTTCGCGAATGGGTAAATTCATTCACCGAATGGAAAGTTGAAAATCTAAAGAACGTTTGAGTGGATTAGATAAAAATTATTTTCCTGAATAAGAATGAAATACAAATTTCCTGAAGAAATTTTCACATTCAGCTTTTGCAAAAAGAAAGCAAAACAATACATTTGCATCACTTTAAACCAAGGGCGTAAGGAACTTGGGTAAGAAATAAAAAAAGGAGCGGTAGTTCAGCTGGTTAGAATGCCTGCCTGTCACGCAGGAGGTCGCGGGTTCGAGTCCCGTCCGTTCCGCAAATTTCTTGTCGCTTTACCATCAAGGTAGAGTTATAGAAGAAGAACAAAAAGTTGTTTATTCACCTTAATTAAAGTCATTAGGAGCGGTAGTTCAGCTGGTTAGAATGCCTGCCTGTCACGCAGGAGGTCGCGGGTTCGAGTCCCGTCCGTTCCGCAGAGCCTCAGAGAAATCTGAGGCTTTTTTATTTTTGGCTAAATCATTTGAAACTGATTATAGAATATTATTTCAGGGGATTAATTTTAAAAGGTTCAGCAGGTTAGAATGTCCACATTCATCGGGAAGGTCGCGGGTTCGAGTCCTCCCGAAGGTTCGGGATTCCGCAGAGCCCCAAAGAGATCTGAGGCTTTTTTGTTTTTAGATAAATCGTTTGAAACTGTTGCTGACGAATTAACTCCAAATCAAAATTCAGAAATCTACTGATCACATTTTTACCAATGGGTTTTTCTCTAGGATAGATTCCTTATCTTTGTTTCTTTCAAAAACCAATAAAATGGTATTAGAATTCGAAAAACCCATCGCTGATTTAGAGCAGAAATTGCAGGAAATGAAGGACCTGGCTAAGGGTAGAAATATCGATTTAAGTTCCGATATTGAGTCCTTGGAAGAAAAGATCCAAAATTTGAAAAAGGAAACCTTTGAAAATTTGACTCGCTGGCAGCGAGTACAGTTGTCCAGACATGCAGACAGGCCTTATGCCTTGGATTATATTTATGAAATCACCAACGACTTCATTGAGCTTCATGGAGATCGTGGAGTTAGAGATGATAAAGCCATGGTTGGTGGTCTCGGCGATATTGATGGTAGAACTGTAATGTTTGTCGGTCAGCAAAAAGGTCGAAATACCAAGCAGCGTCAGGAGCGTAATTTTGGAATGGCTAACCCTGAAGGTTACAGAAAGGCTCTTCGCTTAATGAAAATGGCTGAAAAATTTGGTAAGCCTATCGTGACTTTGATCGACACCCCAGGAGCATTTCCTGGCTTGGAGGCTGAGGAAAGAGGTCAAGGTGAAGCGATCGCCCGAAATCTCAAAGAGATGTTTATGTTGAAGGTTCCTGTAATCTGTATCATTATCGGAGAAGGGGCTTCCGGAGGTGCCTTGGGAATTGCTATTGGTGATAAAGTGTATATGCTAGAAAACACTTGGTATTCCGTGATTTCTCCCGAGTCTTGTTCATCCATTCTTTGGAGATCATGGGATTACAAAGAGCAGGCCGCAGAAGCGCTCAAGCTTACAGCCAATGACATGAAAAGTAATGGCTTGATCGATGGGATTATCCCAGAGCCACTTGGAGGTGCTCATAAGGACTTGAAAACTATGGCGCAAACAGTGAAAGAAACTATCCTTTCTGCATTGAAAGAATTGGATAAAATCAAGCCAGAAAAGCGAATCGATCAACGAATTGATAAATTCTGCTCCATGGGAGTAGTAGTTGAATAAAATCAAAAATTGAATTCATCTTATTCTAATTCCGGAAGCAATCTTACTTATAGATAAGATTGCTTTTGGTTTTTTAGACCAAATCAAAAATCAAAAATGGAATTATATACTGTCAATACTGGCTTTTTTAAACTTGATGGAGGAGCAATGTTTGGTGTTGTTCCTAAGGTACTTTGGTCCAGAACCAGTCCATCCGATGAAAACAACCTTTGCACCTGGGCCATGCGATCACTTTTAGTGGTTGATGGAAATCGGGTTGTATTAATTGATAATGGGATTGGGGATAAGCAAGACGCTAAGTTCTTTTCTCATTACTATTTGCATGGAGATGATTCCTTGGAAAAATCCCTGAAAAATCTTGGTGTAGCCTTTCATCAGATCACTGATAACTTTCTGACTCATCTTCATTTTGACCATTGCGGTGGCGGCGTAAAATATGGATCTCATGGGCAATATGAGATGACGTTTCCACGAGCTACTTATTGGACGAATAAAGACCATTGGAAATGGGCCACCGAGCCTAATCCTCGTGAAAAAGCTTCCTTTTTGAAGGAGAATATATTTCCCATGCAGGAGCTGAATCAGCTCGATTATGTGGATTTGGAGAAGAAGCAGCTTTTCCCGGGTTTTGATTTTATTACGGTGGATGGTCATACGGATAAGCAGATGCTTCCTAAACTGACTTACAAAGGAAAAACCATTGTTTTTGTGGCGGATTTGTTGCCTTCTGTAGCTCATATTCCGATTCCCTATGTGATGGGGTATGATACTCGTCCTCTATTGACCATGGATGAAAAGGCCAAGTTCCTAGAAGAGGCTGTTGAGAATGACTACATTCTTTTCTTCGAGCATGATCCGATAAATGAATGCTGTACGCTGAAGCGAACAGAAAAAGGAATCCGAGTAGATCAAACTTTCCGATTGGATGAAATCTAATTTAAAAATTGGGATAGCTCTTTCAGGAGGCGGAGTGCGGGGGATTTCTCATTTGGGAGTTCTTCAAGGATTGAATGAAGCAGGAATCTTCCCGACTCAAGTAAGTGGAGCATCTGCCGGTGCTATAGCTGGAGCTATGTACTGTCACGGCTATTCCCCTTCTGAAATCCTAAAAATAATCGTAGAGACGAATTATTTTAAGTTTCTACGTCCTGCCATTTCTTGGAAAGGAATTTTGAAAATGAGTAGCATCGAGGGTTTGTTCAAAACCTATTTGCCTCATAATGATTTCTCCCAATTGAAAATTCCACTCAGCGTGACGGCCACGGATATTAAGAAAGGGAAAGCTGTTTATTTTTCAGAAGGAGAACTGATAGGGCCTGTCATGGCGTCGAGTTGTATTCCAGGGATGTTCGAACCTATTGTACTAGGAAACAAATTTCTGGTTGATGGAGGGGTTTTAAATAACCTGCCAATAGAGCCTTTGGACGGTACTTGCGATTACGTAATCGGGGTCAATTGTAACCATCTTCCTGAGGAAAGTGATATAAAAAATATGCGAAGGTTGATTGAGCGGTCGGTTATCATGACCATGAATTATAATGTGTACAGTAGAAAGTCCCAATGTGATTTTTTTATTGAAGCGCCTGGTTTGGGTAAGTATGGTGTTTTTGATATTAAAAAAGCTTCCGAATTATTTCGGGCAGGTTATGAAGAAACCATGCGCTATATTGACCAAAATCCTGCAATTTTGGAGTTGAAGAATTCAGAGTAAAACCTTTAATCCTATGATGAAATTTCTTTCTAAAATTGTCTTTTGGATAAGCGGTTGGAGTTTGAATGCAAACTGGCCAAAAGGAGTAAAAAAAGCGGTTTTAATAGCTATCCCACATACTTCTAATTGGGATTTGCTTTATGCTAGGGCGGCGTTTTTCCTAATGGACATTCCTGTCAAATACACTATAAAAAAAGAAATCATGGTTGGCCCTTTAGGTTGGCTTTTGAAAGGCTTGGGAGGAATTGCCATTGATAGGAAGCGAATTCCCGGAGGAAGGAAACAAACTTATACAGAGGCCATGACTTCCATGCTAAAGGAGTCTGATGAGCTAGTGATTATGGTAACTCCTGAAGGAACCCGAAGTGCTGTTAAAAAATGGAAAACGGGTTTTTACCATATTGCATTGGGCGCAGAAGTTCCGGTGGTCGTGGGATATCTGGATTATAAAAAGAAAGAAGCTGGAATCGGTCCTGTGATATATCCAAATGGGGATATTGATAACCAAATTGAGGAATTAAAAGCTTTTGGAAGAACAGTCACTCCAAAACACCCCGAAAAAGGAGTGGTTTAAGCTTCGTGACTTTTGATTATTAGCGTTAAGTAATCTTTTAATATTCTGAATTCGGCATCGTCGACTTTCCCATCTGACCAGATTTTTTTGATCAATTCGTAAAGACCTGAATATTCTTCCCGAATCTTCTCATTTCCCTCCAATTCAAGGAATGATTTGAGTTTATAAACCTCTTGATCATTGATATCTCCGCTGGAAAGAATCCCCTGAAACATCCCATCAATAAAGATCTGGTCTGGATTATGACTCGTGTTATTGCTGCCAATTTCCTCTAGAAAATGGTCTATTGATTCATTAATCTCATCGATTTCTTCCACGGAAATTTTCCCTGAATCGATAATGGGTTTAATTCGCGTGAAAAGATGCTGAAAAGGTTCATAGCTACATAGATGCTCGTATTGGCCACACCAGCTTTTTAGAGCAGCGTATTCGTTTCTGGTGATTACTCCATCCAATGAGACTCCATAAATCAAACCAGCTAACTCCTTGGCAGCATTCTGAAAATGAGGATTATTGGGCTTTTCCATGTCAATTTGGGTTTATGATATAAGTTACGATGTATTTCTAAAAAATGCCCAATCTCTTCCTCTTAATTCCTCTCTAAAAGTTTTAAATGAAGTACCAATGTTTTTTATAATTCTAGGATAGAATATCACTCGTTTCATTTTTTCAAATTAATTTCTAGAGTTGAGCAACTTTTAAAGGCAACCAAGCATCTTCTTAGTGTTCTCAAAATGATTGTCCGTTTTTGTACAAAAGCGTATCAAAACGAACATAAAAATATTGAGAGAGTCCATTTTGAAGCGATTAAACCCTCTTTTTGCCTTTGGCATATTCTATGAACAACTCTATAAAAAACAATCCCATGATGAAACGAACAATTATTCCTGCTTTGATTTTATTCCTGTTTTTTCTTGGCTTATCTGCCAATGCTCAGGAAATAGAAACCCGAACTCCCGGTGCTTTTACACAAGTTGAATCCGGAGGGAGTTGGGAAGTTTATATCTCGATCGGCAATCGTGATGAAGTTGAGATCGAAGCCACTAATGTGAGCTTAGATGATGTTATTACCGAAGTAAAGGATGGTAAACTCAAACTCAGACTGAAGAAAGGAAATTATCGAAATGTAAAATTGAAGTTTTATGTGACCATGCGAGAATTAGAAGCTATTGGATGCTCAGGATCAGGGACTATCACAGTTGAGGATGATTTGGACACAGATCGATTGAATTTGGGAGTCTCAGGCTCTGGATCCATTATACTTCAGAAGGTAAATGCTAATCAAATTTCAGCTGGCATCAGTGGCTCTGCAGACATTTTAATTGATGGGGGAGAAACCGACAAATTGACCATTGGACAATCAGGTTCCGGTGATTTTAAAGGAATGGATCTTCGTGCAAGATCAGTGGATGTGGGGAAATCTGGTTCAGGAGAAACTTACATCACTGCCTTGGATGAACTGAAAGTAGGCGCATCTGGCTCAGGTAATGTTTACTACAAAGGCGACCCTCGAACCAATATTGGGGTTTCAGGTTCAGCAAAAGTTATTAAGAAATAAACTAAACCAGCACTTTTGATAAATACACCGATCAGCTTTTCGCTGATCGGTATTTTTTTCTATTCAAGATAGCGATTGAGTACTTTGAATTCATTCATCACCCGATAAGCTGCTCTAGTAATTTCCGATTGAAAATCGGGTGAATTAAAATCAAAACTTGCAGCTGTGTATCCCTGCCAAATGGTATTTCCCCGCTTGGAATCGATCACGTAGATGACTAGCATTCCATTGTTTTCTTTGTACTTGACTTGATTATAGGTTTCGCCTTTTTCCCGCTCTTCTTCCTTGTCTAATTCGTATTCTTCCTCCTCTTCTACGACTTCTGCTCCCTTACGCTTCAACCAATAATCAAACTCGGGTTGAACATACCCTCGATATCTTACCGAGTCCATAAAAAGTTTGTAGCTCACCAACATATCCGGCTTTTCTTCCTTCTCCCGAAATCCCTGAGACCCCAATCTAGCTCCGATGGTAGCATTTAAAACTGGAGATATCAGCATGGTATCCGTTTCGGTTGGCTCTACAAAGGCAAAGGTTTTATACCTCTTGAAATTTCCCTGATAATTATAATCGTATTCGGTGACATAATCCTTTTGAGTAAAGCAGGATGTCAATACCATTAAGGTGAATAAAGAAAGCAAGGGAAGTTTTCGCATGGCTTCATTCAATTTTTATCAATACTTTATCTGTAACTCAAGCAAGAATAGATGGTTTAAACTTCTGATCTTCAGTTTGCTAAAATTTAGGAAATCATTTTCAAAAATTGAATACTCTTTTATTTCTTCTTGTTCTTTGAATTATTATTTACTGCTTTTGAGTTATTGAAAAGGGAAATAAAATGAGTAAAGAGACATGAATCATTTTAATAGACAGGTTGAGGAAGTCAAAAATTGCCGTCTTTGTGAGCACCACCTTCCACTGGGACCTAGGCCTGTTTTTTCCATTCATCCAAAAAGTAAGATTTTAATCGTGGGGCAAGCTCCTGGTACTAAAGTTCATGCTACGGGAATTCCATGGAATGATCCTTCTGGCGATGAACTTAGACGTTGGCTTGATGTGGATCGGGAGACATTTTATGATGCATCTATTTTTGGGATTATGCCGATGGGTTTTTGCTATCCCGGTAGGGGAAAGGGAGGGGATTTACCACCTCGCCCCAAATGTGCGCCTCAGTGGCATGATTTACTGAAAAATTGGATGCCGGAAATCGAACTCGTTTTATTGATTGGTGCTTATGCTCAGAATTATTATTTGGGAAAAAGAAAAAAGAAATCCCTCCGAGATACCGTAAAAAGCTATGAAGAGTATCTTCCTGAATTTTTCCCATTAGTTCACCCTTCTCCAAGAAATAGGAGATGGATGAAAACAAATCCTTGGTTTGAAGAAGAAGTTGTACCGGTCTTAAAATTGAAAGTGAGTGAAATTATTGGCAAATAACCTTAAAGGATAGCTGATGTGAAATTTTAGATTGACTATAGCTCACCCAATCTTTATACCCCACTTCCCCAATAACCCAGGCAATCCTTCCAGATCAAATCTCGCCCCTTTCACCTTGTTGATCTCCGGGTCGATGCGATAGTGGATAGCTTCCCGAAAGTCAGCCTTTTCCAGATTAGTTCGATCAAAGACAGTTCCGCTCAAATCAGAGCCTAAGAAACTAGCTCCGCTGAGGTCAGTTTGGGAAAAGTCTACCTCTAGAAGTCTTGAGTTTTGAAAAATGGATTTTTTAAGCTGAAGGTTAAAGAAGTTGCAATAATCGAGTTGGCAATTTTGGAAATTGAATTCCAGTAGAAAGGGATTTGCTGTGTTGAAATGAACTCCTAGGATCTTGCATCGCTCAAACTTTACTTGCTGTAAACTTACCTTGAATACTTTGGCGTTGCTCAAATCGCAATCTTTGAAAATACAATTCTCAAAACTGCATCCATGGAAGTTTAGGTTAGAAAAGTTACAGCCTACAAACGTACAGGTATCGTATTCTCCGATTTGAAAGTCAGAAGCAGTTTGGTTTTGAAAAGTTTTATCGGAGAAAAACAACATGAGTATAATTTGATGCCTTCAGAGTTTGGAAATCAGCTTTGGATTTGGGTAAAGCCTCGTAAATCGTAATTCGTAAATCTAAAATCTAAAGTCCTGCCAAATCCCATTTGCTGATAGTCTCCTGAATTAGCATAAGGACTTTTGCATTAACCTTTTCAAAGTATTCCTTTGCCTGGTTTTCATCAAAATTAGGATAACCCTGTCCTTCCTGATACAAGCCAATGGAGGAAGGAAAAGGAACAGCTGACCAAGTTCCTTGCTTGGGATAGGCTGTAGCTTGATTGGGATTGTAGCGTTCCTTATGAACCAAAGTCGGATCGATAGCTTGGATATAGGCAGTTTCGTTTAATCCGGCATGCCCGCCATCTTCTTTGAAAACCTCCAGTGTTACATCTGAAGCATAGCTCCACCAGTTGATGACTAATGTTCTGACTCCCAATTCATTGGCTACTTCACCGGCAATCTTTTGTAGGACAGCAGTTTGTCCACCTCCATGCCCATTTAGAATAATGATATTTTTAAATCCATTTCTAGCAAGTCCTTTTAAAATATCCCGGATAAAAGGTCCATACGCTTCTTCTGTGATTTGAAAAGCTCCCGGATAATTTGCCATCGAACCTGTAATCCCATAATTCAAAGTAGGAGCAATCATCGCATTCAAGTCATCGGCGATGTCCATTGCCATTGCATGAGGAGCCGTATTATCTGCTCCATTATTGATGACACCATGTGGTTCCAATGTGCCGGTAGGCAAAAGAACCGTTTGGATTTTCTCAGGCACAAACTCAGCAAATTCCATCCAATTGATCCGGTCCATTTCCCGAGTGCTTGGGCTTTGTGCATGGGCAAGTGAAAGGATCAAAAAGGAGGAGAGGAAGAGGGCAAAGGATTTCATGGGAACAGGTTTTTTAAATTCAGAATCAAAATCCGATAATTTCTTCAAGAACAAAAATCTGAGTGACCTCAAAACCGGATTTTGTAAACACTAAAGGGTTGAAGTTGCGGGCAATGAAGTAATTCCTGATGCTCAAACTCTTCCAAAAAATGCATCCCGATTTTTTCCATCACTCGTCTGGAGGCCGTATTTGCTGAGGAGGCGTAGGAATATACTTCCTTCAAACCAATTTTTTTGGCATAGTCCAAGCAAGCAGCAGCCCCTTCGGAGGCAAGCCCTTGATTCCAGAATTTTTTGTCAAATTTCCAGCCTATATCCACGCAAGGCGTAAAGCTGGCCGGGAAGTCTTTTCTGTTTAAACCAAGCGTTCCAGCTAATTCGCCTGTGGGCAAATAATCAACGGCAAAATAGCAAAAACCTACCTTTTCAAAGAGTTGATTCATTTGGTCCATTTTGGCTATGCTTTCTTCTCGAGTCAGCAATTTTTCAAAAAAATGCATGATCTCCGAATTAGCATTCATTGCTGAAAATGTATCCAAATCAGCATCCTCCCAAAGTCTGAATCCTAATCTTTCACTTTCAAAAAGGTATTTTTTCATTTATTCTAATTCAGCAAAAAGTGAGTGCATAATCAAACTTCTGGTGTACATATCGATATTTCCGTCTTGATCCTTTGGCCAAAGATCTTTGGGCTTATCCCAGTACAATTCTACTCCATTTTGATCTGGGTCATCGAGATAAATTGCTTCTGAAACCCCATGGTCGGCAGCTCCAGTCAATGGATATCCTTTCTCAAGAATCCGCTTAGTAAGAGCTGCTAAATCCTTTCGGCTTGGCAATAAAACAGCTGTGTGGAAAAGTCCAGGATAATGTTTGGGTGCTGGACCGCTTCCTTTACTTTGCCAGGTATTCAAACCAATATGATGATGATAGCCGCCAGCAGAAATAAAAGCTGCATCCCGGCCGTATCGCATAGTCAATTCAAACCCCAAGAGACCACAATAAAATTCCAGACTTCTTTCCAGGTCGCTAACTTTTAAATGGACATGTCCAATTCTTGTTGCAGAAGGTATTTGATAGTTTTCCATGGAGGTAGAAACACTTACCAGTTTGGTTTGATTCCCGGTGCAAAAGGAAATCTTAGACTCTTGTAATAGTCTAAGTCACCTGTAGGCTGTTCGATATCATCAGGGAAAGGCCTATTTGAAAAGGTCTGGAAAAAAAGCAGACAGGCATTTCTCCACCATTCTGCTTCTTTGACCTGAATCTTCAAAAGTTGATTGACATGGTTGAAACGTTCTTGATCGATAAGCCCTTCTAAAGTCTGCCAAGTTTGATGAAAACTTCTGGCACTTTTTACCCCTTGATCATAGTGAAAGGCAATTCCTTCCCAAAGAGTCTTGCCAGATTTTAATTGAAAATCCCAAGGCACATGATGAAACCAGAGTAAAAACTTCTCGGGTATTAGATTTGGATCGGACCATTCGGAAGCAATCTCTGAAGCATATTGACCTAGCGCATTACTGCCTGTTGCTGTTCGGTCAAATCCGATTCCTTCGGTATTTGCCCGATGATAATAGAGGGAGGTCCAATCTGCTCTTCCTCCTTCTACCCAAGGTCCAGGTCCATAATGATGGCTTCTACCCATGATATGATGCAAACCCAAAGGTGTCATGTAATTGACAGCTGCTTCATGGGATTGAAGCATAATGGATAAGATCTTACTTTTTGTTTCAGGGTCCTTACCAAACGTCAAGCTGATCCATTCATTGGCGATATCGGATGAATTTTGATAGGGATCCCAAGCTAATTTTCCAAAGGCATACCAGTTGGCTTGGCCAAACAAATGCCCGGTCCAGTTTCTATCTGTTCCAATATTGGAGACACCAGCCATCAAGGTTAGCTTCTTATTCGTGGCCGATCCGTCAATAATTCCTGCCACCGTGGAATTGGGAGAAGGTCTAAAAGTCTTGCTTTGTAAAACTTCTTCCCACATAGGACTTAAATAAACCAGTTGGGTGGCTTGACCCAAGTATTCTTGGGTAATCTGAAACTCCATCCCCAGGTTGGTTTCATCGACTGCTCCGAAAAGCGGATGGAAAGGTTCTCTTGGCTGGAAATCAATGGCTCCATTTTTCACCTGAATAATGACATTATCCATGAATTTCCCGTCTAGGGGTTCGAATTCCAAATTGGCTTGTTTGTGGCGGTCTTCATCAATTTCGTGTGAGTATACAAAAGCTCTCCAGATCACAATCCCGCTATGAGGAGCAAGTGCTTCTGCCAGCATGTTAGCTCCTTCTGCATGGTTTCTACCATATTCATGCGGACCAGGCTGACCCTCTGAATTTGCTTTCACCACAAAACCTCCAAAATCAGGGATTTCCTTGTAGATCATATCTACCCGCTCTTTCCAAAAATTTTTGACTTCTGCATCTAAGGGATCTGCAGTTTCTAAATTCCCCATTTCTATAGGGGCTGAAAATCTGGCCGTAAGAAAAACTTGGATGCCATAAGGCCGAAATAAATCTGCCAAGACCTTAACCTTTTCTATAAAATCTTCACGTAAAACCCAGGCATTCGCATTGACATTGGTAAGGGAAACAGCATTGATTCCTAAGCTGGCATTTGCTCGGGCGTAGTCTATGTACCGGGGATCCACATAACCCGGAAGCTTATGCCAGTCCCAAATCGAAAATCCGGCATAACCACGTTCTACCGTTCGGTCCAGATTATCCCAATGGTTTAACATCCGAAGTTTAATTTTTGGACTGTCAGACTTTTCTGAACTAGAGTCAAAGGTCCCGGTTTGGATGCTTCTGAAAAAATCAAAAACACCGTATAGGGTTCCTATGGGGCTATTCCCAACAATCGCATAATGAGATTCTCCACCTTGATTAATAGTACCTCTCCAGTACCCCTCATCTCCTAAAGCCTTGATTTTTGCCTGTTGCTCAAGCCCCAAATATTGGGTTAGTTCGGTACGGGTACCAATCCATAAATGGGCGTTTTGATTTAGGTTTTTGAATTCAGGATTATGATTGAAAAATCCCTTTGAAGCTAATCCAAGCTCCTTTTTAATAACTTCATAAGTAGGATTTTTCCCAAAAAAATAAACTCCTTTAAATAGTTCTTCTATCTCCGTATTTAGGCTTGCATTATCAATTGGTTGATAATCCAACCAAAGTTTGTAACCGTCTTTGGCAATTATGGGATTAATTAGAAATGTAAATAGTAGGATAATTACAATTCGGTTTTTCATAGGTTTATTGTTTGGTTTCGGAAAATGCAAAAAAATGCCAGAATTCGCTATTGTATTTTAGAGGAACGGCTTTGATTTTTTGAATGTATTTCCGTGACATTTGCTGTCATGAATAAGAGATTTAGTTTTTGACTTTTCTATCTTAGAAGTCCGATTTTTAAAGTATGGATATCTCAACAAAACCATTCATTATCTACAAATCCTCAGCTGGTTCTGGGAAGACTTATACTCTGACATTGGAGTATCTCAAGTTAGCCTTGCAGAATCCTAGGTCTGCTTACAAGCAAATCTTGGCTGTAACTTTCACTAACAAGGCCACTCAGGAAATGAAGGAGCGGATTTTGAAGGTTTTGAATGAATTGAGTCTTGAAGTAAATCCAACAGGTGATTTGGAAAAAGTCCTGATGGATTCTCTTGGTTTAAATCCTGAGGAACTTCAAGTCAGAGCAAAAGAAACACTTTTACATATTCTGCATGGCTATGGTTATTTCGCAGTAAGTACGATTGATTCATTTTTCCAGCGAGTGATTCGATCGTTTGCCAGAGAAATGGATTTGCAAGCCAAATTTGATTTGGAGTTAGATACAGATGCAGTACTGGAAAGGCTTGTTGACAGGATCGTTGAAAAAGTAAATCAAGACAAAAATCTCAGAAATTGGCTGGTGGATTACGCTACGGAGCAGATAGAAAATGAAAAGTCTTGGGATATCAGAACTGGGATCAAAAATTTGGGAGGAGAAATTTTCAAAGAAGGTTTCAAAACTTACCGTCATCTCTTCCAGCAAAGTGTGGCTCAAGAGGGTTTCTTAGGAGAATTCCGAAAATACATCCGTCAAGAACGAGCCAAATTAAAAGCAGAAGCAGAATCCATGCGCCAAAGAGCGGAAGAAATCCGAATATCTCATGGGTTGGAGTGGACGGACTTTAAAGGTGGTAGCAGGAGCTTTGCATTAAATTTTGGAAGACTTGGAGAAACTGATTATCCCTTTACCAAATTAGAAGCGTCTAGGATAGAAAAGTTAAATGATATTTCCGAATGGGTTTCTAAAACTTCAAAGGTTGTCTCTCGAATAGAAGATTCTTTCTCAGGGGGTTTACTGGATATTTTGAATCTAATACCTGAAAAACAGAAGCAATGGAATACTTTTGAAGCTTTGCATCGGAACCTTAATGCTTTTGGAGTTTTTAAAGACTTGATTTTGGAATTAAGGGAACTGAAAGATGAAAAGAGTATTCTCCTGATTTCTGATGTAAATGACTTTTTGCAGGAAATAACCAAGGACAATGATGCCCCTTTTATCTATGAAAAAATCGGGAATCAGTACAGGAATTTCCTGATTGATGAGTTTCAGGATACTTCTGAATTCCAATGGACAAGTTTCAAGCCATTACTTGAAAACTCTTTGGCTTCAGGGAATACAAACTTGCTGGTTGGCGATGTCAAGCAGTCCATATATCGCTGGCGAGGAGGGAAGTTGGAATTGTTACTTAAAGAGGTGCAAAATCAAATTCCTGGCCCTTATATCAAAGAAGAAAATCTGGATACAAATTACCGAAGTCTTCCTGGTATCATTCGATTCAATAATACTGTTTTTGAAGCTCTTCCAGCATTGATGGAATATGGTATGGAGAGAGGATTTGGCATTGATTCGAAATCCTTACTCAGGGATGCTTATAAGAAATCCGACCAAAAAATTCCAGAGAAGAAGTTGGGATTGGAATTCCATGGGAAAATACGAATTGAATTCACTGAAAAACCTGCTCGATCAAGTTATCAATCCGAAGAAGAGGAAGATGATGGAGAAGGAGTTTTGGACAAACTTCCTCAAGTAGTGATGGATTTGCAGAACCAAGGCTATCAATTGAAAGATATTGCCTTTTTGGTTCGAAAGAATTCCCAAGGAGTTGATATAGCAGATCGTTTGATGGCCTATGACAGAGAAAACCCTGATTCCGGCTATCGCTTTGATGTGCTTTCTGAGGAATCCCTCTTTTTGGATAAATCCGCTGCAGTTAAATGCCTATTGGCATTTTGGAAATACCTAAGTAATCCAGCTGATCGAGTTGCTCTGAAAACAGCTTGGTATTATTATGCCTTGTTGCAAGGCATTCCTTTTTCTCACAAACTCTTCCACAAGTTTAAGCAGGTACCGGAGCTCAAATCCAAGGATGAGGAACTTCAATCCAGACTGAATGAATTTCTTCAGTTGCCTTTGCTGGAATTGATGGAGGAAAGTATTGAGTTTTTGGGTTTAATGGAGATTCAAGCCGATCTAGCCTATATATCAGGTTTCAAAGAGGCTGTCTTTGATTTTGTGAAAAAGAATCGAGCGGACTTGGTTGGCTTCTTAGATTGGTGGGAATTAAACAGTAAAAAGCGAACTGTCAAGATTCCTGAGGATCATGATGCCATGCGGATTTTGACTATTCATAAGTCTAAAGGACTTCAATACAAAGTGGTAATTATGCCTTTTTTGGATTGGAATATCGTTTCATTTGGACTTCAAGCTCCCATTATTTGGTCTCCTTTTAAGTCTGAAAATGGATTGGAAACCATCGTTCCCTTGACTCATGGAAGCACCTTGAAGGATTCCCATTTTTCCAAAGCTTATGAGGATGAGGTCAGGCTGGCTTATTTAGATTCTTTGAATATGCTCTATGTGGCCTTTACTCGTGCGGAAGAAGTGATTTGGGGATATGCTAATTTTACAAACAGCAAAACATCTGGCGTCAGCCAAAAATCTACTGGCAATATACTTTACACCCTTTTTTCGGCTGGATTTCAAATTTCTGAATTTGCATCAAATCAATCCCGGGATGCCGAGAATCTGATTTTTGAAGCTGGAGAATGGATTTCTTCGAATAGCGAAAAGGAGGGGCAAACATTTGTGCCAAAGCCTCTACGATGGGAAACTCAGGATTGGAGAAGCAAACTCAAAACTAAAACTATTGCCTGGGATTTTTCCGAAAATGGTCTTCAGGCACGGGCACAAAGGAAGTTGGGTGTAATTGTCCACGAACTCTTGGCTGCTTCTCAAACCCAACAAGACGCAGAATTGCTTTTGCATCAAT
The DNA here is from genome assembly GCF_024919275.1 of Algoriphagus limi. GTDB lineage: Bacteria > Bacteroidota > Bacteroidia > Cytophagales > Cyclobacteriaceae > Algoriphagus > Algoriphagus limi. Next base: position 1,175,841 of record NZ_JANWGH010000001.1, on the reverse strand, counting down.
ACACTTTTGAGGGAAGAATTGACCAAGATACAGCTCAAGAGGTGGGGGATCAATTGAAAAAATTATTCGAAATACCTCAGTTCCAAAGTTGGTTTGGGGGAAATTATTTGACGTTGGCAGAACAAGGGATTTTGTTGCCTGGAGGTAATCAAAAGCGACCGGATCGAGTATTGATCGGTGAAAAGGAGGTAGTGGTTGTAGATTTTAAAACCGGTGAAAAATACCCTTCCCATCATAAGCAAGTCAAAGAATACATGGGTTTAGTTCATCAGTTGAGTCAAAAACCGGTGAAGGGCTTTTTGTGCTATTTGGAACCCACAGAAATTATTGAAGTATGATTCCATTTTTGAAAGAAACTGCTCAAAAACTTCTGGACTCTCCTCAAAAATTGGAGGAGTTGGTGGTGGTACTACCTAACCGAAGAGCAGGATTGTTTTTTACCAAGTATCTGGGTGAATTGATCAATCAGCCTGTTTGGATGCCTGAGGTCAAAACCATTGAGCAGGTTTTCTATGGCTTGGCGGGAAATACGCCTGCAGATGATTTAACCTTGATTTTTGAATTGTATGAATTGTATCGGCAGATACAGGATGAGCCTGAAGATTTTGATCGGTTTTATTTCTGGGGTGAGTTGATTCTTAAGGATTTCAATGACTTGGATCAGTTTATGGCTCCCGCAAAAGTTTTATATCAGAATTTGGCGGAAATCAAGGAGTTTGAATCAGATTTAAGCTTCCTGACGGAAGAGCAGAGAGATTTGATTTCACAGTTTTGGTTGGCATTTGAAAGGCAAAATGATCAGGAGAAACAAAAGTTTTTAAGATTCTGGCAGATTTTGGGTCGCTTGTATGAAGATTTTCAGCACAGGTTGAATACTGCTGGGTTAGCTTATTCCGGCCAATTATATCGACAGGTTTCAGAAAATCTAGATTCCATCCCAAAGCCTGGAAAGCACTATGTTTTCATTGGTTTCAATGCCTTTACCCTCACTGAAGAAAAGTTGATAAGGCATTTTGTAAAAGAATTCGGTGCGGAAGTTTTTTGGGATTTGGATCAATATTACTTGAAGGACCCCATTCAAGAAGCGGGCTTGTTTTTTAGGGATTATCAGAGAGATTCTATTTTTGGAAAGACTTTTCCAGAAGAAATCCCTGATCGTATTCGACTAAAAAAAGATTATATCCATGTTCATTCCATTCCTTTGAAAATTAATCAGGCAAATTTGGTCGGGAAGCTTTTGGAAGAAATCCCAACTGAAGAAGCTTTGGAAGAAACGGTGATTATTTTACCGGATGAGCAAATGCTCTTTCTGGTCTTACATTCCTTGCCTTCTCAAATCGACAAGTTGAATGTGACCATGGGCTATCCTGTCCGAAATGCGCCCGTTTATGCTTTTTTGGATGCTGTTTTGGATTTACAGCGCTATGTGAAAGTTCGAAATGGAGTGGCCACTTTTTACCATAAACCGGTTACGGATTTGCTTTCATTTCCTTATTTATTAAAAGAAGATCCAGATCATTTTCAGGCTTTATTGGAAAAAATCAAGGGAGAGAACCTTTTAGAAATTCCTGTTGATCTTTTGGTTGGAGAATCCAAATTATCCGAATTGATTTTCCAACAGGTAAATCCATCCGAAGTCTTCGATTATTTGGGGAAATTGATGGAGCATTTGGCTTCAGGGTTTAAAGAGGATGAGGTGCAACGATCCTATTTATTCCAAGCTTTTAAGCAGCTCAATCGGATCAAGGAGATTTTTCAGGGAAATCAATCCAAGCCTTTAAAAATTGATTTTGTGCTGAAACTGTTTCGGCAGATTTTTAGAGAACTCAAGCTGCCTTTTGAAGGAGAGCCGCTTCAAGGTCTTCAGATGATGGGGGTGTTGGAATCCAGAAACTTGGATTTCCGACGAGTGATTATTTGCGATCTGAATGAGGGTAGCTTTCCTCCAGGTGGGGGGATCAATTCCATGATTCCATTTAATCTTCGAAGAGCTTTTGGTCTTCCAGTTCAGGAGCAGAATGACGCGATTTATGCCTATACTTTTTATAGGCTTTTGCATAGAGCAGAGGAAGTTCATTTGATTTATACTACTGCTGCCGATCAGGGTAAAGCAGGGGAAATGAGCCGCTTTCTCCAGCAAATGCAAGCAGAAATGGGTGTAGCTGAACCTGAGATAGCCATGGTTCCGGTTGGACTGACTCCTCCAAAGAAAATTGAGGTAAAGAAAACCCCCGAAGTGCTGGATGACATGAAAGCTTTTTTAGCAAAAAGCCACCCTGATGAAAAGAATCGACCGCTTTCAGCTTCTGCACTCAATATGTATTTGGATTGCCGGTTGAAATTCTACTTCCGTTATGTTGCAGGTTTAAAAGAGCGGGAAGAGGTTGTAACAGAGATTGATCCTTCCACTTTTGGGACAATTCTGCACAATGCTGTAGAGACAATTTATGGTTTGGATGAATCTAAATCTCCTAGAAAAATTGATCCCCATGAAATCAATCGACTCCTTCCTCAGGTACCTAAGGCAGTTGATCATTCTATTCGGAATTTTTATAAAGTAGAGGAAGGGAAGCCCATGGAATATTCCGGGCAATTGGAGATAGCTAGGGAGATTTTTATCAAGTACCTAGAAGCGATTCTTCAATACGATCAGGAAAATGGGGAGTTTACGATTTTGGGAGTGGAAAAGAACGTACCGGCAAGTATTCCTGTGGAAACGAAAAATGGAATTGTAAATTTTGCACTTCAGGGAGTGATAGACCGAGTCGATCTCAAAGACGGGGTAGTTCGCTTGATTGATTATAAAACCGGAAAAGACGAAAAGAAAGTCTTATCCATTCCATCCTTATTTGATAGGGAGGAAAAGAAAAGAAATAAGGCAGCCATGCAAACTTTATTGTATGCATATTTCTACCAATTTGAGCATCCGGATAACCAAAAGCCTTTGAAACCGGGAATTTTCAATATTCGAGAGATTTACAATCAAAAGTTTAACCCTTTTCTTCAGATGGGTGGAAAAGAAATCCATGATTATAAAGAAGTTGAAGAGGATTTTGTGTCAGGATTGACTGGTATGCTAAGTGAAATCCTAAATCCAGATATTCCATTTTCACAAACTGAAGATGAAGAAAAATGTAAGTACTGTGCTTACAAGGAGATTTGTGGGAGGTAAGGGAAGTAGCATACAACTAAAATGAGTACCCGTCCCAGTTGTTGGACTAAATATTTTTTTTCTCTTCGGTTTTTGCGGGCAAAGTATTATTTGTCCATTTCTTGACTGTAAGTGATTGCGAATTCTTTATTCTATTTATTTCCAATAACAAAGTGGTTATCCATCAGATTTTAGCCACTAAATACCCTAAGATTTAAATTTTAAATGATCTGAAATCTGACCTAAGACCAAGTGGGAAAATTGAAATAAGCTAGTTTTTTAAACTCCATGTACTTGAAAAAGTGTTGTGTTGTTTTATATTATAGTATGTGGGCAGATTTTACGTGGTTGCTTAGAACCACTACCGCTCGAATACCTAAAGTGCCGTTAATGCTGATATTAGTTGTATGCACACGTATTTGGTATATATCTTCGCATTAAAATCCTTGATTTATTCTTGCATTCAAAATTATTGGCTTGCCAATAACCCTTTTTCACTTTCAGGAAAGTGAAAGCTGAATGGCTCATTCAAGCAAATAAGAATAGTTGACTGAGTGTTGTTTTCCGTTCTCCATTTGTGTAAAACAAACATTCCTTTTCAAACAATGATGTGTGAAATGTAGTAACAAGGTTTAAATCTGGCATTCAATTGCGATCGAAGAGAATCGGTTAAAATGAATAAAACCCAATCAAATGAATAAAATACCAATTTTATTGCTTCTAACCTTCTTTGCTTTTGCAGCTCCATCTATGAGTCAAACCTTGGTTGATAATTTCAAGCGTCCAAATAAACTCAGAGTGTTTATAGATGGCTGTGAACGATGGGATGGAGGCTGCGATATGGATTTTATCAGAACGGAAATTACCGCAGTTGACTTTTACCTGGATAATGAATCCGCCGATGTTTTTGTGCTTATTAACGATAACAGGTCTGGTGGGGGCGGAAGACAATATCAACTTATATTCATAGGTCAACAAAATATCCATGCGGGGAGAACTGACACCCTTTATGTTAATAACAAACAAACAGATACTGACTTTGAAGTGAGGGAAAAACTTACTCGTTTCATCAAGTTAGGTCTAGCTCCCTATGTTGCGAAAACTCTAGCTGGAGAGGGGATTGAAATCGACATGAAGACTGGACCCGGAATTGTGGAAGATGTGGTGCAGGAAACCGTTGATCCTTGGAATTATTGGGTTTTTAATTTTGGTACGGATGCGAACATTGAAATTGAGGAATTGAGCAGGAACATTAATGTCGGCGGAGAAATCAATGTGAACCGAATCACGGATGAATGGAAAATTAATTTTTCGGGTAGAATAGATGAAAGGTTGAGAAGAACAATTCAAAAAGAACCAAGAGTGGATGATAATGGCAATCCAATTCTCGATGAAAATGGCAACCAAATTATTGATGAAGTTCAGAATAGTTTTGATGTATCAGAATTTGGCTTTGGTCACCAGTTGGTAAAGTCTATTACACCCCAGTGGTCCTATGGATATGATATAGAAGGTCTTCAAAATACTCGCTTTAATTATCAGTTTCAGACCAGATTTAGACCGGCAGTAGAGTACAATTTTTTTCCGGAATCAGAGCAGAATTCCAGATTTTTGAGAGTGAATTATGGGGTTGAAGTTCGGAATAATAGATATGTCGAAGAAACGATTAGCGGCGTGACTGAAGAGACCAGAGTTCTCCATAGTTTGAGAGCTAGTCTAGGGCTAAATCAGCGTTGGGGTAACTTGGAAGTGGGGTATAGGCTTAGAAATTATTTAGATGATTTTAGCTCGTGGACCACAGGTTTGAATGTGAGTGCAGAAGTCCGAGTAACTGGTAATTTTTCTATTTTCATGCGGGTAGAAGGTAACTATGTACAGGATCAAATTTATCTGGCTGCAGGAGATTTCACTGAGCAGGATATTTTGAGTGGAAGGGTTACCCTACCTTCCGCCTACACCATTGACTCTAGATTTGGATTGAATTACCGCTTTGGATCTAATCTCAACAACTTCGTGAATAGAAGATTTTTTGGAAGAGCCAATTTTGTTGGGAATGATTAATCATCCTGCCAGAGATCAGAGAGTGCTTAGAAATTAAAATGAGATAAAGTAATTCGAATAGGGTTTCAGCTGACGAGGTAGGTCTTTTATCAATTCAGATTATTGATTAGAGAAAAAGACTAATTAGTTACCATAACTTTTGCCTGGAATAGACTATTATCTTAAATGATTTCAATTAGTTGCTAAGGGTCTTGCTATGAGTAGTTTGGTTGGTGAGACTTTCTATTGCAAGTGCTAACCAAACTGAAAAACCACATAAGTTTTAGAAGTAAATCCTGAAAGCAGTCAAAGGATAAGTAAGAACAAGCAATTACTCATAGCGATTTTTGTGAGCTTTTAATTTTTCTAGATAGCTGTTGAAGTTTTTTTCTCCGACATAAATCGACTCACGGTAATCAGGAAGGTGTTTTTCTAAAATCATAGAGATATTATAGCCTAATTGGTAATAATACCTGTCATTATAAATGTCAAATAGGCTCCTGTCTTTTTTGACATCATATCCCTGAAACATATTACTAATCAATTTCAGATCTTCCTCTTCAAGCATTGATTTGTCAGGATTGTTGTCAGCTAAATATCGTTTGCAAAGGGATTCGAAATATCTGGCATGTCCTTCTATGAGGATTTCGTAATCTTCAACTTCCCTAATATCAACCCCATAGGTTTCTTTGATTCGATCTATACGGATGGTTCTAAGTGAATCGTATTTTTTGAGATTTTCAGCTAGGCCTGCATCTTGGATCCATATGGCTTTTAGGAGCTCATTTTCATGATGGATGCTTTCTTTATACCAATCTAATTCATGATGATATTTGGCTAAAAACTCATCTGGTCCTCCTGGGATTTCAAGTTGGGAGTAATAGTCCTTAAATTCTGGAATTATCCTTTGGTAGCCATGAAAAAGCTCGTGGATTACCATAATGGACCAATCCTGAAGATCAGTTATCCCGATCAATTTCTTGGTTAAATCAAAACTTTGGAAAAACAACACGTTTTCTTGGTAGAATATCGCGGTGCTGTCGGTATCACTGTAGCTTGTATTGAAGTTAAAATTTGTGGTATCAGTGTAGATTTTAGAAAGTTCGATTACCTCAATACCATTGATTGGTTTTACTGTTTCATGGTCGGTAATCTTGAGAATGTGATTATTTGGGTTTACTACAAAAGTTCCGTCAAAAGTGTAGTAGATAATGGGTTGGAAGAAATCCTTTTTTGAAAAGCCTTTCCATTCTCCTTTTGCAACCTCATTCTTAATCCCAATTAAGTAAGTTAGATGTCTCCAATAGTTCTCTTGGTATTTTTCTACTTGATTTTGACCGATTTTATTGGAATTATTTTGACAGGAGAAGGTCAGAGCTAGAAGTAAAAAGTATAGAAGCCTCTTCATAGTATCTTAATTTTCAACACTAAGTGGACTAAAGAAGAGAACTTCTTTATTTGTATAGTTAGAAAAAGTTTCATTTCTCATATTCACCTGAAAAAATACTTTGGTAGATTTCTTCGCCGGTTAATTCTTTATTCTTGGAATAATAGTTTACTAATTTTTGGTTGAATTCTGGGAACTTAATAAAGCCCCGATTTTCCATCACCTCTTCACAGCGGTTGATAATAAGCGAGGCATCTTCCTCATTGTAATTGTCGATTACATATAGGGAATAAAAAGCAAATGTCGCATATTCATTAAATGCGGAGAGAGCATTAGAGTAGTCACGGTACTTCATATTGTTCCACTTTTCTAGATCGCCAATAAGCGTTTTAATCTCTTCTTGATACTTGTCACTCAATGGATTTATATAGTTATGATCTATCTCTGTGAATACCATTCTGCCTGCTAGACCCTCAAGTTGTTTTTTTGAATATTTATCAGTCACATAGGGCGGGCCAATAAACATGATTGATTGACTAAAATCACCATCTATGAAATAGTTGGCGGAATGTGAACCATAAACCAAAGGAGAGAATGTGATTCGATAAGATTGGTAGCGATTATCAAACTTTTTTTCAAGCCAATCCCAGTGTGATTTCACAGCAAGCTGTTCCGATTGCATTGAAGTTTGCTGGCTGTAAAAATCCTTATGGTTTTCATAAAATGACCGAAAATTAGTCTCTTTTGAGAAATCTTCGAGTTGTTCAATATAAGGCTCGAGCCAGTTTTTCGATTCAAAACTTAGAGTAGGGTAGGTTTTATCCTTTTCAATATTTCCGTTTTGGTTAAAAAAGAATCCACAAGCATCCATTTTGAGACGGTTGTAGCGATTTCTTCGTAACTCTTTCTGGATTTCTTTGATAACCGGATGCTCCTGATACTTTTCAAAGTAGTCTAACACTTCTTGGTAATATCCTGTCGACTTATCTATTATTTCAGTATTTCCTTTACCAAAAGGAGTTAGAGCAGCTATGACATGGAATAGTTCGGATACTTCAAGTATTTCATAAGTCACCGAATCATGCATCATTTCTCTGTATTCTTCGCTAAATGATGCGCTATGCTGCCCAAAAGAAATGTGCATTGAAAAAAGTAAAAGTATTGATACTAAAACCAAGTGTTTCATTCTTTATTGACGGTTTCATGCATTTGTAGTAGGAGATTTAACACTGACTTTCCAGTTTAGTACAGACCTTTATTTTATGTTAATACTGTGATTCTATCACTTTTGCTCCCATTATTTAAAGCCATTATTAGCTGATGGCTTTTTCAACTATTAGTTTCATCAAGATGTCTGTTTGTTCATCATTTCCGAGCTTGAAAATATGCTTGTCAAACGCTTTAAATCCATTTTTTTCATAAAATCTGATTGCTTTTTGATTTTTTTTCCAAACTCCCAACCAAACATATTCTATGTTTTTTTCTTTCGCCAATTCAATTGCTTTATTGTAAAGAAGTTGTCCGACTTTTTTTCCGTGAAATTCCTTTTGCACATAAATTCGTTCTATTTCGAGTGCGTTTTTATCCTTTATTTCGGTTTGAGACAGTCCAAAGTTTACTTTTAAATATCCGATTATTTTTCCTTCAAGTTCCGCAAAGTAAAATTCAGAGTTTTTATCGGTTAATTCTGAAGTTAGCTTTTCAGTCGAAAATCCCTTTTCTAAATATTCCTTCATATTCTCTTCGCTGTTTTCGGATGAAAAAGTTTCGGCAAAAGTCTGCTTTCCAATTTCTTTTAGTTTTTCAACGTCTTGAATATTTATTTTTCTAATATTCATATGTTTGTTATCCGTATTTTCAGCTTTCATTTTATCTACTTTTGCTGATTTATTCCACTTGGTAGGTGGGTTAAATTCAACTTTTATCCTTTTAAATCAGCGGTTTCAACAAGGGCTCCAATAATGAAACTCAATCAGTTTTTCTTGCTTAAATAGAAAGAAAAACCCATCATCAGCATTTGTGAATCGGCCCCCAAGGCTAAACAAATCATTTTCATCTCGTCTGTAGATTTGAATGGGTTCTGCCTTCTTTTTCATAAAATTCTCGACTTCATATTGAGTGCTTTTTCCACTGAATTCAATCTCCTGAAAATAGGTCCATTTGATTTCACCTTCTGAGTCGAAAACTACCAACTCAGGAATATAACCCTCCTCAGCATTTCCTATCCAAGTGACTTGATCATAGATCAGCTGGTAATAGGTTTTTCCCTGTTCTTCATTGGAATGGAACCCGCATTCGTAGTCAGTATCAGTCTTTTTGGTCGGTCCGTACTTTTCAAAAATACTTTTAAGCCCCTGTTGCTGAAATGCCAATCCATCCACATAGATGTATTCTGCCAAGAAAGTTTTCTCTGAAAGAAGGAAAAGTAGGGTCAAAGGCAGTAGAAAAGAAAGAAAAGGCTTGATCATCAATCCTCCAGCTCCACAATTACTTCAATCTCCACGGCAATATTGTTGGGTAAAGCTGCGACTCCCACGGCTGAACGGGCATGTTTTCCTTTTTCTCCAAAAACTTCTACCATTAGGTCCGAAAAGCCATTAATTACGGCTGGATGTCCAGTGAAATCAGGAGCCGAATTCACCATTCCCAATACTTTGACAAATTGCTTGATGCGGCTCAAATCGCCCGTGGCAGCTTTCAAAACTGCGATAATTTCTAACCCTGTTTCCCGTGCGGCTTGGTATCCCTGTTCAGGTGTCAGGTCATCACCCACTTTTCCAAAGACATCCGGACCGTTACCCGCTAGGTAAAGCATATTGCCAACCTGCCTCCATTTGACATAATTTGCCATAGGTTGACTTACCTCTGGAATTTCTAAACCTAATTCCTGAATTCGCTGCTCAGGACTTTGGGCTTGGGCAAACTGAAAAATCGAAAAAGATAATAAGCATAAAATCAGATATTTTTTCATTGGATTATTGGTTGATCAAACCTAATCTAGCAGAAATTTTCCAAATCAACTACCAAAGCAAGGAAAGCATGTCCCAAATCCGTATCCTCCCATACCGACCTGAACTTCAACCATTTTTCGAATCCATCAACAAGGAATGGGTAGAGGAGCTCTTTTCATTGGAAGAATTCGATAGGATGCAATTAGAAAATCCCCAAGAAACTATTATTGATAAGGGAGGCGCTATCCTTTTTGCAGAAATGGATGGAGAGATAGTTGGGACTGTTGGACTTTCTAAAGTCAAAGGACAGACCTATGAACTGATAAAAATGGGAGTTCGAAAATCGGCTCAGGGTAAAGGAATAGGAATGATCTTGGGAAAGGCAATCTTGGAAAAAGCCTGGGATATGGGAGCAGAAAAAGTCGAGCTTTACTCTCATTCCAAATTGGGTCCAGCCCTCAAGATTTATCAAAAATTGGGTTTTGAAGCAGAGAAGCCTGAGGAAGGAAAATATGCCCGTTGTGATGTGAAAATGTTTCTAAAAAAGCCCCATTCCCTAGCTTAACTGATAATTATCAGTTTCTTCTTTGATATCCCTCAAGAGAATCTTCTAAAGTATTTTCGACCTTGGTATAAACCAAAACGGAGATAACCATGAAGACCATCGTTGTGCCCTTTGATTTTTCATCCTACTCATTAGAAGGATTGAAAACTGCCCAAAAAATTCAATCAAAGACTGATGCGAAAATTCTTTTGGTAACTGTGATCCCATCTGAGATAGATTTTGAAAAGCTTTCTGAAGAAGCTCAAAAGAAATATCCAGATCTGATCGAACAAATGGAAGAGGCGGAAGAAGTCCTTCCTGAATACATCCAAAAAGTTGCACCAGCGAAAGCTCCAATCGAACAAATTGTAAAAATAGGTGTGCCGTATGAGCAAATTTTGCGAGTGGCACAAGCAAATCAGGCTGATATGATCGTTATGGGAGCTTATGGGAAAGGGTTCGAAGAAGGGAAATTCATTGGTTCCAATCTCCAAAAAATGTTGAGACTTGCCCCAATGCCTGTTTTGGCAGTCAAAAAAGCCTTGGATGGGAATGATTTCAGGAAAATTGCTTTTGCGTCAACATTCCATGAGGATGCGCCAAAAGCTTTTGCTGAAATCAAATCTCTTGTAAAAGCTTTTAAGGCTTCTGTTCATCAACTATTTGTCAATACCCCTGAAAATTTTGCTTCCTCTAAGGAGATAAAACAGGGCATGGATTTATTCCAATCAGGCAACGAAGAAATCGTTTTTCATCAGCATACCTATAGTGCTCGAGAAGTTGAGAAGGGTATTGTAGCGTTTTGCCAAGAGGAGGGAATTCACTTGTTGTTTTTGGTTTCTGGTCACCATGCATCAAGTCCTGCCTATCAAATAGGTGTGACTGAAACAGTTTTGTATCAAGGTGATTTAGGAGTCCTTAGCCTGAAGGTTTGACTGTAAGGTTGGGACCTCGGTTGGGTCAAACACAACATTTATTGGGTGTCGCCAGTGTATCACGGCGGCACCCAAATTATATAAGCCTCTCGAGAACTCTTTGGCTACATTGGAAAGCGTAGAAAAAGGAATATCAGTCTTATGATTTTTTGCCTGTTCAAATAATTCTTCAATCATTCTATCTGCCTCTTCTTCGTTTCTCGACATCCATTGAGGGATTTCTATTTTCTCCACTTGATTTTCTACCATTCTATCAATTTGATGAATGCGCTCTTGGGCCATTTGCTGAAGCTTTTCTAAAAAGTCTTTGGGTAAATTTCTGCTTGAAAGAAGGATTTCTTTAATATTATGGGCAATGTCTTTAAAGTCTTTCGCAGCAAAAATCATCAATCTCACAGAAAGCATAAGGGAAATAAGTTTTTTTGCTTCATCCTCCTTAATACTGCTTTTCTGAAGCTTTAAATGATAGGCAGTGATTTCATCCTCAATATTTTTTAATTCACGATAATGAGTGATGTAGTCCAAAGGTTGGTTCAAAATCTTATCAAAAATTCCCCTTGATTTTATTGAGCCATCATTCAAATTCATGGTTAGGAATATAAAGGACTTTGCCTTGGCGTATAAAATCAAAAGTTCTTTATCCAAAGCTTGAATGGCTGCTTCAGGAACTTCCACGTCAACATTTTGAATGTAACGGGTATGAGGTTTTTCGGTGCGTACAAATCTTCCCGTCAGCCAATGGGTGATGGGCTTCAAAAATGGGTAGAAAAGGAAGATTCCAAAAAGATTTAAGACCGTGTTGAACAAAGCCAAATCGAATAATGGATCCTGACCAAAATCCATTTTAACAATCCAATTGACAATTATTGGTACAAAGAAGAATACGATTAAGCCTGTGACCACATTGAATAAAAAATGAAGCAAGGCTAATCGTTTCTTATCTGGACTTCCTCCAATTGCCCCTAATGTGACAGTAATCGTGGTTCCTATATTTGCTCCAATCGCTGCTGCTGCCGCTTGATCCAAAGCTAAAATCCCGGAATTAATAGCGCTTAATAAAATCACCATGGTTGCCGAACTGGACTGAATCAAGGCAGTTATTACGAGCCCAACCAAAAGAAAAACGATTAAGCCAAAATCGGTAAACTGGGCAAAATCAATAGAGCCTGAAAGACTCTCGATGGACACTTTCATCAAGTCCATTCCAAAAAAGAGAAAGCCAAAGCCAACTAGGAAAATGCCGAAATTTTTAATGATTAGATTTCTGCCAAGCAAGATGGATATCAATGCCCCAATTCCAATAAATGGGAGAGAGAATGAGGCTATGCTGACTTTGAATCCTAGTAAAAAAACGATCCAAGCAGTAATGGTTGTCCCAAGGTTAGCTCCCAAAATTACTCCCAAAGCATGCTTGAGGCTTAGAACTCCGGCTCCTAGAAATGCCAATACCATTAAGGTGACTAAGGAACTACTCTGAAGAATGGAGGTGATGATCGTTCCTGTAAGAATCCCCTTTATTGGGTGATTGGTAAATTTTTTAAGGAGATTCCGAAAAGATCTACCCGTGAGCTCCCGAAGCCCTAATTCCATTTGGTTCATTCCAAAAAGGAAGATTCCCAAACCGGCAAGAAATTCCCAAAAGTTTAAATTCACTACTGCTGGGTTTTAAAGTTGATTCTGGATGAATTGGTTTACAGCTGTATATCCAAATTACAAAAAACCTTCCTGAAATTCTCAGCAGCGTAGAAAATTACCAGAATCTGAATCGCTTTTCGTAGATACGATTTCTGAATATCCAGTTTTGAAAAATATCTTGAGACCAGTGAATTTCCAATCCTACATTGACTGTCATGTATCCATCAAATCGATGTCGCAATCCTGAGCCTCTTCTGACTCTTCCATTATTTCGCAGAATTTTGTCAATGTCTGGCATGCCATTATCATCCAAAAAATCTGGGTTTCGAATAGCTAATCGAAGTCTATCAGGATTTTTACCAGATACATAATCATCCACCAAATCCATGTAAAACTCGCTCACATTGTAGGCCGAAATATCATCCATGTAATCAGTCAAGGTGAAGCGATAATTCCCCTCAAATTTCAAATCCATATATACATTCAACTTGTACTTAAATCCCAGTCCCATAGGGAATACCATGATGTATCGATTATATGGATTGTTTTCCAATTGATAAGGTCTGAGATCTACCCATTCTCCATCCAATTGGGCCTGAGGGTTATTCGTGGACATTCCCAGTCCAAAGAATATGTATGGATTCCAAAGCGGACGGTGGATATTGGGGACTTTGACAGGATGCCAATAATATTCGATAATTCCTGTCAATTCCAGGTTTCTTGCTCTAAAATGTAGGTTTCTTGGTGTTCGATATGCCCTAGGGTCTGAAGGAGGGTCCTGTCCTGACATTTTGATATAAGAGAACTCTCCTCTTGCTCTTAAGTGAGTTCCAAATGTATAATTGAAAGCAAAATTTGCATTCCAATCAGGTTGCACTCCCTCTGAATATTTCCAAAATGAATAAAGCTCACCAAAGTACTGAGTAGGTCCTATACTCGCTGAAATAGACCAAGGCTCCTCGAAACGATAGCGGTAAAAACTTTGCGTAGATCCTAAAAACGCAAAACCAAAAGAAAAGAATAAAAGTAATACTAGCTTTCTCATTATCAGGCTCATAGAGAGCCAATTGGTCTTAACTTCGAAAATTAGCCTAATTTTTTAAATTTTCAAATCCTGATCGGAGGTGCAAATCCCGCTGTGGGAAAGGAATTTCAATTCCTTGCTCTCTAAATCGCTTGAATATTTCAAAATACAATTGGCTTTTCAACACCTTGGGTCTATTCACATATTCTGAAGTCCAGACCCTTAGATTGAAATTGATACTGTTGTCTCCATACTCTTCGAAGAGCACATCTGTTTCAGGTTTATCCAGGACACCCTTATTATCTTTTGCAACTTCCAAAAGAATCTTTCTGATCTTTTCCGGATCTTCTCGATAAGCCACACCCACCGAAAAATTGAAACGAACCATCCGGTCCGAGTGGGACCAGTTTATTACCTGATTATCAATAAATTGACTATTGGGTACAATAATGGTGATGTTGTCGTTAGTAACTACCATCGTAGAGCGGGCTGATATCTTTATTACATCCCCATTTACATTTCCAACCTCGATGCGATCTCCAACTTTGATGGGTTGTTCGAATAGAATGATTAGACCACTGATGAAGTTGTTAGTGATATTTTGAAGACCAAAACCGATACCTACACCAATAGCACCTGCCAAAACTCCAAAAGCGCTTAGATCAATCCCGTTCGTTTGTAAGATGGAAAAAATACCTGCTAGAATCAGGATATATTTTACCATGGTGCCGATCGAAAGCCGGGTTCCTTCTGTGATGTGGTATTTTTTGAGAATTCGGTTGACAAGAAGCCTGCGAATCCATTCCGATCCAACAAATAGAACTAAAAATGAGATGGCCAATGTAAGTAGAAGGCCAATTGTTAATTTAGATTCTCCTAAGTTGAAGAGACTGAAATTCATCATTTCTTCAAACCAGGATAAAAAATCAAAGCTTGTTTTTTGGGTGTCAGCGTTTAATGCAGATTGCATATTGAGTTAATGTCTTTTAGAAATCAAATGACAAAATATTAATAAATCTCGATCATAGGATGAGAACAGTTACTTGATATTACTAATCAGAATAAAATTTTGTTTTTTAGAGTTGATAGACGGCTTTCAAAAATTTTTGATGGAAAAGGCTTAATTTTGAATCATGAGTAAACAAAGAGAAGAACTCGAACACCGGCTTAAACTCCGGAATATTAAACTATCTGATTTTGAGGATATTCGGGAAATCATGGCTTCGATTTATCGGGATAAAGCCATGACATGGTCCAAGCAAGAGCTCAAAAATCAAATTAAAGTATTTCCTGAAGGGCAAATCTGTATTGAGGATAATGGAAAGGTAGTAGCGGCTGCCCTAAGTATCATTGTGGATTATGCCAAATTCGGTGATAATCACACTTATGATCAGATTACTGGCTATGGGAAGTTTGATACCCATGACGAGGAAGGGGATACACTTTATGGAACAGATGTATTCGTGCATCAGGATTATCGAGGAATGCGTTTGGGGAGACGTTTGTATGATGCAAGGAAGGAATTATGCGAAAACCTGAACCTTCGTTCCATTATCGCTGGAGGTAGAATTCCAGGCTATTCTAAATACGCAGAGGAAATGACCCCCAGAAAGTACATTGAATTGGTCAAGAACAAGGAAATCTTCGACCCAGTACTTTCCTTCCAATTAGCCAATGAATTCCACGTACGAAAAGTAATAACTAAGTACCTTCCAGAAGATAAAGATTCCAGAGCCTATGCCACTTTGTTGGAATGGATCAATATTTATTACGAGAAGGATGAGAAGCTCATTGGTAACCAAAAGTCGATTGTTCGACTTGGCTTAGTTCAGTGGAAAATGCGTCGTTTTTCCAATGTGGATGATTTGATGCAACAAGTTGAATTCTTTGTGGATACTATTTCGGGATATAAATCTGATTTTTGCCTTTTCCCTGAATTTTTTAATGCTCCGCTTTTGTCAGAATTCAATGATATGGATGCTTCAGAAGCGATTCGAAATCTTGCAGATTATACTCAGGAAATTGTGAGCAGGATGAGCGATTTGGCTGTGTCTTACAATGTCAACATTATCGCCGGCTCCATGCCTGAATATGATGGAAAAAAACTTCGAAATGTAAGTTACCTCTGCCGTCGAGACGGTACGCATGATAAGCAATACAAACTTCATATTACTCCTGATGAAGCCTCTTACTGGGGTTTGCAAGGAGGAAATGGAATCCGGGTTTTTGATACAGATGCTGGAAGAATAGGTATTTTGATTTGTTATGATGTAGAGTTCCCGGAATTGGGACGTATTCTTGCAGAGCAGGAAATGGACATTCTATTTGTTCCTTTTTGGACAGATACCAAAAATGCTTTCCTACGGGTAAATACCTGTGCTCGCGCTCGTGCTATAGAAAATGAATGCTATGTGGCGATTACCGGTTCTGTGGGTAATTTGCCGAAAGTAGAAAACATGGATATCCAATATTCTCAAGCTGCTATCTATAGCCCTTCTGACTTTTCATTTCCACATGACTCCATCGTAGCTCAGGCTTCTGAAAATGCAGAAACCACCATCGTGGCAGACGTTGATTTAGATTTGCTGACAAAGCAGCGAAAGGCAGGTAGTGTAAGAAATCTTGAACAGCGAAGACTGGATCTTTATTCAATACAATGGAAACAGAAGAAATAATCAAAGACTACTTCAGTCATATTCCCGATGCCGTTTGGGAAAAAGCCGAGCAAATCAAATTGCTTATTACCGATATCGATGGGGTGATGACAGACGGTGGAATCATTTATGATAATGAGGGGATGGAGCTGAAAAAATTTCAAGTAAAAGATGGATATATCGTCCAGTTCCTACGCCGAAATCGTATAATGGTTGGGGCCATAACAGGAAGAAAATCTCAAGTCGTGGAGAACCGGTGTGAGGAATTGCGATTTGATTTTCATTACCATGGAATCAAGGACAAGGGAAAAAAGCTAACCGAATTACTTGAGACTCTTGAATTGGAGGAAAGGGAAGTCGCTTATATCGGGGATGATTTGATAGATCTTCCGATTATGAAGCGAGTTGGTTTGACTGCTTGTCCAGCAGATGCTATTTCTTACATCAAGCACCAGGTTGATTTTGTGACGAAAATGAATGGAGGAAATGGAGCTTTTCGAGAAGTGGCTGATTTGTTATTACATGCCAAAGGAAAGTTGATTCCTTTGATTGAATCTTTATCGGAGAAAAATGATGAATAGAACTGATCAAAAAATGAAAATCACCGAAAAAGTGGTTTTGGGTGGTGATAAACCTGTTCTTTTTGCAGGACCTTGTGCTGTTGAAAGCTATGATATTTGCTTGGAAATTGGTACAAAAGTAAAGGCTTGGGCAGAAGAGCATGGGTTTTCCTACGTTTTTAAAGCTTCCTTTGATAAAGCCAACAGAACTTCATCATCTTCTTTCCGAAGTATAGGGATGGATAAATCTCTGGAAGTACTTCAGCGAGTAGGACAGGCTTTGGATATTCCATTGGTTACAGATATTCACGAAAGCTATCAGGCCAAAGAGGTTGCTGAAGTAGTAGATGTGCTACAGATTCCAGCGTTCTTATGTCGTCAAACTGATTTGCTTCTTGCTGCTGCGGAAACAGGAAAAGCTGTTAAAATCAAAAGGGGGCAATTTATGGCTCCGGAGGATATGCAGTTTGCTGTTAAAAAAGTTCGCTCAGCGGGAAATGACAATGTTTGCCTTACTGAAAGAGGCTTTTCTTTAGGATATCATAACCTGGTGGTAGATATGAGAGCTTTGCCAATCATGAGGCAATTTGCGCCGGTAGTATTTGATATTACGCATTCTGTACAACAACCTGGAGGGCAAGGTGGAAGCAGTGGTGGACAAAGGGAATTTGCTCCATTCCTAGCTCGAGCAGCAGCGGCCACTGGTGTGGATGGATTTTTCATAGAAACCCATCCGGAACCTGCCAAAGCGCTTAGTGATGGGCCGAATTTGATACCACTTCATCGTATGGGGGATTTTCTGACCATGCTGAAGGATGTTTGGGCTTTAGGCAGAAAATACCAAGATTTTCCAATAGAATAAGATGATATGAAACCCCTTTTATTCTTTATTTTTTTATTCTTTTATCAATTTTCCTTCTCTCAGGATTTAAGTGAATTGCTAAAATCCCGTCTGGAAAATACTGGAGGAAAGTCCGTTTTAGAATTGAGGGGACGTGAAATTCAAAATCATAATTCTATTCTTGAATTTTATGGTTCTAGGAATTTTGAATCGCTTTGGATTGATTCAAATGAATTATCAGAGCTTGCTTATGAACTCAGATATGAAATAGAGCAATCCAAATTTGATGGATTGAATCCTCAGGATTATCATTTTGCGCTGATTCAGACATTTTTTAAAGCAATTGAAGAAAATAAAAAAGCCGGATTTGAACCATTTTTGGAAGATTTGGCTGATATAGAGCTATTTCTTTCGGATGCAGTTATTCGGTTGGCTCAGGATCTAGATCAAGGGAAATTAGATCCTTCCAAATTGAATCAATCCTGGAATATTCCCAAAAAGGCTGCGAATTTTAATTCTCCTGTTTTCTTCCAAAAATTGGCAAAAGATAGGGCTCTTAGACCTTTGTTGATTGACCTATATCCCAAAATGAATGCTTATTCAAAGGGAAGAGAAGTTATCAGAGACTTGGTTTCGCGAATGGAGGAAGATGAGTTGGATTGGTCAAATCTCCGAACAAATAAATCCATAAAAGTAGGAGAAAGTGATGGGGCTATTCCATCCATCCGAGAGCGATTGGCATTTTGGAATTATTTGGATGTTGGGGATTTCGAATCCAAAACCTATGATTCCCTTCTTTTTAATACAATAATCCGATTTCAGGAAGATAATGGATTAGAAGCTGATGGAATTATTGGCAAAAATACCTTAGCCGCACTGAATCATTCTCCAGAGGATTTGATTGGAAAAATTTCTGTAAACCTGGAGCGATTGCGATGGTTGGAAGACTCGCAGTTGTCCTCTGAAGCAATCATGGTCAATATCCCAGATTTCAGTCTGGTGTATTTGAATAGGTTTGATACAGTTTTTTTCTCCAAAGTGATTGTGGGGAAAACTGATAATCAAACACCTGTGTTTCGAGCGACGATGAGTTATATCGTTTTTAGTCCTTATTGGAATGTGCCAACTTCAATTGTCAATAAAGAAATTATCCCTGCAGTACGAAAAAACTCTAATTACCTCGCTAGGAATAATATGGAAGTGCTTTCCTATTCCGGTCAAGCTATTGACCCTCAATTAGTGAATTGGAAAGGAAGGTCAATTCCCTACTTGATTCGACAAAAACCAGGACCATCCAATTCTCTGGGTTTGGTGAAGTTTATGTTTCCTAATTCTTTTAGTGTATACATTCATGATACTCCTGCTAAGCATCTTTTTGATCGGGATACACGCTCAATGAGTCATGGTTGTATTCGTCTAGCCAAGCCATTCGATTTCGCCAAATTACTTCTTCAGGACCAAGAAAAATGGACAGATGAAAAAATAAAAGAATCCATGAATCAGGATCATGAGGTAAAAGTGGAATTGACCGAAAAAATCCCTGTTTATGTCGTCTACTTGACTTTTTGGACTGATGGAAAAGGCAACCCTTACTTTAGACCTGATTTATATTACCGAGATCAAGAGATTTTAGACAGGTTGAGAAAGTAGGGCTTCAGATAAAACCGGTGAGTTGCTCAGATATTTTTCATCTTCTCCATAAATGAATATCAACGAACCGTCCTTGATCAAATCAATGGCTTCCTTGGAGATTTCAGAAGGTAATGCTGGACAACCCAAGCTTCTTCCTAGTCTTCCTGATGATTTGGCAACTTCCTCCCGAGCATAATCAGCTCCATGGATTACAATGGCTCGATCTCTTGCCTTGTCATTGAATCCTTTTTCTAAGCCATCCAATCGAAGTGAATAGCCATGTTTACCTTGGTAGGTTTCTGCTGTTTTGTAAAAACCTAGGCTGCTTTTATAGGAATTTGGAATGTTGGAGAATGACTCTGCAAATAGATTTCCAGAATTCCTTCCATGAGAAACTACTGTATGGAGTTTTACTTCCATGGATTTTGGATCGATGACCCACATTCGTTTTTCAGTAGAAGGTAAACTGAAGTCAATGATAGTCAGCATTGGATTACGAAGGTCTTCTTTTAAATGAGACCAGCCTGCCAAAGCTTTATCGAAGATTGTTCGATCAGGTAATACATCGAATTTTTCTTGTAACTGAGCATAGGGATCCTTTGCATGGATCACATTTTCGGATTTGGGTTTTTCAGGGGTAGTTTTAGACGTGTGTCCTAATGACAACATCCCTGCTAATAGAATTTGGATAATATTCATAGTGGTTGTTTTCCGGGTTGGTTTTTCTTCACTATCCGGTGATTGAGATAGATCAGAGTTTGGCTTATTTTGAACCTTTTTTAATTATTAATGCTTTTTTTATTCGGTATTTGAATAGATAACACCAGTCGCAGAAATAAAATTCTATTTTTGCGGGAATTATTAAAAATATGAAAATCAGGGTTTTGAGATTTTTGTTTAAAGAAATTCAATAATAATTAAACAAAAAGAAAAATTTCCCTGTTCAAGGAATTAATGAAAGTAACAGTAATCCGTAAGGAACATTTCAATGCCGCTCATCGGCTTCACAATCCAAATTGGTCTGATGAAAAAAATCAGGCTGTTTTTGGAAAGTGTAACAACCCAAATTTCCATGGGCACAATTATGACCTTCATGTCATGCTTCGTGGAGAAATTGATCCTGAAACTGGTTATGTTTATGACATGAAATTGCTCAGCGATTTAATTAAAGAGCATGTATTAAATAGATTTGATCATAAAAATTTAAACTTAGACACCGATGAATTCAAGAATCTCAATCCAACTGCAGAAAACATTGCAGTGGTTATTTGGAATATTTTGAGGGAAAAAATTGATCGGAAATACGATTTAAGCATTCGGCTATATGAAACAGAAAGAAACTTTGTTGAATACGATGGGAATTGATATTTCCCGCACTTCATTTGAGGAATTGGGAGAAGAGCATGTTGCTACCTCTCTCGAAACACCGCTTCGGGAAGATGCTTTCGAAATGGATGACGATCTAAAAATCGAGTTGATTGAAAAGCACTTCAAGGAAATCATGAACATTTTGGGCTTGGATTTGACCGACGATAGCCTGAAAGGAACTCCTCATCGAGTAGCTAAGATGTACGTAAAAGAGGTTTTTTCGGGTTTGAACCCGAAAAATAAGCCGAATGCAAAGCTCTTTGAGAACAAGTTCCAGTACAACCAAATGCTTGTTGAAAAAGATATCACGTTTTTTTCTCATTGTGAGCATCATTTTGTTCCGATTTACGGTAGAGCTCATGTAGCTTATATTTCCAATGGCAATGTGATTGGATTATCAAAAATCAACCGGATAGTTCAATATTTTTCTAAGAGGCCTCAGGTTCAGGAGCGTCTTACCATGCAGATTGGAAATGAATTGAAAGAAGCTCTTGGAACAGAGGACGTAGCAGTAATCATGGATGCGTACCACATGTGTGTAAGTTCTCGTGGTATTAATGACACAAATAGTTCTACAGTTACCTCATTTTATTCCGGGAAATTTGAAACAGATGAACAAACTCGAAATGAGTTTTTGAAATACATCAATCTGGTAAAATAATTTAAGCTAAAACCAACTTCTTAAACCGGGCGATTGTCCGGTTTTTTTATGTCTATTTCTAAACAAAATCTATTTGAATCGACTTTAGAGGAAGAAATCAAAAAGTTCATGAAAGGAAAGAATATTGTCATTATTGGAGGTAACTCCGGAATTGGAAAAGCTCTGGCGGAAACTTGCCAGGCATTAGGATCAAACTTATTTCTGTATTCAAAAAGTGGGGAAGGAACAACCGCTTTGGATACAAGTGCTGATTTCGAAGAAATGCCTGGATTACCGGAAGTAATTGATGGGCTAATTTATACTCCGGGTACGATTAACCTTAAACCTTTCCACAGGATTTCGATGGAAGATTTTCGTCAGGAAATGGAAGTGAATTTTTTCGGGGCAGTTAGAGTATTACAAGCTTGTCTTAAAGGGTTAAAGCGTTCAAAAGATGCTTCTGTGGTTTTGTTCAGCACTGTAGCAGTACAAACTGGGATGGGCTTTCATGCCGGAATTGCTTCTGCAAAAGGTGCTATTGAAGGGCTGACCAGATCTCTTGCAGCTGAGTGGGCGCCTTATCATATCCGAGTAAATGCAATAGCTCCTTCTTTAACAGACACTCCGCTAGCTTCAGCACTATTATCTACTGATGACAAAAGAGATGCGAGTAACAAGCGACATCCACTAGGAAGATTTGGTAAGCCGGAAGACATTGCCCAGGCTGCAAAATATTTATTGTCGAATGAATCCTCTTGGATGACAGGCCAAATTCTCCACGTGGATGGAGGAATGTCCAATTTGAAATGATTTAAAAACAATTTACCGTTCAAATTTGTCATAAATGAGGGTACGGTCCCGAGAAGAACGAACTGTGAATATGAAGACACCACCTGAATCATTCCTAATTTTTAAGGAAGAATTGAGGAAAGCCCAATTAGAAAAAGAAAGGCTTAAAAAGGAGTACGAAAATAAACTTTCTGAAGTCAATAAAGAACTTGCTAGGCTTAAGGAACAAATTAAGTCTCAGCAAGACATGATGCGTACGACGCTTGAATATGCATCCAATTTGGAAGTGCGATTGGAGCAATTCAGACAGGAAGTAAGCCGCTCTGAGGAGCAGCGAAAAAAATCCGTTTACTAATTTCCATCCTTTGCTATGAACGATATTTTGCAATCCTCCGAAATACAAGATTTTGAATTGGCTTTTGAACAGAAATATCTTCGTGTTCTAAAAAGTCCAGAGTTAAAAATTATCCTCTGCGAATTGCTCTCTGATTATATTCCGATTGAAGACTTCAAGGAAGCCTTTCAGCAGATTGGTGAAATCGTTAAAGAGGGTGATTATGAAAAATTCATTTTTGACAAAAGATCTTTACGAGCTTTCCATCAGCCTACCATGGAGTGGTACTTTATCTATTGGAAAAAGGACATGCTTCAATATGGAGTGAAAACGCACCGAAAAATCCTGCCAGATGAAAAGTGGTTTGAAAAAATGGTGCAGATAGCCAAAGATCAAATTCTTCAAAACTATCCTGACAATATTATCGATCAGTTGGATATCAAATATTGTAACTCTATAGAAGAAGCTATTGCTAAATGATGCGACATTTCTCCAAATCTGACATTTTGGAATCGGATTCTTTCTTCCGTAGAAATCTGATCAATTGCCTCTCAGGTTACAAAAGCCTAAACCTGATCGGAACGAAAAACTCAACGGGCGTCACCAATTTGGCTCCTTTCTCTCAAGTATTTCACATTGGAGCTACACCACCGCTTGTTGGGATTCTTTTTCGGCCACATACTGTCAAGCGTGATACCTTAGAGAACATTCTGGATACAGGATCATTTACTTTAAATCAAGTTTCTCCTGATTTTGTCAAAGAGGCTCATTGGACATCTGCTAGATGGGAAGGGAGCGAGTTTGAAAAAACAGGGCTAGGGGAACTGTACAGAGAAGGTTTCTATGCCCCTTTTGTGAAGTTAAGCCCCCTTCAACTTGGATGCAGTTTGGTAGAAACCCAAACTTTGAAAGTAAATGAAACAGTTCTAGTGATAGGAAGCATCGAGCATATCTTCGTGGAAGAAAAGGGGCTCAGAACGGATGGCTCTTTGGATTTAAATGTTCTCGAGACAGTTACAGTATCTGGCTTGGATGAATACCATGTAGGGAAAAAATTGGCTCGTTTTTCTTATGCCAAGCCGGATCGGGAAGTGGAGGAAATTTAATTTTCAAGTTTATTTCTATTCTCTACCTCAAGATTAGTAAGTGGGAATAGGCCTTCAAAATTTTTTTAATTTAGACATGAGTTTTACAATTTATTTAAACTCAATCGGCATTAGAATTTGAATTTACTTGAGCTAACGGAATTTGGTCTATACTGTCCTCCGGCAGATGTTTTTATTGACCCTTGGCGTCCTGTAAACAGGGCAGTGATTACCCATGCGCATTCAGACCATGCTCGGTGGGGAATGAAAAAATATTTAGCTCATCATCATTCTGCCGAGGTAATGCGACTTCGGTTAGGTTCTGAAATCAATTTGGAAACTGTTGATTATAGTGAGGTTAAAACAGTAAATGGAGTGAGAATCTCACTTCATCCTGCTGGACATATTCCCGGTTCTGCCCAAGTAAGATTGGAATATCAAGGTAAAATCGCAGTAGTGAGTGGAGATTATAAAGTCGAAGCGGATGGGCTTTCAACTCCTTTTGAATCCATCAAATGCCATGAATTTGTGTCGGAGTGTACTTTCGGATTACCGATTTATAAATGGGAATCCCAACAAGCGATTTTTGACCAAATCAATAATTGGTGGAAAGAAAACACAAGTGAGGGTAGGAATTCGGTACTTTTTGCCTATTCATTGGGAAAAGCTCAGCGAATTTTACAAAACCTTAACCGGGAAATTGGGAAAGTTTTTGTGCATGGGGCTATCTGTAACACAAACCAAGCATTACTTGCAAATGGCATAGATATTTGGGATGTGCCAAAAGTAAATACGGATATTCCGAAAAGTGAATATCAAGGTGCCCTCATTATCGCTCCTCCTTCTGCCATGGGGACACCTTGGATGCGGAAATTTTCTCCTTATCGAACAGGAATTTGTTCAGGCTGGATGAGTATTCGAGGAACCCGAAGGAGAAGAGCAGCGGATAGGGGATTTGTATTGTCAGACCATGCTGATTGGGAAGGATTAATTCAAGCTATTGAAGCTACAGAAGCTGAAAAAGTCTATTTAACTCATGGAAGCACGGCTGCGTTTGGGAAGTTTTTGCAAGAAGAAAAAGGAATTGATGCAGTCGAGTTGCAGACACTTTTTGGGGAGGAAGAAGCCGAATAAGTGGATTAAGTCAGGATTGAAAAATTGATTTCCTACTAATATCTTGAACAAAGAAACAAATCTCCCCTTCATGTCTAAGTTTTTGATTTCCATTTTCCTAAGCATTCTGTTCATTTCCTGTCAGAGCTCTCCTTCCAATAAATTTGATAATAACATAAATACAGTCACCGGAAAGATTTCTATCGACTCAATGGGTTTGACTTTGATTCATGAGCACATGTTGGTGGATTTTATTGGGGCGGATTCAATCAACTTTGAAAGGTGGAATCGAGATTCAGTTGTACATAAAGTTCTTCCTTACCTAGAAGATTTAAAAAAATTTGGAGTTAAAACGATTCTTGATTGTACTCCCAGTTATTTGGGAAAAGATCCTTTATTGCTGAAAGAACTTAGTGAGAAATCTGGAATTCAAATCCTCACAAATACTGGTTTCTATGGGGCGGTTGGAGGAAAATATTTGCCCGATTTTGTCCAAACTGAATCTGCCGAAGAACTTGCTGCTCGCTGGATTAAAGAGTATGAAAATGGAATAGACGGAACAAAGATTTACCCTGGATTTATCAAGATTTCTGTAAATGAATTTGATCCACTTTCTGAAACTGATCAAAAGTTGGTCCGTGCCGCCGCGATCACGCATCTTAATACAGGTTTGACCATTGCTTCTCACACTGGCTCTTGGAGTACAGCCAAACAGGAAGTACAAATACTACAAGAAATGGGAGTGGAGCCATCAGAGTTTGTCTGGGTACACGCTCAAAATGAGCCCGATTTTGAAAACTACAAAGTAGCTGCCGAGTTGGGAGTTTGGATCAGTTTAGATGGAATTGGCTGGGCGATTGATCCTTATGTAGATCGTTTGATATTTGCCAAAGAGCATGGGATTCTCGGGAATGTGCTGATTTCTCATGACGCTGGCTGGTACGATCCAGCCAAAGAAGGTGGAGGGGATTTTCAGCCCTTTACCAATATTTTTGAAAAGCTTATTCCAATATTGAGTGAAAGTAAATTCACCGAAGACGATTGGAATGTTCTATTAAAGGAAAACCCTAAAGCAGCCTTTTTATCCATTAAGTAGTGGATTTTCAAGATTTTTTAATTTTTCAATTTTCTAATTTTCCAATCTACTCCCAAATTTTCTTTGCCAACCTTTAACATACGGTTAGCCATGCTTACCTTTGCGCATGGCAGAACAAATTTTGATCCTCGATTTTGGCTCTCAATACACCCAACTCATCGCCCGAAGAGTTAGAGAGCTTAATGTTTACTGTGAAATCCATCCTTACAATAAGGTTCCTGAAATCACCTCTGATATTAAAGGAGTGATTCTTTCAGGCTCTCCGTGTAGTGTTCGTGATGAAGGAGCTCCTGATTTGGATTTGGATAGTTTAAGAGGGCAGCTTCCTCTTTTGGGAGTGTGCTATGGTTCTCAGTTGCTTGCCCATAAATACGGAGGAGAGGTTCTGCCTTCCACAATCCGGGAATACGGACGAGCCAATTTGGATCATATTGATTTACATCACGATCTCTTAAAAGAAATGACTCATGGCTCCCAAGTTTGGATGTCTCATGGGGATACCATCAAAAGGCTGCCAGAGGGATTTAAAGTGATTGCCAGTACGCCATCCGTGGAGGTAGCAGCATTCAAAGTTGAAGGAGAGAAAACTTATGGGATTCAATTTCACCCTGAGGTAACTCATTCTTTGGAAGGAAAAAATCTTCTCAGAAATTTCGTGGTCGGAATTTGTGGCTGTACGCAAGACTGGACTTCTGATACCTTTATTGATTCTACAGTTGCTGATTTAAAAGAGAAAATCGGTTCTGATAAGGTTGTAATGGGGCTTTCTGGAGGAGTTGATTCCTCGGTAGCTGCCACCTTGATCCACAAAGCAATTGGTGATCAATTGACTTGTGTATTTGTAGATAATGGGTTGCTTCGGAAAAATGAGTTCGAAGAAGTATTGGATTCCTACAAGCACATGGGATTAAATGTGATCGGTGTTGATGCCAAGCAGCGGTTTTATGATGCCTTGGCTGGATTGACTGATCCAGAGGCGAAGCGAAAAGCGATTGGTAGAGTATTTATCGAAGTCTTTGATGATGAAGCTCACAAAATTGAAGGCGTAAAATGGCTTGGACAAGGAACTATTTACCCTGATGTAATTGAATCAGTCTCTGTAAAGGGACCATCTGCCACTATCAAGTCTCACCACAATGTGGGAGGATTACCGGATTTCATGAAGCTTTCTGTGGTTGAGCCACTAAATACCCTTTTTAAAGATGAGGTTCGTGAAGTAGGACGTGCTCTTGAGATACCGGAAAATATTATAGGAAGACATCCTTTCCCAGGTCCAGGTTTGGCTATTCGAATCTTAGGAGATATCACTGAAGATAAGGTAAAAACACTTCAGGAAGTTGACCATATTTTCATTCAAGGTCTTAAAAATCACGGTCTTTACGATCAGGTTTGGCAGGCAGGAGCTATTTTGCTTCCGATTCAATCCGTAGGAGTGATGGGAGATGAGCGGACTTATGAGCGAGTAGTTGCACTACGAGCTGTTGGCTCTGTAGATGGTATGACTGCTGACTGGATTCATTTGCCTTATGATTTTCTCGGTAAAATGTCCAATGAAATTATCAACCGAGTGAAGGGCGTGAATCGAGTGGTTTATGATATTTCTTCAAAACCACCAGCAACCATCGAATGGGAATAAGAAAATCTCAATACTTGTTAAAACCCGAGCCAATGGTTCGGGTTTTGTTTTTACATCCTGAAACACCAAACTTTGGGTTTGGAAATAATGGGTTAAATTTGCTCCTCAAGCTAAATAGATACTGAATCAATGCGGAAATCTCTATTCTTTTTGCCTCTTTTTTTCCTGGTTTCTTTTGTTTTTGCTCAGTCTATTCCTGACGGCTATCGGTCAGCCAAAAGCAACCTTCAAAGTGGTAACTATTGGGAGGCAATGAATGCTTTTCGAGAATTTACAGATGAAGCGAGTTACGGAGATTTAGCCCTTTATGCTGCATTTCATGCAGGAGAAGCCGCTATTAAAGCTAATCAGGCCCAAGCTGCTATTGATCTCTTGAAACCTCTTGCTGAACGATCATGGTTGCATCAAAACGAGTCGAAAATTTTATTGGCACAAGCTTATTTTCTTAATAATAATTCTTTGGAGGCATTGCCAGTTGTTGCTAGTATTCAAGAACAAAAATTCGAAAGCAAAGCCTCCAATTTAGCTTATGATTATTTAGTGAAAGAGAGTCCTGATTTTTTGATTCGCAATTTGAAGGAATATCAAAATTTACCAGTCTATACCGCTGCTCTAAGTGCTGTTTTGCGAAAAAAGAATGTACTTTCCTCAGATGAAAAGTCACTGTTCTATGAATTGCAAGGACAAAATCAAAACTGGAGTTCTACTGGCTCAAATAATGGGGTCTTTGACTTGGTGGTGATTTTACCTTTTTCCAATTCAAGCCAATCAATTGCGACAGAGGGTTTTATCTATGAATTGTATCAAGGTATACAGCTTGCTATCAATCAATTGAAAAAGGAGGGAATGAGTGTTAGTTTAAATACTTTTGATTCCAAAAGATCAATGGATGCAGTTCGTGCTATTTTGGAAGAAGAACAGGTTCAAAATGCTGATGCGATCATAGGACCTATTTATCCTGAGGAAACGGACTTGGTGAGTTCATTTGCAGAAGCGGCTAAAATTCCATTCATACACCCATTATCTAATTTAGGGGACCGTTATGTAGGTAATTCCTATAGCTATCTTTTCAGGCCTTCGTCTGAAAACATTGCTGAGGGAATCGCAAAAGGCTTAAAATCTTCTCTAGCTGGGGATCGTATTGCAATTGCTTTCGGTGGGAGTTCAAGAGATACTAAAGTCGCAGAACTGCTAAAAGATAAGCTAGAAAATGATGGTTTTGAATTAGTGAATTATCAGGAAATTTCACCTAGAAATGCGGCCACTTTTCTAACAAATTTAGGGATTCGACCTACCTTGGATAGTGTAGAAGTTTTGGTGGATCAAGTTGTGGTATTATCCGATGATCCTAACATGGCTGATCCAATTTTGTCTTTGGTAGAATCAGTGACGACTTCAGTTCCGATCTTTGTGATGGATTCTTGGCTGACCTTCAATTTTGCCAATTATGAGATGTTGCCTTATGACAACTTCTATTTTATTTCGAATAACACCCCAAATTTTGAATCTGAGAAAATGGTCCAATTGAAGGATCAGTTTTATAGGAGTTATTCATTTTTTCCCAGTACAAACTCAATTTTAGGAACTGAGTTAGTGTATTGGCTTTATTCCAATTTAAACCCTGATTTGGATACTGACTTCCGAACTAGTTTGGATCAACAGGTGTTCCAAGCAGGTAAGCTTACATGGGGATTTAATTTCCAGAATAGCAATTCAAATCGATACGTTCCTGTTTTCCATTTTGTGGAAGGAGAATTGAAACCGATAAATAATCCATGAACATTTCTGAAAGCAAGCGGCTTTTTGCCCATGCTCAACAATTTATCCCAGGAGGAGTGAATTCTCCTGTTCGTGCTTTTCGTGCAGTAGGAGGAGAACCTCTTTTTATTAAAAGAGCGGATGGAGCATTTCTATTTGATGAAAATGATAATCCCTTCATTGAGTTAATCAATAGCTGGGGGCCTATGATTTTGGGCCATAATCATCCTATGATTCGGAAGGCTGTGATTCAGGCCATGCACGAAGGAACATCCTTCGGAGCTCCAACAGCTAGAGAAGTTGAGATAGCTGAGCTTATTACTAAAATGGTACCTTCTGTAGAGAAAGTTCGAATGGTAAACTCTGGTACAGAAGCCACTATGTCTGCCATCCGCGTTGCCAGAGGCTTTACCGGAAAAGACAAAATCATAAAAATGATAGGCCATTACCATGGTCATGGTGATTCGTTCCTAATTGCTGCAGGATCTGGTGCTGTTACCATGGGTCAACCAGATTCTCCTGGTGTAACAGCTGGTACAGCAAAGGACACTTTGTTGGCACCATATAACGATTTAGAAGCTATCGAAGAATTAGTTCGATTCAATAAAGACGAGATTGCTGCCTTAATTTTGGAGCCAGTGCCAGGAAATATGGGTTTGGTTATTCCGATGCCAGGTTATTTAGAAGGACTTCGTGAGATATGTAATCGAGAAAGGATCGTTTTGATCTTTGATGAAGTCATGACAGGTTTTCGTCTAGCACCCGGTGGAGCGCAAGAATTATATGGGGTTACCCCAGATATGACCACTTTAGGAAAAATTATAGGTGGAGGAATGCCAGTAGGAGCTTATGGAGGGAAAAAAGAGATCATGGATTTTGTTTCTCCTTCCGGACCTGTTTATCAAGCAGGAACACTTTCCGGGAATCCGATTGCCATGGCTGCTGGTTTGGCTATGCTCGGATTTTTGAATGATCATCCTGAAACATACGGTGTGCTAAACCAGATTGGGATGAAAATCAGTGAAGGGATCAAAAAAATCAATCTGGAATTGGGGTATGATTACACAGTGAGTCATCTTGGAAGCATGTATTCGCTCTTTTTTACTCCAGAACCTGTTGTTGATTTTGAATCCGCAAAAACCTCCGATACGGCCTTATTCGGGAAATATTTCCAAGCCATGCTTCAAAGAGGTGTCTATTTAGCACCTTCCCAATTTGAAAGTTTGTTTTTGTCCACAGCACTTACCGATGAGCTGATTGATCGAATCTTGGAAGCCCACCGGGAAAGTATGATCGAAATCCATAAATAATAAAAATAAAATCAAATGAGTTTATTCGTCTACGGAATTAAAAACTGTAATACGATGAAAAAGACCTTTGACTTTTTGGAAAGTCAGGGAGTCAAGTATGATTTCATCGATTATAAAAAGCAAAAGCCCACACCTGAATTACTTCAGTCATTTATTGAAAAAGCTGGGTTGGAATCTGTGATCAACAAAAAGGGAATGACTTATCGTAAAATGGATGAAAGTCAGCGAAAGGCCCTTGAGAAAGCGAATACGGCTATTCCAGTTTTGGCAGATAATTCTAGTATGATTAAAAGGCCTATAATCCTTTATCCTGATGGTAGTATTACCTTGGGATTTGATTCAGAGGAGATTTCTCAAAAGCTATAAAAAAAGCAGGGTTTAAATTCCCTGCTTTTTTGTTGGTCAGAATTCAAAATATTTGGGAAGGTTCTCCAAAATATCCTGAGTCATGGCCTCTAGATCATAACTTGGCTTCCAACCCCAATGCTCTCTAGCAAAGTGATCGTCTATACTATCCGGCCATCCATCTGCAATAGCTTGTCTAAAGTCCGGCTGGTATTCAATCTCGAAATTTGGATAATGCTTTTTAATGCTTTCAAAAATCTCTTTCGGAGTAAAGCTCATACCCGCTAAGTTATAGCTAGATCGAATTTTTACGGACTCTTTAGGAGCTTCCATAAGATCTATGGTAGCCTTGATAGCATCAGGCATATACATCATGGGAAGCATGCTGTCCTCTTTCAAAAAGCAGGTAAATTTTTCTCCTTTTAATGCTTTGTGATAAATATCTACTGCGTAGTCTGTTGTACCTCCCCCGGGAAGTGACTTATATCCGATAAGTCCTGGATATCGAAGGCTGCGTACATCCACTCCGTACTTTTCAAAATAATATTCGCACCATCGCTCTCCCGCTTGCTTGGAAATACCATAAACCGTATTGGGTTCTTTTACACAGTATTGTGGAGTATTAACACTAGGTGTATTTGGGCCGAATACAGCGATAGATGATGGCCAATAAACTTTGTTGAGTTTGAATTCCCTGGCTAATTCCAAAATGAAAAGCAGGGAATCCATGTTTAACTGCCAAGCGAATAATGGTCGTTTTTCTCCAGTTGCAGATAGGACTGCGGCCAAATGATAAATCTGGGTGATTCCTTCGTTTTGAACCAAGCCCCTTACTTTTTCCTGATCTAAAACATTCAGCACTTCAAATCTGCAATAATCGAACTTCTCTTTCGCATCAGCATTCAAATCTGTTGCGATAACTTGTTCTCCTGAGTACCGGTCTGTTAGTGCTTTCGTAAGCTCAGAGCCTAGTTGTCCAGCGGCTCCGATTACAAGAATTTTTTCCATTTTTAGCGATCTATCAAAAGCCTTCGAATGGTGCGTGGCTTTTTGTTTATATTTGGGTTTACCAGCGCAAAAGTAATAAAATTCAGACCTCTTGTTGGAATTTTTGATCAATGGAAATGATCAAATGACAATAATTTAAATCAAGTATATCATATCATGTACGAACAGATCAAACCCAAATTTGAAAAAGAGATTGCTGCTATTAAGGAAGCAGGATTATTTAAAAAAGAACGCATTATTACTTCTCCTCAAGCGGCTGAGATAACCATCGAGGGAGGAAAAAAAGTCTTGAATTTCTGCGCCAACAATTATTTGGGGCTTTCCTCTCATCCTAAGGTAATTGATGCCGCAAAAAAGAGCATTGATTCCCATGGTTTTGGAATGTCATCGGTTCGCTTTATCTGTGGTACACAGGACATTCATAAAGAGTTGGAAAAGAAGATTTCAGAATTCTTGGGAACTGAGGATACGATTCTTTATGCCGCTGCCTTTGATGCAAATGGTGGTGTTTTTGAACCCTTACTGGGACCAGAGGATGCCATTATTTCAGATGCCTTAAATCATGCTTCTATTATCGATGGGGTACGACTTTGCAAAGCCATGCGTTATCGATATGCGCATAATGATATGGCTGATTTGGAAGCTAAACTAAAAGAAGCCAATGAAGCAGGAGTAATGCAAAAAATTATTGTGACAGATGGGGTATTCTCCATGGATGGTACTATCGCACAGTTGGATAAAATCGTAGAACTAGCTGAAAAATACGAAGCGATGGTGATGTCGGATGAGTGCCATTCTACAGGTTTTATGGGAAAAACCGGTCGTGGTGTTCATGAATTCCGAGGGGTTATGGGAAAAATCGATATTATCACTGGCACTCTCGGGAAAGCACTAGGAGGGGCATCTGGTGGATTTACTTCCGGAAGGAAAGAAATTATCGAACTACTCCGTCAGCGATCCAGACCATATCTTTTCTCCAACACTTTGGCTCCATCCATTACAGGTGCTTCGATTGCTGTTTTCGATCTTCTTTCTGAGACTACAGAACTTCGGGATAAACTAGAAGACAATACAAAATATTTCCGAGCCAAAATGGAAGCAGCTGGTTTTGATATAAAGCCTGGTGAGCATCCAATTGTACCGATTATGTTGTATGATGCGGTTCTTTCACAAAAAATGGCAGAGAAGCTCTTGGACAGAGGTATATATGTAATCGGATTTTATTACCCAGTAGTACCAAAAGGAGAAGCCCGAATTCGAGTACAAATCTCAGCAGGTCATGAAAAGCATCATCTTGATCAAGCAATTGATGCATTTATTGAAGTTGGGAAGGAACTAGGTGTTATTAATTAATAACAAAAACCATTAAAAAGGCCCGATTTGAAGATTCAAATCTGGCCTTTTTCTATTTCTGGATTTTGTGAAAATCAAGATTTACTGGTCATGACCATTTTCCTTTTCTTATTGAGCTCATAGTCCTCCAGATTTTCAAATCCCTCATCTACATCGAGATTGTTCAGATAATCATTCAATGTTTCTCGAACTTCCTGGAAGGACATGTTATGAAGGACTTTTCCATTTTTAGCCATGGAAATTTGTCCTGTTTCTTCGGAAATAATTAGAATAATTGCATCCGTAGCTTCTGACATTCCTATCCCAGCTCGGTGGCGAAGACCAAATTGGGCTGGAACCTCTCGTTCAGTTACAGGCAAAATACATCGAGCAGCTTTAATTTTTCCATTGTGAATAATCACTGCACCGTCATGAAGTGGACTGTATTTATTGAAAATGGAAATCAATAATCGCTTAGAAAGTTCAGCATCCAGAATGTCACCACTTTCCGCATAGAATTTCAATTCGGTACTTTTCGAAATGACCATCAAAGCACCGGTATTACTTCCCGCAAGGGTTTTTGATGCTTCGATGATGGGATTGATATTGAAAGAAGCGTTTTCTTTTTTTCTCCAGAAAAACAGCAAATCCTTCCAAATATTATCTCTTGATAGGAGAGAAGAGCGTCCGATTAAGAGCAAGAATTTTCGAA
This sequence comes from Algoriphagus limi, assembly GCF_024919275.1. GTDB lineage: Bacteria > Bacteroidota > Bacteroidia > Cytophagales > Cyclobacteriaceae > Algoriphagus > Algoriphagus limi. The sequence continues at coordinate 1,141,961 of NZ_JANWGH010000001.1, read as the reverse complement.
TCTCTGGAGCAAAAATGATGATAGCCGCCAAAACACCGACTCCCATGAATTGTCCCAAAATAGAGGAGAGCAATTCCATTTGAAGAGCACGGACCAAAAGGTAAACCAAATAAATTGATAAAAAGCCCAAGAAAATCTTGATGGCAACACTACCCTTAAGAAGCTTGTACACTTGGTACAATAGGAAGGATACCAACGCGATATCAATCATGTTCACGATGGAAACATCCAAGAATCCTATTTTAAAAAGAAAGGTCAAGCGTATAATTGTTTAAATAATTTTCTGGTTTCGTTTGCTTCTTTAACGTCATGAACTCGAAGTATGTTAGCACCTTTCGAAAGGGCAAACATATTAAGAGCTGTAGTTCCATTAAGTGAATCATCAGGCCCACAGCCTAGAAGTTTGTAAATCATGGATTTTCTAGATAATCCAGCCAAAATAGGATGGCAGAGAGTTTTGAAAATCTCCAGATTTTTGAGGATATGGTAGTTTTGCTCCAAGGTTTTCGCAAAGCCAAATCCCGGGTCAATAATTACATCTTTGATGCCAAACTCTTTTATAAGATGCAGTTTTTTCGCGAAATAGTTCAATATATCTGGCAAAAGTTTCGGGTAATCTGTTTTTTGCTGCATTGTCTGAGGCGTGCCTCGCATATGCATCAAGAAATAAGGTGCTTGAAGCTTTCCCACCACCTCATACATCTTTGAGTCCATACTTCCCCCAGAAATATCATTAACTAGATGGGCGCCAGATTCGATTCCTTGTTTGGCGACATTGGAGCGGAAAGTGTCAATCGAAATCAAGATTTCAGGAAATGCTTCAGAAATCCAGGAAATCGGTCGGATAACTCTTGCCAATTCTTCCTCTTCAGAAATATCCTCAGCTCCCGGTCTACTACTATATCCTCCCAAGTCCAGGATGTCAGCTCCATCCTGAATCATTTTTTCTGCTTTTTTTAGGATGTCGTCCCGATCGATTTTTACACGGCTCCCTGAGTAAAAGGAATCAGGTGTCAAATTCAAAATCCCCATCAATTGCGGTTCATCCCAAATGATTAGCCTTCCCTTTATTTGAAATGTATATTTTTGAGGAAATAATTTATCTTCGACAGCAAAAGTTGGATCTGAGAAAAGTATCATTTAAATAAAGCCCATTGGAAACTAAAACCAGCAACGAATATAAGGAAGTAATCGACCGTTGTAAAGAACTCTTTCAGAAGAAAACCATCGATTACGGGACTTCTTGGAGGATTATGCGTTTATCCTCAATTACTGATCAGATTTTTATCAAAGCGCAGCGGATTCGTTCCGTTCAGGAAAAAGGAAGTCAAAAAATCAGTGATCCAATTGAGGATGATTTTATCGGTATTATCAATTACTCTCTAATTGCGTTGATTCAGCTTTCTTTGAAAAATGATGACCGCCTTGAGATTCTTTTTGAAGAATTGGAACCGATTTATGATCAGTGGGTAGCCAAAACGAAAGGTCTTCTAGAAAATAAAAATCATGATTATGGAGAGGCTTGGAGAGATATGAGAGTCAGCTCCATGACGGATATTATTCTCATGAAACTATTTAGACTCAAGCAGATTGAAGATAACGAAGGCAAAACATTGGTCTCAGAGGGTATCGAGGCCAACTATCAGGATATGATCAATTATGCTGTTTTTTGTCTGATTAAACTAGGATATCACCATGATTAATAAAGGAATTCTTTGGGTTCTCCGCATTTTGGTTGGGGGACTTTTTATTTTCTCTGGGCTAATTAAAGTCAATGATCCAGTAGGAACAGCGATAAAGTTGGAGGAGTATTTTGACGTCTTTTCCAATGATATAGCTGGATTTTTCTACTATTTAAAACCTCTGGCTTTGTATTTGGCTGTCTTTCTAGTGGTATTGGAAGTGGTTCTCGGCGTAATGCTCATTTTGGGAGTCAGAAGCAAGTTCACCGTTAGGGCGTTATTCCTAATGATTCTGTTTTTCACTTTTCTTACCTTTTTCTCGGCCTATTTCAACAAAGTGACCGATTGCGGTTGCTTTGGAGATGCGATCAAACTTACCCCATGGGAGTCTTTTTATAAGGATGTGGTTTTGACGATCATGATCGTAGGTATATTGGCTTTGCAAAAATACCTTCCAACTAGTTCCTCAAGCCTCGCAAAAGGAACAGTTTGGACTGTTGGAATCCTTTGTTTTGTTCTTTCTCTAGCAGCAATTCGAAACCTACCATTTATTGATTTTCGTGCATATAAAGTAGGTGTAAACATTCCGACTAACATGCAGCCATCTGCCACTTTGCAATATTCCTATGTCATGCAAAAGGATGGGCAGACAGTTACTTTGGACAGTTATCCAACAGAGGAAGGCTATGAATTTGTTGAGATGAATTTGAAGAATCCTGATGCGCTTCCAAAGATTTCAGATTTTTCTGCTTGGAATGAATCAGGAGACCAAACAGATTTTGTTTTTGCCGGAAATAAGGTCTTAATCCTAAGTCCAAGTATGGCCAAATTTGATGATAAGAATCTTGAGGCTATTCATACTCTAGTTAAATCCATGGAAAATGCTCCAGTGGATGTCATCCTAATGGCAGCTGCTCCCCAAGAAGAAATCGATTCGTTTATCTCTTTGAATAACTGGAGTATTGTTGGGCTTCAGGCAGATGCAACAGTGGTAAAAACCATGATCCGATCCAATCCTGGAATCATGGTTTTAAAGGATGGTACTGTTTTGGCAAAATATCATCATAACAATACTCCGGATGCAGGAGAGGTTTTAGATTTATTTATTCAATGAGTCAGTTAAAAGTGGTCTTGGTTGGTCTTCCAGGGGCAGGAAAAAGTACTTTTGGAAGGATGTTAGCTCGAGAGCTTAATGTTGAGTTTTTAGACTTAGACCAGTTGATTGAGCAAAAAAGCGGAAAAAAGATTTCTGATATTTTTTCAGAGTATGGAGAGGGTAAGTTTCGTGATTTGGAGACTCAAACTCTTGAGGAAGTATTGAATTCAAATGAATCCTTTGTGCTTGCTTCTGGAGGAGGATGCCCTTGTTTTAATGATAATATGACCCTAATAAATCAATTGGGTATTTCCGTCTTTTTGGATGTTCCTCTCGAAGAAGTTTCCAATCGACTATATCACTCAAAAGCTTCTATTCGGCCAATGTTTGAAGGAATGGATGCCGGAGAAATTACCTTGAAGTTGAAAAATCTTATTGCTCAGCGAAGCCCTTTTTACGAAGAAGCAAAAATAAAACTCAGCGGATCTGATTTTTCCGCTGAGTATTTTGTTTCAGAATTGATTCATCAATTAAAAACTCAATCCTAGGGTCAAAATCCCATTGAAGATATTGTTTTGAATGTTGGTTACCGGACCAATGTTATTGTTTTGCGAGTCTAAAAATTGGTAAGACTGATAGACTGAATCGAATTTTTGATTTACTAGTGCAAAATCAATATTAAAGTTCTTTACTCGCACACCAACACCACCACTTAATTGTGTGGTACTACGGTCTATAGAATTGCTCACAAAAGGATCTCCATAGTATGCATATCCAGCACGGACGTAGAACATGTTTATTCTGCCTTCGGCACCAAATCGATAATTGATTGTACTTGTATATAGGCTTTGAATAGCTTCGTTGTCTGGACCCTCATTAAAATTATTTGAATTAACTCGGGCGGCACTGTAATCTACCCAATCAATATCTGCGGAGATAAATCCATTTTTTCCTAAGAACACGGTGCCTCCACCGCCAATTCTAAGCGGAGTGTTTAATTGAAAATTATTGACAAATAGGTCAGAATAGGCTTGTTGAGTCCCAAGAGTAATATCTTCCGGTTCGTAATAATAATTATTGTATTCAGCAGTAATATTCGAATCGTATTCCTCACTTAAGGCATACCAAGTTGGAGTTTGGAAATTGAATCCAAGGTTCACGTAATCAATCGGCTTGTAGATGATTCCGATGTTTAGGTTAACTCCTGTGCCGTTGATGAATAGGTTTTCGCGTAGGGAAGAAGTGAAAAGAGGTTCGTCGATAAATTCTTCATTATAAACTTTCTGAGAGAAATAACTGAGCGACCTAATTCCCAATGCTCCCCCTACAAAAAATTTATGTTGAAAATTCGCTCCATAGCTAAAAGTGATTTGGTTGGAAGAACCTTCTTGGTAGACGTTTTCATCTTGGAAAGGAAACCCTAGAACAAATGAATCATAAGTGTCCGGGTTGATGATTGTATTTCCATTTTCATCTACTGATATAGGGTTAATCAAATAGCTTTGATAAGCTAGTCCCGTAATTCCAAAAGATTCTATTTGGCTTTCTGGAACACCAAAGGAATCTTGGATGTAGAAATCTAAAATGGATGTTTCACCAATAATATCAGAGAAATATCCAAACTCAGAATTGAAGTTTGCTATTCGCTGAATGCTGATCCCCCAAGATCCACCTTTAAAAGCGCTATTATTTAATATTCCTTTTGGGTTCGCAAATACCACAGATAGGTTAGGGACAGAGAAGTTGGTTGTGTTGTAATTTCGATTTTGGCCTAAGAACTGGGTTTGAACTCCCCAATCACTATATCCTAGACTAATGGATGCTTCTGATTTGCGAAAAAAGCCTAATCCAGCTGGATTACCCGCAATATTTGAAACATCTCCACCTAAGGACCATTGTGTGCCACCAATGGCCATCACCCTTGCAGATCCTGCTGGCATATTTCTACTGAATCTCAAAGCATCTTCAAAATATCCGCTTTGGCTAAAGGCAAAATTTCCAATTAGAAGGAAAAACAAAGCAAGTAAATACCTCATGTTGATTTCAATTAAACTACTAGAAAAACGAAAAGAGACTCAAGAAGGATATTTTTTTCAAAAAAAAAGGGGAATTAATTTCCCCTACCTCCTCTTGATCCTGATGAGGAACCGCTACTTCTTGAGACACCTCCTCCTCCAGAGGATCGCATGCTTCCACCACCTCCGGATGAGCTACGGCTAGGCACGCTCATTTGGGAAGGAGAACTACTTCTGCTTGGAGTGTAAGTTCTCGAATTTGTACCTCCATAACCACTTCTGCTAGGAGAAGAACTTCGGTTATAACTTGGAGAACTTCTATTGTATGATGGACTAGCAGTTCTAGTATTATATCTATTGGTGTTTCTTGAAGGAGAGTACATTCCGTTGTCCATGGTTCTGCTTGATGGTCTTGCAGATGGCATAGCACTTCTGTTTCTAGTAGAAGACGAACGGTCTAATACTGCTGAACTGGTGTTTCTAGTTGCTGTTGAATTTGCAATTCTAGATCTTCCTGAATTATAATAATCTGATTGACTTGAGCTGAAGTCTCTTGCTGGGATTCGAGATCGATCAGATGAAACCAAACTTCTATTGTTTACAGCATCTCTTCTTGCCTGAGCTCTAGAAGTACTTGGAAGAACTGCTGAAGCACGACTTCCAGTTGAACTTACACCTGCAAGAGTCGCTCCTCGAGTAGGTCTAGCTCCTCTTACTAAGCGTCGGTCACCATATTCTCCTCCAGGAAGCACATAAATTGGTCTTCCAGGGTAAATTGGCATTCCCCAACCTGGGTAACCCCAAGCATAGCTAGGTCCCCAGAAAGGATCATAAAAGCCTCCCCAACCATATCTTGGTCCCCAGAATGGATTGTAGAAACCTCCAAGTCCCCAGCCGAAGCCAATATTGACAGAAATACCTGGTCTGAAGCCCCAAGAAGGTCCCCAACCAAATCCCCAGAAAGGATCATAAAATCTCGGAATCCAAGGATTGAAACCAGTACCCATCATAAAACCCATGCTAAATGATAATCCAGTATTGAATCCTGAATTAAAGGAAGCATTGTTGTTTACTCGGAAATTGTTGTATGCATCAATATCTCCTTGTCCAGAGTTATTTTCTGCGTATTCATCGAAGTATACTACCTCATCACCGGTTTCCGTGTTTTCAGCAGAATATCTTGCCAGATATTCTGGGTTTACATTTCGGCTACTGAAGCTTTCATCAGGGATATCCTGAAGACTTTCAATTTGATCGAAAGTTTCGGGATTATTATTTGGTACAGCATACGTACTGGCAATCCTAGCATCGGATGCCATAAAATACATATTGTCTGTATTGTTGGTACTAGCTACCTGCGTAGTGGAGCAAGAAGTTAGTGCCACCGACCCAATGAGTACAGATGAAATGATAATTTGAATTTTCTTCATGGTTGAAGTTGATTGTTATCTCTATATACGAGGTCTTGAGTGAAGGGTTATTCTTTTTAAGTTATATTTGCCACGCTCAATTTAGCAAAATTATTCACAAAATATTTCGAAATCAACTGGTATGAGTAAAGGACTACCTAAGCGAAGCGAAGATTACTCTTTATGGTATAATGAATTGGTTAAACGGGCTGATCTAGCTGAAAATTCAGCGGTTAGAGGCTGTATGGTAATAAAACCCTATGGATATTCTATCTGGGAAAAAATGCAGGCTGAATTGGACCGAATGTTCAAAGAGACGGGGCATACCAATGCTTATTTCCCGCTATTTATCCCTAAGTCATACCTTAGTAAGGAAGCTTCCCATGTAGAAGGTTTTGCAAAAGAATGTGCAGTTGTCACCCATTATCGTCTCAAGAATGCAGATGATGGATCAGGTGTAATTGTAGACCCTGAGGCAAAACTTGAGGAAGAATTAATAGTTCGCCCAACTTCTGAAACAGTTATTTGGAGCACTTATAAAAATTGGATTCAGTCATATCGTGACTTGCCTTTGTTGGTAAATCAGTGGGCAAATGTGGTTCGATGGGAAATGCGTACCCGTTTGTTTTTGCGAACTGCTGAATTTTTATGGCAAGAGGGACATACTGCCCACGCCACTCGTGAGGAGGCTGTTCAGGAGACTGAGCAAATGATGAATGTCTATGCTCAGTTTGCAGAAGAATTCATGGCATTACCAGTCGTCAGAGGAAGAAAAACCGAAAACGAGCGATTTGCTGGAGCAGAGGATACTTTGTGTATTGAAGCTATGATGCAGGATGGAAAAGCTCTTCAGGCTGGAACTTCGCATTTCTTGGGGCAAAATTTTGCAAAAGCATTTGATGTGAAATTTGCTGCAAAGGATGGCAAGTTGGATTATGTATGGGGTACATCTTGGGGAGTTAGTACCCGATTGATGGGAGCTTTAATTATGGCTCATTCTGATGATAATGGTTTGGTTTTGCCTCCTAAGCTAGCTCCAACTCAAGTTGTGATTGTTCCTATCTACAGAGGAGAGGAAGAATTGAAAGCAATTACTGAGAAAGCGAATGAATTTATAAGAGCGCTGAAAAGAGTAGGGGTTTCTGTAAAATTTGATGACAGAGACACTTATAAGCCGGGTTGGAAATTTGCCGAGTATGAGTTGAAAGGGGTTCCATTAAGAATTGCTATTGGGCCAAGGGATCTGGAAAATGGTACCGTTGAAATTGCAAGAAGGGACACTCTTACCAAAGAAACATTCGAACTTAGTAGCCAACCAATCGAACAGAAAATCCTTGATCTGTTAGATGAAATTCAAAACACTATTTATAATAAGGCACTTCAATTCAGAGAGGAGCATACTACTGAAGTAAATAGCTGGGATGAATTCAAAGATGTGCTTGAAAATAAGGGAGGGTTTATTTCAGCTCATTGGGATGGAACAGGTGAGACTGAAGATAAAATTAAAGAATTGACAAAGGCTACTATTCGATGCATTCCGATAAATCAAAAAGAGGAGGAAGGGGAATGTGTCCTGACAGGAAAACCTTCAAAAGGTAGAGTCTTTTTTGCAAAAGCCTATTAATTCAATGCCCGGTTCTGCCGGGCATTTTTTATGAACACCTTTGTATTTATCCTGTATTTCTGCTTAGAGTTTCATTCTTTGTTGTATTTTTAGTTTGATTATGATAATCCATCTATGTCGGTTTTAATTTTAGCAAGTTTACTGGGGATTGGCCTGATTCTTTTGTTGGCTGAGGTATTGTTTATTCCTGGCACCACGGTCGTTGGAATATTCGGATTGGTAATTAGCTTGGCAGGAGTCGCTTATGCATTTTTAACCTTCTCCTCAGATGTAGCTTGGTGGATTACTTCAGGAGCAGTGGTTTTGAATTTAGCTGCTATTATTTATGGATTCCGTTCAGGAGTTTGGGACAAATTCTCATTGAAGTCCTCACTTAAAGGTGGAACTTACGATGATCGAATTGTAAATCTTCAAGTCGGAATGATGGGGAAGGCTATCTCCGATATTAAGCCTTATGGAAAGGCGATGTTTCAAGATGAAATTTATGAGGTTAAATCAGAGTCTGGGTTTATAACTGTCGATTCTGAAGTGACCATTATGAGAATAGATGATAATCGAGTTTTAGTTAAATAAATTATGGATCCAAGTAATTCAATGTTCATTTTGGTTGCCGCATTTGCAGGCATCGTACTACTATTTATCTTCTTGTATTTTGTTCCGGTAAATCTTTGGATTACGGCTCAATTTGCCAATGTCCGTGTAGGAATAGGTGAATTGATCGGGATGAGAATTCGAAAAGTTCCTCCAAGCGTCATTGTCAATTCATTGATTACAGCTACCAAAGCAGGTCTTCAATTGACTACCAATGAATTGGAAACCCACTACCTGGCTGGAGGTAATGTCCCTAATGTGATCAGGGCATTGATATCAGCAGACAAGGCGAATATTAATTTGTCCTTCAAGCAGGCTACGGCTATTGATCTAGCTGGTAGAGATGTGTTTGAAGCAGTTCAGATTAGTGTAAATCCAAAAGTGATTAATACCCCAAGCGTCGCAGCGGTCGCAGCGGATGGTATTCAGTTGATTGCCAAAGCAAGAGTGACGGTTCGTGCGAACATCGCTCAATTAGTGGGTGGTGCAGGCGAAGATACTATTCTAGCTCGTGTAGGTGAGGGGATCGTAACATCCATTGGTTCCGCAGATACCCATAAAAGTGTACTAGAAAATCCTGATAAAATCTCCAAACTAGTATTACAGCGAGGTTTGGATGCAGGAACAGCATTCGAAATTCTCTCCATTGACATCGCGGACATAGATGTCGGAACAAACATCGGTGCAAAACTTCAAATCGATCAGGCTTCTGCTGACTTAAAAGTGGCAGAGGCAAAAGCTGAAGAAAGACGTGCCATGGCAGTTGCATTGGAGCAAGAAATGCGTGCTAAAACTGTAGAGATGCGTGCGAAAGTAATTGAGGCAGAAGCAGAAGTTCCTTTAGCATTGGCTGAAGCTTTCCGATCCGGTCAATTAGGAGTGATGGATTATTATCGAATGGAAAATATCAAATCAGATACTTCGATGAGGGACTCTATTGCCAATTCGGATACCGAGAATAAAGATTCCAGCAAAGGAAAATCAGATAAAAAATAAGGGGCTTATTGCCCCTTTTTTCTTTTCTTTTTGCTGCTTTCTTCTTCTATTAAAATTATTGGTTCATAAGCACTTTTTGCCAAAATCAAATTTTCAAATTCATCATAGAGAATAGCCTCATAAGCTATTGGGATTAGGTTTTCGCCTTCTTCAGAAACTAAACCTGATTTCCCATCCTTGCTAGCTTGATATCCAAACTGTCCTTCAGGGATTAGCCGGTCAAAAATTGGTGATAATTTAACCTCACCATTATTCGAAATAAGTCCAGTCTTTTCTCCTTTTTTTGCAAGGAGTAAACCATTAGGGAGTCGACAGATTTTTTCGAATCCTTCTTCATCAATTTGGTTTCCCTGTGTATTGAGTAAAAAGATTTTGCCGGATTTTTTAGCTAGAGCAATTCCATCATTAGTAATATTGATTTCTTCCCATTCCGGAGAAATTTTCCTATTCCCGGATTTATCAATTAATCCCCAATAATTTCCACTTCGAAATGGTGCGTGCTCATTTTCGAAAGCCTGAACTCCTTCAAAACCAGGTGCTATGAGCCATTCACCATTTGAGTTTATGAACCCCCACTTTCCATTTAGGGATAATGCAGGGAAAAAGCCGCTTGACCCCTTTTTTATTTCTGCAATACTATCAGTGGGAGTGACGAGCCAACCGTTTCTTCCTAAAAGGCCTAATTTATCGTCTCGATATTTGATTGAATAAAGGTCTTGTTCTAAAAGCTTCACCTCGGTCATTCCGACATCATCCAATAGGATCCCGTCTTCCTTCATTATTCGCCGAAGTTTCCCATGGATATATTCCAGCATTAATCCATCCTCAAAAGTAATTTTATGGAAACTGTTGTAACGAACATTGGCCTTGATCGGATCTCCCTCAACCAAAAGATATTGGTCCTCATCGAAGCCATAGTAAAAATTTCCTCGAGTATGAAGGAGTGTATCAATAACTAAGTCTAGAACGATCCTTCCTTCCATATTGATCAGGCCGTAACCATTCTGATTTTTTGCTAACAAATAATCTCCTCCATGGTCTTGGATTAGGTCAAATGCCTGGTGTGAAATCGATGTAAGGGGAAGGAAGTACTGACCATTTCGCTTGGTGATGACTTGTCCTCGGCTTCCTATATAAGCTTCTTCAAGAATTCCCAAAGAACGAGTAGTTCCTTTTCCGCGCTCATAAACCCAGTATTCATTACCTTTTTTGGCTAATAATAAATTAAAAAACACCTCTACTTCATCGTATTTCAGTTCGAGGACTTTTTGGCCATATTCATGATAAGCTCCAATTCCAGATTCATTCTTTACCAAAATCCAAGGAGCTAAATACTGGTAGATTTCTTTTCCTTCAAGTGAGACAGACTTCTCGAAGTTAGAATTCAATAGAAAAAAACCTTCCTCCGTTTTTCCAATTCGTACATCTTCGCTCAAAAGAGTAATGTCCTGATAAAGAAGTCTGTTTTTAAGATTCAGTTCTGCATCATACACTTCCCAAGTTTGAGCCCAAGAAAGTGTAGCTGAAAGGATAAAAGACAGGGAAAATAGGTTTTTTAAGATGTCTTTTGTTTGCATCGAACTGGATCATTTAGACACAAAAAGACCAAAGAATGGGGATTCCTTGGTCTTTTTCTTTTTGCTATTGAATATTAGTTTTTATCGGTTTTAACTCGATCAAGATCAAAGATGTCTGATATAATTTCGATCATTTCCTCAGCCTCATCTCTTCTACAAGCATTCTTTAATTGAATCACTGGAACTTTGAGGACTTTTTGCATCATACTTTTGGTGATTTTGTCCATCACTGCATATTCCTCCTCACTGGCATTTTTCATGTATCTAGAAAGCTCTTCCAGACGGATTTGCTCCAGCGATTGCTTTAGCTTGTTAATAGTAGGAGATACCATCATCTCCTTTTTCCAATCTTGGAAATCCCGGATAGCCTCGGTAATAATATTTTCAACCTGTGGGATGGAAGCTAGTCTATTATCAAGCGCTTCTGAAGCCTTGCTCCGGATATTATCTACATTATATAAGATAACACCTGGAACTTCCTCTACAGAAGTTTCAATAGATCTTGGTACTGATAGGTCGACCAAAAGCTTATAGGACTGAATATTATATTGACTTATAAGCTCCTTTGTTATGAATGGTTCATTCCTTTGAATTGATGAAACAATCACATCTGCTTCATCTATCGCTTCTTCGACATTTTCAAAAGGAATTACTTCAAAACCCATTTCTGCGGCAATAGCTTCGGATTTAGAAATGGTTCTATTGGAAATCATAACCTTCGAATCCGGAAGATAAACCATGTTTTTGGCTACATCTTCTCCAATCTCTCCCAAGCCAATCAAAAGGATTCTTGGTTGATAAGTATTAGAAGTGATTGTTTCGATGAGTTCGATTGTGGCATAAGACAAAGATGCCGCACCATCACGGAAAGCAGTTTCTTGCACTACCCGCTTATTAGTAAAAAAGACTGTGTGCATGAGCCTATGCAAAAATGGTCCGGCCATATCCAAATCAACGGATGTTTGATAAGCTCGCTTAACTTGATTTGCGATTTGAATATCACCAACCACTTGAGCTTCTAGTCCTACAGAAACTCTAAACAAATGCTCAATGGCTGCTAAGTCATTCTGGAAAAGTTCAAAATACTCCAAATAGTTTTCTACATCGGAAATCCCTTTTTCTAAACCGATCAATTTGATGATTTCTTCATTGATGGTTTCTTCATGGGAATAATAAACCTCCGTACGATTACAGGTAGAAAGAATCAACACCTCAGATAGATTGAAGATTTCTTTCAGTTTTAGATGGATACTGTGAATCGCTTGGTCATCCAAGGAAATCAATTCACGGATCTGTACTGGAGCAGTTTTGTGTGATAAACTAAATGCGTTGAACTTTACCTGCATGGAATTTTTCTTGCAATGCAAAATTAATAGACAACTTCCCCAATTTTGTGATTTAAGTCATCTAAGAGTTAATTTAGAAACTGTCTAAATTAAGGAGTTGCAAAGTTCCGGATTTTTTGAATTGAATTCCAATATTCTTAACTTATACGTTATTGAATAAATCTATTTTGTGAATGTTGTCGAGAATTTTTTACCACCTAAAGCGTGAACTCGGTTTTTCAAGAAAGGAGTCTAGAGGATTTCTTCTTGTGGTTCCACTTCTGGCCCTATTGGCTTTTATGCCCCAGATCTTTCAGAGAATGAAAGCTTACTCTGACGCTGAAATAGAAAGCGAAATACAATTTTTAGTAGATAGTTTGGCAGATAAGGGCTTTGTTTTACTGGAGTCTCCGTATCCGATCCAGATTCCGAATGATACCGCTTCTTTTTCCATTTCGGGTATCAAGCGTATACCTTTTTCCGAGGCGGACTCGATAACACTACAGATTGTACCAGGAATAGGACCAAGCCTAGCTGGAAGAATCATCAAATTTGAGCAAGCATTAGGAGGGTTTTTTAAACCTGATCAATTGCTTGATGTCTATGGGGTAAAACCTGAAGTAGCTAATCGAGTCTGGGAATATTTTGAGTTTGATGGGAAAATTAAAAGTAAAGTGCCTATCAATACTATCGATGTCACTGAATTAGCCAAACATCCTTATGTAAGTTATGGACAGGCAAAAGTGTTGGTTGCCTTTCGAAATCAGCATGGAGCTTTTTTGGGTCCTGAAGATTTATTAAAAATTAAAATTTTTGAGAAAGAATGGGTTGACAAATTGAGCCCCTATTTAGCTTTTTAAAATCAAATCAATGATTCATCTTTGAGCATGAATCAAAAAGAATTTGAGGAGAAATTTCCACCTTTAAATTTGCCTAGCTTCAATCCAAGATTGTCTTGGAAAGAAGATAAACTGTGGATTTTTGATTCGGTAAGAAAAAAAGATCTGGTACTTACACCGGAAGAATGGGTAAGGCAGCATTGGATACATTTTCTTGTGGGAAAGCACGGTTTCCCCAAGGGTTTGATTTCAACAGAAAAGGGTCTGATTTATAATCGTTTACAAAAGAGAACCGATGTATTGATTCGAGATCAGTTGGGAGATCCCTACCTTTTAATTGAATGCAAAGCCCCGAAAATTCCCATTAACCAAAAAACCTTAGAGCAAGCAAGTGTTTATCACCATCAATTGAAATCTTCTTTTCTTATCCTTTCTAATGGATTTAGTCATATTTTTCTCCAATATCATGAAGCAGAGAATAAATTTTCACAAGAAAAAGATGTCCCAAAACCACCAATTTGTAGTTGATTTCTATGATTTTCCTCATTCTTTTTTTAACTTTTAGGCAATAAGAAATACCCCGCTATGTCGAGTACAGTACATAATCTTCCCTGTGAACTTTGCGCTAGCCGTAAACATTCGCTTTTGGCTGATCTTTCAGAAACTCATATCTGTACGATCTCCACAAATAAAAATTTAATCTCTCACCGTAAAGGGCAGATCCTTTATTATGAAGGAACAAAGCCTCTTGGGATTTTCTGTATTAATTCCGGAGTAGTAAAGGTTTATAAGACTGCTTCCAATGGAAAAGACCAAATCATTCACCTGGCAAAAAGTGGTGATTTCCTAGGTTATTCGGCCTTACTTGGTGAGGAGAATTACACCAACTCAGCGATGATTGTTGAGGATGCGAAGATTTGTTTTATCCCAAGAGAAGCTTTTTTAAATACCCTTTTCAGCAATACGCCATTCTTCAAAAGAGTCACGAAGCAACTGAGCCATGAATTGAATATCATGGAGGAAAAGCTTACAGATGCAACACAAAAAAGTATTCGTGAGCGTTTGGCATATACACTTCTGTTTTTGGCAAGTAGCTATGGAGTAGAAGGTGATGAATCTCAAAAAATTGATTTGGTATTGAGTAGAGAAGAAATAGCCGGAATTGTGGGTACTGCGACAGAGTCAGTAATTCGATTGCTTTCTGAGTTTAAAAAGGACAATCTTATCGAGTTTGAGGGTAAAAAAATCATCATTAAGGATAAGCGAGCTTTGGCAAGACTTTCTGATTTTTACGCTTCTTAAGAACCTTCTTTAGATTTTTCCAGTTTTCTCCCTATGATCAAAAAAATGAATTCACGGGTCATTCGACTGTGTCTTATTGCCACTTTTTTTGTTTTAGGGCAATCACTTTTAGCTCAATCTATTGCATACAAGACCTTGTTAAATGGCCTTTATGATGAGGAATTTCCTGTCTTAAAACCTAAAGAAATCAAAAGCTTGGCTGATTTTCAGGTTTTAGATACAAGGGAAAAGGAAGAATTTGAAGTAAGCCATTTGGAAGGTGCAATAAATGTAGGGTATGATAATTTTTCAATGTCCCAGCTTGATCAATTGGATCCCGAAAAACCTGTTTTGGTTTATTGTACAGTGGGAGCAAGATCGCAGGATATCGGTAAGAAGCTAACTGAAAAGGGATTTCAAGTTTACAATTTGTATGGTGGAATTTTTCAATGGGTCAATGATGGAAGAAACGTCTATGACCAATCAGGAAAAACAACCCGAGTTCATACTTACAATTTAGCCTGGTCCATTTGGCTAGAAAAAGGAGAAAAGGTTTACTGATCGGTTCCGAAAAATCAACTCGTGATTATTTCAAAACAGGCAATTATAATCTTCGAAAGGCCATGAAATTTCCATTTGCATTTCTTTTCATTTTGTCAACATTTCTTTTTTCCTGTGGCCAATCTAGTTTAGGTGGCCAAGGATCTACTCCTCCAGACCATACTTTTTGGGATGAATTGTTGAATGCTCATGTAAAGCCAAATGGAATGGTGGATTACAAAGGGTTTATCCAAGAAAAAGCTAAACTGGAAACTTACCTAGACCTCTTGAGCGCTAATGCTCCTGATCGAAATTCATGGACTGAGGCTGAGCAACTGGCATATTGGATCAATGCTTACAATGCCTTCACTGTCAAATTAATTGTTGACAATTATCCTGTAAAAAGTATCCGAGACTTGGGGCCAAAACTCAAAATCCCTTTAGTAAATGATGTCTGGCATTATGAATTTTTTGAAATCAATGGTCGGAAAACCAGTCTGGATGAAATTGAGCACAGTATTCTCAGAAAAGAATTTGAAGAGCCACGGATTCATTTTGCAATAAATTGTGCTTCCGTTTCCTGTCCGCCATTATTAAATCAGGCTTTTGTTCCTGAAAAACTGGAAGAACAATTGGAATTTGTGACCGAGCGCTTCATCAATGATTCCCAACGAAATAAGATAAGCAGGGATCGTCTAGAAATTTCTTCGATTTTTTCTTGGTTTAAAGGTGATTTTACCAAAAAAGGAAGCTTGATAGACTTCCTTAATAAGTATAGTCAAACACGCATTTCAACGAATGCTCGAATCAGTCATTTGGATTATGACTGGAGTCTTAATGAATAGATTATCTTTGAGAATCTCTTTCATTCATGAACAACTCCAAACACATAGTCATTCTCGGGAACGGAATAGCTGGAATCACTTGCGCAAGACATCTTCGAAAGCAAAGTAATTCGGTGAGAATTACAGTGATTTCTGGAGAGAGCAAATATTTTTTCTCTCGTACAGCGCTCATGTATGTATTCATGGGCCATATGAAATTCGAGCACACTCAGCCTTATGAAAATTGGTTTTGGGGAAAAAATAGAATAGACCTAAAAGAAGGATGGGTTGAAAAAGTAGATTTCCAAGGGAAAGAATTACACTTTCAAAGTGGTGAGAAACTAGCTTATGATCAATTAGTCTTAGCTACTGGTTCTCAGCCTAATAAGTTCGGTTGGCCTGGTCAGGATTTGATAGGAGTTCAAGGTCTCTACTCTAAACAGGATCTGGAATTAATGGAACAAAACACTTCCTCAGATGTCAATCATGCCGTGATTGTTGGGGGAGGATTGATTGGAATAGAAATGGCCGAAATGCTAGCCTACAAGGGTATATCGGTCACTTTTATAGTTCGCGAAACTGGTTTTTGGAGAAATATTCTTCCGAAAGAAGAATCAGAATTAGTGGGGAGGCATATTCTTGAACATCACATGGAGCTCAAATTGGAAACTGAGCTTGAAGAAATTTTATCGGATGAATCGGGAAAGGTTCGAGCTGTTAGGACAAGTAAAGGGGAGGAGATTCCTTGCCAATTTGTGGGTTTAACCGCAGGTGTGACACCAAAGATTGGGTTTTTAAAGAATACAGAACTTCAAACAAATAGAGGGATTTTGGTTGATTCATTTTTTAGGACCAATATTCCTGACGTCTTCGCGATTGGAGATTGTGCAGAATTTCATGAATCACCTGCTGAGGGAAGAAGCAAAATCGAGCAAGTTTGGTACACAGGTAGGATGCATGGTGAAACATTAGCCCATAATTTATTAAATGAACCGGTACCTTATAAGCCAGGAGTTTGGTTTAATTCTGCCAAATTCTTGGATATAGAATATCAAACCTATGGCCATGTTCCTGCTGATTGGACTCAGCAAGAATACCACAGTTTCTATTGGGAGCATGTTTCAGGAAAAGTCTCTTTTAGAATGTTGACAAACTCCAAAGATCAAATTGTTGGGATTAATAATTTTGGTTTTCGACTAAGCCATCCTTTTTTCGATCAGGCAATTGGTGAAAAATGGACAGGAAATCAAGTGATTGAAAATTTGGATAAGGCCAATTTCGATCCGGAATTTTTCGCTCCGTATATCCAAGCGATTCAGGAAGCCTATGCAAAGGAAAAAGGGCTAACCCTGAAATTGAATAAGAGATCATTCATTCAAAAACTATTTTCGGCAAAGCTATGAAGTTGACCCAAAGATTAGGAATATTCTTCTTTTTGATTGGATTGATTGCCTTTACCGTCATTCCTTTTTTAGGGGAGTATCAGCTTTCTGAAGATCAGATGGTCTCAAATGTTAAAGATATTCACCAGGATCAAATGCGATCTATTCTAAGTCCGATGTTTGAGAAGGAATATTCAAGCTCATTTGCTTTTGTAGGAGAGTACAATGACTTGATGGCAGGATATAACGATGTTCTCAAAGCGGAAAGTAAATGGGATCAAGTCATTTGGGATGATTATAGTTTTCCTTTAGCAAAAGCTGCTGTAATAAGTCCCATAAAAGGAAACCCTGGATTATTTCTTTTTCTGAGTATTGGCTTGGCTTTAATAGGAGGACTCCTTTATATCCTTCCTCTTTATAAAAATGAGCCTACAGGAATTAAAAACAATGGGGTTTTTCATTCCCCTATGAAAAACAAAGGTTGGCTGGGTATTTTGACAGGAAGCTACTTGATATTGTTTTATGTGGTTTTGTATTTGTTCCCTGCCTACATGGTGAATCTGGTTTGGATGGTAGAACCAATCAGTTTGACATTATCCGGTAATCCTGCTAGCCAATGGTTTTTGTATGGTCTGATTTATACGTTGGCGATTTTGGTAATGGGAATTCGGATGTTTCGAAAGTATCGAGGAAATCGATACCAGCAAGTTCGAACTATCTCTGTGATGTTCTTTCAGACGGCTTTTGCCTTTTTGATTCCTGAAATATTGGTCTTACTGAATCAGCCCTATTTTGACTTTAAGAATATTTGGCCTCTTGATTATACCTTCTTTTACGATTACAGAATTGAGAGCCTGACACAATCGGGTGCGATAGGGATGTTTATGCTTGTTTGGGGCATATTATTAATTGTAGTTGGAGTTCCTTTATTTACTTATTTCTATGGAAAAAGATGGTATTGTTCCTGGGTTTGTGGTTGCGGAGGTTTGGCAGAAACTGTTGGTGATCCATACCGGCAACTTTCAGATAAGTCTGTAAAGTCATGGAAAATCGAGCGATATTTAATCCACTCAGTTTTGGTTTTGGCAGTAGTAATGACAGTTTTGACCATTGCTAATTATTTTTCTTCCTTTGGTTTATTGGGTAATGTGACCAATCAGCTGCATTCTTTTTACGGCTTTTTTATAGGTTCTGCTTTTGCTGGAGTAGTGGGAACAGGATTTTATCCTTTTATGGGGAACCGAGTATGGTGTCGTTTTGGTTGTCCATTGGCTGCCTATTTAGGATTGGTGCAGCGATTTAAATCCCGATTTCGAATCACAACCAATGGAGGGCAGTGTATTTCATGTGGAAATTGCTCTACCTATTGTGAAATGGGAATTGACGTTCGTTGGTATGCGCAGCGTGGTCAGAATATCGTCCGATCCTCTTGCGTTGGTTGTGGAGTTTGTTCGGCTGTGTGTCCAAGAGGAGTACTGAAATTAGAAAATGGTCCTGAAGAAGGCCGAATCAATGACATGCCTATCATTATTGGCAATGATTCAATAAAAGTAAATGCCTGAGATAATTTCTTATAGTTTATTGGCTCTTTATATCCTCGGAATGTTGATCATTTTAGGATACAGTCTTGCTTTGGGGCATTTGCTTTTGGGATTTTGGAAATCAAAAAGAGCAGGTGAAAGAATCCCTTCTGATCCAATTGAATGGCCAAGAGTCACTGTTCAATTGCCGATTTTTAATGAATTGTATGTCGCAGAGCGGCTTTTGGATGCTGTAACAAAGATAGATTATCCGCTAGATAGGCTAGAAATCCAGGTTTTAGATGATAGTACAGATGAAACAAGTGATTTGATTCAGAAAAAAATCAAAGAATACGCTGGTTTTCCCTTCGTTTACCTTCACCGTTCTGATCGACAAGGATTTAAGGCAGGGGCACTTAAAGAAGGGCTAGCCGTAGCTAAAGGGGATTTCATAGCCATTTTTGATGCTGATTTTCTTCCAACTTCGGATTTTTTGAAAAAGACAATTCCATACTTTCAAAATGACCATGTGGGGATGGTGCAGACCCGGTGGACCCATTTAAATGAAAAGCATTCTTTATTGACTCGTCTACAAGCTTTTGCTTTGGATGCTCATTTTACCATTGAGCAGGTAGGAAGAAATACATTGGGAGCTTTTATCAATTTCAATGGAACTGGTGGCGTATGGAGGAAGACTTGTATTGTGGATGCTGGAAATTGGGAAGACGATACTTTGACAGAAGATTTGGATTTGAGTTATCGGGCTCAAAAGAAAGGTTGGAAGTTCGTTTATAGACCGGAGATTCACTCTCCTGCTGAACTTCCACCGATCATGTCAGCCATCAAATCTCAGCAGTTTCGCTGGAACAAGGGTGGAGCCGAATGTGCTAAAAAACATGCGCAATCTGTACTTTCTTCTAAATTCTCACTAAAGACAAAACTGCATGCTGTTGCTCACTTATTCAATAGCAGTATTTTTTTGGTGATTTTGATGGTAAGCTTGGCAAGTATTGGAGTTGCTTGGATGGGATTGAATGGGTTTTCTTCCTCCTGGACTCAAATAGCAGGTTTATTTTTATTCGGTTTTGCTATCATCGCTTTAGTATATTTTGTTTCACATCTTTATTCTAGAAAACGATTTTGGGCGAGTTTGGTAGAGTCCCTTTTGATTCTTCCGGTATTTCTATCCGTTTCCATGGGTATGGCATTGCATAATGCCCAGGCTGTTTGGGAAGGGCTGAGTGGTAAAAAATCACCATTTATTCGCACACCAAAATTCAATTTGGAGTCTGGTAAATCCAATCTTAAAACCAATCGATACCTGAAGTTTTCTATGCCTTTGACCACTTGGATAGAAGGAGGGCTTTCTTTGGTATTTTTCATTATGGTTTTACTGGCTTTCCGGTATGAATATTTTTTGTTTTTGCCTTTTCATGCTATGCTAGCCTTTGGTTATGGGTTGGTATTTATCACCTCATTTCGATCATATAGTTTAGGAAAGTAAAATCCATGTCGTCAGGACTTATTGTGGATGTTATCATCCCCGCATTTAATGAAGAAAAATCAATTCCCAAGGTCATTAGGGATATTCCAAATTGGGTAAGGCATGTAGTCGTTGCGAACAATAACTCTACGGACTCTACAGCTGAAGAAGCCCAAAAAGCAGGTGCAATTGTAGTTTTTGAAGGACAGAAAGGCTACGGAAAAGCCTGTCTTACTGCGATGGATTGGATCAAGAGCCAATCAATCCAACCAGATGTAGTCGTTTTTTTGGATGGAGATTACAGCGACTATCCAGAGGAAATGGAATTGCTCCTTCAACCAATTGTAGAAGCTAAGGCTGATATGGTAATTGGTTCGAGAGCTTTGGGAAAAAGAGAAAATGGCTCCATGACTTTGCCTCAGGTTTTTGGAAATTGGCTGGCTACAACTTTGATGAAATGGATTCAAGGGGCGAAATACACAGATTTAGGTCCTTTTCGCGCAATACGCTGGAATAAACTTCTCGACTTAGGGATGAGGGATGAGAATTACGGTTGGACCATTGAAATGCAAATCAAAGCGCATCAAAAAGGGCTGAAATATTTGGAAGTACCCGTGACCTATCGTAAGCGAATCGGAGTGTCTAAGGTAAGTGGAACAGTAAAAGGGGTATTTGGTGCAGGATATAAAATTATTTTGACCATTTTTAAATATTGGAAAGCCTGATCCCCATTGATTTATGAGATTAACTCATTTTGTCCTATCGGCCTTTTTATTGTCCGTTTTACTTACATCCTGTGGTCCCAATACCCGAGAAAGTATTGATGAAGAACAATTCGGTGCCTATTGGTATCAGGGAAAAGCAGAGATTAATGTTTTTGATTTGAAGCAAAGCCGATATGGCGAGGAACGGGAGGGAAAATCAGTAATGATTTTTGTGACGGAGGATTTTTCTAGAAGAAAACAGGTAAAATTAGATAAACCGGAAAGTGCTGGAGGAGATGCCCGAAAAGTCCTTAAGCTGAATATGACCCGGGACTTCGTCACAGGTATTTACCCATATCATACCATGTTGTCGGTATTTACACCCGTTCAAGATGAAGTTCCATCATTTAAGATTACTCATTTGGTTTCGGAATGGTGCGGCCAAACCTTCGCTCAATTGAACTGGAAAAATGCAGCTTATCAAGTCAAGCTCTATTCTTATTTTGAGTCTGAGGGAGATCAGGAGCTAAAGGTGGATGCTCCATCCGAAGATGAGATTTTTAATCTAATCCGTTTGAGTCCGGAATTAGTGCCTCAAGGAGATGTTCGCTTAATTCCATCCTTGACTTTTCAGCGTTTTGCCCATATTCCATTTAAGGCTTATAGAGCAAAGATTAGTTTGGAGGAATTGGGACAACAGACCAACCAATTTGTGATTGAATATCCTGAATTAAATCGAACAGTAAAGATTCAATTCATCAAAACTTTTCCATTTGAAATTGTGAGTTGGGAAGAAATACGAATAAGTCCAAGTGGTAGAGAGGAACGGTCTATTGCTACACGAAATGAGAAAATGCAGATAGATTACTGGACCAAAAACGGAGTAGAGGATGAATGGCTCCGAAAGCAATTAGGCTTGTGAAAGAAGGGAATAAGCATATACTAATCGCAGTTTTTATTTTTTTCCTCATTGGAGCTAATTTTCTATTAGCCTATCAAATCCCCCGAGAAAATTTCCAATTAATCCTTCCAGTATACATTCTCAGTTTCTCAGGAATGCTCGGCTTATTCTGGAAATGGAAAGGATTAAAAAATTGGATAGGAGTCTTCATTTTCGGACTTTTTTTAAGATTACTTCTTTTTAATGTGACTCCTCCTTGGTCGGAAGATTATGCCAGATTTCTCTGGGACGGAGAAGTTGTGCTTTCAGGAGAGAATCCGTATGAGTTCACGCCAAATCAATGGATGCTCAATGAAGAATTGGACGATTCTACTCGGTTTTTTGAAAAGAGCCTCCCTTTATTGAATTCACCGGATTATTTCTCGGTCTATCCTCCTTTAAATCAGCTGCTTTTTGCAACTGCTTCTTTTTTCTCCAATGGAGATATAGAAAATGGGATTATCGCCCTTCGACTTATTTTATTGGGAGGTGAAATAGGTGTTTTTTTATTGTTTTTGAGAGTGTTCAGGCATTTAGCCATTCCAGCTAGAAGAGTGATTTTCTATTGGTTGAATCCTTTTGTGATTCAAGAAATTATTGGGAATCTTCATTTTGAGGGATTGGTTCTTTTCTTCCTTCTCGCCTTTATTTGGGCTTTGACTCGGCATAATAAATACCTTGCGGGTACATTTTGGGGGCTTGCAGTGAGCACGAAATTGCTTCCGTTGATTCTTCTTCCATCCCTGTTTTTATTTAGACGAACTCGGGCTCATGCGTTTTTTTGGATGGGTGCTATCCTAGCAATCAGTATTTCTTTTTTGCCATTGATTTGGGAAGATGCTTGGGGGAATTTTATTCAAACGCTTCAGCTATATCAGGGGAAATTCGAATTCAATGCTTCTATTTATTATCTGGGAAGAGAAATCGGGTATTGGATTGAAGGTTACAACACGATCTATTACTTGACCAAAATTTTATCCGGGATAACTTTTTTCCTTATTCTTTATCTAAGTATAAAACACAAACCGCAGCGATTAATACCTTTAATCGATCTTTGGGTTTCAGTTTATATGCTGTATTTTTTGTTTCAGCCTGTCGTTCATCCATGGTATGTACTGCCCTTGCTGGGAATTAGTCTATTTACCAATCGAATCGCGCCTCTTGTTTGGAGTTTTTCCTTGATATTTTCTTATCAGGCTTATGGTAAGTCACCAGTTGAAGAGAGTGTAGTTTGGCTTTTCTTGGAATATGCATTGCTTTTAATAGCTCTTGCTTGGGATTACTTCCCTATTTTTAAAGAAAAGTTATCGGAGAGTATGTATTTCAAAAAGTTTGTCGGTAGTCTTATTGTGCTCTTTTTTATTTCTTTTTGGGGATGTGAACCCAAGGAGCAAAAAGATGCAAGAAAAATCATTGAAGAGGCAATTGAAGCGCATGGTGGTCAGGAAAGTTGGGATGATTTAGCTGAAATTTCTTTCAGAAAATGGACACAGCTTTTGCTTGAGGATGGTTCTATAGAAAAAGAAACTGATCAACTAATCAGCTTTTCTTTCCAACCTGAATTTTCTGGAAAGGTAACTTGGATTCAAGACTCTGTGGAACATGTGCTTTCTTTTTCAAATAATAAAACGCATTATTCCATTGCCGGCAATTCGATAGAAAATACAGACTTTTTGGCTTCCAAAAAAAAGGATTTTGATGCAGCCTATTATGCTTTTGCCCAACCTTGGAAATTGTTGGAAGAAGAGGGGTCAATATTTATTTCAGAGGGAATCCGTCAAACTCCTATGGGTGAGGCAGCAGTGGTTCGAGTTGATTACGGAGAAGGAAGTGATATTTGGTGGTATTATTTTGATCCGGTTTCAAAAAAAATGATGGGAAATGAAGTACAGTTGAGCGACCATCGAAGTTTGGTGGAAAATATAGATTTCAATCAAGTTTCGCCTTTTACCTTTTATAGAACAAGAAAGAGTTATCGGATAAATGAAGCTGGAGAAAAATTATATTTGAGAGCAGATTACCTCTATGATAACTTTGAATTTAAATTTCTAAACTAATGAAGATCAATACATTATTAATCCTTTTTTTGGGTTTGTTAATTGCTTGTTCACCTAGAACAGAAGCTGAAAAAATCGTTGATGATGCAATTGAGGCACATGGAGGAAAGCGCTATGAGTCAGCTAGAATTGATTTTGATTTCAGGGATTTCCACTATCAAATTTTCAAAAGCCCCAATCGATATGAGTATTCTCGAGAGTTTTCGGATTCTACTGGTTTCGTTCGGGATGTATTAAATAATGAGGGATTTCTTCGTACGGTAAATGGAACTCCCATCGATACTTTAACTGAGGAGCGGATAGGAGCATTTTCCCGATCGGTAAATTCTGTTGCCTATTTTGCCTTTTTGCCTTATGGGCTAAATGACCCAGCAGTAATCAAGGAATATTTGGGACAAACCGAATTAAAAGGTGAGCCTTACCATCTAATCAAAGTTACTTTCCAAAAAGAAGGAGGCGGAGATGATTTTGATGATGAGTTTCTTTATTGGATTCACACGGGGACTTCTTTTGTTGATTATATGGCATACAGTTACCACACTGACGGAGGAGGAATTCGTTTTCGGGAAGTGAGTTCTGCTCAAACGGTGGATGGAATCCGTTTTCAGAATTATCTGAATCTTAAACCTGAAAATAAAGATACCCCAGTTGAAGAGATGCAGGATCTTTATGAAAGAGGTGAATTAGAGTTGTTATCAGAGATTAATCTGGAAAATATTAAAGTAGAGATGGTAAAATAACCATTATGGACCCCAGAGAAATCATTTTTAAAAATCGAAAAGGCATCAACTTAAAGGGGTATTTGTATCATCCCCTCGATAGCCAGCCTTTATTTTTTGCCGTTTTCGCGCATTGTTTCACGTGTTCTAAAAATTTTTCAGCCATCAGTTTGATTTCTAAGGCTTTATCCAATGAAGGGATTGCGGTTTTAAGTTTTGATTTTACAGGTTTAAGGTCACAGAAAGAAAGTGATTCTAACCTAGAATTCAGTTCCAGTATTTCGGATTTGATAGATGCCTCGACCTTTTTGGAAGAGCATTATGAAGCCCCTAGATTATTGTTGGGGCATTCTCTCGGGGGCACGGCTGTTTTGCATGCAGCCGCTACTATTCCTTCTGTTTCTGCATTGGTGACAATTGGTGCCCCTGCAGATCCTGACCATGTCAAAGCGCTTTCTATAAATTCGGAAGTCGAAAATTTCCCTAAAGGAAAAACTCCTGTTTCAATAGGAGGGAAGCCCTTTTTTGTCGGGGATGATTTTGTAAAGGATCTTAAAAAAGAACCTTTAAAGGCTTTACTAAAAGGACTTAAGAAATCCATTTTGATTTTGCATTCTCCTCAGGATGAAGTGGTGGAAATAGAAAATGCTCAGAAAATCTATAAAGCGGCATTTTACCCGAAAAGTTTTGTTTCATTGGACGGAGCTGATCATTTGATTTCCAAGGATACAGATTCAATCTACATTGGTCAGCTTGTGGCTTCTTGGAGCACTCGATATGTGCCGGTGAGTCCAAAGAAAGAGAATGAAACTAAGGGTCATCCTGTTATGGTGAGGCTAAGTGCCGGGGATGGCTATACCACAGAAATAAAAACCCCACATCACCATTTAATTGGTGATGAACCGATTGCCGTGGGAGGAAAAAATTTAGGTCCAACCCCATATGATTTTTTAATGGCTTCTTTGGGAAGTTGTACGGCGATGACTTTAAAAATGTATTCGGAGCGAAAAAAATGGCCTCTTAAGGAAGTGACTGTTTATTTAAATCATGAACGAGTTCACCGGGAAGATTCCGAACATTCAGAAAAATCCGAATCTAAGGTAAGTCAGTTTACTCGAAGGATTTCACTGGAGGGAGATTTGGATTCCGATCAAAGACAAAGGTTGCTTGAGATCGCCAATAGGTGCCCTGTCCATCGAACTTTGGAGGAAGATATTTTGATTAAGACAGAATTGATGAGCTGAGATTTTTTTATTGGGCTTCGAAATCTTTTTAGTGCTGAGTTCTGATTTTGTAAAAGAATTTTTTGCAGAATTCTGAAAATCACTTCTATCTGTGACTTTTGTCATGGTATTGCCATAGGAAATTCCTGACCTTCAAGCTGTTATTTTAATTCATTTCCAATCTTTTAACCCAATAGGCCATGAAAAAAAATATGGGAAATGCCGATAGAGCTGTTAGACTTATTATAGCAGCGGTGTTAATCGGGTTATACTTCTCAGAAGTACTTGTAGGAACAATAGGAATAATTGCGCTGGTTGTGGGCATTGTTTTTACCCTAACTAGTTTCGTTGGATTTTGTCCATTATACAAGCCATTAGGATTAAATACCTGTAAGCGTACAGGCGAATAGACTTAGATAATGCGTAATAGTTTTGGGAAAGGCCGGAGATAAGTTGTCTCCGGTTTTTTTGTTTGGTTCATTGGTCAAATTGCATTTAGACTTTTACTGTTTTTTTGTTAACTAGTTTACCAAACCAATCCAAATCAACATGAAATCCAATCGAAGAAGAGAGTTTTTGAAATCTGCTAGTGCAGCAGGTATGGGTTTTTTCGGGCTAGGAAATGCCGCAGCCCAATCAAAATCTCTTTTGCCTTGGGAAGCTCAATACGGGAATAATCGCGAACAAGTATTCAACATGTGTGGTTATGCAGCTCCTAAACTCGAAACTGTACGAATCGGAATCGTAGGTTTAGGAATGCGAGGCCCTGGTGCTGTAGACAGGCTGAGTAAAATTGAAGGGGTAGAGATTAAAGCCTTGTGCGATCTTTTACCAGAGCGTGCAGAAAAAGCTAAACAATCACTCGCAGGTACTGTCCATCAGCCAGAGCTTTATTCAGGAAGTACCTATGCATGGAAAAAAATGTGCAATCGTCCTGATTTGGATTTGATCTACATTGCTACCCCTTGGGAGTGGCATACTCCAATGGCTGTCTATGCAATGGAGGCTGGAAAACATGCAGCAGTGGAAGTTCCTGCAGCGAGAACTTTGGATGAGTGCTGGCAATTAGTAGAAACATCGGAGCGGACAAAGAAACACTGTATGCAGTTGGAGAATTGCTGCTATGATTTCTTTGAGTTGATGACTTTAAAAATGGCTCGAGAAGGATTCTTTGGAGAAGTTGTTCATGTGGAGGGAGCTTATATCCATGATTTGCTTTGGTTGAATTTCGATAAGGATAATGGTTATCAAAATATGTGGAGACTTCGAGAGAATTATCGAAATGGGAATTTGTATCCAACTCACGGTTTGGGGCCCATTTGCCAAATTCTCAATGTGAATAGAGGAGATCAAATGGAATATTTGACTTCGTTGAGCTCTAATGATTTTCAGATGAAAAAGAAAGCGGAAGAGCTGGCAGAACAAGACATTTTTTGGACAGAGTTTGCTTCCAAGTCCTATCGAGGGAATATGAATACCACGGTGGTAAAAACAAAACTCGGAAAGTCCATTATGATTCAGCATGATGTTACCTCCCCTCGTCCATATAGCCGTTTGCATGTGGTGAGTGGGACAGAGGGCTATGCACAGAAATATCCCCAACCTCGAGTTGCAAAAGGCCACAGTTGGATGAAAGAGGAAGAAATGAAGGAACTAGAAAAAAAATATACCCCTGAAATCGTCCAAAGGGTAGGTGAATTAGCCAAGCAAATTGGCGGTCATGGAGGGATGGATTTTATGATGGATTGGCGATTGATAGATTGCTTGAGAAATGGGCTTCCATTGGATCAGGATGTTTACGATGCGGCATTATGGAGCTGTATCAGTCCATTAAGTGAGTGGTCGGTTGCAAATCGCTCTAATTCTATCGATGTGCCTGATTTTACGGGAGGAAGCTGGAAAACAAACAAGCCCGTTCCGATAACTTTAGAAGGTGGCGGAACCACCAAGGTTAGGGTTTAGGTTTCGACGTGTTCAGAATTTTTGGGATGGTGAATGAAATACATATTCATCATCCCTTTATTTTTTACATCAATTTCACCTCGGAATTCACAGCTGTATTTTTCCTTAATGGTTTTATAAAAGTCTTCTGAAACATTGATTTTTCCTGTTTCAGAATTGCTTTCCATACGGGATGCGATATTCACCGTATCTCCCCAAATGTCATAAGCAAACTTGCGATGACCAACTACTCCTGCTACCACTGGACCGATATGAATTCCTATTCGGACATTAAAAATAGGCTTGTTTTCCAGAGCGCTTCGCTCATTGAATTTATCTGAAAAAAGGAGTATTTCTCTTGCAGCCTCAGTTATTTGAAATGCATGATCCTCAGTAGGGCTTGGAATTCCTCCTGCAGCCATGTAGGCATCTCCTATAGTTTTTATTTTTTCGATACCATACTTGTCCATGATTTCATCAAATTTGGTAAAGAAAACCTGAAGATTTTGCACCAATTCATCCGGGCTCATTCGCTGGGCAATTCGCGTAAAATCCTTGATATCCACGAACATGACCGAAACCTTTTCATAAAGCCTTGCAGATGCTTTTCCAGTTTGTATCAGTTCTGAAGCAATTTCTTTTGGAAGGATATTAAGAAGTAAAGAATCGCTTTTTTGCTTTTCTTCTTCCAATTCACGGGTCCTTTCTGCCACCAATCGCTCCATGTTTTCATAGAGTAGCGCATTTTCGATGACTCCACCAATTTGTGCCGCCATTAGACGCATTAAAGAAATCTGTTCTTTAGAGAAGGCGTTTTTGGTCAAAGAATGGGTTAAGTAAATTATCCCTGAAATTTTCGATTGATTGATGAAAGGAATGCACAAAACAGATCGGAGCGATTTTTCTCTCACAATTGGATCCGTATCAAACGGCTGAGAAAGCAGGGCATCTTCAATCAATAAAGGTTCTTTGCTTGCTTTGGAATAGTTGATGATGGCAGCACTTACCTCCTGAGTTTTTTCCAGTTCTACTTTTGGGAAGTGGGTATGTAATTGGTGATTTGCAATAGTCGAAACCTCCAAAATCCATTTACCTTCCCTGTTGATCAGAAAATGCCCTTCCTGTGCCCCCGTGTTTTCCATGGCATAGGTGATGAGTTTTTCAAGCAAAGCCTCTAGCTTGATTTCACTCACCAAAGCCTCCATGGTTTTGACCAAGGTTTTGGTGTCTATTTGTCCAATTTCACTGGAAGAAACAGATCCTCTTCTAATTTTTTCTTTAGCAGTTTGCTGATCCGTTTCGTCTTCATCCTCTTGAAGCAATCGAATGGATTTTGCTTCTACTCCAATTTTTCTTGATTCAGAAGCTGCCTGATTTCGCCAATATTCATGCCGTGGATTCTTTTCATATTTGAATAATATACTCAGCAATTCAGCGAATAGGATGAAATACCTCGGATGATGTAATTCTTTCAGCTGCCCGATACTGTTTTCCATCGTCTCTACATCCAACTGCTGATGAATCTGGTAGTCCATCCCGGCCTTTAGCAAAGACATATAGGGCCCGTAAGAAACTGGATTTAATTTTGAGAGATATTTCAGTTCGGCGATAGTTTCACTTACTATGTCTTTTAGATTAACTCCACGGAATTTTTCATCCCGGATTTGATTCATCAAGAAGACTGCATTAATCGCTCGATTGATCTTGTAATAGTTGATGAAAAATGAGTTCGGTTGATCTTTGATATGAAGGGGTAAATTTTCATAATATTCAAAGGCTTCACTGTATTTACCAAAGAACAAATTCGTAGCTCCTATATATCCGTAGTAGGAAAGGAGAAAAATATGATTGGATTCCCTTTCGGCTGTTCGGAAATTCTCTTCTATCTTTTTTGGAAGGCTGCTTAATTCTTTTTCGATATCTTTTTCATCGGCAATATGAACTGATAAGCATTTCTCGATAAGTTGAGTGATGGCTGCCTGATTCGTAAAATTATATTGAATAGAAAACTTTTCAGTCTCAATCGCTTCTTCCAATTGTGCTTTGTAATCAGTTCCGACATGGAATTTTATAGCGGTACTGAAAAATAAATTCCAGCAAGCATATTCCATGTTTCCGTATTCGAGACCTTTTAAATACCCCTCGTAGGTAAGTGGAACGCTATCCACGATATTGTTTTTAATGTGAGATGTAAATGAAACATACATCATATTGATGGTTGCTGCATATTTCATCCGATCTGGCTTATTCAGCAATTCCATCGAGTTATTGACGACTTCGTAGCCATCAGCTGGCTTTTTGAGGGCGGTCGTTAAGATTAATCCATAAGAAGCTATTCCCACCACTGATTCAGGAGCCATTCCCTTATTAATTGTGAGTTTTAGCATCTGAAAAATCAAAATAGGGTAGGTCGAAATGTTGACAAAAAAGTAGGAAGATAATGCTGCCAACAAAAGTTTAAATGTAGCCAAAGCCAAAGGATCATCCGTTTCAGGAATATCCTTGATTTTCAATAGTTTTTTTCTCGGGATTAAAACCTGAATCATTATTGCATGATACATCACCTGAAGCTTGCTGGCCTTTTCAGGAATTTTAATTTCAACTTCTGCCAAAGCTTTCTGTGCGACATCAACCGCTTTTTTGGGCAGGTTGGCAAAACCTAAGCAGCGTACAATCACCTCATTCACCAATACTCGATCGACTAAGGTTTCGGCTTCGCCAAATGCTAGTTTTTCAAATTTTTCCTGTTTTTCGGGATCTTTCAGGAGATAAGAGTACTCTAGGCCTTCTATCAAGAGTTGGAATTTTTCAGACTTCTTAAGCTTTTTGCCAAGAAGTTCGAAAGCGATCTCTGTGAAATTTAAGGCCCCTTCAAAAGAGGCTGATTGGGCAGATTTTTTACCTGCTTTTAGAAGCAGCCATCCAATTTCCTCTTTGTTTTTAGATTTCGAGATTTCATCATACCCTAAGGAGTAGTGAAGGGCAATCTCAATAGGGCGTTCTGCTAGTTCTTGTTCGCTTAATTTTTGGAGGTATATCTGACCAACTTCAAAATGAAAACGGGATTTTTCCGATGCTTCTAATAATGCATAGACAGCTTGCTGAATCCTTGCATGAGCAAACCGGAAATGTATATCCCGGTTGGTTTCGCTGTAATATTCGGGAATGAATTTGTAGTCATTTCCAAGTGGTATCAAGGATCCTTCCTGAATCAAAGGCCATAGGAAGGAGTGAATTTCAGTGGTTGGTTTTCCCGTGATGATTGCCAACTGATGAAGAGAAAACTCTATTCCAAAAACAGATGCTGCCTTGATGACTTGAAGAGCATTCTCTGGAAGTTCACGAATCCGTAAGAGCAATAGCTCAACAATATCATCACTTAAATTCTGAGACTGGATTTTTTTAATGCTCCAAGTCCATTTGTTTTTGGTATAGTCAAACTCTAGCAGTTTGTTTTTGTAGAGTGACTCCAAAAATTTATTGATGGAAAATGGATTTCCTTTCGTTTTGGAATAAATCAATTCCGCAAGTTCAGCTACCTCTAAAGATTCCAGCTTTAGTGTGTCAGAAATCAAAATTGCAACATGCTTCTCGCTCAAGGGCTGAAGGTGAATCTCCTCGATCAAGAGATGATTTTCATCAAGATTGTTGGATTTGATGCTACGGATCGCCTGGGAAAATGGATGGAATTCCGGGGTTTCATTATCCCGATAAGCAACCAAAACCATCAAGTGGGTCAGGTTATAATTATTGAATAGACTTTTCAATAATTCAATGGAAGCTTCATTTGCCCATTGATAATCATCAAGAAATAACACCAAAGGAGTATCTTCTGATGCGAGACTTTGAAGAAAGGCATTAATGGTAAACTGAATTCGTTGCTGATTTTCAAAGCCAGTGAGGCTGACCAATTCTGGCTGAGGAGGTAAGATAAAGCGCAGCTTTGGCGCCATATCCACGATTATCTGTCCTAGTCCTTTTAAATCCCGGTTTAGTTTTTTAGCCCAATATTGTTGCACTTCTTGAGATTCAGCCATCAACCAATCAGCAAACTGTCGAAATGCCTTGATAAAGGCTAAATAGGGTGTTTGACGATCCAATACATCGAAAGCTCCCGACAGAAAAAGGCCATTTTGAACTGAGACTTCCTTGTATAGTTCCTGGCAAAGGACACTTTTTCCCACACCACTGTATCCTCCTATAGTCATGAGGATTTTTTTGCCAAGGCAAGCATCTGCAAATCGAGCTTTTAGAAGCCCAACCTCTTTATCTCTGCCATAGAGATGCTGACTGATATGAAGCTTCGAAGCAATGTCAGTCAGGCCCGGCTGGGTATCTTCAATTTTGCCATTCTTCTTTAGTTGTTGCTCGCAAAGATTCAAGTCTGCCAATAAGCCTGGAATGGACTGATAGCGCTCTTCAGCATTTTTTGCTAAAAGTTTTAGGACGATTTTATCTATAAATTCAGGAACCTTTGGATTAAGCTTACTAGGAGGAATAGGTTGAATTGCCAGATGACAATGAATGATCGCCAAAACATCATCTCCTTCAAAAGGAGGCTGACCGGTAAGCATTTCGTAGAAAGTTGCTCCCAAAGAATAATAATCACTTCGCTGATCCAGCTTTCTATTCATTCGTCCGGTTTGTTCCGGGGAGATGTATTCAATGGTTCCGGAAATGGTACTTAACGGTTCAAACTGTAATTCTAAATTTTGAATGGAAGTACCAAATTCGAAATCAATTAAACGGCAGAATTCTTCCTTTTCATCAATGATAATGTTTCTTGGATTTAGGTCGTTATGAAGCGTTCCCGTAGCATGAATGTCCTGAAGCTGATGGCAAATTTTGATAGCAAAATGAAGGAATTTCTCAATGGATAGGGGCTTTTTATCAATGATCTCAATAAGTGATTTTCCTTTCAAAAATTCTCGGACCATGACGACTCTACTATTGTAGAGTATTACCTGAGGATTGAAGCCATTATGAGGGGATCGATTAGAGATCATGGCTTCATTGTGCAAGCGCCCTAAATCCCCAGTCAAATCTTCTTTAATCAATATGTTTTCACCCCCTTCATTACTTCCTGTGAAGAGTTTGCTGCGGTTACTTTCATAGAGCAGCTTTAGAGAATGGATATCACCAATTTCTTTTAGCATTTACTTGAAATGAGGGTAGATATTTTCTTCAAAGAATTCCTTCAAAAACTTTTTATCGGCTTTTATTCCAATGTTATTGATGACTTCATTATAATCATCACGAGTGGATATTTTGAATGTTTGATCTGAAGGGCCGCTTTCTGGCATCCAAGAAGTGTGGAGGGTAAAGGCAAATTTGATTTCATCATTAGCCAGTTTACAAATCGGGCCTTTTGAGATTGAAGTTGCATCAAAAACCCAAAACTCACTTGTGTATTTGTAGTCTCCATCTGCTTGTTGATGTCCTACTTGAGCAGGGCAGAAAAGGTAGCCGTCCAATTCTTCCGGAACCGATGGGGTAGGTGTTTTCTTTGGAATGAAATGGATTCCCCGAATGTAGGTTTTCTTGTCGCATTGGTAATAATCCTCAGGCTGCATGGTTTCCAAATTGACTCGAGTGATACTGAACGGAAGTTCTCTATTTGTGGCATCTTTGATTTCCTCTAGGGATAATTTTCGATGAGGATATTTTTTATACAGCTTATAGACGAACTCAGTCAATAAATTTGGATCTGTTCCATCACTCACATACCAAAGCTGTTTTATAGTAGGAACAGCTTTTTCTGCGGAAAGAATATCTCTGTAGGTATAAAGGACTATGGTCCAGGTATTAGGGCCTAAGTTTTCTTCCTTATATTTTCCTGGATCTTCATAAACCTGACTGTCTTCTTCGACAACTTTTAAGGTTTTGGAATCAATTTTCCATTTCCCCAATCGGCTTATATCCATACTCCCTACGGCAAAAAGAGAATAATAATCAGGATCGACCGGCTTCTTGTCCAATGCCCTTCTGTCAAAGGTTCGTACCCATTCTGCAATACAAGTTGCTGCATTGTGAACTCCATAGAGGGTGATAACGCCATCTGGATTGGAGTAATCACAGCTGTAATGAATTGTTTCCAGAGGAATTGGACTTTCAAGTCTATAGGCAGTTACCTTTTCTTTTTTAGGATCTAAATCGGCACGCTTGACAAGATACACGGTTGTGAATGGCTCCATTTTCACAGTCCCCAATCTTCTAATCAAGCGCTCGATTACTTTGCTTTCTGGGAAAGGATTATCAAACAATAGGTCCAGGGCAAACTTGAATGAGCAATCAGTCAGGATAATGAAGTCCTCGGTGATTCCCATCTGATGCATGCACTCATATATCGCCAATTTATCTCCATTCTGATCTTCAAGATCCCAATGAACAACAGGCCCGTCACCATTCCAGCCCAATAAATACATGAAAACATCGCCTTTTGGCTCGTCAGGATCATGTGCCTGTCCTTCCACATGGGTATTTAAGTCTTGAAAGAAATTGGTCACATGATGATGCACATGCTTATCATCCTCATGATCCACTAGGTCGTGAGCCAGTTTTTCAAGTTTTTCTTTGAATGATTCTCTATTGTGCTTTAGATGATGGATAGTCTGCTCCAGGTGGGTGAAAGACCCTTTGTCTCTTGAGTAATTCACTGTAAATACTTCCTGCGTAACGGGATCAAAAATCGGGTGAGCTGAAGTCTGAACTATCCCAAAAGGCCAAGGTACCATAGGCGGTTCGGCGGTCATCCATTCGCTGCATTTACCCATAGGTGTAATCAATTCCAAGGATTGAGAATCCAGCAGGTAAGGGCGTCCTACGTCGTAGGTTGCCATAAGACTTCCAGTCTTTTGTCCTTTGAATTTTACGGGCTGAGTGGCAGTATTCAATTCATTCCTTGCTCCAAAAACCATACTCATACGGGTGATACCCATATTGTGAAAACCCATCAATCCATGGTGCTTTGTACCTTGTTTGGTTGCCAAATCAGCATAATAGCAAGGAGTTTTCATGATTTTGCTTTGAATTTCAGGCTGGGGCAGATTGAAGTTTACCTGAATTACCATTCCATCTCCATTCATGATAGGAGAACCATACTCTGGATTGTGTTTTCCTTCCTTGGTTTTTTCAGGAAATGGAAGACCATCCGAATTGATGGAACCTACAGGAAGCGAAACATTGAAAACCCCATTTATGTCGGAAGGTAGAGAGCCTTCAATAACTTTTAAGGTACCTTTAATCTCCTTATTGGAGGTTTTAAGTAAAGGTTCGTGTGTGGGGGAATGTGCTGGGGTGGACGTTTCCTTACCAAAAATGCGAAGAAAAGCATTCCAAATTTTTTTGAAAATCATTAAGAATCAGGCTAGTGTCAAGAAAAATTTCTAGTAAAATCTAGCCTAATTTTTGGGTAAATTGAAATTTTCAGGCTAAAAATTTTCAATCGCTAAAAACAAATTTTAAAAAATGGGGCCTTTAATTCTTTGAATAATCTAATTGTAAATTAGAATTTGATAATACGTGATTATTTTTTGGCATCATTTCAAAGTTTTTATTGATAATGCCCGATTAACCAATTCCTTCATTTTTTCTCGGTCATTTTTGAAGGCAGATAGGTCTAAAACAGCAACTCTTCTGAAATCAATGGGATGGCTTTCGCTTTGCAAGGCAATGTATCCTGATTCCAATAGTTTTCCATCTTGCTTAATAAGAGAATCCACAGGGTTGACCATCCCTCCTCCAATTTGAGGTTGGAAGTAGGTGAATACTGTATCTCTTCCTACCATATGGTGAACTTCTTCTGAGCCGAGTACAATGAAGTTTGCCTGAACCCATTGATCTCCATGATAGGTTTTGGAATTTGAATTGATGCAATGAGGGGTAAATAGTGTATCAGCCAAAACTACATTAGTTCCCGGAGTACAGAGATTGCAAGTAGTTCTTTTGTCTTTCCCATTTCCTCCAAGGAACTGACCTTCGATGGAAATAGGGAAATCCTGATCTTTCAACATTGTTTCAGGGTCTTGTGAATGAAGCATGGCTCCACTATTCCGCCAAGCCCATCCTTCACCTTCAGGTGCCTGCTCCCCAATAAATCGGTATTCTACCTGTAGCAGGTAATAGGAGAAAGGCTCCTTGAAGAAAATATGACCATATTGCTGATCAAATGCTTCGTATTCATCATACCGAACGCTAAGTAATCCATCTTCCACCCGAAAGGTGTTTCCAAAATTTTCGTCTAAATCATGATTTCGGATTTTTATCCGCCAATCTTGAAGATCTTTTCCATTAAAGAGTTGAATCCACTCAATTTCTGTTTCCTTTTCGGTTTTAGAACAGGCAAATGCTAACAATCCCAAAGCAACCGTGGCAAGAGTCTTTTTCATGGAGTGATTAATTTTAATTCTACAAGGACTGGAAAATGATCTGAATAGGGGACGTGAATAACTTGATAACCTATAAGTTCGAAGTGATTTTTTGAAAACCACACATAATCAATCCTGCCTTCATCGGTAGCTGACTGATAAGTAGAAGATTCATCTTTTGCTATTTTTGCTGCATCTTTCCAGTTAGCTTTAATTAACTGATATTCATTGTCCTGTGGGGTAAAATTTAAATCACCCATCCAAATAATTGGATTGCTTTTGCTTTCGGCAAAACCCAAGATTTCTTGGACTTGGGCTATTCGATTTTCTTGAAACTGATGGCAAAGATGAGTACCCCCAATCCATATATTTTTCTCGCCTATTTTCAAGGAAGTCCAGGCTGCAGCTCGCGGCTCTCCGCCAGCAGGAATTGGTAAATTTTGATGGATAAAATATTCTGCTTTTTTCACGAGTAAACCCTCACCATAGCCTCCTTCGGAGTAATCCATAGCTTTCGCAAAGTATCCATCCATTCCTGTTTTCTTTGCTAATTCATCGACGAGATTTACTTTTCTCCCATACAAATTCGCTGATCTTACCGTCATACTATCAACTTCTTGAAGGGCTATAATATCAGGGTCTAATTCATTAAGGAGAATGGCAATCGAGTCCAAATTAGTCTTCCCAGGAGTGAAAGGATCTTCTCCATGGTAAATATTATATGTCAGAATCTTTATGGTTTGATCTTGGGCCATAAGAGGAGAAAATGATCCGATAATGATTAAGGAAATTAAAAATGCATTCTTCAAAATTGGTAAAAGGGCCTTCATCTCTATGATTTATAGCTTGCTTTTATAAATATCTCATTAAATTTTATCCATGAAAAGAATTCTTTTTGGTCTTGGCATTTTCTTAATTCTGTTAGTAGGTGCAGGTTTTTATATTTCTTCTAACATCAGTGAGCGCATACAAGCTGAGATCAATAAAAATCCTGACCGATCTTATGATTTAAATTTTGAAGAAATCCATGTGAGCCTTTTGAGGCAAAGAGTTCAATTGGATAAGATTACCATCGTTCCTTTAAAAGAGGATGAATCTTCCTCAATTCGTGGAAGTTTGGAAAAAATCCTTTTGAAAGACTTTCATATTTGGGATTATTTCTCCTCCAAGGAATTGGTAATTGGAGATGTTATTCTATATGACCCGGTTTTTCAACTAACACTAAAAGACCAGCAATCTCAAGGTAAAAAAGGCTCTCATGCATTTCAATCTATTTTCGAGGATATTGTTAGGAGGGGAGAGATTGAAAATTTTCAGGTGATTAATGGAAAAGCGGATTTGTTTAATGGAGAAGAAGAACTAGTAAGAATCGGAGGTTTTACTGATTTGGAGGTTTCAGCTAGCGGTTTGAAGACTGATAGGAGGATTCTGACTCATATTGTTCCTTTTGAATTGGATGAGATAAAAACCAGTTTGAAAAACCTGGAATTAGACTTGAGGGATGAAAAAAAGCTTCGAATCGGGGCCATGAGTTTTGATTTACTGGAGCAATCAATTCAGGTTGAGAATGTATCCCTTCATTATGCAGATGACTTGATTGATGTTTCTAATCGATTGGTACACCAAGAAGACTTGTTGAATTTTGACTTGAAAAGTTTGAAGCTAGAGGGCATTGATGCCAATAGTGATCTTTATGGGCAGTGGTCCGCAATTGCTAAAAAATTAACCTTGGATAGTCTGGTTTTTGTGGATTTGAGAAATAAAAACAAATCCCGACCGGTAGAATCCACCAAAAAGTTATTTGCTGGCTTAATGGCGAGTATTCCTTTTCCGGTGGATTTAGATACCGTTCTGATTCAAAATAGTCGATTGGATTATTTGGAAGTAGGAAGTGGAAAGGAATCTCCAGGCTTGATTCGATTTGATAATTTGAATGCCCGAATCGAGGGATTTGTGACCGTTGATTCTCTTCGAAAACAAAAGGAAATGAAGGTTTTTCTCCAATCGGATTTTATGGGGCATACGCCTTTAAATGCTGAGATTAGGGTGCCCTATGACAAAGAAGCCTTTTGGTTGAATTTAACCCTGTCTCCCTTAGCTTTAAACAAACTATCTGAGGTGACAGAGCCACTTGCAGGTGTTAAGATTAACTCAGGACAGCTCCATAAATTTGAGCTTCAAATGCAGGCAAATGAGTATGTGGCTCAAAACACTCTAACCTTTGATTATGAGGATTTTCACATTGAAGTTGAGAAAAAAGGTGAATCAGGGGGCGCAAATAAGATGGCAACATTTGCAGGGAATATCGCCTTAAGAACATCCAATTTGCCAGAAGCTAAAAGTTATAGAAAAGCTTCTTACCAATCTACCAGAAATGTATACCGAGGTCCTTTCAATTTTATTTGGGAAACCTGTAAAGCTGGAGTTTCGGAAATCATGCCCTCAGGTGTTGCTAGGATTTTTTTAAAAAGCCCGGAAGAGAAAAATTCGAAGAAGAATTCCAGAAAATAGAAATCTAATTTTTTTCAAAAGATTCTCTTTGTGTCCAACTTTAGTTGGTAAGTCAGATTACTTCGTTTTACATTAGTTGTATGAATGATTTTTCAGGAGATAAACTAAAATTAGCCGCTCAATTTATCAACCAAACAGCTGCCCCGATTTTTCTCACAGGCAAGGCTGGGACAGGAAAGACAACTTTTCTAAGGGAACTTGCCAATCATACTTACAAAAATTACATCGTAGTAGCTCCAACAGGTATAGCCGCCTTGCATGCCAAAGGGGTGACGATTCATTCTCAATTTTTACTGCCATTAGGAAGTTTCTTGCCAGTCAGAGAGCCCGAAGGGAATTTTACCGATCAACATGGATTTTATACTCAAAGTACATTAGCAAGAAAGCATCCTTTAAATCAAGTTAGGAAGAGCGTTCTTCGATCATTAGATCTTTTAGTTATTGATGAGGTGAGTATGTTGCGGGCGGATGTCCTTGATGCGATTGATTACAGAATGAAAAGTGTCAAGGGGAATTTCCGAGAGCCTTTTGGTGGAGTACAAGTTTTACTCATAGGAGATTTGTATCAATTACCACCCATTGTTAGAGATCAAGAATGGCAGATTC
The DNA here is from genome assembly GCF_024919275.1 of Algoriphagus limi. Taxonomy (GTDB): domain Bacteria; phylum Bacteroidota; class Bacteroidia; order Cytophagales; family Cyclobacteriaceae; genus Algoriphagus; species Algoriphagus limi. Next base: position 1,102,710 of record NZ_JANWGH010000001.1, on the reverse strand, counting down.
TTCGAAAATTCTATCAGTCCATGCATTTTTTTGAGGCCAAGGCCCTTCAGCAATCCGGTATGGTATATCTTGAATTGGATAAAATTTTTCGGCAGGAAGACGATGAATTTATCCAAGTGCTTAATCACTTGCGGGAAAACCAAGTGACTGCGGATGATATCAAGCTTTTGAATAAGCATTTTAAATCCGAAAAGGAAATTCAATCCATAAACGATTGCATTACACTTACCACACATAATTACAAGGCGGATCAGATTAACTCTCGAGAGCTACAAAATTTGCCAGGAGGGTCCTCCTTTTACTCAGCTGAGATTTGGGGTGATTTCCCAGAGTCATTGTTTCCAATCCCTGAAAAACTGGAATTGCGTGAGGGTGCAAGGATCATGTTTATAAAAAATGACAGCTCGGGAATGGGATTGTATTTTAATGGAAAACTGGCTACGGTTACCGCTTTGGATGATGATTCAATCACCGTCAAAATGGATGGAGACCGTGGGCAGTTTTCACTTCGCAAAGAAATCTGGGAAAATAAAAAATATGTAATCAATCCCACCACCAAGGAATTGGATGAGGAAGTTGTTGGGACTTTCAGTCATTATCCTGTCAAACTAGCCTGGGCGGTGACAGTCCATAAAAGTCAGGGTTTGACCTTTGACAAAGCAATCATTGACGTGGGAGAGGCCTTTGCTCCAGGACAGGTTTATGTGGCACTCAGCCGTTTGAGGAGTTTGGATGGACTAATTCTTCGAAGTAGGGTCCAAACTGATTTGTTGTTTTCTGATCGTGCTGTTGTTGACTTTTCGGTTTCTGCCAAAGCTCAAAAGAGGCTAAATGAATTGTTGGAAATTCATCGGGACCGGTACCTTCAAAAAATCATTCAAGAGACCTTCGATTTTGAGCCATTGCTAAAAGAATTGGCTTATTTCCAAAAAGAGCATGAGTCCAGTTTTGAGTTTGAGGAGGAAAAGATGCAGGAAACGATTCCTTGGATTAAAGAGCAGATTCAAGCTGAGTTAGTGAATTCCAGTCGCTTTCAAAATCAACTTTTACATCTGCTTTCTTCCGGAAGCAAAGAGTTTCTCCTAGAGCGGATTCAAAAGGGATCGGATTATTATGATGAAAAGCTTTTAAAGATATTAAAGAGGTTGATCGAGCAAATGGCGATGGTTTCCCATTTTTCTAAAACCAAAAAGTACCTTCAGGGCTTGGAATCGCTTGAGCAGTTAATTTTCCAAAAAATCGCACAAATCAAGAAAATCAAGTTGATTTTGGAAGAGCTTTTGTCAGGTGCTGTCATTTCAAACATGGAAGGAATTGACCGGGATTTGTTAAAAGTCAGAAAGAAATATGTAGAACAAGCAAAAGTTGATGCAGCTGAAAGGCTTCGAGAGATCAAATCCAAAACCGGCAAAAGAAAAGCAGGAAGTGCAAATCCAAAAAGACAAAAAGGTGATTCGCTCGAATTGACAATGGAGCTCTTCGAGTCTGGAAAATCCATTCCCGAAATAGCTTTGGAAAGAGGGCTTGCAGAATCAACCATCAAATCTCATTTAGCGGAGGGAATTGCTTTTGGAAGAATAGATTTAGAAGATTGCCTGCCTGCTGAGGTAATTCTGGAAATCTTAAGTAGTTCGGAAAAATTTAAAGGAATAAAGGAATTGCGGGACCATTTTAAGGGAAAATATGATTATGGAACTTTGAAAATGGTCTTTGCTGGAACCAGGAATACCTAAAAAAAGGAGCTCCAAAGCTCCTTTTTTAAAATTACTTCACATTTCCATAGAAGCGGTCATGGAAATGGTATCGTTCTTCAACGGTGGATTTTTCTAATTTAGTTTCCACGTCAATATTGATGAAACTTGGTGTGCTAGAATTCTTTTCTACCTTTTCCCATTTTGGTAGATTCTCACCATTTGGATTTCCTGTTTTAATGAAGTTGGCAAAATAATTTTGGAAGGTTTCTGAAACGATATAGTCTTCTTTTTCCCAAGCATAATCCTTTACAATCGGAAGATTCCCCATTGCATACTCAATCTCACAGGCATGTGGCGCACCAATAGCTTTAGGCGCTTCCTGCCCATTTCTTTCCATAGTTCCTCCGGCTAATCCAGGCATGAGGTTAGCATCTCTTAATGGAGGTCGTAATTTGCTGTAGAGGTAACGATAAACAGCTTGATCAGAATTTTTTGAATGAAGGTCTAGCCATTTCCAAGTGCTGTAGGCAATAAATCTGTCTGAGGCTAGATCCGTAGCTGATTGCTCTACTTCTTGAACTGTTTCATTTGGATGAAGAGCTAAAACCTCTTCCCAATTTTCAGGATAAACTTCTTTCACTTTTTGGATAAAGGCTTCTTTGGTGTAAGGCTTTCCCTGCATAAAAGCCATTCCAGGAATTTCTGCTGAATTCCAGCCTGCGAGCAATGGAACTTGTGCTTGTTCTCCAGATTCAAAAATTTCAGGGAGGGTTTTAGGAAGGAAGTATCCATCAATCACTACAGGAAAGCCGAATCTTCCTGATTCCTGATAGATTTCATACAATTCCTGTGTTGAAAGACTTCTCAATTCAGCGATAGAAGAAACTCCCGCTTTTTCTGCGAATTCCTTTCCAGTAGCCTCCGCTTCTTTCAAAGAAACCGGGGCTAGGGTAGGGTTGATGCCCGCACCACTTTCACCAATCGCTCCAGCAATTAAGTCTCTGGAAAGAGGAGAAGCCATTTGATAACTTACAGATATGGATCCGGCAGATTCACCTGCAATGGTTACTTTTTTAGGATCGCCTCCAAAAGAAGCAATATTGTCCTGAACCCATTTTAAGGCTAGACTTTGATCCATTAGGCCATAATTTCCTGAACCTTTATAGTCAGTTTCAGCTGATAATTCCGGATGAGCAAAGAAACCAAATAGCCCCAATCGGTAATTTACTGTCACGGCTACAATTCCTTTTTGAGCCATGCTTTCCCCATCATATCGGGGCTCGCTTCCGTCACCCGCTACAAATCCACCGCCATAGAAATAAACCAAAACTGGAAGTCCAGATTCATTTCTTTTGGCAGGACTCCAGACATTCAAATAGAGGCAGTCCTCACTGATTCCATCTGATCTGAAATTCATATCTCCAAAAATGGGTGCCTGAATTGCTCTTGGTCCAAAAGCTTTTGTTTCTTTTACGCCGTCCCAATTCTTCGCTGGCAATGGAGCTTTCCAGCGTAATGGGCCTATTGGAGCCTGTCCGTAAGGGATTCCAAAATATTTTTGAACCCCTGTTTTGGTATCATAAATTCCTTCAATTGTACCTGTCTGTATGCTTTTTTGAACAGGAAATCCATTATTACCTTGACTAAAGCTTTGAAAATGAAGAGTCATTTGCGAAAGTGTGAGGATAAACACTAAGATTGTCTTTCTCATCCTTGCTGAGTTTATTGTTTCTGATTGAAACAATAGTAATTGCATTTTGTCTGAAATCCTATTTATTTGAAGAAATTTTCAAATTTCATGACCTTGAATACATCGGGATATCTCCCGCATATAGCATATGATTCTGTGATCTTTGGGTTTTCAGGTGAAAAGCTGAAAATTCTTCTGATTGAATACCACAATACAGGTTGGTTGGCTCTTCCAGGTGGATTTGTCAAGGTAAATGAGCCTCTTGATGAGGCTGTTAAGCGAGGGCTTCGCGAACGAACAGGTTTAGATCAGATATTTTTAGAGCAGTTTTACACCTTTGGATCTTTGGAGCGTGTGAAGCCTGAGATTATGAAAAAAATCCTGACAGCTCACGATAAAGATATTTCCGATGATCATTGGTTATTGGATCGTTTTATTTCGGTTGGGTACTATGCCTTGATTGATTATGATAAGGTTGAGCCCACGCCAGATGCTTTGTCAGATTCTATCAATTGGTATGATGTAGATCAGATCCCTGAACTATTATTTGATCATAATTTTATTGTAAAAAAGGCACTCGATCATCTCCGGACCCATCTTGATGAAAAACTGCTTTCGGTAAACTTACTTCCCGAGCGCTTCACTATGAAGGAATTACAGCAGGTGTATGAAGCGATTTTAGGAGAAAAACTAAACCGAGCAAATTTCCAAAGAAAGATGCTCAGTTTAGGAATTTTGGATAGACACGAGAAGCTTTATTCTGGAGGTTCGCACAAAGCTCCTTATCTCTACAGTATCAAGAAAAAAGGATAAGCTCTAGTTTAAGGGCTCTGTCAAAACGCTCATAATCGTCTGAATCCCCTCTTTATAATTGCCCAGCCTGATGTTTTCATTAGGACTGTGTTGGTTATTGTCTGAGTTGACTGTAGGGATTGTCACAGCTGGGATGTTAAGTGCGTCCACAAATGGTGAAATTGGAATACTTCCTCCTGAAATTCTGATTTGAACAGGTTCTTCCTCAAAAGCACGATACATTGCCGAACGCAGCCATTCTCCAGCAGGTGATTCCATGGAAGTTCGGAAAGCTTGATAAGAAATTTTGCTCTCCAATTTCACGATTTTTGGATATTTCATCCGCTCCTCATCGCTCGGATCATGATCCAAGATTTGAAATCTCTGCTTCTCAATGTGACTTCTGATCAAACTAAAAAGCCTCTCTGGATCTGATTCTGGAACCAAACGGATGTCTAACTCTGCCAAGGCTGTTGCAGGTACAATTGTACGAGCTTCTGGGCCTACCCAAGCAGATTCCATCCCTCGAATATTCAAGGAAGGATATTGAATACTTTCTTGATAAGTGTTACCTACTTGATCTGTCCGGCCTATTCCCAATCGCGTTTGAATGGTTTGTTCATCATCAGGTACAGCTTCCAAAATGGCTTTTTCTTTCTCCGTAAATTCAATTCCATCATAATATCCTGGAATACTAACCCTTCCATTTTCATCTTTCATGCTTGCCAAAAGTTGAGCAAGTAAAAAGGCAGGATTTGGAGCATAATTTCCAAAATGTCCACTATGCTGAGGAAGCCTAGGACCATAGGTGGTTAGGGTCATTTCGGCTATTCCTCTTGCCCCATAAGTCAAGGTAGGTTGATTAGAAATATGGCGAGGACCATCCATAATGAGCATGATGTCGGCTTCTAGTTTGTCTTTGTAGTCCAATACAGCTTTTGGAAGCCTCGGAGAACCTTGTTCTTCTTCAAAGTCCAAGATGATTTTTATAGAATAATCTGGCTCACTATTTTTCTCTACGAGCGCATCCCAGGCAGTTAAAAACATGGCAAAGGGACCTTTGTCATCAGAAGTAGAGCGGGCAAAAATTCGCCATTCCGGATTGTACTCATTCTCTAGTCTTTCGATCTCAATAGTTTTCCATTCTCCATTTGCATCCCTTTCCTTCAAGACTGCTTGGTATGGATCCGGCTGATTCCATTTGCTTCTGTCCACAGCCTGTCCATCAATATGAAAATAGAAGAGTATGGTTTTATTCGCGTTTGGATTTACTTTTTGTGCCAATAGGATAGGAATACCTCCGGTTTCCAACCTTTCGGAGGACCAATTTCTATTTGAAAACTGTTCTTCGCACCAGTTGATATTAGCTTCGATTTGTTCAGGATAAACCGCATCGTTTGGGATCTTGACAATTTCTTCCAAAAGGCTTAAACCATGTTGCCAATATTCATCTGTCCAAGATTCCAAAATCTCTTTGGAAGGGACAGTTTGTGAAAATCCTATAGAAGAGATAAGGAATAGAAAGAGGGAAATCAGTTTTTTCATCTGATTAATGTTTAATGATTAAATAAAATCTCGCAAAGCTTTTTACCTCTTGATAATTCGGTTTTATCTAGCTCGATTTTATTGGTGATAATTTTTGGAAATTATAAAAAATCAAAGCTTGCTACAAAATGATTTATTCAGAAGGAAAATGAATTCACAAAAAAATCCTGACTCTTTCGAAGCAGGATTTAGTATCTGAATCTTTGAGAATTAAATAATCCCTTTGAAGTAATCAATTGTCTTGATAAGTCCTTCTCGTAATGGAATAGTAGGCTCCCAACCCAATTCTTTTTTAGCCAAATCTATCACTGGCTTTCTCTGCATAGGATCATCCTGAGGTAGAGGAAGGAATTTAAGTTTGCTCTTACTTTCTGTAAGTTCAATTACAAGATTAGCTAATTCCAGCATGGTGAATTCACCGGGATTACCAATATTCACTGGGCCTGTAAAACCATCTCTGGAATTCATCAATCGATACATTCCTTCGATCAAGTCATCTACATAGCAGAAAGATCGGGTTTGCTTCCCATCTCCATAAATTGTGATATCTTCTCCTTTTAGTGCCTGAACTATGAAATTGCTGACTACTCGACCATCATTCGGATGCATCCTAGGACCATAGGTATTGAAAATTCGCATAACCTTGATGGCTACTCCATGCTGTCTGTGATAGTCAAAAAATAATGTCTCTGCACATCGCTTACCTTCATCATAGCAGGCTCTTGGACCTAGGGTATTCACATTACCTCGATAAGATTCCGGTTGAGGATGGATTTCTGGATCTCCATAAACTTCAGAGGTACTGGCTTGAAGTACCTTGATTTTAAGACGCTTTGCTAATCCAAGCATATTCATTGCACCAATGACCGAAGTTTTGGTTGTTTGCACCGGGTCAAATTGATAATGAATAGGAGAGGCAGGACAAGCTAGATTATAAATCTCATCTACTTCTACAAAAAGCGGATGAGTAATATCGTGTCTTAGAAGTTCGAAGTTTTTATTATCCAAAAGATGGTGGATGTTTCTTCGATTACCGGTAAAAAAATTATCCACACAAAGTACTTCGTTTCCTTCTTGGAGCAATCGCTCACAAAGGTGGCTTCCTAGAAAACCTCCACCACCACTTACTAAAATTCGTTTCATTAAATTCTTCTCTTCAAAATTTTCTCTCCAAAATAAATAAATGTTTTCTAAATAAGGGAATCATATTCGCGATAAGTCAAAACCAATAATCCCGCATATCTAGAGTAGGATATGATGCGGAATGTATCCTTTTTGAAATTGCGGAAATTTTCGGGCTTTCATATTCCATGAAATACCGAGCAGTTTCAATTTTTCCCGAGAAAAAAGCCGTGTTGGCATTTTCTTTCTTGAGGTTGATATAAGCTATATGTGCCTGCCTTATCCACATCCATCCTACACAAATGATTCCGCATAATTCCAAGAAAAGCGTAGCATCGGCAAGGAATTTTTCAGGTCCTTCTTGAGCTTTTTGGAGAATTGTAGCAGCAGCATTTTGTCCTTCTTTCCAAGCTTCATCGAATGCGGCTCTTATATCTTCAGGGCCTTCATATTTTGCTAAGTCCTCCTCAATGTATTGGTAGAGGACTTCCCAGCCCAATCCATCGTTTAGGAAGATTTTTCTTCCCAAAAGATCCAATCCATGTATGCCGGTAGTTCCCTCATGAATCGGGTGAATTCTGGCCTCCCGGTAATACTGCTCCACTGGAAAATCTTGTGTATATCCAGCACCTCCCAAAACTTGTACGGCAGCTGAGGTACTCAGTATCCCCATTTCGGATGGATAGCTCTTGGCTATCGGAGTCAATAACTCTAATAATGCATGCTTTTGCTTTTTGGTAACTAGGTCTGACTCATGGACGGATTCATCCATCAATTTGGAACTGAAAAGTAAAAGAGCAAGTGAACCTTCGGAAATGCTTTTTTGAAATAAGAGCATTCGCTTGACATCCGCATGCTGAATGATAGGGATTTGGGGTTTGGAAAGGTCTTTTTCAGAAAGTTTTCTTCCCTGAGGTCTTTCTTTTGCATAGGCAAGTGATGATTGAAACGCAGCTTGAGCTATTGCTACTGCATTCATGCCAACTCCAATTCTAGCCTCATTCATCATTTGAAACATGTATTTCAGGCCATGATTTTCTTCACCAACCAAATACCCAATTGCTCCTTTTTCAGAACCAATCATCAGATGAGCAATAGGAGCTCCTTTGTAACCCATTTTGTGGTATAAGCCTTCGGTGAAAACCTCATTAGCCTCTCCGGTTTCCGGGATGATTTTGGGCACTACAAATAATGAAATACCTTTCGTGCCAGCAGGAGCTCCTTCGATTCTAGCAAGCATTAAATGGATGATGTTTTCGCAGGCATCATGATCTCCACAGGAAATGTAGATTTTTTGTCCTTTGATTCGGTAAACTCCTGAATCGGATGTGGGATAAGCAGTAGTAGTTAAATCAGAAAGGGAACTCCCAGCATCAGGTTCTGTCAAGGCCATAGTCCCTTGCCAAGCTCCGTTATACATGGAAGGAGTGAAGCGTTGAATTAACTCATTGCTTCCAAAAGTTCGAATGAGATTAGCCGCCCCTGTGGTGAGAAAGGGAAAAACCGAGGCTGAATAATTTGCGGCTTGTAAAATGTAGCCGGCTGCCAAATGAATTGTCCAAGGTAATTGCTGCCCTCCTTCTTCGTATGGGAAAGTTGCATTTATCCAACCATCCTGACCGAATTGCTGCACAATGGCTTTCATTCCGGGATGAATTTTAATTTGACCGTTTTCAAGAATAGGTTCTTGTCGGTCCATTTCAGTCAATAAAGGTCGGAGGGATTTATTGGCAATTTGCTCGGCTGCATCCAAAACCAACTCAAATGTTTCCTGATTGTGGTCTCGGAAAAATGGATAACGATTGAGGTCTTCTACTCCTAAATGCTCGAAAAGCTGGAAAAACAGGTCTTTTTTTGAATAAAATGGAGTCATTTCAGAATGAATTAAAGTTCTCGAATAATTTTCCCCGGATTTCCACCTACAATTACATCTGACGGGACATCCTTTGTGACAACTGTACCGGCAGCAATAATCGACCGATCGCCTATTTTTACTCCAGGACAGATTATACTCCCTCCTCCGATCCAAACATCTGAACCTACTTCAATTTCTTTCCCAAATTCCCAAAGCTCTCCTCGGGTTTTGGCATCAATGGGGTGGGTGGCCGGATAAAACTGAACATTTGGACCAACTAAAACCCGATCCCCAAAGCTGACCGAGACCACATCCAAAATCACACAGTTGAAATTAAAATAGACATTGTCTCCACAGCTGATATTGTATCCATAATCGCAATAGAAGGGAGGCTCTATCCAGAGATTTTTGCCAGTTTTTCCCAATAACTCCTCAAGAATACTTTTTCGCAATTCTTTTTCTTCGGGATCAGTATGGTTAAACCTTTTGAGAAGTTTTCGTGCCTGAGTTCGCTCTGCTTCTAAAACAGGATCGCCAGCTTGATATAATTGGCCGGCGATCATTTTTTCTTTTTCAGTCATTTGATTTTAGGTAAAGGATTGCTTCCTCAATTCCTCTTATTTCTGCCAATCCCTTCAATCTACCAATTGCAGAATAGCCTGGATTGGTTTTTTTTCCTAGATCATCCAGCATTTGATGACCATGATCAGGACGCATAGGAATTCGCTTTCCACGTTTTTCCTGAACTTTTAGCAATTCATGAACGACCGCAGCCATGGGCACGTCTCCATCTAGGTGGTTGTCTTCCATGAAATTTCCTTCAGCATCGCGCTTGGTACTTCTTAAGTGTATAAAGTTGATGTGATCGCCAAATTCTCGAATCATGGCCACGAGATCGTTATCAGGACGAACCCCATAGCTACCTGTACAAAAGCAAAGCCCATTATGGGGACTTGGGTTGTCTTGAATTATTCTCCTTACATCTGCCGCAGTAGATACAATTCGGGGAAGACCATAAAGAGAAAATGGAGGGTCGTCGGGATGAATAGTTAGATAAACTCCTACTTCCTCAGCGACTGGTACTACAGCATCAAGAAAAAGCCGTAAGTGTTCTTGAAGTTTATTGGTATCGATCCCATCATAGGTTTTGAGCATCTCACGGAATTCATCCAAAGTGTAACCAATCTCCGAGCCAGGAAGGCCTTTCAAAATATTATCGATGATTAATTGCTTTTTCTCGGGAGTCAATGCATCATAATAGGCCTTCAGTTCTTTAATTTCTTCTTGGCTATATTCTTCAAATGCCTCAGGTCGTTGGAGGATAAAAAGATCGAAAGCTTCCACTGCTTTTTTCTCATAGAATAAAGCTTTGGCCCCATTAGGTAGTTCTTTGTACAACTCCGTTCTAGTCCAGTCTAGAATAGGCATGAAATTATAGCAGACCGTGAAAATCCCTTCAGAAGCTAAATTCCGTATGGTTTGCTTATAGTTTTCGATCAATTGGGCATAATCTCCAGATCGAATTTTTATTTGTTCATGGACAGGAACGGACTCTACAACCGACCAAGTCAGGCCTGCATCCTCGATTATCTGTTTTCGTTTTTGGATTTTATCAATAGGCCAAACTTCTCCATTTGGGATGTGATGAAGTGCCGTTACTACTCCGGTAGCTCCTGATTGTCTGATATCCCGAAGGCTGACAGGATCATTTGGTCCGTACCAGCGCATGGTTTGTTCCATTCTTGGTGTCATATAATTTTTGTTTGGCAAAATGATCTACACGCCTGAATAAGCACTAAAACCTCCATCTACTTCCACAATGGTTCCTGTGACAAATGCTGAAGCATCGGAGCAAAGCCATTGAACGGCACCCAACAAATCTTCAGGCTTTCCAAAGCGATTCATGGGAGTATGGGTAATTATTTGATTCCCTCGGCTTGTTAAAGATCCATCTGCTTCAGTGAGCAAGCTTCTGTTTTGTTCGGTTAGGAAAAAGCCCGGTGCCAATGCATTCACTCGAAATGCGGGGCCGTGCTTAGTGGTAAGTTCTACTGCAAGCCACTTGGTGAAATTATCGATAGCAGCTTTGGCAGAAGCATATCCCATAACCCGGGTCATAGGCCGGGATGCTGCCATCGAACTGATGTTTAAAATGTTTCCACTTTTGTTTTTAAGCATCAAAGGGAGCAGAGCTTTTATTGGTAATACCGATCCAAGATAATTCAAATCCATTACCTGTTTTAAAGCTGAGAGGTCTAAATCCAGAAAATCCTGATCCGGTCGAATTACTGCTCCCGGCATATTTCCTCCTGCAGCATTAATCAAAACATCAATGGAGCCATGATCTGCTTCAATTTGACTTGCAGCATGGGAAACGCTCTCCCAATCAGTGACATCGCAAGTATATCCAGAAGCTTTCCCTCCGGAATTCTGAATATCCTCGATAAGCTGTTGGATCTTAGAAGCATTTCTGCCCAGAATCACCAATTCAGCTCCTTCTGCTGCTAAATGTAGGCTGATGGCTTTTCCTAAAACACCTGTGGCACCGGAAAATGCGATCCGTTTGTTTGTAAGGTCAAATAATTTAGAGCTCATGGTCAAACTTGGAAATTATCAGGTGAAAAGTCAAAGTAATTTTTTGCATTGAAATAGCAGATATCTGATACAATTTTGCCTAGCCATTTTTCGTCAGCAGGTAAAAGACCTTTTTGAACATCAGCTCCGATTAGATTGCAGAGAATTCTTCGAAAATATTCATGTCTTGGAAAGGAGAGGAAGCTTCGTGAATCAGTCAACATGCCAATAAAGCAGGATAATAAACTCATATTGGAAAGGGCATTCAGCTGTTTTTCCATCCCGTCAATTTGATCCAAATACCACCAACCTGAGCCGAATTGGAGTTTTCCTTTTACGCTGCCGTCATTGAAATTTCCGGTCATTGTTGCAAAAACCTCATTATCTCTTGGATTCAGGTTGTAGAGAATGGTTTTGCATAGCTGATCGCTTTGATCCAAGGAATTCAAAAAACCAGCTAAAGCCTTTGCCTGATCAAAATCTCCAATTGAATCATAACCCGTATCCGGTCCAAGCTCTGCAAGTTTTCGGGTATTCGTATTTCGAATGGCTCCCAAGTGAAACTGCTGGACCCAACCTCTTGAATGGTATTCTTTACAAAGGGCTTGAAGGGTTTTAAACTTGAAAAATTGAATTTCTCTAGTAGTTAAATTTTTCTTGGAATGAACTCTTTTAAATAACTCTTCGATATTGAATTCATTTTTTTCAAAGAAATACAATTGCTCCAAGCCGTGATCTGCCAATCTACAGCCTGACTGATGGAAAAACTCAATTCTTTTACAGAGTGCACCTAGCAGGTCTTCAAAACTTTGAATGGAAATAGAAGATACTTGCTCCAGCTTAGCTAGATATTCCGTGTAGGTCTCAGGATTCTCCGCCGCAAAGGCTTTATCCGGTCGGAAAGCCGGAAACATAAGTAGTTTGGATTCTCCTAAATGGAATTTTCGATGATCTTCCAAAGAGTCGATTGGATCATCGGTGGTGCATACCACTTCCACTTTCATTTTTTTCAGAAGCCCTTGAGTTCGAAATTCCTCTTTGGACAAATTTTTATTACATGCATCGTAAATAGTAGAAGCGCTTTTCACTGTAAGGTATTCTTCTATTCCGAAGTAGCGCTGTAATTCTAAATGAGTCCAATGGTAAAGTGGATTCCTAACGGTGTAGGGCACAGTGAATGCCCATTTTTCAAATTTTTCCTTATCAGAGGCCTCCCCAGTGATATATTTTTCAGATACCCCAAGTGTTCGCATTGCTCTCCATTTATAGTGATCTCCCGCTAGCCATGCTTGAGAAATAGTTTCAAACTGCCGATTGGAACGAATCTCACCAGGAGGGAGATGGTTGTGGTAATCTATGATAGGAAGATCTTTGGCGTAATCATGATACAGCGTTTTCGCAAACTCCGATTGAAGCAAAAAATCCTCTGTAATAAAAGGTTTTTGGGATGAGGTGTAACTCATAAGTAATTACTTTTTGATGAGTTAGATCAAATTTTTGCTAACTCAATTAAACTAAATGGGATTCAAAAAAGGCCGTTTTCTCATTCGAATACGGCCTCTCTTCTTTAGACTTTCGGAGGTTCCCAGCCTTTTTCATATTCTCGAGACCAAAGTTCCATTGCTTTTTTGGAGTTGGTAATTCGGCCACTGGAACTGTCGCAAGCTAGAGTTTCGCCTGTTCGGTAAGAGATATTAGCAAGATGGCAAAGCAAGGTGCTGATTGCTCCTTCTTCAATATTAGAATTCTGTTTCTCTAATCCTCTGACAGCATTGAAGAAATTGACCACATGGCGAGTGCTCATGTCACCGCCACCTCCTAAAGCAGTTCCTGCTTCATTTCCAGCTGAAGAGCTGTCTTTGATTAGTTTTCCGCTTCGATCATAATGTTTGTACCCGTTTCGATTGACGAATACACTGCCTTCGGAGCCAAAGATGATAGTCCCACGGTCTGCTCCGTAGGTGTTGTAATTGTTTCGGCTTTTGCCATCCCAAACGATGGTTGAACCATTGGAGAATTTGAAGGTGGCTTCCATGGTATCATACATGGTCCATCCATCATCTACGAAGTGATATTTTCCTGCGTCAACCATCACATGGCTTGGATAGCTGACTCCCAAAGCCCAGCGGGCAACATCCAATTCATGGGTGGCATTATTCCCTGTTTCCGCTGTACCATAATCCCATCCATACCAATGCCAATTGTAGTCCCAAGTGTCATGCATGTAGGGTTTACGAGGAGCCGGTCCCTGGAAAAGTTCCCAATCCAATCCTTCTGGGATTGGTGCTGGAGATGGATTCACAACTCTTCCTCTTGCGTTGCTGTAAAAGGCAACCGCCTTGTATGTCTTTCCTATTGCGCCGTCATGAATTGCTTTTATGATTTCCCGACTTTCCGGAGCAGACCGCTGTTGGTTACCCATCTGGACAACTTTCCCATATTTTTTCTGAAGAGCAATCAAAAGTTCCCCTTCTCGAGGATTATGAGAACAAGGCTTTTCTACATAGACATGCTTTCCATGACCTAAAGCAAGCCAGGTTCCTGGAGCATGCCAATGGTCTGGAGTTGCATTTATTAAAACATCTAAGTCTTTGTCCTCTAATACTTTGAGTATACTTTTTTCAAGCTTAGGTTGATAGTCTAAGTGATTAGAGAAATTCTCCGCAGCACGAGTCAATTGCTTGTCCATAACGTCACAGAGATAGAGAAGTTGGACATTACTAGACTTCAATCCTATAGGCTCATAAAAAGCTCCAAGTCTTCTTCCCAACCCGGCAATGGCCACATTCAAACGATCATTGGCACCGAGGATTCTACCATAGGATTTGGCTGAAAAACCAATAGCTCCTAAAGCAGATACTCCGATTCCTGCTGCTGTACTTTTTTTAATAAAGGTTCTTCTGGATTGCTTGCTCATGATTTGCCAGGTTAGTTAAGGGTTTTGATTTTAATGTTTTTGAAGCTGACTTGATCGCCATGATCTTGAAGTAGAATATGTCCTTCCGGGGCCTCTCCAAAGTTCTCCCAAATTTTGTATTTTGAGATGGCTACCAAATCTCTAAATTCCTGTGAACCTCTGACATATTCGAGAACTTTTACTCCATTTAAATAATGCTCCACCTTGTTGTCAGGTTGCACGACAATTCTTCCCTTATTCCACTCACCAGGAGGTTTGATGAACCGACTTTGCTTTTGCGCCGGAATTAGATCATATAGGGATGAGAGCGTACGGTTGCCATCTCTTCCCATCTTTGCATCTGGGTGCTTTTCATCATCCAAAATTTGATATTCTAAGCCGATTGCAGAACCTGAATTATTTTCACTCAAAGTGACGAAATATTTCACCCCACTATTTGCACCTTCAGACATATTAAATTCAAAGGCTAGATCAAAGGCACTGAATTCTTCTTTCGTGACAATGTCACCTGCGAAGGTTGATTCTCCACCACCAGATGATGCAATTGATAAAATGCCATCGGAAACGCTCCATCCAAAATCAGGGAAAGTTTCTTTATAGGCACCTACCCATCCTTCAGAGTCTCTTCCGTTGAAAAGTAATCTCCATCCATGGGCGATTTCGTAATCTGTCAATTCATTTTTTCGATTATTGACAACGAAGATGTCTTCATTGAAGGGCTGAGGATCAAGGTTCACGGTTTTGATTCGAATGTTTCTGAAATAAGTTTTTCTCCCAGCATCCTCTGGATTTTGGATGCTATGAACTTGAAGACCTATGAATCCATTTTGGTCCATATCATCCACAACATAGGCTACTTCCTGGCCATTTACCCAGGTTTTGATTTCATCACCAATTACCTCAATTCGGTATTGATTATACTCTCCAAGTTTGAATCCTGACTTTGCTTTTGGATTTAAGTCCAAAGGATATAACCAACCACGTCGAGCTTCATCATATACACCTCCAGACCAGGCTCGATCTGTCGGGTCGGCTTCTATCTGGTATCCATAAACCAAACCTTTTCCATCTCTAGCAGCAGGGTCGAATTGGCCTCTAGCCATGATTCCTGAATTGGAGGAAATGTGTTCAACTTTCAGTTCAAGCTCTAGTATAAAGTCCCCAAACATCTCTTCTGTAATCAAAAAAGTATTCGGAGAACCCTCTACTGCCGTTCCGATTATTTCACCATTTTCAACAGAAAAGGAAGCGTCTCCAGCAACTGCCTTCCAACCTGTAAGATCTTCTCCATTAAATAATGGCTTCCATCCATCCGATTGTTCTTCTTTTTGACTTTGACAGGATCCAAGGAAAATTAAGGATAAAAACAAGGAAACAAGAAATCGCATCTGTTTCATGAAGTGTGGGTTTTAAGGGTTTATTTATCGGTTGATTCTAGGTAAATATTGCCTAGCAATACAATCTCAAGATAAGGAATCGAAAGCGATCTTTCCATAATAAATTCTTTAAATGGACTGATAGAAAATTTTTTCTATTGAAATCTCTACTTTTGCGCATGCTTGATTTCAACGAACGAAGAACGGTATTCGTAACCTGCAAGGACCGTTCGGTTCCATACTTGGAGCAGGAAATACGAGATCTAGGTTTTTTTCCCGAAAAAATCCATCGCACTGGGGTAGAACTAAAGGCTTCTTTGGAAGATTGTATGGATTTAAATCTTCATCTGCGAACGGCATCTCAGGTTTTATTTGAAATTCGATCCATTTATTTGAGAAATGCCTCAGATATCTATCGTCGAATCAAAGCTTTGCCATGGGAGGAATTTTTGGACGTAGACGGGTATTTTTCTGTCAATTCTGTGGTTGAAAACGAATCGGTAAGCACCCCTTTAATTGTCAATGTGAAGGTAAAAGATGCTATCGTTGATCGTTTTCGGGAAAAGTTTGGAAGAAGACCTGATTCAGGTTCAGAGTACAGAGGACTGGTTATTCAGGTTTACTGGAAAGATACTCACGCTCAAATCTACTTGAATACCACTGGGGAAACTCTAGCGAAGCATGGCTATCGAAAGATTCCAGGTAAGGCTCCCATGATGGAGGATTTGGCAGCGGCAACGATTTATGCGACTGAATGGAATAAACGCGTTCCATTTATCAATCCCATGTGTGGATCTGGGACCTTAGCTATAGAAGCTGCTCTTATGGCATCCAATAGGTATCCGGGACTTTTCCGGGATCATTATGCATTTATGGATATTCTGGGTTATCCATCAGAGGCCTATGAAGCTAAAATGCGTAAGCTTCGTAATAAGATAATAGAAAATCCAGGAGTAAAAATTGTTGCTTCAGACATCTCATTGCAGGCCATTACATTTGCGAGGGAAAATGCCGCTATAGCTGAAGTGGAAGACTTGATAGATTTTCAGGTTTGTGATTTTGCAGAAACAGAAATGCCAGATAAGCCAAAAGGTGTCATCATGTTTAACCCGGAATATGGAGAGCGCTTAGGAGAAGTGGAGGAGTTGGCTGAGACCTACAAGCGGATTGGTGATTTTTTAAAGCAAAAATGTGCAGGCTATCGCGGGTATATTTTTACTGGAAATTTGGAGCTTGCCAAAAAAGTAGGATTAAGAGCAAGTCGGAGAATTGAATTTTGGAATGGTACCATTGATTGCCGACTTCTGAAATATGAGCTATACGAAGGAAAAAAATAAAATCAATCTGTCAAGCTGAGCGGAGTCGAAGCATTTTAATGGTTGAATCGACTTCTTTCCGACTCCGCTCAATGTGACAGAAAGGTTAATTTGATAGATTTTTACTGATGCTCATCCCGTAGCAAATCATTCACTGTCTTCACAGGATTGAAGGTGATCAGCGGAACTTCCACGAAAAGAGTATTCCAACCTGACATGGATCCATTCCAAAGCCCAGGGAGTTCCAATGCTTTTAACTCACGTCCACTTTTTGATTTCTCAGTGATAAATCCTGTGTTCATATCGCGGAATTGGAGCAAATCAAACTTCTCTCCTTTATAATTACGTGTCCCACAAACCAAATCCACGGGATTGAAATGTGTGGCTGCTTGGAGATGTCTTTCAGAATCTGGATCAGCTAAGTTGATTTGAGCGGTTTCGAGGATTTGTAAAGATTGAGAACCGTCCTCTTCTAAAATCCAGAATGGACCACCTCCAGGTTCGCCGGTATTTTTAACCATTCCGCAAACTCGAATTGGCCGATCCAGTTTTCCCTTGATGAATTGATATTGCTCCATTAGAGGTAAAGCATCGTAGTGAGAAGGGAGTTTTCCTCCTAAAGCTTCAACAAAAACGTCCTTAGCATTCTGTACACTATCGCTTGATATTTCTTGATCAAGTTGACGAAGTGCGTCAAAGACTTTTTCTTGGATTTCCAATAATAGCCCCCCGATTGCTTGCTTATATTGTTTGGTAGGCCCTTTTAATCGGTCTGGAACTACATTGTCAATGTTTTTAATAAAAATCAAATCAGCGGCTATATCATTAAGGTTTTCTAATAGCGCTCCGTGTCCGGCAGGTCGGAATAAAATGCTACCATCTTCTTCCAAGAATGGCTCATTATCCATAGTTACCGCAATTGTATCAGTTGATTTTTTTTGCTGGGAGTAACTTATCTCAAAGGTGTATTCTGACTCCTCTTCCAAAATTGGGACGATGCCATCAATCTCGGCTCTGAATTTCTCTTCGTGCTCCGGAGAAACAGTGAAATGGATTTTGACTTTTTTACCCTTGCCAACTGCATATTGCATTCCTTCGATCAGATGTTCGTAAGCAGGAGTTCTGGTATCATTTTCATAGCGATGGAATTTGAGAAGGCCTTTTGGCAAACTTCCATATCCCAAACCATCTTCCAGTAATAGAGCCGCTAAAATTTCCTTGTAATCTTTTCTGTCCAAGCAATCCGTGATACGGGTGCCGCGACTTTTCAATACTTCATTGAGGTCATCATAGAAGGCGAACTTCTCGATTTGATCCATGAACTTTTGGACGAATTTGCTTTTGCTTAAATCTCCGTCTCCATCCAAAAAAGAGAATAGATCTTTGAACATCCGGGAAGCTGCTCCCGATGCTGGGACAAACTTCACGACTTCAATTTTTGAGGCTTTATCAGGATAGGTTTGATGGAAATGTTCCAAATCTTTTTCCTCCATGATTCGGATTCCATGTTCTGGAGTTGCGGGTCCAGTAATTTTTAAAAATGGAAAGCCGTTTTTGAAATTCTCAATTTGCTGGAGAACAAGTTCAGGGTTCATTCCCTGTTTTTTGATTTTTTCTATCAATTCTGCATTCATGGAAATTAGGGTTTCAAAAGTTCCTTTCAAGATAGCAGTCTATCTTTCTTTGCTCAAATCAGAAGCTGGTTTTTTCGAAAAATATCTCTAAAGGGACCTCAAAATAGGGACAATTGGTACTTAATCTCTTTTAGAAAAGAGGCGATTTCTGGTGGTTTAAGTAGATATCAACTGAAATCGTATCTGTTGATTTGGGTGTTTTTGAGCTATTATTCTTAAATCCTCCGGGTGAATTTGGAGAATTCTAGGATAGCCCCCAGTCACTTGGGCATCCTGAAGAAGGCAGATTAATTTGCCACCATGCGTCAGTTGGACAGTTCCTGGAAAGACTGGTGCCGTATAAATGCTCCCCAAATGGTTTGGAATCAGTTCTTCCAATTGAACAGCCATTCCGTTTTTTAAATTGGATATGGTAAAGCTCTGGTTTTCGAATTGAAGTTTTTGATCTTCAGAGAGTAAATCGAATTCTGGTCCCGGATAGGCTCTTATCCTTTCCTTTTTTAAATAATCCCAGTTCCATCTTACCCGGCTATTTGATAATGAATGATTTTTTTCTGAAAAAGTAAAATAGGGGATTTGATCGCCAGCTCTAACAAAATCCTGCTCTGTAATTCCTTTGAAAAAACTTCGGGAGCCTAATCGAATAGGCGTTTGAAAACCTTGAGAAATACCCAAATACAAAATCGCTCCAAGTTCAAATTTTCCGACTTCCAATAAGGATTGAGTTGGGATATTTAAAATTCCAGATGGATTTTCAGTCTTCCAGTTCAATTTAATCTCTGTTTTGGCTCCAGCCAGACAAATCAATGTAGGTGCTTCAAATTGTAATTTTAACCCAGGCTGGGTGATTTCCAATACAGCATCTTCTGAATGGTTTTTCAATAAATGATTGATCCATTCTACTGCTTGAAGATCAGCCGGTCCACTTTGTGGAACTCCGAATTTGGCATAGCCTAATCGTCCCAAGTCACGAATTTTTGTTCCCGGGCCAGTTTTGATTACCTGAATGAATGAATGCTTTTTGCTCATACCTTTTGGAGAGAAAAAGGATTGTTTTTTAGTTGCTCAAACTCATCCTCAGTGATAGGAACAAAAACTATTTGATCACCTACTTTTGGTTTTACAGGAGGATTCTCAAATGGAGAAAAAACTGAAATTGGGGTCTTTCCAATGAGTTGCCATCCTCCAGGGCTATCAATAGGGTAAATGCCCGTTTGATTTCCTCCGATTCCTACCGAACCTGCTTTTACTACACGTTCTGGAAATTGTTTTCTGGGGAAACTGAGTGATTCATCTAAACCCGACAAATACATAAAACCCGGTAAAAAACCGTAAAAATCAAGTCTATAGGAGGTTTTTGAATGAAGTTCAATAAATTCTTTTTCGGTGAGTTTCTTCTCTTTACAAAGCCTCTCTAAATCTTTTCCAAATTTCCCACCATAACAAACTGGGATTTTCCAGGTAGCTTTTTCTTTTTTTGAATTTAAATCGATCGAAGGGAAAGACAACTCAATATCTATGGATGGTGGCTTTTTCCAGATTAAGGATAAACATTGATATCCTTGTCTAGCTTCTTTCAAATTATTTCCATATTGATCCCATAACCATTCATTCAAAGCCAAAAGAGTATTGAGAAGTTTTTCCGAAGGTTTCTCATCCCATTGAAATTCCCACCAGATAGGAGTGATTTTCTTAAGCTTTGGGATCAATTCCACCATTTTTTTCGGATTTGAGGTAAGAAGCTTAGTATTCCCGGATTATCGCCATGAAAGCAAATGGTTTCAGCATTTACAGGTATCAATTTTCCGGTTTGAGTGCGAATTTTAGATTCATCAAGGATGAATTCCAAATGCTCAGAAATAGAATCAAAGTCAGTAAAAACGGAGTTTTTTTCGCTCCTCGAAACCAATTTAAGGGAGTCGGTATATGCTCTATCTCCAAAAATCTCCAACCGCACAGGCATACCGATTTCTTTGGCAATTCTTTCAGTAGCTGATTGTGGAGGTACAAAAAGAGGAGTGTTTGGATAGTTTTGGGTGATGAATTTACAAAGTGTATTTGCTAATTCAGGTTTGGTTGCTGCATCATTATATAATGCTCCATGGAATTTAATATGATCCATTTGAGCTCCAGTAGCTTTTGCTACTTTGAGAAAAAGCTCAATTTGCTGATGAATTGATTCTAATAGAATTGGGTCAGCAATGGACATTGATTTTCTACCAAAATTTTCCTTATCTGGGTAGGAGGGATGAGCTCCTACTTTCTTTTCTTGTTTATAGCAGGAAGTGATAGTTTCTCGAATAGTTTCCTCATTTCCAAAATGCCCCCCACAGGCCACACTCGCAGCATCGATAAAGGGAATAATTGCACTTTCATGTGCGACTCCCTCACCTAAGTCGCTATTGATTTCCAAATGAATTCGATTCATATTCTAAATTAGAAAATCGGGTGATTTTATTTGCTTCAGCTGCCCAGATTAGCTCAAAATTGACTGAAAAAGCAGATTTTTTTAATTTCGCTTTATTATTAACTAAACCTAAAATCTTATGGGAAAAGGAGACTTGAGATCCAAGAGAGGAAAAATCAATCGAGGAACTTTCGGTGCAAGCAGACCCAAGAAAGAGGCTAATCGCCAATCGCGAAAAGCTAAGTTGGGTTTGGAAAAAAAGTGATGATTGATCATTCAGGGGCTGCGGCCCCTTTTTTAGTTTAATCTAGTCAATTCTTGAATTCCTGATTTTGATAATAGAATTGCGGAAGACTTTCACTTTGAAGAATTTTTCTCAAATTATAGAGAATTCAAAGTTTTAACTTTTCAGGTATAGTTTCCTGATTTCCTAGAAAAAAGAATTTCCTATGTCTTTTCATTCAAAATTACCTCGGGTAGGTACGACGATTTTTACGGTGATGTCACAAATGGCCAAAGACTTTGAGGCCATTAATTTATCTCAAGGATTTCCAGGTTTTGGAGCGGATCCGCAATTGTTTGACCTAGTGGCGAAATACACTAAGGATGGTTTTAATCAATATGCACCCATGTCAGGAATTCCAGAATTAAGGGATGTTTTGGCTGTGAAAACCCAGCGATGTTATGGTTATCTACCTGATCCTGATCAGGAAGTGACTATCGTATCTGGTGCTACCGAAGCAATTTTTTGTGCCATTACTACAGTGGCCCAACCTGATGATGAGGTGATTTTATTAGAACCAGCCTATGATTCCTATGAACCTGCGGTTCTTTTGGCAGGAGCTAATCCTATTCATGTAAGTTTAAGGCCCGGTGACTTTTCTATTGATTGGGAGCAAGTTCGACATGCGGTGAACTTCAGAACCAAGGCAATTGTAATCAATACGCCTCACAATCCGTCTGGATATGTTTGGACTGAAGAAGATCTAAAACAACTAGCTGCTCTGGTTAGGGAACGGGATATTTATGTGATTAGCGATGAAGTTTATGAACATATTGCTTTTGATGGGAGAAGTCACTTTTCCTTGGTAGGGCATGAGGAATTACGAAGTAAAAGTTTTGTTTGTGGTTCGTTCGGTAAGACCTTTCATGTGACGGGTTGGAAAATTGGATTTTGTATTGCTCCCAAGGAGCTAATGACAGAATTTAGAAAAGTACATCAATTTGTTACTTTTAGTACTGTGACACCTATTCAGCATGCCTTAGCAGAATATCTTCAAAATCCTGCTCATTATGAATCAGTTTCGGAGTTCTACGAAAAGAAGCGAGATTTCTTTTGCGAAGGTCTAAAAAGGACTGGTTTGGATTTCAAGCCTGCCCAAGGAAGCTTTTTTCAAATGGCCTATTTTGGTCACCTTTCCGCTAGTTCTGATCGGGAATTGGCAAAGCGAATGACTCAAGAGCTAAAAGTGGCCTGTATTCCTGTTTCGGCTTTTTATCATGATCATCAAGATCCCAAGTTTATCCGATTCTGCTTTGCAAAGGAGGAAAATGAATTAGCCGAAGCCTTGGATAGGCTTCAAAATCTTTCAAAAATCCTATAAAAAAACCGGCAACTTTTCCGCTGCCGGCAGGCTGTGTTAAGTAATCCTCTTTCAAGGAATCAGGCAAGACTTTTCTGGCAAAACTCCAGACATTTTTGAACTTCTTTTATAGGATCCGATCCTTCCGGAATTTGATATTCTAATTCAATTGTCGCCGGAAAGTTATATTTATTTTTTTGAATTAGTTTCAATACATCACCAATTGGTGTATCACCTGTACCCCAGACGACATTCCCTTTTCCATGCTCAGGAGTTTGTCGGTCTTTGGTATGCATACTTAGGATATGTGAATGTTGCTTTTCGATAAGTTGAATTAAGTCGGGATGTCCTGCTGCAATGTAATGCCCCATATCCAGGTTCATCGCATTTCTTGGGCTTTGTTCCAAAGCTGTATCCCAAAAATCAAAAGTTTGCTGCTCGTGGCCATGATATGCAACAGACATTCCATATTGTTCACCCATTTTTCCCAATTTCAAAGTATGCGCATCATTGGACGGATGCTCTAAGGTCACATGTGAAGCTCCCAGTGCTTTTGCGGCTCGCATTCCGTAGGCTATTTCAGCATCAGTATTGGACATGCCGAATGCACTAGGCTTGAAAGCATAAATGCTGACACCGGCATCATTATACATTTTTCGGATAGTTTCGAAAGGTTTCATATCCACCTTTGCTCTCCATTCAGCCACTTCCTTAGAATAGGCATCTGACTGAGCCCGAATTTCAGCCATTTCTTTTTGTTCATCAGCAGTCAGTTCTTCTCCTCCTCGCATTTTTCGACCGAGTTGAAACATTCTTCTTCTGTCGAAATTAGACTGAGGCATTCCCGCAAAGCTTTCTGCTGGATCACCCATTAATTCTATAGCTGAAATTCCACACTCCTTCACATATTTAAGCGTTGCTTCAGCGCTTTGGTCTGGAAGAGATCGAAAAGAGTAAGTAATACAGCCGATTTGAACTCCATTGATCATACTATCGGGGCGATTGTATTTGCGAATGATAGCTGGAGCTCCACGGAGAGCTAGGGGAGAAAGCGAAAGTGCAGCTGCTCCCATTGCAGACTTAATTAAAAACTCTCTTCTGTTTTTCATGCCTTGTCAGATTAAAGGGATTGAATCTATTGTGTCAATTTATAAGAATAGACTCATATTTCAGAAATTTTTAAGATGAATTTTCCGTATTGTTTTATAAACGGAAAATTGAAACTGGGTAAGCTATGGATTTTTTGTTTTTTTCAATGGAAAATAAATCAATTTGAACAAGAGTAAGGATGTAGAGAGTTAGAAAAGCTCAAGGATTAATGACCAAGTAGGGCTACAATTATGGAAAAAAGACCATTGCTTGACCGTATTCAATCAGGATTATTCGAAAATGAATTCCAATTTAAAACATCTCGTAGTTCGGGACCGGGGGGTCAAAACGTTAACAAAGTCGAGACAAAGGTGGAGTTACTTTTTGATATTGGCTCATCAATGCTTCTTTCTGAGGAGGAGAAAAATACGCTCAGGTCCAAATTGTCAAACAAGATTGATCAAGAGGATATACTACATCTGACTTCACAGGAAAAGCGGTCCCAAACTCAAAACAAGGAGCGTGTCATAAAGAAGTTCTACGATTTGATTCTTAAAGCCTTCCAAAAAAGGAAAATCCGAAAGGCTACCAAACCCAGTAAATCCGCTATTGAAAATAGGCTGAAAGCAAAAAAAGCTCGCGGAGAGAAAAAGTCTAATCGGGGTTGGAAACCAGATCTTTGATTTTAATTAGCCTCAAAAATTTTTACCAAGAGTTTTTCGCAAACTTTCTGACTTAGCGTTTCCTTTTCTACACTTCCATAGCTAACGATCATACTTTGGTCAAAAGGCTCTTTAGATAGGATTTTCAGTTCTGTCCCCAGCTTTAAGTCTCGACTATTTAAGTATTGTAAAAACTCTGTTGAAGAATCTGCCAAAGCAGAAAGCACAGCCTCCTGTCCGGGATTTGCTTCAATCAAACTTTTTAATTGAAGGTTTTGTATTCTTCCTTGTTTGTCAGGAATGGGAGATCCGTGTGGATCAACTGTAGGAAAGCCCATCATTTCATCCATTCTTTCAAATAGCTTGGGGGAATGAATATGCTCTACCTGCTCAGCGATTTCATGTACTTCTTCCCAACCAAAACCCATTTTATTGACTAGGAACATTTCCGTCAAGCGGTGTTTCCGGATAATCAATGCCGCTTCTTTTTTTCCGACTGACGTAAGTTTTACAGGCTTGTACTTTTCGTACTGCACCAATCCTCTTTTTTGAAGGTTTTTCACCATAGAATTGGCTGTCGGCATACTCACTTCCAATTGCTGAGCAAGGTCAGAAATGTTGATTTCTCCTTCTGGGTTGGCCAGATTGAAAAGCGCCTTTAGATAATTCTCTTCTGTTTGTGAAGCCATAACAATTTTTGATAGTTCAAATATTAGGAAAAAAATTGATTAAATTATTTGTTAGAATAGTCTAACAAATTGTATTTTTGTAATCTAATTTAAAATATAAGCTTTGATGAACCGGGTTTGGGTAATGGAATTTAGGGTTATTGGAAAAAGATGGTTCTTTTTTCAAATCTTCTTGATTCTACTCTCCCCATTTGCTTTTCCTCAAGAGGGTTTGGAAGGAAAAGTTTTATCTAATGGAAAAGGATTGGAATTCGCAACCATCTTTTTACCAGAATTATCCAAAGGGGCTACCTCTGATTCTTTGGGTTTCTTTTCTATTCAGAATATTCCAAATGGGGTTCATAAGCTGGAAGTATCATTACTCGGATACAGGAAAAAAACATTGGAAATTTCTTTTCCTGAGAACAACTTTTTGAGAATTGACCTTGAAGCCTTGGACAGTTCATTGGATGAGGTGGTAATAAGTGGAACGCTTCAGGAAGTATCAAGATCCAATAGTCCCGTTCCCATTGAAGTTTTCAAAGAAGGATTTTTTAAAGCCAATCCAGCCCCATCACTTTTCGAGTCGCTTACCACAATCAATGGAGTCCGCCCCCAAGTCAATTGTAATATTTGCAATACAGGTGATATTCATATCAATGGGCTAGAAGGACCATATACCATGGTTTTATTAGATGGGATGCCTATTGTGAGTGGTTTGGCTTCGGTTTATGGTTTGACGGGAATTCCTCAATCTTTGATTGACCGGATTGAAGTGGTGAAAGGTCCAGCTTCTACCTTGTATGGTTCTGAAGCAGTAGGAGGCCTGATTAATATTATTACCAAAAGTCCTGAATCGGCCCCTTCCTTAGCCATTGAGTCCATGGGAAGCAGCTGGGGTGAGATTAATTTTGATTTGGGACTAAAGTCTGCATGGGGATCCAAAATTCAATCGTTGACTGGGATAAATGGCTTTTATTATGACAATCCCATCGATCATAATCAAGATGGAATGACGGATTTGACCTTGGCAAAGCGGATTTCTGTTTTTCAGAAATTAGACTTTGAAAGATCTAGCAGAAAGGGTTTTTCCATTGGGATGCGATATCTATATGAAGACAGATGGGGTGGACAGATGAACTGGACTCCGGATTTTCGGGGAGGAGAGGAGATTTATGGAGAAAGCATCTATACGAGTCGTTGGGAGCTTTTTGGAAATTATGAATTGCCTCATCTGCAAGGAGTAAATCTTCAATTTTCTGCAAATGGGCATAATCAAAACTCAGTGTATGGAAATGTCGAATATCTAGGCGATCAACGGATAATTTTCAGTCAATTGACTTGGAATCAGGAAGCAGGAAATCATCAATTTCTTTCGGGTGTAGCTTATCGATACACTTTTTATGATGATAACACTCCAGCTACGGCGGGAATAAATCTGGACATCAATCAACCTTCGATTTATCATCTTCCTGGGGTTTTTGTTCAGGATGAAATTCGTCTTAAACTTAATTCAAGTCTTCTTCTAGGTTCAAGGGTGGATTATCATTCCATTCATGGACTGATTACTTCACCAAGGGCGAATCTGAAAGTCAGTTCTTCTGACCAAAGCCTAATCTTCCGGCTTTCAGTAGGGAATGGATTTCGAGTAGCCAATGTCTTTACCGAAGATCATGCGGCTTTAACTGGGGCAAGGCAAGTTATTTTTGAGGAGGAGCTTCAGCCGGAAAGGTCCTGGAATGCGAATGCCAATATGGTGAAGAAATTCTATACCGATAAGGGCGTGTTTTTCAGCTTAGACGGATCCTTGTTCTATACACATTTTACCAATCGAATTATCCCCGATTACGAAACAGATCCCAATCAAATCATTTATAGCAATTTAGATGGGTATTCGGTTTCCAAGGGTTTCTCGCTCAATTCTGCCTTTGCTTTCCCATCCGGATTCGAGGGGAATGTCGGAGTCACTCTAATGGATGTTTCCTTTGAGGAAAATGGTGAAATGATCCGACAGCTTTTGACGGAAAATTTTTCAGGAGTTTGGAATATAGCCTACACTTTTCCAAAAGGTTCTTGGAAAATCGATTATACCGGAAATGTTTATAGTCCCATGAGACTGCCTTTGTTAGGAGATCTTGATCCTAGACCCGAATATTCTCCTTGGTGGAGTATACAGAATATTCAAGTGACCAAACGATTTGATAAGGGTTGGGAGATTTTTGGAGGAGTGAAGAACCTCTTGAATTTTACACCACCTGCAAATAGTATCGCACGTGCTTTTGATCCGTTTGATAGAGAAGTTCAATTTGCATCAGATGGTTCTGTAATTCCAACTCCTGACAATCCCTACGCACTTACTTTTGACCCTACATACATGTTTGCACCGAATCAGGGTATCAGGGGGTTTGTTGGTGTACGATTGATTTTGGGTGATTGAAATGGCTATAAAAACTAACTCCGGCAAAAGAACCGGAGCCAGATTGAGCAGAAGATTTTAAAGAAAGGAAGGAGAAAAAATACCAAACAACCCTTCCTATAAAAGTTGTTTCTTTCAAAAAGGAACAGTAAAAGTTGTTTATCACCCAAGACAAATCTAGTAAAAAGATTCAAAAAAAAAACAATCCTCAAATAATTGTTTTACAGGTTATTATAACTTTTAGAATAAAAAATTGAATTATTTTTCTTCGCATACGATTGCGTGTATCCTCAGGGCAGAAATTTCCCAAGATTATTAAATCGTTAAATTCTTTGATATTGCTGAGAAGAGGGTAGGGATTTACTTTTCGATTTTTTCGTAGCTGGCTAAAACTCCTTTTACCATAGCGGAGCTGAATCCTTGATGTTCCATTTCATTCAACCCGACTATTGTGCAGCCCTTTGGAGTAGTTACTTTATCGATAGCTTCTTCAGGGTGCATGTCTTTTTGAATCATCAATTCCGCTGCACCTTTTACGGTTTGATTGACTATGCGACTTGCAGTGACTGCATCAAAACCGATTTGTATTCCACCTTGAATCATTGCCCGCATAAATCGTAAAACGTAAGCGATCCCACAAGCACCCAAAACAGTGGCAGCTTCCATCAATCCTTCGTCGATTTCTACTGTCTGTCCAATTGAGTCAAAAAGTTGGGTAATCAATGCTACTTGATCAGTATTGGCATTTTTAGCGCAAATGCAGGTAATGGACTCCTGAATGTCGGCGGCAATATTTGGCATTGCCCGAAAAGCGATGGAATCAGAGCTGGTGTTTTCTAATATTTCTGCGATAGTAACTCCCGTTGCCAAGGAGACAATGATTTGCTTTTTTGGATCGATCGCAGGGCTTATTTCTCTAAGAATGGGAGCAACATTGTATGGTTTTACTCCTAGGATAACGATATCCGCCCCTTCTGCGGCTTGACTATTGTTACTGGTAATTGTGACACCTTTATCTGCAAATTCCTTCAAGGAATTCACATTTCTTTTAGTCAAGGTTAGATTTTTCGCTTCAAAACCTTCAATAGATAAAAGTCCTCTGGCGATGGCTGTTCCTAAGTTCCCACAGCCTATTACAGCAATTTTTGATTGTAAAATCATAAAAATGGCAAGTTTTCATGTGATCAATTAAATAAAGGTAAACAAAAGCCCTTCCTTTTTGGAAATAATGAAAAAATATATCAGATAGGTATAAGTCTATTTTTTGTGATTTAACATTTTTTTGAAAAGAAATTTTGACAAAAGGTAAAGTTTGTTTTACATTTGGTAAAAAATAATTGACATATGGAGAATCGATCTATTTTCAACGTACCACTTTTATCTACTGGCTGGAAAAAGGTTGCCTATGCCTTATTTCCGCTACCTGTGTTTTTGGTCATTGGTTTGGCATTTGCCAATCCCAATATGGATCCCAATGAAGCAGCTCAAATTCTCTATGGATTTTGGGCGATTGGTTTTGGGATATTAAACCTTACACGAGAGAAAATTGAAGATGAAATGATCCGCACCTTTAGGCTTCAAGCCTTTCAAACGGGATTCTTTTGGATGATTTGGGGACTTGGAGCGATTATGTTGATCAATTACATCCGATATGATCGCTTGACCTCTGAGATGTTTACCGTCTATCTAGTTCTGTTCTTACTCAATCTGTACATCTTCGCTGCATTTCAACTTCAAAAGTATCAAGCATCTAAAACGAATAACTAAACCAAAAACCATGAACTTATCTAAAATTCTCCTTCCGCATCGATTTCAAAAATTCGGATGGATTCTGTTTCTACCATTTGCTGTCCTTACCTTTTTGTGTGCTTTTTATGAGTTTGAATTTTCTTGGCTGGAAATGAGTCCAGGCACCCTAAAGGATGTGTTTAATTTTGAGGATAGAAATTTGACAAACGAACTTGCCATTATTGGCTTACTAGCTTCTTTGTTTTTAATCTCTTTTTCCAAAGAAAAGGAGGAGGACGAATACATTCAGAAACTCCGGATCGATTCTATTTTGCTGGCCTGTTATGGTTATTTCTTGCTGAATGTGATTGGAACAGTCGTTTTTTATGGAGTTGATTATTTGTCTTTTATCTTTTTCAATATGTTTTCAATTCCAGTCCTGTTCATCCTGAGGTTTCGATGGGTGATGTTTAAGCAAGAACGGAATTTGGGATTGAGCTTATGAAAAATACAATCAAAGTAGAGCGAGCCAGGCATAATCTGACTCAGCAGGATCTGGCTGAAAAAGTGCAGGTGTCCAGACAAACCATCAATTCCATTGAGGCTGGAAAATACGTTCCGTCCACAGTCTTAGCTTTAAAAATCGCTAAAGTATTTAGCATTTCGGTTGAAGAAATTTTCGAGTTAGAAGAGTCCGACTTTTCCTAGAAATCCAAAAATAGAATTGTGAAATTTCCGTTTTTTGGGAAAGACTTCTTTCCAAAATCGATTTGAAAGGGACATTCTGGATTGAATCTTTTACTTTTGCACTTTTACTAAACTTTTGCTGATGCCAAAACTGATTCGAATCACTACTGTTCCACTTTCATTGCAATTGCTTCTTCAAGGCCAAATGGCTTATGCAAAGAAAAAAGGTTGGGAAGTATTGATGGTAAGTGCCGATGGCAAGGAAATCCCAAAAATTGAAAAAGCTGAAGGAGTACCTCATCAGGTAGTTCCATTTACTCGGAAAATTACTCCTGTTCAAGACAGTGCATGCATTTGGAAGCTTTATAAGCTTTTTAAAAAAGAGCAACCCGATATTGTTCATACCCACACTCCGAAGGCAGGTTTATTGGGAATGATTGCCGCAAATTTGGCTGGGGTGAAAATTCGGATTCATACTTTGGCTGGAATGCCTGC
Organism: Algoriphagus limi; assembly: GCF_024919275.1. GTDB lineage: Bacteria > Bacteroidota > Bacteroidia > Cytophagales > Cyclobacteriaceae > Algoriphagus > Algoriphagus limi. Next base: position 1,072,460 of record NZ_JANWGH010000001.1, on the reverse strand, counting down.
TATGGCCGCAAAAGGCACAAAAAAGGGTGTGCTTGAAAATGCTGAAAAGTGGACTTATGCTAATGCAACTGAGATTTGGCCAAACTCTGAAGGGCTGAAGAATTTTATTTTGGAGCAGGGATTTTGTCCTACTGAAAAAGTAAAAATGGTTGGTAAAGGCTCCTCCAATGGTGTAGACCTAGTGAAGTTTAACCGAAATGCTCTGAAGGAAAATCATTTAGTAGCTGCCACCATGCGAATCATGCCCGGTGAGGATGATTTTATCATTTTGGCTGTTGGGAGATTGGTGAAGGATAAGGGAATCGAGGAATTGGTACAGGCATTTTTGGAGTCCAAGATTGCAAATCGCTCCAAATTAGTACTTCTTGGTTCCTTTGAACAGGATTTAAACCCTTTGAATTCTGATATAATTCAGCAAATCAATGATCATCCTCGAATCGTGCAGATTGACTGGACAGATCATGTAGCACATTATATGGCATTGGCGGATGTCTTGGTTCATGCGTCTCATCGAGAAGGCTTTCCAAATGTTTTGCTGGAAGCCGGAGCCATGCAACTTCCAATCATTTGTTCGGATATTATTGGAAATAGGGATATCATCACCCAACAAAAAACCGGTTTGATCTTTCCTGTTGGAAGTGTGGAAGTTTTGAAGGAAGCATTAGAGTTTGCATTTGTAAAGCGGGATAAAATGGCCCAAATGGCAGGTCGGCTTTTGGGTGAAATCCAGGAGAACTATCAACGGGAAAAAATCCAAGAAGAAATATTTTCCAATTACCTTCGGCTTTTGGATGAGGTCAAAAAATCTGAATAGTTTATATTTGACCCAAGTAGATCTTTTTACCTTCCTCTATGAAATATTTGGTTACCGGTACTGCCGGCTTTATTGGGTTCCACGTTTGTAAGCGCTTGATTGAGCAGGGAGAAGAGGTGGTTGGCCTAGATGTCATCAATGATTATTATGATTTGGATTTGAAATTTGACAGACTAGCTCACCTTGGGGTAGATCGGGATCAAATTCAATTTGGAGAATTAGCCTCTTCGAATAAGCATCCAAACTTCCGGTTTATTCGCTTGGATTTAGCCAAAAAGGAACCCTTGATGAAGTTGTTTGAGGAGGAAAAATTCGATGTGGTCATTCATTTAGCAGCCCAGGCCGGAGTAAGGTATTCGCTCACACATCCAGAAGTCTACGTTGAAAGTAATATCATCGCTTTTCTAAATATTCTGGAATGCTGTCGCTTCCATCCTGTGAAGCATTTGGTTTATGCCTCTTCTAGCTCTGTCTATGGATCCAATGAGAAGATGCCTTTCTCAACTTCAGATTCGGTAGATCACCCCATTTCGCTATATGCTGCTTCGAAGAAATCCAATGAGCTAATGGCTCATACTTATAGCCATCTCTTTGGAATTCCTACGACTGGTTTGCGGTTCTTCACGGTTTATGGTCCTTGGGGAAGACCGGATATGGCCTTGTTTTTATTTACGGAAGCAATATTGGAAGGAAGGCCAATTCAGGTTTTTAATTATGGAAAAATGAAGCGGGATTTCACCTATATCGATGATATCGTTGAGGGAATCTTAAAAGTAGCGGATAGACCTGCCAAAGCAAATCCTGAATTTGATCCTCAAAATCCCGATCCTGGAAGTAGCCGAGCTCCATTTAAGATTTACAATATTGGCAACTCCTCACCAGTACTTTTAATGGATTATATCCATGCTATTGAAAAAGGTTTGGGTAAGGAGGCCAAGATGGATTTGTTGCCTTTGCAACCCGGAGATGTGCCAGCATCGCATGCAGATGTGGAAGATCTGATTCGGGATACTGGATACAAACCAAATACTCCCATCGAGGAAGGGGTGAAAGCTTTTACTGACTGGTATTTAGACTATTACAAGAAAGATATTAAATGAAAAAGAGAATATTGATAACAGGTGGAGCTGGGTTTATCGGTTCCCACGTAGTCAAACTTTTTGTTGAAAAATATCCAGAATATTCAATCGTTAATCTGGATGCATTGACTTATGCCGGCAATCTTGAAAACCTGAAAGAGGTAGAAGGAGCTCCAAATTATCAATTCGAGAAAGTTGATATCCAAGATGCTGAAGCTTTGGATGCTGTTTTCTCTAAGCATAAGATTACAGATGTTATTCACTTGGCGGCTGAGTCACATGTTGATCGTTCTATTTCAGATCCTTTGGCTTTTGTAAAAACGAATGTGATTGGTACAGTCAACCTTCTCAATGCTGCAAAAAAGGCTTGGGGAGAGGAATTAGATCAACATCTTTTTTACCATGTTTCCACAGATGAGGTATATGGTTCGCTTCATGATGGTGGCTTCTTTTTGGAGACCACACCATATGATCCACAATCCCCGTATTCAGCTTCCAAAGCTGCTTCCGATCATTTTGTTAGGGCTTATGCCAATACTTACAAGATGAAGACAGTTATTTCCAATTGCTCTAATAATTACGGACCGAATCATTTTCCAGAGAAACTGATTCCGCTTTGCATCAATAATATCAAGAATATGAGGCCTCTTCCAGTATATGGAAAAGGAGAGAATGTACGTGATTGGTTATTTGTAAAAGACCATGCAAGAGCGATCGATACCGTTTTCCATAAAGGAAAGCCTGGTGAAACCTACAATATCGGTGGCTTTAACGAGTGGAAGAATATTGATATCGTCCGACTACTTTGTAAGAAAATGGATGAAAAATTAGGTCGTGAACCTGGTACTTCTGAGCAATTGATCACTTTTGTTAAGGATAGAGCGGGACATGATCTTCGCTATGCCATTGATGCTACCAAAATTCAAAAAGAACTAAGTTGGGAGCCAAGTTTACAATTTGAAGAGGGAATCGATTTAACTATTGATTGGTATTTACAAAATCAGGATTGGCTTGATCATGTGACCTCAGGATCCTATCAAGATTATTATCGAGAGCATTATGAGTCATGATAATTGGGGCGGTCTCAAATGTTGTTTTTTTGTCACGTTGAGCGGAGTCGAAACGTCGCTGAACTAATTGAAAATAGAATTCGACTTTTTGCCTACTGGCAAGGCAGGCGCTTAGCCTGACAAAGGTTATTTATGAGACACCCTTAATTTTTTTGTTTGCTTTGCTGGTATTCAGACGGAGTCATCTGGTAAGTTTCCTTAAAGCATTTTATGAAATAAGAGGGAGAGGAGAAACCAACTGAATAAGCAATCTCTGCAACTGTTTCATCAGATTTTTCCAGTTTTTGTAAAGATTTGCGAAGTCTTTGATCCCGAATAAATGCCGATGTAGAAAGGCCTGTTAAGGCGGTTAATTTTCTGTGAAGTTGCATTCTGCTCATTCCCAGTTTTTTGCTAAAGTCGTCTACAGAAAAATTAGAGTCCAAAAGATCAGAATCGACAATTTCCTGAACTTTTTGAAGGAACACCTCATCGGTGGAAGTGACAGCAATTTCACTAGGAGAAATCTCCGTTTTTCCTGAATACCGAATTTGGAGGTTTTTTCGAAGTTCGATCAGTTTTTCTATTCGAACGAGTAATTTTTGAATTGAAAATGGCTTGATCATATAATCATCTGCCCCTTCTCTTAATCCTTTTAGCATATGTTCTTCTTCGGATTTTGCAGTAAGGAGGATGATTGGTATATGAGAAGTTTTTTCATCCGTTTTTAGAGAATGGCACAATTCAATACCATCCATTTCAGGCATCATTACATCTGAAATAATGAGATCGGGAACCTTTTTCAGCGCTAAATACAGGCCTTCTTTTCCATTTCTTGCTTCAATAAGATTGAAATAGCCCTTCAAATTGTCTTTTATGAATTTCCTTAAATCATCATTGTCTTCAACAATTAGAACCAAAGGTGACTTTTCTGGTGCTTGAGATGGAGTAGGCGGTTGTTCTTCCAAAATTGGCTCTGAACTATTTTCCCAAACATCTTCCGGAGAAAAGAAATACTTATCAACTGGAAGTTTAACCTCTACTTCAAAAAATTCAGATTTATCTAAATTCAAGTTGATGTTCCCTTTGTGTAATTCAACCAAGTCTTTTACCATAGGAAGTCCAATTCCAAAACCATCTGAATTCTGGTCAGCCTTGAAAAATTTATCAAAAAGGTGCTCCTTTTCTTCTGTACTGTATTTTCTAGAGCTAGTATTAGTGACTCTAAGGGTTACATAACTTCCTGCACGCTCTGCTTCTAGCAAGATTTCCGTATTGGGCTTGCCGTATTTGATGGCATTCTGTAGGAGGTTACCAACAATCTTTTCAACTTTATCAGCATCAAACCAAATTTCACTTAGTAATGGGATTTTACTGGTCAGCTTCATTCCTTTTTCAGAAGCCGAATAGAAAAAATTCATGGTAACTGTCTGAAGCAATAGGCCAAGATTACCCTTTTGAATTTTAAGATTTAATCTTCCGGTTTTGATTTTTGAAGCTTCCAATAATTGATCCACTAAATTCAAAAGTCGAGATGAGTTGTGCTTGATCAGATTCAATTGAGATTTGAAAACAGGGTTTTCAGATTCTTGGAATAATCGCTGAACTGTACCCATCATCAAGGTTAATGGTGTCCTGAATTCGTGGGATATATTGGTGAAAAAATTGGTTTTGAACTGATCTATTTCATGCAAGCGTTCCGATTCTGCTTCTTTTAGCTGAAGCTCGTATTGCATTTTCCATTTCCATTTTAGGTAATTGATAAACCACCAAATCCCAAAAATCACAAGTAGGGTATAGCATAGTCTCGCAATCCAAGTCCAATACCAGGGCTGTAAAATGGAAAATTTGTATTGAACAATATCTTCTGTCCATATGCCGTCATAATTACTGGATCGAGCAAAAAAGGTATAATCCCCGGGCGGAAGATTTGTGTATCGAGCAATATTAAAGGTTCCTCCATTTATCCAGTCTTCATCATATCCCTCTAAGTGATATTCAAATTGGTTTTTCTCAGGACTGGAAAACACCAGGCTGGCAATTGAAAAAGTCAGGGTGTTTTGGTTATAATTAAAGTTTTGATTTTCGGTCAATGGGAATTCCTTTCCAAATACTTGAAGATGGGTAATTGCAGTTTTTGGTCGAATGGGATTAAAAGAAATATCTTCAGCATCAAACCAATACAAACCCTCCAAACTTCCAAAATAAAGAGTTCCTGAAGGGTGTTTGAAATATGCACCTGTATTGAACTCTGTTGCTAAACCATCATAGTTGGTGTAATTCGTGATTTGGTATTCTGAATTTGAGGCTCGGATTTGCGAAATTCCTTTGTTGGAGCTTAACCAAAGATTTCCATTTTCATCTGGAAGAATAGCATAGATTACATCGTTTGGAAGGCCGTTTTCAGTCGTTATATATTCAAATTTCCTAGTGTTGATGTCTAAGATATTGATCCCTGAGCCATTTGTTCCTATCCATAACTTGTTGTCAGGTGATAGGTAGAGCGACTTTATGGAATTGTTATTAAGCGAATTTGCATCTCCCTCTTCATGCTGGTATCGTTCAAACCTTTTGCTTTTTAAATTGAATTTGGCAATACCTTGATTTTCGGTGCCAATCCAAAATTCATCTTCACCTGATTGTAGAATAGTTCGGATATTATTATCGGGAATGCTGGTCAGGTCACCTTCCTTATGAATAAACTGCTCTACAACTCCTTTTTCAGGGTCAAATTGAATCAATCCGTCATTTCGGGTACATAGCCAGACACGGTTTTTAGAATCATTTAGAATCTTCCAAATGGTATTACTGGGAAGGGAAGGTTGAGAAGAATCATCATAGTGTCTGAAAGTTCCGGATTTGGTGTCCAAAATGCTTAAGCCTCCATCCTGATAGCCAATCCAAAGTTTATCCTGAATTCCTAACAAACTCATTACCCGATCATTCCGAATAGTGTTGGGATTATTTTCTTCGGCATGAAATGTTTTCCAAATTCCCGTTTTTGGATCATAGGAGGTTAACCCTTTTCCAGAAGTTCCAATCCAAACTTTATCATCAGATCCAACATATATAGATCGGATTACATCAATATTAATTTCTTCAGGTAGCTGCTGATTATGGAAAAAGTTGAATTTCTCTAGAAATGGATCATAAAAGCTGAGCCCTGCTCCATCCGAGCCCAACCAAATTGTACCTGTGTAATCCTCGTAGAGGCATAGAATATCATTATAGTGAATGGATCTTGGGTTTTGTTTGGAATAGGTGAAGTTCTGAATTTGTTGATTGTCAAAATCAATTAAAAACGCACCTTGACCATAAGATGCTACCCAAACTAAGCCATTTTGAGCTTCCCAAATATCTAAGATCATGGCGTCATCAAATGGGTTGGAATCCAAATCAAAAAAATCTGAAATGGGAATAGATTCCTCACCTATTTTAGGTAAAATCCATATTCCTTTTGATAGAGTTCCATATAAAATAGAACCATTTTTCAGGGGTAAAGCTCGTGAGAATAAGGATTCTTCCTCAGCTCTTAATATTGGTTCAATTGATTGGGACTCCTTATTAAAAAGTGAAATCTCATCTTTGAAAGTTAGAAGAAGCTGGTCCCGATATTCAGAAATATGGTTGATCTCTTTAGTAGGATCATTCCATATTAGTTCTGCTTTTTGGGAATTCTCATTCCATTGAAAAAGTTGCCCAGATAGGGTGCCTATCCAGATATTTCCTTCCGAGTTCTCGAAAATCTGATTTGCAGAACTTACTCCTTCAATTGGGATGAATTCATTTGAATCTCGATTTAATTTTTCAGGAACTGTAGAATCTGGAATAATCCAAATTCGATTTTTGGTATCCGAATATACCTTTCCCAAGATGACTTGAGTCGGTTGGGTAATATCATTGAATTTTTTGGGGTACTGGATAAATTCTCGGCCATCATATCGATTTAGACCTTCCTGAGTAGCTATCCAAAGGAACCCATCCTGATCTTGTGTAATGGATATGGCACTGTTTTGAGAAAGCCCATCATTGACTGATAATTGCCGAAAAGAGATATCATTTTGGGCAAGTGATTCTGCGCCAATAAAAAAACAAGCTAAAAATAAAAAGCTTGAAAAAAGTGATTCCTTAAGCCTATTCACCATTACTTTAATTCTCAACAACTATAGAGTCCTTAAGATAATAAGATTTTGAAAATGAGGCTTTTTATTACTGATTTTTTTAGGAATTAGAAGAAATTCAAATTTTACTTCTAATCTGTTACCTGTTTGTTATTCAATGTTACAATTCTTTCATTCTGTTTTATTTTCTGCCTCTAGCTTTGATCTGAATAATAAATAGGCTTATTGTGGGGCATTGGTTTGCTGGATTTCTGTTTTTGCTTTTTCTACTCTTTTCTTGTCAAACTCCCAATTTGAAAGTTCAATCCTTTCATCAAAATGAGAAAGAAATAGAAAGGTATGATGAATCTTTAGAGGATTTATCTCAAAAAGTTCCATTGACAGGGGAGGAGTTAAAGAAAAAGGTGCCTGTCAATATAGGCTCATTCAGCCAAGTGGATTTGGTTATAGGTTCTCAGGAAGAAATAGGAGTAAGCTCTGTCCTGTTCATCTATCAGCATGCAATTGAGAACAATAAATTCTTTACCCTTGAAATAATGGATGGTGCCGGAGAAAGCGGAATTATCTTTTTAAAGCAAAGCTTAGAAAAGTTGAAATCAGACTTTGATCCAGTGGCTTCTAAAGAGGAAATTTTTATTAACGAGCATCAAGGGTTTAGGATTTTGGAAAAGCAAATTCAAGAGATGTCTCAAATCCATCTTGAATTTATTCTCGCCAAAAGATTCCTAGTGAAAGTTCGGTCAGAGAACCTTTCCAAAGAGGAATTAACCTGCATTGTTCACTTACTTCCCACCTGGGATTAAGTAAGATTTTTTGCCTCAATTAACTCAAAAAGGCATTTTTTAACCCATGTTACATAGTTTATATCATCTGATACATACCTGATATCCATTCTTGAGACAGATTTGGATTTTTAGCTTGATAAATACCAAGCAAAAAAATCTTGTTTAAATGGATACAGGTATACCAAACACTCAAAAGAAAATTGGAAGGCTCAAATCATTAATTTTCCTTCTTTCATTTTTCTATTTTTCGACTTCATTCGCCTTTGCTCAACAACTTTCTGGATCCTACACGATTGGAGTTTCAGCTGACTATCCTACATTTTCGGATGCTGTCTCAGCTTTGACAAGCAATGGAATTTCCGGTCCGGTTACTTTTGATGTACAGACTGGAACCTATACGGAGCAGATTCTGCTTGGAGCAATCACCGGAGCATCCGAGACAAATACTATCACTTTTCAAAGCCAATCCGGGATTGCAGAGGATGTGGTCATTCAATATGCAGCTACTGGAACTGCTGATAATTATGTGATTCGGTTTGACAGTGGTAGTCATTATGTTTTGAAAAACATAAAAGTCCTTGCTTTGGGAACTACTTATGCAAGGACTATTCATGCTCAAGGTGATATTCAAAATATTTCAATTGAGGGATGTGTTATTGAATCCCCAGATACTGGAATAGCTAATGGAGATAGGGGGAATGTAGTTTTTGAACCCTCAACTTCATCTCATATTAAGTTGATAGACAATGCTATTCAAGGAGGATCAGTAGGACTTAATTATAAAGGAGGAACTGCTGGTACTTATCGAGCTCCGGGCTTTGAGTTACGTGACAATGAGATTGAGGGTGCGTATGCCTATGGGGTATTTTTGCAGTATCTGACTGATGCGGTGATAGAGGGGAATACGGTTACGATGCGTACAGTTCCTTGGAGTCAGTCATATTCGATGAAACTGGATAATGTAGAAGGTGCTGTCCGAGTGATTGGGAACCGGTTGAGTGGTTCGATTTATGAAGGTCTTTCGGTTTCCAGTGGTCAGGCTGCTGCCGACACACCTGGGTTGGTTGCCAATAACTGGATTCAGAATATTGGGAATTTCCGTACGGTATATTTGTCCAGTAATTCCCATTTGTATTTTTATCACAACAGCCTCAATGCGATCGATGACAGGACTGGAGCCTATCCGATGCATTACTCGGGTGGATTCGGTAATACAGGAAATAGGATCACAAACAATATTTTCAAGTCGAATGGTGCAGTGGCGATTTATGTATCGAACTCGAATGCTTTGGAGGAGATGGATTATAATGATCTGTATACTTCGGGGACTTACTTGGCGCAACTAGGAACCAGTGAACAGTTTGGTGATTTGGCTTCCTGGCAAAGCCGCTGGGGGGTGGATGCGAATTCATTGAGTTTTGATCCACACTTTGCCAGTGACACGGATTTGACGGCGAGTTCTCCTGCTTTGGCGAATGCTGGTACTCCGTTGACAGAGGTGCCAACGGACATCAATGGGGTTACCCGGGATGCGACTCCGAGTATAGGGGCCAACGAGATAGATACGAATGCTTTGACTCCACTGTCGGGTACCTACACCATCAATCCTTCAGGTACGGGAGACAGGAACTTCACCACAATACAGTCTACGGTGGAAGCGATGGAGCAGAACGGAGTAGCGGGGCCGGTGATTTTCGAGATTGCTTCGGGGGTTTATGAGGAGCAGGTTCATATCGGTGATATTGCGGGAGGCTCTGAAAGCAATACGGTGACCTATGAATCGGCTACGAGCAATCGTGAGGATGTTGTCCTACAGTTTGCCTCTCAGGCGGAGGCAACTAACCATGTTGTTTTATTGGAGAATGCGAGTGACCTGGTATTCCGTAACCTGACGGTAAAGGCGTTGAATACGAACTATGCCTTTACGTTCCGCGGGGTGAACCGATTGGACAATATTCTGATTGAAGGCTGTCGTATGGAGAGTCCCGATACGGAAGTAGATGTTGTGGACCGAGGGAATGTCCGTTTGGAACTTTCGAATTCATCGGGAATCCGGATAGTAGGAAGTCAGATTGTTGGTGGAAGGGCGAGCCTGTATTATAGCGGAGGGGGCAGTAGTTATCGAGCTCCGGGCTTTGAGTTACGTGACAATGAGATTGAGGGTGCGTATGCCTATGGGGTATTTTTGCAGTACCTGACTGATGCGGTGATAGAGGGGAATACGGTTACGATGCGTACAGTTCCTTGGAGTCAGTCATATTCGATGAAACTGGATAATGTAGAAGGTGCTGTCCGAGTGATTGGGAACCGGTTGAGT
>NZ_JANWGH010000001.1:0-1062195 GCF_024919275.1 Algoriphagus limi | reverse complement strand
TAATACAGGAAATAGGATCACAAACAATATTTTCAAGTCGAATGGTGCAGTGGCGATTTATGTATCGAACTCGAATGCTTTGGAGGAGATGGATTATAATGATCTGTATACTTCGGGGACTTATTTGGCTAGATGGGGGGGTACTGATGCTGCTGATTTGGCTTCCTGGCAGTCTCTTTCTTCCAGGGATGTCAATTCATTAAACGAAGGTCCTTTATTTGTTTCTGATACAGATCTGACTCCTCAGAACCCTGTTCTTACGGAAGCAGGGACAGATTTGACTGCTTTTGTGTCTATTGATATCGATAATAACCCAAGAACGGTTCCAGTAAGTATAGGTGCGGTCGAATTTGCTCAAGCTGGAGACCCTTTAATTGGAGAATATACCATCGACCCATCTGGGACTGGAGATCGGAATTTCATTTCATTTGCAGCTGCTTCAGAAGCTTTACGAGTGAATGGTGTTGCAGGTCAAGTGGACTTTTTGGTAGCTGATGGTATTTATGAAGAGCAGCTGAATTTTGGGGCTGTTCCTGGAGCTTCTACTTCCGCTACCATAAACTTCCGTGCTGCAAGTGGAAATCCTGAAAGTTTAGAAGTGATTCATAGTGACACTTACACCATGAAGTTAAATAATGCAGAGCATTATAAGTTCTCGAATTTGACATTTAAAACATTGGGAACTGCTCAGGTAATTCAGGTTCGAAATCGTGCTGTAAATCTTGAATTCGAAAATTTGATAATTGAAAGTCCTGTCACTACTCAAGAATCTGATTCAAGAACTGCCATTCATGTTGCCGGTACTTTTATAGAAAATATTCGGGCTATCGGAAATACTATTTCGGGAGGTTCGTATGGAGTGTACATTAAAGGATCCGGTTCTTCATCTAGAGTAGGTCAGGTTTACATTGCAGAAAATGAGCTGCACGATATTTATTTCAGATCAATCTATTTGGAGTTGACAGATGCTCCAGAGATAATAGGAAATATTATAGCTTCCTCTTCCTCTGCTGACCAAATCTCGATTTATTTAAATAATGTAATAGGAGGCTCTTTGGTTAAAAATAACCGAGTAAGCAGTCAAGCAGGAAATGCTCTTCGTATAATCAATGCCTCTGGAAGTGCTACTACTCCAAATTTGGTATACAACAATTTCTTCCAAGGTCAGGGAGCTAACCGTACTGTTTATTTTTCAAGTACAAATTACCTTTATTTCTACCATAATTCTGTTTGGAATCAAGGTAACGGAGCTGCATTTGAATCTGCTTCGGGAGGAGCTAATAATCAGTTGGTGAATAATATATTCCAAGCAAGTTCTGGTTATGCTTTAAAGATTGGTACTCCTTCTGTTATTTCATCTAGTGATTACAATAACCTTTACAGTCAAGGATCAAACTTGGGTAAATGGGGTAGTAGTGATGCAATTGATTTAGATGCATGGAAAGTAGCTTCAGGTTTTGATACCAACTCGTTGACAGTTGATGCGCAATTTGTTTCTAGCTTAGACCTTACACCTCAAGAAGATGCTTTATCGGTAAATGGTACGGATTTGACTGCCATTGTTTCAGATGATATCAATGGAGTCCCTCGCATAGTTCCTGTAAGTATTGGAGCGGTGCAATTTTTCTCTGAAAGTGGACGAGATTTAGCCATTTCCGAAATTTTGTCCCCTTCCTCAAATTGCTTGTTAAGTGATCAGGAAGAAATTCAGGTTCGGATAGCAAATGTAGGTACTTCCTTTATTGGGAATATTACGTTGAGTTATCAAATCAATGGAGGCTCAGCTATTGAGGAAGTTTTGCCATCTTCTTTGGTTTTGGCTCCAGGTCAAAGCTTTGTCTACACCTTCGAGCAATTAGCTGATTTTATACAAAAAGGTGATTATACCATTGTGGTGAGTGTGCTTGAATCCGATGAAGACCTTACAAATAATCAACAAGAAAAAACCATCACTCATTTTCCTGAACCTAATGTAAGCCTAACCGGTAACACCACAATTTGTCAAGGAGAATTCACCACCTTGATTGCGGATGGAGGAGTCAGTTATTTATGGTTGCACAATGGAAGTACAGCCAAAGGGCTAAGTGTTCAACCTACGGAAACCACGACTTATACGGTTTTGATTACAGATCAAAATGGGTGTTCGGTTGAAAAATCCATTACTGTTACAGTTAATCAGCTTCCACAAATTGATTATGTAGGAGATGCAGGGTTTGAATCCTCTTACGTGTCACCTACGGTTGGTGTTAATTCCACCGAGTTCGTATTCCGATTTAAATACACAGAATCTTCTGGGCTTTTACCTGCCACTGGCTTCCCTAAATTGACTTTAAAAAGTTTTATTGAAACTCGTGAGATTGCATTGGTGGAAGAGGATCCAAGTGACTTGGATGTAACGGATGGAAAAATATACCGGGCTTTGGTTACAAACTTGGCTGAGGACGGTGATTGGGAGTCTCAAATTGCGGTTCGGACTTCAGAAGGGTGTGAAGTAAACTCAGGCTGGGATGCTACTCCTCTAGTAACCAGCGATTTGTTGGATGTGGGGATATTTGCTGGAGATATTTTATTCAGTAATGATGAACCTGCTGTTGGAGAGGAGTTTACAATTACAGGTGTTATAAGAAATACATCTGATTTTCCTGCAGAGAACTTTGTGGTTTCTGTTTATGATGATGAGCAATTTATTTCCTCTAAAACTGTAGAATTTGTTGCTCCACAGGATACTGCATGGGTCCTTTTTGATTACGCTTTCACTGTCTCAGGATACCATGAAGTCAAGGTGGTTTTGGATGAAACAGATGTCCTTGACGAGAAAAATGAGCTAAATAACTTCGCTATTCGTTTTTATGCATTGCCAGAAGGAATTAATGTCACTTCATCTGTTAATCCGCCAACTATATTTCCAAATGAAAGTTTCACGGTATCTGGTGTAGCAAGTTATTTTGGGCTAGACCTTGCTATTACCCCAAAGGTTTCTGGAGCTACTGTAAGACTTACTATGAGTAATGGCCAGGAAAAACAAACAGTAACAAATTCTGCCGGAGGGTTTTATTCTACTTTCCCTGGTCCTTTCGAAATTGGAACTTACACTATCATAGGGGAGGTTGATGAAGGTAGATTTGTACAATCTTTTGGTCCGCTGACCATTCAAGTAGTAGAGGACAACTCCGAGGAAGCTGTAAAACTTCCTGACCTTGAAACTCAATTCTCCTTATTTCCAAAAGAAGAAAGAGCTTATTATTTGCGAGGAGAAACCATAGAGGGTATTGCTCGGGTAACTAATAGGGGGGATGAACCTGCAGAAAATTTTGTGTTCAGGTATTCCTCTTGTCAAGGAGTAATTGGAGAAGTATTTATCCCTCTATTGCAGCCTGGGGAATTTATTGAATATCCTTTTGTAACTACAATCTCTGATCCTTCTCAAGTAAATACTTGTTCGGGATATTTAGATTATTGCTATTTCTCCGCAACAGCAGATTATCTCGGTCAGGTATCTGAGTATTCCGAATCCAATAATACCGTTCAAATATCCAAAAAGATTTATGCTGAAAAACCTGATGTCAAACCGGCAAAATCCTCTCTTTCTACATTCAATCTAGAGGATCCCTACACTTTAAGGGTATATGCTGAAAATCTTGGAGGGGTAGTTAATGGAGAGCCTTTTACAATGAAAGTTTATATCGACGATATTGAAGTCGATTCTAGACTGATTTCTGAAAATATTAAAAATTGTGGTCGTTCACAGCTATATTCTTTGAGCTGGTTGTTTACAACGACGGACGATAAAGTGATTCGAATTGAGGCCGATACACCAATTGGGACTGGCGTTATTGATGAGTTTGATGAAACCAATAATGTCTTGGAATTTACGATAAGATACTCCCCTAAGAAGCCCGATCTTGATACTTATTATCAGCGATTTGAAATTGAGCCTGGCCATCCAAATCTTGGAGAGACATTTAAAATCAAGCGTCTTTATCGAAATATTGGACGAACTGCAACTGTTGCTCCATTTACAAATTCATTTATAATTAACGAAAATGGGGTAGAACGGGTGATTAGTAATCGCATAGAAGATTCGATTGAGCCAGGAGATTCCAGAGCTGATAGTATTTATACTACCTTAACAGCTTATGGTAATAATAGACTTGATTATCAGCTGGATGCTAATTCTGAAATTTCTGAGTCTAATGAGTCGAATAATACTGGTTTTGGATTCCTATGTGTTGATTTTAACTTATTAACTGGTTCATTCGCCTCATACAATGCATGGAGAGGAAATTATCAAATTTATACTGAGCAGTATTTAACAGCTTATATCCAAAATACTGGACTTTTTGATTCTGAGGAAGTTTCAGTAAGATTCTATTTGGATGATGTAGAGATTGGAAGCACAATTGTATCTGATGTTACAAGTGGTTCTAGCAAATTTGTTCAAATACCTTACGTGTTCGTAGAGCCTGGTACTTTTACTTTAAAAGTAGTAGTAGATGAAGAGAATAATTATATAGAATGCCAAGAGGGAAATAATGTATTCAGTAAGCAAATTACTATTCTAACTCCTGGTCCGGACCTCTCTGTAGAGCCTCAATTTATTTCTCCTACTAAACTCAATCCTGACCTTGGGGAACCAGTAAATTTCTTTGTTTCCTATGAGAATTTAGGTGTTGTTCCATCTGGACCTTTCAAGGTTAGATTGTTGGTTGATGGCCAGCAAATTGGGGAAGACGCTCAGGTAAGTGGAGTTGCAGCCGGAGAAGATGGTACCGTTGCAATTTCGGATACATATTCTTCTATCATTGGTGGACTGAAAACGCTTGAAGCTATCATTGATGTATTAGAGGAACAGCCTGATAAAAATCGAGATAATAATACAGCACTTCGAAGCATTTTTGTTGGTGATGCACCAAATCTTCGATTTACTAACCTGATTTTTAGTGATGATTGTCCTGCAAATGGAGATGAGCTTCTAGTAACAGCTACCATTATTAATGAAGGCGATGTAGGAACAGAAGCTACTTTGAAACTTTACTATAAAACGGGGGAATTACTTGATGAGATATCATCTCAATTGGTAAGCGTAGGGCCTCAAGAAACAATTGATGTAGCCATACCGATTACCCTCTTGAGTAATACTTTTAATATCTATGCTGAATTGTCAGGAGCTGATCCAATTGAATATGATATTCTGGATAACAGTATAGAAAAGGCTTTCTGTACGGATGTAGTAGCTGAATATTCTTTAACAACTAGTGTGGTTGGTGAAGGAATTATTGTTCGGGATCCAAATCAAAATCAATTCTTAGATGGATCCACTGTTTCACTTACCCCGATTCCTGCGGAAGGATGGAGTTTTGTAAAATGGTCAGGTGATGCAACTGGTTCTGATAATCCACTTCAGCTTACTATGAATGCAGATAAGCAGATCGTTGCTGAATTCGCAGAAAACTTCCGAATTCGACTTGGTGTAACCAATGAATCTTGTTTTGAAGCTGGGGATGGAAAACTTCAGGTTAATGTTTTTGCCGGACTAGCTCCATATACCATTGAATGGTATAAGAATGGTCAGTTATTATCCGAAACTGGTGCTTTACTAGAATATCTATCAGCGGGATCTTATGAAGTTCGAGTAACTGATTCCAATTCTGAGACTTTGACAGAACAAGTAGAATTGATAGTTGGTGACTTCCAATATCCGGTTGTTGATATTCCAACGGAAGTAACACTTTACCTAGATCAAAGTGGATTTGCTGAATTGACAGTTGAAGGACTAAATGATGCCTCTTTTGATAATTGTGGAATCAGTTCCAAATATTTCAATGAGGGAGTTTCTTCAATTACTTATGCTTGTACAGATGTTGGTCAGACCATTTCCGTTGATTTCAAAGTTTTTGATACCAATGGAAATATTTCAGTCAAATCGTTTAATGTGGTGGTTTTGGATGAGGTGAAACCTGCGATCACCAATATTCCTGCAAACATCGAAATCAGTAATGATGCAGGTCTTTGCGGAGCGGTGGCAACCTGGTCGGCACCGAATGCAGCCGACAACTGTGAAATTGCCAGCTTGACTTCGGACTATGCTTCAGGCGATGAGTTCCCGGTAGGCGAAACATTGGTTACCTATACGGCTACGGACATCCATGGCAACATTGAAACAGCGAGCTTCACGGTGACGGTGAACGATAGCGAGAAACCGGTAATTATGGGCATGCCAGAAAACATCGAAATCAGTAATGATGCAGGTCTTTGCGGAGCAGTGGCAACCTGGACGGCACCAAATGCAGCGGACAACTGTGAAATTGCCAGCTTGACTTCGGACTATGCTTCGGGAGATCTGTTCCCGGTAGGCACCACGACGGTAACCTACACGGCTACGGACATCCATGGCAACATTAAAACAGCGAGCTTCACGGTGACGGTGAACGATAGCGAGAAACCGGTAATCACGGGCATGCCAGAAAACATCGAAATCAGTAATGATGCAGGTCTTTGCGGAGCAGTGGCAACCTGGACGGCACCAAATGCAGCGGACAACTGTGAAATTGCCAGCTTGACTTCGGACTATGCTTCGGGAGATCTGTTCCCGGTAGGCACGACGACGGTAACCTACACGGCAACGGACATCCATGGCAACATTGAAACAGCGAGCTTCACGGTGACGGTGAACGATAGCGAGAAACCGGTAATCACGGGTATGCCAGAAAACATCGAAATCAGTAATGATGCAGGTCTTTGCGGAGCAGTGGCAACCTGGACGGCACCGAGTGCTGCAGACAACTGTGAAATTGCCAGCTTGACTTCGGACTATGCTTCGGGAGATCTGTTCCCGGTAGGCACGACGACGGTAACCTACACGGCAACGGACATCCATGGCAACATTGAAACAGCGAGCTTCACGGTGAAGGTGAACGATAGCGAGAAGCCAGTGATCACAAATGTTCCATCAGATATCATTATTGACAATGATCTGAATACTTGCGGAGCAGTGGTGAGCTGGACTGAACCGAATGCAGCGGACAACTGTGGAATAGAAAGCTTTGCTGCTGACCAGGTGAACGGATCAACCTTCCCGGTAGGAACAACCACGGTCACCTACACGGCTACGGATATCCATGGCAACATTGAAACAGCGAGCTTCACGGTAACGGTCAATGATACCGAGAAGCCATCAATCACAAATGTTCCATCGGATATCATTATTGACAATGATCTGAATACTTGCAGAGCATTGGTAAGCTGGACTGAACCGAATGCAGCGGACAACTGCGGAATAGAAAGCTTTGCGGCTGACCAGGTGAACGGATCAACCTTCCCGGTAGGCACCACGACGGTAACCTACACGGCTACGGACACCCACGGTAATACCGAGACAGCGAGCTTCACGGTGACGGTCAATGATAACGAGAAGCCAACCATCACAAATGTTCCATCGGATATCATTATTGACAATGATCTGAATACTTGCGGGGCTGTGGTGACTTGGACCGAGCCGCAAGCAGCAGACAACTGCGGAATAGAAAGCTTTGCTGCTGACCAGGCGAACGGATCAACCTTCCCTGTAGGAACAACCACGGTCACCTACACGGCTACAGACATCCATGGCAACATTGAAACAGCAAGCTTCACGGTGACGGTGAACGATAGCGAGAAGCCAGTGATCACAAATGTTCCATCAGATATCATTATTGACAATGATCTGAATACTTGCGGAGCAGTGGTGAGCTGGACTGAACCGAATGCAGCGGACAACTGCGGAATAGAAAGCTTTGCGGCTGACCAGGTGAACGGATCAACCTTCCCGGTAGGCACCACGACGGTAACCTACACGGCTACGGACACCCACGGTAATACCGAGACAGCGAGCTTCACGGTGACGGTGAACGATAGCGAGAAACCGGTAATCACAGGCATGCCAGAAAACATCGAAATCAGTAATGATGCAGGTCTTTGCGGAGCAGTGGCAACCTGGACGGCACCGAGTGCTGCAGACAACTGTGAAATTGCCAGCTTGACTTCGGACTATGCTTCGGGAGATCTGTTCCCGGTAGGCACGACGACGGTAACCTACACGGCAACGGACATCCATGGCAACATTGAAACAGCGAGCTTCACGGTAACGGTCAATGATACCGAGAAGCCATCAATCACAAATGTTCCATCGGATATCATTATTGACAATGATCTGAATACTTGCGGAGCATTGGTAAGCTGGACTGAACCGAATGCAGCGGACAACTGCGGAATAGAAAGCTTTGCGGCTGACCAGGTGAACGGATCAACCTTCCCGGTAGGCACCACGACGGTAACCTACACGGCTACGGACACCCACGGTAATACCGAGACAGCGAGCTTCACGGTGACGGTGAACGATAGCGAGAAACCGGTAATCACAGGCATGCCAGAAAACATCGAAATCAGTAATGATGCAGGTCTTTGCGGAGCAGTGGCAACCTGGACGGCACCGAGTGCTGCAGACAACTGTGAAATTGCCAGCTTGACTTCGGACTATGCTTCGGGAGATCTGTTCCCGGTAGGCACGACGACGGTAACCTACACGGCAACGGACATCCATGGCAACATTGAAACAGCGAGCTTCACGGTGAAGGTGAACGATAGCGAGAAGCCAGTGATCACAAATGTTCCATCAGATATCATTATTGACAATGATCTGAATACTTGCGGAGCAGTGGTGAGCTGGACTGAACCGAATGCAGCGGACAACTGCGGAATAGAAAGCTTTGCGGCTGACAAGGTGAACGGATCAACCTTCCCGGTAGGCACGACCACGGTCACTTACACGGCAACCGATATTCACGGCAATACCGAGACGGCGAGCTTTACGGTAACCGTTACGGACAATGAGCTTCCGGTCATTACAAATGTTCCGGCCAACATCACGGTGAACAACGATCCAGGAATCTGCGGGGCTGTGGTGACTTGGACCGAGCCGCAATCAGCGGATAACTGCGGAATAGAAAGCTTCTCTTCTGACCAGGTGAACGGATCAGTGTTCCCGCTAGGAACGACCACGGTCACCTACACGGCAACCGACATCCACGGCAATTCCGAGACGGCGAGCTTCACGGTGACTGTTACGGACAATGAGCTTCCGGTCATTACAAATGTTCCGGCCAACATCACGGTGAACAACGATGCGGGAGTCTGCGGAGCGGTGGTGACCTGGACCGAGCCGAATGCAGCGGACAACTGCGGAATAGAAAGCTTTGCTGCTGACCAGGTGAACGGATCAACCTTCCCAGTAGGAACGACTACTGTAACCTACACGGCAACGGACATCCATGGCAACATTGAAACAGCGAGCTTCACGGTGACGGTGAACGATAGCGAGAAACCGGAAATCACGGGCATGCCAGAAAACATCGAAATCAGTAATGATGCAGGCGTTTGCGAAGCAGTGGTGAGCTGGGCAGAGCCGCAAGCGGCGGACAACTGCGGAATAGCAAGCTTTGCGGCTGACCAGGTGAACGGATCAACCTTCCCGGTAGGCACCACGACGGTAACCTACACGGCTACGGACACCCACGGTAATACCGAGACAGCGAGCTTCACGGTGACGGTCAATGATACCGAGAAGCCAACCATCACAAATGTTCCATCGGATATCATTATTGACAATGATCTGAATACTTGCGGGGCTGTGGTGACTTGGACCGAGCCGCAAGCAGCAGACAACTGCGGAATAGAAAGCTTTGTTGCTGACCAGGCGAACGGATCAACCTTCCCGGTAGGCACCACGACGGTCACCTATACGGCAACGGACATCCATGGCAACATTGAAACAGCGAGCTTCACGGTGACGGTGAACGATACCGAGAAACCGGTAATCACGGGCATGCCAGAAAACATCGAAATCAGTAATGATGGAGGCGTTTGCGAAGCAGTGGTGAGCTGGGCAGAGCCTCAAGCAGCGGACAACTGCGGAATAGAAAGCTTTGCTGCTGACAAGGTGAACGGATCAACCTTCCCGGTAGGAACAACCACGGTCACCTACACGGCTACGGATATCCATGGCAACATTGAAACAGCGAGCTTCACGGTAACGGTCAATGATACCGAGAAGCCATCAATCACAAATGTTCCATCGGATATCATTATTGACAATGATCTGAATACTTGCGAAGCATTGGTTAGCTGGGCAGAGCCTCAAGCAGCGGACAACTGCGGAATAGAAAGCTTTGCTGCTGACAAGGTGAACGGATCAACCTTCCCGGTAGGAACAACCACGGTCACCTACACGGCTACGGATATCCATGGCAACATTGAAACAGCGAGCTTCACGGTAACGGTCAATGATACCGAGAAGCCATCAATCACAAATGTTCCATCGGATATCATTATTGACAATGATCTGAACACTTGCGGAGCATTGGTAAGCTGGACCGAGCCGCAAGCAGCGGACAACTGTGGCATAGAAAGTTTCACTGCTGACTATGCTTCAGGAGATCAGTTCCCGGTAGGAACGACCACGGTCACCTACACGGCTACGGACATCCATGGCAATACCCAGGCAGCGAGCTTCACGGTGACGGTGAACGATACCCAGGCTCCGGTGATTACATGTCCTTCCGATATAAGTACTACAGTTGAATTTGGAGCTACTGGAAAAGTTATCATATATGATGCACCAGTTGCCACAGATAATTGTGGTATTTCTTCGGTTGAGTTGATTGAAGGCTTTGCAAGTGGAACGGAGTTCCCATTGGGAGAAACTATTGTTACTTATCGGGTTACTGATGTTTCTGGAAATTCTGCAGAATGCAGTTTTACAGTAAGTATTGCAGAAAGTGAAGACAATATTGATCCAATAATTAATGATTGCCCTACAAATATTTCAGTTTCAAATGATCCCGGAATCTGCGGAGCTACAGTTTCTTGGAGTCAACCATTTGCAACAGATAATAGTGTAGTTGTAAACTTAATAAGCAACATTGAACCTGGTTCAGTTTTCCCAATTGGTACAACAAGAGTAACTTATACTGCCACCGATGAAGCAGGTAATCAATCTACTTGCAGCTTCGATGTAACTGTTACCGACGATGAAGCTCCAGTGGTTTTGACCCGTAATCGAGCATTTGAAATTGATGCGGATCAAACTCTTGTTCTGAATCCATTAGATGTGGATAACGGCTCTACCGATAATTGTGGAATCTTGAGTTACCAATTAAGTCAAACTGATTTCATCGTTGCAGATGAAGGAGAGAATATCGTCACTTTGACCTTAACTGATGTAAACGGAAATCAGGGTTCAGCTACTGCTATTGTCACAATAAGTATTAACGCTATAGATCCTGGAGATTTAGATTCAGATAATGATGGATTTACTCCAAATGAAGGTGATTGTGATGACTCCGACGAAACGGTTTATCCTGGTGCTTCTGAGCTTTGTGATGGTAAGGATAACAACTGTGATGGAACGATCGACGAAGGTGTACAAACTGCCTTCTATATCGATGCGGACGGAGATGGCTATGGAGATGTAAATGCTGAGGCAGTATTTGCTTGTGCCGCTCCAGAGGGCTACGTGACTGATAATTTGGATTGCGACGACACCGACGACACGATTTATCCTGGTGCGCCTGAGGTTTGTGATGGTAAGGACAACAACTGTGATGGAGCGATTGACGAAGGTTTGCAAACTGCCTTCTATATCGATGCGGATGGAGATGGTTATGGAAGTGAAAATGCGGAACCTGAATATTTCTGCTTAGCTCAAATTGGCTATGCCGATAATAATTTGGATTGTGATGACCAGGATCCTAATAAAAATCCGGGAGCACCAGAGTCTTGCTCTGTTAATCCTTGTCTTGATGCCTCTCCTGTAGCAAGTATTTCAGGTCCACTTGATCCAATTCAAATCAACAATCCTCTTCAAGTGGATGCATCTATTTCTGGTGAAATTGTAGAAGCAAAATGGGTGTGGGATAATGGAGATGAAACCATTTTAACGGCTCCATTTGAGAATTTTGCAGCAGAATATACCTATTCACAGGCAGGTGTGTATCAGATCCAATTGGTACTTGTAGATGTATGCGGTAATGAGTGGACAGCTTTAACAGACCTTGCTGTAATCTTTGATCCTAATGGAGGATTTATCACTGGAGGTGGATGGATTTGGTCTCCAAAAGGTGCGTATCTAAATGATTCTGATTTAGAAGGACGAGCCAATTTTGGATTTGTAGCCAAATACAGAAAAGGAAGCAATCGGGTAGATGGAAATACAGAGTTCCAGTTTAAAAATGGAGACTTGAATTTTAACAGTTCTTCTCATGAAGATATGTCTTTGGTAATTGCAGGGGCAAAAGGAATATATAAGGGAACTGGTAAGATTAATGGTGTAGAAGGCTACTCATTTATGGTGTCTGCTATCGATGGAGCTCTCAAAGAATCAACTGAATCAGATAAGTTTAGAATAAAGATTTGGGAAACTATCAGTGGGAATACGGTTTATGACAATCAGTTGGGAAGTTCTGATTTTACGGATGCTTCCACCGAAATTTCAGGAGGTAATATCGTAATCCACATGCCTGCGAAAGGCAAAAACAAATCCATTGATTCGAACTCCTTGGTGACTGTTGATTGGAATACGCCTTTTGAAGAATTGAAGACCTATACTTGGTCCATTGACACTGGTGAGGAATTGCTAGAAATGGAAGTAGACTGGGATGAGGCAAAGTATGATCCTCTTACTCCTGGTCTGCAACCGATAGAAGGTCAGATTAAATCGACTATCTATTCATCCAGATTCCTGACAGATCGGGTAGTCATGAATGTCTTGGTTCTTGATAAACCAAAGGCCCTGGATATTACGATTAGCGAGGATCTTATTTCCAAAGCTTCTTCAGAAGGAAATGTAATTGGAATCCTTTCAACCGTAGATCCAGTTGATTCCATCCATCTTTACTCAATGGAACCTCATCCTAATTTTGAATTGGATGGTGATCGGGTAATTTGGAAAGGTTCTCATGAAAAAGTTCAGGAATATATTCTGAAAGTGATCAGTTTGGATCGAGCAGGTCAGGCAATCAATAGGGAAATTACCTTGAGAAGGGAAATTGGAGCAAATGAGGTGATTCTATATCCAAACCCTGCTTATGAAGAAACCAATCTGAAAGTAGATCTATCCTATGGTGATCAAGTGACAATTCGAGTATTTGATGCCACAGGAAAGCTGGTTCTTGAGGAAAGTAGCCTCAGAGAAAAATCCTTCGTTCAGAAATTGGATTTGAAAGGTTTAAGTCCGGGTATGTACCAAGTTCAGGTTCAAATTGGATTTGAGGTTATTACCAAGCGTCTTATCAAGAACCAATAGGAGAGTTTCGACTAGTTTAATTCTTTCTAAAACAAAAAATGCCAGTCCGATAAAGGCTGGCATTTTTTTAGAAATGAATAGGAATTAATTCAACACCAATGGGAAAGTGATGTCTAAGTCAGTTTCTCCTCCAGCTTGAACAAAGTTTTCAAAATTAGGGCTGTCTGCACCCGGATAATTTTTATCCAAATCGTGACGAAGTACCACACGCATTTGAGCATTGTTGAAGGAAGGGTTAGCAGCTACAGTTACTGTTCCTCTTACACCAATTAATTCTCCAGATTCATCAGCATACACATAAGTCAAAGGAGCTGAAGAACCAGAGAAGGCAGAACCTAGGAAGAAGAACTGATGCTCATCTGCCTCTTCTAGGATTTCTTCTGTTATATCTTCATTCTCGATACTATTGCGTACTTCAATCTGCATGCGGTAGGTTTTACCTGCCTCTAATGTAACAGTTTCAATTGTTGGAGCTCCTCCTACTTCGATTCCTTCAGGGTCAGTAGCATCAAAAGAGAAGGTAAGACCAACTGGATTTCCGGCATTATCAAGCTCTGTGAATAAAAGCGTTACATCAGTAATTACTTCTCCTTCATTTTCCTGAATTGGATCATCACTCTCACACGATGCAAAGACAAACAATCCTGCTGCAAGCAAATAGATAGGTAGTTTTTGTAGGTTTTTCATAATAAGTAAGCAGTAAATAATTAGAATTGGTAATTGATTTTTAGTAAGATATTTCTTCCCATATCCGCAGTGAAGTAGCGGAATCTATTCATGTATTCTTTGTATTCGGTATTGAATAGGTTTTGTGCTTGGAATCCAAGGTTTAAGCGATTACCCTGAAAAGGAACCTGATAGCGATATGCTAAATTGAATAAAGCATAGGCCGGTGGGGCAGGGGCTAAATCAAAGGATGGCTCTCTTTTTTGTTGGGCGACCAAAATATTGGATAAGGTGATGTTGTGACTTTTTTCCTCATTGCCAATGCTGTACATAATTCCCCAATCCATTCGATCTGATGGTATAAAAGGGAAAAACTCATCCGTTTCTGTATTTCTTGCCCGGATGATTGAGCCTTTGGCATAAGCTTGAAAACCATCATTGATTTCATAGCTTCCCGAGAAATCAAATCCCCAGAAGAATGCATTGGCCTGTAAGTATTCGTAGACATTAAAAGTCCCTCTCAAACTCACGAAAGTTTCTCCTGTTGGATTCAGATAGATGTAATCCTGAATTTGATTAGCATAAAGCGTAATCTCTCCACTTGATCTTTTGCCTTCAAACTCCAATGAGTTTACCCACTTCAGCGATTTTTCTGACTGCAAATCAGCATCTCCGATTTCTACGGCAGCTGCTCCATGATGCAAGCCTTGGGAGAAAAGCTCGTTCACATTAGGTGGTCTCCATGCCGAACCTAGATTTGATCTGAAGGATACTGTTGGGCTGATTTGATAATAAGCTCCCAAAAAAGCTGTCACATTATTATAGCTCAGATCAGCTTCTTCCAACTCATTTCCAATATAACGGGCTGTATTTACCGTACGATAGTCATATCGAAGTCCGCCTTCCAATTCTAAAGGTCCTTTGGAGTATTTCTCCATTAAATAAAGTCCAAAATTGACCATGTCATAGTTGGGAATTAATGGAGTGACCCCTGTGCCTGGGACATTAGAGTTAGCTTGTTGGATGACGTTAATTCCCCAAGTTCCGCTCAGTGCATTTTCATGAGTGTGGTCCACAAAAAGATCAAGCGTATTTGTGAAAAGTTCCAAATCTAAACTTGCCCTACTATTCAAATCGCCTCGGCGTCGATCGTATTCTTGCCGCTGATTAAGTTGGAATCCATATTGAATATTTGCTTTCCACCTGTCATTCAAATGGTAGTGGGCTTTTAATTTCGCCAGGTGGTGAGAAACAATCTGTTTTGGATTGTTGATTTCATAGGTGAAATCTGCATTGGTAAATGGACGACCATTTTCAATGATCTCTTCCAAATCAGATAAATTACCAGTGTGTGCATCCCGTAAGATTCCCAGTTCGGTATTGAAAAAACTGTAATAGAGCTCTGTACCGATTTTTGAACTGGTATAATTCAATGCACCCGAAAAGTTCATTTCGCTCATTCCGGTATTGCCTTGGAAATACTCAGGGGATTTGACATTTCCACCTCTTTTTACAGAGCCCTGCACACGATAACCTAGCCCTGCAATCTTTTCAAAACCGCTGGCATGTGAAATGGATAGGTTTCCTGTTCTGCCATTGGTTCCCCCAACCAAATAAAGATCTGTTTGATGATTTTTTCCGGTTGGAATTTCACCCGGATTTACCAAAATCACTCCACCCATAGCTTCAGGACCAAAACGTACTGTCTCAGCTCCTTTGATTACGGTGATTTCATTTGCAAGAAATGGATCAATTTCAGGTGCATGTTCTGCTCCCCATTGCTGTCCTTCTAATCTGATTCCATTATTAAGAATCATGATTCTATTGGAATGTAATCCGTGAATGACAGGTTTTGCGATACTGTTTCCAGTCGAAAAGGTGGTGACACCAGCTATTCGTTTTAAACTTTCACCCAGGTTTTCTCCTCTTGCTTCTAAAAGTCTTTCCCCGTAAAGTGCAGAGATAGCTGTAGTAGTTTGGACTGCATCTCGGTGACCGTGGATTTCAACTCCTCCTAAATCAGTGGCTTCCTCCTGTAACCGGAAAGTTTTGTTGAAAGAGTTATTTCCAAGTATGATCTTTTCGATGATTTCCTGGTGTCCTAAAAATTGAATCTTTAACGTGTATTCACCAGGGCAGAGGTTTCTAAATTGAAAATTCCCAGAATCATCCGTGACGGTTCCATTATGGATTTCATCAATCCATACGTATGCTCCTGGAATGGATTCGTTGTTTTCTAAGTGGATTACTTTCCCTCGGATAACTAAACGACAGTCTTGCCCATTCGCCTGAAAACTCAAGCTAGCAGTAAGTATCGAGAGAAATAAAATGGACAAAACTTGTTTCACGGTCCAAAAATAGTGGGCTTTCCATCTTTAAACCAGAAAAAATGAAACAAAGTTGCAAAAAGGGATAAATGGTTTATTCCTGAGAAATTCGGGGATAGCCTATTTCCTTTTAAGATTATCCAAATCCGAGAGTTTATACTTTGGAGAACCTCCTTGCTTGGAAGCTACATAGGCCCCTACTTTGCAGGCAAAATCCAAGGTTTTTTCTGGGCTGCTTTTATCTAGGTGACTTTTTACAAAGCCACTCAAAAAAGCATCGCCAGCTCCAATCGTATCTACTACTTTCACTGAATAACCGGGATGAGAATAGAATTTTCCATCTTGATAAATAAGAGCTCCTTTTGACCCTAATGTGATGCAAATGGTTTCAATAGGGAAATGCTTATCCAAAAATTCACAAATTGGTTCTGGCTTGGCTTCAATGTTGAAATAATCACCAAATGCCACCAGCTCATCTTCGTTGATTTTCAGGATTTCTGTGAATCCCAATAAGGTTTCAATGACTTCAAAGTCGTAGTAGGGAGGGCGTAAGTTGGCGTCAAATATTCGTAATTCGGCGTGGTGCAATAATTCCAACAAGGTCTGTAGACTTTGGTGGTTTCTTACGCCAAGTGTGCCAAATACAAATGCGTCGCAATTTTTTGCGGACTCTGTGAGCAGGGGATTGTTCTCAATAAAATCCCAGGCTACCGGAGAAATGATATTATACTTTACATTTTCAATATCACTGTTGTCGACCAATACCCGGGAAGTTTCATGCTCATTTATTTGGATTAGCTCATCCGAAGCTCCGTAGCTCTTAAAATACTTCAGCAGCTTTTTTCCCAAATTATCCTTTCCCACTGCAGAGATCAGTCGGCTTTCAAAACCCATGATATGCAAGTGCAAGGCAACATTCATGCTTGCTCCACCGGGTACGTCTCCCTGAGGCAGACAATCCCATAGCATTTCACCGAATACAAGTACTTTATTGGACATAGTTTTTATGTAAGTCTTTTTGAATTTCTTCTAGAGATCGCCCTTTTGTTTCTGGCATTTTGAATCGTACCCAAAGCAATTGGATGAACATCATGATAGCAAAGAAGGTGAATATGTATCCCGGTCCGAATGAGTTAGCGAAAAAGGGAAATACATTCGCAATCACTGCTGCCATAATCCAGTGGGTGAAGGACCCGATGGATTGACCATAGGCCCGGAATTCATTAGGAAACATTTCTGAAATGAAAACCCAAATTACAGAGCCTTGCCCTATTGCGTGAGAAAGAATAAAGCCGAAAACGAAAATAGGTAACCAAAATGTGGGAATACCGGGACCCAAAAAATTATAGGCCATCAGGCTTAAGGAGATGATGTATCCGAAAGATCCGATGTACATTAAAATTTTTCTTCCCACCCGATCAATTAAATACAAACCCAGAAATGTTCCAATCAAGTTTATTACCCCGATTCCAATGGTTGATATTAGGGCTGATTCGGTAGAAATCCCAGCCATTTCAAATACCCGTGGAGCAAAATAGATGATCGCATTGATCCCGGAGACTTGATTAAAGAAGGCGATTAGTATCGCTAAAAAAGTGCTGGAAAGGTATTTTTTACTAAATAGGATACCAAAGCTTCCCTTGGATTTGACTTGATTTTCTTCCTCTATTGCCAAGCGAATAGCTTCTTCTACACCCTCAGGGTCTGTTCTGGTTAGGATAGCTCTTGCTTCCTGTTGATTGTTGAATTTGGAAATGAGCCAACGTGGACTTTCAGGAATTCTGAATATCATCACGCTGTAGATCAAGGCCGGAATTGCTTCTACACCAAGCATCCATCTCCAGTCCTCTGGCAATTCAGCTGTCCCAATCAAGAAATTTGAAATGTAGGCGATGACGATTCCAAAAACGATGTTGAACTGATAAAGAGCTACCAATAGTCCCCTGTTTTTAGCGGGAGCTATTTCCGATATGTACATGGGGGCAACTACAGATGAAGCACCAACTCCCAAACCTCCCAAGAAACGGAATGCGGTGAAACTGCCCACATCCCAAGCGATTGCTGAGCCTAAGGCTGAAATAAAATAAAACAGTCCGATCCAAAGCAGGGATTTCTTCCTTCCAAAACGATCAGCAGGAATACCTCCAAACAAGGCTCCTATGACTGTTCCGTAAAGAGCAGAGGCGATAGCTAAGCCATGCGTCCAGTCATCCAATTTCCAGATGTCTTGAATAGCTCGCTCCGCTCCAGAGATGACGGCTGTATCGAAACCAAATAAAAAGCCTCCTAAGGCAGCAGTGATTGAGATAAAAAAAACGTAGCGGTTATTGGACATATTGATAAGGGCAATGTTTTACGAAACTACAGAGAACGCTAAATTTTCAAAACTCCTGAAAGGAATATGTAATATTTTTCTATTGGGAAGTATTTATTTCATAAATATTCATGATCTAGGAATTTTCTTCGGCAGATGGAATATTTTTCAATTTTTAGGTTTGAGTAGGTTAATCCATTTAAAAAATATTTTTTCTGCTAAAAATCAAAATATTATTTCGATTCTGATGTAAAATTTGTCCTTCTGACATTATAAATTTCCTATATTCGCACACATTAAATTTAGCCTGTAGAATCCTTTTTAAGGCTTAGGAAGTTTAGAGAAGTATAAACCCAAATCCATGACTCAAGCAACAACTGTTTACAAACCGCAAAATCACATTCGGATCGTTACGGCAGCTTCCCTTTTTGATGGCCATGATGCTGCTATTAATATCATGCGAAGAATCATTCAGTCTACAGGTTGTGAGGTAATTCATTTAGGGCATAACCGGTCCGTTCAAGAAATTGTGGATTGTGCCATTCAGGAGGATGTTCAGGCGATTGCGATTACTTCCTATCAGGGTGGTCACATGGAATTTTTTAAATACATGTATGACCTACTTCATGAAAAAGGATCCGGACATATCAAGATTTTTGGAGGTGGGGGAGGAACTATTCTTCCTGAGGAGATTAAGGAATTGCATGAATATGGAATTAGCCGAATCTACTCTCCTGATGACGGTCGAGCCATGGGTTTGCAGGGAATGATCAATGATTTGGTTCAGAAATGTGATTTCCCGATCGGAAAGGATGTCCCTTCAGATATTGAATTCGATACAAAGAATAAGGGTAAGTTGGCGCGGATTGTTTCTGCTTTTGAAAATTACCCAGAGGATTCTGCTCAATTGCTGGAAAGAGTTCGTCAAAAGAGTAAGGCGAGCAAAACTCCTGTTTTGGGAATTACCGGTACCGGAGGAGCCGGAAAATCATCTTTGGTTGATGAATTGGTTCGTCGTTTCTTGATGGATTTTGAGGATAAATCCTTAGCCATTATTTCTGTAGATCCTTCAAAAAGAAAAACTGGTGGAGCCTTGTTGGGCGATCGAATTCGTATGAATTCTATCAATCATCCGCGAGTCTTTATGCGCTCATTGGCTACAAGACAATCCAATCTGGCCCTTTCAAAATATGTTCAGGATGCTGTTGATACTGTGAAGGCAGCAGGCTTTGATTTGGTGATTTTGGAAACTTCCGGAATTGGACAATCCGATACAGAGATTATTGAGCACTCTGACCTTTCACTTTATGTAATGA
This sequence comes from Algoriphagus limi, assembly GCF_024919275.1. Lineage (GTDB taxonomy): Bacteria > Bacteroidota > Bacteroidia > Cytophagales > Cyclobacteriaceae > Algoriphagus > Algoriphagus limi. The sequence goes on along the minus strand of NZ_JANWGH010000001.1, from coordinate 1,042,236 downwards.
CTCCTGAGTATGGAGCGGCATCTCAATTGGAGAAAATTGACATGCTGGACTTCGCAGATGTGATTGCGCTTAACAAATTTGATAAGCGGGGTGCTTTGGATGCGATTCGTGATGTCAAAAAGCAATACAAACGAAACCATAATCTCTGGGATGCTTCAGATGAGGAGATTCCGGTATTTGGAACAATTGCTTCTCAGTTTAATGACCCGGGAATGAATCAACTTTATCGGTCATTAATTGAACGGATAAGTGAAAAGTTTGGAGATTTCCAAAGCGGTTTTGAATTGACCGGTGGGAATTCTGAGAAGATTTATATCATTCCTCCTGCACGAACACGCTACTTGAGCGAAATCACGGAAACCAACCGCAATTATGATAAATGGGTAGAGGAGCAAAAGGAAATTGCTCAACAGCTTTATTCGATCAAAAAATCCATGGAGGCAATTTCTGCTATCAAGGTTGATGATAAAGACCGATTGCTGAAAGAGCTTCAGGAGGTTTATGCTCAGGTAGAACTTAATCTTGATCCCAAAAACAAAAAGTGGTTGGAAGAATGGCCGGAGGAGGCTGCCCGATATTCTGAGGATTTCTATGTTTTCAAGGTTCGGGATAAAGAGATAAAAGTAAAAACCTACCACAGCTCCTTAGCTGATACTAGAATTCCAAAAGTGGCTTTGCCGAAGTATGAGGCTTGGGGTGAACTTTTGAAGTGGGGATTAAGAGAAAATGTTCCTGGTAAATTCCCATACACAGCAGGTGTATTTCCTTTCAAACGAGAAGGAGAGGATCCAACTCGGATGTTTGCAGGGGAAGGCGGACCTGAGCGTACTAATAAGCGCTTCCACTATGTTTCCAAGGATATGCCGGCAAAGCGGCTTTCCACAGCCTTTGATTCAGTGACCTTGTATGGTGAGGATCCGGATTATAGACCTGATATCTACGGTAAAATTGGAAACTCCGGTGTGAATGTTTGTTGCCTAGATGATGCTAAGAAGTTGTATTCCGGCTTTAATCTAGTTGATCCGATGACTTCGGTATCCATGACTATCAATGGACCTGCGGCTACCATGACTGCATTTTTTATGAATGCGGCTATCGATCAACAGTGCGAACTCTATATCAAGGCCAATGGCTTGGAAGAAGAGGTTAATCAAAAAATAGAAGCTCTTTACAAGGAAAAAGGAATAGCAAGACCTCAATACAATGCCCCGATACCGGATGGAAATGATGGATTGGGATTGAGGCTTTTGGGAGTCAGTGGGGATCAGGTTCTTCCTGCCGAAATATATGAGCAAATCAAGGCAGATACTATTTCGAAAGTAAGAGGAACTGTACAGGCAGATATACTAAAAGAAGATCAGGCTCAAAATACCTGCATTTTCTCTACTGAATTTTCGCTTCGATTGATGGGGGATGTTCAGCAGTATTTCATCGATCATAAAATCCGAAACTTCTATTCTGTTTCTATTTCCGGATACCATATTGCAGAGGCAGGTGCCAATCCTATTACCCAATTGGCCTTAACGCTTTCCAATGGATTCACCTACGTGGAGTATTATGTTTCCCGTGGGATGAATGTAAATGATTTTGCTCCAAATCTATCTTTCTTTTTCTCTAATGGAATTGATCCGGAATATGCGGTAATTGGCCGGGTTGCTAGAAGAATTTGGGCAAAAGCGATGAAGTTGAAGTACGGAGCCAATGAGCGTTCACAGATGCTCAAGTATCACATTCAGACTTCCGGTAGATCCCTTCATGCTCAGGAGATTGATTTCAACGATATCCGAACTACGCTGCAGGCTTTGTATGCGATTTATGACAATTGTAATTCCCTACATACAAATGCTTATGATGAGGCAATAACCACTCCAACAGAAGCTTCCGTTCGTAGAGCGATGGCCATTCAGTTGATTATTAATAAAGAGTTAGGCTTAGCGAAAAACGAAAACCCACTACAAGGCTCCTTCATTATCGAAGAATTGACTGATTTGGTTGAGGAAGCTGTTTATATGGAGTTTGACCGCATTACTGAGCGAGGGGGAGTTTTAGGTGCGATGGAGACCATGTATCAGCGTGGAAAAATTCAGGAGGAAAGTATGCATTATGAAATGTTGAAGCATACTGGTGAATATCCAATCATTGGAGTAAATACCTTCCTTTCATCAGAGGGTTCTCCTACAATTGTTCCTGGAGAAGTCATTCGTGCTACAAAAGACGAAAAAGAAAACCAAATTCATACGCTTCAAAACCTTCATAAGCATTATGCCGGAAAGGCCGAGGAAGAGCTACAAGCGTTGAAAAAAGCGGCAGTTTCCAATCAAAATGTTTTCGAGCGTTTGATGGAGGCTACAAAATATTGTTCTTTGGGACAAATTACTCAAGCCCTTTACCAAGTAGGAGGGCAGTATAGAAGAAATATGTAATCCATTCAATAGAATTCATGGCACATACTAGAAATGTAACCGTCCGAATGAAGGCGGATTTTGAATACGAAGCTGTAAATCAGCAAGGAAATACGGTGCAGATTGATATGTATGATGCACCGGAGAAAAAAGCCCAATCTCCAATGGATTTGTTGTTGAGTTCACTGGGAGGCTGTGCTTCTGTGGACGCGGTGCTGATGATGAAAAAGAAGCGAAAAGAGGTGGTTGATTTTTATGTGGAAGTCACTGGAGATCGAAATGAAGGTGTTCCTTCTTTTTACACAGATATTCATCTTCACTTTGTATTGGTCTCGCCTGATGCCAAAGAAGAAGAGTTTGCGAAAGTAGTTGCTCTTTCCGTAGATAAATACTGCTCTGTTGCCTCTTCCTTAAAATCACGGATTTCTTACAGCTCATCCGTAAAACGAGTTCTATGAGAGTGGTAAAAGAGTTGGTTCAGGAAGACATTCGAATCAGTATTTTTTCCTGGAACAATAAATACCTGATCAAATTTGAATTTGGGCCTATGGAACAGACCTTCAAAGTGAACGAATTGGATGTGTTTTCAGAGGAGGATTTGGAGGTCTTTTTCCAAGGAGATTTTTTTGATTCTGTGAAGAATCGATTTGAAGAAATGGGAAAATCATTGCGTAAGCAGCTCGAAAATCTTTAATTTTCCTGAAATCGTCAGGAAATGAATAAAGTACGAAGTCTCTTTTCCTTATTTTTTATTTTGATTGCCTGTAGTGATTCCATTCAAGAAGGCTATCGATCTGATAAATTGTTGCTTGGGCAAATGGTATCCGTTTTGGAGGAACAAGCAGCAACTCTGACAAGGGAAATTGTGGTTCTTGCAGATTATATGGATTCCTTAGTTAGAAATAAGGAGGCCATACTTTCCCAAGATTTGTCGGATCCGTATCTAATGAAAGGTCCCTTTTCCTCCATTCCAACTTTAGGAGATACAGCAAGAAGTACAGTCATTTTACTTAATTCTACCGATGATTACGAAGCAGGATTGAAAGAAATTAAGCTGACCAATTCCATGGACAGTGTTTTTGCAAATCTCTATTCAAACTATGTGAATATTGCTCAAGTATATTTTAATTCTGCCAATCAAGTATCCAGGGTGTATCCATCCTACGATGTGGTCAATATGGTTGATCCGAATATCGATGTGACAGGTTTCAATTTTTATTATGAAGCAGATGAAGAGCATAACCCGGAGAAAGGACCTGTTTGGATTCAGGAACCTTATGTGGATCCTGCAGGAAAAGGTTGGATTTTGTCTTTAGTTCACCCGGTTTACGATGGGGATGAGCTCTTTGCAGTGATTGGAATTGACGTGACTGTCGATGAGATTATTCAAAACTTCTTTGATAATTATGAGGGAAGTTTCCTGATAGTGAATCGGAAAGGAGATATCGTAGCTGGAACTTCATCAGCGATTGAATCTCTCAGTATGCCCCCTCTCAAGAATCACGTTTACAGGGAGACCATTAATGCTGATTATTTCCGAATTACAGACTTCAATCTATTCAATAGTAAAAGTAGAGAGGTTCGTAAAATGGCGAGTCGCTTTTTGATAGAAGGGCAGGATCTATTTCCTTTTGTGGAAGAGTCCTATTTGCAAAATGCAGTATGTCAACGCTTCGAGGATATTGACTGGTTTATGTTAAAAATAAACCCACGAATCAAATGAAAATCAAATTCCCAATGTTTGGAGAGTTTTGGGTCAATTTTTTGATTGGCTCTTTACTCGTTTTTTTGATTTTGGTTTTGGGGCTTTCCTTTTTCAACGCCATTTATAATACCCAAATCGATTCCAGAAGGGAGTTTTTAAGTAAGCAATCAGAATTGGCTGCCAGAGGCTTGGAAATGGAAATTAGAAGATTCGAGGAAGAGTCAAGAGCTTTGATCGGGTATTTGGAAGATCCAGGCCATGAATTGGATGATTATGATGAGGAATTCACCTCTGCAGCCCGAAGACTTTTCAATGCCTTTCCCAGCTTGATTGATTCGGCTTGGGTGGATATGCAGGATTCGGTTTTGACTTTTACGTTTAATGAGCGAAATGACTTTTTCCGAAAAGCTGTTGATACTGGTTTTCCTGAATCCAGTTCTAAAAAATATTCCACTTTGGTCATAGGACGAAAGGGTTTTAGAATTTTATACTCTCTTGATTTTCTGGAATATGTCACTGACTTTTCGGAGAATTATTATTTGAACCCAACGGGGGCCAAATTTCTGTTTTTTGAGGATCAAATTACTCCTTTGAATCGGAGTCAAATTCAACTGTCTGAAGAGGCGCTAAGGCAAGTAAAGGAAGACTTAGCATTGGGACTCAAAGGAATGTATGATGTGAATTGGAGTATAGATGGGGAGGATTTTTCTGGCGTCGTTTCTCAATATCCATTCCGTTTCAATATTTCGAATAAGACAGGTGCTTTTGTCTTTGTGGTTCCTATAGAGAGTCTTTCTTCGGGTATTTACAGGACTTACTTTTTCCTTTTTCTTGGATTCATGATTCTGTTGGTGGGTACTGTCGGGTTTTTTGTGGTTTCATTGAAAAATAGCCTCGAGTTTCAACGGACTCAAGAAAGGAATATCAAGGAGATCCGAGACCTTTTTGAGCAACAGATTTTGCTGCTTCAGGAACTTCGAGGCTTTGTTTATTTCCATAATCAGCGAGGCGAAATTATCCGGGTAAGTGAAGAAGTGGAGGGGGTTCTTGGATACAATCAGGAGGAATTTACCAATGCTTTTCAAAGCAATTCTACCCATGAAGAAGCTAATCGCATACGAGAGATTGTTTTAGAGAAAATCAGTCAAAAACTGGACGTAATGGACCTGGAGTACGATTTTTTCCGTCGAGATGGAAGAAAGCTTCGGGTTCGGATTTTTGAAAAATTTGTCTACGATTCTGATGGGAATTTTTTAGGGGGAATGGGTATTTGTACCGATATCACCGAACAGTATCAATCCCAGGTCAAGCTTCAGGAAAGTGAAAATAGATTAAGAAACCTGATTAGAAGTATTCCTGATATCATTTTTATATACAATAATCAAGGTGCAATCCTGGATATTCATCTTCCTGAGGAGGCCAAAGAATTACCTGAATTGCAAAAAGCAATAGGGAAAAATTATGCTGAAATTTTCCCGAAGGATCAAAGAGCGGACGTTAAGAGTGCTTTTGAGAATGCCTTGAAATCCAGAAAGATTCATTCTGTGGAGGTTGCCTTAAAAGACTTTGGAAAAGATCGGTTTTTCGAGAATCGCTACTTTCCGTTGGATGAAAATCAGATGATGTCTATTTCGCGTGATATCACTGGTCAAAAAATCTGGGAAAAAGGACTCATGGAAGCAATTGCTGCAGCCGATAAAGCAAGTAGGGCCAAGTCCGAATTTTTAGCGAATATGAGTCACGAAATTCGCACTCCAATGAATGGTTTGTTGGGTATCATTGACCTTCTAGAGCAGACCAAACTGGACAAAATTCAAAAACAGTATGTAGATATTATCAAGAATAGTGGTAATACCCTTTTGGGAATAATTAAGGATATTCTGGACTATTCTAAAATCGAAGCAGGAAAGGTGGAAATACTGCCTGAGGTATTTGATCCTTTTGAAGAATTGGAGAATCAGTGTAAGATATTTTTGGGATTAGCTTCAAAGAAAAATATTCAGTTTTCATTTCAAAAAGGGTTTGATGAATCCTTGCTAATTGAAGCGGATAAATTTAAAATCAATCAAGTGTTTTTGAACCTAGTTGGTAATGCGGTGAAGTTCACTCCTGAAGGTGGTTCTGTGAAGGTTGAGGTTAATTTCTCGCCAATAAGTGAGGAAACAGGATTTTTGGAGTGTAGTGTAGAAGATACAGGGATTGGAATCTCGGAGGATCATTTGCAGCACCTTAGCGATCCTTTCTATCAAATTGATAGCTCAAATACCAGAAGTCATCAAGGAACAGGTTTAGGATTGGCTATTGCCAAAAAACTCACAGAATTGATGGGAGGGGAGTTTGAAGTCACGAGTGAATTAGGTAAGGGGTCTAAGTTTGAATTTTCTGTGTTGGTTAAAAAGGTATCAAGCAGAGAGGATTCTGAGACTTCCAAAGACATCAGTTGGGCAGATATCAGAAAGTCATCCGGTAAATATCCTTTTAAGGTTCTTTTGATAGAGGATAACGACCTGAACTTACAATTAATGGGGATGATGTTGGATCAACTGGGATTCACTTACGAAGTGGCTAGAAACGGAGAAGAGTCTCTTGAAAAGGTTAAAACTGGGAATTTTGATATTCTATTGATGGATGTTCAGATGCCAGTAATGAATGGTTTGGAAGCCACGCGAATTATTCGAAAAATGGATCTATCCAAGCAGCCTATCATAATTGGTTTATCTGCCAACGTCTTTGATGATGATAAATTAGCAGCAATTGAATCAGGGATGGATGATTACCTGACGAAGCCCATTCGCTTAGGGATTTTAGCGGAAAGGCTTGAACATCATTTTCAAAAAATTAAATAAAAAAGCCCAGATTTAGTCGGGGCTAATTTTTTTAAAAGGTTGAATTCATATCAAATGCCTCCAGGTAATCGGCTACTCTTCTCACAAACATACCTCCTAAAGACCCATCGACCACTCTGTGATCATAGGAGTGAGAGAGGAACATCTTGTGACGGATGGCAATCACATCTCCAGTAGGGGTTTCTACTACAGCCGGCTTTTTAACTATGGCGCCCACTGCCATGATAGCGACTTGAGGTTGAGGGATGATAGGAGTGCCCATTACATTACCAAATGAACCTACATTGGAAACTGTGTAGGTGCCACCGGCTAAATCATCAGCATTCAATTTATTGCTTCGAGCTCGATTAGCGAGGTCATTTACCTTCTTGGATATCCCAACGAGGTTCAACTGATCTGCATTCTTGATAATAGGAACAATCAAATTGCCACTTGGAAGTGCTACTGCCATTCCAACATTAATGTCTTTTTTCTTAATGATTCGATCTCCGTCTACAGAGATGTTGATCATTGGGAAATCACGGATTGCCTTTGCTACCGCCTCGATGAAGAATGGAGTATAAGTGATTGGTTCACCATACTTTTCCTTATAGGCGTTTTTATTCTTTTCTCTCCAGAGGACAATATTGGTCATATCAGCTTCTACGAATGAGGTCACGTGAGGAGAAATGCGTTTTGATTCGACCATTCGTTGGGCAATCATTTTGCGCATTCTATCCATCTCAATGATCTCATCACTTGCAGATACACTAACATGAACCTTAGGTTCTGCGATAGAAGGAGCAGCTTGAGTAGTTTGTATATTCCCTGAAGTTCTGTTTTTAAGATAAGAAAGCATATCCTGCTTCGTTACTCTACCGTCTTTTCCAGTACCTGGGATTTTGGCTAGTTCAGCGGCAGAAATGCCTTCCTCTTTAGCTATGCTTCTAACCAGAGGGGAATAAAATCTTCCATCTTCTCCGGTGGAAGAGGCAATTGGTTCTGGTTGATGTAATATCGTATCAGTATTTGCAGGAGCAGCAGCTACAAGCTCTTCTTTGCTCTCTTCTTTTTCAACAGCTGGTGTTGGAGCATCGGCTACTTCGCCAGAAGTTTCAATAATGGCAATCGGAGCACCAACGGCTACAATATCACCTTCCTTTACCAATATTTTTTTCAAGATCCCTCCATGAGTTGCTGGAACCTCTGTATCTACCTTATCGGTAGCTACTTCCAATACAGACTCATCCTGCTCAATCACATCACCCTCACTTTTTAACCAAGTTAGGATAGTTCCCTCTATGATACTTTCACCCATCTTGGGCATGAGCATTTCTACACTAGCCATTCTTTTTTAATATTTAATTGGGTATATATTCAAGTTTTAAAATTAAATTTTAAATATGATCCATCAAAACCGATCGTATAAAATTTTATTTGTCGTATTTCTGAATGCAAATTCTTAACAAGTTTAAAACAGCAACCCCTGTCAATTGAATATTTAACATTCGGTCCTGGGTCAGCTGTAGTTTTTTTGTCTCTGTAAACCCTTCTCCTGCACAGGCAATCCAAACGGTTCCTACTGGTTTTTCAGGAGTTCCTCCGTCAGGTCCAGCTATTCCGCTACTCGCTAATCCAAAGTCCGCTCCAAAAAGCTTTCGGACTCCTTGGCTCATTTGCTCCACCGTTTCTTCACTCACAGCTCCTACCGTTTCCAAGGTTTCCTTTTTGACTCCTAAGATTTTTTCCTTGAACTGATTGTGATAGGGCACAACTGTACCTTGTAAGTAATCGCTACTTCCAGGAACAGTAGTGATCAAATGAGTAATGTAGCCTCCTGAGCAGCTTTCAGCCAAAGCTAAGGTTTTCCCTTTTTCCTTCAAAAGTTTGCCGATAGCTGTTTCTAGACTCTCCTCATTATAGCCATACACATATTTTTGAATCCTAGGGAAAACCAAGCTGATCTGTTCTTCAATATCAGCCTGAATTTGTTCCAGATTTGTTCCAAATCCTGTTAGGCGTAATTTGACATGACCCAAAGAAGGTAAGTATGCAAGTTTGATATGTTCAGGAAGAGCATTTTCCCAATCTTTGATAAGGTCGGCTAACCAGCTTTCCCCAATGCCAGCAGTCTTGATGACTTTGTGATATATAACTGGCAATTCAAAAATTTGGGGAAGTTTAGGCAAGACTAAGTCCTTCATGAGTTTTTTCATCTCATGAGGGACCCCCGGCATTGACATCCAATAAGTTCCGTTTCGTTCAAACCACATACCTGGTGCTGTTCCCACTTCATTGTGCACATATTCACAACAAGATGGCAAATGTCCCTGAAGAATGTTTAATGGAGTCATTTCACGCCCTCTTCTTTTGAAAAATTCCGTGATTGCTTCTACTGCTTCGGGAACTTCCTGAATAGGGCATCCAAAATATTCTGCCAAAAGTGGCTTAGTCAAATCATCCTGAGTGGGGCCTAGGCCTCCTGTAATAAGAATAAGATCAGCTCTTTTATCAGCTTCACTAAAAGCATCCAAGATATCCTTTCGGTTATCTCCAACAGTCGTTTTTCGGACCACTTTCACTCCAACCAAATCCAATTCCTGAGATATCCAATGACTATTGGTATCCATGATTTGTCCATAAAGAAGCTCATCTCCAATGGCAATGATTTCAGCTTTTACCAGTTTCATATTATCTGACTTTGGCTTTTCTTAGGATTTTTGAAAAAATACGTGGGAAAAAGCGCTTCAGGTATACAGCGTAGGTTTCTTTTCCTCCGATCAAGACTTCTTCCTTTTTTCCTGTTATGGCTTTGAAAATTGCATTTGCACAATCTTCGGGACTCATTCCCTTGGCTTGGGCATCGTCCATTTTTCCCAAAGAAGACCCGTCGCCAGTAAGTGCATTCACTGAAACCTGTGTCTTAATAAAGCCAGGACAAATCAATGTCACTGCGATATTGTCTTGATAATGTTCCGCTCGTAACGTATCAAAAAAGCCATGTAGAGCATGTTTGGAAGCCGCATAAGCGGATCGGTAGGGAGAGGCGAATTTCCCAACCAAGCTTGTTACAACAGCAAAATGGCCGGATTTTCTTTCCATGAAATAAGGCAGAATTGCTTTGGTTAAAGCGACAGTTCCAAAGAAATTGACTTCCATTAATTTCCGGTCCACTTCTAGATCTGTTTCCTTGATCAGTGAACGCTGACTTATGCCTCCATTGTGTAAGAGGATATCAACTTTTCCAAAAAGCGAAATTGCCTTCTTAACGATGTTTTCGAAATCGGATTGATCAGCTAGATCTAGTTTTAGTATTTTGACATTTTCCGGATTTGAACAGGCATTTTTAACTAGCTCGAGTTCAGCTTCTTTTCGGGAGGAAATAATGACCTGATAACCCTCCTGAGAAAACTTTTTGGCACAAGCCTCACCAATTCCTGAAGAGGCTCCGGTAATCCAAATCACGGGTTCATTCATGCTTCATTCACTTTTTCATAATCTACAAAAGAGAAGGCGTAGCGATGCTTGCTATCGGCGGGATGGTGTTCCCGAAAGACTTCCTTCCAATTTTGAGGATCAAATTCAGGAAAGTAAGTATCCCCTTCAGGGCTAGCTTCAACTTCTGTTAGAATCATTTTATCAGCTAGTGGAAGCGTCTGCTTATAGATTTCGCCACCTCCAATTACAAAAAGCTTATCTACATTCAATTTGTTACAAAAAGTAAAGGCATCCTCAATATTTTGGAAGACAAAATGTCCTTCAGGAACCTGATAATTCTCGTCCCTTGAGATGACTAAATGAGTGCGGTTTGGAAGTGGGCTTCCCAATGATTCAAAAGTTTTTCTTCCCATCAAAAGGTAATGACCGGTGGTCAGAGCTTTAAATCGCTTAAAGTCCGCAGGTAATCTCCACACCAGTTCATTATTTTTTCCAATAACATTGTTTTTTGCCTTGGCAGCAATGATTAGAATCTCCATGATTGATAAAATAAGGCTTGAAGATACCGGAGATATTTTGCTTAAAAAAGGAAAAAGGGACCATTGGGCCCCTTTCGAGTTGAATAATTTTTGATGCTAATTTCCTGCAAAGACACTTGGATATTCCTGCAAATTAAAGAGGCTTGGAGAGGAGCTTTGAATATCAATAGTTTTCATGTCGGCAGTCGAACCGTCCTTATCTTGGTAATGCATCTCTAGGATACTTCCTTTTGGCATTGAGGAAAATAATTCTTGGTATCGTTCCATAGCAGAATTGGATACCATGGGGCTAGATCCTGGAGAAAAAAGGGAAAAGCCTTCAATTGGTTCTTCTGATACCCAATAGGTTCCTTTTCCATCTGCTTGCTCAATCTCATACTCCTCACAGCGGTAACCCAAGATTTCTTTGGTATTTCCAGTTTTGGTGATTTTAATTTGATCAGGGCTGGATTCATCTTCAGAATTCAAGTCCACCTGTTCTTGTATTTTATCAAAATCAGATCCAATTGCCATGGATGATTTTCTTTCGCCATCATCCATTAGCAATACTGTAGCTTGATTTTTAAGGTCCATGATCAAAAGAGTTTTCATGTTTTCCTGATCAGGATCTTGGATTTCTATTCCTGAAAAATCAGGGTTTTCAGACAAATACGATTTCATCCTTACCGGATCTTCGGACTTTCCTCGGCTATTAGTGGATGTGATTTCCAAAATCATAAAACCTTTAAATGCATACGATTCTTCCACATCAGCAGGTTCTCCCAAAGCGCCCATCATGCCCTCAAGCATTTTGTTTGTTTCCTCCTCTGTTTTATCATTGGCGGATTTGCTTACACTTTCTTCGACTGCTTTTTTGAGTTTTTTGAGGACTTGGGAATTGGCAGAAAATCCAATCGAAATCAAAAAGAATAAGCTGAAAATAAATTTGAAATTTCTCATGATATAAAAATTTTGATTCCTATAAAGTTTGGAAAAATTATGCTCAAAAGGAAAAAGAATAGAGGATTTTAAAGAGTATTTCCTCGAAGGAAGTCCTTGATACTCATTCGTTTTTTACCTTCTAGTTGGATTTCGAGAACTTCCAAGTGACCATTTCCACATTGGAATTTTAGGTAATTTTTTCCGTCACTTTCCCAATCGCCCGGTTCCTTCCCTGATAAATCTTGAGAATGAGGTTTTGCTTTAAAAATTTTGCAAATCTTGCCTTGTAAAAGTGTCCATGCCGCTGGATAGGGGGAAAGTCCTCGAATTAGATTATTGACTTTGCTAGCACTTTGATTCCAATCAATTTCACAAGTTTCCTTGAAAATCTTCGGAGCGTGATGAAGAGCTTTGCTTTCGTCCTGGGGAATTGGTCTTACTTCATCTTTCGCAATTGCTTCCACCGTTCTTAAAACCAAGTTTGCGCCGAGGTTCATTAGTTTGGTATAAACGTCTCCTAAATCCTCTTCTGGTAAAATTGGAACTCTCTCTTGGAAAATGATAGATCCAGTATCGATCTCATGTTTAAGAAAAAATGTTGTTACCCCAGTCTCCCTTTCGCCATTGATAATCGCCCAGTTGATTGGAGCTGCCCCACGATAATCTGGGAGGAGGGAAGCATGTAGATTGAAAGTGCCCAAAGGAGGCATATTCCAAACTACTTCAGGGAGCATTCTGAAAGCAACTACAATTTGTAAGTCGGCCTTTAAATTTTTTAGCTCTTCTAAGAATTCAGGACTTTTCAAATTGGTTGGCTGTAATACATTCAACCCATATTTCAACGCAGCCTCTTTAACTGGTGATGGAATAAGTTTTTGTCCTCTACCTCTGGGTTTGTCCGGTGCAGTAATTACTCCAACTATGTTCCAACCCGCTTCTACCAATTGCTCCAGTGCCGGTACTGCAAACTCAGGCGTACCCATATATACAATTCTCAAATCTTTAGATTGAGCTGAATTCGTCATAAAATTTTTACTCTATTTAATTGAAATAATCGATTTATATTAAATAATTTAATCAAATGTAAATCAGATATTTATTTCTTATTTCTTTATAATTTTCTAATCCTCCTTTCCAGGTTGCTCTAATCTCTTCTTCGCTTTTCCCTTCTAAGATTTGTTTCTTCAATTCATCTGTTCCGCTTAATGTGTTGAAATAATTATTGAAGAACTTTTCGCCCATTTCGGAGTCATGGTAGGCTTGCAATAGGAACCTTAATGTGAATCGGTGATCGAGGGATTGAGTTCTCAAATCATACCCATAGCACATTTTATCCTGATGCGGTGGATTTTTTGACATTCCATCAATACTTATTGGTGTAAAGGTGAAATCCCCAAATTTTGGATCTGGATAGCCATAAACCTGAAAAGGGAATAAAGTGCCTCTTCCTAACGATACAACTGTTCCTTCAAAAAAGCAGGTACTAGGATAAAGGCGAATGGCTAAATCGTTAGGTAGGTTTGGAGAAGGTTTGATTGGTAGGTGATATTCTTGATCATGCACCCAATTTTCTACAGGAATGACTTTTAGATCTACCTCTAAGCCTCCTTTTAGCCATTTTTCTCCATTGATCATTTGAGCTAACTCACCTACAGTTAGCCCGTGTACAATGGGAATAGGATGCATTCCTACAAAACTTTGAAAGCCCTCTTTTCGAATTGGGCCATCCACGTAATCTCCCAATGGGTTGGGGCGATCAAATATAATCACCTGCTTTCCATTTTCTGCCGCAGCCTCCATCACATAGTGCATGGTTGAGATATAGGTGAAAAATCGAACGCCGACATCTTGCAAGTCAAAAATCAATATATCCAAATCCTGAATTTGGCTGGAAGATGGTTTTTTGTTGTTTCCATAAAGAGAGACAATAGGCAAACCTGTCTTTTGATCGACAGAGTTATCTACTTTTTCACCTGCATCTGCCGTACCTCTAAATCCATGTTCTGGAACAAATACTTTTTTCAAGGCAACTCCTTTTTCTAATAAAAAATCAACCACATGCTTATTTTCGCTCTGTGGCATGATGGAAGTTTGATTGGCAACAATTCCCACTCTCTTTCCTTCCAAAAGCGGTAAGTATAAGTCAGATCTTTCAGAGCCTGTTAGAACTTGTGACCAAGCTGAATTGGATTGAACAAGGGTCAAAAAAAGAAGAAGTGACAAAAAACAAGTTGAGATTAATTTTTTCATGTGGTTCATGCTATTTTGCGATGCATTAGGACAAATTAAATCACTCCGTTGAACCTTTCCTATTTCATTGCCAAAAGAATCAGTTTTAGTCGAGTTGGTGGGTTTTCAGCTATCATCCATCGGATTGCTGTTGGAAGTTTGGCAATAGGGGTAGCGGTTTCCATCATTGCATTCATGGTTTTGGGTGGATTCCAAAAGACTGTTTCCGAAAAAGTCTATGATTTTACCGGGCAATATCAGGTTCAGCGCTTTACCATGAGCAATTCCTTTGAGGAAAATCCTTTTTCTCTGAAAGCTGATTTTTTGAAGAATTATTCTTCCATTCCAGAGATTGAAAGGGTACAGTCTTTTGCGCACAAAGCTGCTTTGATTAAGGGCGAGCAAGAGGTAGAGGGTGTCTTAATGAAGGGCTTGTCCAATGATTTTGATACCCTCAATTTTCAACAATACCTAGTGGAAGGTCGTTTCATTAATTTTCCTGATGAGGGGACTTCCAACGAGGTGGTGATAAGTCGCTATTTGGCTAACCGGCTTTTATTGGAAGTTGGAGATAGGATCATCCTGTATTTTGTCCAAAATCCTCCTCGATACCGTCGAGTAGAAGTAGTTGGGATCTATGAAACCTTGCTGGAAAATTTTGATCAAAAGATCGTTTTAGGAGAGCTTCAAACTATCCGAAATCTCAATGGGTGGCAGGATGATGAAGTGGGTGGATTGGAGGTTTTTATCAAGGATAAACCGAGCCAAGAATTGAGTCGATCTATTGAAGATATTCTGGATTTGGATCTCAAGTTGATCAATTCTGAAGATAAATATTTAGAGATTTTTGATTGGCTTAAGTTATTGGATACCAATGTTTATGTGTTTATCAGTTTAATTGGTTTTGTAGCTATTTTCAATATGGGTGCAATCTTGTTCATCTTAATCATGGAGCGCACCCAAATGATCGGTTTATTGAAAGCATTAGGGACTCAAGATTTTCAAATCCGTCGAATATTTTTCTGGAACGGAATGCGGATTTTAGGTAGAGGACTTTTGATTGGAAATGCAATTGGACTTGGTTTTGGATTGATTCAGGATATGTTTCGAATTATCCCGCTAAATCCTCAAAGCTATTATATGAGCTATGTTCCGATTGAATGGAATTGGCCTGTATTCGTGGCTATTAATCTTGGAATCACGGTTTTGACTGCCCTGGTTTTATGGATTCCTGTAATTGTGATTTCCAGAGTGAACCCGATTCAGTCTATACGCTTTGATTAAGCTTATAGGGTGAGAAAATACTTTTAATCTTCATCCAAATCACTCCGAACACGGCCTCTTTAAAAATCCCTTTACTCATTTTTGAGGTGCCTTTCGTTCGGTCTGTAAAAATGATGGGTACCTCTTTGATTTTGAATCCCAATTTCCAGGCGGTGAATTTCATTTCGATTTGAAAAGCGTAGCCAATAAACTTAATCTCATCAAGTTTAATCCCTGCTAAAACAGAACGATGGTAGCATTTAAAACCTGCAGTAGCATCATTGATAGGCAAGCCAGTGATAAACCGGACATAGACCGAAGCAAAATAGGACATTAAAACTCTACCCATAGGCCAGTTGACCACATTGACCCCGGTGATATAGCGACTACCAATAGCCATATCAAAACCTTCCTGTGCACAAGCCTCATAAAGTCTCACGAGGTCTTTTGGATCATGTGAAAAATCAGCATCCATTTCAAAAATATAATCATAGCCATGGTTCAAAGCCCATTTAAATCCAGTGATATAGGCTGTTCCAAGTCCTAATTTTCCTTTCCGGTGAATTAAATGCAGACGGTAAGCAAAGCTTTTCTGCTGCTCTTTTACCAATTCGGCTGTGCCATCCGGAGATGCATCATCAATCACCAATAGTTCAAAATCCCCAGACAATCCCATGACTGTCTGAATCATGTCTACAATGTTTTCTTTTTCATTGAAGGTAGGGATAATGACTAGCTTTCGATGTTCCATATTTTTTGCAGTGCTCAAAAGTAAACCTTCGTCTCGGTTTTTGAAGAATGGTCTATACAAAAATTGGTTAAAGGCTATTTTTGGGGCAAAATAGGAATATGAAAAAGAAGATTGGAATAGTTAGCTACATTTCTACAGGTGCATACGATGCAAATACCATCGATGAGGATCAAATTCTTTCTGGGATTTTAAAGGATTTAGGTTTTGAAAATGAAATTCTACCATGGTCTGATCCTAAGGTTCAATGGGAAGAATTTGATGCTCTTTTAATTAAATCTGTTTGGGATTATTTCGATTACTATCCTGAATTTTTGGATTGGTTGGACCGAATTGAATCGCTAAAAATTCCAGTCCTAAATGATATTAAAACCATTCGATGGAATAGTAATAAACGCTATTTGATTGAAATGGCGGAGAAAGGTTTTCCGGTTATTTCAGGATTTGTCTTGGAAAAAGGATCAAAACCAGACTTTTCCCAAATCAAAAAAGAAATGAAATCAGGTTGGACTGTAGTTAAACCTTTGGTCAGTGGTGGAGCGAAAAATACTTTTAAAATTTCTGAAGAAAATTGGAAAGAGTACGCAGGAAAGCTTGAGGAGCTTTTAAAAGAAGAAGCTTTCATCGTTCAGCCATTTGTAAAGGAAGTAGCTGAAATAGGGGAGTATTCCTTGATTTTCTTTAATGGGAAATTTTCTCATGCGGTTTTGAAAACTCCAAAAAAGGAGGATTTCCGAGTTCAGCATTACTTCGGGGGAACGATCCAAGTGATTCAGCCAAGCAACAAAATTCTTCAAATCGCTCAGCGCTTCGTGGAGCAATTTGCATCAAATTCCCTTTATGCTAGAGTTGATGGTGTGGAAATAGCTGGGGAGTTCTATTTAATGGAATTGGAACTGATTGAGCCTTATCTGTTTCTGGGATTAACAGGCGAAGCTATTCCAAATTATAGAGCTGCAATAAACCAAAGGCTTTCTTAAGAACAGAGATCTAAATGATTTAAAGCGTAATCAGAACCTTGAGAAGCTGCTTCTTGGATATATTGGCAACCTTCGGTATTTCCCATTTGAGCTAAGCAAATTCCTTTTTTTGCCAGTGCCTCCAAGTGGTCTGGATATTTCTTCAAAACGGCTTCAAAATCTTCCAAAGCCCATTCCAAGTAACCTACTTTCATCAAGGCAAAACCTCGATTGTACCGACCAACCAAGTTATCTGGTTCTAGTTTGACGTATTGATTAAAAGAAGCTGCACAGCCCAAAACATCTCCGCGGTAAGCCCTTGCCATTCCTAGATAAAAATGAAGTCGTGCATGCTGATCATTCAATTCCTTTGCTTTTTGGAAAAACTCCTCCGCTAGGGAGTAATTTTTATTTTGGAGCAAAGCTCTTCCCAAGAGGTACAGAATATCGAAATCCGCTGGATCATATTTTGCAGCCCGTAATAAGCGAAGCTCTGCTTCTTTGTATTGTTTTTGATTAAAAAGGATTTTCCCGATGCCGGCATGAGCTTGCGCATATTCTGGATTCAGGGAAATAATTCGTTCATAATCTTCTAATGCGTCCTGAATTCTTCCCATCTCTTCATAAGAGCGTGCTCGAAGGTGAAATGCCTTAATATCCGTTACATTAAAAAATAGGTAGGTATTTAAATTGCTGATCGCCCTTTCGTATTGTTTGTCCAAAAATAATTGCTCGGCCTCATAAAGCTCTGATCGACAAGATGTAAATACCAGGAACAGAAAAATAAAGGCTGATATATTAATTTTTCGTAGCATAACGAAAGAAACAAAAAAATGGGTTTGAAAAAAAGTCATTTAACAATTTTTCAAACCCGACTACCAATCAAAGAATTCCTTTTGTACTTGGGAGTTGATTTATAGTTTGAGGATCTCTTTTCACTGCCATTTTGATAGCTCTAGCCAAGCCTTTGAATATTGCCTCAATTTTATGGTGTTCATTATTTCCTTCGACTTTGATATTGAGGTTACATTTAGCTGTATCTGAGAATGATTTGAAGAAATGGTAAAACATCTCCGTAGGCATGTCCCCGATTTTTTCTCGCTTAAATTCTGCATCCCAAACCAACCAAGGTCTTCCCCCAAAGTCAATAGCCACCTGTGCGAGCGCATCATCCATCGGCAATAAGAAACCATATCGATAAATGCCTTTTTTGTCCCCTAAAGCCTTTAAATAGGCTTCTCCCAGAGCCAAAGCAGTATCTTCTATCGTATGATGCTCATCGATGTGGAGGTCACCATTCACTTCAATCTCCAAATCGGTAGCCCCATGTTTTCCAAGCTGCTCAAGCATGTGATCAAAAAAGCTCAAGCCTGTGTTGATTTTGCATTTTCCACTTCCGTCCAAATTGAGATTTATTCGAATGTCAGTTTCTGAAGTCGTCCTTATCACCGAGGCTTTGCGCGGAGGCATTTTCAGAAACTGGTAGATTTCGTCCCAATCATAGGTTGAAAGTGCAGCATCTTCGTGTGATTCTCCCAAAAATATGGCCTGAGAACCCAAATTTTGAGCCAACTGAATGTCAGTTACCCGATCTCCGATAACAAAGGAATTTGCCAAATCATATTCATCAGAAAAATACTCTTCCAGCATTCCTGTTCGTGGTTTGCGAGTGGGTGCATTTTCATGTTCGAAAGAGCGGTCCACATGGATAGCTTTGAATAAAACATTTTCCTGTTCCAGGGTTTTTAACATTTTGTATTGAGCGGGCCAAAAGTCCTGTTCCGGAAAAGAATCAGTTCCCAAACCATCTTGATTTGTAACCATAACTAAATGGTAATCCGTCTCCTCGGCAATTTTTCGAAGATTGGATATGGCCTTTGGGATGAATTCCAACTTTTCTAGGCTGTCCACCTGATGGTCAGTTGGGGGCTCTTTGATAATAGTCCCATCCCGATCTATAAACAATACTTTCTTTTTCATCAAAATCCTTTTTTATTTAATTCTGAATCCCGATTTCCTTAGACACTTTTTTCATAGCATTTATCAAGGCTTGGTTTTCATCTTTTGTCCCAATGGTAATTCTTAAGCAATCCTCACAAAGCTGAACTTTGGACCGGTTTCGCACAATGATTTTGTGATTGATCAAATGATTATAGAAATCAGTTGCCTGAGGAACTTTCACCAAGAAGAAATTGGCATTGGATGGATATACTTTTTGAACAAAATCCAGCTTTTCCAATTCCTTTTCCAGTCTTTCCTTTTCATCAAGGATGGTCTGAATCATGGATCGCACTTTCTTTTCGTTCTGAAGCGCTTTGAGGACATATTCCTGAGTTAGTCCGGATATATTGTATGGAGGCTTGATTCGGTTAAGAATTCGAATCAATTCTTCCGAGGCGAAAGCCATTCCTAGGCGAAGTGAAGCTAATCCCCAGGCTTTTGAAAGTGTCTGCATCACCAAAAGATTGGGATAGATATCCAAATCTTGAGTAAAGCTTGGCTCATCATTGAAATCAATGTAAGCCTCATCAATAACCACCAAGCCCTGGAATTGATCTAGGATTTTGTATATCGAATTCCGATCAATTTTATTTCCGCTTGGATTATTGGGAGAGCAGATAAAGATGATTTTGGTATGTTCGTCTACCTCTTTAAGAACCTTTTCAGAATCTAACTGAAAATCTTCTGTCAGAGAAACCTTGTTGGTATCCACATCATTGATAGATGCGCTGACCTCATACATTCCGTAGGTAGGAGGCAGAAGAATTACATTATCCTTTCCTGGGTTGCAAAACGCCCGAAACAAAAGATCAATCGCCTCATCGGATCCATTCCCCAAAAAGATCTGTTCAGGTCGAACATTCTTGATTTTTGAGAGCTGATTTTTGATCTCCCATTGATACGGATCTGGGTAGCGATTGAAGTCTTCATCTGTAGCCGATCCTAATGGGTTTTCATTGGCATCCAAGAAGATTCCTTCCTTGCCGGTGTATTCATCCCTTGCAGAAGTGTAGGGCTTCAAAGAAGCAATATGAGGCCTAAGTAAAGAATTTAGATCAAATACCATTAGGAATTCTTTTTCAGGTAGTTAAGTCGAATTGTGACAGCATTTTTATGTGCTTCCAATAATTCTTCTCGAGCCATCACTTCTACAGTTGGTCCAAGATTTTTTAGTCCCTCAGGACTCAATTTTTGATAGGTGATTTTCTTAACAAAACTGTCTAAGGAAACACCGCTATAGTTTCTGGCATAACCGTAGGTGGGAAGCGTATGATTTGTTCCTGAGGCATAATCTCCCACAGATTCAGGTGTATATTTTCCAATAAATACTGAGCCTGCATTCACGATTCCCTGTACAGCTTCTTCCTCTTGTTCCACGCTGATAATAAGGTGCTCCGGTGCATAGAAATTAATCAAATCAAGAGCTGTTTCTAAATCATCCAAAACTATCGCTACTGAATTTTCCAGTGATTTTTTAGCGATATCCTTTCTTGGAAGCTGCTTTAGTTGCTCTTCTATTTCCTTTGTAACCTTTTTCGCAAACTTCTGGCTATGCGTCACTAACACGACTTGGGAATCCACTCCATGTTCTGCTTGAGAGAGTAAGTCAGCCGCCACGAATGCGGGAATAGCCGTATCATCGGCATAAACCAAAACCTCAGAAGGTCCTGCAGGCATATCAATTGCTACCCCGAAGTTGGTGGCTAGTTGCTTAGCTGCTGTCACAAATTGATTTCCAGGTCCAAAAATCTTATCCACTTGTGGAACGGATTCTGTCCCAAAAGTCATAGCAGCAATTGCCTGAGCTCCTCCGGATTTGATGATTTTATGGATTCCGATTAGGTCTGCTGTAAATAAAATAGCCGGATGAATTTTACCCTCTTCATTTGGTGGCGTACAAAGCACAATTTCCTTGCATCCAGCGAGTTTAGCTGGGATTCCAAGCATCAAGACCGTACTAAAAAGGGGAGCTGTTCCGCCTGGGATATATAGCCCAACTCGCTGAATAGGCACACTTTTTCTTCTGCAAACCACACCAGGCATAAGTTCCTCAACCAATTCAGGTTGAGCTTGGGCAGCATGAAATCGCTTTATATTTTTCTTAGCCACCAAAATTGCCTCCTTCAAATCGCTTGGAAGAGCGGCTGTAGCTTCTTTAATTTCAGTTTGATCTACTTGTAAATTGTCCAATTCGACATGATCAAATTCATAGGCATATTTGATCAAAGCCTTGTCCCCATTTCTTCTAACTTTTCGAAGAATTGGTTTGACGATACGATTTATTTTTTTGGTTTTAAAAACTGGCCTTGCCAATTCTTCTTTCCAAGTAGAACTATCTGGGTTGAGGAGAATTTTCATCCGTCAATTTTTTACGTTGGAGTTTATTTGAATTTATATCACCATTTTTTCAATTGGAACCACCAAGATGCCTTCAGCACCTGCTGCCCGTAATTCCTCTATATTTTCCCAAAACTGATCCTCATTCAAAACTGAATGAACAGAAGACCAACCTTCTTGAGCCAAAGGCAAAATGGTAGGGCTACGCATCCCTGGGATCAAGTTTATGATTTTATCTAAGGCATGATTTGGGGCGTTTAAAAGGACGTATTTGTTGCTTTTTCCCTTCTGTACGGCATTGATTCGGAATAAGAGTTTTTCAACAATCTCCTGTTTCCAATTTTCTAGGTTTTCATTGGCAATGAGGACTGCTTCTGAGGTAAAGATTTCTTCCACTTCCTTGAGCCCGTTCATCATCAAGGTTGATCCCGAGCTGACGATGTCACAGATTCCTTCAGCCAAACCAATACTAGGTGCGATTTCTACAGATCCACTGATTTCATGGATTTCAGCATTGATTCCCTCTTTTTCAAGGTAATCTCCCAAAATCTTTGGGTAGGATGTCGCTATATTTTTTCCTTCAAAATAAGATAGGCCGGAATAGGTTTGACCTTTTGGAATAGCTAGTGATAGGCGACATTTTGAGAAGCCAAGTTTTTTGAGGGTTTTTACTTTTTTGTCTTTTTCGACCAATTCGTTTTCTCCCACAATTCCGAGATCAGCTACACCATCAGCTACATAGCCAGGTATATCATCGTCTCGGAGAAACAAAAATTCAATAGGAAAATTCGTAGAGGTTGATTTTAGCTTTCCTGTTCCATTATAAAATTTGATCCCGCATTCTTTGATCAATTTCAAAGAATCATCGGATAAACGTCCGCTTTTTTGGACAGCGATACGGATTATTTTTTCCATGAGTCTAAATTACGCTAAGAAATAAACTTGATGAATGATTTTTGGTGAAAAGTCCAATCCTGGATTGTGACGTCACCGGCTTGGGTGTAATCTTATTCCTCCTCAAGAGGAATGATGGAAATGGTGCACATGCACCTGATGGTGATGTGAGCAAAAAATGGCGATATTTTTAGCCTGAGCGTTCATTCGTTCCGACAAAGTTAACTACAGCATCGTAACATGCAAATCTTGTAGAAGGTTTTAGAATTTAATTAGCGGCGGGTTTCCAAGGACCGTAAACCGCATCTCGGAATGCTTTGTGAAGGCCAATACCATCGTAGGGGGTAAGTTGGACAAACATGATGGCAATCAACTCATTCTCCGGATCAATAAAGAAAAGAGTACTCAAAGCCCCGTCCCAAAAGAATTCTCCTACGTTCCCTTGATTTTCCTGTGCATCTTGAGGCGGTGCAATTCGTACTGCAAAATCAATCCCAAAACCGACCTGTCCTCGATGTGGTAACCAAGATCTTTCCTTTATTGAATCTGGAAGGTGATTTGTCCGCATTAATTCAACCGTGGAAGGCTCAAGTATTATTTGATCTCCATGCTTTCCTTCATTCAATAGCATTTTGGTAAATTTCAGGTAATCATCGATGGTACTACTCAATCCAAATCCTCCGGGGGTTAATGGCCAATGATTATAGCTGAATCGATAAGCGATAGAATCATTTTGGCGTGCCAATGTTCCATCAGTTTGCCTTTCGTAAACAGCGGCCATTCGATCCCGATATTCCTCTGGGACGAAATACATGGTTTCATTCATCTCGAGCGGATCCAAAACTTCCTTTTGTAAGAATTCTCCATAGGGCATTCCTGAAAGCTTTTCTACCAAATAGGCCTGAACATCCACGCATAAACCATATTCCCATTGGGTTCCCGGCTGAAACCATAGGGGAGTGCTCCCGATTTTTTCTGCCATGCTCGCCAATGTGTTGTTATAATTCCGAGCATCTTTTTCTCTCATGACTTCACTCAAACCGGGAATATTATCCCTGTTAGGAAAGCCTGCAGTATGTCTTGTGATATCCCTAACTGTAATTGATCGATCTGCTTCAGAAAGTATCATTTCTCCATTTTCATCCACCCCTTGATACACCTTCATGTTAGAGAATTCGGGCAGATGTTTTTCAAGCGGATCATCCAGTTCAAATATTCCCCTTTCATAAAGCTTCATTAATGCTGTCCCAGTAATCGGTTTTGTCATGGAATAAATCTGAACCATGGTTTCACGAGTCATAGGTTTTTGTTGCTCACGATCAGCATAGCCAAAAGCCTGAAAATATCTTTCTTCTCCCTTTTCATAAATCAAAGCAGAAATACCAGCCACTTTTCCAGCTTGCACAAAAGCATTTAAAGTACTGTCTACTCGGTTTCTGGCAGCATTATCAAAAAGGAGTGTGGAAGTTTCTGTTGGACTTGAACAAGCAATGAAAAGGAGCTGAAACAGGATAATTGTCCAAAAGGCGTATCTCATTTTCTGAAAGGTTATCGGAATGGAAAATTAAAAAATATCTTCTTTAGATCTTTTTGACCATCTTTTTATTCCATCAAAGGCAAATTGAGCAATACCTTGATACCCCTTGTCAGATGGATGGATACCATCATCAGCGAAAAATTCTGGGGTTAAATCGAACCTGATTTCCTGATATATAACATTGGAATCTTGCGACGCTATTTGCTCCATTTCTGAGGAAAGGAACTTTCGCTGTCTCAAAAGGAAATATTTTAATTGGGGTGTAAATGCAGGAAAAATATGAACAGGAGGTATTGCGGATAAATAAATCCAATTCGGAGAAAAATTCTTCTTCAACCAAGAAATGATATTTTCAAGTTCTGATTTATAATTCAAAGGTTTAGTGAGTCGAAAGCAGTCATTAGCTCCAATAAATAAAAATACCCCTTCAACCTTGGAAGGGTTTATTTCCAAATCTTCTTTAAATGTCGGGATCAACTCTTTTGCCCGAAGTCCATTTTTACCAAGATTAATGACTTGATATTTTTCCTGAAAAAGTCTGAAAATATTTCCTGCTAAGGTTGTTTCAGGTTGAGAAGCACCCATTCCAGCTGCCGTTGATTCTCCAAGGATAAGGATTCGCTTTTGAGAATTTCCAAGGATTAAATGATTGCTATTGGCTGGCGGGAGAGGATTGTTTTTACGAACTGTTTTTGCCTGATAAATGAGGTAGGGCAACATTGGATATAGTTGCGTTTGAAACCACCAATAGCCCTTCATTTATCCTCCGGATTTTTTGGCTTTATATCCTTCATTTAAAAGAATTTGAAGGATTTTATCACGATGGTCGCCTTGAATCAAAATTTCTCCATCTTTTGCAGATCCACCCACACCGCATTTCGATTTTAAGAGCTTTCCAAGATCCTTCAGATCATCTTCTGTACCTACAAATCCACTCACTAGCGTCACTTGTTTTCCACCTCGGGCTTTTTTGTCCAGCATTACCTTCAGGTTTTGCTGCGCAGGAGGTAAGGTTTCAGCACTTTCTTCAGAATCGTAATTATATTCAAAGTCCGAGGAAGTAGAGTAAACCACCCCATCTCTTTTTTTCCAATCGTTGTTTTTTCTACCCATGCTGTAAAATTAAAAAAGCCTGCGGATTTGCAGGCTTTCTTGGTGATGATAAGTGATTATTCAACTCTTAGTGTCCAGACCGGCCTCTTAGCATGATTGACGACATCTTCAGCAATACTACCGGTGATTAGATGAAGGAAACCTGTACGACCATTTGTAGCCATTGCAATTAAATCTGCATCAATATCTTCTGCAAATTGGATGATTCCGGACTCTTCGGAAGTTGAATTATAAATTTCCGCTTTCACATTTTTCAAATCAAACTCTTTCACAAATCGTTTGATACGGGATAGAGATTCTCGGGTCTCTTCAAAATTGCTAGGAGTATTTATAATCACCAGATAAACCTCAGCATCAAAAAGATGTTGAAGTCTTTTTAATCTAGCCGCTATTTCTGCTGAATTTTGACGGAAATCACTTGCA
This sequence comes from Algoriphagus limi, assembly GCF_024919275.1. Lineage (GTDB taxonomy): Bacteria > Bacteroidota > Bacteroidia > Cytophagales > Cyclobacteriaceae > Algoriphagus > Algoriphagus limi. Next base: position 1,016,902 of record NZ_JANWGH010000001.1, on the reverse strand, counting down.
AAAACAATCTTTTTGAGATCCTTAGGGTTTACTGCTGTTTTGATGGTTACCACGGGACACTTAGCAGTTCGAACAATCTTTTCAGTATTCGAACCGATCAAAACCTCTTCTAAGCCAGAGGAGCCTTTGGAGCCCATTACAACTAAATCAGGATTCTCATTTAAAATAGATTTGGTGATGCCTTTGAAGGCATTTCCCAACTCGATTTTGGTTTTTAGGGAATAGTTTTTACCGCGATGAGATTCAGCTAATTCCTCCATTTGTTGCTTTCTTCGCTCTGCTAGCTCCACGAAAAATATTTGATTTTCGATTTCAGGCATCATTTCCCCTCCGCCCATGGTTCCAAAGCCTGTATTGCTCGGAACCTCCAAAACGTGTAATACTTCTATCTGAACATTATCGAGTCTACTGGCTAAGGCAGTGGTGAAATCAAGGGCATTTTGTGCCTCTTCCGAAAAATCATAAGGTACAAGTACTTTGGTCATGGCATGGTTTGTTAATGTATTATGCCAAATTAGCATAAAAATTAGAGGAAAAAAGGACTTTGGTCAGGTTTCAAAAAAGTAAAAGCCCGATTCCAAATAGAATCACCCAAAGCAAAGTGCTCAAAGCCATTTTTTTAAGGAAAGGATCTGTGGAATGTGCATCTTTTGCTTTTTGTACACCAAGGCCGATAAGAAACATTAGGGGTAAAGCGACAAATGCAAAAAGTGGTTTGGAAGATTGAATCAGAAGAGCATATCCGACTAAAAAGAGATAGCCACCAAAGATCAAAATCCAATTGTATAGCACTGCTGCATTTCTCCCAATTCGAACAGGTATAGATCGTTTTCCTGCTTTTTCATCGGATTCTATATCTCGAATATTATTGATGTTTAATACAGCTGTACTGAAGCATCCCAAAGAGCCTCCAATTAGAAGGACTTCCCAATGAAATTGTAAACCATGTAAAAAATAGGTGCCTACTACTCCCAAAATTCCGAAAAATATAAATACCGAAATATCTCCTAACCCAACGTAACCATATGGATTTGAGCCTGATGTGTAAGAGATAGCAGCCCAAATTGCCAATAGTCCCAAAACCATAAATAGAGAAAAAAGTAGCCAATCATTCAGGGCAAGGTAGACCAAACTTATCCCAGAAATAAAAGAAAGCATTCCGAATAAATACATAGCTTTTTTCATTTCTGCTAGTGTAATTACTCCGGATTGAACAGCTCTCACTGGTCCTGAGCGATCCTCAGAATCGGCACCGTGAACGCTGTCTCCATAATCATTGGATAGGTTGGAAAGGATCTGTAAAAAAATGGTAGTCAGTGATGCAAGAACAAAGATTTCCCATCGAAATATGCCCTCAAAAGCAGCAACTATAGATCCTGCAAAAATGCTAGCAAGTGCTAGGGGTAAAGTACGAAGCCTGACTGCGTGCAGCCAGGCCTCTTTTTTATTAGTAATTGTTTTTTTCACTAAGAGAAATGCTTAAGCTTCAACTAGTGCCAAGATTTCCTCGTCCAAAGGAGCTACAGCAGAGGGGAAAAACTTCATCAATTCTCCATTTTCGTTGATGTAGTACTTGCAGAAATTCCAAGTTGGCTCCTGACTGTTCCATCCATTTAGTTTTTCATCTGATAACCATCTGTAAAGCGGATGCTTATCGAATCCTTTCACGGAAATTTTTTCAAATACCGGGAAAGTTACCCCATAATTAGCAGTACAGAATTCTTTGATTTCCTCATTAGAACCTGGCTCCTGACCACCAAAATTATTTGCAGGGAAGGCGAGGATTTGGATTTTGTCTCCATAATTCTCATGCAATTCCTGAAGGGCTGCATATTGTGGTGTATAACCGCACTTGGAGGCCACATTTACGATCAATACTTTTTTTCCTTTGAACTGGTTGAAGTCAACTTCATTTCCGTCCAAGTCTTTCATTTTGAAATTATAGAATTCGCTTTCCATGGTATTTGAACTTACAGGAATCATACTTGCCTGAATGTGCTCGGGACGCTCAAGCGTTTTGCCACAGGCAATTAGTAATACACTAAATAGGATGATGGATAATTTCTTCATAATTACATTCTTTCGGGTACTTGTATACCTAGCAAACTCATCCCTTTTTTGATTGTTTGAGCAGTGAGCTGAGAAAGTGCAACTCTAAATGCTACTACATTCGGATTTTCCTCACTGAAAATCGGGAGGTCTGCATAGAATCTGTTGTATTCTTTAGCCAAATCAAACAAATATTGGGCAATAACAGAAGGTGAATATTCCTCTCCGGCTATTTTAATTTTTTTCTCAAAATCATTCAATAAGAAAATCAAACTGCTTTCCGAATCCTCTACATTTTTGATGCTTGAGAAATCCAAGTTTTTATACTCTACTCCAATTTGATCTGCCTTGCGAAGAATTGAGGCAATACGTGCATGAGAGTATTGAACAAATGGACCGGTGAATCCCTGGAATTCAATAGATTCCTGAGGATTGAAAAGCATTCGTTTTTTAGGATCTACCTTCAAAAGGAAATATTTCAAGGCTCCAAGACCTAAGATTTCATATAACTCAGCGGCTTGTTTTTCTGAAAAACCTTCAATTTTTCCTAGTTCTTTGGTATGCCTTTCAGCTGTTTCAACCATTTCTTGGATTAAGTCATCAGCATCTACAACTGTTCCTTCTCTGGATTTCATTTTTCCAGTTGGAAGATCGACCATGCCATAGGAGAGGTGATATAAGCCTGGTCCATAAGGTCTACCAAGCTTTTGCATGATTTTGAAAAGGACGTCGAAGTGATAATCCTGTTCGTTTCCAACTACATACACAGATTTATCGATATGGAAATCCTTGTATTTCAAATCAGCCGTCCCCATATCTTGGGTGATGTAAACGGAAGTTCCATCTCCACGAAGAACCAGCTTTTCATCCAATCCTTCAGCCGTCAAATCGACCCAAACGGATCCATTTTCCTTTTTGAAGAAAACGCCTTTTTTCAGTCCTTCTTCGACGATATCTTTTCCTAGTAAATAGGTGTCTGATTCATAGTAGAATTTATCAAAATCAACCCCCATTTTTCGGTAGGTTTCATCAAATCCAGCATATACCCACTCGTTCATTTGCTTCCAAAGGGCAACAACCTCCTTATCTCCGGCTTCCCATTTTCGAAGCATTTCCTGAGCTTCTAGTAGAATTGGCGCATTCTTTTTCGCCTCCTCCTCAGTCTGTCCCTCATCCTTCAGCTGTTCAATTTGTTTTTTGTATTCCTTGTCAAAAATGACATAATATTTACCGGCCAAATGATCTCCTTTCAATCCTGAAGATTCGGGAGTTTCTCCATTTCCAAAATGAAGATATGCCACCATGGACTTACAGATATGGATCCCTCGATCATTTACTAAATTAGCTTTGATAACCTCATAACCATTCGCCTTTAGGATCTCAGCAACTGAATAGCCCAAGAAATTATTTCGAAGGTGCCCGAGGTGTAGGGGCTTATTGGTATTAGGGGAAGAATACTCCACCATAACCTTTTGTCCATTGGAAGGCAATTGACCCCAATGAGGCTTTTGATAGATTTTGCTAAAAATATCCAACCAAGATCGCTGATTGAGAACTAGGTTCAAAAAGCCTTTGACCACATTGAAATCAGCTACCTGATCAACATTGGCTACCAAATAATCTCCAATTTGCTTAGCAGTATTTTCTGGAGAGGTTTTGGAAACCTTCAAATAAGGAAACACCACAAAGGTGTATGTGCCTTCAAATTCCTTTCGAGTAGGAGCCAAGGATAGTTGCTCCAAGTCCACCGAATGATCGAAAAGGGATTGGAAAGCCTCTTGGATTCCTTTAAGGATGTTTTCTTGTATGGTCATGGTTTTAATTTTCTAACACAAAGGTGGGGGAATTAAAAATGTTCAACCAAGGAATTGGTGGTAATTTCAAGGATTTCAAAGGCGTTTTCTGCCATCGTGTTTTCAGTGTCCAAAGTTGGGTTTACCTCTACGATTTCCCAACAACAAACACGCTTATCTTTGATCAATTCAGCATTTAAGGTGATAGCCTCTTCTACCGTTAACCCATTTGGCACCGGAGTTCCTGTTCCTACTGAAATGGAAGAATCCAAACTGTCCACGTCAAAAGAGATATAGATTTGATCGCAGTCTTTTAGAATCTCAAGAGTTTGCTCTGCCACTTTTTGGATTCCTAACTTCCTAACTTCCTCTGTTTTGAAATTTCGGATTCCATATTTGTCGATTAAGTAATCTTCGGGTTTTTCGGTATCTCTAACTGAAATAAATACGATGTCTTGGGGATCAATTTTCGGGAAGTCTCCACCGATTCTCTTGATTCTTTCCCAGAAATGGATCGTTTCTTCCGTTGGTTCATTGACCTGGCAGTCTCTATTATCAAGCTGAGCGGTCATTGCCAAAGGCATACCGTGCATATTGCTAGAAGGAGTGGTGTAGGGCGTGTGAAGATCGGCATGTGCGTCAATCCAAATCACACCCAGGCGTTTTTCAGGATCTGCTGCCTTGATACCCATGATGGTACCTGCCGCGGTACTGTGATCTCCCGCCAATACAATAGGAAAGATTTTTTCTAGTCGAAGGGATTCAATAGTGCTGTAAACGTTTTTCAAAACCTGGTAAACCCCATCGATGTATTTGGCGTGCGGAAACTTATTTCCTTTCCAGAGGTAATTATTCGCATCTGGAACATTTATAGGATCAAACTTGGTGAAAAAGTCGGATTTCTTGTCAAGCGAAGCGATTTTCAATGCATCAATTCCCAAGCTTGCTCCGCGGGTTCCTGCTGCGATTTCTGATCTTACTTCTACTAGCTTGATATTTCTCATGAATTAGTAGTTCGGGTTTACATTCAGCTTGCAAAAGTACTCAAATTGGTCTAGGAATCCAGCCTGAATAATTTCTTTAAAGCTATTCTTACCCGTAATTCCGGCAAATGATTTTTAAATTGAAAGTCATTAGCGATTTCTGATTAGATATTCCATCCGATTGGTTTGAAAATCCATCTTATTGTTCAAATTTTGCGACCTTGTAATCCAAAAGCAATTGCCCCATGAATAGATACATCGATCTGATCCAACAAACTTTTGACTTTCCCACTAAAGAGTTTCATGTTGAGAATAATGAGCTTTTTTTCAATGGGGTTAATTTGATGGATATCATTAAAACCTATGGTACTCCTCTGAAGCTTACTTACTTACCTAAGATTTCGGAGAATATCCAAAATGCGAAGACCTATTTTCACAATGCAATGAAAACCCATGATTATCAAGGGAAATATACATATTGCTATTGTACTAAGTCTTCTCACTTCAGCTTTGTGCTAGATGAGGCTTTGAAAAATGACATTCATATTGAAACCTCCTCTACTTTTGATATTCCTTTGGTTCGTACGCTTTTTGAAAAAGGTAAAATCACAAAAGACACTTACATCGTTTGTAATGGCTTTAAGCGTGAAAAATATCTTCAATACATTACCGAATTGCTAAATGATGGGTTCAAAAACTGTATTCCTATCCTAGATAATCTGAGTGAAATCGATTATTACCTAGAGCATGTCAAGGTGCCTTTCCAGGTTGGGATTCGAATCGCTGCAGACGAAGAACCAAAATTCGGTTTTTATACCTCTAGACTTGGTGTTCGCTATGCAGATATCATCAAACTTTATGAGGAGAAAATTAAAGACCATCCTTTGGTGAGCCTGAAAATGTTGCATTTTTTCATCAATTCAGGCATTCGGGATACCGCTTATTATTGGTCAGAATTGACCCGTTTTATTCAGAAGTATGTGGATTTGAAGAAGATCGCGCCGACATTAGACACAATGGATATTGGAGGTGGTTGTCCAATCAAGACAAACGTGTTTTTCGATTACGATTACCAATATATGGCAGAGCAAATCGTGAAAAACATTAAGTGGATGTGTGCTAAAAACAATACGAAGGAACCAAATATTTTTACTGAATTTGGAAGCTACACAGTAGGAGAAAGTGGAGCCGTGCTCTATTCAGTTTTGAATCAAAAACTTCAAAATGACAAAGAGCTTTGGTATATGATTGATGGTTCGTTCATTACTCAACTACCGGATAGTTGGGGACTCAATCAAAAATACATAATGCTTGCTGTCAACAATTGGGATGAGGAATACCACAATATTTCACTGGGTGGTTTGACTTGTGATAGCATGGATTATTATAACTCAGAAGCACACCAGTTCAATATTTACCTGCCAAAAATTAAGGAGGGAAAACCTCAATACATCGGATTCTTCCATACTGGGGCTTATCAAGAATCATTGGGAGGATATGGAGGAATTCAGCATTGTCTGATTCCTGCTCCTAAACATGTGTTGATCGATCGGGATGAAAATGGAAAAGTGACCCATCGATTGTTTGCAGATGATCAAACAGAGGAAAGCATGCTAAAGGTACTGGGATATTAAAACCCAGTACCTTTTTTGTTTTTAGTATGTGTATTTGACAAAAACTCGTTTGCTGATTTCCTGTCCATCTGGGGCAATTAAAGGAGCATCGGCAGCTTCTGCATTCACCCTGAATTTTGCTACAGGCATAAATCCTCCTTCAAAAGTAACATGATGAACTCGAATACTACGGATTCCCAATGTTTCCGCTATCAATTGAGCTTGATTTTGAGCATCTAATAGAGCTTCTGTAATCAGGGTCTTTTCAATAGCTTTCTGCTGCTCATCTGAAACCGTAAATTGAAGATTGAAAACCATATCGCCAGCAGATTGGATTGCTTCTACTATTTTCTGAAGTTCTTCTGTTTGACTTGTGGTCACAATTTGTAGATTTTGACGAGCAACATAGCCACTGTCAACCCAATTATTCCCTCTCTGAACCCGGTTGATATTTACAGAAAAATTATCCGCAATCAGTTTGTAATCTTTGATTTTGGCTTTTTTCAAAGCACTTGCTAGGCTTTCCGTTTTGGTGTTCAATACACTTGTCGCAGTAGCCACATTCATAGCTTTTTCTGAAAGATAAATGTTAAAAGAAGCCTGATCTGGAGCGATTTTTCGAGAGGCATTTCCCTGCACTTCAATAAGCGGGATGGCATTGTTTTCTTGTCCAAAAGCCAAGACAGAAAAAGCAAATACCAAAAATAGGGTGACGATAGAATTTTTCATTTGATTAGGATTTAATTGAAAATTAAGTCAGGAACTAGACAGCTCAAACTAGCTAAGGGCTACAAAAATTACTGAATTTTAACAGGATTTAGGACTCTTTCCGGTTTTGGTTTAGATTCTTTTTCTTTTAAGCAAGAGACTGTTGCTTACTACCGATACTGAACTAAATGCCATTGCCGCTCCTGCAATCATGGGATCCAATAGAAATCCATTGATAGGATAGAGAACCCCAGCTGCTATCGGAATTCCAATTACATTGTAAATAAAAGCCCAAAATAGGTTTTGTTTGATTCCCCTAACAGTCAATTTCGAAAGTCGTATTGCTTGTGGGATTTTGCGGAGATCGGATGTGATCAGGGTAATTTTGGCGACATCCATTGCTATATCTGAACCATGCCCCATAGCAATACTTACGTCAGCCATAGCTAATGCCTCTGAATCATTAATTCCATCTCCAACCATGGCAACTATTTTTCCTTGCTCTTGAAGAGTTTTTACATAATTGCCTTTTTCAGAAGGCAAAACGCCTGCTTTTATATGTTGGATCCCTGCTTCTTTTGCGATGTGAAGTGCTGCATTTTTTTGGTCACCAGTAAGCATGTGAACCTCAATTCCTGAATCCTGAAGGGATTTTATAGCTTCTTTTGAACCTTCTTTTATTTGGTCGGAGATTGAAATAATGGCAAGAGCCTTATTTTTTTGAGCGAAAAAGACGAGCGTTTTTCCTTGGTTGGCTCTTTCTTCAGCAAAAACTTGGAAGGCTTGGGGAATATCAATCTGATTCTCTTCAAGTAGCTTTTGATTTCCAACAAAATAGGAATCATCCTTATAGCTCGCTTCAACTCCTTTCCCCGTAACGCTCTCAAAGTGATTGGGAGCATTAGTCTTATGACTTTTTTGTTCAAGTTCCAAGCAAATAGCTTTTGCAAGTGGGTGTTCTGATTGGGATTCTATACCCAGAAGATTGGCTGATAATTTTTGAATTTCATCATTATCCAAATCATCACTCCATAGGATATTCTCAACCTTGGGTTTTCCTTCTGTGATTGTCCCTGTTTTGTCGAGAATGATGGTATCTATTTTTTGGGCCAGCTCTAGGCTTTCAGCATCCCGAATCAAAATATTGTTTTCAGCACCTTTTCCCATTCCTACCATCACAGCTGTAGGCGTTGCCAAGCCTAGAGCACATGGACAAGCAATCACTAACACCGCAATAGAGGCAAGTAGGGCATGGGTAAGTCCATTTTCGGATCCTACCATCATCCAAATCGCAAAAGTGGAAATTGATATAAGAATGACAGTTGGGACAAAAATTCCTGCAATCTTATCGACCAATTTTTGGACAGGAGCCTTACTGCCTTGAGCCTCTTGTACTCGTTGGATGATTTGAGCTAAAATCGTGGAAGCTCCCACTGCAGTAGCTTGCATCTGAAGGCTTCCTTGTTGATTGATAGTGCCGGCAAATAATTTTTCCCCGGTCTCTTTTTGAACGGGGATAGGTTCGCCTGAAATCATGCTTTCATCCACAAAAGAGGAACCACTGATTACTTTACCGTCAACAGGGATTTTTTCACCAGGTTTTACCAAAATTCTGTCTCCTAATTGAACCTCTTCTATCGGGATTTCTTCATTTTTTTCATCCCCGATTCTCGTTAAGGTTTTGGGTTGAAGTCCTATCAATTTTTTAAGAGAGGAGGATGTGCTTGATTTAGCTTTTTCCTCCAGTAATTTTCCAAATGATATAAAGGTGATAATAACAGTAGCCGCTTCAAAATAGACATGCGGCTCTATCCCTTGTTGAATTAGAAATTGGGGAAAAATTGTATTGAATGCACTGAATAAAAAGGCAATTCCTGTTGATAAAGCCACTAAGGTATCCATATTGGCTTTTCTGTTTTTTGCTTTTTTCCAGGCATTGATAAAAAAGTGCTGTCCAAAATAGAATAGAACAGGAATAGTCAAAACCAAACTTATCCATCTTCCTGGTGTCCAGTCCATAAAGAACATTCCCAATACAAAAACAGGAATAGTCAAAATTGCAGCTCCAATGGTTTGCTTTTTTACTTCTTGGTAATGCCTTTCCTGCTCTTCTTCTACACTCTCCTGAATACTTTTATCAGAAATAATCAACCCATATCCTACGTCTTGAAGGGCGTCATTTAATGCTTGAGGAGTAATTCCATCCTCATATTCTACTTGGACGGTATTGTTGGCAAAATTTACGGATGCAGATTTGACTCCATCTGTGTAGGATAAAATAGTTTCCACACTAGAGGCGCATGCAGCACAGGTCATACCCGTCACTGGAAAAGTCTGTGTGTGAGTGCCTTTAGTTGCTGTTGAAGATTCCATTGGTAATTATTCTGAAAACAAAGCTTGCGTATAGTCTAAAAATTGAATGTAATGGTAAATAGTTCACTTTGTGAATTAATTTAAAGATCAAAAAAAAGCCCTGAATTTGATTTCAGGGCTCGAAATATGGCTTCTTAAATTAGTTGCCAGGTACACCTTCAGGAGCTTTTGTAACTTCGATTTTATCACCGTCTTTTAGCTCTTTACTTACGATGAAATAAGGACCTGAAATTACTTCTTCACCTTCTTTCAAACCTTCCAAAACTTCGATATTCTGATAATCAGAAATTCCGGTTTTGATTTGACGCATCGCTGCACTTCCATTTTCTACTACGAATACCAATTCCTTCAATTGTGTGGTTGTTCCACCTTCTAAGGTGTCTACTTCATTTTCTCTCGTCGTTACAGAGGAAAGAGGAATAGAAAGTACATCTGATTTTTCGGTAGTGATGATTTCAACGGAAGCTGTCATTCCCGGACGGAAAGGATATCTGTTTCCTTCTTTTACCAAGTCCTCATAAGAAGAGTTAAGGATTCTGATTTTCACCTTAAATTCCGTAACAGCATCAGCAGAAGCTTTCGTATTGGCAGTATTAGCGATGCTGGTAACAACTCCTTTGAACTTCTTACCAGAGTAGGAGTATGCATCTACATCGATGATAGTAGTATCTCCTTTGCTAAGACGAACGATGTCGTTTTCATTCACATCTACCCGAACCTCCATCAAGGAAAGGTCTGCAATAGTCAACATTTCAGTACCCGCCATTTGCTGAGTTCCTACCACACGTTCCCCTTTTTCAACCAGTAGGTTGGATACGATACCGGAAACAGGAGAATAAACATTGGTTAGTCGAAGGTTTTCAGCTGCCTCGTTAACTGTCGCCTGTGAACTTTTTACAATAAATTCTGCAGCTACCACATTTTGCTTAGCAGCTTCTAAATCCTTTTGTGCAGAAATATAGGAAGCTTCAGCTTGCTCAAAATCTGCATCAGAAATAGCCTTTTGTTCATAAAGTACCTTCTGACGCTTGTAATTCAATTCGCTTTGAGTGAATTGAGCTTCTGCTCTTTGAAGGCTTGCTCTAGCCTGAGCTAAGTTAGCTTCTTGCTGATTCAAGTTTGCACGGGCACGATCCAAAGCTGATATAAAGTTGTCAGGTCGAATCTTCACTAACAGTTTACCAACCTCTACAGAATCACCTTCCTCAACATTCAATTCGATGATTTCACCAGCTACGTCAGGGCTAAGATTTACTTCAATTTCAGGTTGAATTTCTCCGGATGCAGAAACCTTTTCAATGATTTTTGTTTTGGAAACTTTCGCTGTTTGAACTTGGGTTACTTTTTCTCCCCCAATCCAACCTGCAGATTTTCCAATAATTGCGAATAGGATAATTAATCCAACAACTCCCAGGAGGTAGTAAAGAGATTTATTTGATTTTTTCGTTGTCATGGTTTAGTTAAGGTTGATGGGGTTTCCTAAATAGAAATCAAGGACTTTAACTCTGAAAATGTAGGTGTATTTAGCGTTCAAAAGATCAGATTGCGCATTGAAGTAATTCACCTGTGCTACTTGAAAGTCCACAGAGTTGATTGCTCCTAAATCAAATCGTTGCTGAGCTATCCGAAGGGATTCTTCCAAGCTTTCCACTCGGGTTAAGGATGCTTGGTAAGATCGTTCTGCTGCCAAAGCTTGGTTGTATGCTGTCTCAATGTCCTGACGTAATTGGTTTTTGGCTTCTAGCTCTGCTACTTCTGCTAATTGACGCTGAACCCTTGCTCTCTGCAAATTCGATTTATTATTGAACTGTGTAAAGATCGGAATATTCAAAGAAAGGTTGACAGATTGAGAGAGGTTGTTTTCGATCTGTGTTCTGAATGGATCAGGCTCCTGTCCTGGAGCAGCTCTATCCACATAGTTTGAGAAAATATTTGCTCCAACACCTAAGGAAGGATAGAACGCCCCTTTAGCGGATTTAACCCCATATTCTGCACTTTCAATATTTTTTTGTGCCGCCAAAATCTCAGGCATGATTTCCACCGCTGTATTGTAAATCATCGTTGGATTTTCAGTTGCCATCAGGGATTCATTAAATTCTAAAGCAGGTTCTACAACTTCAAAATCCTCTGTGAATGGTATTTGCATGGCTTGCGCTAAATTTAATTTAGCTATCCGCAAAGCATTTTGAGCATTGATTACTTCTGATTCATTGGTAGCATTTTGAGCCTCCAAATCCAACTGGTCGGAATAAGGCAAGGAACCAGCCTCCACCAGTTTGGTAGTTCTTTCCAGCTGCTCTTTGGTGGTTTTAAGCTGATTTTCTGCGATTTTCACTTGCTCGCGATTAAACACAACATTGATGAATAAATTGATGATATTCAGAGTAATTGTGTTTTCGGTGGCCTCAATATTATATAGTCCAGCTTCCAAATCAGACTTTGCCTGATTGACTGAATTATTTATTCTCCCAGCACCAAAAATGGTCATGTTGGAGTTCATCGAAAGGTTGATGTTTCCGATTCGCTCCGTTTCAAAGAGGTTGGTTACAGGGTTAATCGAACGACCCCAACGGTAACCACTGCTTGCGCCTGTGGATAGGGTAGGGAATCTACTTCCTTTTCTTTGCAACAAATTTGCTTCGTTGCCAATTTGGTTGAGTTGACTTCGTTTGAGTGTCAAATTGTTTTCAAGTGCGATTTCTACAGCAGTTTCCAGGTCAATTGGACCTGTGATTTCCTGTGCTTTAGTCTCAAAAAACAATCCGCAGATCAAAGCGAAGCTTACAAAAAGCTTTTTCATTGTGGTAGCTTATAGATCTATATCTGGTATGTAAATTAATTCTTTAATCCAAGGTAATGATTTCAAATAATCGATGGTAATAGGCCGTATGCCTGAATCCATCTCAATGACATGACAAGCTAAGTCGTTTTTTCCTTTTCGGGAAACGGACATGGTTGCAATGTTGGTTTTTTCCTGGGCAATTACGGATGAAATGAAAGCGATTGCCCCAGAAACATCCTGCGCTTTAATAATCAGCGTATGAAGCTGAGCGGAAAAGTTGGCAACAAATCCATCAACTTCTGCAATATTAATTAATCCACCACCTAAACTTTCTCCTACGACCTCCACCTTTTTTTCTCCTTTTCGAAGATTGAGCTTGATAGTGTTTGGATGATGAACTGAAGAGTTTCCTATTGATTTAAAATGATAAACAAGCCCCTTTTCTTTAGCCAGTACCAAAGCTTCCCGGATTCGCTCATCATCTGTTTTGTAATCCATTAGGCCACCGATAATTGCTCTGTCGCTTCCATGTCCTTCATACGTTCTAGCGAAAGAATTATAGAAGACAATATTTGCCTCTTCTGGAATACCTCCTAAAACTCGGATGGCAGCTCGTGCTATCCGAACCACTCCCGCCGTATGCGAGGAGGATGGTCCAATCATCACGGGACCGATCATGTCAAATACACTGCTTTTTCCTGCCATGGCACCAAATGACCAATTATTATGCTAATAATCGCTTGAATTAATATTCAGCTCAAAAATGAAAATATTTGAGGATTTTACAGAATTATTTTGGACCAATAGTCAAATTTAAATACGGTTTAAATAATTCAAATTTAAATTCTGTTCATAATCGAACGTTTTTATGCGCGATTTTGAACACGCTAATTCAGTAAAACCTCGCTATTAAATATAAGTGTATTGGTAGTCGGTTTTGATGTAATCTAATTTTTTGGAAATAGGGAAGTTTTTTGACCATTGATAAGGCTAAGTATATTTTACATATAAAATTGACAGTAGTGGATGCTGACCTTTATCTGAAAGTTTTATATTTAGTGGCTTATTTAGCTATTAGTCTTTAACCTATAAACTTATTACTAAGCCCAATAACCCCAAAATCTATGCTCTTAGAACCCTTAGACCTCGTAGTATTCATTGGATACTGCTTGTTAATTGTTGGCATGGGAATATTTGTCTCCCGTGAAAAAAAAGGCCACGTAAAAAATTCATCAGATTATTTTTTAGCATCGAAAGCACTTCCTTGGTGGGCAGTAGGTGCTTCCTTGATCGCATCTAATATCTCTGCCGAGCAGTTTATCGGGATGTCCGGTTCTGGTTTTGCACTCGGTTTGGCAATTTCCACTTATGAATGGATGGCCGCCGCTACCTTATTAGTAGTGGCAATTTTCTTCCTGCCTGTTTACATCAAAAAAGGTATTTATACCATGCCTGGCTTCTTGCTTGATCGCTATGATACAAGGGTAAGAACGACCATGGCGGTCTTCTGGTTATTGCTTTATGTTTTCGTAAACCTAACCTCAGTTCTCTATTTGGGAGCATTGAGTTTGAATACGATTCTTGATATTCCTCTTACATACGGAATCATCGGTTTGGCCTTATTCGCCATGATTTATTCCATTTATGGTGGCTTGAAAGCAGTTGCTTGGACGGATGTAGTTCAAGTCTTTTTCTTGATAGCTGGTGGTTTGGCAACTACATATATCGCACTTCAAATGGTCGGTGAGGGAGACGTTTGGCAAGGAATCAGCCTTCTTCGTCAGGAAGTTCCGAATCACTTCTCCATGATTCTTTCAAAAGGTGAAATGATGATTCCTGATGGAAAAGGTGGGGAATATGATGCTTATTTGGATCTTCCCGGTTTGAGTGTCTTGGTTGGCGGGATGTGGATAGTAAACCTCAGTTATTGGGGTTTCAATCAATATATCACCCAGCGAGCATTGGCTGCAAAAAGTTTGGATGAGGCTCAGAAAGGGATGATTTTCGCTGGTTTCCTGAAGATTTTGATGCCATTGATCGTGGTAATTCCAGGAATCGCTGCTTTGGTTATCGTCAATAAAGGAATGGATTCAAGTTTTCTTGCTTCCATGCAAGATCCGATGACAGGCTTGGTTAAGTCCGATAGAGCATATCCAACATTGCTTCAATTGCTTCCTGTTGGCTTGAAAGGTTTGGCTTTTGCTGCCTTGACAGCTGCGATTGTATCTTCCTTAGCTTCTATGGCTAATAGTACTTCAACCATTTTTACCATGGATATTTATAGCAAGTATTTTGGTAAAAATGCAACTGAAACACAGCAGGTCCGAGTAGGTAGAATTACTGCTATTGTCGCCTTTATCATTGCATCTTTTGTAGCTCCTGCCTTAGGTCAATTGGATCAAGCATTCCAGTTTATTCAAGAATATACAGGCTTCATTAGCCCAGGAGTATTTGCTATTTTCTTCTTTGGTGTATTCTGGAAAAAAACCACTTCCAATGCCGCTTTAGTGGGAGCCGCATTGAGTATTCCACTTTCTGTGGTTCTTAAGTTTGGTTTGCCTGATCTTCCATTCATCGATAGAATGGGAATTGTCTTTTTGATTTTGGCAGTGTTGATGATCAGTATCAGTTTAATAGAAGGAAAAGGAAAAGATCATCCAAATAGCATTGATATCAATCGGGATCTTTTCCGTACCAGTACTGGATTTAAAGTTGGTGCCTTCCTGATTTCCGGAATCATTGCCGCATTGTATATCATATTCTGGTAAGCCATGAGGAAATTGTTGCTTGGATTAGATATTGGGAGTTCCTCAGTCAAAGCATCCTTGCTGGATGCTGACTCGGGAACGGCCCTTGTTGCCAAGGCATTTCCCAGTGAAGAAATGCCGATTTCTTCTCCAAAGTCCGGTTGGGCTGAACAAGATCCTGAAATGTGGTGGAAATATGTTCAGCAAGCTTCTAAATACGTTCTCAATAAAGCTCAGGTAAAAAAGGGTGAATTGAAAGGTATTGGAATTGCCTACCAAATGCATGGATTGGTATTGGTGGATGAAAATCAGCAAGTCCTTCGATCTTCCATTATTTGGTGTGATAGTAGAGCAGTAGAGATTGGAGAAAAAGCTTTCGAGCGCTTGGGAGAGGAATATTGCTTGAATAATCTCTTGAATTCCCCTGGGAATTTTACGGCTTCCAAATTACGGTGGATTATTGAAAATGAACCGGATCTAGTTTCTAGAATCCATAAAATCATGCTACCTGGAGATTTCATTGCGATGAAACTGACGGGGGAGATTTTGACTTCTGAAACAGGTCTTTCTGAAGGGATTTTTTGGGACTTCCAAAAGAATGGAATTTCAGAAAAGCTATTGGAGGATTACCAAATTTTGGAAGAATGGATTCCAGAGGTTGTTCCTTCTTTTTCGATTCAAGGAAAAGTAACATCCCAAGCCTCTAAACTCACTGGAATAGAGGAGGGCGTTCCGGTTTCCTATCGCGCAGGTGATCAACCTAATAATGCATTTTCGCTACAGGTACTAAAACCAGGCGAACTTGCTACCACTGCAGGTACTTCTGGTACGGTCTATGGAGTCTGTGATACCCCTTTGTTTGATCCACTTTCTAGGGTTAATACCTTCGTTCATGTCAATCATCAAAAAGATAGGCCTTCCTATGGAGTATTGCTTTGTGTGAACGGAACGGGGATTTTGAATAGCTGGATCAAGCGGTTGATGGGTGCTGGCAAAATTGAATATGATGAAATGAACAATTTCGCAGCCTCAGCTGGAATTGGTGCAGATGGATTGCTTTTTATTCCATTTGGCAATGGGGCTGAGCGAATTTTGCAGAATAAGCAAGTGGGCGCTCACATGATTGGCTTGGATTTACTGAAGCATGATAAAGGACATATGATTCGTGCTGCTCAGGAAGGAATCGTAGCTGCTTTGACCTATGGTTTCCAAATCATGAAGGAAATGGGTTTGGACCTACAGACCGTGAAAGCAGGTAGAGCTAATATGTTTCTAAGTCCGATTTTTAGAAAAACCTTTATCCATATGAATCGTGTGGAGTTGAAATTATACGATACAGATGGAGCCCAAGGAGCTGCAAGAGGCGCTGGAATAGGTGCTGGAATTTTCTCCAATGAAACAGAGGCATTTGAAGGATTACAACTCTTGGAGACATATGAACCCAACGAAAATTTCTTTGAGCCCTATGAGGAATTATTTTCCCGTTGGAAAAATTGCCTTCAGGAAATTCAAAAAATGAATCTATAATTGATCAATAAACTCAAACCTAAAAATAACCAATATGTCAAAATTGTATTTTCCGGAAATTGGAAAAATCGGGTATGAAGGCCCTCAGAGTGACAATCCACTTGCTTTTCGATATTACGATGAAAATCGAGTGATTGGTGGAAAAACGATGAAGGAGCACTTCAAGTTTGCTATCGCTTACTGGCACTCCTTCTGTGGTACAGGTGCTGATCCTTTCGGTCCTGGTACGATCAGACATCCTTGGGATGAAAACCCTGATGCGATTCAGCGAGCAAAAGATAAAATGGATGCCGCTTTTGAATTCATCACTAAGATTGGAGCACCTTATTATTGTTTTCACGATGTGGATTTGATTGATGAGGGAGGTTCCTTAGCTGAATATGAAAAGCGGATGGAAATCATCACAGATTATGCGCTTCAAAAGCAAAAGGAAACAGGAGTGAAATTGCTTTGGGGTACTGCCAATGTTTTCAGTAATCCCCGCTACATGAACGGTGCTTCTACCAATCCAAATTTTGATGTGGTTGCTTGGGCGGGTGCTCAAGTGAAAAATGCACTGGATGCTACCATCAAGTTAGGAGGAGAGAATTATGTGTTCTGGGGAGGAAGAGAAGGATACATGTCTCTTCTCAATACAGACATGAATCGGGAGGTAGAGCATTTGGCGAAATTCCTTTCCATTGCTCGCGATTATGCACGAAAAAATGGGTTTAAAGGTACTTTCTTCATCGAGCCTAAACCAATGGAGCCTACAAAACATCAATATGATTACGATTCAGCAACCGTTATAGGATTCCTGAGACATTATGGTTTGGATAAGGATTTCAAATTAAATATCGAAGTTAATCACGCGACTTTGGCAGGACATACCTTTCAACATGAATTGCAGGTAGCGGCGGATGCAGGTCTTTTGGGAAGTATTGATGCCAATCGAGGAGACTATCAGAATGGTTGGGATACCGATCAATTTGCTTTGAATCTTCAAGAATTAACTGAGGCTATGTTGGTGTTATTAACTTCCGGAGGCTTAAAAGGTGGCGGAGTGAATTTTGATGCAAAAATAAGAAGAAACTCTACCGATCCTGATGATTTGTTTTTGGCTCATATCGGAAGTATGGATGCCTTTGCAAGAGGAATGCTGATTGCAAATGACATTTTGGAAAAATCTGATTATCTCGAGCGAAGAAAACAGCGCTATTCAAGTTTTGATGCTGGAAAAGGCAAAGATTTCGAAGAAGGAAAATTAACCTTGGAAGATCTTCGGAATTATGCAGCTGAAGTAGGTGAGCCTACTCAAATAAGTGGAAAGCAAGAGTACTATGAAAATTTATTGAATCGCTTTATTTAATTAAATATTCAAAAAATCAGCCCGCAGAATTACTTTTCAGCGGGCTTTTTTTATTTCTCCATCATGGAATTAGCTTCAATCAATTCTTCCACTTCTTGTTGATATTTTGGACTTGGAGGAATTCCCACCACATTTTCCAAAAAGTCAATCGTCTCAAATAAAACACCTTCCCAGTCGTCAGAGGTGATGGAACTACCGATTACGTGATCTCCTGATTTAGGAAAAGCTCTTTCTCTTTTCAATTCTTCAGGCGTTCCTATTTGTTGATACATTTCTAGCATTTTTGGTACAGAAACGACCGGATCCTGCTCTTCATCACTTTTGTAATAGTAGCCTAGGAAAAGGGGCTGGTTAATTTTTTCAAAGGTGTTTTGGTTCATCATGCTGTAAAGTAGCACAGCGAGACTTTCGTAGGCGTTCATATGATAATCTTCGGACCAATAGGCTGCTTTTTCACCCTCTCGATTTTGATGAATAACCTTATTTTCCATCATTGTTTTTTCCATAATCCATTGTGCCCATGGACTGAAAAAGCCTTCCAATCTCTCCCCATTATCTCGGATTGCCGGAGAGTAAAGCACCACAGCTTTGATGTCAGGCTGCTGAGATGCTAGAACCAAAGTAAGTGCTCCACCCATTGAGGTTCCCACTACAATGACTTCATCTCCCAAGCTTTTTCCGATTTGATAAGCTTCTCCTGCTGCATCCACCAAGGCTTGGGCAGAAAGATATTCCATTCCATTTTCTCGCCTAATTCCATGTTCGGGAAGTCGGGTCACGTAAAGATTTGCCCCAAAATGCTCCGCTAAAAACCGATGCACAGGGTCACCTTCCATAGGGCTTGCTCCAAATCCATGGATATAAACAATAGAATAGGGGGTCTTTCTTGGATTACTTTCATCTGCCCATTGTATATAGGCTTCATTCCCTTCCTTGAGACCGATGACGGTATCTTCTCGTGTTTTTACATAGTCAATCAGTTCATTGACCCGAGTGGGAACTTCGGGATAATGAACAATTAGCTCTTGCTTTTCCACTTTAGGGCCAAGCATATAGACGATAGCAATGACCATTGCTAAAGAAAAAAACACAAGAAATATTTTCCGGATCATAGTCTAGTTGGTTGTGATTATTGGAGAAGTTGAATCAAAAATCAGCTGTCTTCCATCTCTCAAAAATAAGTAGGTTCTCGTATGCAATTGAGAATTATTTGCTAAATCCCCGGTGAACTTTAGTCCAAAGGTGGTTTCAAACTTTCTGAAATCCCGAATTTCTGAAAGTGGAGTGTCTTCCCTGTTTTTGAAAAGATAGGAAATATCTGAACCTGCTTGAATGTTGCCAAGTGGTTGAGTTAGGGTTATGGTAATGTTTGAGATGTTTTGAAAATTGTAAAGAGGGATACATGTAAGGGCATAGGCGAAACCAAATCCTGATACCGTATCATAATTTTCGCTGAGTAATTCAAAATCTAATTCAATGACCAATTCAAAATCCTGCAAAGGAACCACATCTGATGAAGTGGAAAATCGATCATTCCTGTAGGGAAGATATTTTACCTCTAAATCTGTTGCTGTCGCATTTCGTGGATCTGGACAACGGCCATACAAATCAGGAAGCTGCTCTTGAACACAAGCCTGCCCAATCATAAGAGCCAAATAGCCCATGAAAATGGAAAAGAGAGATATGATTTTTTTCTGACTCATTTTCATTCACTTAGTACTAAAATAATGGAAATATTACGAGCTTTCAGAAAATGCTATTTCTTTAACATTAATTAGAAATTACCTTCGTTTTAGTATCCTTTAAATCCCCAATTACGTTCACCACCCTGAATACGATACGATTTTAATCCCTATGAAAAAACTTCTTCTAATTCTTTCGATCCTTGTTTTCGCAGGATCTATTCAAGCACAAGAGTCAACTCGCTTACCTTATCAATCTATTTTTGTAGAATTGGGTGGTCCGGGATTGCCTTACAGCTTCAATTATGATTTTCGATTCAACAAGGAAAAAATGGATTCCTGGGGGCTTCGTGTTGGAGCAAGTGGATATGCGTTCTCTGGAGGAGAGTCCTTTTTTTCTTTACCCATGATGGCAAATCGTCTTTATGGAAAGGGGCCTCACTATTTTGAGATGGGTTTTGGCTTAACTTTTTTTGCCTTTGATAATCAAAGCGAAGATTACTATTGTCTAGATGGGTATTATGATCAAAACACAGGGCAATATGTTTGCACCAATTATGGTGGAAATGATTACAATTTTATTCTAGATGTGGACGGTTCTCCAAGTTTGATGGGAACCATGAATTTTGGGTATCGTAGAATCCCCGTGGATGGTGGGTTTATGTGGAAGATCAGTTTAAATCCCATCTTCAACAACAATGGATTTTGGCCTTTGTATGCAGGTGTAGGTTTGGGGTATGCTTTTTAAGGTGGATTGATGAAAAAATACATTTTAGTATTCCTGGTTTTGCTAGGATTTCAATTCTTTGCTCAAGCACAATCCTCCGAAAGGGAAAAAAGTAGAGGAGTCTATGTGGAATTATTTGGAAACGGGATCATGTACTCTTTCAATTATGATCAGCGATTTTCAAACCGATTTGATGGATTAGGTTTTAAAGCAGGCGTTTCTTATTTCGCTATAGACGGAAGTTCATTAGCCACCATTCCTTTAGGATTGAATTACTTATTAGGGAAGGAAGGGAAATATTTCGAAGTAGGAATGGGAGGTACCTATCTCAGGGGAGCCGATAAAAACAATAATTTTACTGTCGGAGATTCCCGAACTGTGGGTGATGGTTTCGTGGGAACAATGGTTTTTGGCTATCGTCGAGAACCTGTGGATGGTGGGTTTTTATTCAGAGCTTCTTTAACTCCTGTATTCACAAGTGAATTCTTTTGGCCACTATCTGTAGGAATCAGTTTTGGGTATGCTTTTTAAATAGCTTACCGCTCAAATCCATAATCCTTTTCCACCAAGCAGATTCTCGTTTTGAAGGATTGATACCATTTTTCTTTGCCTAGTTTCTGGGCTAATTGATGTTCAGCTACTTCTTTCCACTTTTTGATGGACTCTAAGTCTTTCCAATAGCTAATCGTAATTCCCATTTGGTCTCGCACACTTTCATGTCCTAAATAGCCCGATTGCTCCTTTGCCAATTCCACCATGTGTTCAGCCATTTCATGGTATCCATCTTGATTTTCAGTTAAATAATTTGTGAAAATCACCGCGTAATAGGGCGGATTTGGAGTAGAAGCAATCATTTGAAGCGCAATTATTGGATACTTTCTAAAACTAATCGGACCAATTCAGCTTTGTCTCCATTTGGAATCCATCTTGCCACAATCACCAAATCATTTTCAGGATCAACATAAATCATGTTGGTTCCTGCACCAATATGCAAAAAGGCAGTTTCAGGAGCGGCAGGTACTTGTTGCTTATCTTGATTCAAGAAATAGTTCATGAAACCATAACCCGGATTTGCAGGTGTTGGGGTTTTAGACTTTTTGATCCATTCTTCAGGGATTAATTGTTTTCCATTCCAATTACCATTTCTAAGGGTCAAATACCCAAATCTGGCTTGGTCCCAAGCTGAAAGCATCATACCACCTCCCCAGTGGGAACCTCCACTAACTGATTGGACGATTTGTCCATCCAAAACAATAAAGGAGTTTTCATAACCTGTCCATCTCCAAGTATCACTTGCTCCAATTGGGTCCATGATTTTTTCTTTCAGTACGATTGGAAGTGGCTTTCGCCAAATATTCAAAAGCGCAAGAGCTAAGACATTTACTCGAGTATCATTGTATTCATACTTGCTTCCTGGTTCATTTTGAGGTCTGGCACGCTTTTGTGCTACACCTTCTGCTGGACGATCCGCCCAATCAGGTTTTCCCCAAAGACTTCCTTCCCAATCAGAAGTTTGCCTTAAGAGATGATCCCAGGTTATTTTTCGGTTATGCTCTGTGTCAAAAAGTTCAAAAACATCTTCTTCTTCAAAATGATCGGCCTTGTTCATGGCTAGACGCTCAGGCTGATAAGGATAAATAGGAGCCATGTAAGGATAAACCAAATCATGCTCGCTACGAATCAGTCCTTCTTCTACGGCAAGCCCTGCTGTAGTCGATAAGAAACTTTTCGCTACTGAAAAAGTCAAATCCACTCGATTAGGATCACCCCATTGACCCACCACATATCCTTTATAAATGATTAATCCAGTAGCTGGCCCACGGGTTTTCATTGGTCCAATAGGATACCCAAAAGGTTCCCTTCCAAAGGCACTTTCATAATGCGCGATTTTTAAATTTGGATTTGCATCACTTTCGTGAGAAATAGCAAAATCGATTGCTTCCTGAATTTTATCTGGGTTTAGATTAAGCTCTTCAGGAGATTTTTTCTCCCAATTCGCTTTTTCAGGAAAGTAGATTTGGGCATTGACTTGAGAGAAACCAACTAATAGGATGAAAGCAAGTAGGAGTAAATTCTTCATTTTGGATTTTTTTGTGATTTTAAGAAAAACCTTTGAATTGGCTGAAACCATTGATGGATTTGTTCAACATAAGCCAAACTCTTTGACCTGTCCTCAGTTATTGATGAATAGAAATTAGCACTTTCTAGACAAAATTGTTTTGTGCAATTTTACCCAGTAAACTATGAGAGAAGAAAAAATTTACATTATCGGAGCTGGCTTGTCCGGTTTGATTGCTGCATTGGAATTAGAAAGATCCGGATTCCAACCTATTATTTTAGAGGCTACAGACCGGATTGGTGGCCGAATGAAAACTGATGAAGTAGATGGGTTTTTGTTGGATCATGGGTTTCAGGTTTTGAATACCGCATATCCAGAAGCCAAGAAATACTTGGATTTCCAGGCGCTTCATCTCAAGAAATTTGATCCGGGAGCCGTCATTTTAGGCGAAAATGAATCCTACATCATCTCAGATCCCATGAGGAATCCATTGAAAGTGGTTAGTATGGCTTTTTCAAAAGTGGGAACCTTTATGGACAAGGTGAAAATGTTTACCCTGACTCAAGATCTGAAGCAAAAGAGTGTTGATGATATTTTTAATTCAAAGAATAAACCTACCCATCAGTATTTAAAGGATTATGGGTTTTCTGATCAGATCATAGAAAATTTTTTTAAGCCGTTTTTTAGAGGGATTTTCTTGGAAAAGCATATGAATACCTCCTCCCGAATGTTTGAGTTTGTTTTCAAAATGTTTGCAATTGGGCATGCTGCCATTCCAGAAAAAGGAATGGGTGAAATCCCCGCTATGATCCGAGAGCAATTGAGTTCAACTCAGATTTATTTCAATCATCCTGTAGAAGAAGTTCAGGGGTCAACGATTTTCCTTAAGAATGGGGAGAAGTTAGAAGCGGATCGAATCATTATTGCAGTGCAGCCAGATAAAGTGATGAAGCAGCTTCAAGGTCAATTTGCTCCTCCTCAATCGGTGATTAACCTGTACTTTTCCCTTCAAAAATCCTTTTTGGCTCGCCCTATGATCGGCTTAGTTCCGGGTGATCACCTCGTCAATAATATTGTGTTTATGGATGATGTTTCACCAGCATATAGTAAAGAAGGAAAAGCGCTTCTTTCTGTGACTGTATTAGAATCGGATTTGGATGAGAAAGAATTGATTCGAGAAGTTCAGAAGGAATTGAGTAGAATTTCAGGGATCAAAGCTGATTTCTTTAAGTTTATCAAAAGCTATCAAATCAATTATGCTTTGCCTCATGTGAATGATTTGAAGAACTCCATTCCATTTACCCAGTCTAAAATTTCAGATCAGGTTTATTTGGCTGGTGACTATTTGCTGAATGGATCGATAAATGCTGCTATGACTTCAGGAAGGATAGCTGCTGAGGCCGTAATTCATTCTTACATGCCTACTCATTGATTTATTGAGTTTGAATAGGAGAATCATCGCAAGCTACATCTCCGACCAAATATTGAAGTCCATCTAAGAAAAACTGAAGCAACTTGGGGTTTTCAAAACTTTGGGCATTATGGGAAGGTGCTGCATAGAATACCTTTCCTTTTCCTTCTGATCGAATCCAGGCAGCATAAGTTTTGCCGTTAATTTTCTCTTGTCCTTTCCGCTGATTTTTGATTTCCTGATTGTTGAAGTATAGGAGAGGGCGAAAATCCTTCTTTTCATAGGCATTCATGTAGAAATATGGTTCATCTACATGAGTGAAGCTTCCAGAAGAAAAAGCTTGGGTCAATGGATGTTTTGGATCTTCTACCCGTACTTCAATGACTTGCTGAGGTGGATGATAATCAAAACTACCACCCACTAAATCACTAAACTCCATGGATTTATTTTGTGTCGTAATTCCGCCGTGAAGAACCATTAATCCTCCGCCGGATTTCACATAATCAATCAGGTTTCTTTCTAGTTGAAGTGCCTTTTTCATCAAGATGACTGAATCTTCGTCGGATTCATTACTCAATTGATCCCAAAACAGATTTCGATGATCTGGCTTGGAGCAGGTGTTGTTTAAGACAATTGCATCGAAACCCTTTAGATTTTCCAATTCAAATTGGCTGATATCTTTTGATCCCATCACTTCAAAAGCCCCAGATTTCTCACCCAATATTTTGATTATTTCTTCTGTATGCGGAATTACCCAATGCTCGAAACCAGTATGTAGCGAAAAAACCAAAACACTTTTCTTTTTTGAAAAAGGAAATCTTGTCTTGGAAGGGGCTTGTTCTTCAATTTTTTGAATCCATGTTTCATCAAATGGAACTTCGGGTAGGTCTTGGGAATAGGAGTTTTGGAATTTAAACAGGATCGATAATCCTAGAATTATCTGGAAGCTTATGAGGGAATTAATTCTGAAAGTTCTCAAAGTTTAGTAGCTTTTGTTTAGATCAACTGATTTCCAATTTCAATAAAATACCATGCGATTCAAAGTGATTATTATCGGGATTATTTTTTGGACAATTTCAATCGCGGGATATTCTCAATCGATTCAATTACTAGAGACTGACTCAAGTGTTAATTTCTTGGTGAATGATATTCAGGTTTTGGTCTATCAAAAAAGTAAAACCGCTGTTCCTTTTGGTGTTGATCCCACATTCTCAAAGTCTGGGTTTATCCATCCTTTGGCGACTGCAAGCGGACAGGTTCTGACTCGCATTCAACCTGAAGATCATTATCACCATTATGGGATTTGGGGGCCTTGGACGAAAACCAAGATTCAAGAAAGAGAGGTTGATTTTTGGAATTTGGGTGATGGGAAGGGAAGAGTGTATTTTGATCAGGTTGTTAGAAAAAGCCTTGATGAAAAAAGCGCTGAAATTACAGTTCGTCAGAATCATTTTGATTTGACTGCAGGGGAATCTCCTTCGCTAGCAATAGTTGAAAATTTACGGATAAGGGTTGAAGTCTTGGATGAGGATAGATATCAAGTTGACTACATCTCGGAATTTACCAATCAATTGGATTCTTCAATTCTATTTGAATCTTACCGCTATGGTGGTGGTATTGCATTCCGGGCAAGAAAGGAATGGGGCCCAGAAAACAGTAGAATCTTAACCTCTGAAGGAAATGATAGGGGGAATTCAGATGGAGCGAAGGCTCGTTGGGTTTTGATTGATGGAGTTACGGGATCCTCTCAAGGTTCAAGCGGTTTATTGATTTTGAGTCATCCAGAGAATTTTGATCATCCTGAACCATTACGGGTTTGGCCGGAAGATTCAAATAAAGGGATTGAAAATGTCTTTTTGAATTTTACCCCAACACGATTTAAATCTTGGGAGATATTGGCGGGAAAAACTTATAGACTTCAATATAGGTTAATTGTTTTTGATGGGGATATGAAGGTTATAGAGGCGGAGGAATATTGGAAGGCTTTTTCGCTTCAAAAATACCGATAAGTAAACTCATTGAATGGATCCAAATAGGAGGTTTCGATTGACCTTTTGGATGGGAATCGTTTATTTCAAGAATAATACTTCGAACAAGACAACATGATGAAAAATGTGATTTTTAGGAACGGGGATAAAATGCCGATTTTGGGTTTGGGAACTTGGAAAAGTAAACCTGGAGAAGTCAAGCAGGCCGTTTATTGGGCTTTGGAAGCAGGTTATCGGCATATTGACTGTGCGGCAATTTATGGAAATGAAAAAGAAGTTGGTGAAGGGTTGGCCGAAGCAATTCGAGCGGGAATTGTAAAACGTTCAAATGTATTTTTGACTTCAAAGTTATGGAATGACTCCCATCGCTATGAAGATGTTGGACCAGCATTGGATAAGACTTTGGATGATTTAGGAGTTGATTATTTGAATCTCTATCTGATCCATTGGCCAATTTCTTTCAAGCACGGAGTCAATTTTGCCACCCTTCGCGAAGAATTTTACACCTATGAGGATGTTCCTTTGACTCAAACTTGGTCAGCCATGCAGGAGCAAAAAGCCTTGGGGAAAACCAAGCATATTGGTGTTTCTAATTTTAACAGCACCAAATTATTAGAATTGATAAAAATGAAAGAGGAGGTGCCTGAAATGAACCAAATAGAAATGCACCCTTTTCTTCCTCAGGAAAATTTGGTGGAGTTTTGTAAACAGCATCAAATATTATTGACAGCCTATAGCCCACTAGGTTCACCAGATTCTAGAGCAGAAAAGCACCAAAAAGACCCCAAACTTTTATCAAATCCAGTGGTTTGTGAAATTGCTCGAAAACATGGGGTTTCTGAAGGTCAGGTTTTGATTGCTTGGTCAGTAGCTCGAAAAGTTGTTGTAATTCCCAAATCGGTTAACCAAAGGCGAATAGTTGAGAACCTAAGGGCGGTAGACCTTAAGCTAGATGATCACGATTTGATGGAATTAAGAGATATAGGTATTTCCCATCGTTTTGTAGATGGCACGTTTTTCACTCAAGGACAAAGTCCTTATGAGTTAAGCGACCTTTGGGAATAGGAGAGTAGTTGAAATTTTGAATTAATCTTCGATTTCCAATTCTTCCAGAATTTCAGCTAGCTCATCATAATCCTTTAATCCTGGCTTGATTTCTTCGCCTCCTTCAAGAGCAATTCCAAATAGGTTCAAATCAGCTATTAGGGTTTTTACATTAAAAGGAGAAATACCACCAGAGAGAATGACTTTGGCTTTATTTGCAATCAATGCTATGGATTTCATCTCATCTCCATCCAATGATTCAGAGTCTGTGGTTAGTAATAAATGGATTCCTTTATCTTGAATTTTTTTACCTACTTCCTCTTCTATATGACGAATTTCCTGTAGAGGAGCTTCAAAAATCAGTTGATAACCCTGATCCGCAAATTCCATGAGCGTATTCAAGTGATTGTGCTGAATCCAGGTGATATTCGGGTATTTACTCAGCTTTTGAGAAACTATGGTAGCTTCATCATCTTTAAATTCAGCACAAAATTCACAGCCAGATACCCAACCTGTGATTTCTGAATAGGATGTAGGTGGGACAAACTTATCGGATGATTCTTCAAGGCAAAATCCGATTACATCCACATACATTCCTGAACTGTATCGAGCATCGCTAAGATTTGTGACGCTACTTATTTTTACAAAAGTACTTAAAGCCATTCTATTGAATTTTAGGCGAAGTTACTCATTCGTCCTTGTTTTACCAGTATGTTGACTAGTTAGGAAAGAGCCTTGGTGCTGTTTTTGGTAGAAAAAGTTTAATTTTAGGCAATTAGCATTTATGAAAAAACAGGTACCACTTTTTCTCATTTCCTTTCTTTTTCTTTTTTCCTGTGATCGGGAAGTTGAAAATCCTGTGATATCAGATTCATTTAATTTCTTTCCTCTTTTCATTGGGAATTATTGGACCTATGAAGTTGAGGAACGGATTTATTTTGGAGAAAATGATTTTGAGGATTATTCATTTTTTTATCGAGATCAAATCCGCACTGTATTTGTAAATGATGCAGGAGAACAGGTTTTCATTGTTAGAAGGGATAAGTCAGAGAATAATGAAGCTTGGGAGTTTGAAGTGGAATATACCTTGGTGATTAGAGAAAATAATTTAATCATGAATCTTCAGAATCAGCCTTTGATCGTTTTGGTCTATCCAGTCAAGGAAGGCTTGATCTGGAATGGAAATAAATTTCGGGATGCCTCCTTAGATGAATTTGAATTAAAAATTGAAAATTCTTCTAACCCTGGAAATTCAATAGTACGGGTGATACAGGAAGAGGCTGATGATTTGATCACATTTAGGGATAATAGGTATGATGTTTTTGAAGAAAATGTGGGTTTAACAGAACGATACTATGAAGTGTTAACTTATTGTTCAAGGAATGATTGCTTAGGGGATCAATTGATAGACTCGGGAAGAATCACTCATATGAAATTGATAGATTATGGGAATGAATAAGTATTTGATTTCATTACTTTTTATTTTTTTAGGCTTGATTCAATTTGTTCACGCCCAAGATCGCTATGTGGTTTTCTATAAATACAAACCTCAATCAAGTTTTAGTTTAGATAGACCATCTGAGTTTCTAACTGATAGAGCTCTGCTACGAAGGAATAGGGAAGGTGTTTCTCCAGACAGTACGGATTTGCCTGTTTCAGATGTTTATATTGATCAGGTAAGGGAACATGCTATTTCAATTTTATATCAAACAAAATGGCTGAATGCCTCTTTGATTGTAGCTGAATCAGAGTCAATTAAAACAATTGAGCAGTTGCCTTTCGTGGATAAAGTAGAAATGGTAGCTAAAGGATACAATCCCCAACCTAATGAGCGAATTGAAATCCCTGCTTTAGAATCAAAAATTAAAAAATTTATTCCGCTCGAAGAGGCAACCTCTAGAACCCTCAAAACAGAGGAATTACCGTCTGATTTTCAGAATTCACTTCTTGGAATCCATAAAATGCATGAAGAAGGTTTTAAAGGAGAGGGAATTCGCATTGCGGTTTTCGATGTTGGATTCCCAGCTGTCAACACGGTTAGTGCTTTTTCTCAATTAATTAATAATGGTCAGATCATCGATCAAAAAGATTTTGTTAGACCGTGGAATGATAATGTTTTTACAGATTACCAACATGGAACAAATGTTCTTTCATTAATTGGCGCAATGGAAGAAGGTGCTTATGTGTCAGGTGCTCCTAATGCTGAGTATTTTTTAGCCATGACTGAAGAATTGGCTACTGAATATCGAATCGAAGAGTTTAACTGGCTTAGAGCTGCTGAGTATGCGGATTCAATTGGGGTGGATATTATTAATAGCTCCTTGGGCTATTATGATTTTGATGATCCATCCATGAATTACTCCTATGAAGATTTAGATGGGAAAACTACTATTATCACACAGGCTGCAAATTTCGCTTCGGAGAAAGGTGTTTTAGTAATAAATAGTGTCGGTAATTATGGTCCCAATGAACCAAGTTTGGTTGCGCCTTCTGATTCTCCCGAGGTATTAGCCATTGGTTCGGTGAATCAGGATATGGCTGTTTCCAATTTCAGCTCTAGAGGTCCTGCTTCGGATGGAAGAGTCAAGCCTGATTTGGCTGCATTTGGAAATGGTGTATCACTCATCCGTACGAATGGAAGTATTGGTCCTGGAAGTGGAACCTCTTTTGCAGCACCACAGATTGCCGCTTTAGCCGCTGGATTGTGGCAGGCAAGACCAGATTGGACAAGAAAGGAATTAATTGATAACCTCCTCAGAAGTGCAAGTAATTATGATAACCCGGATAATGCAATAGGATACGGCATTCCCGATTTTTATAAGGCATATTATGGGGAAATTCTATCAGTTGAAGAAAAAGATGAAAATGTAAGCTGGAAGATTTATCCAAATCCAGTAATTGGGAACGATCTTAAAATTCATTTTGGAACAAATTTGAAAGCAAATTTTACACTATTAGATCCTAGCGGAAAGATTATTTCTACACTTCAACTGGAGAGAAACTCTAACAAAAATCCATTTGAAGTGAGTCTAGATGCTATTCCTTCTGGTTTCTTTATTGTTCAAATGCAGGATGGAACCGATATAAAACGCCAAAAATTAATTCGCTATTAAACAAAGCCTAAATTTGCCTGTAAATTCAAGATAGAAAATATGCCCATTCAAGTTGCTCCATCAATCCTAGCTGCCGATTTTGCTAATCTTCAATCTGAAGTAGAATTATTGAATAAATCACAGGCAGATTATATCCATGTTGATATAATGGATGGGGTTTTTGTTCCCAATATTTCTTTTGGTATTCCTGTTACAGAGGCGATTTATAGACATGCTAAAAAGCCTTTGGATGTGCACTTGATGATTACCAATCCTGATTTGTATTTAGAGGCTTTCCGAAATGCAGGTGCCTCGGTAATTTCTATTCATTTGGAAGCTTGTTCTCATCTTAATAGAAGTATACAGGCAATCAAGTCCTTGGGGGCAAAAGCAGGGGTGACTTTAAACCCACATACTTCCGTTGCTTTGCTGGAAGACTCAATTGAACTTTTGGATGTAGTCTGCTTGATGTCTGTGAATCCTGGTTTTGGAGGGCAAAAATTCATAGAAAATACTTATTCCAAAATCAGTCGATTAAAGGATTTGATTCTTTCCAAAAATGCCAAAACATTAATTGAGGTAGATGGTGGAGTTAATCTTGAAAATGCTCCCCGATTGAAAGAGGTTGGAGCGGATATACTAGTGGCAGGTAGCTTTGTCTTCAATTCGGTAGATCCTATCCAAACAATTGCAGATTTAAAAGCAATCTGAGTTTCAGTCTTCTACCGCTTGTCATAAAAAATCCAAAATAAGGCCGAATTACTTGATTTTTTAGCCAGGGTTCTATTTTTTGCAATCTTGTAACGAACCAAACAAACTAATCATGATGAAAAAACTATTGCTTTCCGCCTTGTTTCTATCCTTCTTCGGAATGGTTTCTTATGCTCAAGAAGCTACAGAAGGTGCAGTTACTGATGAAGAATTGACTCAATATGCAACTGTTGAGGTAATGACTTCACAGTTCGTGGATCAAAAAACTGAAGAACTTCGGAATATGATTTTGAACAACGAAGTGATTGACGGGGGAGCTAGATATAATGAAATAAAGGCAGCTTGGGGTGATGATGCTAAAATGACTGAAGCCAATATCACTGAGGAAGAAAAAGCTGCTTATCAGGCTATTTTGGATTTCCAAGGATCGCTTCAGCAGAGTGTTGTAGACTACAAAACAAACTTGATTACTGATAGCGATGTAATTAGTGTATCTGTTTACAACAAGGTGTTGGGAGCTTTGAAAGAAGATCCTTCCGTAAAAGAAAAATTGGATAGCCTAATTGAAGAATTGAAGCAAGAGGCTTCAGAAGGCGAAGAAGATGGATCTGCTGAAGCAGCTGAAGACGGAAAATAAAATATTAAAAATACTCACTTTAAGAAGCCTCCCTTGGGAGGCTTTTTTTATATTTCAACACTAATTAAAGTTTCATTCCGTTTATCAACATATGGCCTTCAAAAAACTTTTCTTCATTGGACTTTCTTTTATGGTATGCGCTACCTCTTTTGCTCAGGAGGAGGATATTTTTGGGATTTCCAGAAAGGCAAAAAATCCGAAAAGTGAATCTGCAATAGGGAATGTTTATCGAAATGTTTTGGAGCAATTTGCTTTGGAAATTTCAACAGGTGGAGGCTATCAAGAATTTAGAACAGATTTTTTTACTGAAAACCCAGACCTATATCCGCTTTTTCAATATCAAAATTTTGATGAACCCTTAGATATTTCAGAAGAAAACCCTCTTTCCATGAAGGGAGGAGATTGGGTTTTTCCTGTACTAAATGCAGGGGTTAGAATCAATCTCTTCAATCTATTTACAATTGGAGGAGGATATGGTATCGAATCCGGAAATATCAGTCCAATGCGTGGAGGAAATTTCGAATTTCCTTTTGAAGGAGCTTCCTACAGGGCAAGTAAACTCTATGGTACTTTTGGGATAATTCTTTGGGATGCAAATCGAAGAGCCAAATATCTTCAGTGGCGCTATAGAAAATATGCATCGGCAAATTTGTATATGCAGTCAGAACTCCGACAGAGAGTTCGTCAAATTTATCCTTGGAGACTTGTTTTGGAGGCAGAATATGGAAATTTATCCATAAAAAATTTTGTGGATCCAGCACTAACTCAGAATGGAACTTATACGCCTAGGTTAGCAGTTGCAGATCCCTATTTTGCTTTAGGTTTGAGACTTGAGCGGGATTTTTCAGAGTACACCAAATTATTTTTAAAAGGTGGAGTTGACTTGCGCTCTTTTACTTATTCCGCTTCGGATTTTTCTGAATTTCAGGAGCTTGACCAGCGCTTATATGCTATGCAAATCGGGTTAGCTATTCGAATCCCAGGAACCAAGCGCTGTAAAATCCAAGGATGTGGTGTAGTGATGAAGCACATGCATAATGGAATTGAATACCGAGGAAGTTCGATTTTTAGACTTCAGGATCGAAAGATAGGTCAATGGTATTGATTCAGATTTAGCTTCTAGACTTTGAATTTCCCTTTTCAAAAGCAGGGCGTTTTTACTATCTTGCGGCCTTAATCTACCCTGTGAAATAGCTTTATATGGCCCAAGGAGAAAACGAGAATATTATTCCTATCAATATTGAGGAGGAAATGCGTGGAGCCTACATCGATTATTCGATGTCGGTTATTGTTTCAAGAGCCCTTCCAGACGTCCGAGACGGACTCAAGCCCGTTCACCGAAGAATTCTTTACGGGATGCAAGAACTGGGCGTTTTGCATAATAAACCCTATAAAAAGTCGGCGAGAATTGTCGGTGAGGTACTAGGTAAGTATCATCCGCATGGTGATTCTGCTGTATACGATACAATGGTCCGTATGGCCCAGCCTTGGTCCTTGAGATATCAGCTTGTTGATGGCCAAGGTAACTTTGGTTCCATCGATGGGGATAACCCAGCTGCCATGCGATACACCGAGGCTAGACTCAAGCGAATAGCTGAGGAGCTTTTGGTAGATATCAATAAGGATACAGTCGACTTCCAATTCAACTTTGACGATTCTCTCAAAGAGCCAGTTGTATTGCCGGCAAAAGTTCCTGCTTTATTGTTGAATGGAGCTTCCGGTATTGCAGTAGGTATGGCCACTAACATGGCGCCCCACAATTTGAGCGAGGTTATCGATGGAATTGTAGCCTACATTGACAACAGAGATATCACAGTTGCTGAATTGATGGAACATATTATTGCTCCAGATTTTCCTACAGGTGGTATTATTTACGGTTACAATGGAGTAAAGGCAGCATTTGAAACAGGCCGAGGTCGTATCGTTGTAAGGGGTAAGGCAAACATTGAAACCAAGGACAATGGGAATAGGGAAATGATTGTCATTACCGAAATCCCATATATGGTGAATAAGGCAAGTATGGTTGAAAAGACTGCTGCCTTAATCAATGAAAAGAAAATAGAAGGAATTTCTGCAATCCGCGATGAGTCTGATCGATCAGGAATGCGCATTGTATACGAATTAAAAAAGGATGCAATTTCTAATGTAGTTCTTAATAATTTGTATAAGCAAACGCAGCTACAGACCTCATTTTCAGTTAATAATGTAGCGCTTGTGAAAGGTCGTCCTCAGACGCTTAATCTGAAGGACCTGATCTTACATTATGTCAATCACCGACATGAAGTAGTAGTCAGAAGAACTCAGTATGAGTTAAAAGAAGCTGAAAAGAGAGCTCACATCTTACAAGGGTATCTTATTGCTTTGGATAATCTGGATGAGGTGATTGCTTTAATTCGAAATTCTGCTGATCCGGAAACTGCTCGGAATGGTTTGATGGAGCGCTTTGAATTAAGTGAAATCCAAGCAAGAGCCATTTTGGATATGAGATTGCAACGATTGACCGGAATGGAACGGGACAAAATCGTGCAGGAGTATAAGGAAATCATGGCCTTGATCGAAGAGTTGAAAGATATTCTTGCCAATGAGGACAGACGAATGGATATCATCAAAACAGAGCTTCTTGAGATGAAGGAGCGCTATGGCGATGATCGTCGTACTGAAATCGAGCATAATGCCGAAGACTTCAGCTATGAGGATATGATTCCAAATGAGGAAGTCATTATCACAGTTTCCCACCAAGGATATGTGAAGCGAACCGCTTTAACAGAATATAGAACTCAAGGACGTGGAGGAGTTGGTTCAAGAGGTGTGAGTACCAAAGAAGATGATTTTACTGAATATCTATTCACGGCTTCCACGCATAATTACCTTTTAATCTTTACTGACCAAGGTAAGTTATTCTGGCTGAAGACCTATGCCATTCCAGAAGGAAGCAAGACTTCAAAAGGTAGACCAATTCAAAACTTGATTAATATTGCTTCAGATGATAAAATCCGAGCGATTATTCAGGTTAATGATTTGAATGATCAGGATTACATCAATAATCACTTCCTGGTAATGGTAACCAAAAAGGGTGTGATTAAAAAGACCACATTGGAGCAATATAGCCGTCCACGAACCAATGGTATCATTGCATTGAATATTCGTGAAGATGATCAGTTGGTGAATGTGGATATGACCAATGGTGATCAACACATTGTAATCGCTGCAAAATCAGGTCGAGCTATTCACTTCCATGAGTCTGCAGTGAGGCCAATGGGTAGAACAGCAACAGGGGTTAAGGCCATCACCTTAAATGATGTTAATGACTATGTCGTTGGCATGGTATGTGCCTCTGAAGGAAATGCAACCCTATTGGTGGTTTCGGAGAAAGGTTATGGAAAACGTTCTAACCTAGAAGAATACAGAATCACCAATCGTGGAGGAAAAGGTGTGAAAGCCATGAATACCACAGAAAAGACGGGCGCTTTGGTAGCAATCAAAGAGGTGGTGGATACAGATGACTTAATGATTATTAATAAATCCGGAATCACTATTCGAATTTCGGTAGATGACCTTAGAGTCATGGGAAGAGCTACCCAAGGAGTGCGA
The DNA here is from genome assembly GCF_024919275.1 of Algoriphagus limi. Classification (GTDB taxonomy): domain Bacteria; phylum Bacteroidota; class Bacteroidia; order Cytophagales; family Cyclobacteriaceae; genus Algoriphagus; species Algoriphagus limi. Next base: position 982,037 of record NZ_JANWGH010000001.1, on the reverse strand, counting down.
CTGATTAAGATTTCAGAAGGTGATGAAATCTCTTCAGTTGAAAAAATCTCTAGGGAAGAAGATGAAGAAGAATCAGATTCTTCACAAATTGCGGAAAATAACGAAGAGGAAACTGATAACTCCTCTGAAAACCAAGAATAATCAACCTTAAAAAAGATAAACGCTAATAATGAAAAAGCTAATTCTATCAATGGTCTTGGTTGGTGCTACAACCTTGGCCTTTGGACAAAAAAAAGTAGTAAGATCTGCTGAGAAGAACCTAAAAAGTGGTGATTACGCTACTGCCCTTAGTGAAATCGAGGCTGCTCTACAAGACCCAGAAACTGGTTCCGATCCAGAAACTACCCTATTGAAAGCTCAGATTTACTTGGGTATGTTTGCTTCTGATTCCTCAAACACCATGGAGACTCTTGAAAGCGGAAACTCCTCTTTTGATACTTTCATGGAGGCTTTCAAAATGGGAGGCGAAGATAAAGAGAATGGTGTAGGTGAAGATATTTGGGAAGAGGATATCCCTGGTGCTCCTGATAACCTAAGACCAAACTCTATCAATAAATTGAAAAACGTATCCTTTGATAAAGCTATCGCTCAATACAACATGGATGATTATGAGATGGCTTATGAGTTTTTCAATCTTGCAGGTAAAGTTGATCCTCAGGATACTACCATCCATTACAATGCAGGCTTCCTTGCCAACGATTTGGGAAGATTTGAGGATGCTAAAAGACACTTTATGGCATTGTTGGATGTACCTGGATATAATAAACTGAACGCATACTATTTCTTGGTTCAAATTCTTTCCACAGAGCAACAAAATCCTGAAGGAGCTTACGAAATCGTTACTCGCGGAAAAGAAGAGTATCCATCTGATAAAGTTTTGGCTGAGTATGAAATCCAATTGTTGCTTCAATTGAACAAAATGGATGAGGCTATGGCTCAAATCCAAGAGGCTTTGAAGAATGATCCTAATAACACTTCTATTCTTTTGAGATCCGGTTATTTGAAAGAGCAATCTGGTGACGTAGAAGGTGCTTTGGCAGATTATAAGAAATCAGTTGAAATTGACCCTAATTTCTACGAAGGTAACTATTACACTGCTGCTCTTTTGATTGAAAAGGCTAGAGAAGTGCTTGCTGAGCTAAACTCTCTTTCTGATGAAGAATGGGAAAAAAGATCTCAGTCCATGGGTGAGGAAGCAAATGGATACTACGCTGACGCTGTGAAGTATTTTGAGAAATCTCTTGAGATCAAACCTGAAGATACTGGAATTATGGAGATTCTTTACCAAATCCACACTCGTCTGAAGAATGATGCTGAAGCTGAAAAATATAACAAGAAGCTTATCGAATTGCTAGGTCCTAACTGGATGGATCGATAAGAAAAGTAAAACTTTTAAAAAGCTGCCAACTGGCAGCTTTTTTTGTTTTAATCGCTTTGGATCATTTTTTGATCAAGTAAGAATTGATTAAAATTTAAAGTATAATTTTTTGTTAAAAGGCTTGAAATCAAGAAAATGATATGTTTTTTTATCTTGAATTTCAACTGTTTATGGTCTAAGGCATGAGGAAGGTTGTGAAGATTTATTTTGTGTTTTTTTTACTTTTCGCCTGCTCAATAAAAGCATGGAGTCAGAAGGAGTACAAAAAAGTTTTAGAAGCTTCTTTTGAATCTGGCCCTTTAATCAGCAATGGTCAGCCTTGGGCAAATGCAATAAAAGATTTAGTCTCCTATCATGCAGTTGACGTGAGATTAGGTTGGAGAAAAAACACTAATTCTTATTACGGTCAAATTTACAGATATCCTGTTTTTGGAATAGGGATTTCTACCACTCTTCCATATCAATCCGAAATTGGAAGGCCTCAAGGAGTTTATTGGTTTTTTGATATTCCTTTCAAAGAGTTTTCTAAAGATCGAAAAGTGAACTTTTCCTATTTCGGTCATTTGGGTTTAGGGTTTAATCTTAATCCCTATGATTCTCTTGAAAACCCGTTAAATAGATACATAGGCTCAGAATTGAATAGTTATATCCACTTAGGAATCAAAGGCAATTACTTTCTTACAGAACAGACCCACTTATTTCTTATGCTTGGTATCAAGCATTTTTCCAATGGATCTACCAAAAAGCCGAATGCGGGAATAAACCTTGTACCTTTCTCGGTGGGAGTGCGATATAATTTTGATAAACGTGAAGCACAAACACCCGAACTTTGGGAAAGACCTGAACTTCTTCAGAAAGGATATTGGAATACTGCGGTTTATTTAGGCTCAAAAAATTATGAGGTAGGAGGTGCTTCCTATTTTAGAGGTGGAGCGAATTTGACCTATATGTGGGAGAAGTCTTATAAATATCGATATGGAATTGGGCTAGATGTATTTTTTGCTCCTGGGCTTAAGGATCGAGAAGGCCTTTCTGATGTTTCTTTTTGGGATCAAACTAGCATTGCGGCAGCAGGTGCTTGGGAATGGAAGCTTACGGAAAACTTATATATTCCTGTTGGTTTCGGAGTATACCTGCATAGAAATGAAGAAAATCAGGAGTTTACTTGGTTCTATGAAAGAGTAGGGCTTCGGTATAGTTTGAATAATCAGGTTTTCACCGGAATCCAAATCAAAGCTCATAAACTCAAGGCAGACTTTTTTGAGTTTACAGTTGGATATAGCTTCAAATAAACATGGTGGAACATAGATTCGATAGATTCCACTAATCAAAAATTTATTTTATTTACCCAAGGCTAATGGTAGCTTGCTATCTGATAGAATTGTGTTTTTTTCATGAAGAAATCTTTTGCGTTCTTTCCTATAGCCATAGCCCTGATACTTGGGCTTTATTCGCCGGTAATTTCCCAATCAATTCCTTCTTCCTCTATTTATCATGAACTTCTCAAGTTGAGGGAAACGAAGCGGGTTTTATACGTGGCGGCTCATCCCGACGATGAAAATACCCGATTAATAGCCTATTTGGCAAATGAGACAAAAGCTCAAGTTGCCTATTTAAGTTTAACTCGGGGAGATGGTGGACAAAATTTGATTGGCCCTGAGTTAGGTATTGGCTTAGGACAAATTCGTACTCAAGAGCTCCTGAAGGCCCGAGAAACTGATGGAGGTAGACAGTTTTTTACCAGGGCGAAAGATTTTGGCTACAGTAAAAACCCAGATGAGACCTTACAAAACTGGGATCGTGAAACAATCCTTTCAGATGTGGTTTGGGTAGTTCGGAAATTCCGGCCAGATATCATTATTACCCGATTTAATACGATTCCTGGAGTAACTCACGGTCATCATACCACGTCCGCAATTTTAGCAGAAGAGGCATTTTCACTAGCTGGAGATCCAACGGCTTTTCCGGATCAACTTCAATATGTAGAGCCTTGGAGCCCAAAACGGATTTTCTGGAATGCTTATAATTTCCGTGGTGAATTTCAAGAGGAGGAAGGTGAAATTTACTTTGAATTTCCTACGGGAAATTACAATTCCTTGCTAGGAGAAACCTATAGCCAAATAGCTGCGGATAGCCGTACTATGCATAAATCACAAGGGTTTGGTTCTACAGCGGGAATTGGAAATGCAGTGGATCATATCCAATTTATCAAAGGAGAACCATTTACTGATTCACCTTTTGATGGAGTAGATGACAGATGGGAATCCTATGAGACAGGAAAAGAAGCCAAGGTGTTGATTGATCAATTGATCGATGATTTTGATTTCAAATCACCAAGTTCCAGCCTTCCAGAATTATTAAAAATTAAAGCAAAAATCGATGAACTTCCGAACGAATTAGTTTGGGTTCAAGAAAAGAAAAATCAAATCAATTCTTTGATTTTGGAAGCAATGGGAGTGGAGATAGAATTCAACTCAGATCAAGAATCGATTTTTCCGGGTGCTCTTTTGCAAGGTGAAATAATTGTAAATAACCCAACTGATACCGAATTAGCTATTTCCAGCATTCAAGTGCTTTCTGAAGAACAATTAGAAGTAGCTGTTTCTGCTAAAAATAATGATCCATACCGTAAATCTGTTGAAGTGGGCCTTGATCGGGAATTCCCATTTTCTCAGCCTTATTGGCTAAATGGTGATGTTGACCAACCTATGTATACCATTTCAGATCAGCAATTGATCGGAAAACCATTCAATGATCTGAGTCTTTATGCAGAATTGAAATTAGAGATTGATGGTGCAAGCATGAGCATTCAAGTTTCATTGAATTATAAATTCAATGATCCAGTGGATGGAGAAGTTAAGGAGCCTGTTGCTGTAGTTCCTTCAGTTGATCTGGAACTTTCCAAGCAAGTCATTTTTGGAATAGGTGATATTAAACCCCAAGTTACTGTTTGGGTGAATTTTCGGGATAAAATCGAAGATGGCGTTCTTTATTTTGAAGACTTAAACGAAACTGAATTTAGGATTTTGGAAGCTGAGGATATTCCTGGCCAAAAGCGTCGGCGATATGAGGTGGAGTTTATGTCCAATGAGATGGGGAAGCGAAAAATCAAAGCGATTTATAAAACCAATTCAGGGGAATTTGATTTGATTACCAATCGAATTAATTACAAGCATATTCCTCATCTCACTTATTTTGCCCCTGCTACGATTGATTGGATTCAAGAAGATTGGAAAATCTCCAAGAAACCTATTGGTTATATTCCAGGTGCTGGTGATGAGATTCCGGATGTATTAGAGTCATTGGGTTATCCAGTCACCATCATTAATGATGGTGATTATGACATTAATTATTTATCTCAGTTTCAATCCATCGTTGTAGGAATTCGTGCATACAACACCAATGAGGAATTAGCCTCAAATCAACAGGCATTGATGGGCTATGTTAGGGCAGGAGGGAACTTAATTGTACAATACAATACGACTGCACGTTTGCTCACCAATCAGTTGGGACCTTTTCCTTTCTCCATCACAAGAAATAGGGTTTCAGTAGAGAATGCTCCGGTAACCGCAGATTTTGACCATCCTATTCTTTCCAGTCCTAATCAAATTAATGCTTCAGATTTTGATGGATGGGTTCAGGAAAGAGGATTGTATTTCGCAGGCCAACTTGATTCCGCTTATGAAACCCCATTAATCATGAATGATCCCGGTGAAGACCCGAGCAATGGATCTTTGATTTATGCCAAGTACGGAGAGGGGAATTTTATTTATACAGGGCTCTCTTTCTTTAGAGAATTACCAGCTGGAGTGCCTGGGGCGGTTAAGTTATTCATCAATCTCTTGGAGCAATAATCGACTTTGTAATGGAAGAAAAACCCATGAATTGGAATCGCCTCTATTGGGCTTTGATGATTAGTCTAGGCGTTTTGATACTCTTGTTTTACCTTTTGATGACCAGCTATTCATGAGTACACTCGATTGGATTGTTTTATTTGGAACATTAGGGGCTATTGCTGCCTATGGGATTTATAAAACGAGAGGTCAGAAAAATTTAGATTCCTATTTGCGTGGAAGAAATACCATGAATTGGTGGACCATTGGGCTTTCTATAATGGCTACCCAAGCGTCAGCCATTACTTTTTTAAGTACACCTGGGCAAGCCTATGAAAGTGGAATGGGCTTTATTCAATTCTATTTCGGGCTTCCTCTGGCTATGATTATTATTTCTGTGGCCTTTATTCCGATTTATTATCGGCTCAAAGTTTACACCGCCTACGAATACCTTGAAAGTCGCTTCGATCTAAAAACCAGAACTCTTGCAGCCTTATTATTCACTATTCAACGGGGATTGGCTGCGGGGATTACCATCTATGCACCAGCGATTATTCTTTCAACACTCTTAGGATGGAATTTGACCTGGACAGTGGTATTTATCGGAGCTGTGGTGATTCTCTATACTGTGTCTGGAGGTACGGCAGCAGTATCTATTACCCAAAAACAACAAATGGCAGTAATGATGGGAGGGATGATCTTGGCTGGGATTATCGTTATTCAATTGCTTCCAGTTTCATTTGGTGAGGCGCTGCATATTGCAGGGAAAATGGAGAAGCTGAATTTGGTCAATCTGGAATTTGATCCTTCTGACCGGTATAATGTCTGGTCAGGGATGACTGCGGCGGTATTTCTGTTTTTGTCTTACTTCGGGTCGGATCAAAGTCAGGTGCAGCGCTACCTTTCCGGGCAGACCTTGAGCCAAAGCAGAATGGGATTGATTATGAATGGATTTTTGAAAGTCCCCATGCAGTTCATCATTTTGTTCATCGGAGTTATGGTCTTTGTTTTTTACCAATTCTATCAGCCTCCAGTAGTTTTTAATACAGTTCAAATCGAAAAACTTCAAGAAAGTAATTACGCTCCTGAGTTTGAGGAATTACAGAATGGTTTTGGAGAGAATTTTGAAAAAAGTAAAGCGGCCTATCAAGAATTGATTCAAGCGATTGAGGCAGGTGATGAAATCAAGCAAACAGAATTGAAGGCGGGACTTTTTGAACTAAAGCAAGAACAAGAAAAAATTCGAGATGAGGTAAAAGAACTGATTGTAAGAAATGACCCAGTAGCTGAAACACGAGATACCGATTATGTTTTCATGCGTTTCGTGATGGATCATTTACCTGTAGGGATTGTGGGACTTCTTTTTGCAGTAATTTTTTCAGCAGCTATGTCTTCAAGTGCTTCTGAACTTAATTCCCTTGGCTCGACCACCACGATCGATTTGTATAAGCGATCTATTCGTTCTCAAGAACAGGATCAGCATTATGTTTTGTCTTCAAAATTGTTTACCGCTTTTTGGGGAGGTGCTGCAATCTTATTTGCGATTTATGCTTCCCTTTTTGAAAATCTGATTCAAGCTGTCAATCTTTTAGGCTCGCTTTTTTACGGAACTATCCTAGGTATTTTTATGGTAGGCTTTTTCATGAAATGGATAAAAGGATCCGCCGTGTTTTTAGCTGCTTTGTTATCTCAGGTTTTAATTCTGATCATTCACTTCAAAAATGGAGTTGGGTTGTGGGGATTCACTTGGGATATTGGTTTTCTATGGTACAATGCCATTGGATGTTTATCAGTGATGCTTTTTGCAACCATAATCCAAGTTTTCAAAAAGTAAAAAAGAAGCCTTCCCCGATTGAGGAAGGCTTTTTTGCTTATTTTAATGATTTGATCAATCGCTCATTTAAACTGATATAATCAGGGTTTTTGGCTTCTTCTGCCATTTTCATGGATTGCTGAGCTGAGGCAATCGCTTCAGCATTTTTGCCTAGAGCTGCTTCAATTTTAGCTCTCAAGTGCATTGTCCAATATTTGGGATCAGAGTCAGTGGAAACTTTAATCCACTCATACGCCTGATTCAAATCCTTCTGAGAAGTGAAGTAGTAATTGGCTGCAGCATATAATAGACTTGGATCTTGTGTATTCGTATCAATCACCATTTCTTTGATTTGGGACATAACTACAGGATCAACATCCATAGAAATTCTAAAATCTACTCTAGTATTTTCCCATTTCATAGAAAGGTCAGCTCCATCATCCGTCATGTTATTGAAGCTGATTTCAAAGGTCTCATACTTTCGACTCAGTTTCTTTGGCTCAACTTGGAATCTCAACAAATCGTCATCCGCGGTATAGCCAATAGCTCCCCAAAGTTGGGTGTTTTTTGAGATAACAATCGTCCAAGTAGATTTTCCCGGGATGGTGTAAATGGCGTATTTACCCGCCGGTACTTTATTTCCTTCCAGCATCACTTCGGTTGAAAACTCCAACGTTGTTGCTGCATTGGCACCGGTTCTCCAAACCTGACCATAAGGCACTAGCTCTCCAAAAATCTTTCTTCCTCTTGTACTTGGTCTAGAATATTCAACCGTTACATCGGTCAATCCGATTTTTTGGGAAATTTTTGCTGAAGGTGAAGCTTGAGGCATTTGAAGTTGCTGTCCAAAAGACAAACATGACCAGCCCATCAAGGCAATCAAAATGATAAATCTTAGCTTATTCATGTGAAATCGATTAAATTTTATTCGGATAATTTTTACCAAATTTAAGAGGTAATTGTTTCTTTTTTTGATTAGTGGAAATATCCTGTTTTCCATAGCCGTTATTCACAAGTTGCTTTTCTGAAATTTGTAAGTATGAGTGTGGTTATTATCAGTCCCGGAAGAAATCCTGAACCTTGGATTAAGGCTCTCAAAAATTCAAATCCCAATTTGGAAATAGAGGTTTTTCCCGATGTGAAAAATCCTAATGAAGTGGAGTATGCCTTACTTTGGCAGCATCCGGAAGGGATTTTATCAGAATATCCCAATTTGAAATTAGTCAGTTCAATGGGAGCTGGAGTTGATCATATATTGAGTGATCCGAATATTCCTGAGAATCTTCCAATCGTGAGGATTGTGGATGATAGGCTAACCTGGTCCATGACTAATTATGTGGTAATGGGAGTTCTAAACTTCCATCGCCAAATTCAACGCTATGAGGCTGATAAAAAGCGAAAGGTTTGGGATATGTCTAATCCTGAAATCCCGGTAACTATCGGAGTGATGGGTACAGGAGCATTGGGATTTGATGTGTTAGAAAAATTAGATTTCATGGGATTCCCCGTGGTTGGCTTTGGGTACTCTGAAAAAACAGATTTTCCTTATCCTTATTATTCCAAAGAGCATCTACAGGAGTTTCTTTCAAAAATCAATGTTTTGGTTTGTCTGCTTCCATTGACACCTTATACTGAAAATATTCTGAACATGAAACTGTTCGAAAAATGTACCCCAGGCACCTATTTGATTAATGTGGCTAGGGGTAAACATTTAGTAGAAGAGGATTTGCCAATTGCAATAGAAAAAGGGTTTTTATCAGGAGCTCTTTTAGATGTTTATCGAGAGGAACCCTTGCCTGAGAACCATCCTTTCTGGGAAAATCCGGCAATTTCTATGACTCCTCATATTGCCAGTGTAACAAATCCAGCCGCGGCAGCTCCGCAGGTGGTAGAGAATATTCGTCGCATGGATTGTAACGAACCCCTATTAAATCTCGTCAATCGGAAAAGAGGTTATTAAGATGGATTCACCAAACGTCATACTTTGTCCCACTGATTTTTCGGAATGCTCTCTGAACGCAATTGAATATGCGGCAAGGATAGGGGAGCGTTATGGGTCCACTTTGATTTTGATTCATGTAGCCAATCGGGAGGATTATTTTAAGTTGAATCCTTTGAGCAACGAGGCGGATTATCAATTAGCTTTTTTGAAAGAAAAGCTTTCCAATTTGCAGCAGACCGTAAGAAATGAATCAATTCCTAAAGGCTTAAAAGAATGTCATGTCTTGATTTGTGACGGGGATATTGTCAAGGAACTGATCAAAGCTAGTGAAGAGACGAAAGCGCAACTTTTGGTGATGGGTACGGAAGGGATGAATGAATTACGGAAAAACATTATTGGAAGTCGGACCAGCAGAATTGTAGAAAAATCAAAAGTGGATGTTCTGGTTGTTCCTCGAAAGGTGTTTTATAAGCAACCTCGAAAATTAGTATTTGGTACTGATTACCGAGAGGAGGATAAAGTTGCTATTCAAAAAATTGTAGAATTCGCGAAATTCTTTGATGCCGAAATTGACATTGTCCATGCTTCAGAGGGAAAAAACAAACTCGAAAAGCCACTTCATCAGGTCATGATTGAGGAACTAAAGCCTTTCATTAAGTATGATCGAGTGAATTTCGTTCTGAAGTCTTTTCGAGATGATTTGGCTTTAGGACTGGAAAATTATTTGCAATCAGCTAAAGGTGATATGCTGATTACTTTAAGTCGTCAGCAGGATTTTTTCAATAAAATTTTCACCAAAAGCGTCTCTAAAAAGATGTCTTATTTCATCACAAAGCCCCTTTGGGTAATCAAGAATTTTTAGGCTTTCCAAAAGGCTTTTTTAAGAATTGAAGAAAGTCCTTTCTGGTCTTTTCATCTACAAAAACATCTTTCAGAGTTTTTACAAAATAACCAAAAGTCAAAGTTGCTTTTTCCTCCTTTTGAATTTTTGGAAAAAGAGCAGGACTTTCTTCTTTTGGAGCAGTGGTTTGTTTGTTTTCCGGGGCTTTATAACCGACTAACTCATCAGCCTTATCAAAGCTTTCCTTCGATTTCTTTTTATAGCCTAGTTTCTCTTCAACCAGCCCTTTATTGTTGTATGCTACAGCATCTTCAGGGTCTAATTCAATAGCTTTTTCATAATCTTCGATCGCTCCTTTCAAATCTCCGATTCTGTCTTTGAAAAAAGCTCGGCTACTGTATCGGTAAGGATTGTTTGGGTCTAAGTTGGCTGCCTTGTCGAATTCGGCCAAGGCTTCTTCATTTCGATTCAATAAGTGTAGAACTACTGCCCGGTCTGCAATAAAATCGGTGTTGTATGGTTCAAGAGCAATAATCTGATCAAAATCTTCAAGCGCATTCTCTGTTTTACCCATTCTGGATAAAATTCTTCCTCGATATAGAAAGTATGAAGTCTGACTTTGATCTTTTTCGATGAGCTGATTAAATACCGTAAGTGCTTCTTCGAATTTTCCTGCCTTGTAATATTCTATGCCTACTTGAAAGTTCATGTCTCTGTTTTGGAATAAATACAAAGTTAATGCATGAATAGTTTTTCAAATAATCAAATTGCTTTTGGAGGCTTTTCAGGAGTACTCTTATCTTTAAGTCCCAAATCACAGATCTATGCCTAAAAATCCAAATGACGTTGTCAAAGATTTGAAAGCCGGAAAGTTTTCACCGGTTTATTTTTTGGATGGAGAAGAGCCTTATTACATTGATCTGATTACCAAAATCATTGAAGAAACGGCTATTCCGGAGCACGAGCGTGGATTTAACCAATTGGTGATTTATGGCAAAGATGCCAATATGGGAGTGGTTTTGAATAATGCCCGTAAATTCCCCATGATGGCAGAGCGCCAACTCGTAGTGGTCAAAGAAGCTCAAAGTTTACCGGATTGGGGAAATGAAGGGATTCCCGAACTTTTAATCAAATACATAGAGAATCCGCTTCCGAGTACCATTTTGGTATTTGCCTACAAATACAAGAAAATAGATGGTAAGACCAGTCTTGGGAAAGCTCTAAATAAATACGCAGTCTATGTCCGGTCTGAAAAGGTGCCGGATTATAAAATGAATGAGTGGGTAGAGCTTTATATCAAAGGAACAGGCCATCAAATTGATCCAAAAGCAGCAGCTCTTTTGGCTGATTCCATTGGAAATAATCTGGAGGTTATGACCAATGAAATTGGTAAAATGCTAATTAACTTTAAGGAGCCTACCCAGATTACGGTTGATCACATTTCGAAATATGTGGGGATCAATAAGGACTACAATAATTTTGAATTGCTAAAGGCGATTGGTTATAAAAACGCCTACAAAGCCAATCAAATCATCCAATACTTTTCTCAAAACCCTAAGAATCATCCGGTGATTCCGCTTTTTTCATTAATCTACTTTTATTTCCGGCAATTGGCATTGATTCATGAGAATAAGGCAAGAACCAATGATCAGGTGGCTAGTATTTTAAAAATGAATCCTTTCATCGCTAGGGAATACCTGGCTGTTTCAAGAAATTATAATTTGGGCAAGATAATTGAGGTGTTTAAACACATTCGGGAGGCAGATCTTCGTTACAAAGGAGTAGAATCTGGAAGTATGAGCGATGCTGAAATCCTCCGGGATCTTGTGTATAAGATTTTACACTGAACCTCAATTACCAGCTATGCGATACTACCTAGTGCTATTGGCTAGTCTAGGTTTGAGTTGGAAGGCATCCGCCCAGTCTACTCTTTACCAGACCAGTCCTCAGCGTGTTTTGGATGAACAGGCTTCCTTTTTTCAAAACCAGCTTTTTTCAGCTACTCTTCTGGAAAACCAACAATTAGATTCCAGGAATTTTTATGATGACCAAGTTCGATTAGGAAAGCTTAAAGCCGCTCAATCTGCTTTGGAATTAGAAAGTCCGAATGGGGTTGGATTAATGAAATCCTATATTTCTGATAATCGGAATCATCCCTCCGTCAATTCTGCTGGACTTTATTTAGGTGATCATTTTTTCTACAAAAGAAACTACAAGGAAGCAGTTGATGGATATAGGATGGTAAATGCTTCTGATCTCGATCCTGAAAGCCAAGCCGATGTACTTTTCAAGCAAGGGTATGCCTATTTCCAATTAAAAGACTTGGATTCGGCAGCAATTTTCTTTGATCAGGCAAAGACATTGGGACAGCCGATTAGTTATGATGCCTACTATTACAGCGGCTATATCGCTATGCAATCGGGAAATACTGCTAAGGCTATTTCTGATTTGGAAAAAGCGGGTCAATCGGCATTTTATGCTCCTAAGGTCCCTTACTTATTGGCGTCTCTATATTACCAAGAAGGTCGCTATCAGGATTTGATTAACTATGGAGAATCAAAACTAGCTTCCAATGCAAATTTGGAGCGGAAGGAAATGATTCACTTGTATTTGGCAGAAGCTTATTTTGAGCAAAAAGAATTTGCTAAGGCTGCCGAAAATTATGATGCATTTGTTAATTCCAGAAAAGGGGAATTAAGTCTAGAGCAAGTTTATAAAGGTGGAGTTGCGCAGTTTGAAATTGAAAATTACCAGCGAGCAACGGATTATTTGAAGGTTTCAGCTTCCGCGCAAAATGAAATGGGGCAAGCCTCTTCCTATTATTTGGGGCATGCTTATCTCAAGTTGGATAACTTTCAATTTGCCAGTACCTCCTTTAAATCAGCTGCAAATTCTGATTTTAACCAACAAATAAAAGAAGAAGCTTTATTCAATTATGCTAAATCCAATCTTCAGAAAGGGAGCTTTCAAGAAGGGATCTCTGGCTTGGACCAATACTTAAATGAATATCCTAACGGGACTTATCGGCGAGAAGCTGAAACCTTGCTTTCCGAAGCGTTGATTAATACCAGTGATTATTTGCGCGCCATTGAACAAATGGACCGTATTCAAAATAAATCTCCAAGAATTCGAGAGGCATATCAGCGAGTGGCTTACTATCAAGCAATGGTATACTTCCGAGATAAGAGGTATCCTGGGGCAATTGCCTATTTGGATAAATCTTTGGCATTTCCAGTAAATCGGGATTTAGTACTCGAAGCACATTTTTGGAAAGGGGAAATTTATTCTGCTGATGGCCAATTGGATCAGGCAATTTCTTCCTACCAAAAAGCCTTAGATCTAGGACGAACCACTTCAAGTGCGTATTTGAACAAAAGTTTGTATGGTTTGGGGTATGCTTATTTCAACTCCAAGCAATATCGAGAGGCGGAATTTCAGTTTAAAACCTACACCGATAGACTTCGAAGTCGAGAAAACAAAGAAAACTATGACGATGCCTTACTTCGTCTAGGGGATTGCTATTACGTTCAAAAACGATTTTCTGAGGCCGAATCCACTTTCCAACAGGCGATCTCTGAAAGGAATTCAGGAATTGATTATGCTTATTATCGATTGGGTGTTGTTCAAAATTTCCAAACAAATAATAGTGCTGCTCTTCGGAACTTGGATCAATTGATCGCGAATTATCCCAATTCGCTTTATCTAGAGGATGCCCTGTTTCAGCGTGGTCAAATCTTAATGGAAGAACTTAGGTACAGTGATGCGACTTATGCCTTTTCGGATTTGATTTCTAGGAGACCAAATAGTCCATTTGTACCATTTGCTTTGGAAGGAAGAGCTGTGGCTAATTTTTCACTTCAAAACTACAATGAGACCATTCGGGATTACTCGACCATTCTAGATGAACATCCTAATTCTTCCAATTCTGAAACAGCATTAAAAGGACTTCAAGAGGCTTTGGCGCTTCAAGGAAGAGCGGGAGAGTTCTCAGCTTATTTGGATAAATACAAGCAAGCGAATCCTGATGGAGGATCAGTTCAATCTTTGGAGTTTGAATCAGCCAAGAGTTTGTATTTCGAACGGAATTTTGCACAGGCTGCAAGAGCTTTTGAAAATTATTTGAGGAGCTATCCTCAAACAGCTCAGCGCAATGATGCTCTTTATTACATGGGTGATTCCTATTTCCAATCAAGTAATCAGGAAAATGCTTTAGCTGCGTTTTTAGAATTGGAAAAAGAACCTGCATCTCCGCAGCGACTTCGCGCAATGCAAAAAATAGGGGAGATCAGGTTGAATCAGAAAGACTATACAGCAGCAATCCCATACTTGGAATTGGCTGCTTCAAATGCTCGCAGCAAGGTAGAAGAAGCTGAAGCTTTGATGGGTTTATTGGAAGCCTATAATCAAACTAAGCGCTATCGGGAAGTGATTTCTACTGCGGAGAAGCTTGAATCCTTGGATGGTATATTACCAGAATCTACTCCAAAGGCCCTTTTGGGCAAAGCAAAAGCACAATTTGCTTTGAATCAAGATCAAGCAGCCGAGGTTACGCTTTCCGTTTTGGTGGATGAGTACAAGACTCTTGAAGGAGCAGAAGGCTTGTATTTATTGGCGAAAAATTATCAGGAAAAAGGTCAAATAGAACAATCGAATGAAAGCATTTTCGAAATGTCAGGTCCCTTTGCGGATTTTGGATATTGGTATGGCCAAATGTTTTTGCTAATCGCTGATAATTACCAGCAGCTAGGTGAGGCTTTTCAAGCCAAAGCAACGCTGGAATCCATTGTAGAAAATGCAACCGATGAAGAGGTTCGAAAGATTGCTCAAGAGAAACTTCAAAAACTGAACTAATCCATGCGAAAAAGATATCTAGTCCTAGCCCTTGTTTTTTCTTGGATCTCGAATGATCTCTTGGGACAAATTCAGTCTCGTGGAGAAGTTCAGGATCAGGAGTTTGTAATTCGAAAAGATCGGGTTTTAACCTTGCCCACGCAGCCAAGGATATTTGAAAAACTTCCTGTCTTACCTCAGCCAAAAGGCCTATCCGATTTCAACTATACGGTGAAATTTTATGAGTTGGATCTGCCCCCAGTATCACTAGATGTTGAGCCTGCACAAAAGGTCTACAGACGAGACTACAAGGATTTGTTTCCAGGTTATTTGAAGCTTGGGTACGGTAATTTTGCTAGCCCTTTGCTGGAAGCCCGATTTATGGCTACAGAGGTGTATGACTGGAATTATAGCATAGGCCTCAAGCACCAAAGTTTTGGAAAAGGGCCAATTCTTGATGAACAGTCAAAAGAATCCCATACTCAACTGGGAGGAGCCTTCAGTTATTTTCTAGATCAGGCTGAGGTTTTTGGAGGCTTAAATTGGAATCAGGATTCTTATTCTTTTTATGGAATAGATACTTCTGTTTTCAGTAATCCGAATTTGGATTTTGGAGGTATTCAAGGCAATGTATTAAGTACGATTCATTTATCTGCTGGTATCAGGGATATTGAAAAAGTTGGACCTGTCTCGTATGAGGGGAAAGTTCATTTCAGAAATTTCAAGGACAGCTATCTTGCTCAGGAAAGTGAAATTGGGCTTTCGGGAAAAGGAATTTTTAGAGCATTAGAAGATTGGAAAGGGTCTTTAGAAGTGTCCTATTTTCACACTACTCCGGAGGATGAAGGGTATGATGAAACCAGAACCTATTTTGCTATTAGGCCAGAGGTTGGATATGAATTAGATGCTTTTCGGTTTTCGGCAGGTTTGAATATTGTGTCTGAAAACGATTCTGTGCCTGGGAAATCCAGTGATTTTAGAATTTTCCCTGTATTAAAGGCTTCGTATCTGTTTGCGGATGAATTTGGATTTTTTGGTGAGTTTTCCGGTGATGTTCAGCGAAATACCTATTATAGTTTTGTAATGGAGAACCCATTTCTAGGACCTTCATCTCAGCTTTTAAACACAATTAACAATTACAAAATAGCAGGAGGGATAGAAGGGCGAGTTCAAAATAAAGTCCATTATAAAGCTGGTATAGATATTAGTCGCTTTAATCAGATGCACTTTTTCATCAACTCACCAGCTGATACTTCTCGATTTCAATTGGTCTATGATGATAAGGTGAGCGTCTTTAATATCAATGCTGAATTGGGTATACAGATTCAATCAATGTATCGATTATCCACCCGGTTGGATTTGTACCAATATGACATGAATACCTTATCAGAAGCTTGGCATAGACCTACTTGGCAAGTAGGAATCAATAATCAACTTACTCCTTTTGAGAGCTTACTGATTCAAATGAACTTCAATTTGATGGGAGGAATCAAAGCTCCTCAGCGAACAGAAGAACCGGATTATTTTGCAGTAAAAAATCTAAAATCTATCGCAGATTTACATTTGAAGGCTGAATATCAGATCACAGAGAAGATTGGAGTTTTTGCCGAGGGAAATAATTTGCTGAATGGAAAAAATATCCGTTGGCAAAATTATCCTGTAAGAGGAGTTCAATTGTTAGGTGGAGCCTGGCTTAAATTTTAATTTGGGTTTGGCTTTCCCTTCAAATCGATTAGTTTCGTAGCAGGCTATTTTTCAAAATTCGCTGTGGAGAAAAAAGTAAGTAAAACCTGGAATGATTCTAAGGATTTTGGGCTTCCTTTCGTAGAAGTCAAAACTCTGAAAGAGCAAGAACAAATTCCGCAAAAATCGGAAAAGACTGAGACTATTCCTGCTGAGGAAAAGCCTTTGGAAGCAGGTGAATTACGAAAGAAAATCCGCTCTCAAATACCTGTAAAGCCAGCTGAACAAACAGAAATTCCTCCAAAGGAAAAAACGATTGTAAAAGAGGAGGATTCTGTTCAAGAACCTGAAAAAGAAAAGCCAAAGAAAGAAAAGGAAGCTGTTCAAAGGCCTATTGAACAAACCATTCCAGAAAAAAAATCTCAAAGTTGGGTTATTTATGTCCTTTTCATTGGACTACTCCTAGTTTCTGCAATAGTCTGGCAGCTAATGAAGGAGGAGGAACCTATCCCAGTAGCAACTGAACAGACAAATACTCAACAAGAGCCTATTGCTCAGAATGAGCAACAGGTAGTTCAAGAATCAGAAAATATTCAAGAAGAAGCACCTGAGGAGGTCGCTGAAAATCAGGAAACTGAAGAAGAAATTCCTCAAGCTCAAAATCCAATTCCCCCAGCAACCGAAACTGGTACAACAATTGAGCGTAGTGTAGAGAGATCTTTGATCCGAATAGAATCAAGAGAAGATCGATCCCGCTATTTCATTGTTGTTGGAAGTTTGCCTTCCGAACGGCTAGCAGTTTCAAAATCTGAAGAATACTGGGATCGCGCTTCAGAGCTTTATTTGATCACGCCATACGAAGATTCCCCAAATTATCGTTTGGCAATTGGGAGATATTATTCCTTCTACCAAGCGAATCAAGCTCTTTCGGAAATCAAAGACGATTATTCCGAAGCATTGTGGATTTTGAAATATTAATATGATTTTACTACAAACTCTCTCTACAGACTCGCTTTCGATGGCGGATAGTCTGAGCATGAATGGTATGGGCCAAGAAATCGGTCTTCTTGATCTTTTGATCAAAGGAGGCTACATGATGATCCCTTTGTACCTACTCTTCATTTTAGCCATTTATATTTTTGTGGAACGGCTAATGACTCTAAAAAAGGCATCTAAAACACCAGCTCATTTATTAGATCAGGTTAAAGTATTGGTTTCAAGCGGTCAGGTAGAAAAGGCCAAGATGCTTTGTGCTGATGAAAAAACTCCAATCGCCAATATGATAGCCAAAGGAATAGAGCGAATTGGCTCTCCTTTGAAAAATATTGAAGTATCTATTGAGAATGTAGGCAAGATCGAGATCTATAAGCTTGAGAAGAATCTTAGCTTGTTAGCAACTGTCTCCGGTGCAGCTCCAATGATCGGTTTCTTGGGAACAGTAGCAGGGATGATTCAGGCGTTTATTGCCATCGCTCAAGAGGAAGGAATGGTTTCGCCAAAACTCCTCTCAGAAGGTATCTACGAGGCAATGATTACTACGGCTACGGGATTGGTAGTAGGTATTTTGGCCTATTTGGGCTACAATTATTTGGTTACCCAGGTATCCAAATTGGTTCATCGTATGGAATACGCTTCCATTGAGTTTATTGAATTGCTTCAAGAGAAATAATCATGGCACTTCAGTCAAAACATAAGGTCGAATCAGCATTTAGCATGTCCTCAATGACAGATATCATTTTTCTATTATTGATTTTCTTTATGCTTACTTCCTCCTTTATCACTCCGTCAGGCTTGCCAGTTAACTTACCATCTAGCGAGACTTCAGATATTGCCATGCAGGAAGTAACCGTGTCTGTAACGAAAGATCTCCGTTATGCGGTCAATGATAAAGTGGTCAATAGGGAGCAAATCAAGTCTGAATTGACCACTTTATTAAAAGATAAAAAAGGACAAGTGGTACTTCATATTGATAAAGAAGTTCCTGTTGAATATCTGGTTGAAATCGGAGGCATTGCTGCTGGTTTAGAGGCGAATGTTTCAATCGCAACAAAACCGTATTAAAATGGAATTTTGGAATGCGGATAAGGTAGAAAGTGAAAATAAGAAGCGAGCTGGTTGGATTACTCTCTTGCTAAATATCTTATTGCTGATTGCAATCTATTTTATCGTAGTTTGGAAACAGCCCATTCCGCCACTTCCAACCTTTGGATTGGAGTTAAACCTTGGTTTTGATCAAGCCGGATCAGGAGAAATCAATAGTCCTAATCCACCTTCTGAAACTCCCTCCTCTGTGGTAGAGTCTGCAGCGCCCGGGGAAGTTGCTAAACAAGTTACTCCTGAAGCTACCCCAACTCCAGCACCACAAACGACTCAGGCGAAACCGAAGTCCAATCCTCAGCCTTCAGCAAATCAGGCAGTTTCTAAAAATCCTTCACCAATCAAAGGTGAGGAGAAAGCGAGTGAGGTTAATAAAGAGCCCGATCCTAAGCCTATCGAACCTTCCAAAACTGTGACTACACCAGCTGAATCAAAAGCTGAAGAAACTGTCCAAAAAGCTCCTGAACAGCCCAAAATCAATGAAAGAGCATTGATGGGTGCTGGCGGAACAAAAGGGAAAAGCAATCAGCCAGCCGCAGGTGGTGCTCAAGGTGATTCTAATCAAAAAGGTGATGCCGGAGATCCTAAAGGAACGGTTGATGGAAGAGCTATTATGGGACAGGGAACAGGGCAGGGGACAAATTCAGGCTCTGGATATAGTTTGGATTTAGCAGGTTGGGATTTTGCTGCCAGACCCAATATCAATGACCGTGTTTCTTCCCGAAATGGAAAAATTGTATTTAGAATTACGGTGGATGATTCAGGTAGAGTCGTGCAAGCCGTTCCTTTAGAGTACAATGTTTCTAATGAAGTTTTGGCCTATTACAGGCAGGTTGTCAATCAAGTTTCCTTTAAACGTCAAGGTGGTCCTGTCGCAGATTTTTCAACAGGGAAAATCACTTTTATTATTAAGGTAGATTAAAAAATGACCTATCAGGAGACCCTGGATTTTTTATTTAACGCTCTTCCCATGTTTCAACGAGTGGGAGCTTCAGCATTTAAAAAGGACCTTTCGAATACTTGGGCTTTATGTGAGCATTTGGGAAATCCTCAAGAGAAATTCAAAGCAGTTCACATTGCAGGAACAAATGGAAAAGGAAGTTCTTCGCATGCATTAGCAGCAGTTTTACAACAGGCAGATTATAAAACGGGGCTATATACTTCTCCACATTTAAAGTCTTTTACAGAGCGGATTAGAATCAATGGGATTGAAATTCCAGAACAAGAAGTGGTTCTTTATGTGGCCGAAAACAAAGACTTTTTGGAAGAGCTAAAGCCTAGCTTTTTTGAAATGACCGTTGCGATGGCATTTTGGTTTTTCGCCAAGGAAAAGGTCGATATCGCAATCATTGAAGTAGGAATGGGAGGGCGATTGGATAGTACCAATGTGATCAATCCAGAGCTTTGTTTGATTACCAATATTGGCTGGGATCATATGCAATTTTTGGGAGATACTTTACCAAAAATTGCTGGAGAAAAAGCTGGAATTATCAAGGAAAATACTCCTGTAGTCATTAGCCAAACTCAAGAGGAATGTAGAGAGGTTTTTGTTGAGAAAGCTACTGAAAAGCATGCTCTAATCGTTTTTGCTGATGAAAAATGGAAGGTTAAACGGATTGAAGAAAAGGAAACTCAAAATTCATCCTCTAAAGCACATTATGAAGTTTTTCATGAAGGGAAGTTTTCAAAATTGAGATTTGGCTTGTTGGGAGATTATCAGGTCTGGAATATTCCTGGAATTCTGGAGACCATTTTTCAACTTCAAAAATTGGGTTGGAATATTTCCAATCTGGACATAGAAATAGGGCTTTCTAATATCTCGGAGCTTACTGGTTTGAAGGGGCGTTGGCAGATTTTGGGTTCATCACCTTTGATTATTGCTGATACGGGTCATAATGAACCTGGAATTCGTGCTATTTTAAATCAGTTAGGTAAGTATTCTTTCGGAAAGCTTTGGATGGTATTAGGGATGGTGAACGATAAGGATGTTTCCAAAATTTTAGCACTTTTGCCTAAAAATGCCAATTACATTTTTTGTGAAGCAAAGATTCCTCGTGCTTTTGCTGCCGGAGATTTAGCTGAAAAGGCTGAGGAATTTTCTCTGTTTGGAGAAATAATCCCCAATATTCCAGAAGCAATCGAATATGCTCGAAAAAATGCAGCACCAGATGACCTGATTTTTATAGGAGGCAGTACTTTTGTGGTCGCAGAAATCAAGGAACTTTAAATGAGTAGAAAGAAACTGGTTCGCTTCAAAGCGAATGAGGAAAATCCCAACGTAATTCAGGCTGGGAAACCAATTTTTGAGGAAATCAAAGGAAATTGGAAGGAGCGTCAATTCGAAAATAAAAATCCAATTGTGGTTGAATTGGCCTGTGGGCGAGGAGAGTTTACTGTTGGACTTGCTCGTGTTTTTCCCAATCAAAATTTTATTGGAGTTGATATAAAGGGGAGTAGAATCTGGAAAGGGAGTTCTACGGCTACGGCAGAAGGGCTCCAAAATGTAGCTTTTCTTCGAACACAAATCCAACAATTAGATAAGTTCTTCGCTTCAGGAGAAATTGATGAGCTTTGGATTACTTTTCCTGATCCTTTTCCTCGAGATGGCGATGAAAAGCGTCGCTTGACCTCTCCTCGATTTTTGGATATGTATAAGCCTTTGATCAAAAAAGAGGGTGTTGTTCATTTTAAAACCGATAATACAGGGCTTTTTGAATACACTCTTGACTTATTGAAATCCCGAGAAGATATAAAATTGATTGGTTTCACGCATGACTTTTACCAGAGTGAATGGAAAGACGATCACTTTGGCATAAAGACTAGATATGAAAAGATTTTTACCGAAAAAGGCGAAAAAATCAAATATCTGAAGTTCCAGTTTATTGGATAAAGTTTGGTGCTTTGTAAGCTGGATGAGGGTATTTATAAAAGCCTTCACCGGTTTTTTCTCCCAATTTCCCCGCATCAATATAGGTTTTTAATAAAGCCGCAAACGCTTGTGATGCAGAATCTTTCCTGTTTTTGGTGACATGCCAGGCTGTATCCAATCCGATTGAGTCCAAGATTCCAAAAGGTCCCATAGGCATATGGAAATTGACCATCCATGAGCGATCAATATCTTCTATACTCCCAACTTCACTAGTCAATAGCTTTCCTGCTGCTCCAATTAGAGCCAAAAGCATGGTATTGAAAATATAACCTGGGTTTTCCTTTTTGACCAGAACAGGGACTTGATTGAGTTTTCGCCCCAATTCTTCCAAAAGTGGAATTAATTCGGGGTCTGTACCGGGGTGAGGCATGATATCGACAATTCTTGAGTAGAAGACATCGTGAAAATGAAAGGCACAGAATTTTTCAGGTCTGCCTGATTCTTCGGCAAACATGGAAGGCAATAGGTAAGAAGTGTTGGTAGTAAATATGGTCTTCTCGGGGGCTATCTCTCCAAATTGTTTCCAAACCTTCTCTTTGATCTCTACATCCTCGGTAACGCTTTCATTGATAAAGTCAGCATCATGGATGGCTTTATTTGGCTCCGTCGTGAAGTAAATTCTGGAAAGTATTTTCTCTTGAGGTTCGTTTAAAAGCTGTCCTTTTTCCAATTGAGCAAGGATTTTCTTCATGGTCTTAAAACCAAAATCAAGGGCTTTCTCATTTATGTCAAAAACAGAGACTTCAAAACCAGAAATAGCGCTTTGAAGAGCTACTCTAGAACCAAGTGTTCCAGCGCCAAGGATGCAGATTTTATGAATAGTCATGCTTAGATTTTTTCAGTTAGAATACTTTTTTCTGCTTTTTTAGCAGCCGCTTTTACTACCTCAATCAGTGCAGCAAACCGTGGGTCATTGGCTTGCCCCAACTTGTACCGTTTATAAATTTGCTGGGCAATCACAGCAACTTTAAATAAGCCAAAAGCATAATAAAATAAGATGTTTTCTAAATTCAGATTTGAATGTTTTGAATAATATTCAATTACTTCTTTCCGAGTAAAATTTCCAGGTAGATGGGTGAGATTGAACATTTTTAGAATATCTGCATCCTCAGTTTGTGCCCAATAAGCTAGGCTTGTTCCTAAATCCATCAATGGATCTCCGACGGTGGCCATTTCCCAATCTAACACAGCTTTGATTTGGGATAAATTATCAGGATTCAAGACCAGATTATCATACTTGAAATCATTATGAATAAAACCTCTATTTTCTGTTTGAGGAATATTCTTTCCCAGCCATTCGGCAGCTTTATCCATTTCAGAAATTGGATCAGTTTGAGACCTATTGTATCGCTCCGTCCAGCCTGATATTTGCCGCTGCACATAGCCTTCGGGCTTTCCCAGTTGAATAAGTCCAGATTCTTCTAATTCCAGCTTATGAAGTTCGAGAAGGCTGTCAATTGTATTTTGAGATAATTTTCGGAGTGTTTCTTCATTGGGAATTGGTCCTGAAGCGGGAAGCTTATTGCGAAGTACTTTTCCTTCCACAAATTCCATGATGAAAAATGGTGCTCCCAAAACATCCTCACTTTCATAAAATAGAATGGGCTTTGGTCCTTTGGAGTAATGCGCTTTTTGCAAAGCTTCCAATACCTTGCTTTCTCTTCCCATATCGTGGGCGGTACTTATTTTATACCCAAAAGGAGGTCTTCTAAGAGCGAATTTTCCAACTGGCGTTTTTAATAGATAGGTCAAATTTGAAAACCCACCAGATAAGGAGCTGATTTCTATTTCTTGAGAATCACAGTTGAGTTCTTCACCCAAAAATTCCTTGAGTGCATCAAAATTCATTTCCTTCATGCTTTTGGGAAGTTTTTAAGGATGGACTTAGCTAAAGAGGCCTTGTGAACTTCATCTGGCCCATCATAGATTCTAGCCCCTCTTTCATGCCTATACCAAAATGAAAGAAGGGTATCATCGGTAACTCCTAAAGCACCGTGAACTTGGATAGCTCTATCTATTACTTTCATTAGGACATCCGCTACAAAAAACTTGATCATGGATATCTCCTCTTTGACTGCTTTTGATCCATGAACTTGCATTCGGGAAGCTACGTCCAAAACCATTAACCTACTTGCGTTGATTTCGGCACGACTTTCTGCTATCCAGTTTTGAATTGTTTGTTTTTCTGCCAATGGTTTTCCTGGATACAATTCCCTAGTAAGAGCCCGTTGGCACATTAAGCTAAATACGCGCTCACAAATTCCTATCCATCGCATACAGTGATGAATCCTTCCCGGACCAAGCCTCTCTTGTGCTAAAGCAAAACCCTGTCCTTCAGAGCCGATAAGATGATCGACTGGAACTTTACAATTTTCAAATTTAACTTCTGCATGTGATATATAGTCTTCCCCTTCTTCACCCATGATTGGGATATTTCTAATCAGGGAAAACCCTGGATTATCTAGCGGAACTAGGATCATACTAGCCTTTTTGTAGGGAGAATCAGCTTCTGGATTTGTTACTGCCATGACAATAGTAAAAGTGGCTCCATCTGCTGCAGTTGTAAACCATTTGTGGCCATTGATATTATAAAAATCCCCTTCACGCTTCGCCGTTGTACTGAGGATGATCGGGTTGCTTCCTGCATTTTCAGGCTCTGTCATAGCAAAGCAACTTCTGATTTTTCCTTCCTGTAAAGGCTTTAGAAATTTTTCTTTTTGCCATTCGGAACCAAAAAGTTCCAACAACTCCATGTTTCCAATGTCTGGAGCTTGGCAATTGAAAATAAAATGACCAATTGGACTTTGACCGAGAATTTCAGAGACTTTAGCGAAATCCACTAAGCTTAGGCCTAAACCTCCGACATCTTTTGGAAGGTGGGGGGCAAATAATCCTAGCTTCTTTGCCTTTTCTCGAAGTTCGTGAAGTTGAGGAAGAAAGGATCTGAATGGTCCCTTAACGACCTTTAAATCAATTGGAAAAAGCTCGTTTTCAACAAAATGCCTGTAGGAAGACAGTAGAGAATCTAGCTCTTCCTTGGATAAATTTTCGTTTGTACTCATAAATATCAAATAGTAAACCCTCCATCAGCAGTAAAGACTGCGCCTGTTGTATAGCTTGATGCTTCTGATGCCAAAAAGAGGGCCATTGCTCCGATTTCTTCAGAAGTTCCTGCACGCTTGATGGACAGGTTTTGGAGGATCATGTTCATGATTTTTTCATTGCTCCAAAGCGCTTCTGAAAACTTGGTTTGGATCAAACCAGGGCAGATAGCATTCACTCGGATTCCTGCACCTCCCCATTCTTTTGCATAAACCTTTGTTAGAGAGATTAATGCTGCTTTGCTTACAGAATAGATTCCCAGTCCTTTTTCAGGGGAAATCCCTCCGATAGAACTGATATTAATAACAGAGGCATTGGATGATTTTCGGAGGTGAGGGAAGCATAGACGTGTCAGTTCAAAAGGTGCTTTTACATTGACATCCATGATTTTGTCAAAAGCCTCGAGACTTGTCTCATGGACTGGACCAAAAACCGGGTTGGAAGCTGCATTATTTACCAAAATATCAATCTGTCCATATTTTTCGACTGTTTGATCTACGAGGCCAGGAAGTTCTTCCATATTTCCAACATTACAGGCGATACCTGTAGCCTCATAGCCTTTTGATTTAAGTTGATTTGCCATTTCGTCCAAAACTTCTTGTTTCCGGCTACTGATCACAACTTTGGCACCTGCTGCGGCAAATATTTCAGCGATACTTAAACCGATTCCTTTACTGGCTCCCGTGATTAAGGCAACCTTTCCATCCAGAGAAAAAATTTTAGATAAATCCATATATCAGCGTTTGGTGTTTTCTTTTCAAGATATAAAAAAAATGGCCTTTGGTAAGGGCAGAGCTAGAATATATCCCTAGTTTTATTGAAAATAAACTCATGAAATAATCCTATGAAAGAGATCATTTTTGAAAAGCTAGGTAAGCCTTTAGAAGTACTTGAATTGCGAGAATCTGAAATTCCTACACCCAAGGAAAATGAAGTGTTAATTCGAGTTACGGCTCGAAACATTAACCCTTCGGATATCATGTTTATCCAAGGTATGTATGGGATCACGCCTAGACTCCCAAGTAGTGCCGGATTTGAAGCTGCAGGTGTTATTGAAAAAGGAGACGCTTCCGGTCGTTTTTCAAAAGGAATGCGAGTTATGTTTACCGCATTAGGAACTTGGAGAGAATATGTGGCCGTACCAGTAGGAGGGGTAATTCCTGTTCCTCAAAATATGCCCGATGAGTTAGCCTGTCAAGCATTTGTAAATCCGCTTACTGCATTTGGAATGTTGGAAGAATCAGGCCTGGAAGAGGGGCAATGGTTGCTCATAACTGCAGGAGCATCTGCTTTTGGTAAGTTTGCCATTCAATTGGCTAAGGAAAGGGGAATTAAGGTAGCTGCTACTGTTCGTCATGATGATCAAGTAGAACTTTTAAAAAAATTAGGGGCTGACTTGGTGGTAAATACCGAAAAGGAAAAAATCTATAAGATTATCCCTGAACAAACAGGAGGAGGGGTACATGTGGTTTTTGATGCAGTATCAGGAAAAATTGGTTCACAAGCTTTGTCTTGTCTTAGAGCTAATGGGAAAATGATGGTTTTTGGGGCTTTGAGTTTGGATAATTTATCTATCAATAGCGGTTTGTTGATCTTTAGGAATTTGACTTTAGAAGGATTTTGGTTGAGTACTTGGACTGAAAAATTGGATCATAAAGCTCGAATTGAGGCATTTGGTAAAGTTTTTCATTTTCTGATGAGTGAAGATTCCCAAGTTGATATTGCCGGGAAATTTCCATTAGAATCTTTCCGGGAGGCAATTATGGAATATGAAAAGCCAGGTAGAAATGGGAAGATTCTATTAATGGGTTAATTTCTTTGAAAATGCCATGCTTTGCGAGGCTTATTACCGATCTTTGTGGCTCAAATTAATTTTCAAAACCAAAACAAATACGAATGAATTGGGAAAAGCTGGACCAAGAACTAACTGAGATTGTAGAAAAGCGGATCCAACTAGCGGCGATGGATTATAGTGATGAGAGTTACGATGATCTTGAGGAAGTCCTCCATGATTTGGAGGATGATTTCAATGAAGAATATGAGGAGGTTTTAGAAAAGGAGCTTGAAAAAATCTATGAGCTTTTGAAGTCGGATACTGACATCTTACTTCCTACAGCTTACATTGCTAATAAGTACAAACCACTTCAAGCTGATGCTAAAGGTGTGGTGAGTTATGAAGTGTCTGGACATGAAGGAGTTCCTATTGAATCCGATCAATTTGACCGACAGGATGTTCGGATTGTGCTGATTCCAAATCCAGCCCGGTTTGTAATGCTGATAAATGGGAGGCCTTTAAAAGATCTTTGGAGGAGTAGATAAAAATAGCCCCGTTTGATATTCTCAAACGGGGTTTAATTTTTAAGCGAATCCTAATTTCTGTCGAACTTTTGAAAGAATTTTTTCCCCTTCAATTTTTGCTTTCTCCTCACCGGCAGAAAGTTTAATTTCGATTTCTTTCGGATTACTCATATAGAAGTCAAATGCCTCTCTTTCTTTTACGAATTTTTCAAGGATCAACTCCAATAATTCTTTCTTGGCATGTCCATAGCCGTAATTCCCACCAAGATATTTTTGCCTCATTTCTGAAATTTGATCCTTAGAAGCTAAGAGACTGTAGATTTTATAGACATTACAGGTGTCAGGATCTTTCGGTTCTTCTAATGGAGTACTATCAGTTACGATTTGATTGACGTTTTTCTTCAACTGTTTTTCTGGAAGAAAAATATCGATGGTATTCTGATAGGATTTACTCATTTTTTGCCCATCTGTCCCCGGAATGGTTTTTACCTCCTCTGCAATTCTCGCCTCAGGAATTGTGAAAATATCCTCTTCCATAATCCTATTGAATGCAGAAGCTATATCCCGAGTCATTTCCAGATGTTGCATTTGATCTTTGCCCACTGGTACTAAATCAGCGGAATAGAGTAGGATGTCAGCAGCCATTAAGACTGGATAGGTGAAAAGACCAGCATTCACATCTGCTAATCGATCTGCTTTGTCCTTGAAACTATGGGCATTGGCTAGCATAGGGAAAGGAGTGAAGCAGTTTAGATACCAAGTCAATTCTGCTACTTCTGGTCTCCGGGATTGACGGTAGAAAACTGTTTTTTCGATATCCAATCCAAAAGCCAGCCATGCTGCAGCTACGGCAAGGGTGTTTTGCTTCCTCAATTCTCCATCCTTAGTGGTAGTAAGGGAATGAAAATCTGCTATAAAAATGAAGGACTCCTCAGCATTTTGTTTTGCTAATTCGATAGCAGGCTTGATCGCTCCTAAGATATTTCCTAGATGAGGCCTTCCGCTACTTTGAATTCCTGTCAGTACTCTTGCCATTTGTTAAATTTTGGCGCAAAATACGTAAAAGAGCCTATAAATCGTTTGGATTTATACGTTATTTGCCACCATGATTCGATTTACGGTTTTATTCATTTTTCTAGCCAATCTGATATTCTTTATTCAACCTGCTGTAGCTCAGGATACTATTCCATCCAGACTGGTTTGGAAAGTCAATAAGGTAGATTTAGGAACTATTCTTGAAGAACAGGGCGAACAAATGGCGGTTTTTGAATTCACTCATTCTTTAGATTCTGGTGTTTGGATTGAGCGAGTATGGACAGACTGTGGTTGTACTACTGCTGATTATTCCAAGGATACGATATCGGCCGGGGAATCAGGTCATTTACAAGTGAGTTTTGATCCATCTTCTGCGGTTGGTGATTTTTCTAGAATGGTGGTAGTGAAAGGAAATTTAGCTGGGATGCAGGATACACTGTTTATTGAAGGTAAATCTATTCCCTTTCCTACTGATCCAGAAGTTGATTATCCAGTTGTCCGAGGTCAAATTGGTTTGAGGATGGAAAAAATCAATATGGGGGATGTTTTTACGAATGAACCATCAAGTCGAACAGTTGAAATCTATAATTTTTCAGATTCAACCTTGTATCGTGATAGCTTGAATTACTTTGGGCCTGCTCATATACAGGTTCAACAGCTTCAGGATTCAATTGAAAGCAAAAATCGAGGTTTACTTGAAATCACCTATTCTGGAGCTGAAAAGAATGATTTGGGTTTTTTTGAGGATCCAATTCAACTTACCTGGCCGGATTCCCTAGTAGCAGATGCTGATGTCATCGCAAATGTATTTGAGTTTTATCCAAGCCTTTCCAAAGATCAATTGGGATTGGTTCCAACTTTGCGGATTTCCCCATCAGAAATTGATTTGAAGGAAATTTCGGAAGATGAAATTCAAGAAGTGTTCTACACTTTTACCAATCGTGGAAGAGAACTTTTGGAGATTAAAAAAGTGCAGGGAAATTGCGAATGTTTGGAATTGACGCTTCCTAAACTCGAATTGGCGCCGGGTGAAAGTATGGATCTGAAAGTTGTTTTTGATCCAAAAGGAAGAAAAGGGATAGATCAGCGAAATATCTACATTTTTTCAAATGATCCGCTGAATTCAATTCAGTCTGTTATTCTGAAATCTCGCATCAAATAATTTTGCATTTTTAGCTTTTGTTATTTTATTGATAGCTAGCCATTTATGCAGTCCATGAAACGTTACTACTTTTCAGCTTTTTTATTGCTTGTTTTTGGACTGTCGGCATTCCTTCCAAATTCGGATTCTGAATTTAGAGTCAAACCGTATCTTCAAGTATATGGCAATGGTGATTATCAAATAACTTTCTGGTCAACAGGTACTTCTGTAGCAGAGTTTATATTATTAGATGAGAACCAAAACCATATTTTAACGGAGAGTTTGAATGGAGAAGAAGTTCCTGAGATTTACTACACTCAAATTGAAAAATCTGAAAATATCAATGGATTGAATCAGGGGAGTTGGCTTTTTCCGGATCAAACCTACAAGTTCAAAATAGTCTTGAAGGAGTTAAAAAGAGATGCTCCCTATTTTTATCAAGTTAAGCTAGGGTCTGAGTCTTTCACTAGTGGATTCACCACTGCTCCGGATAAAAATAACTGGTCATCCATTCGATTTATAGCGCTTTCTGACAGTGAGACAGAGCCTTTAGGAAGAGTAACAAGAA
This sequence comes from Algoriphagus limi, assembly GCF_024919275.1. Taxonomy (GTDB): domain Bacteria; phylum Bacteroidota; class Bacteroidia; order Cytophagales; family Cyclobacteriaceae; genus Algoriphagus; species Algoriphagus limi. The sequence continues at coordinate 952,547 of NZ_JANWGH010000001.1, read as the reverse complement.
GGGCTTGGTATCCTGCTAGTATTAGCTCCAGACCGGCTGCTTTTTTCCAACCTTGGAAAGAAAAATTTGGAGTCACGCTCGACCAAGGCTTCGAAATTTCGAATTATATCCTAACCGAAAAGGAAGGATATGAATACAATTTAAAGACCGTCAATTCAAGACTCCCTGATTTTTTGTTGATGCCCGGAGATTTGGTTCAAGGATCAGGATATCAACCAGCTTGGGATGAATTTTGGAGGCATAATGCGGGAGAATATGATCAGGGGCTTTCAAAATATCCTATTATTCCAGCTTTAGGGAATTGGGAAAATTATGGTTCAAAAAATGGTGGATATGGTTTTAATGAGCGGGGTGAATTCCTTCCAAAATTAGGTAGGTCTCGATTCCATGCCTACTTTGAAACATCCACCGAAGATCCATTACAGAAACATAGACAAAGTTATTATCGGGTTGATTACGGCCCTATTACTATTTTGACGTTGGATTCCTCCAACGGAACTCCAGACCAAAAACGATCAGATTTTCCTAGTGAACAGAAGCTTAAGAATCAAGAATTAGGTGCATTAGGAACAGATACTCAGGAAAATTACACCTTATCGGATTATCAGGCAGCTGGAGGAAATGACTTGAGTGGTTTTGGCCCGGGAAGTCCACAATATGATTGGCTTGAGGCAAACTTGAAGGACGCAAAGGAAGCTGGTCAATTGGTTTTTGTTCAATTTCATCATATCCCCTATAGTTCAGGAGAGCATGGGGTTCCTATTAATCATGAATTAGCTACAGGCCAAGGAGGGGTTCCAATGCGAATCCTTCATCCCAAGTTTGAAGAATATGGAGTGATCGCGGTTTTTGCTGGACATGATGAATTATTTGAGCGGTCTTATGTCGATGAAAACCAAGATGGTCAAGGGGTGATGTATTATGATGTAGGAGTTGCCGGAGATGGAATGCGAGGCGAAAAACGCAACTACCTTAAAAACCGACTGGAATTGCTCAATTACAATCCATATAAAAAATGGACTGCAGACCAGAATAGTATAGAACAATGGGATCAAAGCTTTAACAATCCGATCTTAACTGATGGAGGAAAGCATTATGGGCATTTGGAAGTCAATGTGAATCGGATTTCAGAAAATGGAAAAGAATATGCAAGAATTGACTTTACCCCGGTTTATGTTTTTCCGGTTTTGGACCAGAATTATAACCTTCAGAATGTAGAGCGAAGGGTTTACAATGATGAAGTCTCTCTGAAGGTTTTGCTAAAATCTGAAGTCTTTGAACCTGTATTGAAGGACTCGGTGCAACTCTTCCTCGATGAAGGAGGAAGGGCCTTTCTATCACCAGAGGCAGTACTCGTTGAGCAGCCCAATGAAGATTTTTCATTTGAATACTCTACAGGCTTCCAACTCAGTTGTGATGCAATCGGAGAGCAGGAATTGATCGTCACTTCAACTCGTCAGTTTGATGGGGAGGTCTTCAAGGATACCACTCGGTTGATCGTACTGGATACCATCGCGCCGTATTTTGATGCAGCAAATGCCATTGTAGTGTTTGATCCTAGCATTGGAAGAGCAGAGTATTCTATTGCCGACTTTGACCCGGTAGATTTCTTAGATAATTGTTCAACATTTCCGATCAGGGTAGAAGGACCTGAAATCACCTGTAGCAGCTTTGAGGATCCGGAAGTGTTTTTTGGTGAATTCCCTGTTCGATTGATCGCTGAAGATGCATCAGGCAATCGGTTTATTCGGGAGTTAAAAGTTCAGATTTTAAATAGCGTTGAATCAACCAAAGTAAGTCTTGAGCCCTCAGGGGTGCTTGTCTCTGGACAGACCATCGATTTGGTACTTGGTGATGAATTGGATTATGAAGTAGTTGGCTGGTTCTTCCAGTCTTCCATCCCGATCGAGGGTGAAACTGCCAAAACCCTAAGCATCGATCAGCCTGGAGTTTATTATGCAAAATTATTACTTAGTAAAGGCTGTATAGTCCAATCCGAAACCATTGAAGTCACTCAGGTAGTGGATGATTTTCCGGAGGTCAAAGTCTCTCTAAGCTTAGGCCTGGACCAAAATGGTCTAGCTGAGCTGACTAATGATCAAATTTTCATGGAATGGCCAATTGCCGAGGACATAGAGGTTAGCCTCAGTCAAAGCCAATTCTCTTGTAATGATCTTGGAGAGAACACCGTTCTTGTCACCTTGTCCAAATTGGATGGTGCGAAAAAAGAATCGGAAATAAATATTCAAGTAATCGATGAAATCCCACCTGTATTAGAATGGAAATCAGCTGAATATGACTTTGATCTAAGTCTAGGCGAACTCACCTTAGACGTGGAAGATTTCATCGTTTCACCACCTACCGATAATTGTGGTCCAGAAGGTATTCAAGTTAGACTGAGTAAAACATCCGTGACCTGCGCGGATATCGATTCTGAGCGGGTAAATTACCCCATTGACCTGGATGTAATCGTGACTGATGCTTCTGGAAACACCACGATTTATCCCACCTATGCCCAACTGACATTTTTCGAATCCCAAAAGGTTTCCTTGACTGCCCAGGGCCCACTCTATGAAGGGCGAAGCGTAGAATTACGCTTGGGAGAGGAATTGAATTACGATGTTTGGGAATGGAGAAAGGATTTAGAGCAGCTTCCGGGAGAGAAAGGAAATTCGATTATCGTGGACAGTCCTGGAAGATATACCGCTGTCTTGGCCTTGGAAAATGGCTGTTTCGTCAGTTCGGAGTCCTTGATTGTGGAAGTTGAGGAATGGCCTTTCCCACCGGTAAAGGAAGCGGTGAGTCTAGAATTGAATGCGCAAGGCTTGGCTACCTTAGGCCTTGAATCCCTCTTTGAAAACTGGCCTTTTGATACTACTGGATTGAATTTGGAGTTATCCAAAAGTCAGTTTAGCTGTGGGGATTTGGGAGAAAATGATATTCAATTATCTATAGCCAATCAAGATGGGGGAGAATGGTCCTTTGATATTGCCGTGCTGATCGAAGATAAACTGGCACCAATTTTAGAAGTGCGGAATATCGAGATTGATCTTGATATTACTCAAGGAAGCAAATCCATTTCAAAAGATGATTTGATTCTTGAATTGAAGGATAATTGTTCTGTTGAGGAAATTACTTTAAGTCAAGAAGTATTTACCTGTGAGGATATTGGAAAGGATATTCCGGTAATTCTTCGAGCTGTTGACCTTTCAGGTAATGTAACAGAAGTTCAGGCTCTTGTTTCTGTAAATAGGTTTGAGCAAACGCCTGTTACGCTTTCTGGAAATTTAGAATTTTGTGAAGGAGAGGAGTCCTCCTTATCTATTGAAGCCTTGGGTGATTTTGAAGTCATAAGATGGCTTAGAAATGGAAGTGAAATTCCAAATCAAAACTCCTCCAGTTTACCTTTATCCGAAAGTGGAATTTATAAAGCGGTTATCCGGTATCAGGGGGGGTGCATTGCTGAATCTGATGTAGTGGAAGTAAAAGTGAATTTGCTTCCAAAAGGAAAAATTGAAGTTAATGGAGATATTTTAATTGCTCCTCCCGGAGTATTCGAATATCAATGGTTTAGAAATGGAGAGCTACTTCCAAATGCCACAGAATCTTCTTTACGGGTACATTTGATGGGGGAATATTCAGTTTTACTAACAAGTTTAGAAGGCTGCCAAGCATTAATAGAACCTGTGACAATGACAATTGCAGGATTGGGTGGTAGACCAGCTTTTGAGGTAAAAGCTATTCGAATTTACCCGAATCCAGCAAGAGAAACAGTTATGTTGGAATTCCCAGAAGATACCCCGATTAAGGCTAGCAATCTGTCTGTCTATGGTGCAGATGGAAAAAATGTCACTTCTTCAGTGAATGTTAATAATTGGCAAATTGGAAAAGCTGAATTGGATGTTCGCCAACTTAGTCCTGGTATTTATTGGATACAGTTTCCAATTGAAAATCAAACTATCTATCAGGGAAAATTGATTAAGGTTCATTAAAACTGAACATTTGGTATAAAGGCAATAAAAAAGGTTCATGTAAACTATCATGAACCTTTTTCTTTTAGTCTTCAATTTTTTATTTGAAAGCAGGGATTCCTGTTATTTCATTTCCAAGAATCAATAAATGAATATCATGGGTACCTTCATACGTAATCACGGATTCTAAATTCATCATGTGACGCATGATTGGATATTCTCCAGTAATTCCCATTCCACCGTGAATTTGTCTTGCTTCCCGGGCAATATTTAGTGCCATTTCAACATTGTTTCGTTTGGCCATTGAAATATGGACGGTCTTGGCTTTTCCTTCATTCATCATCTTTCCTACTTTCCAGGCGAGTAATTGTGCTTTAGTGATTTCTGTAAGCATTTCAGAAAGTTTCTTTTGAACCAACTGGAAACTCGCAATTGGCTTATCAAATTGGATTCGTTCAGCTGCGTATTTCCGTGCTGATTCATAGCAATCCATCGCTGCCCCGATTACTCCCCACGCAATTCCATATCGTGCAGAATCCAAACACATCAAGGGAGCACCTAGTCCCGATTTCCCAGGAAGGAGATTTTTCTTTGGAACTTTCACATTGTCAAAGACTAGCTCTCCTGTGCAAGAGGCCCTTAGAGACCATTTGTTGTGTGTCTCTGGGGTAGAGAATCCTTCCATACCACGTTCCACAATCAAACCGTGAATTCTGCCTTCCTCATTTTTCGCCCAAACCACTGCTATATCAGCTTTTGGAGCATTGGAGATCCACATTTTGGCACCATTGAGCAAATAATGATCTCCCATATCCTTGAAGTTGGTCACCATTCCTGATGGATTTGAACCATGGTCAGGCTCAGTCAAACCAAAGCATCCTAGCATTTCACCAGAGGCTAACTTAGGAAGGTATTTTTTTCGTTGCTCCTCAGAACCGAATTTGTAAATAGGATACATGACCAAAGATCCTTGAACAGATGCGGTAGAGCGCATTCCAGAATCTCCTCTCTCTATTTCCTGCATGATCAGGCCGTAGGAAATATAATCCAATCCACCACCTCCATATTCTACAGGAATTTGAGGTCCGAAGGCACCCACTTCTCCAAACTTCTTCACAATGGATTCAGGGAAGTAAGCATTTTGCGCCCATGATTCTATATAGGGTGATATTTCCTTCTTCACAAAATCCCGAATGGAGTTTCGGATCAATTGATGTTCCTCTGTAAGCAGATCATCAATATCCAAAAAGTCTACTCCTTCGAAGGTATCTTGCTTTTGGGATTTTTGGATTTCTACAGCCTGCATGTGTTTTTTGGTTTATTGAATTGAATCAGTGATTTTTGTCGGGAAGTAAACCCAATGCCTTTCGAAATAAACAGATCGGGGGGTAAAAAACTATCATTTTTGATAAAATTTTGAGATGGAAAACCCCCAATTTGATCCCCGAATCCTTGAAAAAATCAAACAGCTTGAAGAGAAGTTTAAAGCTTCTGGTCAAGACATGCTTTCCTATCTGGAAGGTCTTTTGTATGCAGACTATTTGACGTATTGGGAATATATCAATTTGGATGTTCTATTGTCCCTTCAGCAGCCTAAAACCAGCTTTAAGGATGAAAAAATTTTTATTATTTACCACCAAATCACCGAACTCTATTTCAAATTGATCATTTCAGAAATGGAGCAGATTTCTGATAAGGAAGATTTGGATGAGGGATTTTTTAAAACAAGGTTAGGTCGAATTCTGATGTATTTTGATCACCTGATTTCTTCCTTTGCAATGATGTGGAAAGGAATGGAACGAGACCAATTCTTGAAATTCAGAATGTCCTTGCTTCCTTCCTCTGGTTTCCAAAGTGCTCAATATCGTGAGATAGAGCTAATGGCTACGGATGCATATCAACTGGTAACCTTGTCGGACCGAAAGGACTTTGATTATCATTCTCCGGCAGATGATATTTTCGAGCATCTATATTGGCAGCGTGGAGCTATCGAATTGGCAACTGGTCAAAAAACATTGACTTTGAAAAACTTCAATTTGAAATACGGGAAAAAATTGAAGGAGTTGATCGATGGATATAGGCGCAAAAACATCTGGCAGCGATATATGGAGCTGGAAAATCCATCTAAGGAGATGACTGAATTAATGAAGCAATTTGATCTAAAGGCAAATGTTTTTTGGCCACTGGCGCATTATAAATCAGCTGTCAGATATCTTCAGAAAGATCCAGTGGATATTGCTGCTACAGGCGGCACTAACTGGCAGAAATATCTTCCTCCACGTTTTCAGAAAGTGATTTTCTTCCCGGAGCTCTGGACCGAAAAAGAACAAGAAGAGTGGGGCAAAGGTTGGGTTGTAAAAGAGATATTTGGAGAGGATTAAGATCGATTTTTCTTAATCCAATTATTTCGGGTAATTCTCCTTTACAAAATTGGAGGCATTGTTAAAGCAAAAATCATCTACTGCTTTTTCCACATCTTCTTTGGTTTTGAGATGAGCGAGATGGGGCTTATTTGCTTCCAAACGGGCTGAATCAATTTCACTAGCCAATTTCTTGCTGAAGCTATCAAATTCTAAGGCAGTTGGAAAGGGATCAACTGGATCAATTAGCCCTTCAAAATCCGTCCCTATTGTGATAGATTTCCATATTTGAGCCTTTTCAGATGGAGAGAGATTAGGATTTTTATAGGCACTTTTCAATACGGCTTCAATATTTTCCCAAATCAGTTGAATGCCATTTCGGTTTGGATTTTTTTCAAGGTCTTCCTTTGTAATTCCTAAAATCCGTTGATCAAAAGAAAGTCCAAACATTCCCTTGGTTTTGACGAACATTTCAATGTCTTCATCACATATATTGATGTTCCAAGCATTGAATTTTCCACTTGGGTCAGTGTAATCATCTTTTTCCTTTTTCTCCCATTCAATGTGTTGATCTAAGGAGGAAATTCCTGAATAGCCACAATGTGAAGCGATAACCGGAATTCGATCACCTTTTTCAAGGCATTTTTTGACCAAACTATAAAACTCCTTTCGAGAACGGGCGCTCATGTGCTTTACATCGATCAATACTCGATATCCCAAAGAATCATCTCTAACCAAATCGGAATTGAGACTCAATAATTCCTTGAGTATTCTCCTTCCATTATTATTGAATCCAGCATTCATTCGTTTGGATTGATCCATCAGGATTTTTCCCATTCCTGGAATAGAATGGGCATGGCCACAAAGATGATTGTCGAAGTGATGTGCAAACGTGATGAAAAAGACAGGTGTAGGCCAGTCTTTTTTGATTGATTTCACTCGTTTAGAGACTTCCTCAATGGAGTCAACTCTATCTGTTCCCAGAGCATGAGCCCCTTCAATTGTTAAAATCATCGTGATCTCGGAATCGTCATCTATGGATTGGACTAATTCTGCTTTATCCTTTGGAACTCGATAGCAGGCTTCTTTTACTTGGTAGGAGCGGGGATGTTGACTTGCAAATTTTCTTGCTAGTCGTTCTTCTCGAAGGAAAGCTTTAGGAACATGAATTTCATTTTTTCGAATTCTTTTTCCTGAATCCATCAAGACAAAATCCCGTTCCCTTTGTAAGGATTCCCAATAGTCATAATCGTCTGATTGAAAATAATCCACCACCTTATCGGGAATACGCATATAAGCTGTTTGCAACAAATCCCTTCTAAGACCTTTTGAGCCTAGAATTGCTGAGGTTAGAAACCGATACCACTTGTCTTTTCCGATTTTTGGATCTATTCCTTTTACAAATTGCCTTTCTAGGGGATATAAAGAATTAAAAGTAAGCCTAAGATTAGAATTCCAGCATTTCACTAAATCAATTTGACTGTAGCTGGCGCCCATTTTTCCTTGCTGATGATTGCGGTGATTGGAAGCAATTACTGTCCAAGGGCTGAATTCCTCTTTTCTTCTAAACTTTTTTTCTTTTTCCTGCATATGAAAATGAGCGCGCATATGATTATGGCAATGCAGGTCTGAAAATTTACGCTTTCCCATTGCTTACATGCTAAAAATTGAATGTCCGCCTTTCATGACCTCTATAATGTCGTCAACCACAGAAGGAGAATTGTAATAATACCAATGGTGAACGGTATCATTTAAAATTCCTTTATCATCCTCTATATCAGTTACATCACATTGGTAGATGTCATCGGCTAAATTCACCGAGTTTTTGGCTCCCCATCTTCCCAATCTATTAAATGCATTCTTGGTTAATTCTGAGATTCCTAGAGCCTGATCCTTGTTGTGATAGTAAACATGAACACGTTCTCCAAAATCAATCAATCGATAAAGGGGATTTGGGCGCTCCAATGCGTAATAATCTATATCAGCCCCGACAAGAAGAATTTCTCCGAAGATAGAATTGATATCCATGCCAATATCCTGTACGCCTTTTACCATGTTTTCAAGCACGCGATTCCCCATACTGTGGCACATTAAATGAATTTTTTGATCGCAAAGGGGCTTTCGTTCTTCCACAAATTTCTTTTTGAAAAACTCGCGAAGTGAAGCCATAGATCTTGCTAAAGCAAACCCGGACTGCATAGCATCATAAGCGTCCGATCTATATTTCAGTAATTTCTTTTTAGCGGGCCAGGTAAATAGGACTATGTGCTTTATGGTCGAGTTATCTGGTTCCACATATTTTTTGTGAAGTTCACAGAGCGTTTGCATGGCTGTTTCCAGATCAGACTTAAAGCCATGGACAAAAACCATGATATCTTCTGAGATTCTAATATGATCTCCACCAGGAGTCTTCTTACTAGCTTTTATCCCGGATTCATAGAGTTCATTGAAAATGTGAGTTGAGGGAAATTTTGCCTTGTTTACATCTTTATCATCCGCATAACTTGCTAGTAGAGCTTCGTCAACTTCAGGTATGATTTGAATATTGAAGTCCTTCAGCTTCTTGGCTTTTTTAGGATCGAAGCTTACTGTTCCGTACCGGAGATTGTGTCTTGCTTCTTCATCTCCATCCTTTCGCATATACTCCTTTTCATTGACAGAAATGTAGTTTCGGCTTCTTCTGGAAGTAACTTCCCGGTTGGTAATAATGTAATGGGTAACCATGGTGAAAGAGATTTTAAGGGTTAAAAATGATTCAATATCCAGCCTTTAAGGATGTGGCTGGAATAAAAATCCTACTTAATTTTAAAAATAATTGCCTGATTTACAAATGTTTTGGCTTTTGAAATCAACTCAATACCGTAAGTGATTTTAGCAAAAGAAAAAGGCCTTGAGTTAATTCAAGGCCTTAGAATCTTAATATCCAGCTGCTTCATTTTCCCTTCTAGGATCTGCTCCTCCCTCTAGCTTTCCATCTGGCAAAACCATAATTGCATCGACGGAACCAATGATTGGAGTACGCCCTTCATTAATCAGGTAATTCTTTGCAGTTAATATTTTCAATAAAGTACTATCCAGAGAATTTTCCTCAAATAAAATTTGATCAGGAAGCCATTGATGATGAAAGCGTGGGGCTTCCACAGCCTCTTGCATGGTCATGTCAAATTCATAAGCATTCAGAATCGTTTGGGCTACTGCCGTAATGATGGTAGATCCTCCCGGAGTTCCTACAATCATCCAGAGTTGTCCGTCTCTTTCTACCAATGTAGGAGTCATAGAACTCAGCATTCGCTTTCCAGGTGCTATACTATTTGCTTCAGCCCCTATTAAACCAAACATATTTGGAACTCCTGCTTTGCTGCTGAAGTCGTCCATTTCATTATTCATGAAAAAGCCCAATTCATCCAAGTAAACTTTAGATCCATAGGCACCATTCAAGGTAGTGGTCACAGCAAGAGCATTTCCCTCAGCATCCATGATGGAGTAGTGGGTTGTTTCCATACTTTCGGCAAAAAGAACAGATCCTTCTGCTATATCTGAGGATAGTGTGGCCTTTTCTGGATTAAAGCTTTCCATTCGATTTTTCAAATACTCATCATCCAAAAGCTCAGCAATTGGAATCTCTACAAAGTCTGGATCGCCTAAATAATAATTTCTATCAGCATAGGCTCTTCGCATAGCTTCTGTGAGCACCTGAACATAGTCAGCCGAGTTATGGCCCATACTTTTTAGATCAAAAGGCTCAACCATTTTCAAAATTTGTCCGATAGTCACTCCGCCTGAACTTGGGGGTGCCATTGAAATTACCCGAAGATCCTTGTAGTCAAAGACAATAGGATTCCTCCAAACTGCTTCATAGGAAGCTAGATCTTCTAGCGTTATAATTCCACCCATTTCCTTCATGTGGTTTACCAGAACTTGGGCTGTTTCTCCTTTGTAGAACTCATCGCGGCCATTGTTTGCTATTCGCTCTAAAGTCTCTGCTAAGGCGATATTTTTGATGGTGTCGCCTGCATTATATTCCTTGCCATAAAATGTGTCTTCTCCATTTACTTCTCGCACTACATCTCGGATGCCTTGAAGTCTGTTTGCTTGTTGAGTACTAACCACAAAACCATTTCTTGCCAGATCAATTACAGGTTGTAAAATTTCCTTTGGGTCGAGCTTTCCAAATTTAGATTGAGCTTCAAAAATCCCTGCAATGGTTCCTGGAACTCCTGAGGCTAGTGCTCCTTTGGTACTTAAACCAGGAATTACTTCTCCATTCTCATCCAAATACATGTCTCTATATGCAGCTCCCGGAGCTTTTTCCCGGTAATCTATAGAGCCTATATCTCCATTTGCCATACGATAAACAGCAAAGCCTCCGCCTCCCAAATTTCCTGCAAAGGGAAAAGTGACGGCAAGTGCCATTTCGGTAGCCATCATCGCATCAAAGGCATTTCCTCCCTTTTGCATGATTTCGACACCTATTCTTGAAGCTTCACCACGCGCTGAAACAACCATGGCATTTTCTGCGATTAATCCTCTTTTTGGTTCTTTTTCTTCTGTAGGTGTTTTACAGGAAAATACCAGAAAGGGGATGCTCAAAAGAAGAGCAGCAAAACGGATGTAGGCGGTTCTATTCATTCAATAAAGTGCTGTTGAAGAGTTTAAGGATACGCTTATATTCATCTGTCCAGGAACTTGGCTCAACAAATCCGTGATCTTCCACCGGATAAATAGCCATTTCCCAATTATCTTTTCCCAATTCGATTAATCGTTGAGAAAGACGAACTACGTCTTGAAAATGCACATTAACATCCAACATTCCATGCGCCATTAATAAATTTCCTTTTAGGCCTTCGGCAAAATAAATAGGAGAGGATCTTCGATAGGCGATCGGATCTTCCTCAGGTGTATTCAAAATGTTGGAGGTGTAACCATGATTATAATGCGCCCAGTCTGTCACTGAACGAAGTGCAGCGCCTGATTTAAATACTTCTGGCTCTGTAAACAAAGCCATCAAGGTGATAAAACCTCCATAACTACCTCCGTAAATCCCAATTCTATCCGCATCAATTCCATATTCTTCTATCAGGTGTTTGGCTCCATCCACCTGGTCAGAAAGGTCCTTTCCACCCATGTGACGGTAAATTCCAGTTCGCCAATCTCGACCATATCCAGCTGAGGCACGGTAATCAATATCCAAGACAATATATCCCAAATCAGCCAATAGATTATGGAACATGTATTCTCTAAAGTAACTGCTCCACCATTTATGCACGTTTTGGAGATAGCCTGCACCATGAACGAAAATGATAGCAGCTCCATTTTTCTTGGAAGGATCTGGCTCGTAAATCCTTGCGGGTACTTTTGCACCATCTTGTGCTGTAAATCTTATAATCTCTGGATCTCGCCAATCATAGGATTTAAATTCCTCGCTTTGACCATCAGTCAATTTGATTGGCTTTGCTCCAACTTTGTTTTCCTGCAAATAAAGCTCTGCGGGCGAATTGCTGTAGGAATAAAGGATTGCAAGGTGTTTTTCGTCGGGAGATAAGGTAACCTGATTGTTTCCGGTCATTTCGGTGAGTTTCTCCATTTTCCCTCCGGTAACTGGCATCCTGTAGAAATTTCTTTCTCCAGGATCAACCTCTGATGTAGTCAAATACCAATGTGAGCCATCCTTGGATAGGAAGGGATCAAAAACCTCAAATTCTCCTTTGGTAAGTGCTTTCTTGTTTCCTTTTTCTACATCAAGTAAATAGAGATGAGAATACCCGGTTTCTTCGGATTGGAAATAGATGTGTTTGTTATCGGGGAGCCATCCCAGCGTTCCTCCAGAAAATGTCCAGCCGATTCCAGGGCCTGCAATCCAAGCTTCATCCCTTTGCCTATCTAGGCTGCTTAGTTCACCGGTCTCTAAATCGACAAGAGCTATCCATCGATCTTTATTGTCCAAAGAACGAGCTTGAATGATTGCTTTAGATCCATCTGGCGAAAATACGGGTCCATATAAAGCTAAGTCTCGTTCTTTTTGAGACCATTCTTTATCAGGATAGTCTTTGACATAATCAGGAAGATCTGACAATCCGGGCAGGGTAGAAGTATTGATAAAGTAAACAGTATCCTTTTCTAAATTGTAAATTCCTATTTCCGAAGTAGTTGGGTTTGTTCCAACTTTTGGCCGTGCATTCAAGTCTTCTGTATAGCCGGAGGCATCTACATAATTCGGAACCTTAGTGTTTTTATTGCTGGCTGCTTTGTAGAAAGTGAAGCTTGCAAATTTTCCATCTGGGGACAGTTGGAGGTTGGATGGATTTTTTCCCTCTGTGTAGAATGTGAATTCCTCCTCAGGCTCTAATTGAGTTGCTTCTCGATAGGCTTGACTTTGCTTCCGTTTCTCCTCACGCTGACGTACAACTTCCAAGAGTTTCAGATTTTCTTCTTCCAGAAAGGGTTTTGAGGAATCTGAATCCGAATTTCTTCGATCTTGTCTTCCTGGCTTATTTCCTGTAGAGATATTGGTGACACGTTTAATCGCTTCGGTTTGCAGATTTAAAGTGTAAATGTTTTGCTCGCTAACAAAAGAGATCAAGTTTTCATCTGCCAAAAAGGTTGGAATGCTTACCCTTGTGTACCAATTCAAAATTTCCTTTTGCTCTCCACTAGGTAGACTTTCCAGGATGATCCGATCATTCGGCATTATAAAAAGTCTTTTGCTTTTGTCCTTATTATAAGATGCTTGATTTCGGCGCATAGACCGTTCCTTTCTCCAGTCCACTTTGCCGAATTCTTCAAGTTTATTCAGCCGGATTTGATAAAGGGAATCACTTGGATTTCCTTCTGGATTGTAGTCGAAATAAATGGTTTGACTATCATCACTCCAGCGGATATCCGAAGGAAAATATCCCATCCATTTCGGATCCCGCATGATGTATTCAACACTCAATGTGCTTTGAGCATACAGAACTCCTTGGACTAAAATAAATAGCCCAAACAATGAAAGTTTTCGCATGTGTAATGGTTTTTATTTCCTCACTGTTTCCAGAAAATCTCCCAATTCTCGTTTAATTCCTGCCAAATGAGATTGAAGCATTTCATTAATGTCTTGAGAGGCTTCTAGATTTTCTTCGATTTCCTCCAGAAGTTTTCTGGTTTTTACCGCTCCAATATAGCTCATGGAAGGTTTCGCCTTGTGACATCTTTTTTTAATGGTCAAAAAGTCTTTCTCGTGATAAAAATGAGGCAATTCTTCCAAATCATGAATATTGGTATCAAGAATAATTTGGATCATTTCCCGAATCATATCCGGATCGTCTTCTCCAAAATATTGGTAAATGGAAGATTCACTGATGTATTGATACATGTCTTTGGCGAAAAATCTGAGATTGAATGATTACCCTAATAAGAGTTTTCTTAAAAATATAAACATTTTTCAAAAAGCATTATTTCTAATAAGAAAGAATTGAACCGAGGGAATCATCTTTTGGGTATTTGGGTTTAATTTTGTTTTCTATCTAAGCTTCGTGACCTTTATGAGCAGAGGAAAAAAAATATTCTTAATCCTTTTCTTCATTTTCATGGCTATCATGTTGTGGATAGGGTATGACATTTCTCAAAAGACCACTTTCCCGGGATCAAAAGGAAATTTGAAGGAACGGATCTCTACCGGACAAGAGTAAAATGAACGGAAAAAAAATCAATATTGAAGAGCTTGATTTGGAGCGGATGAAAGACAAAGTATCTGAAAATCCAGGGACTTTGCCTTATGCACATCATTCCGGAAGCGCTATTGTCAAGCCTGAAGACAAGGGTAAAATTACGGGTCGAGCTGTGGCCGCCATGCATTCACAAACCGATATGCAAATGGCCCAGATTTACCAGCAGATGAAATTATTGGCTGAGCAGGCAGAGAAAATCAAGGCTCGAGTTGAAGTTTCAGAGCGTATTTATCAAGCAGCAATAGGATTCGAACCACTGATAAATCATATCTATTTTTTGTATCAAAAATCTGATGGTACAGACTTCCTAAGTATGATAGCTCCGGAGGAATGGGGTAGAAAAAAGGATTGGGCACATTTCATTGCAGAAGTGAGGTTGCTCGCCGATCATACTTGGGAAATCATTCGAGAAAACGTCTGATCCATGGTGCATTTGATGACCCGTCAGCTTGACTTAATTCTCAAAGATGGTGGCGCTGACTATGAGTCGGAAGTTGATCTTCCAATAGTTCCTCATTATTTGGATGAAAAAGGCAAAAATTGGCTTAAAGAAATATTTTCAGATTTAGGAGGTGAAGGATCGATCCCACTTTTTGAAAAAATCAAATTGGACTTTAAGGTCAATCGCCATTTGATTTTGTGGGATGCAGAAGTTCATTTCAACCGATATAGGCTTGTCTCATTACGCTCTGAATTGTATTCAGAGATGAATTTTTCATTTGTGGACGCCTATAAAAGGCTTTGTAGAAATTACGAGAAAGATGCAGTCAAGTCGGGTTTACAATCTAGGATTTGGAATGGGCCTCCCATTGCTGAACGGCTTTTTGGGAAAGCCAACGAGCCGGGAGATTTTTCAGGAAATGGAGCCTCAGGTTGGAAATTGCAGGCCTATAATGACAGTCAAATAGATATTTTGACGAGAATTCATGGATACAAGTTAATCCGGCTTTGTCCCTACGAAACGCTAATGACTGGAGGTTCTTTAAAGCGATTGGATCAAATTCTAATTAATCCGAAAGAAGAACAGCGAGAGATGATTTTCAATTGGCTAATGAGAAAATTGGCCTGATTTAAGCAAACAGGCCAAACATTTCTCGTTCAATTTTTTCTACGATAAAGGAAAAATCCTCAGGCCTTTCCACAAAGTCCAGATCATTCACATCTATAATGAGGAGTTTTCCTTCTTTGTAGCCCGCAATCCAATCTTCGTAGTGCTGGTTCAGGTTTTTGAGGTAATCGATCCGCATGGCGGTTTCATAAGTTCTTCCTCGCTTCTCAATTTGACCTACCAACTTGGGAATATCGGCTTTAAGATAAATCAACAAATCCGGAGCCTTTACATGCTGAATCATGGAATCGAATAAACTTCTGTAATTCCAATAATCCCGCTCCGTTAGAAGTTTGCTTTTATACAGGTTAGCTGCGAAAATATAAGCGTCCTCATAGATCGTCCTGTCCTGAATCGTATTCTCTTGACTTTCCTGAATTTTTCGGATTTGATTGTAGCGTGAATTGAGAAAATAGACTTGGAGGTGGAAAGCCCACCGCTTCATGTCTTCATAAAAATCCGGGAGATAAGGATTATTGTCCACAGCCTCAAATTCAGCCTTCCAATTATAATGCTTGGCCAGCTTCTCTGTAAGCGTAGTCTTCCCACTTCCGATATTTCCGGATACTGCTAAATGCATATTTCTTACTTAATTATTATTTGATGAATCTTGGTGATACGACCAAATCTTTGCTTCCTGGAGTGTATTTATAGAATCCCTCACCGGTTTTAACTCCTTTATACCCTGCTTCGACCATATTAATCAATAGCGGGCATGGGGCATATTTAGGGTTTCCGAATCCATCATGAAGTACTCTTAAAATGGAAAGACAAACATCCAATCCAATGAAATCTGCCAATTGAAGTGGACCCATAGGATGAGCCATTCCTAGTTTCATCACAGTGTCTATTTCTTCTACTCCTGCAACTCCCTCATATAAGCTGTAAATCGCTTCATTGATCATTGGCATCAAGATTCGATTTGCAACAAATCCAGGATAGTCATTTACTTCCACAGGCACTTTTCCCAAGTCCTTTGAAAGATTCATAATAGTTTTGGTCACTTCATCCGAAGTAGCATAGCCACGAATCACCTCTACCAACTTCATCACTGGAACTGGATTCATGAAATGCATGCCGATTACTTGCCCGGGGCGCTTAGTAGCTGCTGCAATTTTTGTGATTGAAATGGAAGAAGTATTTGTAGCAAGAATGGCAGCAGGTGGAGTCAATTCATCTAATTGACGGAAAAGATCCAATTTGATGGCCATGTTTTCAGTTGCAGCTTCTACTACCAAATCAGCAGACTGAACTCCTGCATTTAAATCGGTAAAAATTTTTATGCGAGAAAGGGAAGCTTCTTTTTCACTTTCAGAAATAAGTCCCTTGGATACTTGACGATCCATATTTTTGCCTATGGTAGCCAATGCTTTTTGCAAAAATTCCTCCTTGAGATCTACAAGTGAAACTTCATATCCTCGCTGGGCAAAAACATGGGCAATCCCATTTCCCATGGTTCCAGAACCGATTACTGTAATATTTTTCATGAAGGAAGGTACGTTTAAAGATGAATTATTTGGGTTTAAATTTCTCTCTGAAATCGAGTTTCAAAACTACCCCTCAAAAGGAGCATTTCCAATTTTTAACTTTAGCTTCTCTGACTTTGTTTGTCTTATTTTTCAGGAGGTAGATGATTTATATCTTACCTTTGAAGTATGGAAGAACTCGGTCAAATCAGTTTACTTCCCATCAACCGGTTTACTGACTTTGGTGCTTATTTGGCTACCAAATCCGGTGAGGAAGTTTTGTTGCCAAAGCGTTATCTGACTGGAAATGAACGTGAAGGAGATGTTCTTTCCGTTTTCATTTACACTGATAGTGAAGACAGACCTGTTGCTGTTACGGATACCCCCAAAGCCACTTTGGATCAATGGGCTGTGCTTGAAGTCAAAGAAGTGACACAGATTGGGGCTTTTTTAGACTGGGGACTACCCAAAGATCTTTTTGTCCCAAAGGCAGAAATGGGAAAGCCCATGCAAGCGGGAAATAAGTACCTGGTAAAAGTTTGTATGGATTACCGAACCAATAGACTGATTGGTTCTGGAAAATATCGTGACTTTTTCTATCCGGCTCCAAAAGACTATGAACCCGGAAACGAGGTCGAAGGGTTGATTTTTGAGAAAACTGATTTGGGTTATAAGGTTCTATTAGAAGACCGATATGAGGGTTTGCTTTATGCAAATGAAGTATTTCAGCAGCTTCAGTTGGGAGAAAAAAAGCGTCTTTTTGTTAAAAAGCGACGAGATGATGGGAAGTTAGATTTGCAATTATTACCCACTGGTCGAGTCAAATATGAAGAAGGTGCTGAAAAGATTCTTGAAATTTTGAAAGAGAAGGGCTTTTTGCCTTTGCATGATAAATCTGACCCGGAAGAAATCAAGGTTTTGCTTGGAATGAGTAAAAAGCATTTTAAGCAGTGCATTGGACAACTCTATAAAGCAAGAGAAATCCAGATCTTAGAGGACGGTATCAGTCTTTCCAAAAAGGGTTCATGAGTGAGTCCTTTAACAACCTGATTCTAAAATGGATTTAGAAAATTTTCAGAAAGAAAGTCGGTCGGATTACCCAGCTAATAAAAAATTATTGGATAGGCTTAAGCGATTGAAGTCAAAAGAGCTTGATCAAAAATTCGAAAATTTTCATGAGGAAGTATTCGAGGAAATAGACTGTTTGGAATGTGCGAATTGCTGTAAAACCACAAGTCCGATTTTTTTGCAAACAGATATTGATAGACTTGCTCGGGTATTCCGGCAAAAAAGTGCAGCCTTTATTGATGAGTATTTGGATCGGGATGAAGAAGGGGATTATGTCTTAAAATCTTCCCCTTGTCCTTTCTTGGGAGAGGACAATAAATGCTTAGTTTATGAGGATAGACCAAAGGCTTGTCGGGAATATCCCCATACCAATCGGAAAAATATGCGAGGTATTCTTAACTTAAGCCTGAAAAATACTTTGATCTGCCCGGCGGTTCATAAAATTTTCCGCCAGTTGGATAAAGAATATAGGAAGTAAGCCGAATTTTTGGCTTTTTTGAGAATCAAACCTATAAATAACTCTATGGAACAAACGGAAACACACTTTTTGGGAGTGGACGTGGGGGGAACCCATTTAAAGATTGGATTAGTCAATAAAAATGGAGAAATCCTTGATTTTGAGAAGGAAGATACGACGCCTTTTCGGGATCATCCAAAGGGTTTTGGCCAGGCATTTACCGAAGGACTCTCCAAATATTTCCGTAAATACCCTCAAGTTGAAAAGGTAGGAATTGGATTACCAGGATTGATTTCTAAAGACCGAACAACTCCACTTGAAATTCCAGCGATTCCCAGTTTAAATAATTTTAACCTGAAGGAAAGTTTAGAGGCAACTTATCCCGACAAAGAGTTTTTCTTGGAAAATGATGCTGCAGCAGCAGCGATCGGTGAATTCTATTTCGGAAAAGATGATCCTTCTGATAATTTTCTTTTCATTACATTAGGCACTGGAATTGGAAGTGCTTTGGTTTTGGACGGGATGGTGTTCAAAGGTTCTCGTGGAAATGCGATGGAAATGGGGCATATGCTTTCTAAAGGAAATGCGCGACTGGAAACTTTGATTGGTAGAAAAGGAATCTTGGATATCCTTGAGCGGATGATAGCCGCTTTTCCTCACAAAGCCGGGAGATTAGAAGGCGCAACTTTAGGAGCTCATTTATTAGTAGAAACAGCCCGTGAAGGGAATGAGGTTTCTTTGATGGTTTTTGAGGAAGTAGGGGAGATCCTGGGACAAGCTATTGTCTCTACCGTTCGAATCTTGGACGTGACAGAGGTTTACTTTGGAGGAGGAATTTCTGCTGGATTGGAATTTATGATGCCTGCTTTGGAACGTACCATACGTCAACACCTCACCAATTACTACAACAAAGACCTGAATTTGAAGAAAGCGACTTTAGAAAATAATGCTGGCACCTTAGGTGCTGCGGCATTGTGCTTTATGGGTTCAGGTCTGTAATTGTTACTTCAGAAACTTTAGACAGAGCATTCATTCGGAAAAGAACCTTAAGGGGTTCTTTTTCGCTTTCTATCCCTTCACAATCTGAACTTGGTTCCAAATAATAGAAAAAAAAGCTTTGGCTTTTGTCGACTAATTCAACTCGATCGGGCCTTCCAAAAGTCTTAATCAAAGCCTGATTGCTGGCTCCAAGAAAATTATTTTTTACATTTTCTATTTCATTCAAATCTTGGAGTCGAAGGCCTTTACATCCATCCCGATCTGCTTTCCAATTCTCTAAGTTTATAGCACCTGCATCCAATTTCTGGCTACAAGAGAAGGTTGCAAAAGAAATCACCATCAGAAAGACAGATGCGAAAACAGAATAAATGGAATTTTTCATAGCTTTTACAAAGGTAATGTGCATTTCATAGACAGCAAGTTCAATTTATCTTTTCAAAGAGTGATTAGTAGATAGAATTGGGATTGATTCAAGTATTTCAATTCTGTGCCAAGGAATTTCTGCTTGACTTTCAGTTTATTGAATTTTTTGACACAATTTGTCTTAAGGGTAAACCCTTTTATCCTCCCGCTGTTTAGTCAAATCCTGTATATTAGCGCAACTAAATTCAAGCATATGTATTATCGATTTGGGAAAGCTTTCTATTTCCTGAGCATCTTGTTTTTCCTCTTTTTCTTGTTGTATTTCTACTCTGCATTGCCAGAGCAAGTTTCACTTCGTCCTCAGGTAGAGGGAGAGGAGTTGCTTAGATGGGAAAAGGGGAATTTCTTCTATGGTATGGTAGCTCTTTTTGTCCTATTCAATGCCATTGCACTTCTTCCTCCTAAAATGCTAGAAACCAAGACCTCTGTCAAATTTCATCGTATTTTTCCTAAGGGCGATCCTTTTCGGGATTATATTTTGACTTGGTTTTATTCCTTTGGAGGAATCTTGAATTTGAGTTTAGGAATGATGGTTTTTTACACACATTCTATCAATAATCAGCAAGAAATTGGAGCCGAGCAATTCAGTTTTTTCTTTTATTTAATTCCAAGCCTACTTGCAATTTGGGTCCTCGCACTCTTTTTGCTATTTGTTGGAAAAACCAAGCAACTCCAAAATCAATCTGAGTAACAGTTATGGCAAACCCTGTAAACTACACAGAAGACAGTATAAAATCCCTGGATTGGCGAGAGCATATTCGCCTCCGGCCAGGTATGTATATCGGGAAATTAGGAGATGGTAGCGCCCAAGATGATGGGATTTATGTCCTTGTAAAAGAGGTGCTCGACAACTCTATCGATGAGCATATGATGGGGTATGGACGAACCATCGACGTAAAGATTTCCGAACATCGAGTAGAAGTAAGGGATTACGGAAGAGGTATTCCTTTAGGAAAAGTGATTGATTGTGTTTCCAAAATCAATACAGGGGGTAAATATGATTCCGGCGCCTTCCAAAAATCTGTGGGTTTGAATGGTGTTGGTACCAAAGCTGTGAATGCGCTTTCAGAGTATTTCAAAGTTCAGTCTTTCCGTGATGGAGAAAGCAAAGTTGCCGAGTTCGAAAAAGGAGTTTTGATTGAGGATAAAAAAATCGAGAAAACCTCAGAAAGAAACGGTACAAAAGTGATTTTTTCACCGGATTCGACTGTTTTTAAGAACTATCACTTCATTCCAGAATACCTCGAAAATCAAATCTGGAATTACGCTTACCTCAATGCTGGTTTAACAATCAACTACAACGGGAAGAAGTATTTTTCTGACAAGGGATTGTATGACCTTCTTTCCAATAAGGTAGATGAAGAGACTATTCGATATCCTATCATTCATTTGAAGGGAAATGATATCGAAATGGCTTTGACTCACTCAAATCAGTATGGTGAAGAATACTACTCTTTTGTGAATGGACAATTCACTACGCAAGGGGGGACACATTTAGCAGCATTCCGTGAGGCTATTGTTAAAACTGTTCGAGAGTTTTATAAAAAAGACTTCGATGCTTCTGATATCCGTCAGAGCGTTGTTGGAGCGATAGCTGTTCGGGTTCAAGAACCAGTCTTTGAGTCCCAAACAAAGACTAAACTTGGTTCTCAAAATGTAGGTCCAGAGGGTCCGACTCTTCGAACCTTTGTTAATGATTTTGTTAAAACTGAACTCGACAATTACTTGCATAAAAATCCTGCAACTGCGGATGCTTTATTAAAAAGAATTCTTCAGTCTGAGCGGGAACGTAAGGAAATTTCCGGTATCAAAAAATTGGCGAATGAACGGGCTAAAAAGGCTAATCTTCATAACAAAAAGTTGAGAGATTGCAGGGTTCATTACGACGATAACAAAGCAGATGAGGATTTGAAAAACAACACCATGTTGTTCATTACAGAAGGTGATTCAGCTTCAGGTTCCATCACCAAATCCCGTGATGTGCAGACTCAAGCTGTTTTTTCACTGCGTGGAAAGCCTCTGAATTGCTATGGAATGACCAAAAAGGTGGTCTATGAAAATGAGGAATTTAACCTTCTTCAGCATGCTTTGAATATTGAGGATGGAATCGAAGGGCTTCGTTATCGAAAGATTGTAATTGCGACCGATGCCGACGTGGATGGTATGCATATTCGGCTTTTGATTATGACCTATTTCTTGCAGTTTTTCCCAGACTTGGTAAAAAATGGTCATTTATTTATTCTGGATACGCCCCTTTTCCGAGTTCGAAATAAGAAAGAGACGATCTATTGTTATTCAGATGAAGAGCGTCAAAGAGCTATTCATAAGCTTGGGAATAAGCCAGAAATTACCCGCTTCAAGGGTTTAGGGGAAATTTCTCCTGAGGAATTCGGGAAATTTATTGGGGAGGATATTCGCCTTGAGCCTATTATTCTGAGAAAAGACACCAAAATTGCTGACTTGTTGGGATTCTATATGGGGAAAAATACCCCTGATCGTCAAAACTTCATTATCAAAAATCTGAAGGTTGAAAAAGACCTGGCTTTGGACGATCCCAAAAATGAGCCTGAAACTGAGGAGGAAGAGGCGGCATAAGTTTAACATGCTTGAAATTTCGCTATAAAGCGTGTTTTTATTGGTTTGAGCTTGAGATAAAACTGTTGACATGAGTGACAACGAAAATATAATTAATCCTGGAGACGAGAACCTGCACGATTCAGTCCCAGTGACGGGAATGTATAAGGAGTGGTTTCTGGATTATGCTTCATATGTGATTTTGGAGCGAGCTGTTCCAGCTATTGAAGATGGTCTAAAGCCAGTTCAAAGAAGAATTCTGCACGCCATGAAGGAAATGGATGATGGCAGATTCAATAAAGTGGCAAACATCATCGGCCAATCCATGCAATATCACCCGCATGGTGATGCTTCAATTGGTGATGCTATTGTGAATTTGGGTCAAAAGGATCTATTGATTGAGACTCAGGGTAACTGGGGTGATATTCGAACAGGGGATTCAGCTGCTGCCGCACGATATATTGAGGCAAGACTTTCAAAATTTGCTCTTGAAGTTGTCTTTAATCCTCAAACGACTGAATGGCAACTTTCCTATGATGGTAGAAAAAGAGAACCGGTTACGCTACCTGTAAAATTCCCGCTTTTATTGGCTCAAGGGGTTGAAGGAATTGCGGTTGGACTTTCGACAAAAATCCTTCCTCATAACTTCTGTGAACTCATTGAAGGCTCCATTGAAATTCTAAAAGGCAACAAAACCAATATTGTTCCTGATTTCCTTACTGGAGGTTTAGCTGACTTTAGTGAGTATAACGGAGGTCTTCGAGGGGGAAAAGTAAAGGTTCGTGCAAGAATTGAAGAAGAGGATACCAAGACTTTGGTAATCAAAGAAATACCGTATGGTACAACCACGGATTCTCTCATCGATTCTATTTTGAAAGCCAATGATAAAGGGAAGATCAAAATAAAAAAGGTAGTAGACAATACTGCCAAAGATGTTGAGATTCAGGTTCATTTAGCTACAGGAGTTTCACCTGATGTGACCATTGATGCGCTTTATGCATTTACGGATTGTGAGGTCTCTATCTCTCCAAATGCCTGTGTGATCATCAATGAAAAGCCGGTATTTCTTTCTGTCAATGACATTTTAGAGTACAATACCAAGCAAACCAAAAAGCTTCTCAAGCAGGAATTAGAAATCCGCAAAGGGGAGTTAATGGAAAAGTTACTTTTTTCCTCTTTGGAAAAAATCTTTATCGAGAATCGGATTTATAGAGATATAGAAGAATGTACCACTTGGGAAGAAGTTCTTCAAGCGATTGACAAGGGGCTGGATCCTTATAAGCCTGATTTTTATAGAGAGATCACTCAAGAGGATTTGGTTCGCCTTACAGAAATCAAAATCAAGCGAATTTCCAAGTATGACTCGTTCAAGGCCGATGAATTAATGCGTCGATTGCAAGAAGAGTTGAAGGAGGTGAATTACAATCTCCGTCATCTGACTGAATATTCGATTAAATATTACCAAAGACTTCTCGAGAAATACGGGAAAGGTCGTGAGCGAAAAACTGAAATCCGCGCCTTTGATACTATTCAGGCTACCGTTGTAGCGGCCAACAATGCGAAACTATATGTAAACCGCAAAGATGGATTCGTTGGGTTTGGTCTCAAGAAGGATGAATTCGTTTGTGATTGTTCTGATTTGGATGATATCATCGCGATCCGAAAGGATGGAAAAATGATGGTTTCCAAGATTCAGGATAAGCTTTTCATGGGAAAGGACATTCTTCATGTGGGGATTTTCAGGAAAAACGATGACCGGCTGACCTTCAATTTGATTTACCTGGATGGTACCAGTGGACGCGCGATGGTGAAGCGTTTTCAGCCAGGCGGTGTTACCAGGGATCGGGAATATGATCTGACCAAAGGCACCAAAGGATCAAAGGTTTTGTATTTGACGGCTAATCCAAATGGAGAAGCTGAAATTGTGACGGTTTATCTCACTCAAGGGGCGAAGGCTAGAGTAAAAGTTTTTGATTTTGATTTTGCCGACTTGGATATCAAAGGGCGAGGTGCAGGAGGAAATATTTTGACAAAATATCCAGTAAGAAAAGTTCAGCTTAAGATGGAAGGTGTTTCCACCTTAGGAGGTTTGGATATTTATTATGACCCGGTTGTTGGCCGGTTGAATACCGATGAAAGAGGACAATTAATCGGTAATTTTTTGGGAGAAGATAAAATTTTGGTTTGCTACAAATCAGGAGATTATGAGTTGACAGGATTTGAATTGACCAATCGATATGAGCCGAATGAAGTTCTTTTGATTGAAAAATTTGATCCTGAGAAAGTCTTGTCGGCAGTTTATTATGATGGAGGTAGCAAAACTTATTACGTGAAGCGATTCCAAATTGAGACCACGACGATGAACAAGAAGTTCAACTTCATTACAGACCATCGATCTTCTTATCTCAAATTGATTTCTACTGAAAAACAGCCTCAAGTCAAGGTTCTTGTTCTAAAAGGAAAAACTGAAGAGGAGCAGGAATATGATCTGGATATGCTGATCGATGTGAAAGGTTGGAAGGCTATTGGAAATAAATTGAGTTCTCACCCGGTTAAACAGGTGAATTTAATTTCTTCCCAAAAGTCTGAAAATAAAGAAAAGGCGGATAAAAAGGATGATGACTCAGATGAGTTGGAAGTAGGTAGTACCATTGATCTAAGTCCTAAAAAAGATTCTGATGAAGAACAGTTGGGCTTGTTTTAAATAAATTCATGAGTCAAAAACAGCCAGAAATAGCATTTGATCAGGGACTTTTGGATTATTTAGGTCAATACATTACAGACCATAAAAAGAAACTGATTGATGATGTTCTCGAAAAAAGGACACGTTTTATTACGGTTGTTTTAGAAAATATCCACAAACCTCACAACGCAAGTGCGGTGATTCGAACTTGTGATTGCTTCGGGATTCAGGATATGCACGTGATCGAAAAAACCAATGCCTATAAAGTCAATCCTTACGTCACTAGAGGAGCCGCCCAATGGGTAGATTTACATAAATACTATCGAAAGGAAGGTTCCTCAGTTGATGCTTGCTTTGATAAATTAAGAGAAAAAGGATATAAAATTTTCGGTACCAGTCCATCACCAAATTCCATTCCTTTGGAAAAGTTAGAACCCAAGGAAAAAATAGCCTTGGTATTTGGAAATGAGCACGAAGGAATTTCTGAAGAGGTAAAAGAAAAGGTAGACGGTTTGGTTCATATTCCAATGCTTGGGTTTACAGAAAGCTTCAATATTTCAGTTTCTGCATCGATCTTTCTTTATGAATTGATACAAAAAGCTGAAAGTTTTAATCATCCTGATTTTTATCTCTCAGAATACGAAAAAGATATCCTCCGAATGAAATGGTATCGGTCAATAGTTAAGCGATCGGACCTTCATGAAAAGCACTATTGGAAAATTAGTAAGGCATAAAAAAATCCCCAATCGGGGATTTTTTCTTTATTCTTCGTGAATGATAATTTTTTCAATTTTATCACCAGCTCTTATATCATCTATCACATCCAATCCTTCATAGACTTTTCCAAAGCAAGTATGATTACGGTCTAGATGTCGGGTATTTTCTCGATTATGACAAATGAAAAACTGAGATCCTCCTGTGTTTCTTCCAGCATGCGCCATGGAAAGAACGCCACGGTCATGGAATTGATTTTCTCCAGTCAATTCACAATCGATCATGTAACCTGGTCCTCCTCTTCCTGTTCCTTCAGGGCATCCACCTTGGATTACAAAATTTGGAATAACTCGATGAAAAGTGAGTCCATCATAGAATCCTTTTTTCGATAAGTCAATAAAATTTTTCACTGTATTGGGAGCATCCTTTTCATAGAATTCAACTTTCATTGTTCCCTTTTCAGTGATTATTTCAGCTGTTTTCATGGAATTGGTTGGAGTTAAGTTATTTAAGGTTGCCAAAAATAAGATTTGAATCTGAAATATTTGATTTTAATTAAGATTTGAGACGAAAAAAGCCCACTTCATTAAAAGTGGGCTTGGGGTTATAGTTGGGTTATTGAATGTATTTAGATTTTTGGAGCTCCTTTCAGAATGTCTTCAGATGCAAATTCCTCAAACTGTTCGAAATTTTGGATGAAGGACTCAGCAAGAACCCAGGCTTGTTTATCATAATCCTCTGGATTTTTCCAGGTGTTTCTAGGGTTTAGGACATCACTTGGAACTCCCGGACAGCTTTGAGGAACATCGAAACCAAAAACAGCGTGCTTTTTATATTCTACATCGTTAAGCTTTCCTTCCAAAGCTGCTGTAATCATTCCTCGTGTATGGGAAAGCTTCATTCGAGAACCTACACCATAATGCCCCCCAGTCCAGCCGGTATTCACCAGCCAAACATTGGTTTGATACTCTTCCATTTTTTCTCCGAAAAGCGTTGCATAAGCCGTAGGGTGTAATGGAAGGAATGCTGCTCCAAAACAGGCTGAAAAGGTGAGTTTTGGCTCTGTAATTCCCATTTCTGTTCCCGCAACCTTAGCTGTATATCCAGAAATGAAATGATACATTGCCTGACTTTTATTAAGTCTCGAAATAGGAGGGATCACCCCAAAAGCATCTGCGGTAAGGAAGAAGATGTTTTTTGGAATGCCTGCAATTGAGGGATCTTTAGCATTGTGAATGAAATGAATAGGGTAGGCTGTCCTAGTATTTTCTGTGACAGATTTATTCATGAAATCCACTTCTCGGCTATTCGGTTTGAATCGTGTGTTTTCGACAATTGCTCCAAACTTGATAGCGTCATAAATCTCCGGTTCCTTTTCCCGATTTAGGTCAATGACCTTTGCATAACAGCCACCTTCGAAATTGAATACGCCATTTTCAGCCCATCCATGCTCATCATCTCCAATCAAAGCCCGTTTTGGATCTGCAGAAAGGGTGGTTTTTCCAGTACCTGAAAGACCGAAGAAAATCGCAGTGTCACCTTCCTCGCCTACGTTGGCAGAGCAGTGCATGGAAAGGGTATTTCTTTCTGCAGGCAAGATGTAATTCAGTACAGAAAAAATTCCTTTTTTCATTTCTCCGGCATAACCTGTGCCCCCAATTAAAATCATTCGCTTGCTCAGGTTGAGAATAGCGAAATTGGGATTTTTGGTACCGTCTATCGCGGGATCAGCTTCAAACCCTGGCGCACAAATGATGGTGAAATCATGTTCGAAATTCTCCAATTCTTCCGAAGTAGGTCTTAGGAACATGTTGTTGCAGAAGAGATTATGCCAAGCCCAAGTATTGATTATTCGAATGTTTAATCGATAATCCGGATCTGCGCCTGCAAAAGCATCTCGAACATACAGGTCTTTATCCTGCAGATAGTTCTTCATTTTTTCAAGAAGACTATCAAACTTTTCTGCATCAAAGGGGATGTTGATATCACCCCACCAAACCGTATGCTCGGTTTTGGCATCTTTGACAATGTAGCGGTCTTTTGGAGATCTTCCTGTGAATTTTCCGGTATCAGCCATTAGGGCACCGGTGGAAGTCAAAGAACCTTCTTTGCGTGCTAATGAATGTTCAATTAGCTCCGCTGGGGTTAGATTGTAGTGGATTTTTCCGCTCGTTGTTAGATCAAGGAAATCCAGGGGAGAGGTTTGTAAATCCATGGCTAAATCCTGCATAAATAATGGGTTTATATACTGAAAATTGTCTGTTCAAAATTAAGTAAATACCTTTTACCAATTACCAAAAAATCTTCATTTTTTGCTCATTCAATCGATTACGAAGAAAATTCAGAAAATTATTTGGTGGTATCTTGAATTTCTATTTTTTATGCTGGACTTAGCCTGATTATTGTCATGTCAAGAATTGAATAATCTTAGTATCTACAAAGGCTTTTTTTGGAAGTAAGTACCAAATTGCTTTATCATTGTAAAATCTATACACCCAAAAAATCTTGATCCTTGGAAACACCAAATAATCCTGAATTTGAAGGGCCTACTATTTTTGGCCATCCAAAAGGTCTGATGACCTTGTTTTTTACCGAGATGTGGGAGCGCTTCAGCTACTACGGAATGCGGGCTCTCCTTATTCTATTTATGACTGCTGCCATTGCAGATGGAGGTTTAGGCTTTGATGACAAAACTTCCGGAGCTATTTATGGGCTATATACGATGGGAGTTTATCTCTTAGCATTGCCAGGAGGTTGGTTGGCAGATCGACTATTCGGTTTGAAAAAATCGGTCTGGTATGGTGGGATAATCATTACCATGGGCCACTTCACAATGGCTTTGCCGGGGATTTTTTCTTCTGGAGATTACGCCTCCAAGACTGAGCTGAGTTCGCTTGATATTAATTCTTTCTTTCTGGGATTGATTCTAATTGTCTTTGGAACCGGTCTTTTGAAGCCAAATATCAGTTCCATTGTAGGTCAATTATATCCAACAGGAAGCACAAAGAGGGACGCTGGATTCTCTATCTTTTATATGGGGATTAATTTAGGGGCTTTGATTGCACCTATTGCTTGTAGTACGCTTGCTGAATATGATTGGCACCTGGGCTTTGGATTGGCTGGTTTTGGAATGGTCTTAGGATTGATCCAATATAAGTTAACCGGAAGTTCTCTGGATGGATATGGTGAGGCGCCGGTTCCTGTTGATGAGGTTGAAAAATCACAACAAAGCCGCCTTAAGAAATCCGTGAGTTGGATCGGCTTGGTGGTTTTAGGAATTATAGCAGTATTATTTACAGGTGTTGTTCCGATTAATGCTGCGGCAATTGCAAGTCTTTCCGGTACTATTATCGCGTTGGTAGCATTTGGATATCTTGGTTACGTGATTCTTTTTGGAGGGCTCAATAAATCTGATAGAAACAAAGTTGGAGTAATTGCAATTTTATTCCTGTTCTCAGCCATGTTCTGGTCGGGTTTTGAGCAGGCGGGTTCTACGCTGAATTTGTTTGCTGAGCGATTCACAGACCGGACCGTATTAGGATTTGAAATTCCTACGGGTTATTTCCAGTCTATTAATTCCATGTTCATTATCATTTTTGCTCCAATTTTTGGAGGAATGTGGGTTTGGCTGGGAAGAAAGAACCTCGAGCCAAGTTCTCCTTTGAAATTCACCTTTGGTCTTTTCTTGTTGGGGCTTGGTTTCCTAGTAATGTATTTCGCCGCCAAAATTGCTGCTTCTGGTGAATTAGCTGCTCCAACTTGGTTGATCATGACTTACATGCTGCACACTTTTGGTGAATTGGCGCTTTCTCCAGTTGGTTTGAGTTTGGTGACCAAATTGGCACCTAAGGGTTATGGCGGACAAATGATGGGTATCTGGTTCCTATCAGTCTCTTTGGGTAACCTATTTGCAGGTTTGATCGCAGGGGAAGCAAGTGGTGGAACAGAAGAGGCTTTGGCGCAAATGCCCGACCAATACATGATGATTGTTTATACCGTAATTGGTTCAGCGGCAGTTCTATTCTTACTAAAGCCAATTATTAGAAAAATGATGGGAGAGGTTCATTAATCTTCCCTTAGATTCAAAAAGAAGGCAATCCTCAAGGATTGCCTTCTTTTTTATTAAAATAAGCTAGTCTGAACTGTTGCTGGACGACTGGCTTGTATCGTGCCTTTAAGCATGTCCTGTAGTAATTTCAGAAATCCATGCTGCCAGTTTTCTGGGTTGATTTTTACTTCTTTTCCTTCATATCCGATCGGACCGAGCATTTTTTCAAATCCAATAATCATGCTCCAAACAGTGTAGAAGGTGATTTCAGGCTGAAGTTCAGGTCTGATACTTCCATCTTTGATACCTTGGCTAACCATCATGACACCAAATTTTGCCGGTTCGTGATGGATTTCTAAAAGCTTCTGGAAATGTTGACTTTCCAAAATCAAAGGGTCTATCGTTTTTCTGGCTTCCTCATCATTATATTTCTTGACAAGGTCCATAAAGCCAATGATGGAATCGTATAAGATCTGATTTTTCTTCGCGAATTCCACGACCCGAATTACAAGTTCATTGAGCTTTTCCAAGCCGTTTATTCCTTTCATCAGATAAACCTCGCGAAATTCTTCTTTAAAAAGGTCAAATGCCTTTTTGGTCAAAGCCATGAACAAATCCTCTTTGTTCTTATAATAAAAATAAGTCAAGCCTTTACTGATCCCCGCGGATTTAGCTATATCGTCCATTCGGGTGGCTTGAAAACCTTTTTTTGTAAAAAGGGAGATGGCTGTATCCAGAATTAACTTCTCCTTATTCTTCTCCTTTGGCATCTTAACAATTCA
Source organism: Algoriphagus limi (assembly GCF_024919275.1). Classification (GTDB taxonomy): domain Bacteria; phylum Bacteroidota; class Bacteroidia; order Cytophagales; family Cyclobacteriaceae; genus Algoriphagus; species Algoriphagus limi. The sequence goes on along the minus strand of NZ_JANWGH010000001.1, from coordinate 922,188 downwards.
AATTTCTTTTGCTATGTGAAAATATTAAACCTTGGTCAAAAAAATGAATTAAACCAAGTTCAATTTTTAAAAAAGGCCGAAATTCTTATTTCGGCCCATAATTAAGGATTGATTTATTCTGTCACTTCGACGATAAAATAGTTTTTCTTTCCTTTTTGAACCAATAGGTATTTTCCTTGTAGCAGTTTGGAATCGAAAGCTCCGTTTGGATCAGTTTGCTTTTCCTTATTGATACTTAGGCCACCTCCTTGAATCAATTTCCTTGCTTCGCCTTTGGATGAAAAGATGACGCCTTGGGTCATTTCACCAAAAAGATCCAAAACGGTTGAAATTTCTTCGAATTGGGATTTCGAGATTTTTACCTGAGGTACTCCTTCAAACACTTGCAAAAAGGTTCTTTCATCCAACGTAGCCAAATCTTCGGTTGAAGACTTTCCAAAGAGAATCTGAGAAGCTTTTTGAGCCATCAAATAGTCCTCTTCACTATGTACCATGATAGTTACCTGCTTAGCGATTTCATGCTGTAAAATCCGCAAGTGAGGTGCTTCTTGATGCGACTTCTCCAAGTTTTCTATTGTCTCCCGGTCCAAGGTGGTGAAGATTCGGATGTATTTTGATGCATCTTCATCCGATACATTCAGCCAGAATTGATAGAATGCATAAGGCGACGTTTTCTCAGGATCCAGCCAAACTGAACCACTTTCGGTTTTTCCGAATTTGCTTCCATCTGCTTTGGTAATCAATGGAACGGTTAGGGCATAAGCTGAACCGCCTCCCATTCGACGGATTAACTCAGTTCCAGTGACAATATTTCCCCACTGATCGGATCCCCCTAATTGAACGGTGCAGTTTTTATTTTTCCAAAGATGGTAAAAGTCATATCCTTGGATCAATTGATAAGAAAACTCAGTAAAAGATAAGCCGCTTCCCTCTTCCAGACGGCGTTTGACGCTATCCTTAGCCATCATGTAGTTCACAGTGATATGCTTACCCACATCCCTGATAAAATCCAAAAAGGAGAACTCAGACATCCAATCGTAATTATTGACTAGTTCAGCTTTGTTTGGAGAAGCTGAAGAGAAGTCCAAGAATTTAGAAAGCTGATTCTGGATGCAGGAAACATTATGGTCTAGGGTGGCTTTGTCCAGAAGATTTCGCTCTGCAGACTTGAAAGAGGGATCTCCAATCATTCCGGTCGCTCCACCTACCAATGCGAAAGGCTTATGACCAGCACGCTGAAAATGCAAAAGCGTCATGACGCCAACCAAATGGCCAATGTGCAATGAGTCTGCTGTTGGGTCAAAACCCAAGTATGCAGCTGCCATCCCTTTATTTAGGTGTTCATCAATTTCAGGAGTCATGTCCTGGAGCATTCCTCTCCAGCGTAGTTCTTCTATAAATGAATTCATTTTTGCCTTTTGGTATTTAGCCTGCAAATATAGGACGCTTGGCTTAGGGATGGAAAGAAAATAGAAGGCATTCCTGGCTTAAAATTGAATTCTTGGTTCTAAAATAAGTTTGTTAGCTATGGAGTCTCTTTTTTCTTACTTTCGGTGCGACATCTTATTGATTATAAAAATGAAAAAAATCAGTCTTTTAGGAGTTCTTTCGGTAATGCTATGCCAAATGGTTTTGGGTCAAGCAAATCCACAATGGATACGATATCCTGCTATTTCACCAGATGGTAGTCAGATAGTCTTTTCCTATAAAGGAGATTTATTTACTGTCCCAAGTAAAGGCGGAGAGGCTAAACAATTGACTTTTCATGAAGCTCATGATTACAAGGCCATTTGGAGTAATGACGGTCAAAAGATTGCCTTTGCTTCAGATCGCTATGGGAATTTTGATATTTTCATAATGGATGCTACGGGTGGGCCTGCAGAGCGATTAACTTTTCATTCCAACGATGAAACCCCTTATGATTTCTCTGCGGATGGTACTCATGTGATTTTTGGTGCGCAACGAATGGATATTGCCGCTCATAGACAATATCCTACAGGTTCCCAACCGGAATTGTACCAAGTCCCTGTAACAGGTGGTCGCGTCGATCAGATATGGACTATTCCTGCAGAGTATGTTCAAAGTAGCAAGGATGGCTCTAAAATGATTTATCATGATAAAAAAGGAGGGGAAAACGAATGGAGAAAACATCATGAATCGGGAATTGCTCGGGATATTTGGATGTATGATGCTAGTTCTAATACACACCAAATGCTTTCCACTTTTTATGGCGAAGACCGAAATCCTGTTTTCTCTTCAGATGAATCTGAAATTTATTACCTAAGCGAGCAGAATGGAAGTTTCAATGTTTTTGCGATGCCTTTGGAAAATCCTTCTCAAGTCAGGGCTTTAACGCAATTTGAGAATTTTCCAATCAGATTTTTGACTGCTTCTGAGAATGGCTTAATGAGCTTCAGCTATGATGGCGAATTATACACGCTAAGAGATGGTGAAGTACCTCAAAAAGTTTCCGTGAAGCTTTTGACTCAAGCGATTTCCAATCCGGATAATTTTATTTCTATCAATGGGGGAGTAAGTGAAATGAGTATTTCTCCCGATGGAAAAGAGATTGCCTTTATTGCTAGAGGAGAGGTGTTCGTTACTTCTGTGGATGGAAGTTTGACAAAAAGAATTACTGAAACACCAGAGCAGGAGCGGTTTGTTGAATTTTCTCCAGATGGAAAATATATTCTTTATTCCAGTGAGCGGGATGGTAGATGGCAAATTTTAAAAGCTGAAAAGGTACGAGCTGAAGAACCCTTCTTTTTTGCATCTACCTTGATCAAAGAGAGCCCTATGTTGGAATTGGATGTAGACGCATATTTACCTAAGCTTTCACCTGACGGAAAAAAATTAGCTTATGTAGAAAATAGAAGGTCCATCGTCGTTTTGGATTTGGAAAGTAAGGGAAAAGTGACCCTTCTTTCTCCAGATGAATTGTTGCATATGCGAGATGGAGATCAGTACTTCACATGGAGCCCTGATAGTAAATGGTTATTGGCGACCTACAATCCAACAATGGTAAATGGTGAGGTGGTTCTTTTGGATGCAAGTGGAAAGGAGCCTTTTCGAAACTTGACAGAGAGCGGTTATGATGATGGACGTGCGATTTGGGTAAATAAAGGAAAGCAAATGCTGTGGTTTACCAATAGGGATGGCTTGCGTAGTTATGCTACTTCCGGTCGAAGTGAACGAGACGTTTATTCGCTATTCTTTGATAAAGCTTCTTGGGATTTGTTTAATCTGAATGAGGATGATTATAAACTCTGGAAAGAACTACAGAAAACCAAGGAAAGCGAAAAAGATGCTGATAAAGACAAGTCAGAATCAAAAGATGATAAGGTCGAAGCAATAAAATTTGATTGGAAAGGAATTGAAGACCGAAAAGCCCGTTTGACTATTCATAGCAGCATGCTAGGTGATGCTGTTTTGAGTAAGGATGGGGAAAAGCTTTTTTACCTTTCTCGATTTGAAAAAGGCTATGATCTTTGGTCAACAAACTTAAGAACCAAAGAGACCAAAAAAGAGATTTCTTTGGACACGAATTTTGGAAGCTTGATGTGGGATAAAGATCAGAAAAGTCTTTTCCTTTTGAGTAATGGCTCCATTTCCAAGATTAATCCTGAATCTATGAAACGAGAGTCAATTAAGATTAAAGATGAAATGACCTATGATAGAGAAGCAGAATGGGCTCATCTTTTTGATCATGTTTGGCAGCGAACAAAAGGAATCTTCTACACTCCTGAAATGCATGGGGTGGATTGGGAAAAAGCGCGTGTCGACTATGAGAAATACCTTCCACATATTGGGAACAATTATGAATTCGCGGAAATGCTTTCCGAAATGCTTGGTGAGTTAAATGTTTCCCATTCAGGAGCACGCTTTTCCAGAAGTATTCCAATGCCGGATCAAACCGCTTCTTTGGGGATTTTCTGGGATTATGGGCATGAAGGAAATGGTATTAAAATTACCGAAGTAATTTCCGGAGGGCCATTAGATAAAGCTGATTTGAATATTCAGCCAGGAATGATTATCCAAAAAATCGATGGTGAAGCTATATCAGAAGCCGTTGACTTTGCGAAACTTCTTAATAGGAAAGAAGATAAATTCACCTTATTGGAAGTGAGCGATGCTCAAGGACAAAATGTGCAGCAAATAACTATTAAGCCAATTTCTCTGCGTGAAGAGGGAAGCTTGCTCTACAAGCGATGGGTGAAGAAGAATCAGGAGGAAGTAACTAGGCTTAGTAATGGGAAATTGGGATATGTGCATATTCCTGGCATGAGTGATGGTCCTTATCGAAATGTGTATGAGGAAATGATGGGTAAATACCATGATACAGATGGAGTTATCGTGGATACACGTTTTAATGGTGGGGGAGACTTGGTTGCCGACTTGGCTATGTTCTTTACTGGTGAGCGATTTTTGACTTATGCAACCACTGCCAAGGAATTTGGCTATGAACCAACTGCAAGATGGACTAAGCCAACTTTGGCAATGTTCAATGAAGCAAATTATTCAGATGGTCATTGCTTTGCTTGTGGATACACCGATTTGAATATTGGTAAAACTGTTGGTATGCCTACTCCGGGAACATGTTCTTTTGCTGGCTGGGAAGGCTTGCCAAATGGAGTTCGTTGGGGTGCTGTTCCGGTTTCTGCTAAAAATAAAGCAGGAGAATGGCTGGAGAATAATGAGACAAGACCTCAATTTGAGGTGAAAAATATGCCAGGTAAAATTGACCAAGGAATTGATCAGCAATTGGAAAAGGCCGTGGAAGAACTACTGAAGGACGTTGGAAATTAATTCCATCGGTATTTAATAAAAAGGCTGGTAGATTATTCTACCAGCCTTTTTTAATGCTTAACCCAAAATTACGTTTTACTAATTATTGATAGTTTTTGTTGTTAAGTGTTTCGTCTTCCTTGAAGAACTTTGTCAACTTAGCGAATGAACTATCAAAGTATCCTTCAAGCATTTTTTTGATGATGAAGGTTCGATACTCGTCCTTTGATACAATTGGAAAATACTCATGGCTTTTTCCATAAGACTTATGGCTTACGAAGCCCTTTCTTTCCAGAATACGAACGATTGTTGATACAGTGTTATATGCTGGTTTGGGTTCCGGCATAGGGACTAGGATATCTTTAACAAATCCCCTTTCGATATCCCAGAGGATTTGCATGATTTCCTCTTCTGCTCTAGTTAATGGTTTCATAGGTGTTTGTGTTAAGTTTTTAATTGTCAGAAAATTATGGCTTTAGTTTCTTAATTCCAAAAAAAATAATCGAATTAGTAATACTATTTAGTTAAAGAATTTTCTAATTCGTTAAAAATCAATGAAATAAAAAAAGGAGCGCTGGGCTCCTTTCTTTTTTATGCTGTCCTCAATCGGATAATTCCCGATGCATGCAGGAGTTTTACAATAGGATAGGTAGGATCAAATTCATACCATTTCACAGCGAAATTTGGACGATTTGGTAGCTTGTGGTGATTATTTTGGAAAAGTTCTCCAAGCATCAACACGTCCAATAGAAGACTGTTTTTGGATTTGTCGTTGTTATCAAAATTTGCATAACCATACTTATGACCACTCCAATTCACGATAGCTCCATGAACAGGTCCCATTAGGAAATGAATTGGAAGCAAGAAATACATCCACCAGTGCGTACCTGGAAGTTCAAATACTGAAATACAAAGTACATAGATTAATACATAGAGAAGCCCCCATGCTACTCGCACTCCCATGTTATCGGCAAACTTGTCGAAGGATTTCCAGTCTGGGATGTCTTTTGAAAAACGCTCTTCTGGCTTTAATCTGAATGAGAAATAATCGTTGTAAATATTTTTTGTCTTCCACATCATAGTGAACAAGTTCTCTGTATGATGTGGAGAATGAGGATCTTTAGGCGTATCACTGTATGCATGGTGCATTCTATGAAGAATTGCATAAGCCCTTGGTGAAAGGTATGAGCTACCTTGCCATATCCAGGTGAAAAGATAGAAAAACCGCTCCCAATATTTATTCATGACAAACATTTGGTGGGCGGCATAACGGTGTAGGAAGAAACTCTGGCAGAATAAAGAGAAGTACCAGTGTAATAGGAAGAAAATAATAATAATCACTCGTATTTAAATTAAATTGGTTTTTGACAAATATAGACGATCATCTTGTAAAATGCAGAGAAGGAATTTGAGCAGTGGTGAATATTTGTTGGAATTGAATAAATTAGAAGTGAAAACTGACAAAAATCATGAGCTCTGAAAGTAAAACACCCTCTTTTTTGGTGAAAATTATCCTAGGCGGAATCGCCGTATTGATTGCCCAATTTTTGTTACCTGGTATTCACATTGATTCTTGGATCACTGGCTTTTTGTTGGCCGCTGTTTTAATCCTGATCAACATCACCATCAAACCTTTGATGATCATCCTAACCTTTCCATTAACGATCGTCACATTGGGTTTATTTCTATTAGTAATCAATGCACTTACTGTCATGATTGCTGATTACTTTATTCCAGGATTTGTGGTTGACAATTTTTGGTGGGCTCTTTTGTTTGCAGTAGTATTGAGTATTATCAATTCACTATTCGGGAATAGCCTAAGTGCGGACAACTGATACTGTCCGATCATTTTTTCTGACATAGTATTTCGAATTTCCTTTTTTATCAAAGCAGTTAATTCCTGGAGACTTAGCTATGCCCACAATTAGGAAGTATTTTTCTAGAGGTTCTATTGGGTTGGTATCGTAATCTAAATATTGAATTGTCCGAAAACTAAGCTTAGCTGGAGGATGGCAATACTTTTCATTAGCTGTTCGGATCATGTACATCTCCTCTTCAGGATCTATCCCAATCAGCTTTCCATGATCTGAAATTCCTACCAATAATTGTCCTCCTTCGGTATTAGCCATGGCTGCGATGGTTTTCGCAATTTTTTCACGTGAAGTGATCTTTAATTTTCTGTCTAGGCGGGTATCTTCTTTGGATTTTAGAAGAGATTGAAAGGTTTCAGGGTCGAAGTTTTCAAATTTATCTTTATTCATCAGTGATTTGCTATCAATTTTCTTTGTTATTAGTTAGAGAAAGTTAACTTTCTAGTCAAATACAAAACGCTCAATAATGAATTCGTTGGAAAACCCAGGATTTGATCCAAAAGAAATCGACAAGCTTAGGAGTTCTCTAGAAGCTTCAGGTAAGCCTTACTACTTGGTTCCGGAAGCAGAGAATTCTGATGAATATGTCAATTTCTATTTTATTGGCATGTACGAAGGTAAGGAAGTCATCTATGATGCAGCGCTTTATACACTAAGACTTCATCATGCAAGTGAGGTATATGAATTAGCAGAACATGAGGCTGCTAAGAAATTCCCGGATTTTAACGGGATCCGCTATGAAGAAGACGAAAATGGAAATTTAATTCCATTGACGAGTGAAGAAGAAGAGATCGGCTGGTTTATTACCGAAATGATCATGGAGATCGAAGAGGAGGAATCTGTTAAAGTCCAAGAGTTTGTCGATATCGATACCCATCATGATTATGGGATAGGTGTAGATGTCGCTTTGAATGTGGATCATATTGACGATTCGGTCATTCAGAAATTTATCTTGGAATTTAATGATGATACACTTCAATTGGATGAAACCATGTATTCCTTTCAATCTGAGGAAGAGGATGTTTAAAAAATTGATTGGAACAATTCAGTCTAACGCTTGTTAAAAATCAAGCGTTTTTTTTATGCTTAAAATTGCTTGGTCACCCGAATATGCTCATCCTTTGCCTCCAGGACATCGCTTCCCAATGGAGAAGTATGAATTGCTTCCGGAGCAGCTAGTCTATGAAGGAACTGTCACGTCTTCGAATTTTTTCAAGCCAAATGCATTGGAGGAAAAGGAAATCATCAAAGTTCATGATCCGGTTTATTGGCAAAAATTAAAGAACCTAACCCTAAGTAGATCAGAAGAGCGTGCTACCGGTTTTCCTTTAAGTGAAGCTTTGGTCCAAAGAGAAATCCTAATAATGGGTGGTTCTGTTCAAGCTGCACAATTTGCTTTATTAAATGGGATAGCCATGAATATTGCCGGTGGGACCCATCATGCATTTGCTGATCGTGGAGAGGGGTTTTGTTTATTGAATGATATAGCCTTGGCAGCAGATTTCTTAGTATCCTCCGGTTCAGTTCAAAAAGTACTGGTTGTCGATCTGGATGTGCATCAAGGAAATGGGACAGCATCCATTTTTCAAGAAAGGTCCGAGGTTTTTACTTTTAGTATGCATGGACAAAAGAACTATCCCCATCGAAAAGAAAAGTCTGATCTGGACATTGAATTACCAGATGGAATAGGGGATGAAGCTTATTTGAAATTATTGGAAAATCATCTTCCTAGATTGATCGAAAAGTTGGAGCCTGAATTTATTATTTATCAGTCCGGGGTGGATGTCTTGAAGACCGACAAATTAGGTCGATTGGGAATGAGTTTGGCTGGGGTTCAAAAACGTGACCATTTGGTACTTTCTTTAGCTCGAAAAAATAAGATCCCAATCATGTGCTGCATGGGAGGAGGCTATAGTCCTCAGATTCGACATATTATCGAAGCTCATGCTCAGGTTTACCGATTAGCACAGGAGTTATTTTTCTGATTAGGATTATTTAAGAGTAGGCAAGGGCTTCAGACTCTTGGAAAATCAATTCTTTCTTTATATTTGCGCCCTTGTCAACTATAAAGAATTAATCGTGAAAAAAGTATTACCCATCTTTGTATCCTTTGGAATTTTATTGGTAGCGATTGCATGTCAGCCTAAAGCAACTGAGACTACCGAAACAGCATCACAACCTGAAGCAAACGCTTCATTTTCAGATTTGAAAGTAGCCTATGTTTATACAGATAGTGTAATCAGTAAGTATGAGTACTTCAAAGCGAAATCAGAGGAGTTGACTGAAAAAGGAAAGAAATTCGAAGGAGACCTTCAGAGTAGAGCCCGTGGATTTGAGCAAGAGGTTGCTAATTTCCAGCAAACTGGTGGAAATATGACACCAAATCAGCAGCGAGCAAAACAAGAAGAGCTTTTGAAAAAAGAACAAAATTTGATGACGTATCGGGACAATTTGATGCAGGAATTAGCAACTGATGAGTCTTCCCTTTACAGCGAGGTTTATGACAAAGTTCAGGCTTATTTGAAAAAATATGCTGAAGAGCAAGGCTTGGATCTTATTCTAAGTTATACCCGAGGTGGAGCAGTTTGGTACGGTAAAGGAGCTTTGGATTTAACTGAAGAGGTTGTTACTGGACTAAATGAAGAATACGCTTCTTCAACGACGACTGAACAATAATCTGAATCAACAAATCATAAACCCGGCTAGTCCGGGTTTTTTTATGCCTTATTTTAGGTATTTTTGTGCCTCAATTTTAAAAAACACATATCATGAAGATCACGGAATTTTTGAAACATCATTACCGCCACTTCAATGCAGCAGCTTTGATTGATGCGGCTGATGCGTATAAAAAACATTTGGATGAAGGCGGAAAGATGATGATCACTTTAGCTGGTGCGATGTCCACCGCTGAATTGGGAATTTCTTTGGCAGAAATGATTCGCCAAGATAAAGTTCAAATCATTACCTGTACCGGTGCTAACTTGGAAGAAGATGTGTTCAATTTGGTTGCTCATGACTACTATGAGCGGATTCCAAATTACCGTGATTTATCTCCTGAGCAAGAGCAGGATTTGTTGGATCGGCATATGAATCGGGTAACAGATACCTGTATTCCAGAAATGGAAGCTATGCGAAGAATTGAAGATGTGATTTTGGAAGAATGGGTTAAGGCCGATCAAGCAGGAGAGGCTTACTTTCCTCATGAATTTTTCTACAAAATCCTTCTTTCAGGAAAGTTGGATGATTCCTTCCAAATCGACCCTAAAAACTCCTGGCTTTTAGAAGCAGCCAAAAAGAATCTTCCAATCATCGTTCCAGGATGGGAAGACTCTACGCTTGGCAATATGTTTGCAGGACATGTGATATCAGGGGATGTAAAGAATGTCCATACTGTTCGTTCTGGAATTGAATACATGATGTTTCTGGCTGAATGGTACACCAAAAATGCTACCGAAGACAGCAAAGTCGGTTTCTTCCAAATCGGAGGTGGTATTGCAGGAGATTTTCCAATTTGTGTGGTACCTATGCTACATCAGGATTTGCAGCGGGATAATGTGCCTCTTTGGGGTTATTTCTGCCAAATCTCAGATTCCACTACATCGTATGGATCTTACTCTGGCGCGGTTCCTAATGAGAAAATTACTTGGGGTAAACTTGGTTTGGACACTCCAAAATTCATTATCGAATCGGATGCCACCATTGTAGCACCCCTGGTGTTTGCTATTGTATTAGATCAGTAAAATGAAAAAACTTAATTCGTACATTATTCAGGCAGGCAGAGTTTCTCTGCTTGCTTTTTTTATTTCAACCATTGTAAAAGCCCAAGAGATTCAAAATTTATCTGGAGCAAATAGTCCTCAGGATGACCAAAATCCTGTTTGGATTGGTGATGGGGTGCTTTTGTTTACAAGGGCTAACCATTTTCAAAATTTAGGTGGAATCACTGATCCAGGAGATATCTGGATGACCAAAAAAGATGCGGATGGAAATTGGTCAGAAGCTACTCATAGACCTGATTTAAGTACTTCGGGTTATGATATTGCTTTGGGATTAGAGGACCTTTTGACTTTGTTGGTTTACCATCAAGGGTCTGAGCGAAATGGAATATTTCAATATTCGAAATTTGGAAGTGATTGGAATTTCCTTCGTCCGATTTCAATGGAAGGGCTTTCTGATCTTGAAGGAAAAATATCTGGAAGGGTTGCTAAAGGCGGTAAGTTGATTTTTTTATCCGGTAAAAGGGAGGATAGCAGAGGCAATGAGGATATTTATGTAAGTGAAAAAATTGCTCCTGTTCAATGGTCAATACCAAAACACCTTGGCAATGTGATTAATACTCCTGGACAGGAAATCAGCCCCTTTTTTGACCCTGATTCAAACCTCCTTTATTTTTCATCCAATATGCAAGTAGGAGCGGAAGGAAAAGATATTTTCATTGCCAAAAAGCTTTCTGATGATTTTGATCAGTGGAGTGCTCCAGAAAAGTGGGTTCAACTGAATAGTGCAGGGTCTGAAAGTTCGGTTACTTTCATTTCAGACCAGGAAGTTGTTTGGACCACTACCCAAAACAGTGATGGATTTGCAGATTTAGTAACGTTTAAAGAGCCTGTTGATTTGGAAATTCCTGCTGAATTTGAAGCTCCTTCTACGGTTGCAATTGCCCAAACTGAACAAAATGAGTCTACGACAAAAGTATCGGAGCTTAAACCAATTTTTCCTTCAAATGCTGTAGGAATTCCTGAAGTGCGATTAGAAGAAAAGGAGGTAGCAATTGAAGAAGAACCTTTGCGATGGCTGGTGATAGATCAAAAAAACAGGACGCGTGTTGAAGATTTTACGGTTTATTTTGGAGAGGGCGTATCTAGTCAAACTTTAGATTCTAGAACAATCAAGCTATCGGATATCCAATCAAATGCTAATTTCCTGAGATTTGAAGCTCCTCAATTCTTTCCTGTCACAGTTTCAATTTCTTCCCTGAGAACAAATGAACCCAATGTGATTTTGATGACAAGAGCTGAAGCTGGAAATAGTCTTCTCCTGGATCAAGTTGGTTTTAAGCGGGGTACTTCTGAATTAGAAGGGAGCGCTACGATGGAGTTCCTTGATCAAATTGCCAAATTTTTAAATGAGAATCCGGAGGTAATCATTCGGATTAGCGGCCATACTGATAATGCTGGAGATCCTGGATTAAATAAGGCTCTTTCATTGGATAGAGCTACATCCGTTAGGGATTATTTGTTCGAAAAAGGTGTGGCTTTTGAACGTCTTCGTATTTCAGGTTGGGGAGGTACAAGACCAATCGCCTCTAATGCCACAGAAGCTGGAAGAAGTAAAAATAGACGAGTAGAGATTACTGTAGAAAACTAAAAAAAGCCCGATTTAATCGGGCTTTTTGCTTAAAGGCTAAATCCTTCTCGATAAGTCCTTTTTACAAATTGATTAGCCGGTTCGAAGTTGGTGATTTTCATATTCGGCCCATCCCAAACCAGTTTTATTCCTCTTCCAGGATAGTCAAATTGGTTTGCATTTCCACCAGGTCTTGGTACTCGATAATCATAGCTTCTGATAGCTAGATTTCCCATCAAGACAGATTCTGTCAAAGGACCTGCCACACTAAATGGAGAGCTCAGACGCTTATACTCTTCAGAACCATGACCTGCTATACAAGCTTCCACCCAATTATTATAATGACCTCTATCTCCACCCGGAACTCGATATTCTGTCTCTGGGACTTGAATGTATTGGGTTTTGGATGTTGGTAGAAGTTTTGGGTCAATTCCATAGGTTGAACACATCATTTTACCAGCGGTTCCTTCGATAATTACCCCATTCCCACCATCTCCCATTACTTCATTTGGTTCAAGTTCCTCAGGTCTAGTAGGTTGTATTCCTCCATCCATCCAATGGAATTCTAGCTCCCTACCACCTGGCATATCAAACCTCAAGGTAATATGTGAGGATGGAGGACAACTATCCGGGAAGTATCCTCTTTGAAATTCCCCAACATATACAGAACCGACTGAGCATTCTGCGGATTTCGGATAACCAAGACCCAAAACTCGGAAAGGAGGCTCCATGATATGACAGGCCATATCACCCAATGCTCCTGTTCCATAATCCCACCATCCTCTCCAATTGAATGGAACAAGGTTGCCGACATAATCTCGATAGGGTGCAGTACCAAGCCAAAGGTCCCAATCTAAATCTGCTGGTGGCGTTTGTGCCTCTGTAGGCCAGGGAATACCTTGTGGCCAAACAGGTCGGTTGGTCCAGGAATAAACTTTAGTAGCCTCACCGATAAGTCCGGCATTATACCATTCCACCATTTTTCGGACTCCATCACCAGATGAACCTTGATTTCCCATTTGGGTAACGACCTTGTATTTTTCAGCAGCTTCAGTGAGCATTCTAGCTTCATATATGTCATGGGAGAGGGGTTTTTGAACATAGACATGCTTTCCCATTTTCATCGCCATCATAGCTTGCACTGCATGCATATGGTCAGGCGTGGACACAGTGACTGCATCTATATTATTCTGTTCCTTCTCTAGCATGACTCGGAAATCCTTATAATAGGCCGCTTTTGGATGCTCGTCTCGGCTTCTTTTTGCTCTTGTGTCGTCCACATCACAAAGAGCTACAATATCTGCTTTCCCACTTCGAAAGACTCCACTTACATCATTGTATCCCATTCCTCCGACACCAATTCCTGCTACTCGAAGCTTATCGCTGGGCGCTACATAGCCCGGTCCGCCTAAAACATGACGAGGAACAATGTAGAATCCAGTCATTGCCAAAGCGGTTCCTTTGATAAAGCTCCTTCTTGAATTTTCCGGCTTGTTTGAATTTCCTTTCATATCAGAATTATCTCAGTTTTTGAAGTATTCTAAACTATTAAAATTGATAAGATAAATCTTTTGATTTTAGGATTAAATACCAAATGAAATGATGGACGGAGCCTAATTTCTCTGATTTTATTCATGTCATTTTATTAGACTGCATTTTTAAAGAAATATTTAAATGGGGGCAACATTTGAAAAAAAATAGAGTAAGTTTATGTCCCCTTATTTATTTGTCTATGAAAAAGTTTAATGTAATTATCGCCCTAATCTTTTCCTCTTTCATCTACAGTTGTCAGCCATCGGGTCCAGCTTTAGAAGATCGAGGAATTATTCCTATTCCCAGCCAAGTCTCTTCTTCAAATGGTACTTTTGAATTAATGAGTTCTTCTGCTATCCAATTGGTAGGAGATCAAGCAAGTCTTTCACCTATTGCCACCTATTTTGCCGATCAGGTAAGCCAATCAACAGGATTTGATATTCAAGTCGCTGAAACTGGAAATCTTGTTTTTGAATTGACAGGAAATAATCCTTCCGATGAATCCTACCAACTTGAAATTGAAAAGGAACAAGTCAAAATCACGGCAAATTCTCCAGCTGGGATTTTCTATGGAGTTCAAACTCTCTTGCAGGTATTTCCAGCAGAGATTCTTTCCAATGAAAGGAAGTCCGTGGCTTGGTTAGCGCCAACAGGTTCTATTACTGATTCACCTGAATATGGCTATCGTGGAGCTATGTTGGATGTAGCTAGACATTTTATAGGTATGGAAGATGTCAAGCATTTTATTGATCAAATGGCTCATTTGAAGCTAAATCATTTCCATTTGCATTTGACCGACGATCAGGGATGGAGAATTGAAATAAAATCTTGGCCAAGATTGACTGAAATCGGTGGTAGCACTGAAGTGGGAGGTGGAGAAAGTGGATTCTTTACACAGGAGGATTACCAGGAAATAGTTAGATATGCTGCAGAGCGTTTCATTACTATCGTACCAGAGATCGACATGCCGGGGCATACTAATGCAGCTTTGGCCTCTTATGGAGAGTTAAATCCTGGAATCAATTTGCCAGATGGAGATTTAAGTACAGTAAATAAGCCTGTTCATGGTTCGGAAATAGATTTTTCATCCAAGATGATCATTCGGGAGCCAGCTGAATTGTACACTGGAACTGAAGTAGGGTTTAGCACCTTTGACACTGATTTAGATTTGACCTACCAGTTCATAGATGATGTGGTTCGTGAATTGTCCGAAATTACTCCTGGTCCTTATATCCATATTGGCGGTGATGAGTCTCATGTGACAAGAAAAGACGATTATGTGGTGTTTGTGGAGAAGGTGCAGGAAATCGTTCAGAAATATGGAAAAACCAGTATTGGCTGGGATGAGATTGCTACAGCAAAGTTACTTTCAGGAAATATAGCCCAATTCTGGGCTGATGAAGAGAATGCAGGTTTGGCTGTAGGTCAGGGAAATAAAATCTTGATGTCACCCGCTAAAAAAGCCTATTTGGATATGCAATATGATTCTACAAGTAGAATCGGCCTCCATTGGGCAGCTTATATCGAGTTGGATTCTGCTTATCTATGGGATCCGGCAAGTTACGCTTCTGGAATTTCTAAGAGTGATATTTTTGGAGTTGAAGCGCCGCTTTGGACTGAGACTGTTGAGAACAGAGCTGATATTGAATATCTTGTTTTCCCTAGACTTGCTGCATTAGCTGAAGTTGCTTGGTCACCCGCCAGTACCAGAGATTGGGTTAGTTTCCAAGCTCGAATCAAGGAGTTAGGAAAAAGCTGGGAAAATCAAGGGATAGACTTTTACCGGACCTCGAAGGTAAATTGGTAAAAAAAACCTTAATGAGACCCGGATTTTAAGTCCGGGTTTTTCATTTCCAATCTGTTTAAAATTGGTTTTTGAATAAATTGGGGCTATTATGGCAGCTTATTTTAGAACTTAAACCACAAGAAATACCAGATTATTTATGGGTGATATTATCGTAACTTTTGCGAATTGGATTTGGGGCACACCAATGCTTGTTTTGTTGATGGGAGGGGGATTGATTTTACTTTTTCATTCGGGTTTTGTCCCTTTTCGAAAAATTGGCCATGCAATAAGTCTTCTTCGTGGAAAATATGATGATGACTTGGCACCAGGTCAAATCACTTCTTTCCAGGCACTTTCAGCAGCTATTGCCGCTACCGTTGGTCTGGGGAATATTAGTGGTGTTGCTATTGCTATCAATATGGGCGGGCCGGGAGCAATTTTTTGGATGTGGATGTCTGCTTTCGTTGGCATGGCCACCAAATATTACAGCTGTAGCTTAGCAATTATGTATCGAGGAACAGATTCGGCTGGAGTTGTTCAAGGTGGTCCTATGTATGTAATAGAGGAAGGAATGGGAAAACGATTTAAGTTTTTATCCATCATTTTCTCAGTTGCCGGTGTTTTAGGTCTTTTAGCGATTTTTCAGGCAAATCAATTATCGGCCGTATTTAGAGCAGTAATGCTAGAACCTGTGGGTATTGAATCTACAGAATCTGTAAGATGGATCATTGGTGTTTCGATGATGGTCTTGGTAGCATTTGTGATTTTAGGTGGGATTAAGCGGATTGCAGCGGTAGCTTCCAAATTAGTGCCATTTATGGTTGCCTTGTACTTCATTACTGTTTTGATAATTGTGGGTAAAAATTTCACAGTAGTTCCCGAAATGCTTTGGATGATTATCTCTGATGCATTTACTGGAAAAGCAGCAGCTGGAGGAGTTGTGGGTGCCGTGATTATTACGGGTGCTCGTAGAGCTGCATTTTCAAATGAAGCGGGAATTGGTACTGCCCCAATGGTTCATGGAGCTTCTAAAAACCGAGAACCTATTCGTGAAGGTTTGATTGCGATGCTGGGTCCTTTTATCGATACTATTGTAGTTTGTACACTCACTGCTTTAGTAATCATGGTTACGGGTGTTTGGCAATCTACCGAAGCTGATGGTGTTCGCTTGACCTTGAATGCTTTTGAGTCTGCCTTACCAGGAATAGGAAAGTATCTGTTAATGGCCGCGGTATTGATTTTCGCTCTGTCTACCATGTTTACCTATTCTTACTATGGCCATAAGTGCTTCAATTACCTATTTGGAGCTAAAAGAGCGGATTTTTATAATTACTTCTACCTGATCACCATTGTTGCTGGAGCTGTTGCTTCCTTGGAAGTGGTAGTTAGTTTGGTGGATGGTATGTATGCTGTCATGGCTATACCTACCATGATTTCCACTATTTATTTAGCTCCAAGAGTTAAGGCTGCTTATAAAGATTATTTCTTTAGAATGGAGTCTAAACAGAGATGAAAGTACTAATTGCTCCCAATGCTTTCAAAGGAACTCTGAGTGCATCTGAAGCAGCTAGAATTCTTTCAGAATTTATTGAAAAAAAATATCCAGCTGCATCTATTACTTCTATTCCAATTGGAGATGGTGGTGATGGTACATGCGAACTCTTAACAGAATATTTAGATCTAGAAAAAGTCGGTGCTTGGTCTTTGGATGCTATTGGAAGACCAATTTATACTTATTATGGCCTGGATAAAGCCAAAAAGACCATCTATTTGGATGTTTCATCAGCCAGTGGAATAACTCATTTGGGAGTAAATGAATTGAATCCTAGGGTGGCTTCTACATTTGGAACAGGAATGCTTATTAAGGATTCCATAAAATATGGTGTAGAGAATGTTGTACTAGGATTGGGAGGAAGTGCTAGTGTTGATTTAGGAATAGGGGTTCTTCAAGCCGTTGGCTTTGAATTTTTGGATCAATTGGGTAGAGCTATTTTGCCTTTTTCCGATCATCTTTTGAGTAAGGTAGTCCATATCCAACGCTCCCCAAAAATTCCTGATTTGAGCTTTCAATTTTTGTGTGATGTGAATAATCCATTTTTCGGTGAGAATGGCGCTATTGCAGTCTTTGGACCTCAAAAGGGATTGGGCGAGGATATAGCTAAAGGGTTTGAAAAGGATGCTAAAAAGGCAGTTGATTTACTCTACTCAAAAGCTAGAATGGAGTTTAAGGACCTGCCTGGTTTTGGGGCTGCAGGAGGAATTGCCGTGGGGGTAAATGCCTTTTTTCCTATTCAGATAAATTTCGGTGCTTCCTTTTTCTTTGATCAGGTAAAAATGGAAAAAACCATAGCTGATACCGAATTGATTTTGACAGGAGAGGGAAGGTTTGATGGACAATCTTTAGGAGGGAAAGGGTGCTATGAACTACTTCAATTAGCTAATAAATATTCTAAGCCTATTGAAATTATCACTTCAGGGAATGAAGCAAATAATTATGCATTTCAGAAAGTTATCCAACTTCCTGATTTGGATTTCTCCAAACCCGATTTTAAAAACACAGCTAAAGATCAATTTAGAAAAACGATAGCGACAAAGCTTCGGATTTAAACTCGCCGGTAATCACCTTTCCAGTTTTTAATTTTCATTTTGATCTCCTTCCCATTCAAATTATTCTTGATGCTTTCATCGATCAAAACAAGCAACTCCTCATCAGATGCAAATCTAAGCGCAATGATTTGACTTCCTGACAGTCTTGATTCAAGTTCTTTAAATGGCTTTCCCGTTAATTCAGCATACCGTGCTCGCATCTCAGCATAGATTATGCGATTTTGATTTTTGAGGGCATAAATCCTAGCGAGAAAAGGTAGATTAATTACAATCAAAGCAAGGATTAGGGATTTAATACTTTCTGAAGTTGCTGATGCGGTAGCAAAATCCAGATCAATAATAGTCCAGATAAAATATGTTAGTGTAAGTGGAAAGAGAAAAAAATGGTGATATGGAAAATATCTTGCGTGGTTTTTAAAATTTTGATCCTTTTTCATAGGGCATAAAAAAAGGAGGCGAGCCTCCTTTATATTAATTAATGATTCTTTTTTCCTTTGGAGAATGTTTTTCTCGCATCCATCGCTGAAAGACCGGCACCTAAACCAATCAAAATGACTACAATCAATAAGAATAGTTGTGCGCCAGACGCAATTGGGGAACTGAAGATATCAAGCAAGATCATGTGTATGAATTTAAATATTTTTCAACGCCCGAAGATAAAACCAAAGGTTGATTTTCACAACTTTTGATTTAATACGAGCTTTATTTAAAAGTCATCCTCAAAATCATCTTCAAGATCTTCATCCTCATCGAAATCTAGAATGTTGTCATCGATAAATTCGGAGTCCTCTTCTAGATCGTACTCATCTTCGAAATCGGAGTCGAAATCGTCTTCTGTTTCGAAATCGTCCATTTCATCAAAATCATCTTCGAAATCTTCCATAGCTCTTTTGGTAAAGGTTGATATGGTGCGAATTAAATTAAAATTTCAATTCGCTCAATGCACCGAAATTGAATTTTTTTTCAATGTATCAATTTTTACTTCAGATTGCTGATTTTCCCACTTCTCGCGAAGCATCTTTGCCCATGTTTCGAGGTAATAAATGACATCATCTTTCTTGTTGTGAGAAAGGGAGTTTCTTCGTTTTAAAGGCATAACAGCTAATACTTCAGGCGAGGAAAGCCGTTCCAAATGTCTTAAATCCTCCAGGGTGACTCCAAAATCTAGCATTCGCTCGATAACCAAATCCAGAGGGTACCCACTACTTGGACAAAACTCTAAAATTTGATCATTCCAATCCCCGGAACGCTCCATTGCATAACGATGAATTTCTGCTTTTGAAAAAGGAGTCAATTCCTGGGCTAAGTTCCCACAGTTGCATGCTCCCATATGTCCCCATTGATAGGCGGCTCCTTCTTTCAATTTCTTAGCTGTCCGTTCAATTGCAGCTATCAATTCAGGATGTATTGGTTTCATGATTTTCTCTTTTCTCAAATAACTGAAAAAAGAGAGAATGGTTGAAATAAAAATGACCCTAGTTGGGCCGTTGAAAGATGCTTTGAATGTATTTTTTAATAAGTGGCTTTGAAAGGTAATCCTTTACTACCTGGTATTTGCTTGCCTTATTAATATCTCTTTCATCAACTGAGCTACTGAGAATGTATATTTCAGCCTCATTTTTTGCGGTATCAAAATTATCCAAGAAATCCCATCCGGTCATTTCTGGCATATTTAAGTCTAAAAAGAGATAATTTGGCTTTATATCGTAGATTTCATTCAATGCTTTTTTTGCACTTTGATATTTAAAAAATTTGCACGGCTCCTTCACATTTTTTGAAATGAGCTTCTCAGTCACGAAGGTGCTGATAGGGTCATCATCTATGAGAACGATTGTCAACATTAAATGCAAATATCTTAGACTGAAATACAATAATTGTTATACAAAAGTACAACTCTTTCCTGTCTCTACAAATAATTTGCCAAATAAGTTTTTAATAATTAGTGAATATTCATCTATTTTATACTTTTCCCGGTCTTCTAAAACGGTTTTTCTTTTTGATTTGAACAGTAATAAGTAACAGATAGGTAAAATAGGTAAATTTTAAAGCTCTTTCAGTCGTGTAGACGGGTGGTAAGTTGAAAACCAAAAAATGTTTTCAATTTGAAATTTTTAGCTTTTTCCTATAAACACAAATAGTTATTGGGTCAAAAAAACAGTTGACCTCTAGGAAATTAATTTTGATTGTATTGGGATTCCTGAAGAAACCTTTCTAGAATTTTATCGGTAGCCTTTATTACCTTTTTTTCCTTAGTCTTTGCACTGCTAACTTCAGTAACTCCCGTGAGTGTCATCAAGAACTTATCTTCTCCGGAATCAATGAAATCAATAATCACCTGTACCAATTCATAATTGTCGGTACGTGGCCGATTATCATACATGTATGGATTATACATCCAAGGATCCCAAACTCGATAGCCCCAAAATGGATAGGGGTTGTTGAAGGTATTTACTTCTCGTTGTCTTGGATCTTCATTTGAGGTGTAGCGGATGACGAGTTCTGGCTTAACTCTATCGTATACCAGACCTTCCGATTCTAAAACTTCCTGGATTCGATCTTGCACTTTTGCATCTAAAAATTGAGTGGAAAAACCTCTCATGTTTACTTCTTGGTTTACAATCACGAAGCTTTTATAATTTTTACGTAGAGGGATTTCAGAATTTTCTTTAAAAACCTCAATACTACTACATGCTTGTAAGCCCAAAGAAAGTATAGCAATAGCCCAAATAAATGAAAGTCTCCAATTCATACCTCAAAATAATTTTTTTTTACCTTTTTACTTAAAGCCTTACCTTTTAAAACATTTTTTTAAAGGTTTCAGCTTTCTTTTTCTTATGCTTCAAGTCAAATACTATTTTTGAACAAAATTCGCGACATGAATCGACCAGATTTTGATGATATTTTTATGGAATTGGCTGTAAACCTAGCCAAACGGTCTCATTGCATCAAAAAGCATGTAGGTGCTGTATTGACAAAGGACACTCGAATTATTTCGATTGGTTATAACGGTCCACCGGCAGGTACGCATAATTGTGATGTGGAGTTTCCTGAAAAAGGCTGTGCAAGAGATAGCAAGGGAAGTTGCTCCCTAGCTCTTCATGCCGAGCAAAATGCCATTCTTTATGCAGTTAAAAATAATACTTCGGTTGAGGGTTCAACCCTATATGTAACCTTGGCACCTTGCTTGGCATGCGCCCGAATTATTTTTTCTATGGGAATCTCAAAGGTCGTTTACCTTTTTTCCTATGCGGAATATAAAGGGATTGGAAGTGATGAAGGGGTTGATTTCCTAAGGAAATTTGGAGTCACTGTTGATCGCTACTCAAAAGAAGTAGATGTACATGATCCTTTGATTTAAAGGAAATTCACCTCCGGTTTAAGTTGAATTCCAAACTTTTCTTTGACAGAATTTTGGATTTCAGAAGCCAATTGTGCGATTTCTTGCCCATCACCCTCTCCAAAGTTTACCAGAACAAGTGCTTGTTTGTCATGCACTCCAATTTGGCCTTTTTTGAATCCTTTCCACCCGGCTTGCTCAATTAACCAACCTGCTGGAACTTTTATTCCATTCTCTTGAGGATAACCTGGTACGGTAGGATAGGACTCTTTTATTTTTTCATAAACCTCCAAATCCACAGTGGGATTTTTGAAAAAAGAACCTGCATTTCCGATTACTTTTGGATCAGGAAGTTTGGATTGTCTGATTTTTACAACGGCTTGGGAAATTGCTTGAATATTAATTTCCGGAACATTCATTTCCTTTAAAGTTTCCTTAATGGCTCCATATTCCGTATGAAAATTGGGCTTTTTTGAAAGTCGGAAAGTAACCGAACAGATAACATATTGATCTTTCAGTTTATGTTTAAATACGCTTTCCCTATATCCAAACTCGCATTGTTCTGCTGAAAAGCTTTCCAATAATAGCGTCTTTCTATTCAAGGCTTTCAGGCTTTTGAAAACATCACGGATTTCCACACCATAAGCACCGATATTTTGCATTGGGGATGCACCTACAGTCCCAGGAATAAGCGATAGGTTTTCTAATCCGCCCCAGTTTTTATTGATGGCATATTGGACCCATTCATGCCAAACTTCACCTGCACCTACTTCGACCAAAACGGATTCCTCATTTTCTTCCAATACCTGAATTCCTTTTAAATCGACTTTTATGATTAAAGCATCTTGGTCTTTTGTAAGGAGGATGTTGCTACCTCCGCCTAATATGATAACTGGGATATTTTCTCGATTGGCAAATACCAAAGCCTCACGTAAATCCTCTATGGATTCAACAGCAGTAAAAAATCTAGCTTTCTTGTCAATGCCGAAGGTATTGTAAGACTTTAAAGAAATGTTTTCTTGTATATTCATAGGCTACTTTGTGCAGTGCAAAGGAAATAAGTTTTGCAAGAAATTGAAATTTTAGGCTTTTCGAGCTATGAGGGAAATAAACATTAATGGTACCAAAATCAGACCTGGTCAAAAAGTAAATATTGAATTACCGATAGCAAAGCTTCCAAGTCACACCCTCATTGATCTTCCTATTTTCATTCGTTCGTCAAAAGAAGATGGGCCAGTAATTTTGGTTTGTGGGGGAGTTCATGGAGACGAAATAAACGGGATCGTTACAGCTCGAAGGATTTTGGAAGAGATAGATTCAGGCTTGGAGCTTCAAAAGGGTACCATCATTATCATTCCTTTAGTGAATATTTATGGGTTTTTGTCCAATAGCAGGACATTTCCTGATGGTCGGGACCTCAATCGAAGTTTTCCCGGAAGTAAAAAGGGGTCTCTTGCTGGTCAAATTGCACACATACTTAATGAACAGATCATTCCTCTAATCGACTATGGGTTTGATTTCCACACAGGTGGTAGGATGCTTAGTAATCAACCTCAAATTCGAGTAGATTTCAAGGATAAAAAATCCAAAGAACTGGCTGAGGTTTTTGGTACTTATTACATCGTCAATTCAAAAGTCATCGACAAATCTTTCCGTAAAGCTGCACAAAGCGCTGGAAAACATGTTTTGGTTTTTGAAGGTGGAGAATCTATGCGTCTAGATGATCAAGCGATTGAAGAGGGTGTAGCTGGAATCAAGCGAGTCTTGCATCATTTTGGGATGATTGAATATGCTTCTGAAAAAAGAGAAAGTATAATTTTGAAGGAGTCCAGTTGGATACGAGCAAGGGCTTCAGGAATATTTAACTCCTCAATTCAGTTAGGAGATTATGTTAAAAAGGGTCAGGTTTTAGCTCGGATTTCCGATCCCTATGGTCAGGTGAAAGTTCCAGTGAAAGCTCCTTCCAATGGCTATGTAATCGGGATTAATAATCTACCTGTGATAAATGTAGGAGAGGCATTGATTCACCTAGGTAAAGAGGGATAATTCGATTTTCATTGAAATAAAAAAGGCAGCACTTCTAAATGCTGCCTTTTCTTCTTTTAGAATTATGCTAATTAAGAGAAATAGCGTTTTAGATCTTCTAATCGCTGAACTAATTCTCCTTCCACTTTTCGATAATCACTTATATTTTCTAATGGTGCATTAACGGAGAAATAATATTTGATCTTTGGTTCGGTCCCAGATGGTCTTGCTGAAATTTTACTTCCATCTTCTAGGTAAAATTGCATCACATTGGAATGCTCCAGCCCTAAGAGTTCTTTTTCTCCTGATTTCACATCTAAGATGGTGCCCTCTTTGACATCTACGATTTTTGCCACCGGAATTCCATTCATAGATTTTGGAGGATTTTGTCTAAAATCCATCATTAATGCCTGAATTTGCTCGGCTCCATCTTTTCCTTTCTTGGTGACAGAAATCAACGATTCTTTGTAGAAGCCAAATTGATGGTAGATTTCAGCCAATACATCAAAGACAGATTTCCCTTGGGTTTTGTAATAGGCAATAGCTTCTGCTACCATAGCACAAGCACTTACTCCATCTTTATCACGAACAAAATCTCCAACTAAATAGCCATATGACTCTTCGCCACCTCCAATGAATTTTTCTTTACCTTCGAGGTCTCGAATAATAGCCGCAATGTTTTTGAAGCCGGTCAAAACATTAAAGCATTGTACTCCAAAACCTTCAGCAATGCGATTAATGAGTTCTGTGGTAACGATGGTGTTCACCATGAACTGATGGCCGTCCAGTTTTCCGGCTTCTTTCCATTTGCTCAATAGATAAAAGGATAGAAGCGTGCCTGTTTGATTCCCGTTCAATAATTCAAATTCACCAGATTCATTAGGTACTACTGCTGCATAGCGATCTCCATCTGGGTCACAAGCCAAAATCAAATCCGCATTGACTTTTTTGCCCAAATCAATAGACATGGATAGAGCTTCTGCTTCTTCTGGATTTGGATAAATAACAGTTGGGAAATTTCCATCTGGTTCGGCTTGCTCCTTGACTACATGAATATTTTCAAAGCCGAAGCTTCTTAACGCAGCAGGCACCATTTTTCCTGAAGCTCCATGAATGGGAGAAAAAACAATGGACATATCCTTTTGGGCCTGAATTGCCGCAGGTTCTAAGCTTAGACCTTTTACCAGATCTAGGTAAATTTGATCAAAGTCCTCTTCAATATATTCAATCAAGTCATCATTTTTATTCCAATTTACCAGATCGAAAGAGGTGATTTTCTTTACTTCTGCTATAATGTTTTTATCATGAGGAGCTACGACTTGGGCTCCATCTTCCCAATAAGCTTTATAACCATTGTACTCTTTAGGATTATGGGAAGCAGTAATCATGACGCCACTTTTGCATCCAAAGTGTCTAACAGCAAAAGAAAGCATAGGAGTAGGTCGCATTTCACGGAAGTAGTAAACCTTAATTCCATTTGCTGTGAACACATCTGCAGTTGTTTTGGCAAACAATGTGTTGTTGTTACGGCTATCATGAGTTATAGCTATAGCTATTTCCTGATTTGGAAAGCACTGATGTAGGTAATTCGCCAAGCCTTGAGTAGCCATTCCAACTGTGTAGACATTCATGCGGTTGGTTCCAACACCCATCAGGCCTCTTAGACCTCCAGTGCCAAATTCCAAATCCTGATAAAATGAATCAACCAGTTCAGTTGGATTTTCATCAATTAATTTTTGGATAGCCTTTTTAGTATTTTCATCTACATTACCTTCGAGCCAGGCTTGTGCTCGCACCATAATTTTAGGGTCTATTTCGCTCATTGGTTCAAAAATTATTTAGATATCTAATTTATGGAAAAAGTGAAAAAATGCTAGCCTAAATTGGGTGATGAAAGCCTGAAAAAAATCATCTAGGCTCATTCTGATGACATATTTTCCTTCCTTCAGGATTATTGAGTAAATTTGAGTTCAATCACCTTGAGTTTATGCTAGCTTCTTTATTTCGACTGCTTAGTCCATTAGTCATTTTTTTTATTCCTTTCAAAAATGGGTTTTTAGAAAATGATTTCTCTAAATCAATTGAGGAAAATGTATCATCAGTAGTCATCAGGGAGTCGACAATCGATTTTCAGGTTCGTGCAGGGGAGCATCTTTACGTTTTTTCAAAGTCCAGTGGGATTTTGGAAAAAGTGAAAATTGGGATGAATGTGATCTATTTTTCTCAAGAAAAACTTTCTGATCAAGGGAGTTCGAGATGGAAAAGGTTGAAGAATGGAGATGTTCAGATTTTCACATCCAATGATGAAAAGCATCAAGTGTGGACCATTCATGCTTCGGGAAGGTTGAAGATGGAATCATTGGTAACTGAGAATAGTGACCCTTCTTCAATTTCCTTTCAATTTTCTAAATCTCAATTGACGGGCTTACGTTGGACTGGCGAGAAACAAAGCGAAAAAACTATAGCTTATCCTCAATCTGAAGAGGTGGAAGAATTACCAATTCTTAGCAATGATATTGATTACGTGGTTTTGGAGTTTGAAACCGTTCAGCTAAAAGTAACTCCCGAGTCGAAACCAGTTGATCTTTTATTGGAAGATTCAGATTCGATGAAGTTTGAAAAAAAATCCGTTGATCAATCCACTAAACCCATTGAGGAAACACCTAATTCTCAGTCTTTGAATGGTGATGATTCTCTCGAAAAAGCCACATTGGTTTTGTGGTTTGATTTTAACTGAAATCATTTTTTATCAGCTTAAATCAATCTTTCCTTCCAAAACCCCCATTGAATCTATTCCAAGTCTGCGATTCATTTTGATCAAATCAGCCTTTTGGAGACTTGTTTTTTTAAGTTTTGATTTTTCAAAAATCACCATATTTCCACTCCAACTGTCAGGTGAAGATGGAACAAAAACTAGTGAATGTTTCTCATCTAATTCTTCAACCAAGAAAGCAAACATCCATCCGTCAATTGGTGCAAGTACGACTGGAAAATTTTCACTTTGATCCAAACCTAGTTTGGTCTCATAGGTGTTTTTGATCAATTGATAACCTGGAAATAAGGTTAAGATATTTGATTCTATCCAGTTCACCATTCTTTTGCCCACTCCGAGTTTTGCGATTAACCCTGCTATGAAACAGATAAGAATAATGAGCAAAATGGAAAAGAAGTAAGGGACATCTAATAGATAATGCTCTATGGATAATAGGGCTCCTAATTTCGCGCTGATGGGTTTGAGTATTTGAATAAGCTTTTCAAATACTATGATAACTATGACAAATGGGATTATGAAAAATATTCCTCCGGTAAAAATCTGTGAAACAAACTTCTTCATGGCTTTTTCTTTTTAGAAAGCTAGCGAAACTTTATTTATGAAAAATAAAAAAGCTGCCCAATTGGACAGCTTTTAATGTATCGTTACAATTTATTTTAAAGATTTCCTCTTAGGGCTTGTTCTCGTTCAATTGCCTCAAACAAAGCCTTAAAATTACCCTTTCCAAAAGAAGTAGCTCCTTTCCGCTGAATAATTTCGATGAATAAGGTTGGTCTGTCTTGAAGCGGTTTGGTGAAAATTTGAAGTAAGTATCCTTCATCATCCCTATCCACCAGAATATTTAAATCTTTCAAAGGCTGAATATCCTCATCTATTTCACCTACTCGCTCAAATAAGTCGTCGTAGTAAGTTCCGGGTACTTCCAAGAATTCAACTCCTCGTTTGCGAAGTTCACTGACAGTATGAATAATATCATCCGTCGCAATCGCCATGTGTTGAACTCCAGCACCGTTATAGAAATCCAAATACTCTTCGATTTGCGACTTCTTCTTTCCTTCAGCAGGTTCGTTTATTGGAAATTTGATATAGCCATTTCCATTGGAAACTACCTTGGACATCAAAGCCGAATATTCTGTGGAAATATCCTGATCATCAAAAGTGATCAATAATTTGAATCCCATGACATTTTCATAGAATTCTACCCATTTGTTCATTTCTCCCAACTCTACATTTCCTACGCAGTGGTCAATATATTTAAGACCTATGGAAGTAGATTGGTAAGTACTTGAGCGTGGAATATAGCCTGGAAGAAATACTCCATTGTAGTTTTTGCGTTCAACGAATGTGTGAATTGTATCTCCATATGTCTTGATTGAGGCAACTTTTACCTCTCCGTTTTCATCAGAGATGACGGTAGGTTCACCTGCTGATTCAGCACCTCTTGATGTGGTTTCGTACCATGACTTGGCAGCATCATCCACCCAAAGCGCCAAGACTTTTACACCATCACCATGTTTCTGAATATGCTCAGAAATAGGATGGTTGGATTGAAGGGGAGAGGTAAGGACTAATCTGATTTTACCTTGCTTCAAAACATAAGAAGCACGATCCCGAACACCTGTTTCAGGGCCTGCATACGCTATCAATTCAAATCCGAAGGCATATTGATAAAACAGTGCAGATTGCTTGGCATTACCTACATAAAGTTCAATGTAGTCTGTACCGTTTATTGGTAGGAAATCTTCACTCATGAGTTATATATTTTGGGTTATTATTCTTTTCCTCAAAGTTAAGAATTCTGTCCAAATAATATTTGGTAGAAACCTCCTATTCTTGAGGGTTTTTGTTCCAAAAAAGGCCAATGATTCCCATGATGAAAAAGGTCAAAGCCCATGATCCCCAACTACTTTCTAAAATCGCTAACCATAGAATGAAATACCAAATGGGAGCCAAGAAAAAACCAATTAAGAACTTAAAGGTGGAATAGAACACATGGTCATCAATTTTTGGTTTAATCCCTAACCATATCCAATACAAAGGGAAATGAAAGATCTTCATCACCTTGTTCGGAAGTCCAGAAGGTATATCTACTTTTTCCTCGATTTCACCCTTTTCAAAAAATCGATCAACAGCTTCTTTTGATGTCACATCGACACCAGCATTCAGTAACTTTCCAAGGTTTTGATTGTAGTTTTCCTCAGGAATTTCCACAACCATGGATTTCAATGTCCTCTCTACTTTCTTGGTTAATTGTCCCGATTGTGCAGGAGGCATGTCAACGGGTATGGGCTTTACGAAGGTTATTCTGACAATTGATCCGGAATTCTTATGGGCACTGAATTCTAAGGCCGTAGGCAAAATTACAGGTTCTAAGTCAGGATACTTTTCTTTTAGACCAAAAGCCATTCTTGTAAAACCTTTGCTTAAAGGCCTTACATATCGGTTGTGGCTATGACTACCTTCTGCAAAAATCACAACAGTTCCATTTCTTTTTAGCACATCAAATGTTGCCTCAAATGTTTTTTGGTTTTGGGTGATGGTAGAAAATCCATCTCTGACCCGATATACTGGAAGCATTCGGATAAAGTGCAGGATTTTTGCAACAATTGGATTTTTAAAAACGGAAGCTCTGGTTAGAAACCATGGATTAAGTCTAGTATGGGTAGCAATAAGTAATGGATCAATCAGTGCATTTTGGTGATTCGCTACAAGAATGATGGGTACATTCTTAGGAATGTTTTCTTTTCCACTTACATAGATTTTTCGGTAAAAAAGGTGAAGTGCAATTTTTACCAGAATCCTTAAAATGCCGTTAAATAAGTTTTTCATCGGAATTTTCTCCAAAATACTGCGATACCCATTCCTGATACCAAGTGCCAAATACCCCATAAAGCGGTGATAATGGCCATTCCTCCAAGTCCGTCAAAATAAGTGAAAATCAATACCAGCCCCAAACCGGAGTTTTGAATTCCAGTTTCAATACTTAATGTTTTCACATCTGGAAGTGGAAGTTTTCCTATAACTCCTGTTAATAGGCCAGTTCCTAATGCTACCGCATTATGTGCTAGTACCCATCCAAAAATCAAGGCAATGTATTGAATGAATAAATCAAAATTGCCAGCGAAAGCTACGACCACAAAACTGGCAAAAATTAAAATGCTCAAAGGTTGTAGTATTTTTTTCGCTTTATCCGCAAAAGACGGCGCAGCTGATCTTGTAATAATTCCTAGCGTTAAGGGAATTCCCAAAATCAAAACTACGGTTATAAAAACCTCATAAAAGTCTAAGCTAATTTCACGTAACAATTCTTGAGTAGGTGTATAAAAACTTGCCCATAAAGCGAAGTTTAAGGGGGTCAAAACCATTGAAGCTAAAGTAGAAAACCCCGTCAAACTGACTGATAAAGCAGTATTTCCTTTTGCTAAATTCGATAAGAAATTAGATACATTGCCTCCGGGGCAAGCTGCTACTAAGAACATTCCTAAGGCCACTGAAGGAGGAGGCTTCATTAGTAAAACAAGTCCATAAGTGACCAATGGAAGAAAAATAAACTGGGCTAAAATTCCTAAAAAGAAGGGTTTGGGATGTTTTACCAAATAATTGAAATCCTTAACCCTTAAATCTAAAGCTACTCCATACATAATAAATGCTAAAGCTAAATTCAGCACTAGTAGGTCGTCTGGAGAGAAATTTAAGCGGACAGAGTCCAGTTCATGAGGTGATGTCATTAATCCAAAAATCTAGGGATTTTGGATAAAAGCAAAATTTCATGGGAGGATTAAAGAAAGCCTTTAAAAAAATAGGCTCTGAATTCAGAGCCTAAGATTCGATTTTCTATATTTTCTCTACTTTGACAGCAGTTCCACTAGCAGTTACCATCAGCATTCCGTCTCGGATGGTTTCATAGTCTAAATCAATTCCGACGATGGCATTTGCGCCAAAACTACGAGCTTGCATTTCCATTTCAGTCATTGCAGTTGCTTTGGCTTCTCGAAGAACTCGCTCATATGCAGAGGATCGGCCCCCGACAATGTCTGTGATACTTGCGAAAAAATCCTTAAAAACATTCGCTCCTATAATTGTCTCACCTGAAACGATTCCCAGGTAACTTACGATTTTGTGTCCTTCAAGCGAATTGGTTGTAGTAATTAGCATAGTGTAAATTTTATGGTTTGAATCTCAAGATAAGACGCTATTTGTAGAATTTGGTTACAGAATGGGGATTAGACATGGAAATTTAATTAATCAACAAAAAGAAGAAAGGCTATTTAGCTAATAAGAAAATAAACTATCTTGAGTCATGGATTTAGGAAATGTAATTTACATCCTGGCAATCATTGCCTATTTTATATATCAGGTAACTAAAGGGAAAAAAAATGTTGAGGAATCCGGAGCTCCGTCCAATGAAGGAAATCCTACACCTGAAAAAGGGGTGACTTTTGAGGATTTATTGCGTGAAATTCGTGATGCCCAAAGAGGAACCTCAACTCCAAAACCAATCGAAAAGCCAAAGCCAAGACCTCAATTTGAACCTGTCAGATCACAAAAAGCAGAACGTACTGTTTACAAGTCTCTCGAGGAAAACGATGACGAAATTCAATATTACAAAGGAGCTTTTGAAAATGTAGATCCTAAAAAGGTTAAGACTTCAGAAGGTATTCCTGATATTCCAAAGACTGAGGTAGAGCGTTTCGATCAATATTCTTCCAAATCAAAAGCTAATCCATACGCTCAATTGCTGAAAAACAAGAGTTCAATAAAGCAGGCAATTGTGCTAAAGGAGATTTTGGATAGAAAGCATTTTTGATTCTCAATCAACAAGCCTGATTTAATTTTTTTCAAAATATCTGACCCAAACTTGACCTTCCGCTAGTTCATTTACTTGGCGATAATTAGACTTTAGCCACGCCTCTAGTTTTCGAATATCTTCCTCTTCCTGAGGATAAGCATGTTGGTAATATTCGTAAATCAAAACTCGAATTTTTCTTGGAGGATTTAACTTTAAGCTATCTACTTTTTCAATGGGCAAAAGTAAGCTCTGAGCCTCTTCATCTTCTGGAAGAAGGACTTCTTTACTAAAATCAATAAAGTTATTTGTGAGTATAATAGATTGCTTTTCAGGAATATGTGATTCTATGTTTAAAGTATCAACTAGATATGAATAGGTTTTTAATTGCTTTTGATAATGGATGGAGTAAAGGGCTGGTGAAATCAAAAGGACTGCTAAAAACGAGAAATTTATTATTGAATTGGAAATCCATATGGGTGCAAAAAATCCAATTTGAAAGAGTGCCATTTTCCAGTCATTTTGGAAAAGGCTAATGATTACTCCAAAGACTATTAATCCGTTTAGAATATTTTTCCATGACTTAGAATTCCGCCAGTCATTCCAGCCTTTGCCTATAAGGTATGCTAATGGTGGGATTAGAATGATGAGATGTCGGGGATTCAGATAAATAGGGTTATAGATTTCTAGTGTAGAACTCATAAACCAAAAGCCTATCAAAAGGCAAAGGACCCCTAACCCATATTCTAAATATCCTTTTTGCCTAGTCTTAATACCAATCGCAATGGCAGGTAAGGAAAATACTATCCAAGGCCAATAGGCTCTTTCTACAAAAGTCAATATTGGTAAATAGGTAATTCGCTCAACTATCTTTAACCAACCCTTGTCTGCGTAGGTGAATTCAGAAATGTAATGACCTGCATTGACAGATTGGATTCTGAAAAATGGATCGTCAAACTTGACCCAAAAATAACCGAGATAAAGAACCAAAAGAAAGGTTCCAACAAGAACTAAGCTTAAATAGAATTTGAAGTTGAATAGCTTCAATCTTAAGTCCAAGAGAAATAAAGCAATCGGAAATAAGCCTAAAAGGATGATGGTTTCTTTCGTCAAAATACCAATAATAAAGCCGAGACTCATTAGTAAGCCACTTAATACTGGCCTTTCATTTCGATGGAAAGAACTCCAGAAAATGACAGATACACATAAAACCAATAAAGTGTCTGGATAAACTTTTGAAATAAAATGAAGAAAATACACTGGAGTAATAAACCAAAGCGAAAAAATCAGACGCTCACTATTATTGTTGAATAAAGTACCGAGCAGGAAATAGGAGAGAAGGTAGTAGAATAAAGAAACTAAGGAGGCTAAATGGGGATTTAGTCCGAAAATATGAGTAATCAATCCTGATGGAATATAAGCTCCCCAACGACTCGAAAAATGATAATCATTAACTTCTAAATTACCATTCCAAAAATCCCTTCCAGCCAATAAATAATAGACATCATCGCTAAAGGTGATCCCATCGTACCCGAAAAGCCAATACAGTAAAAGAAACAACCAGCTAAAGCCAATGATTTGACTATTCGAAAAATGAAGTGCTGGTACTTGGAGTTTTGTTTCCATTCCGAACAAAAATAAAGGATTTCAAGAAGTTTGAATTTTTGAAACCGGAATTAATTTTGACAATATGTGACAAAATAGTCAACAGCTTTGATCAAAAAAGTATCTTTGGGTTTCATAAATCTTTTTCAAAATGGCGCAATCCGGGAAAATCGAACAGCAAAAAATCCTTCGTGTTTTCAAATTGATCAATCTTCTGCGTGGGAATGTGGGTAAAACCGTTCATCGCTTGGCAGAACTTTTGGAGACAGATGCACGGACAATTTATCGCTATTTCAAACTTTTGGAAGCTTTGGGTTTTCGAGTAGAGAAAGAATTTAGCAAATACAAATTGGCTGAATTTCCGGGTTCTTTGGATACCTTGAATTATGCCACTTTTTCTGCGGAAGAAAGCCAATGGTTGAAAGAGATAATTGAATCAAAGGGGAAGAAAAATCTTTTGAAGGATTCCATTTTGCAGAAACTTCAATTACGATCTGAATTGAGAGAAGGAACCGATGAGTTATTCAAAGCGAATCTGGGACGGTTTATCGATCAAATTGGAAAAGCCATTGAAGATCAGAAGCAAATTTGGTTGAAAGAATATTATTCGCTTCATAGTGATTCAGTCAGTGATCGTTTGATTGAGCCTGTCGCTTTTTCAAAAAATTATGAATTCATTCATGGATTTGAGCCTGAGAGTAATTCCATGAAAGTTTTTAAGATTGAGCGAATAGGAGAGGTCGTTGTTTCGAAAGATGACTGGAAACATGAAAAACTCCATCAAGTACCTGAAGAATCCTTTTTTGGATATACCGGCAAGAAGCGATTTCATGTCCGCTTAAAATTGAGCAAAAAGGCCTATCAATTGATGCTTGAGGAACATCCTAATGCCAGACCTTTTATGAAGGTTGAAAATAGAAACCACTACTATTTTGAAGGGGATATTCCTCAACTTCCAGGTTTGGGGAGGTTTATTTTGGGGCTTCCCGGTGAAATTCGCGTTGAACGGGGAGAGGAAATGAAGGAATATTTAGCTGCTCAACTTTCAAAGGTGAATTATTAAAAAATGCCGGTGATTTTCACCGGCATTTGTTTTTAGAGCATTTTGCTGATCTTATCAATTTTGGAACTAAGATCTAATATAGCTGCTGCATATCGCTCATCCCATTCTTCCAATTTCTCAGTACGATTGATTGCTACTTCATATTGAATACCTGGCAAAATCCAGGATGCATATCCTGAAAATGGATCATTGCAAACGTAAAGGGATTTGTACCAATCACCATAATACATGCCTTTCGGATCAATCCAGCTTTTTTCCAAATCAATCAAACCTTTGTTGACTTTAGTGATTTTTTTCTTTGAAAGCTTACCTTTCGCCATGGCATTATTTAATGCTTCCTGATAAGTTTTTGAGCTATTTTCCAATTTGACTAGGGCAGATTTAACCAAGTCAAAATCCTGAAATCCAGGATCAATTTCTTTCACATTTTCAACAGCTTGTTCAAAGTGACCTTTTAAATCTTGTGCATATCGGGGTACATCATAAGGAATGACTTCAGAGTTTGCCATTCTTAGGGTCACTAATCCAAAGAGTTGAGCAACAGCTCCACCCATTTTGAAACTTGGATCTACAAACTTGCTGTAATAGTTGAAGTTGTCATAATTGGAATGGTATGCAGTAGTTCCACCAGCACCTCCACTTAAACTAGGTACACCCACGTGCATGTAGAAGGCGATGTGATCTGATCCGCCACCAAGATTTCCGATTCGTGGTTCTTTATTTTTCCCAGCCCAAACTTCAAAAACTGTTTTAGCAGAATCTGGATACATGATTTCCTGAGAAGCATCGATTATGAGTTTTTTCAGGGTAGGAGCCGCAGAAGCACCGAAATTCCTGCCCGATACTCCACCGTCAAAATTCATATACGCTACTGCTTTTGCTTTAAGTTCATCCCGAAGGTGCTCAACCCATTCGGTAGAACCAATCACACCTTGCTCTTCCGCGTCCCAATGTCCGATTAAGATGGATCGATCAGGTTGAATCCCTTGTTTTGCCAATTTTCCTAAGGCTTCGACTAAGGTCAACAACATGGCAGTTCCTGAATTAGGATCGGTAGCACCAAAGCTCCAAGCGTCAAAGTGAGATCCTAAAATGATCCACTCATCTGGATATTTGGCACCTTTGAAAGTTCCGATGACATTATTGGCTCGGATATAGTCAACCGGCTGTTCCACCATAACTCGGACCTTCAATTCAGGCCCTCCTTCGATTTTGTAATCAAATGGTAAACCTCCCTGCCAATCCTCTGGTACAGCTTGTCCTTTCATTCGGGAAAGGATTTCCTGAGCCGCACCATATCCTATAGGAGTGACTGGAATGGTGTGAAAATCTACATCTTTAGGATCAAGTCTTTCCGGTGAATTTGGATCATCCAAAGGAAGTGCAGGCTCATAGGGAGTCAAAGGGTCACCCGTCCAGTCTAAGGTTAGCATAGAGCCTCTTTGGATAGTCGTTTCATTATAATAAGGTCCGTTTGGATAAACTTCACCCTTGGTATAGCCATTGTCTTTTGGATCGGTGTAAACAACCAAACCAATTGCTCCGTACTGTTCCGCGAATTTTGCTTTAAATCCACGGAAATTTCCCCCATATCGGGCAATAACAACTTTACCTTTTAAATCCACACCCATTTCAGCTAATTTTTGGAAGTCTTCTCTTCGGCCATAATTAGCATATACGACCTCAGCTGTTACATTTCCGCTTCCTGAATAAGCATTAAAACCAAGATGTAATCTTTTATCTGAGCTAAAAGGGTCTTCTTCTAGAATCTTTTCCTGTTGAGAAAGTCTCATTCTAACTGGCGAAATGATTTCCAATTCAGATTTCCCAGGGTTATTTGGCAAATAGACATCATAAGGATAAAGCTTAACCTCCATCCCCGCATCTTCCATGATTTTCTTCATGTATTGCTGAACCAATTCGTTTTCTGGTGTGCCAGCAATGTGCGGATTTTTGGTAAGCTCTTGCAAATGGACCTTGAATCGGTCATAATCCACCGATTCTAAAAATTTGGCTTCAATTGATTTTTCCTTTTCAATGCTTTTGGCAAAAAAGCCATCCTGAGCGAAAATACCATTGTTGAATGTTGAGATGGAAAGGATTGATAGAAAAAGGAGTCTTAAATGAATTTTCATATGGCTGGGATTGAAATAATTCCTAATAAATAGAATGGGATACAAAGAAAAAACCACAAGCCCAATTATCTCAGAGCTTGTGGTTTTTTATTAGAGTTTTAATCAATTGCTTTTTAGGCCAGGACTTCTATCCAAGAACTCCTGATACAAGCGGATATGTCGGTTGCTCAAAGGAATTCGGAAACCATTGATAAAGACATGCATGATTTGAGCTCTTGTTTCGAATGGATCCTCGGTAGCAACGATTAGGTTTGCAACTTTGCCTGTTTCTACTGAACCTAATTGATCCTGCAATCCGAAGATTTCGGCTGGGTTAATCGTTACCGCTTTCCAAGCTTCTTCTTTACCCATTCCATAAGCTGCAGCAAAGGCAGCGTGGAAAGGTAAGTTTCTCACATTTTCAGAATCATTGGTACGTAAAGCAACCTTCACGCCAGCATTTGCCATTTTACCAGCATTGGAATAAGCTGCATCATATCTGTCTGATGCACGGGAAGGAAGATCCTGTACAGGGCCCGTGATCACCGGGATGTTTGCTTTTGCTATTTCATCAGCTACTCTCCATCCTTCTTTGACTCCTGAGAAAATCACTTTGGCATCCTTATCAGCTACCCATTTGATCGCATTTTGAATATCTGAAGCAGCATTTACTTCGATCATCAATGGAAGTTCTCCAGAAACGACTTTAGCCAATTGAGCAATTTCAGGGTAGTAATCCAATTCTGCTCCTTTACTGATTAACTCATTATATGATTTAGCCTTTTCCCATAATTCATTGGCTTCCTTAAGGGCTTTTTCATTGTCCTTTTTGATATCCTCATCAGAACGTCGATCCCATCGACCTCTTCTTGCGGAATTTGGGAAATTCATCACTACCGCTTTAAATCCAGCATACATTTGGTCAGGAGTATATCCCACCAAATTGATCAAGGCGGCAGTTCCAGGGAATAAACCACCTTGAGGAACCGCAAGGGTAGTAGTCACCCCAGAGACTCTTGTTACAGGAATTGCTTCTGTATTAGGATTGACAGCGGTAAGTGCCTGCATGTTTGGAGTCACATTTCCGATTTCCTGGTAATCGACTGTTTCAGGGACGGAATTAACTTCTACCAAACCAAGAGTGGTGCCTCCATCAATCATACCCGGATAAATTACCAATCCGCTACAGTCAATCACTTCTGCATCAGAAGCAGAGATGTTGCTTCCCAATTGGGCAATCTTTCCATCTTCAATCAAGATTGATGTATTGGTTAATACACCGTTTGTGATGGTATGAACTGTTGCATTTTGCAACAGGAACTTTCCTCCTTGGGGTTTAATGAATTCCCCATCGATCTGCGCCCAAGACAATAATGGCATGAGCGCGATTAGGAAGGTCAAAAAGGTTTTATTGAATCTTTTCATAACTTCTTTATTTGGGGATTATTGATTCATTTGGAAGAGTGCACTAGCAGTTTCAAACAGATGCTCAGTGTCCTGCATACATCTATGATCTTCTTCGCTCAACAAGATTGGCTCAACCGCTTCGGTAGGGCTAATACGCTGACGCTGATCATCAGCATCTTCCTTAATATCAAAGTATTTGATACCATCTACGAAAGTCATTTGAGGAATAGCATAGGATGAAAGAGGATGTCCTTCAAAAATCACTACGTCTCCTTGTTTTCCTTCTTCTAGAGAACCAACCTTATCTTCAATTCCCAATTGCTTAGCAGGATTGATAGTAATCATTGCCAAAGCTTCTTCATCTGTCAATCCTCCATAACGCTGAGTTTTAGCAGCTTCATGGTACAAGTGACGGATTAATTCAGCAGAGTCAGAATTGATGGAAGTGATTGCTCCGTTCTTTTGAAGGATTGCTGCATTAAATGCAGTTGAATAGTACACCTCGAATTTATAAGCCCACCAGTCTGCAAATACAGAAGCACCCATGGTGTATTCTGCGATTTCTGGTGCTACTTTGAATCCTTCATTGGTGTGCTGGAATACAAGTTTCTTGATGCCAAAATCTCTAGCTACATTAATTAGCATGTAGATTTCGTCAGCTCGGTAAGAGTGACAATGGATGATGATTTTTCCATCTAGAATATCAGCCAAAGTTTGTAGACGCTCATTGTAAATAGGAGCTATTGCAGTGCTTCCTTTTTGAGATTTAGCCTTATTGTAATCTTCCCAAGCCTTCTTGTATTGAAGAGCTTCGTTAAATCCATTTCTTAAGATGGCTTCCACACCCATCCGTGAACGTGGCTGCTGACCGTTTCCTCTACCATGAACACGAGTTGGATTTTCACCCAATGCAAACTTGATTGTTCTTGGGGCGTCTTGCATGATAATTTCAGCAGGATCATCCATTCCCCATCGGTGCTTTAAGGTAGCGTTTTGGCCACCAACGACATTGGCAGAGCCATGCATTGCATGTGAAATTGTAACACCACCTGCTAGGGCACGATAAATTCCAATTTCAAAGGGATTTACCACATCCTTCATGCGTACTTCAGCAACGATTGGAGAAGTCGCCTCATTTACAACATCAAGTGCAACGTGAGAGTGTGCATCGATAATTCCTGGCATTACATATTTACCTGTGGCATCGATGGTAGTAACTCCAGAAGGGGCGCTAAGATTTTGCCCAATCTTTTTAATTATTCCGTCCTGAATAAGGACGTCTGTGTTTTCATAGGTGCCGTTGGTTACTGTCAGAACTGTTCCATTCTTAATTAGAACACTTCCTTTTGGGGTTTGAGCCCAAGAGAAATTCAAACTCAAACTCAACAGCAGGGCTAGAAATATATGTCTCTTTTTCATATTCATACTTTTTTGAATTTTAGTTTGGATTTCGGGTTGCAGAAATTGGGAAAGATCCAAACTGTGAGATATTCATGCTGCCATCCATAGTATTTCCAGAAACATCTCCGGATACATCCACAGCGATGGACATGCCACCTGCATTAACTTCAAATACGAAGCTCAAAGTAGAGCCAGAAACGGCAATATCGGATAGAGTGGAAGACGCTTTACCGGAACCTGCAGGATCATCATAGGTAATCGTTCCTTCGTAACCATTTCCGTTTTTCTGAATAGTGATTGTCCCACCTGAACTTCCTGCCGGAGTTTCTGATTTGTATTCCCAATTTCCAGCTACTTCTACTGAAGCAGTATCACCATTTCCATTCTTTTTCTTCGCTTTGATTTCATAGTCAAAGACTTTTCCATCTACAATGACATGCTTGATCTGACTTTCAGCATCAAAAATTGGCCCTGTAGATAATACCAAGTTTGCCAACTTCCCATTTTCGACAGTTCCGGCAATTCTACTTGCACCAATGATATTTGCTGCATTTGTTGTCAAAGCTGCCAAGGCATCTTTTTCAGTCAAACCTGACTCAATCATGGTTTGCATGGCTTTCATGGCATCATTTGGTTTTGCACCAATGGTAGAGAATGCAAATGGAACTCCAGCAGCAGCTAATTTTCCAGCTTGAGCGATCGTCTTGTCATAAGCTTCTTTTACTCGCTCGTATTGAGCTTTCACTGCATCACTTACATCCTCCTTTTGATTTTTAATCGCTTTGTCATCAGGGATTTGTAATTTGAGTAAAACGCCTGCACCGCTTCCTTTCAAGACATCGATTACTGATTCATATTCTTCTAAGCCGAAAAGTACCAATTGGAATCCCAACTCTTTTTGAAGACTTAACGCCCGACGAACTTCCAAGTCATCTTCTACTTCAAAGAATACAGGAATTGCCCGGTCTACTACTTCGCTCATCGCTGTATAGGTAGGATTGATTTCAGGACGGGAAACACCATTATTGGAAGCAAAAAGAGCCATCCGCTCCTTCGTCAATTTTGTGTTTTGATAAACGTCTCTGAATTTGGCCATAACCCCAACGGTAGTACCAGGATACATTCCTCTTGCACCGTTTAAGTTAGCAGCAAGGGCAGTATTAGTTTTGAGGACATTGGTTGATTCGCTATCTCCCAAAACAACTAAAGCACCTTTGCCAGGAATCATTCCTCCGTCAGGAAGGACATGCGCCATGGTAAATCCAGCTTTTCGAAGATCATTTACCTGAGATGATTCAATGTCAAATTGATCAACTGCAGATCTCCAAGGGGTAATTCCGGCAATCTCATCCGGTGGACTGGAGTACACAAAGTCTTTTGGTCTTTCAGGATCTTCTGGCCTAGTGATACCAGCTCGAGATGCAGCATCGATGAAACCCGCATAGACATGCAAAGAATCACCTGCAATTACTTTTGCCTCGGCTGGAATGCTTAAGTTTTCGCCAACTCCAAGAATGACTCCGTCTTTTATAAGAATACTTGCCTTTTTGCCCTCCGCACCGGGGGAACTATGTACCATTGCATTGGTAATGGCATAGGTATTCGTGATGGATTTTTTTCCGGTAGGGTCACTTTGTGCGTGAACAGATACCCCACTGAAAAAACCCATCATAAACAGCCCGAATAGGCTAGCCTTCCAAAGTGTTTTTCTCATAAGGATTGATGGTTTTAATTTAATTTTCTAAGCTAATAAAAGCTTTGAGCCTTTCCTTATTGAATTATTTATTCCTCGGATTTTTGTGATTAGTGGCAGCAAATCGCCCTTTAGGGGCTAAGCATTCTTTCATAATTTTTTATAAATGTTGAATGGATATTGTTTTAAATTATTAGAACTATTCAACCGAGATCAATCCCGACAAATTAAGACTTTGCCAAAGGTTTATTCTTGATTGAATGCTTAAAAACTAGTTTTAAGAATAAAGGACTATCTTCAAGAGTTGAATTTTAGAATAATGACTAAGCCAAACCTACTTCTTGAACTTTATAGCAATTTGAGTACAACTGGAGCCTTGACTTTTAGCTCCAAAGCACTAGTGAGAAAAATGGTCTCCCAAGCCGATTTAAAAGGAGCAAAATTAATCGTGGAAATGGGAGGCGGAGATGGTAGTATTACCCAAGGTATTGTGGATGAAATGGACTCTTCTACAGAACTCTTGGTATTTGAAATCAATCCTTCTTTTTGTGAAGCTATGGAAAAGCAGTTTCCTCAAGATAATGTACATATTATTAATGCTTCAGCTGATGAGTTGAATACCTATCTCAAAGGAAGAAAGGTTGATTTTATATTTTCTTCTTTACCCTTTTCTTTGATCCCAAAAGAGGTGGTAGACTCCATTTTGAAGCAAGCAAATTCTGCTTTGGAAGAAGGAGGAGCTTTTATTCAGATTTGTTATTCCTACCTTCTGAAAAATC
This sequence comes from Algoriphagus limi, assembly GCF_024919275.1. Lineage (GTDB taxonomy): Bacteria > Bacteroidota > Bacteroidia > Cytophagales > Cyclobacteriaceae > Algoriphagus > Algoriphagus limi. The sequence continues at coordinate 881,277 of NZ_JANWGH010000001.1, read as the reverse complement.
TATTTCAAAAATACTTTAATCGAGTTTCGGTTTCATTTACATTAAAGAATCTTCCTCCGGCTTTCGTGATGGTTTGCCATCCATAACAATCAAACTGGAAAAGGGATTTTTATCTAATGGATATACTTCGAGTAGCGATTTTGGAGTTTTGCCGACAAAGGCCAACTAGTACGTTTTGTCCTTCTGAAGTTGTTAGGCGCCTTTATCCGGAATCTTGGAGACATTTCCTTCCGGAGATTCGGTCGAAGGCAATGGAGATGTATAAAAATGGAGAAATTTTGGTTACACAGAAAGATGAACCAATTGATCCCAATCTGGATCCGAAAGGTCCCATTCGAATATCGAAACCAAAAGGCAAATAATTTGGTTTGAAGACCTAAATTGAAAAACTATGCAAGAAAACCCATCTCTTCCGCAAACATCTGTTGAAATCCCTTTGGGACAATCTGTTATTACTTTGGGAGCAGGTTGCTTTTGGTGTACTGAAGCTGTTTTCCAAAGACTGGAAGGTGTGGAAAAAGTAACTTCAGGCTATGCGGGAGGATTTGTTGAAAACCCTTCCTATAAGGCGGTTTGTACTGGAACAACCGGACATGCAGAGGTAGTACAGGTTTTCTTTCAGCCTGAGAAAATTAAATTAGAGGAGATTTTGAAGGTTTTTTGGGCTACTCATGACCCAACAACTTTAAATCGACAAGGGGCAGACGTTGGTCCTCAATACCGTTCATCCATATTTTTTCATCGTGCCGAACAGGGAGAAATTGCTCAGCGGCTTAAGGATGAAATGAATAATCAGCAGGTTTTTAATAAACCTATCGTAACAGAGATTACTCCTTTCAGTAATTTTTATCCAGCTGAGTCCATGCATCACAATTACTATAATGAAAATGGATTTCAGCCTTATTGTCAATTTGTAATCAAACCCAAAGTGGATAAATTGGAAAAATATTTTTCTGATTTATTGCAAAAATAACCTGAAAGCGAAAATTTCGCCTCCCAATTTTCTAGGCCTCTAACTTGAGGTTTCCTTATCCTAAAAACACCTATATGCAGCGAAATAGAGCACAAGAATCCCGAGCAGCTATTGAAAGGCTTTATATCACCATGCGTCACCTCTTTACCAGAGGTACCTACAAGCCGATGGGTGTGTCGGGCGAAAGCTTGGTTAATGCTTTGCGGATATTAAGTCCTGAAATTTATGGCACCGTCAACGACCCAGAAAAAGTAGAATTAGATGGTCTTCTTTATGTGATGGAGCGACTTCCAAAAGGTATTGAACAATGTCGCTACGTTCGTTTGATTAGTAGAGAAGGTTATGAAACATCTCATTTGGAGGCCATTGTGCCACCAAAAAGAAGGAGAAACTGCTATCGACTGGATGAGCATGTGATGTATGTGGAAATGACTCGTGGAAGGTCCGATATCTACGATATTCTGACTCACCTGACTTTCCTATATATCGAAAGCAATAAAATCTATAATAACAGTACAGATCCTAAAGGAAATATTTCCATCAACTGGCGAATGCTGGAGGAAATTGTTGAAAAGGAGCAAGCCGGGAAGAAATTTGATAAAGAGGCTGCATCTGCCTATCTCAGTCATCTGATTGGTCGTACCTATGAAGAAACGGTTCGGGCCGTTGATAAATTCGAAAAGAGTAGCAACTCAAACAGTTTATATTCGATCGTTTACAATCTCGGAAAACTTGCCATGGAGGAAATCCGAGATGATAAAGACCGTGAAATTTCTTTTTCTGCAACGCTAAGGGAGCGGATTGGACATCACGTATATGGAGAAAGATGGGCGAAGAAAATCAAGCAAAAGTTAGATGATTTGAAACTTCTGGAACGTCCAATTCATATTATTTCTGCAAATCTCCATTCGGTTTTGAATACGATTTATGCACCTCAAGTTCAAAACCTGAAATCCTTTGAAGACATAGAAAAGGTAGCTTCTTCGATAGCTGTAGGTGAAAAAGGGAATCCAGCCAAAAAGATTCACGATTATGCTTCAAAGCATGGATTTGTGGATATCCCTGATGATTCAGGAACCAACATTGGGGCCCAAATTATTGATACCGCCAAATTGGAAAAAGATTTTCTGATACCGGGTGTAAACTTGCCGTCAGAAAAAGAAAATCGCCCTGTTTTCTTGGTGATGGATTATGCATTCGGTGAGCAGGCTTATGAGTGCATGGATGAGCTTTTGAAGCCTTATAAAAAGGATAAAAAAGAAATTCCCCTTAATATTATTTCCGTCTCAATTATGGGGAAAGCGGGGATTTTGTATGGTGGAAAAGGCGACTTGATGATTCCTGATGCTCATGTTTTTGAAGGGACTGCGGATAATTACCCATTCCATAATGAATTAAAAAAATCTGATTTTGAAGGTTTCGGGCTTGGTGTTTATGCAGGAAGTATGGTTACTGTTTTGGGAACATCACTTCAAAACAAGGACATCCTCAAATATTTTATGGAATCTTCTTGGAATGCAATCGGACTGGAAATGGAAGGTGCGCATTATCAAAAAGCCATTCAATCTGCTTCTAAAATCAGAAAAAGTATTCGCTCCAATGTTAAAGTACTTTATGCCTACTATGCTTCTGACAACCCTTTAGAAACGGGTAGTACTTTGGCTTCTGGAGCATTGGGAATGGAAGGGGTTCGGCCTACCTACCTAATCACTTATAAGATTCTTGAAAAGTTGATGAAATAATCCTTTGGCTTTCTCAAATCACTTTTAAAAATTTAGCTACTTCTCTAAAAGAGTTAAATGTCATACTGAGCGGAGTCGATGTCATTCAAAATTTAAAGACATTTCGACTTCGCTCAATGTGACATGAATTTTAGAAGACTCTTTATTTAATCCTGAAGATTAGAGTTGATTGGGGGAGGACCATCTGGAACAAAGCCTTTGTACACATAATCTCCCTTTTTTTCTTTGAATTCGGCCTTCACATTTTCAACCAATTCTGGATTTTGGAAAAGGTCTACCATGGTCATGGATAAAGCTTTGGCTGCATAAGCCATACCCTTATGTCCAATGGACATTCCACTGGATGCAACTACAGCCCAAGAATGCCAAGGAGTTCCGTTTGGAGCAGTGGTAGCTGATAATCGAATAGTAGGCACAACCCAGCTGACATCACCAACATCGGTACTTCCTCCCATGCTGTGTTCAGCAGTTTCTTCCATTGGTTCAATCTTGGATACCAAGCCTATTTGAGGTTTGCCAGTCGCTTCTTGAATTTTCTTTGCAAACTCTTGTTCCTCTTCAGTGTATGTAATAGGGCCCAAGGATTCTAGATTTTTTTGTAAAGCAGCTGATCCGGTACGATTTACCAAAACTTCATGTACACCTGAAATCAAACTTACTTTATAATCAACGTTAGCCATGATAGCGGCACCTTCCGCCATGGCTTCCACACGTTTCCAAACAGGAATCAATCCTTCTCGGCTACTATCTCTTACCCGAACCCAAATTCTAGAATAATCAGGAACGACATTTACTACCTTTCCTGCATCCTGAATATGATAATGGATCCGAACAGTTGGTTTGATGTGCTCTCGATAGTAGTTAATGCCTGTTGTATATAATTCCAACGCATCCCCGGTACTACGACCATTCCAAGGATCAGCTGAAGCATGGGCTGCTTGCCCATAGAATTCAACCTGAAAATCCACCAATGCTAGGCCTTTCTGTACGGCAGTTTTTGTTTCTGCTGCCGGATGCCAATCCATCACCACATCCACATCATCAAATAATCCTTCGCGAACCATCCAAAGCTTTCCAAAGAATTTTTCTTCGGCAGGTGTTCCATAAAACCGAACAGTTCCCTGAATTTCACCTTTTTCAATCAAGTCTTTGATCGCAGCTGCAGCCCCCAATGAAGCTGTTCCAAACAAGTTGTGACCACAACCATGTCCTGGAGCTCCTTCATGTAAAGGACTTTTATATGGTACAGTATTTTGAGAAAGTCCCGGTAAGGCATCAAATTCTCCTAAGATTCCAATAATTGGTTTTCCTGATCCGTATTCTGCGACAAAAGCAGTTGGGATTTCAGCTACCCCACGAGTAACCTTAAATCCAAGAGATTCGGCATAATCGGACAGGGCAGCTGCAGACTGTGTTTCTTGAAATGCGATTTCTTCAAATGACCATATTCGATCTGAAACATCAGTTAATTCTTCAAACCTGCTATCAACGGAAGCAATTACTGCTTCCTTCAGGGGATTTGGTTTTTGTTTTTTCTGTGCCGAAACCGAGATGGAAATACCCATTAAGGTGATTAGCAAACTGATTCGATAATTAAATTTATTCATAGGAGGGTGATTTTAATTTGTTGAATTGTATTTATTGATTTACCAGCCAATGCCATAATCTTCTCCATAATTGGAGCTTCCTCCCCAGAAACTTCCATGTTTCCAATCAAACCAAATGGCGTTAATTGGCCCTGAGGTACGAGGCCAAAACTCCATTTTGTAGCCTTTTTTGACTAATTCGGCTCGAATCCAATTTGGGGTATCTTCTCGCAAGATCATATGTCCCGGCTTGATTTCATGTGCTCCGAAAGAACTCTGCATTTGAAGTGAATTCATATTTGCTGCTTCTACAGCCTCCTGAACATTCATATCAAATTCGACCACATTTAGGAAGAACTGTAATAGATTTTGATCCTGAGAATCACCGCCTTGAACTGCAAATGATAAAAATGGCTTTCCGTCTTTTAAAGCAAGACTCGGAGTCAAGGTAACTCGGGGTCTTTTTCCAGGTTCAGGAAGATTGTAGGGGTTCAATTTTTCATCCAAAACAAAGCTTTGCATTCGCTGACTTAATCCAACTCCCGTATTTCCTGCGATGACTGCCGGAACCCAGCCACCACTTGGAGTAACTGAAACAACCCATCCGTCTTTATCAACAGCTTGGATCGAAGTGGTTCCGCTAAAGAACTCATCAAAATACGGATCACTTGGTCCTTGAAGTGGCTCTGTATGTGTGTATTCTGCAATTGATTCACCTTGATTTTCTAATTGATTCTTGAACGGATTAGTACCACCCTGAAAAGGATAAGGGTCACCAGGACCCATATTAGGGTCGTTTTTATCTTTGATTAATTGAGCTCTTTGTTTTGCATATTCTTTGGAAAGTAATCCCTCGATAGGGCTTTTTGGCTCAAAAGCTGGATCCGAATAATAAAAGTCCCGATCTGCGAAAGCTAAGTTCATGGCTTGATAAACAGTGTGCAAATATTCAGCACTGTTGTATCCCATATTTTTAAGATCAAAATTTTCCAAGATATTCAAGGATTGAAGTAGGGCAGGGCCTTGAGTCCATTCTTGAAGCTTGTAAACATCGATTCCTTTATAATTCACCATCAAGGGCTCTTCAATCTTAACCGCCCAATTGGCTAAATCGCTTTCGGTAAACAAACCTCCTTGTTCCCGGGTACCTCGAACAATTTCCTTTGCGATATCACCCTTGTAAAAGCGATCGTAGGCAGCATAAATTGCTTCTTTTCGTGATTTTCCATTTGCTAAGGCTTCCTTCTCGGTGTCAACCAATTTTTTGAGTGTTTGGTAAAGGTCCTCTTGAACGAAAATTTCTCCAGGTTCCGGAGCTTCCCTTTCTTCTCCCAAATGAGTTAGGAAAACCTTTTTGGAGTATGGCCATTGCTTGATTCGCTCTTTGCCGTTTTCGATAGAATTGGCTGTCTGAGCTTCGATTGGGTAGCCTTTTGCCAATTGCATTGCAGGAGCCAATACCTCTTCCAAGCTCATGGTTCCATATTCAGCAAGCATGGTCATCAGCCCTCCGGGTGTTCCTGGAGTTGTAGCTGCTAAAGGCCCATAGGCTGGAGGGTATTCCATTCCCTGTGATTTATAAAAATCTACAGTGGCTCCTGTCGGGGCATAGCCTAGGGCGTTAATGGCAATAACTTTCTTGAGCTCCGGATGATAAATCAAAGCTTGTGTTTCACCTCCCCACGAGAGCACATCCCACATAGTTGCAGTTGCAGCTAGCATAGCACATGCAGCATCAATGGCATTTCCACCTTTTTGAAAGATGGAAGCGCCTGCTGTCGCAGCTAATGGTTTACCTGTTATCGCCATCCAATTTTTTCCGTGGAGTACAGGTTTTTGTGTTGAATTTTGACCTGGTGCTAATCCTGGTAAGCTTTGACCAAAAGTCAATAGTGGAAAAGCCAGTAAGACGAGAAGTAGTTTTATGTTTTTCATATTGGGTGAATTAATTGTCGATTCCATCTAGAAGTTGATCCATCAAAGGCTTGAAACCCGGGAAAAGAGAATTGTAGTGAGTGAATAATTGGAAAATAGCACTTGGGTCTTTGACAGAGAAGCTATTTTCATTTGCAAAAGCTTCCATTTCAGCTGCTTTATCTCCGAATAGTTCGAAGAACTTTTTACGTTTTCTAGGTATAACAATTACGTTTTTTCCTTTCAGATAATAGTAGGTGTTTCGTTTGACAATTTGATCATTTCTTTCGCCAACCATCAAAGCTTGATTGTAATTGGATTCTTTTAGAATGGCTTCGGTTCTACGCATAAGGGGTAGTTCCCCATCAACCAATACTTCAAAGAATCCCGATATCGGAACGCCTTCATCTAAAAAGTCCATTCCATTTACAAAATACCGAGGAACCTGATGGGTGGAGTCAATCCAGACGATATTTTGAATTCGTAATCCTGGCATTACTGATACTAGGTTGTTTTCAGGTTCCATCAATTCAAACATATTCGAAACGATATTGTACCTCGCCCGAAAACCCTCCAAAATTTGCTGGTCGCGATAGAGTAGAATGGAAGCCCGATTCCATTTTGAATCCAGGTAATTGTTTCCCTCCAATTTTTTTGGTTCTGGAGCAATTCCATATACCATATTACCTCCAATGAAATTGGGTCGCTCATTTAGTAAGCGGACAATATTGTCGGATCTAATCGTCTTTTGAAGTGCCTGTCCACTTCCTGAAGCACCAAATTTTACCAATGGAATATCTCCCAAATCGGTATCATTTTTCAGCCGAATCACCTTTTCCAGTCGGTTGTAACCTTCCAAAGTAAGTGAAAGTACATATCGGTCTTCTGGGATATTTTTAAACTCAAAATAGCCACCTGCAACACTTGTTGTTCCGTAGGCAGTTCCTCTGAGGGTAACGCTAACTCCATCAACAAACTCTCCGGATTCTGAATCAACTATCCTTCCTGAAAGACTGAAGTTTTGTGCCAAGCTTGGAAAAGAAAAAAATGAGAGGATTAAGCTCAGGCAATAAATAAAACTGGTAACTCTTTTTGACATTTAATCTGCTTATTTAAAGTATGGGAAGATAGGCAAAAGGGGACGTTAATTCAATGCGAGATTTTCCAACGGCTCCAATGAATTTTATAAATTGGCTTTCCCCGTTAATTCACCCTATATTTGATTAAGTTACATTCGTTTTTTATCACATAATTACCCTCCAATTGGATTTCTCTGAATTTAATTTTGAACCAAGCTTGCAAGAAGGCTTGGATGCCATGGGTTTTGAACAGCCTACCCCAATACAAGAAAAGGCTATTCCTGTAATCATACAGCAAAGAGATTTGATTGCCTGTGCCCAAACCGGAACAGGCAAAACAGCTGCTTTTATCCTTCCCGTTTTGAATAAGATTTCCAAGTCAGGAAAGACTACTTTAAACACCTTGATTTTGGCTCCAACTCGGGAATTAGCCATTCAAATTGATCAGCAGATTCAAGGATTTGCTTATTTCTTGGGTATTAGTTCCATCCCAATTTATGGAGGCGGAGATGGTATTGTTTGGGAGCAGCAAAAGAAAGCCTTGGAATTAGGCGCAGAAATCGTGGTTGCCACTCCAGGTCGATTGATTGCTTTGTTGGCTGGAGGAAAGATGGATTTGAGCAGCTTAGAGCATTTGATTTTGGATGAAGCTGACCGAATGCTTGATATGGGCTTTTCAGATGATATTTTAAAGATTGTCAATTATTTGCCCAAAGACAGACAGACCATTTTGTTTTCAGCGACTATGCCTCCCAAAATCAGACAATTTAGTCTGAAACTGCTCCGAGATCCTGAAGAAATTACCATTGCGATAGGAAAGACTGCTGCGGGTGTTACCCAATCCTTTTATTCAGTTTATGATGAGCAAAAGGAAGCACTGGTCAAGCATATTCTTTCTCAAAAGGATTACGAGGCGGTTATCATTTTTGCATCCACCAAGGAAAAAGTGAAATCCATTTACAAAATACTTCGAAAGGGTTTTGAAGTGGAAGCTTTTCATTCCGATTTGGAGCAAGTTGAGCGTGAAAAAATCATGTCCAACTTCAAGAATAAATCCATAAAAATTCTGGTGGGTACAGATATCATTTCCCGTGGAATTGATGTGGTAGGGATTGAGTTAGTAATAAACTATGATACTCCTAATGATCCTGAGGATTATGTACATCGAGTGGGGCGTACAGCTCGGGCTGATATGGAAGGGGAGGCAATTACATTCGTTAATCCAAAAGACCAATACAAGTTTCGGCGTATTGAAGAACTGATTGGAATGGAAGTAAATCAAATGTCGCTTCCAGAAGGATTTGAAAAAGGCCCTGAGTATGCAAGAGGTGATTTTTCAAAAAAGAACAAAAAGTCATTTAAACAGAAAAAGAATTCCAATTCAAAATTCAAGAGAAAGTCTCATCCCAAGGCCTCTCATCATAAAGAGAAAAGTGAAGCAAAAAAGCCACAACCTGAATCTTCACCAAAACAATCAGGAAGTAGGTTTGGAAATCGAAAAAATGTGGTTGATTAAAATTGAGAGGATTTTTTGAAGTTAAATTTTAAGCAATGTATATGGTAGAATCATTTGAAATACTTTTTTCTAGAGATTTGGAGCGTTTGGAAAATGAATTGAACTCATTTAAATCTCAAGAGAACCTTTGGAAGGTAGAAGGAAAAATAAGTAATAGTGCAGGAAATTTGGCAATTCATCTAATTGGAAATCTCCGAACATTTATTTGTCATGAGATGGGTGGATTTGATTATAAACGAGATCGGGAGCGAGAATTTGCGGCTAAAAACGTACCATTGGAAGAAATATTGAATGAGATTCAATTATTGAAAAAGCAGCTTCCTGCAAGTTTAAATCAATTAGATGAAGGCTTACTTAATGAAATTTACCCGATCGAAAAATTTGGGAAGCCCATGACCTATGGATATTTCCTTTTGCATCTATATGGGCATTTCAATTATCACCTTGGGCAGATTAATTATTGCCGACGATTATTGGATAAATCGTAAAAAAGAAAAACCACTTCGATCGAAGTGGTTTTTTCATTTCTTAAATAGGGATCAATATAAAATCCTGAATCGAATAGTACCCGGAATTGCTTTCAATGCTCGAATTGCTTCTTCCGTGTATGCTTTGTCTATATCAGTAATCACATATCCGATTTTTTCATTCGTTTTCAAGTATTGTCCCACGATATTGATTTCATAATCCGCCAAAATTTTATTGATCTTGGCCAATACCCCTGGTTCATTATGGTGAATATGAATCAAGCGGTGAGCGTCCTGAAGGAACGGCAATTGAAGATTCGGGAAGTTGACAGAATTAAAGGTATTTCCGGTATTAATGTACTCCATAATCTTGCCCGGAACGAAACGCGCAATATTCTGTTGAGCTTCTAGGGTGCTTCCTCCAATATGTGGAGTCAAAATGGTATTTGGCAAGCCTATTAATTCAGAAACAAATGGCTCTGAATTGTTTTTTGGCTCTTCTGGAAATACATCCACAGCACATCCTGCCAAATGACCACTAAGTATGGCTTCTTTAAGTGCAGCAATATCAACTACATGTCCGCGACTTAAATTGACCAAAATGGCGCCCTTCTTCATCATTTTGATTTTCTTGGCGTCAATCAGGCATTTGTTCTCTTTTCTACCATCTACGTGGAGTGAAATAATATCGCAGGTTTGAAGTAATTCTTCTAGGGATTCAAGTTTGGTTGCATTACCCAAGGCAAGTTTTTCCACTATGTCATAATAAAAGACATTCAAGCCCATATTTTCCGCCAGGACGGAAAGTTGTGCCCCGATATTTCCGTAACCAATGATGCCTAGCTTTTTGCCTCGAACTTCGAAAGAACCATTTGCAGATTTGTCCCATTTGCCCTCATGCATGGCTACAGATTTGTTGTAGAAATTCCGCATAAGGAAAATGATTTCAGCAATGGCCATTTCCACAACCGATCTCGTATTGCTAAATGGTGCATTGAACACGACAATTCCCTTCTCTTGGCAAGTTTCAAGATCAATCTGATTTGTTCCGATGCAGAAAGCACCAATAGCCAAAAGCCGATTAGCATTCTCAAGAACTTTCTTGGTTACGTTCGTTTTGGAACGAATACCCAGAATCGACACATTTTTGATTTTTTCACAAAGTTCATCCTCACTAAGCGCTGTGCTTGCGATTTCTACCTGATAGCCTTCTTCAGTCAACAGATCTACCGCAATAGGATGGATGTTTTCGAGAAGGAGAACTTTGATTCTGCTTTTTGGGTATGAAAATTTCGTATTCAACTTGTTGATATAAAGGATTTCGTCAAAACTAGGTGCAATATGGTCTGCTTTGGATGTGACTTTGGGTCGGTGCACATTTTCGGTAAATGCATAAAACTTATTCGCCAATCCAGATGCTTTTATTTCATAATCGGTATATCCATCACCAATTACATAGATATCACCTTCAAGATTTAAATTCTTGATTGTATGGGCTTTACCATTATTCTTTGAAAGTGGATTTTCGCGATTAAAATCAATGATTTTGCCTTCCTCATCATAGACGAATTCATTGGCAAAAACATTGTGTTCCTTGATTCCATAATCTGCAACAATAGGGATGATGAAATCCTTGAAACCATTAGAGATGATAAATATATCGTCCGCGTTTTCCTGAAGGAATTCCCGGTTTCGTTCAAATGATTTGGAAACTTTTCGCTTTAATTCATCAATAAGTCCGAAAATCTGATTTCTATCGGCTCTTAGAATTTCCAATCGTTTTTCAAGGCTTTCCCGAAAGGTAAGGGAACCTTCCATGCCTTGATCGGTAATGTCCTTGATTGCCTGTAGCTTTTGAGGAGAATCCGGGTCATTGGCTAGGGAAATTTCTCCCAGGATATCAAGAGCTTCTACTTGGGTAAAAGTACTGTCAAAATCAATGATAAATTTTTTGGTTTGAGGCATGTGCAGGGTTTTTATAAAATCTGATGTAAAATTAAGAGATTGTCAAAATTTCAGAAGTTTTATTGTCATAAATGTTTTAAATCATTTTGGTAGCAATAATTATTGCAATTAGAGCTGAAACTAATTGAATCCAAAAGAGCAATTGGTGACAATTCACACTTAAAATATTTTAGGACTTCGGGAATTGCCTTTATTTTTGGATAAAATAAAAAGAACATGTTGAAAAAATATTTTGGCCTAGCATTAGCGGCATCCGCTATTACATTTTACTCCTGCCAAAAATCAGAAACATCCGAGGCTCTTCATGAAGAAGAAATGCACCATGAAGGAGGTATGCATCATGAGGAAAGCTCAACTGAAGCTGTAATCGGAGTAGCAGAGATTGTACCCGGAAATTACGGAGCAGAAATTAGTGGGGCTGAAGCAATTACTTTAGTTGATTTAGTAGAAAAAGTAGAGGCTTCTGGATCTTATGAAGGAAAAATCACTGGAGAAATTCAGGACGTTTGTACCTCAAAAGGATGCTGGCTGACCATGGAATTGCCTGATGGTGAAAGTATCCGAGTTACTTTTAAAGACTATGGATTTTTTGTGCCTACTAATTCTCAAGGCTTTCCAATTGTTTTGGAAGGGGTAGCAGTTTTTACAGAGACAGATGTTGAAACGCTACGTCACTACGCCAAAGACCAAGGAAAAAGCCAAGAAGAGATTGATGCGATTGTTTCCCCTAAAAAGGAAATTACTTTTGAAGCAACTGGGGTTGTGATTCTTGACAAAGCCTAATGCCCATAGCACTAGATAATTTACGGGTTGGCCGAAAGTACCTCTTCGTCAATCAGGGTGAGGTTCGCTATTTGGAAATCATGGCCCGATTAAGTGGTGATAATTTCAAGGTTAAGGACTTAGAAACCTTAGAATATTATACCATGGAAGAACTTTTGCGATGGGGAAAAGGGAAGGATTATGAGTTGGAAGAAATCCGATGATTTATTTTCCCTTTTACCTTTCAATAGTGCTTCAAGTCACAGAAAAAAGTAGCAGCAATTCTAGCTTTGCAGATATTTTCAGAGAAAAATGGCAAAAGGATTAGGACAAGCGATGTTGGGGGCGAAATGCCCAAAATGTAGAGAGGGAAATATCTTTCCGGTTTCTATAGTGAGTTTCAGAAAATTGACCGCTGTAAATAAGACCTGTTCTGTTTGTGGAGCTAGTTTTCAACCGGAACCCAGCTTTTATGATGGAGCTATGTATATCAGCTATGCTTTTTCAGTGGCATTATTCATTACGGTTTTTGTAGCAATCAACATCCTGATCGAAAAACCTGAGCTTTGGATGTATCTGACGACCATTATTTCGCTCAATTTGCTTCTTGTTCCCGTGATGTTGCGTTATTCAAAAGTTCTATATCTGTATGGACTTGGGAAATTGAAATACCGAGGATACTAAGCTTAAATAAGTAATTTAAAATGTAAAAAGAGAGCTTGTCAATTTTGGCAAGCTCTTTTTATTTCTCGGTATTGAAACATTTTCAACCCGGAGAGTTTACTGATTATCTAGATTTAATTTCAAAATGAAATCCTTATGGCATTAAAAGATAGAATAATCACTTTGGGGCTTTACATTCAAGCTATATTTTATCTTTTTGCAGGGATTAATCATTTTCTTAATCCAGATTTTTACCTTCCTTTAATACCCGATTATTTTCCTCAACAAGACATTTTAAATACTCTTTCAGGGATCATTGAAATTTCATTTTCTTTTGGGTTGATTTTTAATAAATCTCGAAAATGGGCTGTTTACGGAATTATTCTCATGCTTTTGGCTTTCATTCCCAGTCATGTTTATTTTATTCAAATAGGTTCATGTGTACCAGATAGTCTTTGTACTCCAGAATGGGTAGCCTGGGCCCGTTTGGTAATTATTCATCCACTTTTAATGCTTTGGGCTTGGAATTATCGGGGCTTTAGTAAGTAATAGATTGATTTTTGTAAATATTACTAACAAAAAGTTGAATATTACTAAACCCAATCGAAGTATTACCCGTTATAGCCTCATATTACAGAAAAATAATGGAGGCAATTCTAAGCAAAATGAAGGTAGAGGTAAACCCAAACCTCTATCAAAAAGAACCCTTCAGTTCTACCCTTGGAATCGCAATAGTGCAGGAAGGCACGCGATTAATCAAGGAGTTGGGACTGGAGAATTTTACATTTAAAAAGCTTTCTCAAGAGATCGGTAGCACAGAAGCGGCTATTTATCGGTATTTTGAGAACAAACACAAACTACTCTTGTATTTGACAGCTTGGTATTGGGGTTGGATGGAGCATAATCTAGTTTTTGGTACGGCAAATCAGGAGGATCCTGCCCAAAGACTGGAATTGGCTATTCGATTACTATCCGATGGTCCAATTTTCCAAAAAAATGAATACCTGAATCCTATTATGCTTCGAGAGATCGTCATCAATGAGTCATTAAAGGGATTTTTGACGAAAGAGGTGGATCATGAGCATGAAGCTGGTGTCTTTGCTCAAGTGTACAAGTTTGGGGCAAGAATAGCAGAAATTATTTCTGAGTTGAATCCTAACTATAAGTATCCAAAAACACTGGTTTATACAGTTTTGGAATCGAGTTTATTACAGTCATTCAACTCACAGCATTTGCCCGGCATGACAGAAAACTCCATTAATTCTGCCGAACGATTTAAGTTTTTCTATCAACTGGTTATTAAAACCATTCAAAATGACAACTAATTCTGGTATTACACCAATGGCTCGCCTCTTCAGACTGCTAAAAGAGGAAAAGAGTCAGGTTTATTCTATTTATTTCTACGCCGTCTTGAACGGGCTAATCACCTTGACCTTACCCTTAGGGATTCAGGCCATTTTGAATTTTATCTTGGGTGGTAGGATTTCTACTTCATGGGTGATTTTGGTCGTTATTGTGGCAGCAGGTGTTGCATTTGGAGGATTCCTACAGATTTCCCAATTGCAGATCATGGAAAAACTGCAACAGCGGGTATTTGCAAAGGCTGGACTTTCATTGGCCTATAGACTCCCAAGAGTAAAGCCGGAGTTGATGCATGGCAGCCATGCACCTGAAGTCGTGAACCGGTTTTTTGATACGGTCAATCTTCAGAAAGGTCTTGCCAAGATTTTGATCGACTTCTCCACGGCCTTGTTGCAAGTGATATTTGGTTTGCTTTTGCTTTCCATTTACCATTTCACCTTTATCATCTTTGGTTTAGTCTTAATCAGTATTCTGGGCTTGATTTTCTATTTCTCTGGACCGAGAGGAATGGAAACAGCATTGAAAGAATCCACTTATAAGTACAAGACTGCTTATTGGTTGGAAGAAATAGCTCGTACGATGAATTCCTTCAAGCTGGTAGGAAATACAAGGCTGCCTATTCTTCGTGCGGATAAGTTATTGCAGCATTATGTGGACTTCCGCTCCAAACACTTTGGTGTCTTGATTTTCCAATACAAAATCATGATTGCCTTCAAGGTTTTAATCGTGGCCAGTTTGCTGATTGCAGGAAGTTTGCTTTTGATGGAAGAGCAGATCAGTATCGGGCAGTTTGTAGCGGCCGAGGTGATCATTATTTTGGTAGTCAATTCAGTTGAAAAGCTGATTCTTTCTTTGGAAACAGTTTATGATACGCTTGTTGCTACAGAGAAACTTGGTCATGTGATGGATTTGGAATTGGAGGATGCCGAAGGAAATGAAAAAGTTATTTCTGTTACTTCTACCGGATTAAAGTTTGGGATGGAAAATGTAACCTTCCAGCCAAAGGATAATCTTTCACCCATTCTGAAAGACGTCAGTATGAAGATTGAGCCTGGTAAAAAGGTGGCTGTAACAGGTCGAAGCGGTTCAGGAAAAAGTGCCATGCTGATGCTTTTTTCTGGCTTGTATGAAGAATATCAAGGCAAAGTGACAATCAATGACCTTTCCCTTGATATGATTCAGAAAGAAAAATACCGATCCATGGTTGGTGATTTTCTGGAAATGCAGCAGGTATTCCATGGGTCCATTTTAGAAAATATTACTGTTGGTAGGGAATATGGTCAAGCTCAACTGGAGGAGATCCTTGAGTTAACTGGTCTGAAAGATCAGGTTTATCAAATGCCACATGATCTGGATACAGAGGTTCAGCCAGAGGGAAAAGGGTTTTCTAAACGAATAATTCAAAGTATCCTTTTATGCCGTGCATTATTAGGACATCCAAAAGCTATGGTTATGGAGAATGCCTTAGATCATTTGTTTGCGGATGTGAAAGAAAAGGTAACAGAATATCTAATCAATGGAGATTGGACCTTGCTTTTAGTAACTCAGGATGAAAATGCCATAGCCAAAATGGATGAAGTTATTCTATTGGATGATGGCAAACTGATTTATCAGGGCGATTATGCAGGTTATGTTAAATTGAAAAAGGAATTATAAGATGCTGAATATATCTAGGATCAAAATCAAAGAGTCCATTCCTTTCAGTGGAGCAAAAAGTCTGGTGATGACTTTGCCCTTGCGGGAAAGCCAAAAGCGGGTAAGGATCCTGCTTTCCATTATGATGGTTTTCTTTATCATTCTATTTGTGCCTTGGACTCAGAATATTCGAAGTAAAGGCTATGTGACAGCCCTAAGACCTGATCAGCGTCCACAGACCATTCATTCGGTTATTGCTGGTCGGATTGAAAAGTGGTATGTCAATGAAGGTGCTTTCGTACAAAAAGGAGATACCATTCTGACCGTTTCTGAAATTAAGGATGAGTACTTCGACTCCTTGCTCTTACCAAGAACCCAACAGCAGGTCGAGGCAAAAGCTTTGTCTGTAAAATCTTACGAAGGTAAGGTTGTTGCCTTGCGGAATCAGATCGAGGCTCTGCGAAGAAATAATGTGTTGAAACTTCAGCAGGCTGAGAATAAACTTCAAATGTCAGAATTAAAGGTGGAATCTGATAGTATCAAGTTTCAGCAGGCGAAGATCAATTTTGAAATTGGTAAACAGCAGTTAGATAGATGGGAAACACTATATCAGGAAGGAATCCGATCCTTGACTGATTTGGAATCTAGACGATTGAAGTTTCAGGATGTCCAGGCCAAGCTAATTGCTGCTGAAAACCAGTATTTGAGCAGTCAAAATGAGTTGATTACCGCACAAATTGATTTGGATGCAATTGACAATGAATTCAAAGATAAGTTAGCCAAAGCTGAATCTGAGTTATATACAGCCTTGTCTTCACAATTTGATGCGGAAGCCACCGTAACAAAGTTGGAGAATCAGTATTCAAATTATGAGGCAAGAACAGGCTTCCGGCATATTTTGGCTCCTCAGGATGGTTATCTAGCCAAATCCATTCAAGTAGGTATTGGCGAAACCATCAAAGAAGGGGATGCTATTTTGAATATCGTTCCAGCTAATGCGGATTTGGCGGTAGAAATGTATGTACAGCCAGTGGATTTGCCTTTGATCAAAGTTGGAAATAAAGTTCGCTTCATCTTCGACGGTTGGCCTGCGATTGTTTTCTCAGGATGGCCACAAATATCCAATGGTACCTTTGGGGGAGTGGTTACCGCCATTGATCAATTTGCCGGACCAAATAATCAATACCGTGTATTGGTTGTTGAGGATCCTGAGGAAGAGCCTTGGCCTGAAATGCTTCGTATTGGATCTGGTGCCGACGGAATTGCCTTACTCAATGATGTTCCTGTATGGTATGAAATCTGGCGTCAGTTAAATGGATTCCCGGCAGATTATTACACTCAAGAACAAAAAGACGCTATAGAGAAAGAGAAAAAATGAGAAAGTATATTCTTTTAGTTCTTCTGTTTTTTTCCTTTCACTGGGCTTTTGGGCAAGAACTTGTTCAGGATACCCTTCGCTTTCAGGATTTTCTTGATTGGGTAAGGGTCTTTCATCCTGTTTCAAGACAAGCGGACATTACCCTGGAAATGGGTGCGATGGAAGTTCGTACTGCAAGAGGAGGTTTTGACCCATTGATTTATGGCAATTTGGACCAAAAGACTTACAAATCCACAGATTATTATGATCGGAGAGAGGCAGGAGTGACGATTCCTACTATGGCGGGGATCGAGCTCCTGGGGACTTTCGAACAAAATACAGGACAGTTTCTTGACCCAGAAAATATCGTTCCTTCAGGAGGTCTGTTCTCTGCAGGAGCTTCAGTGAATATAGGTCAAGGATTGATTTTAGATGAGCGTCGAGCTGCACTTCGACAAGCTAAAATTTATCAGCAATCAACAGAAGCTGAGCGCTTGACTCTTTTGAATGAACTCTATTTAAAAGGAGCTGAAACTTATTGGAAATGGTCTGAGAGCTATTCTAATATGAAAGCTTTCGAAGAGGCTGTTCGCTTGACAAGGATACGTTATGATGCTGTAAAGCGAAGTTTTGAGCAGGGCGATGTGGCAGCTATCGATACGGTAGAAGCCTACACGCAATTACTTAGTAGACAATACCGTCTGCAAGGATTGCAAAACCAGTATTTCGTTCAGACACAAATGTTGAGTGCATTTCTTTGGAACGAGGAAGAGGAGCCGATGATTTTGCAAGAGCAAGTAATTCCTCAGCCTTTGAGTTCTCAGGATAATTTTGCCATCAACAATGAAGAATTGCGGACGCTAGTAGTAAATCATCCACAACTTCGAATGGCTGATTTTGAGTTGGAAAGTTTAGATGTGGAAAGAAGGTTAAAGAGTCAGTCTTTACTCCCGGTGGTTAAACTGAAATACAATTTCCTGGTAGAATCACTAGACGGGTTTGATCAGGCTCCTTTTTTCGAGAACAATTATAAGTTTGGCGTTTCTGTCTATACCCCGATTCTATGGAGAAAGGCTAGGGGATCGGTTGGTTTAGCAAAAGCCAAGATTGACTTTAAGCAGAATTCACGGGACTTGAAGGAATTGGAACTTCGGAATAAATTGGAAGCAGAAATCAATTCCTGGAATACATACAACATGCAAGTGCAGACAGTAAGGGAAAATGTCAATAACTTGGAGCGTTTACTTTCCGCAGAAATGAGGAAATTTGAAATGGGTGAAAGCAGTCTTTTCTTGGTCAATGCCCGGGAAGTTTCTGTTTTTGATGCCCGAATTACTTTAAATGGATTGGAAGCCAAGCGAAAGATTGCTTTTGCTAAAGTTCGCTATGCTTCCGGAATTGGTTTTGAATAATAAATAGGAATAAGATGCCAGCATATGTAATTGTTCAGGTCGATATTTTCGATAATGAAAAGTACGATGAGTACAAGAAATTAACCCCTGATACCGTGAAAGCTCACGGCGGGAAATTTGTTTTAAGAGGTAGTCCAGTAGAAGTGTTAGAAGGGGAATGGGATCATAATCGATTGGTTATGTTGGAGTTTCCAGATAAAGAAAGTGCAAGGAATTGGTACTATTCTAAGGAGTATCAAAAAGCAAAGGAAATCCGCAGTTCCGGGTCCTCTGCAAAATTTATTTTAATTGAAGGTTAGAAATTTGGCATTTTTATTGGTGTATACTTCAAAAATTGGAATATGAAATACAAAATTTCGATTCCAGTATTCTTTAAAGTAAATTCTAACACCTTAAAATGTTCAATCGACCTAAAAAAAATTAAAATGAAAAAGAATTACTTCTTAGGAAAGAATCTTTTGATTCTTTTAACTGGATCCCTGATTGC
Source organism: Algoriphagus limi (assembly GCF_024919275.1). Lineage (GTDB taxonomy): Bacteria > Bacteroidota > Bacteroidia > Cytophagales > Cyclobacteriaceae > Algoriphagus > Algoriphagus limi. The sequence goes on along the minus strand of NZ_JANWGH010000001.1, from coordinate 862,357 downwards.
TACTTCTTGTATGACTGATGCTGAAAGCCCTGTAATTCAAGATGATCAGGTAGAAATAGCACTAGAGGACATCGGACAAACCGGTGAAGAGAATCTTCGGAAAGGCTGGACTTTTCAATATGTTGACACTTTTCAAAATCAAATAATTCCAACTCCAACAAATGATGGAGTATTTCTTCCAGGTGAAGGGGTTGGAAAAGCTTCAAGACTTGGGAAGTCATATTCATTTATTAATCAGGTTGTTACAGGGCCTATTACTTCAGAAGGAGCTCCTGTAACCATGTTTTTTTTCGAAGAATTAGTTGAGCTTGGTATAGACCTTGAAGACTTAACTGATAATATATCTACAGTAGTTGTAAATGGCGGAGAACATGCTCTGTTCATGGAATCAAAAACAAATTTTGCTACTCCTGTTTCAAATGAAAGAATTGAGTTTCAGGCAGAGGTTATTATTGTAGGAGGAACAAAAAAATATAAAGGAGTAACAGGAACTGGACAAGTGACTGGTTGGTATAACCCAAATAATGGTCAAGGACAATCTACAGTTTCTGCGGAAATTACACTTAAAGAGTAGTTCATCACCCTTAATTCAATAAAAAAGCAGCCTTAGTGCTGCTTTTTTTATTGCCTAAGCTTTCCATTTTTTATATGCCTGCATTGGAATTGGATTCGGGAAACTGTAATTTCCATTTTCCTGTCAAACGATATGAAATCAGTTCTTACACTTGGTGAAGTGATGCTCCGCCTTTCTCCACCTAATCATCAGCGATTTGCTCAAGCCACTTCCTTGGATTTGGAATTTGGAGGTTCCGAAGCAAATGTGGGGGCAGCCTTGGCTAATTGGGGGATTCATGTGCGACATGTTACTTCCTTTCCAAAAAATGATCTAGGACATGCTGCTGCAGCCCACCTTAGGAAAAATGGAATAAATGACTCGCTAATTCATTTCACTGAGGGTAGGATGGGTGTATATTTTTTAGAGCATGGAGCTGCTTCCCGAGGATCGAAGATTATCTATGACAGGGCAGCAAGTAGTTTTTCCAGATTTGATGGACAAGGAATTGACTGGAAAGAAGTTCTGAAAAATACCGATTGGGTTCATTGGTCAGGAATAAGCCCAGCTATCTCTCAGGAGGCAGCAGACTTAGTATTTCGAATTTTGGAAGCAGCTAATGCTTTGAATATTCCTGTTTCAGGTGATTTAAACTATCGCTCCAATCTTTGGAATTATGGGAAGCAAGCTCATGAAATTATGCCTGATTTAATGAAGCTTACTCAAGTGATGATAGCAGGTACTAGAGATTTTAATCAGTGTTTGAATAGAGACTTTAAATCTATTAATGAGGTCAAATCTTTTGCTTTCGATACATTTCCAAATCTTCAAACGATCGTGCGAACTGAACGACAAATAAATTCAGCCTCACACAATGATTTAGCAGCTCATCTTTACACTAAAGATCAAGAACTGAGTACTGAAACTATTAGTGTTCAGCCTATTATAGACCGAGTTGGAACAGGAGATGCTTTTGCTGGAGGTTTGATTTATGGCCTTTTGATGAATAAAAGCCCAAAGCAAAGCTTGGATTTTGCATTGGCTTGTAGCGTATACAAACACAGCATTCCCGGTGATGTTTTAATAGCTTCTATAGAGGAAATAGAAGAAGTTTTGAGAGGAAATAGTGGTGCCATAAAACGATAAAATGAGAAACCCTGAGAGTGAATTTATCCAGAAAATGGGATCCGCTTGTATGATGCCCATTTTTTATAATCCGGATTTGGAAACCAGCCTTCGTTTGATTGAAGTTTCTTATGAGGCCGGGATTCGCGTGATTGAAATGGTCAACCGTGGAAAAGAGGCCACCAGAATATTCCCGGAATTGAGAAAGTTGGCAGATCAAATGCCCGGCTTGTCTCTTGGTGTTGGAACCATCTATCATCCCTGGCAAGCAGAAGAGTTTGTTGATCAAAGAGCTGAATTTATTGTAGCTCCGGTTATGAATCCAGTCTTGGGGAAATGGTGCATGGCAAATGATATTCCTTGGGTTCCGGGATGTGGAACGGTTACCGAAGTTTGGGAAGCGCAGGAATTGGGAGCTGAATTGGTTAAAGTCTATCCTGCTAATGTCCTAACACCAACTTTTGTGAGTTCAATCCATGCCGTGTTGCCTACTATTGAAATTATTCCAACTGGGGGAGTGGAACCTACAGCAGAATCTATGAAGCCTTGGTTTGATGCGGGTGTATTATTGGTTGGAATGGGTTCACAACTTTTTGATAAGAACCTGATCAAAAATAAACAATGGACTGAGCTAAAGAATCGAATTCAAGCTGCTCTAGCTTTGGCAGAAAGTTTCAAAGAGATTTAAATCCCAATTAAATTTTCAATTTTCTCTTTATCTAAAATGGATTCAGAGGTTTTGTAAAATGAGAAAAGAAGCAATTATCATTTTTCAGAAGAACCCCGAAAAAGGAAGAGTTAAGACAAGACTTGCAGCTGATATAGGAGAGGATCAGGCTTTGGAGGTTTATCTAAAGCTTTGTGAAACATGCTATAAAACCTGCAACTCCTATCCGGCTGATAAATTCTTGTTTTTTGATTCTTATTTACCTTCTGAAAATATTCCGGGAACAGAAGGATTTCACTATCAAATCCAAGAAATCGGGAATCTAGGAAATAAGATGAATGAAGCCATACAAAGAATTCTAGCCAAAGGATATGAAAAAGTGGTGCTAATCGGGACGGATTGTCCTGAATTGACTAGTGAGCATTTGAAGCAAGCTTTTGAATATTTAGAAAGTCATGAATTGGTTTTGGGTCCTGCTTTGGATGGGGGCTACTACCTCATTGGGATGAAAAGACCAAGACCTGAACTATTTAAAGGTATTCCATGGAGTACCAATGAAGTTTTGGAGAAAACTATTAAAAAATGTACCTCGATAGGTCTTAGCTATAAATCACTTACTGAGCTTTCTGATCTAGATACTTTGGATGATTGGAATCGATTAAAACATTTGATAGTGAGTATTCCAGGGTAACATTATTCTTTTCTTCCCAGCTTTATAATCAGTGAATAAAAAAGTCTCCCCAATTATTGCTTTGAGGGAGACTTTTTTAAGGTTTGAAATATTTTATTTAGAGGTATCCATGGCTTTAAACTTTTCCAATCCATAGATCATATCATCCATCATCCTTTCGGTGATCGTAGGAAGGCCGTCTGTGTACCACTGGGTAATTTCTCCAGTATTCTTATCCATATCTCCCAAAGGAACCTCTTCTACCTCGAAAAATGCTGTACTATACATCATCCCCCCTCTATATATATTGACCGTCTTTGCTCCAATAACTCCAGAATAATCAATGGATTCATCGTCTGCTACAGGACCATAGAGTCCCATTTCAATTCCGTTACAGACCAATAATTTACCTGCTTTTTCGATACTTACTCTTACAGCCACGACAAGCAGGGCATCCACCCCAAGATCCTCAGCCAATAGACCCAAGGTAGAAGGGGCTTTATAATCACTGGATAATATTGATGGGGTAATTGGGTAGAATTCATATCCATCCGCTGAGACGGTTCCCTGACCATCTTTCTTTCCTTGCAATCTATCTAAAAGTCCTCCGCTAAAAACCTTCAAAATTCCGCTCAACTCAATTTTATTTGGGCCTTCATTGTATAATGTTCTTTCTTCCTCATTATCAATGTATTCATCAGGCTCCTGAACTTCTATACCGACTTCAGAAAACTTACTTTCAACCACTGGAAGCATCTGACCTAATAATTCATTCGAAATAAAATTACTTCCTTCTTCTGTGATAAAGTTCTTTTCGTAATAGACCCAGCCTCCTGCACTAGAAGATTTCCAAGTTGATTCATCCCATAATTGAAAAGTCAAAACCCCGATTTTCTTAGGGTCAGGCATATTTTCCTTTTCGAAAAGCTCTGCGCCAATTAGTCCTTCCACTGCATAAATGTGGTTTAACCCGGTTTTATGAGATTTGACTAGTTTATCCCATTGCTTATCATTCATTTCGGCAATTTCAGATAAACTTTTTTGAGCGAATGCAGCTTGGTTAAATAGCATACTTAAACCAGCGATTGCGAAAATTAAAAATAAACTGATTCCACTTTTTTCAAATGATTTTGATCCACATAAATTAAAGATTGCTTTTTTCATGATTAAAGAATAAAAGGTTGGTTAAAGTTAAAATATAGGCTCAAATATCTTTAAAATAAAAAAAATACATTAAAAAATAACCTAAATATAAAATATCCTATTTATGATATAATATTTCAGAGATAGTCTAGTATAGCTTCAGACTTCTCCTCTTAATTGCTAAAATGTAAGGAATAGGTGTTTGTGGAAAAAATCAGACCGAAAAGTAAATAGTTTGATTTTTGAACCGAAGACTCTTCAATTCTGAATAAGCGAAATTTCCGAGAATTACTCTAGACTGCTATTCAATTTCCACCTAAAAAAATCTTGTTTTCAAAAAAGGGAGACAATCATTCAAAGAATGGTTGGAAAGACTCTTTTCGAATTTTTAACTAGTAACCTTTTGGGTTACTTCATGAAAATCTATTGTCTTCCCAGATTGAAAATATATTCAATCAATTCTACAAGTCTATTTGAGTACCCCGCTTCATTATCATACCAGCCAACCAATTTGATCAAATTACCTTTGCTGGAAGTTAATGCCGAATCAATGATACATGAATGCGGATTTCCAATGATATCCATGGAAACAATTGGGTCATGAGTTACCTCTAATATACCTTTTAATTTTCCTGCTGCTGCTAACTCAAACGCATGATTGATTTCTTCCGCACTTGCTTCTTTTTTCAGTTCTACGATCAAATCAGTCAGTGAACCATCCGGTACAGGTACCCGCATAGCGGAAGCTTCTATTCTTCCTTCTAAATTGGGTAATACGCTATCCAATGCTTTTCCGGCGTTGGTGGTTGTTGGGATAATAGAGTATGCCGCAGCTCTTGCCCTTCTAAGATCTCGGTGTGGCGCATCGTGCAGGTTTTGATCATTGGTATAGGAATGCACGGTAGAAGCATAACCTTTTTCTACGCCAAATGCTTCATCTAAAACCTGAACCATAGGTGCCAGGCAATTGGTGGTACAGGAGGCATTACTGATAATTTTTTCTTCACCGGTTAATATTGAATCGTTGACTCCAAGCACAACCATTTTTATAGATGGATCTGTTGCAGGTGCGGAAATTATGACTTTCTTAACACCTGCCTGAATATGCTTATTTGCAGCTTCTCTTGAAGTAAACCTTCCGGTTGACTCTATCACAATATCAACACCCAAATCAGCCCATGGAAGCAATTCAGGATTAGCTTGAGTCAACAGTCTAATCTCTTTGTTTCCAATTTTTAATTTACCATCCTCCAAAACCAGGTCTTTTTCAAACTTTCCATGGATGGAATCATACTTTAGCAAATGAACTAGTGAGGCATTATCTGCTAAGTCATTGACAGCCACCAATTCAATAAATGGATGAGAGAGAAGTAATTTGGCAGTATATCTTCCAATTCTTCCAAATCCGTTGATAGCTACTCGAATGGTTTTGTTTGGGTTCATTTATTTGATATTTGATTCAAAATTAGGAATAATTCCAAGCTTTTATGGAGTGAAAATTTTTCCTCCTTTGAATCAAACACTTAGGCAGAAAATAAAGAATTTTTTTTGGGTGCTTTGTTATTCTTAAAACAGACCTCTATATTTGCACAACCTTTCGGAAATGGCATCTTTTCCGATAAAAATGGTCCGTTCGTCTAGGGGTTAGGACGCATCCCTTTCACGGATGAAACACGGGTTCGATTCCCGTACGGACTACCATTTCATGGGTCTATTTAGATCAAAATACCCCGGTCCGTTCGTCTAGGGGTTAGGACGCATCCCTTTCACGGATGAAACACGGGTTCGATTCCCGTACGGACTACTATCTCCAACTCAATCACCCGGAGAAAAAATCTTTTTTATTTATGGTTGTTAGTGGTTAAAGAGAACAGTTCCCGGCCTTTGGTCGGGAACTTGTTTTTTATGGTGTCGTGAATCACTTTTGAGGGATCCGGAACACTAATCCTCCCTCTAAACCAAACTGGTACATAGTTGAGTAGGTACTAAGACCGGCACCAGATCCTCCTGTTCCAAAGTATAACCCTCCGCCAATGGCCTCCACGGCCGAAAACAAGGAAGCTTGTACGCGTAACGCTACATTTTCGGCTAACCATAAATTAGCCCCACCTCTTACATTCCAAGAGAGCTTCGTAGCAGTATTGTTGTTTCCATTGTCAGGATTCTTTACCGAAAAAATACCTAAACCTAATCCAGCACCGGCAAAAGGTTCCACTTTTTCACTTACTGAAAAATACCTTGTTCCATTGATCATTATATAATTGATCCCTAAATCAAAATCAGTAAACTGAATATTTCCACCAAAAATACCATCAGCATAGCGTGTAGGTACATTGGTATTTTGCCTTAAATATTGAATTTCAATCCCACCCTTATCTTGGATGTAATATTCTATTCCAGCTCCCCATCGAAATCCGTCTTGTATCGTTCCTTCGTAAAAAGAAGAATTCGTGTAATAGGAGTTTACAGTATTTTTAAAAATATAACCGCCATAAGTATTTAGCCTTATTTCTTGGGAATAAGTGATCTGAGCCACAAAAAGTAGCACTAACAATCCAATTAGCTTTTTCATAGTCTGATTTTGTGAATGAAGTTTCAAATACATTTACTTACAATTTATTGGAAATCTTTAAGATTATCTTTTGAGAATTTGTCCATTCTCAATGATTATGAACAGATTCTTGGGGATTTTATGTGTTTTTATTGGTCAAAAGGTATCGTTTGAAAAGATGATGATTTTTACCTTATTGATTAAGTGATTTGGTAAAGGCTGAAGGTGTCATTCCTTTATATTTTTTGAAGGCAGCAATAAAGGAATTTCTATTATTGAAACCACATGAAATACCCAAGCCTTCTAGTGTTACCTGTTGAAGCTTACCTTCTTTTATTTTTTTGCAACACTCCTCAACTCTTTTTTCATTAATAAAATCAGAAAAACTGACGCCTAAGATTTGATTCAAATAAATGGTCAAAAGGTAATTAGGTATATCAGCTTTTTGAGCCAATTCAGAAATAGTTAATCCATTTTGAAGAAAAACCTTCTCTGCCTCAATTACTCTTTCAAGATTCATTTCAATTAGTTGGATTTTATCAGGTGTGAGAATATGAGATTCTTCTTTATCCTTGTCATTTATTTCTTTTTCCTGATTTAGAATAAAATCAAACTCATCTAATCCATACAGAACTTTAGGGAAGAATAATACCATGATTGAGTTGATCAAAATCACGATAGCGCCAGAAAAGTGCAATAAATCAAATCCCAATTGAGAATCAACAATACGGGATAAAAGAAGGAATGGAACGAATAATAAGAGATTACTGATCAAAAATGTTTTCATCCAAATAATCCACTCTTTACCGAATGCATTTTTCTTTTCTTCAAAGGTTTTACCAAACCGGAAAAGAATAACTACTGAAGCAACCCAATAGGCCAAAATCAACAAGGTTCTTGCATAAGTATAAAAGTTGGGCGGGAAGAAACGGCTCTGATTGAAATAGACAAATACCGCAGGATCATCTATTTCTGACTGTATTAAAGCTATTTTTTCTTCAATAGGGATCAAAAATAGAATTGGAAAAAAATCAATAATGAATAATAGTGCGGGAACCAAGTGTAAGATATCCACTAGCTTGACAGGTCTATCTTCAATGATTTGTCGAATATATAAATAGGAAAGGGGGGCAAATAGTAACCCAGCTATGTTCCCTGTTCTATAAATTTGAGGTAAATAAATATGGTAGCCTGAACTAATTAAAAACACTAAAAAAACTCCATAAGAAATAGTTAGATAGGATAAGCCTATCAAGATGTTGGCTTTTTTCTTTTTAAACCCAAAAATTAATAAAACAGTCCCGGTAATAAATCCAAGAAAAATAGATCCCAGATAAATAAGATCTTTGATTTCTAAAGAAAACTGCATGACTCGTGTTAAGTACTAGAATTTAAAATCGAATAATCTTTAAATTTATCTAGAACTTTATAAAAGTCTAAAAAAACTTATTTTATTTATTTTTCTTCCAAATAAGCTTATTGAACGCTATTCCAAAATTCCAAGAGTCATAAATTTCTTGTTTGTCTTCATAAGAGAGATTTAGAGCAATTTCAAAGGTCTCACTTATTTCAAAGCTGTACTCAGAGCCCAATTTCCATAGAAATAGGTTTTCATTTTTTTCAAATTCCCAGCCGGGTCCAAAATAAACAGACCAATGTCTTTTGAAATGATAATGAGCAACCGTCGCTAAAGAAAAAGGGTAGCTTCTCTCTAAAGCTACTCCTTCATGTTCAACTTCGAAGCTTTGTAATTTGAGGTCTCCCTGTAATGCAAAAGACCATCGTGGATGAACAAAATAGTCTACATCGAAACCATAAAAGGGAATTATTGAGACTTGCTTTTCACCTTCAAAGGCATTTGGAACGTGTGAGTTTCCCGTAATTAAAGCTACTCTAATAATTGGACTGAATTCCTCTTCTTGTTCAGACTTTTCTGATTCTAATTCTTGACTAAAGCCAAATTGCCATACATAGAAAAAGAGAATGGCTAAAAGTATTTTCCTCATTTTATTTAGGATAAACCTGACTCCAATCTTTTGCCATATCAACGATAACCCAGCCTAAACTTGGGCCGTCAATTAGGCCCTTTTTCAGGTTTCCAATAGGAGACAAACTATCGTAAGCGAATTCTCTTTCAGAATCGGTGTGGTGAATCAAAATTCCTAATCTTGGACCGCTACCTTGTGTAGTGTACTCTAGCATTTGATAGTCTCCGTCAGAATTACCTGCTGCGATAATTGGGCGCATTCCGATGTGTTGATGGATTCCTACAGGTTTTCCCTCTTTATCATCGATAAAGTTTAATTCAGGTGTCTTGACTATTGCTTTTTTACCATCTACTTCTTCGTATTGGGCTTTAATTGAAGAACCTATCACCTGATAGGGAGGAATGCCATAGGCTTCCTCTGCCCAAACTCTCAGGAAATCAATTCCTCCTCCCGAGACAATAAAGGTTTTAAAGCCATTAGCTCTCAGATATGAAAGTAATTCCACCATAGGCTGATAAATCATCTGATTGTAAGCCATTCCTGTTTCAGGGTGTTTCGCTGTAGCTAACCAATCTTTTACATTTTGAGAAAATTCCTCAGCTGTCATACCTGTATGAGAGGCCATTACCACTTCAATTATTCCATGTTCGCCTTTTGACAAAATGCCATTTATATCCCCATCAATAGCACTTTTTAAAACTGGAGAATCATTCCATTCAGGATGATTTGGAGCTTCCTTTTTGACGTAGTCTATAGCATATGCTAATTGGAAGTAAAATGGTTGTTCACTCCATAAACAACCATCATTATCAAAAACTGCTATTCTATCTTTTTCCGGAACAAAGTCAGAACTTCCTACGGTTGTGGTTTTTTCCACAAAGTCAAGAATTGCATTTTTGTTTTCACCCTCATTCCATGAAGGTAATTTAGGCTCATCTGATTTTACTTCTTTTTGAGCTTCAGGGGCTTGACATGCAAGGCCAAATATAAAGAGTGTGAAAATCCAGTTTTTGCGAATAATTCTTGTATTCATATTTGTAAAAAAGAAAAGAGCTATGCCATTGGATTTGGCATAGCTCTAGATTAAAATTTATTGATTGTTAGCTTTAACCATGGATTCAATTTGTTTTTCAACTTTTCCAAGGCTCCAATCACCAGCCGTTTGGCTAGGTGGGTAATCTTTGAAAGTTGATAGGAAATTAAAAGCATAACCTTGAATTGATATCAGGATATACGCTCGGTCTATGTACCAATCATAATAAGTGTTTGAGCCGTAAAGAGCTTTTTCAAATGGATCTCTTCTTAAGTTGATCAAATAAGGAGCTCTTAATTCTACGAATGGCTCTAACCAAATTTGTAATTGATCAGCTCTATTTTCCAAAAACATAGCTTTCCAATCAGAGTATCTTAATGCAGCAATAGAACCTGCATCATTGACATATACAAAGCCTTTTCGTGGCGATTCTTTTGCTTTTCCTGTCAAATAATCTAGCTGATTAACTCCATCGATATAATTTTTATATGTTCTTCCATTTAGAGTTACACCATTCATGATTTTTTCGGAAATGTTTGGATCTCCTCCCACAGCTGCGAAAGTAGGTAACCAATCTTCGTGTGAAACGATACCATTTAAGGTTACACCAGCTGGAATTTGCCCAGGCCATCTCACGAAAGCAGGAACTCTGAATGCTCCTTCCCAACTGCTGTTCTTTTCGCCATGGAATGGAGTAGTTCCTGCATCAGGCCATGTATTATAGTGTGGGCCATTATCTGTTGAATAGAAGACGATAGTATTGTCAGCGATTCCCAATTCATCCAAGAGATCCAACAATTCACCAACCATCATATCATGCTCCACCATTCCATCACTGTATTCGTCCTGTCCAGAGATTCCTCTATGCTCTTCCTTTACGTGAGTACGGAAGTGCATTCTAGTGGCATTCCACCATGTAAAGAAAGGCTTACCATCTTCTACTTGCTTTTTGATAAATTCCTTTGCTGCTACTAAAGTCTCCTCATCAATGGTTTCCATTCGCTTCTTGGTAAGTGGTCCCGTATCCTCAATTCGTTGTCCACCTTTTCCATCAGCCCAGCTATGGATTACACCTCTTGGGCCATATCTGTCTTCAAATTTGGTTCCATCAGCCAAGATTAGGCCAGTTGGATAATCTTCATTTTCTGGCTCTTCTTCCGCATTTAAGTGGTATAGGTTACCAAAAAACTCATCAAATCCGTGATTGGTAGGTAAATGCTCGTCTCTATCACCTTGGTGATTCTTTCCGAATTGCCCGGTATTGTAACCAAGGCTTTTCATTACAGTAGCAATCGTTACATCAGATTCTTGCCATCCTTCAAGAGCTCCAGGCATACCTACTTTGGTCATCCCTGTTCTAACTGGCACATTTCCACCCAAGAAAGCCGCACGGCCAGCTGTACAGGATTGTTGTCCATAATAATCTGTAAAACCAACACCTTCTCGGGCAATCCGATCAATATTAGGTGTCATGTAGCCCATCATTCCACGGTTGTTATGGCTGATGTTCCAAGTGCCAATGTCATCTCCCCAGATGACCAGAATATTGGGCTTTTTACTTTGGGAAAAAGCAAAAAAGGAGAACCCAAATAGTACGAGAAAAAGCGGTAAAATTTTGTTTTTCATTTGAGATATTTTTAAAAACATATTTTGGAATTTATTCATTTTACAAAAATAAAAAAAGGAGAACCCCTAATTCGTGTAAAAGATTAATGTTCAGGTAATCTTGTAAAGATTCCTTTGATATTGTCAAGAATTGATGAATTCTTAGGGAGAAAATGCCTTTTCAAGCATTTATGAGTGAATTTTCAGATCTTTTATAATCTTTTTGAGTATCGATTTTTTGATAATCCCTTTAAAATAAATAGGGTTAAAATTCAGGTTGAAAATTTTGAAATTGATAAATGGAATAGGCTATCAATTGATTTTCACTATTTTAGAATTGACATCCATTAAACCTAAAATATGCCTACTTCACATTCCTATTCAAAGCTCCTTTTAGGTGCTTTTATTTCCACATCTCTAGTTTTCGCATGTAAGCCAAAGGAACCGGTAGATCTGCGAATAAAGAAACTAAGCAAAGAGGAAATCCTAACTCAAGTTGAAGCTGCTAAAACCCAAGTTAGTCCAGTTATTAAAGAAGGTCTTAATCTCTCGGTTTGGGCAGTCGATTCTTTGGTTTATGACCCAATCTCAATTCACATTACCGACAATGGGGATTTATATTACTCTCGAACTATTCGTCAGAAAAATTCAGAATTTGATATTCGAGGTCATCAGGATTGGGAAATTCGTTCTATCAGTCTTCAAACCATCGAGGACAAGCGAAAATTTCTTCACGAGGAATTATCTCCGGAACGGAGTGAAATCAATTCCTGGTTAGATGACCTCAATGGAGATGGTTCCCATGATTGGCGGGATATGACGGTTGAAAAAGAACAAATCTATCGCCTTTCTGATACAGATGGGGATGGATATGCCGATGAATCCCAATTAGTAGTGGAAGACTTCAACGATGAAGTAACCGATGTGGCAGGGGCTGTGATGAAAGGGGAGGATGCCCTTTTTGTTGGAGTAGGTCCTGATCTTTGGCGCTTGATTGATACCAATGGAGATGGTATCATGGATGAAAAGGAGTCATTATCTCATGGATATGGAATTCATATTGGATTTGGAGCTCATGGGATGTCCGGCTTGGAAATGGGACCTGACGGTAGGATTTATTGGGGGATAGGTGATATCGGTTTTAATGGAAAAGGCCCTGACGGAAAAGAATGGAAATATCCCAATCGAGGCGTTATTGCGAGGGCTAATCCAGATGGATCTGACTTTGAAATTTATGCGATGGGTGTTCGAAATACCCATGAGTTTGTTTTTGATGCGCATACCAATTTGATCTCGGTAGATAACGATGGGGATCATGCAGGAGAAAAAGAGCGAATGGTATATCTGACCAACGGATCTGATACAGGTTGGCGTATCAACTGGCAATTTGGGAAATACCGTGACCCGGATAATAACCCCTACAAAGTTTGGATGGATGAACGCTTATTTACTCCACGATGGGATAAACAAGCAGCCTTTATTACACCACCAATTCTAAATTATGTCTCCGGACCTACGGGAATGGTTTTTAATCCGGGTGCCGGACTGGGTCCTCGATGGAAAGATCACTTTTTTGTAGTGGAATTTGTAGGTAATGCATCAAATTCGGCAATCCATGCATTTACCCTTGAACCAAAAGGAGCCACTTTTGAATTAAAAACCACCGAAAAAATACTATCTGGAGTTTTACCAACAGGAATGGATTTTGGACCAGATGGCACCTTGTATTTTGCAGATTGGATTACGGGTTGGGGTACAAAAAATTATGGTCGAATCTGGAAGCTTGAGGATGAAACAGCTAAGGGATGGCAGTTGCAAGCGGATACACAAAAAGAACTTCAATCAGATTATAAAAAGCTTTCCGAGGAAGAGCTAAAAGACAAACTCTATCATGAAGACCTAAGAGTCCGGAGAAAGGCACAATTTGAACTTGCAAAAAGAAGTGATAAAGGAGCCGAAATTTTCAAGGAGGTTTTGGCTGATCCATCCTATCAATATGCCCGAATTCATGCAATTGTGGGCTTGAGCCAATTGGCTCGTCTTGAAAATATGGACTATGGGGATTTGATAGTTCCTTATTTGACTGATTCAGACTCCGAAATCCGTGCGCAAGCCGCCAAATGGCTTGGAGATATCCGTTATTCAAAAGCTGGTGAGCAATTGATTAAAAACCTTCAGGATGAAAATGCAAGAGCTCAGTTCTTTGCCGCAGAAGCCTTGGGGCGAACGTCAAATCAAGATGCCTACGATGGTTTGGTTGAATTGTTAGCTCAAAATAATGATGAGGATGCTTATATACGGCACGCTGCTAGTTTAGCTTTGGCAAGATTGGGCCAAGAGGAAAAACTTACAAGTCTTTATAATCATACTTCTCCCGCTGTTCGGATGGGCGCAGTTATTGCCCTTCGAAGATTAGAAAGTCCCGGACTTTCCCAATTCTTGAATGATGAAAATGAATTAATTGTCACTGAAGCTGCAAGAGCTATTCATGATGATTTTTCGGTAGAAGAATCCTTACCTGATTTGGCGGCTTTGATTCGAACTACCTCCTTCCAAAACGAACCATTGCTTCGAAGAGTCATTAGTGCTAATCAGCGGGTAGGAGGTGAGCAACAGTTAAATGATTTGTTGGCTTATGCTGCTAGAAATAATATTCCTGAAGCACTTAAAACAGAAGCCATTGCTGCAATAGGAACTTGGGCTAAGCCTTCTGTGGTGGATAGAGTAGATGGTCGATATAGAGGAGTTGTCAATCGTGAGCCGACTTTATTAAGAGAAAAAGCCTATCCTGTTTTGTTGGGCTTGTTAAAAAACAATAATCCTAATGTTCGTCTTGAAGCTGCCAAGGCGCTTGGAAAAGCGGGTATTACGGCAGCAGGTCCAGCGTTGCTTGCGGAGGTAAAAACTTCATCAGATCCAGATTTGAAAGTTACTGCGCTTGAGGCATTGGATAGGATGGGTGCTCCTGAATTATCTGAAGCGATTCCCTCCGCAATGAATGATAGAAATCAATCTGTTAGAGTAGCTGGACTTTCTTTATTATCTCAGTCAGGCTTAGATGCTGAGCAGAAGGAAAGCCTTTTATTGAATATTATTCAAAATCGGTCCAATGATGAGAAAAGGCAGGCTTTATTGACATTAGCTACACTTGATGGTACCAGTTCTTTTACTGGTTGGAATACCATTTTGAATGAATTCAAATCTGGAAATTTAGACCCTGCAGTTTGGATTGAATTGGAAGAGGCGATTGATAAAACAGGTAACCAAGATTTGATTTCCCAATTCAATCTGGAGTTGGAAGCTAAATCAAATGGTGAGGCATGGAAAGTGTTCCAAGGGGCATTGGCAGAAGGTACTGTTCGAAATGGCCGAACTATTTTCTTCCAAAATCAAGCAGCACAATGTATCCGATGTCATGCCTATGATGATATGGGAGGAAATGCTGGCCCAAAATTGAATGGCATTGCCAATAAACTTTCCAGAGAGGAATTGTTGATTGCTTTGGTGGATCCAAGTGCTCGGTTAGCTCCGAATTTCGGATTCGTTACTCTGGAATTGAACAATGGCGAGAGCGTAAGCGGTACCATATTAGCGGATGAAGGAGGAAGTGTAAGCTTAAGATCTGGAAATGGGGAAGAGCAAACCTATTCTGTTGATCAAATCAAGTCCAAAAAATTAGCTCCTTCCAGTATGCCAAATATGGGGCAAATATTGAGCAAGCGTGAAATCCGGGATTTAGTAAGCTTCTTGTCTACCTTGAATCAAGAAGAATGAAAAGACTCTTGAAATGGGGGATAGCAGGATTGATTTCTTTAATCTTGCTATTCCCCTTTATTTTGATTTTTATTGGAAATCAACTTCTTCATGACCGTGATATTCCAGAAAAGGATTTATTGATTTCAAATCAAGCGTCCAAAACTGTTTTAGCTTTTTTTCCTCACCCAGATGATGAAATAACTGTTGCAGGAACCTTGATCTCCTTAATTGAGGCAGGCTATCAAGTTCATTTGGTTTGTTTGACAAAAGGTGAGGCGGCAGATACAGAAGGAAAACTTACCAGAGAAGAACTAGGCGCTATTCGAGAAAAGGAAATGCAAGATGCTGTAAGTAGTTTAGGAATCCAGCATTTACATCATTTGGATTATCCTGATAGTGGATTAGAGGATTTGGGATTGGATAGTTTAAAAAGGATAGCACTTAATTGGATTACTCAAATTGAACCTGATATCCTTTTAAGTTATGATTCTAAGGTTGGTTTATATGGCCATTCAGATCATCGATTAAGTGGTCTTGCTATGGAAGAGGTGTTTTTAGAAAACAAGGGACAAGGAGATTTTTCACCAACCCAGTTATTCCAGGTTACCCTTTCCCCCAAACAAATTCAGTTTGCTTTAAAAGTATCTTCTGGATTTCAACGGAATTACCCAAGGGATCCTAAAAAAGGACTTCCTACTCCTGATTTTTCCATCGATACCCATCTGTATTTCCATCAGGTTTTAGATGCTATGCATGCACATCAAAGTCAACAAAAGGTTTTCCAGGATTTAATGCCTTATCATGATCAAATCCCGACTTGGATCTATTCACGAGTATTTGGTAGAGAATATTTTCATGAGGTGAAATAAACGATAAGTAAATTTCCAGCATAAAAAAAGACCGCCATACAGCGGTCTTTTTATTAGGGTTGGTGGTTGATTGTTTATTAGTTCAAGAACTCGTCGAATGTCAAGCTCACGAAGTACATGGTACCAACAGTTGGGTTACCCCAAGCTTGGCGATATCCATTGCTGAACAAGTTGGATCCACCGATTTTCAAGATGGACTTCAAGCTTTTCAACTTGTAGCTAACTTGAGCATCGAAGGTTCCGAATGCTGGCATTACAGAAAGTTGGCCGGCAGATACAGCAGGTCCTACGAAAGAAGACTGCCATACAAACTCACCCTGCCATCTGTAGGCCATTGCGAAACCGAAGTTCTTCCAAACTTCACGGTTTGCAAAGTTTACTACATAACGGTATTCAGGAGTGTTGAAAGAAGGCTGGAATCCAGTTTCTGCCAATTCATCCAAGTTGGAAAGGGTATTGTAAGAAACGTTACCACCCAAGGTGTAGCCTTTGTTAAACTTGTAATCCAAGCCCAAAGCCCATCCCCAAGACTTGATGATCTCAGTTCTGTTAACAGGGATAGAGAATACATTTCTACCTCCAGGACCTACACCGATAAGGTTCAAACCAGTAATTGGGTTAGGACCTTGGCTTCCTGTGTTAGGATCGCCGTCTTGTACCAATACCTGACCACCGATGAAATTTTCAAATCGGTTGAAGTAAGCATAAGCATCTACCAATAGTCTGTTACCCCAAATTCCTTTGTAACCCACTTCGAAAGACTTAACCCGCTCAGGCTTAAATTCAGTCAATTCAAATGGCTGAAGAGAATCTAGGTTGTTTTGAGCAGCCAACACAGGAACCAATTGAGGAGTCAAAGCTTGTAATGCAGCAGCAATAGCGGCAGGGTCATTAGGAATTTGACCAGCTGCAACTTGCTGAAGAACGATTTGAGTAGCCTGCTGAATCGCTGCTTGAATAATCGCAGGATTAGAAACGTCAGCACCTACACCAGCTCCGAAGTTTTGAACTGTGGTAAGGGTATAAACTGGATTGGTGTTGAAGTTATAGCGATCTCTGAAAAGAGGTAGACCACCCAACAATCTAGCTTGAGGAGTTAACAAGTCGATGTATTGATCTTGTGTAGTTGGGATACGGAAACCTGTCTGATAAGAAGCTCGGAAATTGTGATTTCCTGTAGAGTATACACCAGATACACGTGGAGACCACTGACCAGCGAAGTTTTCATTCTTATCGTAACGAACAGAAGCAGTCAATTTGAATTTGTCATCAAATAGAGACTTGGATCCTTGAGCATAACCACCGTATTCTTTGATGCTGAATTCGTTTCCATTTTCGTCAGTTGCGAAAAGAGTCTTTTCTGAATTCAATTGATAAACACGATAGTTTGCACCTACCACAAACTCAGCAAACTTGATTTGGTCGCGTAGGTTGTATGAACCTTCTACGTGATATAAATTGGTCTTGTCCACAAATTGAGCACCCACACCTGAAGCATTTCCAGGAATTGGTCTAGAAGTTACATCAGCCAAAGCTTGGTTAAATTCAGCTGTACCTGGCATAAATCTGCCTTGATCAGCAAATGCTCTTGCAGCACCGTGAGCTTGGTCAGGAGATAGACCTCCTTGGATACCTTGTACATAAGCACCAACATACTGAGGGAACCAAAGCGTACTTGGCTTCCAAGCTTCGTTGATACCTTGAGCAGCGATACCTACTGCATAAGCATCACCTGAACGCTCCTGAGTAGTATATCCTCTCAAATACCAGTTAGCACCTCGAAGTTCTGCTTTGTACTGACCTAGATTGAAGTTCGCGATGGAATATCTATCAGCACCCGTATAAACTGTGGTACCAAATCCATAATTACCTTGAAGAATAGCTTCTACTCTGTCATTTAATCTCCAATGCAAAGCAGCATTCAATTTCAAAGACTTTGTTCCATAATCAGCTACATCTCGCTCGAAGTAACCTGTTCTGGATACATTAACATTAGAAGGGATAATACCTAATGCAGCTTCAGGAAGAACACCTGCAGCAACCATTCCTTGAGCTACAGAGAACATGTTCACGTTGGTTTCGTCACCATAAACGTTTACACCATTGTACCCAGGGTTGTTTTCACGAGTACCATTCGCAATTCCAAATCCATTCAATAAAGATTGATCTCGGAAATCATTTGCTTGCCAGTCATCTGCTTTCAAGTACTGCAAGTTTACTTTGAAAGCTACTTTATCATTGAAAGCTTTTGCATAACGAGCACTGAAATCATAAAATCCAGTTGAAGCTGTAGATCGTCCATCTTCGCTCATGATACCTGTTCTAACATTTGCAGAAAGGCCCTGATATTGGAATGGATTCTTAGAAGTCATCAACAGGATACCGTTTATGGCATTCGGACCGTATAGGGCAGAAGATGCACCTGGAAGTAATTCAACACTCTCTAGGTCTAATTCGGAAATACCTACAATGTTACCTACTGAGAAGTTAAGACCTGGTGCCTGGTTATCCATACCATCGATCATTTGAACGGTTCTTACGTTACCATTCGCATTAAATCCACGGGTATTGAAAGATTTAAAGGTGAGCGATTGAGTACTCATTTCCACTCCCTTTAGGTTGTTAAGGGCATCGTAGAAACTAGCCTGAGGTGCCTCACGAATCGCGATGATGTCCATTTTTTCAACAGACACAGGAGATTTCATGACGCTTTCTTCAACCCGGGATGCCGAAACCACCACTTCTTGTCCCAAAACTGTGGCTTCTGATAATTGAACATCCAAGGTGCTCATACCACCGGTGACTTCGACTTCCTGGCTGCTGTATCCAACCATGGAGAAAATCAAAGTGAATGGAGGAGCTTGATTTACATTGAGGGAGTATTTTCCATCAAGGTCTGTAATTGTACCAATTACTTTTCCTTTAACGATGATGTTTACTCCGACCAGTGTTTCTTTAGTTTCTGCGTCCGTAACTGTTCCGGAGATAGTTGTTTGGGCAAAAACTTTTCCCATTCCCAGGGAAACCAAAAGGAAACAGAGTAGTACCGTCCTCTGGAATTTTGAAGTAAAATTGCTCATAGGCTAATTTGGATTTTAATTGATTAAAGCTTGCAGCCTTTGGGTGAAAGCTATTTTTGCAGTCGAAATTTATATCAAAAAGTGAATATTCAATGGAATAAAAAAGAAAATCATTCAGGTAATTTTTTGGAAAATTTTCACCTAAAATGGAAACTAGCCGGCTTTTTAAGAAAACAATTAAGGATATGTATTGAAAATTAAGGATTTATCAGTTGGATAAGATTTTTATTAGAAAATCATCAAAAAGTGAATAAGCTGATAAAAAAAAAGAAGTCTGGATTTTTCCAGACTCTTTCTTGCTTTTAGCGGTTATTTCTTGAATTCTCTTCATTAACATGTCTCACGAGTCGATCACAGAGGTCTTTCATTTCCTCCGACATATACTCGTCTCCTGTGCTGTTGAGAATAGTCTGTGCCATTCCTCCAATGATGTCTATATAAAATCGTTTCATTTCGACTACAGACATTTCGTTAGTCCACAAATCTATCCGCAGCGTACTTTGATTTAGGTTGTCCCAAACGTTTACACTGATACTTCGTGTAGATTCCGCACCTTCATCTTCTTTATCTGTTGCACTCCATAGGATTTCTTTAGGAAGATTATCCTTATCCAGCTCGACTTGAAAATTAATCTCTGATTTTTTCATGCCGCAAATTTGAAACTGATCTTTCCAAAATCCAAGCTAAACCTTTCGAAGAAAAGGTATTAGAAGATCATTTCAGGAATTTCTCCTTCTATTATGAGTTTTCCTGCTGTCTTTTGCTTGATTTCATCTACGCTTACACCAGGAGCCCGTTCTTTGAGAATAAAGCCTCCTTGGGGATGAATTTCTAAAACTGCCAGGTCGGTGACGATTTTTTTTACACAACGAATTCCTGTGATTGGAAGGGTACATTCAGGCAAAAGTTTGGAATCTCCACTTTTGGAGCAGTGCTGCATAGCAACAATGATATTTTCTGCGGAAGCTACCAAATCCATCGCACCACCCATTCCTTTCACCATTTTTCCGGGTATTTTCCAGTTGGCAATGTCTCCATTCTCAGAAACTTCCATCGCACCTAAAATAGTTAGGTGTACATGACCTCCTCGAATCATAGCAAAAGAATCAGCCGAATTAAAGATTGCTGATCCTTTTACCATGGTGATCGTTTGTTTTCCGGCATTAATTAAATCCGGATCAATTTCTTCTTCAGTAGGGAAGGGACCTATTCCCAACAAGCCATTTTCAGATTGGAGAACAATCTCAAGATCTTCTGGGATATAGTTGGCTACAAGGGTGGGAATTCCAATCCCTAAATTTATGTATTGCCCATTTTTTACCTCTCTAGCTATTCTTTGGGCGATTTGTTGTTTGCTCAGCATGTCTTTGGATATTTGGGTTTACGAAATAATGGTTTAGGATCTTGTGGTTCTTTGCTCGATCCGCTTTTCATAATTTTCCCCTTGGAAAATCCGCTGTACATAGGTTCCAGGTGTGTGAATCTGATTTGGATCCAATTCACCAGCTGGAACCAATTCTTCCACTTCGGCAATGGTAATTTTCCCTGCTGCCGCCATCATAGGATTGAAATTTCTAGCTGTTCCCTTGAAAACCAAATTACCAGCCGTATCTCCTTTCCAAGCTTTAACTAGGGAGAAATCTGCTCGTAACCAACGCTCCATTAAATAGAGTTTGCCGTCAAATTCCCGAGTTTCTTTTCCTTCTGCTACCTCGGTTCCTACACCAGCTGGAGTAAAAAAGGCTGGAATACCAGCTCCCCCTGCACGAACGCGCTCAGCTAATGTTCCTTGGGGAATCAAATCAACCTCCAATTCTCCACTGAGTAATTGTCGCTCAAATTCCGCATTTTCTCCTACATAGCTTGAAATCATTTTCTTAACCATGCGTTTTTTCAAGAGAAGACCAATTCCAAAGTCATCAACTCCTGCGTTATTTGATACAATAGTCAAATCTTTGATGTCCCTTTCGAGGAGAGCTGCTATCGAATTCTCAGGGATTCCGCATAACCCGAATCCACCCATCATTAAAAAGGCTCCACTAGGGATATCCTTGACGGCTTCGCGGGCATCTTTAACCGTTTTGTTTATCATTATTTTTGAGTTTATAGTAACATTTTCGCTTGCTGCTGATCTTTCAACAGTTGAGCCTGAAGTGCTGCAAGACTTTCAAACTTTTGTTCCTCTCGAAGATATGCCTTCAAATAAATGGTTAATTGTTTGCCATAAAGATCTCCTTGAAAATCAAAGAGATGCGTTTCTACACTTTTTTGGGTTCCGTCTACAGTTGGCCGATTCCCAATATTCAGCATAGCCTTGAATAAGCTACCATTTACTTCAGCCTCTACAGCATAAACTCCATCTTTTGGGATGAGTTTGTAACTATTTGGAATATGTACATTAGCGGTAGGAAAGCCGATTGATCGGCCTATTTGCTGTCCTTTTATAACTATTCCATTTAATTCATACGACCTGCCCAAAAAGGAGTTTGCGGTTTGAATATCTCCGGATTCCAGTGCCTTACGAATTTTGGTGCTTGAAACTCCAATAGCATCCACATCCTGTCGGGAAATCTCTTCTAATTCAAAGCCGAAATCAGATGCATGTTCCTGTAGGTAATTAAATGAACCCTCCCGGTTTTTCCCAAAGCGATGGTCGTATCCAATAACCAATTTCTTGGTATGGATTTTATCGACAAGGATTTTCTGAATGAATTCCTTGGAAGTCATTTGAGAAAACTCCTTAGTAAATGGAATGGTAATCAAATGATCAATTCCAAATTGTCGAAGGAGTTTAGTCTTTTCTTCAAAAGTTGAAAGAAGCCTTAGGTTATGTTCCTCAGGATATAAGACCAATCTTGGGTGTGGCCAAAAAGTCAATAGGATAGTTTCTCCCTGAATTGAGCGCGCTATTTCTCGGATTCGATGAAGGATTTTTTGATGACCAAGATGCACCCCGTCAAAAGTTCCGCTAGTAACTACCGGATTGGGAACAGCCTTGAATTCACTCAGTCCTTCATAGATTTTCATGTGTATGACGGGATTTTATGGTTTCAATCAATTCAGGGAGCGAATGAGCTTCCGATAGATGAAATTCTCCGATTCGAGTTCGGCAAAGGGATTTCATATAAGCACCAACCTGAAGAATTTCTCCCAAATCTCGGGCTAGACTTCGAATATAAGTTCCTTTGGAACAAGAAATCCGAAAATCAATTTCATCTCCTTCATATCTGGTAATCTCAAATTCTCTTACCTGTACAGGTCTTGGATCAAGCTTTAGTGATTTCCCGGCTCTTGCAGATTCATAAACCCGCTTTCCATCCACTTTTACAGCCGAATGCATAGGAGGAACTTGAAGAATATCCCCAGTTAATTGTTCCGCTGCTTTTTGAATATCTTCCAGTGTCAGATGAGAAGGATCAGCGACATCAATAACGGGCTTTTCCAAATCATAAGACTCCGTGGTTTTTCCCAAAACGAATGTTCCGGTATATTCTTTTTCCTTTCCCATGAAAGTCTCGATCTGCTTGGTCATTTTACCTGCACAGACGATCAGTAATCCGGTCGCCAAAGGATCTAATGTTCCTGCATGCCCTACTTTTTTGATTTTAAGAGCATTGCGAATCTTCTTTACCACATCGAAAGAAGTCCACTCTAAGGGTTTGTCTACTAAGAAGAGTTCAGCGTAAGCCTCTTGCTGCGTATTCATGAAGTAGGGGAGTTTTATTCAGATTTGGCCAAAATGGCGTAAATCTCAAACAAAAATCCACTCAGGGTTACAATTGGGCCAATGGTAAGTCCAAGAACACCATTGCCATGCTGCTCAGGATCTAAGGCAATCAAGACAAAGCCCAAAATAATTAAACCAATGCCAATAAACATCAGCTTGTAATTTTTCTTAGAAAATGGAAATGAAGCTTTGCTCATAGCTTAATATAGTTCGTCTAATGACATGTTTAAATACTTATTTACAGCTCTCAACGTGCTGAGAACAGATAATATACCTCCCGCCAAAATCAATACGCCAAATAAGGCAAATAGCAATTCTTGATTTTGGAGTAGGGCAAATCCTTCTATCGCCGATTGGGTATAAGAGATCAATCCATAAAGAATAAAAGAAGCCATCAGGCCTGCGATCATTCCGAATACCCAAGAACGAACCAAGAAAGGTTTTCTAATAAATCCTCTTGTAGCTCCAACCAATTGCATGGACCTAATAAGGAAGCGCTGAGAAAATAATGCGAGTCTTATAGTATTATTAATAAGCATGACTACCGTAATCACCAAAATCAAGATAAAACCTCCCATTACTAAGCTGATTTTCAAGAGATTTTTATTGATTGATTCAACCAAATCTGTCATGTAGGAAACTTCAAATACTCCTTCAAGAGATTGAATTTCCTGACTTATTTGATCCAGTTGTTCAGAAGTTTGAAATTCCTCTGCCACAGTAAACACAAAGCTGTCCCGTAGGGGGTTGTCTTCGAGAAATTTGGTAAAATCTTCGCCTGTACTTTCGATAAAAGTTTGAGCTGCCTCTTCGTCAGAAATAAAACGGAAAGAAACAGAATCATCTTTTCGAAGTACAAAAGGCCTATTTCTTAGGTTATTCTCCAATTCCTGAAGTTCAGCATCTGATAAATTCTTATCTAGGAAGACCTGCACTTCGATATTTTCCCGAATCATACTTGTCAGCCCTTTTGCCTGTATCAGGATTGTGCCGAAGAGCCCAACGATAAAAAGGGAAAGGGTAGTGCTAAATAGAACACTCCCAAACTTAAAATGACCTAGTCGTTTCTTTTTTCGAGGATAATTTGCCATTTAAAAATCAAATTCAAGTCAAAGCTAAACATCCCCAAGGATTTTGCCAATCATTTTAAGAAACGATAGGAAATACCTTCGATGGAGTAATTCCAAAAATAGAAGCATCTGAAGATGCTTGAACCAAAGCCAAACCTGTAAACTCTCCGAATGCAGGGAGAATTAATGTCTGATTGTTTTTGTAAAAACAAGGAACTCGAACGGATTGCCTCCCTAAACCTTTTAGTCGCACACCCGGATGAATATGGCCGCAAAGATTTAAAAAACCTTCCTGAACTTCGTTTAATGGTTCATGGGATAAAACCAAGCGTTCAATGAATACAGGCTGGTTTAAAAGTTCAAATGGAGCATTTTCATAAATATTTCGAGGCAGAATATCATGATTCCCCTTCACCAGGTAAAAATTAATTTCCTCAAACCGTGACAAAAAATCCATCAGTTCTTCCCAGGATTCATTCCAATCGCTGTGAAATAAGTCTCCTAGGAAATAAACCTTTGAGGGAGAGTAGGTTTGGAATAGCTGCTGAAGTTTATATAAATCCTTGTGGTGGATAGGTTCTGGAATAGGAATCCCTGACTTCCGAAAATGAGAAGCTTTTCCAAAATGCAGGTCTGAAATGAACAGGGTTCGCTCCGCAGACCACCAAATCGCCTTTTCTTTCAAAAGTTCTAATTCTACATTTTCGTGCCTTAGTAGCATTTTTCCCCTTCTTTCACTAAAATGGATGATAAATTCGAATGTTATTGGCTCAGATGATTTTTGAGCCGAATTCAAAACAAATTCAAAGCTAAAATGATTTTATTTTCAAATTCACCTAAACTATGAAAGTACGTCAATTCGCTTCAATTTTTGCATTGGTATTTTTAATTACCGTTCAGAAAGGTTTTGCCCAAAGTGAAGAATCAATCTTGGGAGTTTGGTACAATACAGAGAAAACCGCCAAGGTTCAAATTACCCAAAATGGAAAGGAATTTATGGGGAAAATCATTTGGCTTCTTGAACCAGAGCGGAATGGTGTACCAGCGATGGATGATCAAAATGATGATGAAAAACTTCGCAAAAGACCTTTGATGGGATTAACCATTTTGGAAGGTCTTCAATACAAGAATGGAGCTTGGAAAGGAGGGAAGATTTACGACCCTAAATCCGGCAATACCTATTCATGTGAAATCAAGCTTTTAAACACCGATGTTTTGGAAGTAACCGGATATATGGGTTTTTCTTGGATAGGAAGAACAGTTGAGTGGACCAAGGCAAAAGATTGACCTTGGTTCAATTTTTTGATCCATGGCTTACATAAAAGGATTGAAGAATATATCGTAACTGTTCGAATTCAATAAGAAAAGCATCATGTCCAGCAGTGGATTTGATTTCTCTATAGCTTGCCTTGGGAATATGTTTTGCGATTTCTACAGATTCTTCAGGAAGAAATAAAAGGTCCGTATCTACGCCAACAGCCAAGGTTCGGGCCTTTATTTTTTGTAAGGCCTCCTGATAACCATTTCTACCACGACCTAAATCATGACTATCCATAGCCTTACTGAGTATCCAATAGGAAAAAGCAGTAAATCGATTTGCCAATTTTTGACCCTGATATCTCAAATAGGAAGAGGATCTGAAATTATCCAGAGTTCCTGAAGGACTTTCCTGTTTCTTTGCAAAATCCCAAGGATGTCTATAACTCATCATAGCTATTGCCCTGGCAGTTTCTAGTCCTTTTTTACCTGCATCTGCAATTTCTTCACCCCAAGTGCAATCCGACTCAATTGCCATTCGCTGGGTTTCATTAAATCCGATAACCCACGGAGAAGATTTCGCAGTTGATGCCAAAATCACCAAATTTTGTAATCGGTCTTCCAAAATATAGGCCCATTCCAATGCAACTTGTCCCCCTAAAGATCCTCCCAGTAACGTATGGATTTGATTGATTCCCAAAGATTGGCGAATCAATTCCAAAGCATTTGCCATGTCTCGGGTTGTTAACAAGGGAAAATCATAATAATAATTCTTCCCTGTTTTGGGATTTGAGGACAAAGGGTTGGTTGATCCATAGCAGGATCCCGGCAAATTCACACAGATAATAAAGTAATCCGCTGGATCATAAAACTGATCCTCACCCACCATACCGCTCCACCAATCACCAACTCGACTATCTCCTGTCAAAGCATGTACTACCCAGATGACATTGTCTTGAGAAGAATTTAACTGTCCATACGTTGTATAAGCCAATTCTAATTCAGGCAAAGCTTCGCCTGATTCAAGCTCAAAAGGGATTTTTGATTGGAAAATATCAGTCCGCATATCAATGTTTACGATCGGGTGGGTGAGGTTCATGGTTAGATTTTATCGAATGCTTGTTCTAAATCAGCTTTGATATCATCAATATGTTCAATTCCTACAGAAAGTCTAAGCAAGCTTGGAGTGACTCCAGAAGCCAATTGCTCCTCTTCAGTTAATTGCTGATGAGTAGTAGCTGATGGTTGAATGATCAAAGTTTTAGCATCTCCTACATTTGCGAGGTGAGAGATCAAGTTCAAGCTATCTATGAACTCGGTAGCCTTTTCTTTTTCACCCTCAACTTCAAAACTCAAAACTCCACCAAATCCGTTTCTTAGATATTTTCTCGCTAATTGATGATAAGGGGAAGAGGCAAGTCCAGGATAATTTACTTTTCGAACTTTAGGATGTTTCTCCAGCCATTCTGCTAAAGCCAAAGCATTATCAACTGTACGCTGTACACGAAGTGAAAGTGTCTCCAAACCTTGTAATAAAAGAAAAGCATTGAAAGGGCTTTGAGAAGGCCCAAAATCCCGCAACCCTTCTACACGAGCACGGATAGCAAATGCAATATTTGGTAGGCCTAGAGGATTATTTTCACCGAAAACTTCCCAGAAATTCAATCCATGATAGCCTTCGGATGGTTTAGAGAATTGAGGATATATTCCATTTCCCCAATTGAAATTACCTCCATCTACGATTACTCCTCCAATGGATGTACCATGACCGCCAATCCATTTAGTAGCTGATGCTGTGACAATATTGGCACCATGATCTAAGGGTCTGAATAAGTAACCTCCTGCTCCGAAAGTATTATCTACGATTAATGGGATATCGTACTTCCTTGCCAAAGCTCCAATTGCCTCAAAATCAGGAATATTGAATTCTGGATTTCCAATTGTTTCTAGGTAAATAGCCTTAGTTTTTTCATCAATTAGTTTTTCAAAAGCTTCCGGCTGATCTCCTTTTGCAAAGCGCGCTTCGATTCCAATTCGTTTGAAAGCAACTTTAAACTGATTGTATGTTCCTCCATAGAGAAAGGAGGTGGAAATAAAGTTTTCGCCTGCTTGAAGAATATTATTTAAAGCTAGAAACTGAGCGGCTTGTCCGGATGAGGTAGCAACAGCTGCAACACCACCTTCCAAAGCTGCGATTCGCTTCTCAAATACATCTGTAGTTGGGTTCATGATCCGGGTATAAATATTCCCGAATTCTTTCAAGCCAAATAGATTGGCCCCATGTTCAGCAGAATTGAAAGTGTAAGAAGTGGTTTGATAAATCGGAACTGCTCTTGCATTGGTAGCAGCGTCAGGTTCCTGACCAGCATGAAGCTGAAGTGTCTCAAATTTGTAATTGGTAGACATAATTAATAAGGATTAAAGGTTAGAAAAAAGAATACAGTGAACCCCTTAGAATCAAAGTATGATTCTAAACATCGAATGAAGAGTTGAAGAAAAAGGGGAAATAAGTGGGGTATAAATCGTCATATCGTGAAGAATTTATAGTTCCAAGTGAGACCATCTCACCCGGCAGGATTTGGCACCTTTCCACTTTGGAAGGTTGCCAGAGGGTCGTAGAGCCTGTCTCTCGCCTCTTCTTTATAAATCCTCACCAAAAAAGTAAGGACACTTCAAAGTAAGTGTCCCATTTTTACAAATCAAAGCAAAGCCGAAAAGAAATTTTTAATGAGGTACTTTTAATTGTTCCTCACTATATCGGAAAATAGGGTCAATATTATCGAAATCTGCAGGAATGGAAACAAGTTCATTTACCAAGCCATCTTTGATTCCGTACACCCAACCATGAATGTGTGGGGCTTTACGCTCCATCCAGGCTTTCTGAATAATAGAAGTCTTGATAAGATCTTGACATTGTTCGATCACATTGTATTCAATTAATTTATCAAGCTTTCCATTTTGATCTTCTATCATATCGATTTTATCTCTGTATAAACGATAAACCTCCTTGATATTTCGAAGCCATTTATTGATCAAGCCCAAATGTTTATTGGAAAGAGCTGCTTCAACACCCCCACAGCCATAGTGTCCACATACGATGATATGCTCAACCTTTAGAACTTCAACTGCATATTGTAAGACAGATAATAGGTTAAGGTCAGTATGCACAACCATATTGGCTATGTTTCGATGAACGAAGATTTCACCTGGATCTGTACCAGTGATTTCATTGGCAGGAACACGGCTATCCGAGCAACCAATCCACAAAAATTTAGGCTTCTGTTGCTTGGCCAAACGTTCAAAAAATTTGACGTCGATTCCGGTTTTTTCCTCTGACCAGGCTTTGTTTTGTAATAGGAGCTTTTCGTAATCATTCATAGTGTTTCTTCTAGGTTGTATTTTAATCCTTCCGTATCGACTTCAATGTTTTTTTCGGGAGCGGAATTGATAAAATCATTCAATACTTCCTGAATGTCATGGTCGATAAATTGGGCTTTGGTGGCATTAATGATCACTTCGCTTCCATCTGGAATAGTTTCCAGCGCTTTGCGAAGGGGAGCTTTATTCAGGAAAGAGACATCCTTTTGAAGTTTGACTAGATATCTTCCATGGAGCTCTGTGATTTGTATGGATTTTCGATAATTCGTTCGCATTACAAAGAATACTCCAACGATAAGACCAATACCAATCCCAACCAGCAGGTCTGTAAAAAGTATGGCAAATACGGTGATGATAAATGGTAAAAATTGATTGAGTCCTTTTTCATACTCACTAACAAAAATTGCTGGTTTTGCTAGCTTAAAGCCAACCATAAATAGAACTGCAGCTAAACAACTCAAAGGGATTTGGTTTAAAACGCCAGCAATTCCAATTACCAAAACCAACAATAAAACACCATGCAAAATGGCAGCTAATTTGGTTTTCGAACCAGAGGCAATATTAGCAGATGTTCTTACGATTACAGCTGTAATAGGTAAACCCCCAATCAATCCAGAAACAGAATTTCCAATTCCTTGCGCTACTAATTCTCTGGAAGCAGGAGTCACTCTTTTCTTTGGATCCATTTTATCTCCCGCCTCAATGCTCAATAAAGTTTCAATACTTGCTATAACTGCAATGGTAAAAGCTATCACCCAAAAATCCCCACTTGTAATCATAGAAAAGCTTGGAAAGGTGACTAAGCCAGCAAAATCTTCTAACTTTTCAACCACCGGAATATTTACTAAATGTTCCCCTGTTAATTGCCAATCTGGAATGTAAATAGCGTAAAACTGGTTTGCCAAAATTCCAAAAACAACAGCCCATAAAGCACCGGGCACTATTCCTAGAATAGGATTATTCTTGATTTTAGGCCTTTCAAAAAAGAAAATGATCAACAGGGAAATTATGGTAATGGGAATTGCTCCTGGACAAAAATATTGAATGGCGTACCAGATTTCCGAAAAAGTATTCGCATTGTCTAATTGAAGAAAAGCCATATCTCCCATGGCATCTTTATCCCAACCCAAAGCATGTGGTATTTGCTTTAGAATCAAAATCAATCCTATTGCCGTCAACATTCCCTTGATTACAGAGTGGGGAAAATAATAACCCAAAATTCCGCCTTTCAACAGGCCGAAAATCAATTGGATTATCCCTGCTACAACTACAGTCCCTAGGAACAATTCAAATGTTCCTAAAGTGGAAATTGAATCCAAAACAATAACTGTTAATCCAGCTGCGGGACCACTCACACTTACATGTGAACCTGAAAGTGATCCAATAATGATTCCTCCAACAATCCCAGCTATCAGTCCGGACATAGGAGGTGCACCACTTGCAACTGCAATCCCCAAACAGAGAGGCAGGGCGACCAAAAATACGACTAGAGAAGCCTTGAGGTCATATTTTAAAGATGAGGTGGAAAAGTACTGGGGCATAATGGATTGAAAATAGATAAGATTTACTTATAACTAATATAAGGTAAATCCTAGCTTATTTTCAAGAAGAGATCAAACAATCATTTGCCAATCAATTTATTCACAGCGTTTTCTACACTTTCAAAATCAAAAGATCGAATGGCTTTTTGAAGTTTTTGATTGATTTCTTCCAAGTTCAAATTCCCAATACTTCCTTCATGACTATGGGAAACTTGTGTTTGATCTGGATTGAAATCCCCTGACTCAATATCTAGACCTACTTTTTTGTAGGCATCACGGAAAGGCATTCCTTTCAAAACCAAATCATTGACAACTTCAACGGAGAAGACATGTTGATAAAAAGGATCGTTTAGAATGTTTTTTCTGATTTGAATGGATTGAAGCATAAAAGTGGTCATTCGCACGCAATCCTTTAGACTTTCCAATGCCGGAAAAACCTCTTCTTTAAGCAATTGTAAATCTCGGTGATATCCAGTTGTTGAATTGGTCAGTAAAAGAGAAATGGTCTGAGGAACAGCTTGAATCTGATTGGTTTTGGCTCGGATCAATTCAAATACATCAGGATTCTTTTTGTGAGGCATAATGCTGGATCCTGTTGTCAATTCGTCAGGAAAGCTCACAAAAGAAAAATGCTGATTCATAAACAGGCAAATATCATCTGCCATTCTATTCAAAGTTGCTGCTATTCCAGCCATGGCAAAGGCTAAGGTACGTTCTGTCTTTCCACGGCTATTTTGAGCATTAATCACATTATGATGTAAGTCAGCAAATCCAAGTAATTGGGTGGTCATCGTTCTGTCAAGTGGAAAACTTGATCCATATCCTGCTGCTGATCCCAAAGGATTCTTATTGGAAAGGTCAAAAGCTGTTTTCAAAAGTTGAAGATCTTCTGCCAACCCTTCCAAAAAAGAAGCAAACCAAAGCCCGAAACTAGAAGGCATAGCCAATTGTGTATGCGTGTAGCCTGGCATCAAATCAGATTGGTGTTTTTCTGAAAGTTGGCTTAAAAGAAGCCCTAAATCGGTGATTTCAGCTACTAATTCTTGAATTGCAGCACGATAGTACAATTTCAAATCAACTAGAACCTGATCATTTCGGCTTCTTCCAGAATGTAGCTTTTTCCCAACTGGCCCAAGTCTATTAGTCAGCAAAAACTCCACCTGAGAGTGCACATCCTCAACTCCTTCCTCAATTTGGAATTCACCATTCTCGATCTCTTGGTAGATTTCTTTTAGTCCTTTTTGAAGACTTTGATTTTCCTCGGAAGTTAAAAGACCGATTTTTTCTAGCATCGCAGCATGTGCCATGGAACCCAAGACATCATAAGGAGCTAGAATTATATCAAACTCCGGATCTCTTCCGATGGTAAACTGTTCTACCTCTTTTTTATTTCCACTGGCTTTTTGCCAAATTTTCATAATTCTATTCTGATTTGATTTGAGCGTATTTTTCTAGCAAAACAACATAATCAACCACAGCTTTTTCAATTTCACGGACGTAAATAAATTCGTCAGCGCTGTGGGAGCGGGCTGAATCACCGGGGCCGATTTTTACGGATGGATAGGGGATAAGCGCCTGATCTGATAAAGTAGGGCTTCCAAAAGTTTCCATTCCACATTTCGCAGAGGCCCGAATAATTGGATGATCATCTGGAGTTTTTGAACTTCGAAGGCGGAGAGAACGAGGAATAAGTTTAGCGGATAGGGAATTTTCCAGTTCTTCAAGCGCTTCTTCTAATGTATAAGCATCTGTCACTCGGACATCCAAGGTATATGAACATAGATCAGGAACAACATTATGTTGGCTGCCAGCCTGAATGATAGTTGCAGTTACTTTTGATTTTCCGAGATAGGGTGAAATCTTTTTGAATTCAAAGTTTTTGACCTTTTCAAGGTCATCCAATGCCAAATAAATAGCATTAATTCCTTCATTTCTCGCTGCATGTCCAGGCTTCCCAAATACTTCAGCATCAAGTACCATTAAGCCCTTTTCAGCTAAAGCCATTTTCATTTGAGTAGGCTCACCTACAATCACCAATTCTGGTTCAGGCAAATGCTCTAGAACCATTGCAATACCCTTTTTACCTGAAATTTCTTCCTCGGCTGAAGCAATGTAAACAAGGTTGAAAGGGAGTTCTTTTTCTCTCAAAATCAAAAACGCTCCTAATAGGCTGACAAGTGGACCACCTGCATCGTTAGAGCCTAGACCAAACAGTTTTCCTTCTTCAATGTCCGGTGAAAATGGATCTCGAGTGTATGCCTTATTGGGTTTTACAGTATCATGATGGGAATTCAGCCAAACTGTTGGTTTGTTGGTGTCAAAAGGTTTAGCGTAAGCAACAATATTATTTCCAAAACGCTCAAAATCAACTTCCTTCTTGACTAAAAATTTGCTGATTGCTGTAGCTGTTTCCTCCTCTTTCTTGGAAAATGAAGGGATAGAAATCAGCTCTTGCAACAGCTGAATACATTCTTCAGTGACGAGTTCAAAGTTATCCATCAGTATAAATCGTAGCGATGCCGTTCAATGACGGTTCCTGATAATTTTCCTTTTGTAGAAAGCAAAAGGTTTTCTGCTTTACCTATCCAAACATGATTTACGCCTTTTTGCAAAGCTGCAAATGCATTATCTAGCTTTGGAATCATACCGGAATGGATCACATTTTCCTTTCTGAGTTCGGCGTAGATATCCTCATTGATCAATGGGATAATTGAGTTTTCATTTTTCTCATCGACTAAAACGCCAGCCTTATTGAAGCAAAAATAAAGGTTAACCTCATTGCCTCTTGATAAGCTTGTCGCTACGGCTGAAGCAATGCTATCGGCATTAGTATTCAAGAGTTGCCCATTTCCATCATGCGTAATTGCATTGAAAACGGGAACCAAATTAGCATCCAATAAATGACGGATCATGGATGTGTTTACTTCCTTCACATCGCCTACAAAACCATAATCAATTTCCTTGAAAGGACGTTTTTCTGAACGAATTGCATTTCCATCAGCACCGGTCATCCCAATCGCATTGACGCCTAAGGCTTGGAGTGAAGCTACCAGGTTTTTGTTGATCAATCCAGCATATACCATAGTCACGATATCCAAGGTGTCCTTGTCAGTAATTCTCCTTCCATCCACCATTTCTGGCATTACACCAAGAGACTCACCAAATCTGGAAGCCATAACCCCTCCACCATGAACCAAGATTTTATAGCCCGGAAACTTGGCGAATTGTTGGAGAAATTCTTCCAGTTTTTCTGGATTGTCAATGACATTTCCTCCGATTTTAATTACGGAAATTTTCATAGGCTGGGACCTAGGTGATTATTCAATAATTTTACTCAAAACAGCTTGAGCAGCGAAGATTCGATTTTTTGCTTGGACCTGGACTAAGGATCGGTCACTATCCAAAATCTCATCTGATAATTCTAAGTTTCTTCTAACAGGAAGACAATGCATGACCTTCGCGTTAGGAGCATTTACAAGGTGCTTTTGGGTGAGCATCCAACTCGGATCTGTGCTATGGATTTTACCATAATCCTGAAAGGATGACCAGTTTTTAACATACACAAAATCAGCTCCTTCCAGTGCTTTACTTTGATCGTATTCTAATGTAGCACCTTTTGTAAAACTTTCATCCAAATCATATCCCTCCGGATGAGTAATGGTTAGATCATAACCCATACCAAGTGACCATTCTGCGAAGCTATTGGCAACCGCATGAGGAATAGCTTTGATATGTGGAGCCCAAGTCAAAACAACTTTTGGCTTTCTATTTTCCTTTTGATATTCCTGCATGGTAATCATATCCGCTAAACTTTGCAGTGGGTGCCGAATAGCGGACTCTAGACTAACTACAGGAATTCCAGCATACTTGATGAATTGATTGATTACAAAATCACTTAAATCCTCTTGCTTTTGGGTCAAAGTTGGAAAAGCCCGTACTGCTAACACATCAAAAAAAGATCCCAAGACGCCAGCGGCATCTTTGATATGCTCTACAGTACCTTTGTTCATGATTGCACCGTCTTGCATTTCCAAGGCCCATCCTTCCTTATCCATATTGAGGACAATGGCTTCCATCCCTAAATTTTGAGCCGCTATTTGGGTACTTACTCGGGTTCTTAGTGATGGATTTAGAAAAATACAACCAATTCTTTTTCCTTGGCCTTTTTGGATATCCAATCGTGGATTGAATTTATACTCAAGCCCAAGATCAATTAATTCCTGTCCTAATTCCCTAGATTCAAATTGTGTGAATTGTTTCATCGTATGATTAGCCGTTTAGGCCAATAATGCTTTCAAAGCGCTTATAAACGAATTTAATTGATTCCATTCAACTGACAAGGGTGGAAGTAGTCGAATCGTTTCTTTTTTTGAGGCTGATCCAGTGAAAATTTTGTATTTGGAAACTAGTTCAGAACGGATTGATCCCGCTTCTCTGTCTAGATCTATTCCTATCATTAAGCCCTTTCCTCGGACCTCAGTGATATGTGGGATGGATTTTAACTCCTCTATCAATCGATCTCCTAACTTTTGAGCATTTTTCTGAAGCTCTTCAGATTCTAAAACTTCCAAAACAGCTAATCCCGCAGCGCAGGCTAGATGGTTTCCTCCAAAAGTAGTCCCAAGTAGCCCATAGCTTGCTTCAAAATCAGGCGAAATCAAGAGCCCGCCAATTGGGAATCCATTTCCCATTCCTTTTGCCATGGATATTAAATCCGGTTGTAAACCCTCAGCCCACTGGAAAGCGAAGAATTTTCCTGTTCGGCCAAAACCAGATTGAACCTCGTCCAAAATCAATTTTGCTCCATATGTTTTGCAAAGTTTGGATAGTCCTAAAAGAAATTCAGCATCCGGAACTTGAATTCCTCCAACTCCCTGAATACCTTCTATGATGACCCCTCCAATTGAATTGTTTTCGAATGCCTTTTCGACAGCCTCTAAATCTCCGAAAGGCAGGATATGAAAATCTTCCCGAGCATTACAGGGTGCTACAATTTTGGGATTATCAGTCAATGCAACGGCCCCTGAAGTTCTTCCATGAAATGAGCCACTAAAAGCAATCATTCCAGATTTCCCGGTTGCGAAGGAAGCTAATTTGATTGCATTCTCATTGGCCTCGGCTCCGGAATTACAAAGGAACAATTGATAGTCAGGAAGACCCGAAAGTTCCCCTAATTTGCTTGCATAAGCTTTTTGAATTGGGATTCGAACTGAATTCGAATAAAAAGCAATAGCATCCAATTGATCTTTAATACGCTTTACAAAATGCGGATGTGTGTGCCCGATTGAGATCACAGCATGCCCCCCGTAGAGATCCAAATATTCTTGACCTTGATCATCCCATAGTCTTGCGCCTTGAGCTTTTTCAATGGTGACAGGAATCAAGGGATAAACATCAAATAGTTTCATTTTCAAATAAGATTTGTGAGGCTTGGTTTTTACCTCAGCATGGATTTTTTTAATATTTCCTTTAAAAAGCGATGCTTTTCAAATTCAACCCGGTTTTCTCATCTAAACCAAAAGCTAAATTGAAGTTTTGAACTGCTTGACCCGAAGCACCCTTTAAAAGATTATCAATTGCTGAGTAAACAACCAATTGACCTGCTTCTTTTTGAATTTGAATCAAGCATTTGTTGGTATTAACCGCTTGTTTTAGGTCCAAATTCTCGGAGGTTACATGGGTGAAAGGCGAATCCTGATAAAATTCCTTGTATGCTTTTTCTGCTTCCTCCAAACTTCCTTCAAAAGGAAAATAAGCCGTTATCCAGATTCCTCGTGTAAAATTACCTCGGTAGGGGACGAAAAGAAGATCTGAATCAAAACCGACATTTACCTGTCCAAATGTCTGTTTGATCTCTTTGAGATGCTGATGCGTAAATAGCTTGTAAACAGAAATATTATTATTTCGGTAGCTGAAGTGAGAGGTGTCTGCCAATTTTTTTCCAGCACCTGTACTCCCTGTAATTCCAGAAATATGTACAATATCCTTCACCCAGCCTTGCGCAATTGACGGAAGAAGAGCCAATTGAATTCCAGTAGCAAAACAACCTGGATTGGCAATTTTCTTGGAAGACTTAATCTTCGATTTATTTACTTCCGGTAAACCATAGACAAAGCTATTTGACTCATCTCTAAAGTCTGTAGATAAATCAATAATTACAGTCGATTCTGGAAAGGGATGTTCCTCCAAAAAAGCTTTGGTTTGGCCATGCGGTAAACCTAAGAAAACCGCATCCAATCCTTCAGTTTCAACTCTGTCCGTGAAAATTAGATCACAATCACCAATCAAATCCGGATGAACAGTAGTAACAGGTTTTCCATTTTGACTATTCGAATGGATGTAAACCAATTCACAGTTAGGGTGATGAACCAATAAACGTATCAACTCACCACCTGTATATCCGGCAGCACCGATTATAGCTGTTTTGATTTTAGTCATGATGATTTACTTGGTGGAAAATAGCAGTTTGATTACCCAAGATTCGAGTGAAGCCTTTGACATCCTCTGCTGTATATCCTTTGTTCATTTCCCCATAGCTTCCAAACTTAGAAGACATCAAGTCATGGGAAGAGGATATTCCTAATAAGGTAAATCGTTTTTCTTCTAAACGAACGAATACATCTCCACTCACAAACTCCTGTGTAGAGGATAAGAATGCTTCCAAATTGCGCATAACAGGATCCAAATAATGACCCTCATGCAAGTGGTTGCCATAAAACTCAGCCATTTGATTCTTCCAGAAAAGCTGCCATTTGGTAAGCGTATGCTTTTCCAATAATTGGTGTGCTTTAATGATAATTAGTGGAGCAGCTGCTTCAAATCCAACTCTTCCTTTGATACCAATAATCGTATCACCAACGTGGATGTCTCGACCAATTCCATAAGGCGCTGCTAACTCCTGAAGTGTTTGAATAGCATCAACAGGATTATCAAAGCTTTTTCCATTCACACCTTTCAATTCACCTTGAACAAAAGTCAAAGAGACCTCCTTAGGCTCTTTTTCAGTGATTTGAGTTGGCCAAGCTTCCTCCGGAAGATAATCTGAAGAAGTCAAAGTTTCTTTTCCTCCAACTGACGTTCCCCATATACCTTTATTGATGGAATAAGCTGCTTTTTCGAAGTTCATGCTTACTCCATGTTTTTTCAAGTATTCAATCTCTTTCTGTCTGGAAAGTTTCAAATCTCGAATCGGAGTAATGATTTCAATATCTGGAACGATAGTCTGGAAAATCATATCAAATCGAACCTGATCATTTCCGGCACCAGTTGAACCATGCGCAACTGCTTTTGCAGCAATGGATTTAGCATAATCTGCAAGCGATTTAGCTTGGAGAATTCGTTCAGCAGATACAGATAGGGGATAGGTCCCATTTTTTAGCACATTA
Source organism: Algoriphagus limi (assembly GCF_024919275.1). Taxonomy (GTDB): domain Bacteria; phylum Bacteroidota; class Bacteroidia; order Cytophagales; family Cyclobacteriaceae; genus Algoriphagus; species Algoriphagus limi. The sequence continues at coordinate 824,959 of NZ_JANWGH010000001.1, read as the reverse complement.
CCAAAAATCAAGTATTTGATCACTTCTTGGTAATAGGTTTGAACTACGTCCAAAATAGTAAAAGAGGCGATTCCCAAAGAATTGGCTCTGGCTTCAATCGTTTTTAATTCCTCTTTTGAGAAGCCACCTGTATTTACGATTACAGCATGAACTTCATAGCCTAAATCTTTGGAAAGGTGCAGGGCACAAAAGGTAGTATCCAATCCACCACTATAGGCTAAAACAACTTTTTTCATTTTTCAGGATTTTCTGATTAGATAAATATACTCATGACCGATTTCTTAGAATTGGATAGCTTCAGGAAAACATACTTCTTAAGTCTTACCCAGCGGTCAAATAATTTGATTCGTTTATTAAAATCTTTCCGCAATGCCATTTCCGCCAACTTATTTTTAGGAGCATTGGGATCATATAGCATAGCAGTGCAAAGGCAGTTTTGACGGTTTTTAGACATCAAAATTTCATAATTTACACAGCTCTGACAGCCTTTCCAGAATTCATTGTCATCCGTCAAGTCAGCATAAGAAACTGGGATATAACCCAACTCGGAGTTGATTTTCATTACAGCCGGACCTGTGGTCAAACCGAAAATCTTGGAATCCGGATATTTACTTCGACTGAGTTTAAATATCTCCTGTTTGATTTTTCGAGCCAAACCATACTTTCGAAACTCAGGTGAAACGATCAAACCGGAGTTGGCAACATACTTACCATGACCCCAAGCTTCAATGTAGCAAAATCCTGCCCATCGGCCATCTCCGGTAAGAGCGATAACTGCTTTTCCTTCCTCCATCTTGGTCTCAACGTACTCAATGCTTCGCTTAGCGATACCTGTACCTCGAGCTTTTGCAGAGTTTGCCATTTCATCAGTGATTTCCTGAGAAAAGGATTTGTGGCTGGCGTCAGCCACCAGAATTTTAAAGGTGATTTCTTCCATAATTTTTTGGAGAAATTAAATGCTTGACAGCGGGAAATGAATTAAAGAAAAGGGAACGCGGAATATTGGATTTCCCACGTAGGGAAATAATGCATGCTGTAGGGTCAAACCCTGAAAAAATACCTTCGCCTCCTAATTGGAGAAAAATTAACAATAGGCTCAGAAACCACAACAGACACTCTGTGGAGACTTTCAGTTTGCGCTATGTTAAAGAGGGTTTTCATTTGAGGCTGTAAAGTTGTAACGATCGAAAAGATTATCCAAAATAATTTTCAAAAAATTCTTCTTTCCAACCGATCAATTGAAAATATTACAACCAAAACCGCTGAATATTTTTAAAATAGAAAATTTGTGAAATATAATTTGGGGCTATTTATGCGTTCCCTGACAATTCTTTTAGCGCTAAGACAAATTGATCCAGTTCATCGGTGCTTGTGTAAATATTTGGAGTAATACGACAACCTCTTACACCAGAGCCATCAATAGCTACTGTATAGATTTTATAATCATCCATCAATCGTTTAGCCATTTCAGCTGGTTTCATGCTGGAGATCCCCACGTTGGCAATAGCACAGGATCTATGTGGTTCGATAGGGGTATTTAAGTCGATATTTTTCAAACCTCTAACCTGATCCGACCAATATCTTTGTACATATCGAAGCCTGTCTTCTTTTCGCTTTCCTCCGATTTTTTCCTGAAACTCAATCGCATTAAGCACCGCTAAATCCGTTGCGACAGGATGAGTTCCGGTATGATTAAGATTCAATATGCCCGGCCTATCTAATTGGTATGGCGCCAAAAGTGGGCGGATTTTTTCTGCTTTTCCTTTTTTGACAAAGAGAAGGCCTGCACCAAGAGGTACACTCAACCATTTATGAAGGCTGGAACCGTAATAATCACAATCCAGGTCTTTCATGGAAAAAGTAAAATGTCCCACTGCATGCGCTCCATCCACCATGACTTCAACCCCATAACTATGAGCCATATCGCATATTTTTCGTACAGGAAGAATATGCCCTGTGATATTGACAATATGGGGGACCATGATTAATCGGGTCTTACTGGTAATAGCCCGCTCATAGACTGCTACAATTTCCTCATCGGATTGCGGATGCATAGGAATATCGATCTTTTTCAAATGTACTCCATGCCTTCTGTGAGCAAGTTCAAACATGGTCAGCATGCTTCCATAATCTTGATTAGACATGATAGCTTCATCACCACGATTCCAAGGGAAACCAGCAATAATCAAATCCAAGGATTCAGTTGTATTTCTGGTAATTGCGACTTCCTCAGGATCCGCATCGACTAATTCAGCAAGTTTTGCAGCTGATTTAGCTTTATTATCCCATTGAACAGTTCGCATGTAATAAGAACCTTGGTAATTGACTTCACGAATATGCTCTATATATTTCTCTAGCGTTTCCTGCGGCAAAAAGCAGTAATAGCCATTCTCTAAATTGATGTAATCAGGCTTCAGTTTATATCCTTTTCGAATCTGATCCCAAAGGTCAGGAGCATTGAAGTCCAGATTTTCCAAAGAAAAGGAAGATGCATTTGATTCAAAGGAAGCAAGGGATCCAAGGCCTAAACCGGCCAATGATTTAAGAAAGGTTCGTTTTTTCATGGTGCAGGGTCAGAGAATATAGGTTAATATCCAAACGATTAATAAGAGAATAGCCAACCAAGTGATCCAAGGAGAGCGTTTTGGAAACTCGTATTTGCAGATAGGACAAACTTGTGCCTTTTCATCTATTTCCATGGCACAAGAGGGGCATTCCTTCGTTTTCAAAATTGATTGAACTCTTTTGACGGTGTTGGGTTTTCTCCCTTAAGTAAATCAAAAGTCTATGAAAATCGAAATTTGGTCAGATGTAGTTTGCCCTTTTTGTTTTATTGGAAAAAGAAAACTCGAGCGAGCATTAGAAAAATTTCCGAATAAGAACGAGGTTGAGATTGAATGGAAAAGTTTTCAGCTAAATCCTGATGAAAAGTCAAATCCAAGGATCAGCAGCTTAGAGCATTTAGCGAATTCAAAAGGTTGGACCATGGAACAAGTCAGACAAATAACCTCTCAGGTGGTAGAAATGGGCCTTGAGCAGGGAATAAAGTTTGATTTTGAAAACACTGTGGTTGCTAATACACATCGAGCTCATCGCTTGCTTCATTTTGCTAAAGAAAATGGTAAAGGTGGAGAGATGAAGGAGCGATTGCTGAAAGCTTATTTTGTTGATGGGCTGAATGTAGATGACCCTGACATCTTAGAGAAACTCGTACTTGAAATAGGTCTCAAAAAAGAAGGAATAAATGATCTATTCAAGAGTGAAAGATATTCTGAAGCAGTGGAGCAGGACATCTACGAATCTCGATTAATCGGGGTCAGAGGTGTTCCATTTTTTGTATTTGATAGAAAATACGCCATATCAGGTGCGCAACCCGATGAAGTGTTTGAAGGAACTTTGGAAAAATCCTGGCTGGAATATTCAATAGATAAATCCTCAATAACTATTCAAAGTAATGAATCTGGTAATTCCTGTGATATAGACCAAGAGAATTGCTAAAAGAAAAAGCTCCAGAAAATGGAGCTTCTTCTTTGGTAGGTATTCAATATTAATTTTACCAAACGCCCCTAACTTTCATCTTAATTGTATACACAGCATCCATTGCTGTGATGAACAATGTTTTTCGATCCAAAGCGGCAAAGGTCACATTCGCAGTCCACTTTGCCGGGACAGGAATATGGGCGATTTTCTCACCCTTCGGGCTAAATACGGTCACTCCGTCGCCGGTTAGATAAATATTGCCACGGTTATCAATGGTCATCCCATCAGAGCCCATTTCACAGAAAAGCTCTTTATTGATCAAATATCCATCTTCCCGAATTTCATATCTGTAAGTTTTGCTGTCTCCGATGTCTGCCACATAAAGATATTTCCCATCAGGAGTTCCGATGATTCCATTGGGTTTTACCAGGTCTTCAGCTACTCTGAAAAATTCTGATCCATCTTCTGAAAGGAAATACACATGTTCTCCATCTTGTTCCAATTCATTTCCTCTAATTCCTTCCCAATAAGGGCGGACATACAATGGATCCGTGAAGTACATGCCACCTTTTGGTCTGACCCAAACATCATTTGGACCGTTTAGTTTTTTACCTCGAAAATTCTTTACTAAAACCGTTTCATTTCCTTTCGAATCGATCGCCCACAATTGATTCTCCTCATCAGCACAGGAGATCAAGGTACCATCTAATTTGAAGTACATGCCATTAGATCTGCCAGCATTTTCTTTGAAAACCGATACTTCCCCGGAAATGGCATTCCAATGTAAAATCCGATTATTTGGTTGGTCAGTAAAGTAGACATCACCTACTCGGCTAACGGCAGGACCTTCTGTGAAAGAAAAGCCATCCTTCACCTTTACCAATTCAGCACCTTTTTCAATTATTCCTTTTTTGTCTTCAATCTGAGCCATAAGCTGGGTAGTCATAAGTAAGCCTACTAATCCAAGTAGGGAAATCTGATATTTTTTCATTCTGTATTATTGATTAATTCTTTCCATTACTACGACCAAAACATCTAAATCTGGACTATATGCCATCCTACTTATATTTTGGTGGGAATCAATTGATATTTCTCCGATTTTATTCCAAATATTATCATTCCATTTCCGAGAAAAAATCTGATTACCTCTCCCCATCAAAATGGTGTTTTTATCCAACCAAATAAAGTCTCCTGAGCCTGGAAGAGACTTTCCTAGTGAGGATTTGTTTTTCTCCTTCATGTCATAGGCCTGCAACTCAAGTGCAGATCCTTCTGATAATTCTTGGGGATTATCAAGAGAAAGGTAGGTGATTTGATCAGTTTTGGGTCTTCGTTTGATAGACCTACCGATATTTTCATCCAAAGTCAAAATATTACCCCGTGATTGGGCGTAAACAAGCTGATTGGGCTCGCCAAGAATGAACATAGCCGCTTTGTTGTCATACCAATCATAGTATCCTACCGGTTGGATGTCGTCATACAATAATTCAGGTTCTCCAAAATTGGTAGGGTAGAGCCAGATTCGCTGCGTTCCATCTGCCTCCATCACCACGGAGGCAATGTACTGACCGCATTCAGTAATGGAAGGGGAAAACTCACTTCGATCAGCTGTTTTTGTCAGATTAGTGAATTTGTCACTTTCAAAATTGTAGACGATGATGTCATGATTTCCATCTTCATCAGCTGCTGAAAATACCAACTGATATTCATTGATAAAACTTGGTTGATTATCATAGGCATTTCTGTCCGTCAGAAGTTTTTCCGAACCAGAAACGATTTTTAGATTTTTTCCTTTTCCTTCAGTCTTTACTACTACAAGGTCAAAGGCATTTTGGGCAAAAGAACTGGTAAAGCTGATAGAAAGAAATAAGCTAGCTAGGAAAACAAATTTTCGCATAGATGAAATGAATTTCAGAACCAAATTACAAAATCAAGGTTAGAATGCTGTGGAAAAATTGAAGCTTTACAATCAGGAAGAAATGGATCAGCTGCGAACTAGGCAAGATCCCTTGGCAGATTTGGCTGTCATCTCTTTGATTGAAAGTCCTGATTTAGCTCGGGAAATCAATGGATGGAATCAAATCCCAGATCCACTTCCAAGTCATTTCCCAAAGGTTTTACGAGAATATTTTTTCTTTTTCCAAGAAGCAGCTGAACTAGCAGATCCTGATTTATTAAAAAAGGGACAAGAATTTTTTAGTCAAACGGGAGATATTTATTTAGGACTTCTTGGCTTTTATTCCCTGCCATATTGTTATGCATTTGGCGATGGAGCGCAGGTTTTGGTTCGCTCCAAGCGAATAGTTGATGAGATAGGCATTCGACTGGCAGAAACGGGATATTTTGTGATGGAGCTTTTCAAACCTGGAGGGTTTTACAAGGACCAAAGTCCTTATTTGACTTGCGCCAAAGTCAGATTAATTCATGCATACAGTCGCTATTTTATTTCCCATTATGCAACTGATTGGAAAGTGGAATATGGTGCTCCTATCAATCAAGAAGATATGCTGGGAACAAACCTTGCCTTTAGCATGATTGTACTTCGAGGTTTGACCAAGATGGGCTATTCAATAGAGTCAGAAACTTTCCAGTTGGTTTTGTCTTATTGGAAATGGCTTGGAGCTCTATTAGGAGTAGATGTTAAATTTTGGCCAGAATCACCCAAGGAAGCATTTGAATTGGATCGATTAATCAGGAAAAGGCACATGAAATCAACCAAGGCAGGAAAAAGATTGATTTCTGCTCTTGCTGAATATTATAAGCATAACATTCCTGATCAAATCGTCAGAAATCAAGTCGATTCTTTATTTAGCTTTTTCTTGGGAAAAGAAGCTTCTCAAGTATTAGGGATTTCCTCTGAAATAAATTTACCTGGCTCCTTGGTAGATTTGATTTTCAAATTCTCGGGTTGGAAAAATTATGGTTCCAAAAAGACCTACCAAAAAATCCGATCCATGATGGAAACTCAGCAAAAAGAGCAGTTTGGAAAACTGATACAATTGCAAATCCCTGTCCTTGAGCGTTCATAATCGGACAGTTTTTTGTTCGTTTATTTAGCATATTTTTAGAAAAATTGGTTAAAAGTGGTCAAAAAACAGCAATTTAGGTGCTGGCATCCTTTTCGTATAATTCCAAGACATGAAAGCAATCATCCATAGACTTAAAAAGATTCCGTTGGAACTTGTCTTTTGGATTGGGAGCATCCTAGCGATTCTCACGATTGACCCTTGGGGAGCACAACACTTTACGCTTTGCCCTTTGGAAAATCTAGGATTCGATTGGTGTCCGGGCTGTGGATTGGGAAGATCCATGAACTTACTCGCAAGAGGGGAGTTTCAAGCTTCCTGGGACATGCACCCTCTGGCTTCTTTGGCGTATGTGGTGATTCTTTCTCGAATTTGGAATTTAATTAACAACCTTAAAGCAACACACAATTATGGCTAATGTATTGAGACACTTGCCCGAACTAGAAGGAATGGAATTAGGCTACATTCAGGGCTTGATGAAAAACATGGACGATGAGCAAGCGTCCCTCTTTGCCCAAGTTTACCGGGCTAGAAGAAAAGATGCTCAGATGATTCTAATTCTTACTTTATTAGGATTCTTTGGATTTGCCGGACTTCACCGATTTATACTTGGTCAGATTGGCTTGGGTATTTTGTATATCCTTACTGTCGGACTTTGTTTCATCGGTACCATTGTAGACTTGGTGAATTATAAAAGCCTGGCTTATGAGTATAACATAAAAATGGCTCATGAAACACTTGCGATGCTATCCAATCAATTCCCTTCAGTCAACGAGGCTAGCGATAGCTCTAACGCTTGATAAAAGTTCTTAAACCACTAACCGAAAAACTCCAGAAACCTGGAGTTTTTTTATTTACCAATTGTCATCATCAAAAGCCTCTTCACTTTCTTCCGGTCCTTCTTCAAAGTATTCTTTTCCTTTTTCTGAAAGCAAAAGATGAAACTGGGTCAATGAATGATAACTATTCTCTAACTCCTCAAAGGAAGCTTGCTGATAATGAAAGGGAATAGATATAAAATTTGTCTGCTTGGAGGAAAATGGAGGAGGGGTTTCAGCATCAAAGAAAAAGGGCCATAAGGTTTTACCACATGAAATCCCCCATCTAGTAATGGGATATTGATCTGCATAAAAGTTTAACCGCTCATTGATCTCAATAAAAAATCGTTCGGTTTCTGCTAGTCGAATTCTCGAGCCTGCTCGTGATTTTCCTTTTGTTTTCAGATGTTTGATTTGGGATTTCCCTTGTTTTTGTCGCACCATATATGCCCGAAAAACTTTGTGATCAATCAGATGACCATTATGGAAATATCCAGTAAAAGCTTGACCGGCCTTAATGGACACAAGTGCTAAATGAAAATCATCTATTTTTTGAAGTGAATTATCTGTCCACAAATAATCCCAAGGAAGAAAAATCTTTGCCAGCCAATTGTGCTGAAAAGTAATTTCAACCTGATGTTTTGTCGGGCTATAATCAATGTCTAAGCCCATTTCCATAGCTTTTTTCCGAATCTTTGACCATTGGTCAAATCGGATAACTTGGTAATTGGGGATTTTCATGGAAGGACTCAATGTGATCGGCTATATTTGCAAATAAAAACAAAAAAATGGAGGAGGAAATCGAAAAGCTTTTCCAAAAAATGCTAGATCCTGAAGAATCAGAGGCCTACTATTTTGCGGATAAATTGGGACAAAAAGCAGATGAAAAGGTAAAAGACCGCTTAATTGAATTGGTAGCTGATGAGGATTGGGAAAAGGCCTATTTAGCTTGCCGAGCTCTCTCCAAAACTCCTTGGAATGAGGAGTCATTGGATGCAATTTTCAAAGTCATCTACGATCGGAAAAATAAATTAAAGCAGGGGGCCTTTGTGCAGATTTTGGAAGAGTTTGACCTCAGTCAGCGATTTGTGGATGTTTTTAGAGTTTACCTATTTGGCAATTTCAAGGCATCAACATTAGCTAAGGATTATTTAGATCAGGTAGAATTTGAAATTTCTCCCCGAACCATCCGAAAAGCAGAAAAGCATTGGAATCACTATTTGAATAATCCAGAAGATGCTGACAGTCTCGAACTTAAAAGAAAGGAAGTAGAGCCTATGTTGCTAGAAATGAAAGAATTATTTTCTTAAACGCCTACAACATTTGGTTTGTAATGGAGTTTAATAAAAGTATGAGGGAGTTAGATGTCATAGAGCTTCATAGCCAGTTTTTGGGCGAATTTGGATTCGATTTTCATCCTAGCCACCTCATGTTTTTCAAGAATTTTCCTCAAGGCAAACAAGTAATATTCATCCATTACAGCGAATATCCAGAAGCAAGTTATCTGGAGTACAATTTGGGGGTACGAATTGATCGAGTTGAAGAAATCATCCATCAATTTTTACCCACCTTAAGTGATTATGCTCAGCGGTCCATTACATTGATTCAAAAAGCAAATAAAATCGGGAAGGGTATTCCTGCTCGATTTGTCCTTGAAAATGATTCGCAGCTTGCGGATGCGATTATGGCTGCAGAGAAGTTTTTTGTATCCCATGGATTCCATTGGATGGATCAAATGATTAATCCGACCACTCTCGAAAAAGCTTTTGCAGATCGAAAAGAACGAGCTTTTAGCACACAAAATTTCGTTTACTATGCATTCAGGGGAATTACGCTAGCCAAATTGTACAACCCGGAAGACTATCCTGTATTACGAAAAATCTATTTAGATGAAATCAAAAAACAAGGAATGACACCTTTTACAATTGCCTCATTCTTACACCTGCTGCATTACCTCGATAATCTCCCAGATTAATTTTTCTTTTTCTTAACGCCACGTACAGCTTCTGATTCTAATGGATTATCTGGCCAATAGTGCTTGGGGTATCGTCTTTTCAATTCCTTTTTGACTTCGAAGTAACCGTTAGTCCAGAAACTTTTTAAATCCTGTGTGACTTGGACGGGCTTAAAACCCGGAGAAAGCATTTCAATTAATACAGGAGTTTTTCCTTGATTTATCCTCGGAGTATCTGTCAATCCAAAGAGTTCTTGAAGTCTTACGGATAGGATTGGGGCCTCACCATCTGACCTATATTGAATTTTGATTTTACTTCCTGAAGGAACTTCAATTCGTTCAGGAGCTAATTCAATTAACATTTGCTGATGCTCGAAATCCAAGCTGTGTGTTAAAATTTGAACAAGGTTTAATTTTTTCAAATCCTCATTTTTAGAAACGGATTCCAAATACGGCTCCAACCATTCTTCAGCATTTCTACATAAATTCATCACTGACCATTCAGGCCAATTTTGATCTGAATTCCAAAACCTAAGTGATTGGACGCGATAGAGCAGTTGAATTACCTCCTCATTCCAATCCAATAAAAACTCACCCTCATCCACAATGGCATCTATAACAGCTTGTATTGCCAAATCCTTGGGAATGGTCTTCAATGGTCTTGTACCCAAAATTATAGCACCAATTCGAACTTCTGAATGGGCAATCAAGCCTCCTTTTTTCCTATCCCAAGTCAAAACTTCTTTGATCTTTAGAAGAGGAGCTAAGTCTTTTGGATTCAAGGGAGCAGCTAGCCAAATTTTCCCCATTCCTTCACGAGCATCCACATGTGCCACAGCTAGCCAAGACTCATGTGCCAAATCATCCCGATGGCTGATTTGAGCAATTTTTCCATTTGACAATTGGAATTGAGCATTGTTTCCCGGGCGAGCTGCCGCTATTCGTTCTGGGTAGGCAAAAGCCAAAAGTAAACCCGTTTGCCAAGGGTCAACTATTTGATTTTCTGCTTTTATCCCAAACATTTTTCGGTATTGATCGGCTACTTTTTCGATCTTTTTGATGCGAGCAATGCTTACTCCTCGATCTCTATATTTTCGAAGTGCTTCGATCCGGAGATTAATATCTACCCCTGAATTCTGTGGCAAAGGATCTCGCTCCTCCAAAATTGCAGCAATGTCTGTCGCTAAGGGCAATTGACCTTCTTTTTTAGCGAAAAGCAGCATATGGGCAATCCTAGGATGAAGCGGTAATTGGTGAATTTCTTTACCATGCTCGGTCAGTATTCCATTATCCAAAGCCCCTAAGTCTTCCAATGATTTTTCAGAAAAAGCTAAGGTTCCAGATGGAGGAGGAGTTAACCAAACCATTTCCTGGATATTTTCTTTTCCCCAGACTTTCATGTCCAAAACCAATGATGTCAAATCAGCCTCCAAAATCTCTGGAGTTCTAAAATCTAATAATTGAGACTGAGTGCCTTTGGTCCAAAGCCGATAGGAATGACCAGCGGTCAATCTTCCTGCCCGCCCACTTCGCTGATCAGCAGAATCTTTACTGATTCGGTGTAAAACCAAACGAGATAAACCTGACCTTGGATCGAATCGATTTGATTTAGCAAACCCAGAATCAACCACTACTCTGACTCCTTCAATAGTAAATGAAGTCTCAGCAATATCTGTGGAAAACACAATTTTTCTCTTACCTGAAGGATGCGGTAAAATGGCCCGCTGCTGTTCGGATGGAGAAAGTTGACCGTAAAGAGGAACAACGATATCCTCGGGCAAAGCTCCTTTTAGAATTTCTGCAGCTTTCTTGATTTCATTTTGTCCGGGTAGAAAAACCAAAAAGTCCCCCTCATGCTGTTTGGTTAATGGAATAACTTGCCTCGCAGTATCCTCTCCAATTGCGTATTCATCAACTTCCTGTAAATAGTGAATCTCTACAGGATATTGTTTTCCTTGACTTTGAATCACATTTGCACCAAGCATTTCAGAAAGCTTCTGTGCATCCAAAGTCGCGGACATAATCAGGATCCTTAAATCTGGGCGCAAGATTTCTTGGACTTCTCTAGAAAGAGCCAATGCCACTTCTGAAAAAAGATTTCTTTCATGAAACTCATCAAAAATAATTAAGCCAACATCCTCCAAAGCATTATCGTTTTGGAGCATTCGAGTGAGAATTCCTTCTGTAATCACCTCCAGCCTTGTTTTCTCGGAAATGGCAGATTCAAATCGGATCCGATATCCCACCTTTTCACCTAAATTCTCACCAAGCATAAAAGCCATTCGCTGAGCAATACTTTTGGTAGCTAGACGTCTAGGTTCTAGAAGGATGATTTTTTTACCATTTAGCCATGGCTCATTCAGAAGGGCTAAAGGCAATAAAGTACTTTTTCCAGCTCCAGGAGGTGCCTGAATGATTAAGGAATTGGATTTAGAAAGGGATTCTTGGACCGTAGGAATTATTTCAGCTACGGGAAGGTCAAAAGCCTGGGGATCAAAAGTGCTCATCTAGGCACAAAATTAAAAAAGCCATCAGGATTCCCGATGGCTTTCATTCAAGTGGTTTTAAAATTATTGTGCTGAAGCGATTTTCGCCTCAGCTTTTCCGTATTCCCAACGAATCTCAAATCGATCCGCCTTTACTTCATATACCAAGCGCTCCTCCATGGTAGAAGTTTGTTGTGAGGGTACGTTCACACGAAGCGCATCTTTTGAGGAATCATAGTTAAATGCTCCCCACTGCTTAGCTTCTGTGTTGAAAATGAAAGTTGATTCATATTCACCTGGAATAATAAAGAAGGAATAGGTTCCTGCAGGAAGTTTCTGACCTTCAATCATAATGTCCTTATCGGTGGTGAAGGTGGTTGCTTCATTGGCACCAGCTCTCCATACCTCACCAAGAGGTACTAGATCTCCCCATATCATTCTGCCTTTTACAGCAGGAGAGGAGTAATTGATTGTGATATTTGCTCCACCGACAGATCCTTCAGCAGTTCTAGCTGGACTTGCCTTTTCTTGAGCTGTAGCTGAAAACACAAATGCGCCAAATGAGATTGCAGCAAAAAGAAGATTTTTAAATTTCATCATGATGTTTTTTAAGGAGGTTAAAGGGTATATAATTTCAATTAATTCTAAAAACTGGATTTAGCTTCAAAAGGTTAGCGGAAAGTAAATAAACTTCACTTCCCGCTTCTTGATTTTTAAACCTTAACCCAGGCTTGTTTCTTATTACTTTCAATAATTCGCTCACCGATAATCAGTTCCCGAAGACCATCTGCAAATGTTGGGAAGCTTGGCTTTTCAGGTTGCTTACCTTCTTTTACTGCTGCGTAAACTTCTTTAAACATTTGCTTGGAAGTATCAGGGAAGCCTTCATTATGACCGCCTGGGAAACTGATTAATGCAGAAGCCTCGGCATGGAAAAGGGAAGGGTCCTTCATCAATTGCCCGTTAGCAGTTTCCCGCTTTCCAATCCACAATTCATTGGGTCTTTCTGAATTGAATTCATAATTGCACTTGGATCCTGCTATTTCAATGTTTAATCGATTTTTTCGACCGGCATTCACTTGTGAAACGGTGATAGAACCTTTTGCCCCATTATCAAATCGAAGCATCACAGTTGCATGATCCTCTGTATTGATTGGAACTTCCTCATAATCGTCCATGGTAAGCATTTTGCCAGAGTAGGTTTCAATGGCTTTCAATGGCTTCAAGCGAGTTTTGTGAACAGTTGAGAAATCCGCCATAACCTCGGTAATTTTCAATCCCGTGGTATATTCAATTATATCCAAAAGGTGAGATCCAATATCAGCTATTGCTCTTGAATCCCCTGATTTATCAGGCTCTAAGCGCCAGTTGTAGTCAGTCTTCAAAAACAACCAATCCTGTAAATAGGAACCCATTACATTGTAAACATCTCCCAATTCACCTTTTTCACGCATGGTTTTGATTTGGCGAATCATTGGGTAATAGCGAAGGTTGAAGTGGACCGCATTTACCAATCCTTTTTCTTTTGCAATCGCAACCAACTCTTCAGCTTCTTCGATTTTTACAGCAAGTGGTTTTTCACAAATCGCATGCTTTCCAGCTTCTAAAGCGGCTTTGGTTTGGGGATAATGCAAAAAGTTCGGTGTACAGATATGTACTACATCGACTTCCGAATCTTTTAACATTTCATCAAAGGTATAGGCCTTCGGAATTCCAAGTAGCTTGGCTTTTTCGTCTGCAAGCTCTTGAGTGACTTCCACGAGTCCTATTACCTCAATATTTGGGATTCTTCGAAGTGCTTCTAAATGAGCCGGGCCAATAAAGCCTGTACCCACTATAGCAGCATTGATTTTCTTAGACATAGGTTATGTAGGTTTTTAATTATTTGATTGAGTGTTCAAATTATGAAAAATGCTTATAAATCGAGCATCTGGAAATCCCATTTTTCCCTTTGGCAGAAAATAGCTTTTGATAATAAGGGGAAAATAAAATCCGTTGAAGGAAATGTGGAATTATTATTAAGGTCTAATCCACCATTTCCTATTGTACACTTCTTCTCCTCGGAGATAGAAAGTTTCTCCTATCAAGGGAGTTTGTACTGATACTTCCAATTCATTTGCTTTGATTAAAAGCCTGTCAACTGGTTCTGTCCATCCATGCATGGCAAGACTAAACGCTCCCCAGTGAATTGGCATTATTTGTTTTGCATTTACATCCAAGCCTGCTTGAGCGGTTTCTTCAGGCACCATATGTATTTCTTTCCAGTTTTCATTGTACTGCCCGCATTCGAGTAGAGCCAAATCAAAAGGACCATATTTTTCTCCAATTTCTTTGAAGTGTGGTCCATATCCTCCATCACCACTGAAATAGATGCTATCGTTTTGTCCTTTAATCACCCAAGAACCCCACAAGGTGCTAAACCGATTGGATAATCCACGGCCAGAAAAATGCCTGCTCGGAGCAAAGGCTAATTGAATTCCATTCAAACTCCTTTCATCCCACCAATCCAATTCCTGAATATTTTCTTTTGGAATTCCCCAGGATTCTAAATGGGCGCCAACTCCCAAGGGAACCAAAAACATCTTTGTCTTGGATTTTAATCGCATAACAGATTCATAATCCAAATGGTCATAGTGATCATGTGAAAATAAGACCATATCAATGTTTGGAAGCTGCTCAATTTCTATTGGCAATTCATCAAAAAAGCGCTTATTTCCTAGCCAAGGATGTGGAGCAGGGACATCTCCAAACATAGGATCGAGCAGGATATTTTTTCCGTCTAATTGAATTAAAAAAGCAGAATGGCCAAACCAAATCAAATTATTCGTTGAAGGTTCAGCTAGTTGTATAGAGTTAACCTTTTCAATGGGTAATTCAAAATCTGGCTGTCGAGATGGATCATTTTTGAAGAATTCCGGCAATAACCTAAGGCTTTTTCCGAAATCCATACTCATTTCCGTCGGTATCAAATTTTGAAATTTCCCTTCAGAATAATGTGGGAGTTTTTCGAATTCTATTCGCTGCTCTTCACTGGGATTACTTCCGAATTGAGGACTGAGATTTACAAATAATCCAACTGATATTATGAGAAAAACGATAATCCCCAAAGGGATAAGCAGAAGATACCGAATCACTTTAGAAAGTGTTTAGAGATGTGAATTTTCGAAATATAGGTTCAAACAATATTCTCATTAAATAAATCCCTTCAACGAGATTTTTTAAGCAATAAATGAATGGAAGAACAAAATTAAGCTTTCACTTCCTAGGAATTTCATGGTAGAATTCCACAAATGGCATTTTCAGAGGCTTGATTTTTTGTAACTTACCTAAAAAAAATAACCATGGCTAGTTTCAATCTTAAAGTAAACGGAAAGAGTTTCCAGGTAGAGGTCGAGGATGATACCCCTTTACTATGGGTTCTTCGAGATCATTTGGGTTTGGTTGGAACCAAATTTTCATGTGGAATCGCCCAATGTGGAGCATGTACAGTCCATATCAACGGAAACCCAACTTTTTCCTGTGTAACACCTGTTTCCAGCGTAGGAAATTCAGAAGTAACCACCATTGAAGGGCTTTCAGAAAACGGGGATCATCCTGTGCAACAAGCTTGGAAAGAAGTAGATGTGGCCCAATGCGGCTATTGTCAAGGCGGGCAAATCATGCAGGCTGCTGCCTTTTTAGAGCAAAATCCTAATCCGAGCATGGAAGAAATTGACAATGCTATGAATCGGAATATTTGCCGTTGCGGTACTTATCACAAAATTCGGGAAGCTGTGGCTTTAGCTGCTAAAAACAAGTAATTATGAAAACTGTCACTAGAGAAAGTAGAAGAGATTTTCTAAAGATAGCCAGCACCACAGCTGGTGGATTGTTTATCGGTTTCAACTGGTTTAGCTGCGATTCGCCAAAAGTTGAAGTACTGAGCACCGAAGAAGTATTGGCGCAAGCCAAGCCTTTCAATGCCTATCTTTCCATTTCCCCAACTGGAGATGTGGTGATTTATTCTCCTAACCCGGAATTGGGACAAAATATCAAAACCTCATTCCCAATGGTAGTTGCGGAAGAATTAGACGCTGATTGGGAAAAGGTGCGTGTTATTCAGGCAAATTTGGATACAGAAAAATACGACCGTCAGTTGACCGGTGGTTCAGGCGCCATGCCTCACAGCTGGGAAAGACTTCGAAAAGCTGGAGCAACTGCCAAATATGTATTGGTAGCAGCAGCTGCTAAAATGTGGAATGTTCCAGCGGAAGAAATTACGGTTGAAAATGGAATCATTTCTCATAAAGGATCAGGAAAGTCTGGGCATTTCGGAGAGTTTGTAGCTGAAGCTGCGCAGATGGAAGCTCCAGAAGAAGTACAACTTAAAGACAAAAAAGATTTCAAGATCATTGGCACACCAGTAAAGAACGTGGATGCTGATGAAATTTATACTGGTAAGCCTTTATTTGGTTTGGACTTTTATCGGGAAGGAATGATGCACGCCATGGTGCAAAGAGCTCCTTTTGGAATGAAGATCAAATCAATTGATGATGGTGCTGCCAGAGCCGTTTCAGGCATTACTGATGTTGTTCAATTCGGCAATTCAGTAGCCGTTGTTGGTAATTCTACCTGGCCATTGATGAAGGCTAAAAAGCTTTTGAAAATTGAATATGAAGCAGAGAGTACCGTAGAAAGTTCAGCTGACCATGATCGGATTTTCCAGGAGCTAATGGCAAATGGTAAATCAGATGTAAGACGCCAAGACGGTGATATCAAATCTGCATTTCAAAATGCTGCAAAAGTAGTAACAGCTGAATACCAATGTCCATTCTTGGCACATTCTCCTATGGAGCCTGAGAACTTCTTTGCTCATGTCAAAGGAGACCGTTGCGAATTGATCGGGCCTACACAGACACCTGATCGAGCCAGACAAACTGCGGCCTCCATCTTGGGAATTCCTGCGGAAAATGTAACTGTTGAAATCACACGATTAGGAGGTGGATTTGGTAGAAGGCTTCGGGCGGATTATGTTGATGAAGCTGTTCATATTTCCAAAGCCATCAATGCACCTGTTAAGGTAACTTGGAGCCGAGAGGATGAATTGACAGGCGGGGCTTATCGACCAGCTGTTCGCTATCGTTTTGAAGCTGCATTGGATGCAAACGGAACAATGATTGGCTATAAACTGCGAGGAGTAGGGATGAATGCTGGAAATACTACCAGAGAACATAACTTCCCATCTGGAGCTGTTGATAATCTTCTCATCGAAACAGTTAATTATGAATCAAGCATTACAACCAATGCTTGGAGAGCTCCAATCACCAATTTCCTAGCATATGCAGAACAAAGCTTTTTAGATGAAGTGGCTTTGGAAGCAGGAAAGGATCCTGTTGCTTTCCGTTTGGAATTATTAGATCGAGCGAAAAACAATCCTGTAGGTCAACTTGGATATGATGTGGATCGAATGATCGGTGTAGTCAAAACAGCCGCTGAAAAAGGTAATTGGGGTAAGAATCCTGATGTTAAGCAGGGCTTTAGTGTCTATTTCTCTCATCGATCTTATGTGGCTCAAGTTGCGAATATCGAAATGCAAGGAGGAACTCCTGTTCTGAAGAAAATTACTGCTGTGACAGATTGCGGAATGGTAGTCAATCCAACAGGCGCCAATCATCAGGTCAGAGGTGGTATTGTAGATGGTATGGGACATGCCATGTATACCAATTTGACTTTTGAAAATGGATTGCCTAAACAGCGAAATTATGATTCTTACAGGCTGATTCGTTTGAAGGAAGTTCCTGAAATTGACACACATTTCATTGATTCAGGATACGATCCTACCGGTTTGGGTGAGCCAGCTCTACCTCCAACTGGCGGAGCTATTGCCAATGCAATCTTCGCTGCAACCGGAAGGAGGCTAAGAAGTCAACCTTTTATAGAGCAAAAGGAATTTTCAGATATCAAACTCGAAATTAGAAGATCCTAAAACCAATAAAGCCACTGATTATCAGTGGCTTTATTTTTATTAATTATAGTAAATCTTAAAGGCTATTTACTTTTTCTGCCTCTCTTTTCAATAATTCATTATCATCTGCCAATCCAGCTTCAATAAAGCTATTTATTGCTTCATTTCGTGCTTGTCCTTTTTTCAATAAAACTCCAAGGCTAAGCATTACACCGATTCGGGTTCCCACTTTTTTTGCAGCCGTATTGAACAAAGGTTCCAACTCTTCATAGCTAACTTCTTCTGCCAAATCCAAAATTGAGGACAAAGCACTTTCCAATTTATCCCCAGAGAAATTGGTTAGCTTTTTACTGATTTGTTGGATTTCATTCAGTGCTTTTCGCTTTCCTTGGTTGGAAGGAGCAGGAGCGGCTTTTTGAGCTTGAGGTGTCGCTTGTTGACTTTGTTTAGCCCAAGTATCCTTTAATCCTACGGTTTTATTGAAAATCAGCTGACCTTCTTTGGAATCTGTATCAAGTGTGAAATAGCCTAAACGCTGGAATTGAAACTTGTCATCCAAAGTGGCATTTGAAAGGTAGGGCTCTAGATATGCTTCTTTAATCACTCTCAAGGACTCTGGATTCACAAAATCCAAGAAGTTCTTGTCTTCATGCGAATCAGGTGCCTCATCTAAAAAGAGTCGATCATATTCTCTTACTTCAGCTTTGATCGCGTGATCTATTGAAACCCAATGGAGAGTTCCTTTCACTTTTCGCATACTTGCCTCAGTACCACTTCCGGAGCGAGACTCAGGATCATATGTGCACAGGATTTCCAATATATTTCCATCCTTATCTTTAACCACAGACTCAGCTTTAATGATGTAGGCACTTTTCAGTCGAACTTCATTTCCTAAGGAAAGTCTAAAGAATTTCTTTCCTCCGTCTTCCTTAAAGTCTTCCCGCTCAATGTATAATTCACGTGAGAAAGGCACTTCGTGAGTTCCGGAATTAGGATCCTCTGGATTATTTTCCATGGATAGCATTTCTGTATTTCCTTCTGGATAATTGGTAATTACCAATTTTACTGGATTCAAAACTGCCATCACACGGGTTGCACGTTTGTTCAAATCCTCTCGAATACAGTATTCAAGAAGTGAAACATCCGTCACATTATCTCTTTTCGAAATACCCGAAACATCACTAAATTTTCGAATAGATTCAGGTGTATATCCTCTTCTTCTCAATCCAGATATAGTGGGCATCCGTGGATCATCCCATCCTGCTACTATCTTTTTCTGCACCAATTCGAGCAGTTTCCGCTTGCTCATCACCGTGTAACTCAAATTTCTTCGAGCAAATTCTCGCTGTTTCGGTCTTAGCAAATTTGAATCATTAATCTGATCCAGATACCAATCGTACAATTCCCTGTGAGATTTAAACTCCAACGTACACAAGGAGTGTGAGACTTGTTCTATATAATCAGACTGACCATGAGCCCAGTCATACATTGGATAAATACACCAATCTGTACCTGTACGGTGGTGGGCTGCATTTACGATTCGATATAAAATCGGATCCCGCATATGCATATTAGGGGAGGCCATGTCTATTTTGGCACGTAGCAAATAAGACCCTGCAGAAAACTCCCCATTTTTCATCCGCTCAAACAAATCCAAGCTTTCCGCAATCGGTCTATTTCGATAGGGGCTTGGAGTTCCCGCAGTTGTTGGTGTTCCTTTTTGCGCAGCAATTTCTTCAGAGCTTTGCTGATCTACATAAGCCTTGTCCTCTTTGATTAATTGAACTGCCCAGTCATATAATTGCTGAAAATAATCGGAAGAATAGCACTCATTGGCCCACTTAAAGCCTAACCAGGCAATATCTTTTTTTATGGCGTCCACATACTCCTGTTCTTCTTTCGCAGGATTGGTATCGTCAAACCGAAGATTTACAGGGGCATTGTATTTTTCTCCTAATCCAAAATTCAAACAAATGGAGGCCGCATGGCCAATATGTAAATACCCATTTGGCTCAGGAGGAAATCTAAATCGAAGTTTGTCCTGCGGAAATCCATTTGCAAGATCTTCTTCTATGATATGTTCAATGAAATTGAGTGATGCTGCTGATTCTTTCATTTTTGAAAAATTGAAAAGCAAAATTACTTCAATTGATAGGATTTACAACTTCAATCCCAAATAGCTTTTTGGAAAGAACAGGATAGAAAAATTATCAGTTCATCAAAAAAATTTTATTGATTTTCCTGGGTTAAAATCAAATAAAAGGTGAGACAACAAATAGAAAAATCATATTAAGGTTAATATCTTAATCATTCTGAAAAATGTTAAAATCCAAAGCTTTCTTTATATGAAATCACAATGCCCAAAAGCAAAAAAAGATTAATTAAATCTCATTCTTTCTGTCTATTCCAAGGAAAATGAGCGATTAAAATCTTTAAATAACAATTGTTGGTAAGGGCTGAAAAAGTAAGTCCCGCAAATAAAATTAATGGAATTAGCCAAACGCCATTGCCCCATTGGAAATAAATACCAATTAGAAAAACAGCTAAAAATATCGCTAGAATTAATCGAAACTGCCTGTCTATAGTCCAAGACCCCTTGGTGGACAAATTCTCACTCAATTCTCCCATATGCCTATCTAGGAGGCTTACGTATTCAAAACCATTTTTTTCCAATTCCTGGGAAACCTTATAAGCACGGTTTCCGCTTTCACAAACAAGACAAATCTGCTTTTCCTTAAATGGAAAGTATTCTTCGATTGTGTATGAATCGGAAGGGATATTAATGGCTCCTGGAATAGAGAACTCGGAAAATTCCTTTTTTGACCTAACGTCAATAATTACGCTACCCAAAACTCAAACCATTAAAACTAAATCAGATAAAAAGTTTTCCTATAAAATAAATACTAGGAAAAAAGGCCATAAAAGCAATGCATTTACAAGGATATACAACTTTTGTAAACCAAGTTGGAGTTTCTTGATTAGTCATTTTTTTGATAATGCTCATAGTTTTTGAATCTAAGGTTAAAATAAAATTCACCTTACAATTGTAGGATTTATCAAAAAACCACGAAATAACATTTGTTAATTAATTGTTGGAGTTAGCTTTTCTACTCCTAATCCTCGAAAGAGATACAGTAGTAATCCCGATATAAGAGGCTAAATATTTTTGGGGTACCCTTAGTATAATTTCAGGATTTTGATCTAGTAAAGCCTGATAACGTTCCTCCGGAGTCATTACTACAAAAAAAAGTATCCGATTTGTAGTCTCATTTAATACTTGACCAATATTATCACTCCAAAATCTCAATAGGCGAATATTTTGTTGCGTTAGTTCTTTAAATTTTCTAGTGTTGATTTGAATTACCAAACAATCTTCTACTGCTTCCAAAAATTCATTGGATTTACCATCATTCAACAAACAATTTGCACAGGCTGTAAAATCTTTTTCTAAGGCAATTCTTACTGTCCGCTCTTCACCATTACTTTTGATAACATAGGTTCTTATTACCCCTTTTAGAATACCTAAAGCAAAATCAAATTGATCACCTTCCTGAGCTATTTTTTCTCCTGCTTTGTAAGATTTGATACTGGAAATTTTATAAATCTCTAGAATATCACTCAAATTTAGCTGACTGAATTTTTTAAAAAATTCTAAAAATGATTTTTCCAAAACTAGGTTTTATGCGGTTATTTCAAACTTCTATCAACAAGAAAAAATTTTTTGAAAAAAAACCAAAGTGAAATTTTTAGTTTTTTGGATTAAATAATTTTTGAGTCAACTTGATGAGGTGTTTAAAATCGAGTTAAAAAGTTAGAATTTAAAACATGAATTATCCGATTTACCTGGACTACAATGCAACTACTCCCTGTGCCCCGGAAGTAATTGAAGAAATGCTTCCGTACTTTGGTACGCACTTTGGAAATGCAGCTAGTAAAAGTCATCCATATGGCTGGATAGCCGAGAATGCAGTCGAGGAAGCGAGAGAAAAAATTGCCTCGTTGATTGGAGCAAAATCCAAGGAAATCATTTTTACTTCTGGTGCTACAGAAGCAATCAATTTCGGGATTAAAGGAATTTTTGAATCCTATTTAGGTGAAAAGCAACATTATATCACCTGCGAAACAGAACATAAGGCCGTTTTAGATACTTTTTTGGAAATAGAAAAAAGAGGAGCTGAAGTCACTTATTTGAAAGTTAATAGGGAAGGACAAATCAGTTTAAAGGAGTTGAAAAACTCAATCCTTCCCCATACCAAAATGATTTGCCTCATGTGGGCTAATAACGAGACAGGTGTAATTCATCCCATAAAGAAAATTGTAGAAATAGTAGAAGCAAGCAACACCATATTTTTTACAGATGCCGTTCAGGCAGCTGGCAAAATCCCTGTTTTTACCAAAGGAATTCATTTGATGGCATTATCAGCTCATAAGTTTTACGGTCCAAAAGGAGTAGGAGCGCTATACGTAAGGCACAATCATGAGCTTCCAAAGCCCTTTGCTCAAATTCATGGAGGAGGTCATGAAAAGGGTATGAGAAGCGGAACGCTCAATGTTCCTGGAATAGTAGGTTTTGGAAAGGCTGCAGGGCTTCAAAACCAAGAAATGGAGGAAGAAGGTAAAAGACTAAAAGAATTAAGGGATTTGTTAGAAAACCAACTATTAGATATCCCAGATACATTTTTGAATGGAAGTCAAGATTTCCGATTGCCTCATGTTTGTAATATAGCTTTTGCTGGAGTGGAAGGAGAGGAGTTATTGAAAAAAGTAAATCAGAAGGTCGCTGTAAGTTCAGGTTCAGCCTGTACATCGATTTCTCCCAAACCGAGTCATGTTTTGGCTGCTATGGGTCTGAATCCGGATTTGGGAAGAGCTTCCATTCGATTCAGCTTAGGTAGAAATACGACTGAAGATGATATAGAAAATACTGTTAACTGGGTAAAAGAAGTTGTAACGAAACTTCGAGAATGAACTTAACCAAAAAATCCTTTTAAGTCTTCTTCTGTATCCAAATCAATTGCTCCTTCGGGAAAATCAATTGAAGATGCATCTGATAAATTTTTCAAGATCACTTTTTTAGCACCCTCGAAGCCCTTCAAATTGAGCATTTCTTCAAAATACTTCTGATCAAAAATGGCTGGTACCCCCATTGTATCTGAGTAGACACAGGCTACTATTCCTTTTCCTGTTATATGCTTTTTAGAAATCAGTTTATTAAGCAACCTTGTATTTACAAATGGCTGATCGCAAAGCATCAAAATAACCTGATCAGGGTTAATCTTTTCCTGTAAAAAACGCAAACCAGCTTGCATGCTGGAAGCCATTCCTTCCTGCCAGTTTTTATTTACAACAAAATCGATTGATTCTGTTTCAATGCCTGCTTTAATCAATTCCGGATTCCATCCTAAAACCACTACAACGGAATCAGTATTGCTTGCTAAAGCGACATCAACTGCTCCCTGAAGCAAAGTTTTATCTTGGTACTCAATCAATTGCTTTGGTCTCCCCAACCGAGAAGAGGAACCAGCTGCAAGGATTATTACCCCGGTTTTCATGCTCCTTTTTCGTGAATTGGCCCCACTTTATCCCGAAGGAAAATTGGAGCCTTTTTATTCAGGACAGCTTTGATTTCGGCAAAAATAGATAGGGCTATTTCTTCAGAAGTTTCAGCACCTATATCCAATCCAATGGGAGCAAAGATATTTTCTTCAAAAACCTGAATTCCTTTATTCTGAAGCCTATCAATCAATTTTTCAGTTTTTCTTTTTGGACCAAGAATACCAATGTAAGGAACCATTGTCTGTTGGAGTTTTTCCAATACTATTGCCTCATATTCAAAATTATGAGTCATCAAAAGCACAACCGTGTGGACATCCGTTTCTATTTTTTCAACCACTTCCTCGGCAGGACCTAGGATGATTTCCTTGCTTTGAGGGAAACGGCCTGATGTTGCCAGATTCTTTCGTCCATCAATTACAATCAATTCAAAACCCAGTAAATCTGCCATCCGGGCAACAGGAATCGTATCGTTCCCAGCTCCAAACAAAAGAACTCGAACGGCAGGTTTTACCAATTCAAAAAACACAGAAATATCTCCTAGATCTGCGTAAGTACGAATTTCATTTTGATTCTGATCGAAAGCTTGAATCTCATGCTTTAGCCTTAACCAAAGTTGTGGATCCAATTGATCTACCTTACCAAATTCATGATTCCCCTTTTTCAAGAAAACCGTACCGATTTGGCTAGATCGTGAATTTGGAATTGAGAAAATGGTTAGTAGTAATCCTAAATCTCTGTCCTTTAAAGCTTCCTGTATAAACTCCACAGGATTCGTCGGATCATTGAAATTAATAGGCTCAATCAAAACATGAATTATCCCATTACAACCTAAGCCTACACCAAACTTCTGATCATCCTCATCAGTGGTATCATAGGTAACCAGCATGGATTTTTGTTGAAAAATAACGGCCTGTGCTTTTCGAAGAGCATCTCCCTCCAAACAGCCCCCACTAATTGCACCAGTCAATTGACCTTCCAAATCAACCAACATTCGGGCTCCAGGTCTTCTGTACGCCGATCCCTCAACCTTGACTACCGTTGCTAAGGCAACTTGTCGATTCTCTTCTTTTGCAAATTGGTAGGCTGTGAGTATTTGCTGTAGTTCTTTCATAATTTCTTAATTAGCGAATTGAACTTCATTTTTTCTAAAAGAAAACCAAATCGCTAATGCTGCTGAAAGTGCCAAATAAATAATCAAAATCTGAAGAGCTCCAGGAAAAGAAGCATTCAAGCCAAACCAATCACCTCGAGTAAAAATAAAGTAAAAGGCATACGCCGCTTTAAGTAATTCCCAAGCCCAAGCATTAGGATTTCTATCCATCAGTTCTGTATAGGCGTAGATTGTCAGAAAGACAAAACCTCCATAATAGAAAATATCCGGGGCTCCAATTGTGGCAATATTTCCAAACAAATAACTAATCAGAAGTAAAAGCACTATCAATTGTCCAAAGCTCCAAATCAACATTCCCTTTGGTAAAAAAGGATTGTATTTGTCGAAGTGGTAGACATCCTGAATTTTCTCAACAGGATATTTTGCTGCCACATCAGCCGGTCTCCATCCCAAAGGCATAAACCAAATTTTGAATTTATCTGACCATTTTTTAGCTCTCCAGGCATCCTTCATCAATAGCCAAAGATGCATAAAATTGATCTTGATTGGATTCCAAGTCTTTACAGGTCGAGTTACACCATATACTGCCGGAATATCATCTTGTTCCTCCTGATAGGTACCAAACCATTTGTCCCAGAAAATGAAAATCTGTCCATAATTCTTATCCAAATATTCCGGATTGATGGCATGATGAACTCGGTGATGGGAGGGAGTTACAATGATTTTTTCCAAGAAACCCATTTTCCCGATGTGACGCGTGTGATACCAAAACTGGGCAAATAAATGCAAAGGAGCTACAATCGCAATCACTTGTGGTGGCACTCCAAAAATGGCAGCAGGAATCAGAAATACTGCGAATATTTTAACAATCGAAGAAATACTTTGACGAAGAGCACAAGCTAAGTTAAACTCCTCACTGCTATGGTGAATGATATGATTGTTCCAGAAAATATTATACTCATGTGCTATCCGATGCGTCCAATAGCCAGCGAAGTCTAAAGCCATAAAGGCGATCACATAGACAATCCATGAGGTTTGGATATTGAAAAGCGCAAAATTGGAATACAACCATTCGTATGAAATAACCACTATGCTCAAACCCAAGACATCTTTCGTAACGTTGGTGATTCCTGAGCTCAAACTGGATATCATGTCATTGACAGGAACAGTGTCTTTTCCCTTCCACATTCCCCAGAATTTTTCAAACAAAACCAGCAGTAAAAATGCCGGCATAGCAATCAACAGTATCTTTCCGTAGGTTTCCATTTTGAGTTTATTTCCCCCTAAACTTAACCAATTACAAAAGTTTCATCAACAGGTTTTATAGCTATAAGCCCACAAATTGATTTAAAACAAATTGGAAAGCATTCAATAGATGGACCTGAATCGAAGAATTCCTATCTTCCATCAATCATCGATCAACATGGTAAAAAGAATTCTAATTGGAATATTCCTATACGCCTTTATTGGGCAAGCCTTTGCTCAACTTGACGCCAATAAAATTGAGGAATTGTCAAATGAAGAGTTAAGGTCTTCTCTTTATCGCTTTTCAGAATTTTTAAAAATCCCCAATAATGGCCGAATTCCTGAAAACATTCAAGCAAACTTAGAATGGTCTCAGGAATATTTGAAATCACTGGGCTATAAAACGCAAGTGCTAAGTTCAAATCAAATTCCTCATCTTTTTGCATCTAAGGACCAAAATCCAACAAAAAAGACGGTTTTGGTTTATATGCAAATAGACGGACAGCCTGTGGATTCAAGTGCCTGGAATCAAGAAAGTCCTTATCTCCCTGCGTTGAAGCATGAGGTAAACGGACATTGGGAGCAAATACCATGGTCAAGTCTTCAAGGAGAAATTGATCCTGATTGGAAGATATTTGCTAGATCGGCTTCTGATTCCAAAGGACCAGCTATGGTGTTTTTTACTGCTTTAGAAATCTTGAAAAAGCAGGGAATCGAACCTGCGGTCAACCTTAAGTTTATTCTGGACTTTCAGGAAGAGCTTTCGTCTCCAGAATTGGCTAAGGTCATCGAGAAAAACAAGGAATTAGTGGCTGCAGATGGGATATTGATCATGGATGGAACAAGACATGTTTCTAATCTACCAAACCTGACTTTTGGGGCTAGAGGGATAGCAACTGTCACTTTGAAAATTTTTGGAGCTAACAGAGATCTGCATAGTGGCCAATATGGAAATTTTGCTCCAAATCCAGTTTTTGAAGCAGCTAGGCTGATTGCATCATTTAAAGATGAAAACGGGAAAGTATTGATTCCAGGGTTTTATGAAGGAGTTAATCTTACAGAAAAAGATCAAAAAGCGATGGAGCAGGTCCCTGAATCTAAAGATGAAATTTTAATGGATTTAGGTTTAGCTTCATCAGACGAGGTAGGCAACTCCTACCAAGAAGCATTACAATATCCTTCCTTGAATATCAGAGGAATTCAAGCTGCTTGGGTAGGAGAGGAAGTTCGCACAATCATTCCCTCTGAGATGATCATTGAAATTGATATGAGAACAGTCCAGGAAACTCCAGGCCAAAGACAAGTTGACTTGCTTAAAAACCATATTCAAAATCAAGGTTATCATCTGATTTCAACTGAAGAACCCAATGAGGAGGAACGAAGGAAATATTCAAAAATCGCCTCTTTTTCCTACAGAATTGGATCACAGCCTTTTCGAGCGGAAATGGATTCTGAATTTGGGAAATGGCTAGAGAGTGGAATGCAAAAGGTCTTTGGGAATAATTATATCAAAACCAGACAAACCGGAGGATCTCAACCTATGGCACCATTCATAAATATTCTTAGGATTCCTGCAGTTTCCGTCCGCGTTCCCAATCCTGATAATAATATTCACGCACCAAATGAAAACATTCGGATAGGCAATTACTTCGAAGGAATTCAGACTGTTTTGGGAATAATCTCTGAATCCTTTTAAAATGAATTCGCAAGAGATAATTTCTATTTTGCTAGTTTCAGTGACAGTTTTTATAGTATTGAAAATCAACACTATAAACAATAGGATTATTCAAGGGATATTAAACTGGTTTCCGGCAATTCTATTCGCTTATGTCATTCCTGCTGCTTTTACCCACGCGTTTCAATGGGACTTGTCTCAAGTGGAAGTTCACAATTGGAGCAGGAATGCTATAATACCAATTACCTTGCTTGCTGTGATGTCTTCTTTACCAATCAAACAGTTGACAATTGTAGGATGGAGACCATTAATTTTATTTATAGCAGGAAGTTTAATCATCGCAACACTACCGGTGCTATTGGTCCTTATTTCTGGAGCAATTTCTCCACAGTCGGAAGCCATGTTTATTGGGGATTCCTATTGGAAGGGATTAGTTCCCATAGTTGGCGGTTGGATTGGAGGGAGCACCTCCCAGTTAATTCTAAAAGAGTTAGCCGAAACACCAGAAAATCTATTTCTATCTGTTCTAGTCTTAGACAATATTTTGGTGAATATTTGGACCATTCTAATGTTCCAGTTTATCAAAAAAGGGGAGAGGTTAAGCCTACTTTTTGGAATCAATGATAAACTTCCTGAAAATCTAAACGCCGATCCCACGAAACAAACTGGAACAAAGATTCGCCCTTTATTCATCATCTTAATTTTTGCTGGAATTGCCCTTCTTACGTTTTATTTAGAGCTATCTTTTCTGAATACCGTAATTGTGCTATCTCTAATTGGATTAGCCTTGGGCAATTTTATTCCCATTTGGAACACCAAATACTCACTTAAGTTAGGAGGAATTGGGATTATTCTAGTGATGGCTATTTTGGGATTAAAGCTTGATTTCAGCAATTTAACTTTGCCTTGGACTTTTGTGGGAATCGTAATTTGTTGGCTGATCTTGCATTTTTTAGGAATGCTTATCGTATCTAAAGTCCTGAACCTAAATTTGATTTGGGCTCCAATCGCATCAATGGCTAATTTGGGAGGTATTTCAACTGCTCCAGCCGTAACAGCTGCCTATCGAAAGGATTTGATGCCTCATGCGGTTTTACTGGCTATATTAAGCATGGTTACCGGTACAGCCTGGGGAATGCTTAACATTTATCTATTTCAATTGCTTTAAAAACCTTTTCCATGCAGATTCCAAGTTTGGCAGAACTTAAAAAAGAATTAAGCTTTCTCTCTGAAAAAGAGTTGATATCATTGATTACAGATCTCTCCAAATTAAGTAGGGATAATAAAGCTTATCTCTACTTCAAAATGAATGAAAAGTTTGATCCACGTCTCTTTGTAGACTCTGTAAAAGAAGAATTGGATGAAGCATTCGATTCTGTAAATACAGGGAATTATTACTATACAAAAAAATCGGCTCAAGCCATTCGAAGAAAGTTAAACAAAGCACTAAAGCTGAGTAAAAACAAAGCTGATCAAGTGGAACTGATTTTATATTTCTGCGAAAAATTAAAAGATCACGGTTTTTTGGATTTTCGTCATCCCGTAATTACTAACCTTTTTAACATCCAAATTGGAAAAGCTCAGAGGATTCTTGAGAGTTTACATGTGGACCTTCAGGCAGATTTTCAGTTCAAATTAGAAGAGCTTAAGGATTTTAATTGAGTTCTTGGCTTTTATTCTAAAAAAAAGCCAATCGAATTCGATTGGCTCATTGTGATTTAAAACTTTCAATACTTCAATTTTTCATCCTTATCCCAAATCCCCCAATAAGCGCCAACATCACCTTCTGCGCCTACTTTCCAGGATTCATCAAATGATGAGAAATAGAAAATATCTACTGAATCCAGTTTGGACCAAGTTTGGATATTGATGAAATACTTCATGAAATTTTCATCAGAAGGAATAGCTCCATAAAGTGGAGTTCCCTGACTTGGCCAACCTGTTTCTGTAATAATTACTTTTTTGCCATTTCCAGCTCTCAAAGCGCGATTGTACATGTCCTTGATATACAATAAGGAATACTCCAAAACACAGCCTTCCCAATAAGGGTAACAGTTGGCCAAGATTACATCACAGGCATCGGTGATACGAGGCTTTAGCTCAAATTCATAGTATGCATCCACATAGCCAACAGGTACTTTGGGTAATTCCTTTTTGACCATCTCGATGAAATCGAGGAGCTGGTCTTCAGTAAGGTCTTTTCGGTACATTACCTCATTACCTACCGCTGCAATATCTACATAACCTTCCTTGGCAAGCTTAATCAAGCCTTTAACTTCTTCTTGATTTATTTCGTCATCCTTTCCAAGCCATGCTCCCACCAAGGTCTTCATTCCCATTTCTTTCGCGATCATAGGAATCAATTCATTTCCCTCTGTACAGGAAAATGACCGAACCCAGTTCGTATATGGACGGATGATTTCTAATCTTCTTCGAACCTGCTCTTCGGTCAATGTATCACCTGGCTGCTGTCCTTCCACATAAGGACTGAAACAGAGACCATGCATTCCAGATTGAAGCAATTCATTAAATGTTTCTGATAATTCCTGATAGGATAATCCCTGCAGGTTTTTTCCTGCAAGTGACAAAACTTTGTCAGCGTTAAAAGACATTTTATTTATATTTTAAGGTTTCGTTTTTATCCCAAATACCCCAGCTCTGACCAACTTCACCTTCATGGTGTACTTTCCATGGCTCATCAAATGAGGAGAAATTGAACAATCCAATTCCTTCATTTTTTGCCCATTTATTGGTGGCAATTAGGTATTGCATGGCATTCTTAGGAGAAGCTTTTGCTTCTTGCATTCCTTCTCCTGAATCCGGCCATCCCGTCTCTGTGATGATGACTTCTTTTCCACCAGCAGCAGCCTTAACCATTTCATACATTTTTTGCAAATAAATAGGAGCTTGATCGATATCGCAACCTTCCCAGAAAGGATAGCAGTTAGCTAAGACTAAATCACAAATTTTGATTAATTCAGGTCGTTGCGAAAGTTGGAAATAGGTATCGACATAACTTACGGGTAACGTTGGCAATGCTTCTTTTACTTGTTGAAGATAATCGATGACTTCCTGCTCTGTGAGTTCATTTCGAAGTAATACCTCATTACCAACAACAGCTATGTCTACGAGCCCTTCTTTTGCCAATTCAACAAGCTGTGCTATTTCTGCTTCGTTTTTGATTTTATCAGTACCTAACCAAGCACCTACCATGGTTTTCAAGCCTTTTTCTCGTGCAATCTTTGGAATCAATTCATTTCCATCTGTACAAGAGAAAGAGCGTACCCATTGCGTATGCGGTGCGATGATTTCCATTCTTCGTCTTATCTGATCTTCGGAAAGTGTATCACCAATATTCTGTCCTTCTAGGTATGGGCTAAAGCACATGCCATGAAACCCTTCATTAAGAACCTGTGCAAATTGGTTTTTCAAATCAGAAATTGATTTATTCCCGTATTCATGCTTGAGATTCGCTACTTCTTGCTTTTCCCTTTCTGTGAGCGTAAAGATTTTTTCTATTTGATATCCAGTGTAAGCAATTTCAGGTTTATCCTTTTCTGCTTTTCGTTTCTTTAATTCTTCCCGAATTTCATTTGCTCTTGCTTCATCTACATCGTAGTCATGCATTAAGTACATAGCGACTATAGTACCCAACATGGGTAAACCTGAAAAGAACAACCTCAATCCAGTAACAGCTCCTTCCGGTTGGACAGCGGCATTTCCATCGAAGCCAACAACCGTCAAAATCACCCCACTCAAACCACCGGCAATGGCAAATCCGAATTTGACCATATACCAATAAATAGCACCGAATACCCCTTCTCTTCGTTTGCCGTAGTTTAATTCATCCAAATCGATCACATCCGCAGTCATGGACATCATCAACACAAAAAGGCTACCTATACCGAAAGAGTGAAAAGGAAGTGAGAAGATAAACATCCAAGGTTTCCCGGGAACGAAAAGGAACCACAAAGAAGTATAACCAATCAAAGCAATCCCCTGTGACACCATAAAGGCATTTTTCTTCCCGATTTTTTTGGACATCCAGGCTACAATAGGAATCACAATAAAGGTGGTAACCAAAGCACCCACACTTCCAAATATAGGAGTCCAATAACCAGCAGCGCCCGCATCGCCATTAAACAGGTACCATACAACAATGAAGAAGACAAATCCAGCTACCGTATTAAAGGCGTTGAATATGAAAAATGTGGAAATACAAAGTTTACGGAAAGGCTTTAGAGAAAATGCTTCTTTAAAGCCTCTAACAATTTGGCTTAAGCTATCTCCAATAGCATTAAAAGTAAGAGGGGAAAAATTCTCATTTTTTGTGGATTTACTAGGAATAAAAATAGCTGGAACCATAGCACAAATCGCAAAAATCACCCCAACCCAAATGGCAAGTTCTCGGGTCGCTGATTCTGGATTTGGGAACCAACTTGGCTCGTACATGATCACCCAAAACCAAGGTGCAATTACCCAAGCCCACTGACCAATCCATTGAGCAATTGCCATAATTTGGGTACGTTCATGGAAATCCTCACTCATTTCATAGCCCATGGCTACATAAGGAACACTAAATATGGTGAGCCCTATATAAAATGCGAAAGACATTAATAGAAAGTAAGTGAAGTTATAATTCACGCTATTTTCTCCATAAAGCTGCCACATCACGGAAAAAGCCACACCCATCAAAATCGCACCTAG
Organism: Algoriphagus limi; assembly: GCF_024919275.1. Classification (GTDB taxonomy): domain Bacteria; phylum Bacteroidota; class Bacteroidia; order Cytophagales; family Cyclobacteriaceae; genus Algoriphagus; species Algoriphagus limi. The sequence goes on along the minus strand of NZ_JANWGH010000001.1, from coordinate 792,957 downwards.
TAGAACATATTGCCTTCGTCTTCCCCAAACAGATTTTGTGTTATCTGAGATGAAACCCATAATAGGGTCTGTTACTGCATCAAGGACACGAGGGAGGAAATAGACAATTCCCCACATCCATCCTGGAAAGCCTAGGTTTTGCACTAGCACAACCATGAATATCCCTAGAGATGCGGGGAACATTTGATTTGCTAGCATACCCACTCCGAAGGCAATTTTTTGGCCCATGGGTACTTTTTTCGAGGTGGTTGACATGGTTATTAAGGGTTAATGGTAAAAAGCATTGATTATTTTTTGGTTAATATTTAGCAGGAGGTGCCATGACTCCCTGCATGAGACGTTCTTTATCCCCATCAAAGGTTTTATCAATTGGATTCCCATCTCGGGTGAGATTTTCAAAAACACCCTGATCGACTAAATCCCACATTGCATATTTAGCCTGACCGGTCTCTGTGAACAAGCCAAAATGATTTTCCGATCCGATCGGGTTATTCGCGTCTTTCCAAGGTTCGTTGAATCCTTCAAAAAAGAAACAGGAAATACCTGCTTCATCGGTCCATTCACGCATCAACTGATAATAGCGAGCTTGTTTGTATTCATCAGTAGCATGAGAACCATCTGGTCCATAAAGACCATCAGATACAGAAGCCCATCCTGTTTCTCCTATATGAACAGGCTTATTTACACCCAAGCTTTTCATGTAATTGGTGACGGAATCATATTGAGCCTTTGCAAAATCCAAGGCTCGAAGCATTGCTGCATCCACTTTTTCAATCTCAGAAAGTTTTGATTCTTCTATAGGAACTCTCCAAAAATCTGGATTGTAGTGTGTATTGTGATAAGGGTAGGTATGCATGGAAATATAATCCACAGCCTTCACCAATTTGGCCAAGTCCTCGGTATGATAAAGAGGATCTCCACCTCCCCAAGAGGAAAAATCATCCGAACTCGTAATCCAAAGATCTTTTGGAAGCTTGCCATTCGCCTTTAGGTCTTGTAGGTAATTCACCCATTTTAGGATAACAGATGGCTGAACGTAGTAACTAGTAGCCCATTTTACCATTGCCTCGTTACCTACTGCCAAGACCTTCACGATATCTGGATATTGATTGGCAAGAGCGACAGCTCGATTGATTTCCCCTTCGTTTTGCTCACTTTCTACATCATGATCAGGTTCTTGGTCAGTCCAAGCATTCTTACAATCAATCCAAGCTCCCAGCATCACGTACATTTCAAAATCAGGATCTTCACTCTTCATTTCACTAATTGCTTTAAGAAGATTAGAAGCGTGGGCAAACTGCACATTGTAGGTCCGGAGTATTTTGATACCCATTGCGGATAAGATTCTCAAATCTTCTTTTAATTGAGGTATACTAGGCTGAATATCTCTTGATTTAGCTCTGTACCCCTCATATGAAATCGCCTGATAAGCTGAGTTTCCTAAAATTTCTTTTGCAGTCACTATTTTTTGATTTGTTGAGTTATTTGTTTCCTTCTCCGTTGTTTTGTTAGCGCATGAAAAAGCCACCATTATAGCTATTCCGATGCATATTGATTTGAAGTACCTCAAATTCATGGTAATGTCATTTTTGTATACTAGACTAATTTATGAGCTTGTATTTTTTTGATAATTCAGACCATAACCAAACGGAAAAAGCGGTTCAATCGAATTATCCCAATAATTAGGTCCAAATTTTCCTTGGTAATCTTCCACACTTTTTGGCCAGGAATGAGGGAGTTTACCTTTGAAATCAAATTGTCCGAATAAGACTTCTGCTATTCCATCTCCCTCTGATCCAGGAAGCCAAGCGGCAACAAAAGCATCGCTTTGTTCCAATTGCTCCGTGATCACTAAAGGCCTTCCTGAAATCAAAATAACCACCGTCTTTATACCTTTCTCGGTGTAATTAGATATGTATTTCTGATGCTCTTCAGTCAATGTCAGCTGAAATAAGTTCATCTCACCCCCAATATCTCCGAAAAACTCCGCATAGGGATTTTCACCAACTACAATCACAGCGACATCCACATCATCCACTTCCGCCGTTCCGTCCTGATCATAAATTACTTCTCCAGAAGAAAACTTTCGGATACCTTCTAAGATGGTGGTAGCACCTTGATAACTTTCGGTATTTCCTTGCCAGTTGATCGTCCAACCGCCAGACTGAAGTCCGGAGTTATTTGCAAAAGGTCCGACTACAGCGATTTTGGAATTCTTCTTTAAAGGCAAAACCTGATTTTCATTTTTTAAAAGCACCAAGGATTCACGAACAGCCTGCCTCGCAACAGCTCTATGTTCAGGGATTCCTATTTTACCAATTAGGCTTTTATCAGGAAAAGGATTATCAAAGAGACCAAATCGAAATTTTTGCCTCAATATCCTTCGCACAGCATCATTGATTCTATCTTCAGAGATGACACCTTCTAAAACGGCACTTTTTACTCCTTCCTGAAAATCATCCAAATCCCCATCAACAGCCATTACCATATCGATACCAGCATTGATAATGTCATTTCTACCGAAACGAGAATAAGCCTTCCAATCAGATACTACAATCCCGTCAAATTGAAGCTCGTTCTTCAAAAGTCCTGTAATTAGTGCTTTATGAGCATGCATAGGAATGCCGTCCAGTGTATTAAAAGAAGCCATTATTGATGCTACACCGGATTCTATAGCAGCTTGATAGGGAGGAATAAGACGTTCGACAACTTCCTCTCGGGAAAGAGAGCAATTACCACCTTCAACACCGAAATCCGTTGCTCCATCACCAATAAAATGTTTGGCAGTAGCCATAACTCCAGTGTCTCCATGTCCTTGATGTCCTTTGACAGAGGCTTTTGCCAACCGGGATGTCAAATCAGGACATTCAGAAAATGCTTCATAAACACGTCCCCATTTTTCATTCATGGGAATAGCAACGCAGGGAGAAAAAACCCAATTGAATCCCGTAGCCTTAGATTCTAAAGCGGTAATGGCTGCTGCTTTTTCTACCAATTCATCATTTCCCGTAGCTCCTAAACCAATATTATGAGGGAAAATAGTAGCTCCTTCATAAGTGTTTTGTCCATGAACTGCATCCACTCCGAATAGAAGAGGAATCTTAAGCCTAGTAGATAATACGTGCTTTTGAAGCATGGCAAATTTCTCTTGCCATTCTTCAGCATTTGAACCGGGTAGGGGACCTTGGGTATGAATTACAGAGCCGATATACTTTGTTTTGATATCCTCAGGGCTGATATCATCAAAGTGACGAACCTGACTCATTTGACCGATTTTTTCTTCCAGAGTCATCTGAGAAATCAAAGCATCCACTTTTTGCTCTAAATCCAGATCGATATTAAACTTTTTTGCCATAGAAAAAATGGAAAAACCTCCTTATTGAAAGAAGCTACTATCTAGATGGACAATTAATTTCTGGACCTCTCCGGTTCGATCAAAGATCTTTTGGCTCAATTCTTTGGAAAGCAACAAATTGCCTTTCTGCTGAATTTCTTTACCATTTTCGAGGCTTGCTTCAATTCCATTTTTCGAACCGATTTTATACACTATTGGAACTTGACAGAATGTAAAGCAGAGAGAATTCTCATTAACCGGAATTTGAACAGCCTTTCCTTCCACATTGAAATAATTGAAGACTTGACCTTTGTTCAAAAACTCTGATTTCTTTAGCATGATTGGTTTGAAGGAAAGCTGTCCATTTTCAATGAACACCCCCAATTCCCCAAAGCGACAGATGATATCTTCTTTCACCTGACCAGTCATTCCAGGTTGCTGAGCACCTTTACTAGCTGGAGTATGGGAATATGGATCAGTAGGGAATGCACCATAAACACTAGGAGATTTATGAACTCCTATGCCTTCATTAATTTCATAATAATGAGCAATAAGCTTGTCCAAAATCACCTTTGATGCATTTTCCTTGAATGCCTTTACACAACATTCCTCTACTGCCAATTGAAGCTTGGAAACCATGTGCCAGTAGATGGATCCAAGGCCTTCATAACCATAGAAAGTTCCAGACCTACCAGTGAATGCTTTGTGATTAAAGACTTTTTCAAAGGTTCTAAGAATTGCTTTTTTCTCTTGTTGTGAAACAGAATAATCGACAGAATCCAAGGAATCCAAAGTAGTAGCTAAATCAGAGGCATTTTTGAAATTTCCATTAAAATGAAAATCACCATTGATATCTTTTTCGATAATACTTTTGTCTCCTTTTTCCACTAATTGAGTCAAAAGAGTAGATTGAATGACATCTGCTTTTGGGACATTGTTTTTCTCCAAAAACCCTGGTAATTCCTTATTTGGATAAAGTAAATAGCTGTTTTGGTCTTCTCGGTACAACTTACTGGACCTAAGACTATCTAGTGTAGAAACTACTTCTTCGGAGGTCAAGTAACCCGAACTAAGTACCGCAACCTGACCTTCAAGCATCTCACTGAGATATGAAACTGACACCTCATCATCGTTTTCTACAGTCATTAGGTTGTAAGCATGATAAAGGTTGTCTTCCCGCTTGTTTGCCTTTATGGTATGTTCCAAATACCTCAAACAAAGAGCTGAAAAGTCTTTCAAATCCTGAATAGAAACCGCTTTTCGCTCACTGCTGAATGAGTTTAGGTAGATTTTTGACCGGTACTTACTAGCTGGCATGCCTAAAGAATCCAAGACGGTCTTTCTGTCTTTATCGCTAAATTTCCCTGAAAGCAAAGATTCATGTGACTGCAGCGCATGATATGTTTCTAAGAAAAACTCCAACAACTCTTCAGAAACTTTGACTTCTGAAATTGGGCTTTCTCTTAATTCTTTCTGGAAAAAGTCAAAAAAGCGTCTCAAATAGTAAAGCGTTACCATTGACACGCCATTGCCTACAAGCGCATTATTCGCATCATTCCATTCCGGTCTTTGGGTATTCATCCAAATTCCTCCTTCGGGAATGAAATTGGATACTTTCGCTAGAACGGATGCAAGAATTTTTTCTATAAAATTAACTCGATGTATCGCTCCACTCTGATTGGTTAGCAAAGCAGCATCGGCACCTAGTGAGGACCATCTTTTCTGAATAGTCTGATCCAGTTCGTGATCAAAATCTATGGTATCTTTTGGGTTCTTTAGAATATCTTCATAAGGCTTGATTTTGTAAGGCACATTCGCGTAAACAAAAACATCTTCATTGAAATATTTTGACAGGAGACCTGAATTGTAATTTTCAGCAAATTCTAAAAATTTCAATAGATAGATAATCTGATGATCTCCCCAATAACCAATATATGACCAAGGGTCATCTGCTTCAATTCTTTCCCAATCAATGCCGTTTTTAGTAATCCGATAAGGATTATAACCATCAAAGGTTGAGGCATTTAAGAACTTAAATATCATTCCTTCAATGAAGTCAGGATAGGAGAGAGCCAATGCCTCCCAATTCTGAAAAATATCTCTCCAGTTACCGGCATAATCCAATACTTTGGATCCGTCGATTTCATTTTTGGTGTTTATGGAAAAATGATTCCAAGGTCTGCTTGGGTCACCATGTCTTCGGCTAAATTTCAAAGGAAGGTATTCCAAACAAAGCCTTTTGAAATCCGGATCATTCGATTCCTCGGCAAGCTTTTTTAAAGCTGAAACTGGAAATTGTTCTGGTAAGGAGTTGAGACTATTTTTTTGCCTGGAGAAAACTTCCTTATTCGCATTTCGAATATTACTTATTAGGTCAGCTTTTTCGATTTGATAGTTATGGTCAAAAATGCCACCTCGCATAATGTTAAACATCGAATTGGCAAAGTGGCGGGTATCTTTCAACCAATCAGCAGTCAACTGCAAGCCGTCAGCAGCAGCATTGAGTTTGATTAGTTCCTTTGTCCCAAGCTCAATATCATCCTTGACTAGACTCACCAAGTCTTTTTCAGTTTTGATCTTATGAGCCAATGCTCGAATCTGGGAAGCATTTTGATTCACATCAGCTAGAATCATCCATTCCTTTGTTTCCTCAGAATTCAATTCCAAATCAGCTTGAACGAAATAAGCTCCTCTTCTGGCTTTTATATCTGTTTCTTCCTCGATATTGTGCCCATTCCTAAAAGCATCCAATTGTGAAGAGGATACCAGACGTTTTGAATCACCAAGTCCAAGTGACCAAGCAATATTGGCCTTCAAGGCTTCGCTAGGCTCTGCTTTATCTACGATAATGGCGCTTAAGGCAAAAATCCCAATTCCACTTTCCGGCTCAAGTTCATTTCGCTTATAGGCATCAACTAGGTTGCTTCGAATCCCCTGAAGGGCACTTCCAACACCATAAGGCATGATATTTTGGATCCCATCCAAAATGGAAATATCGGTTTTAGAATTAGAGCTATTGAAAAGCTTACTTGTTTTCACAAAACCAAATCGATCGCTGCTGCTCCATTGGTATTGGAAGGTGAGGTTTAAGTCAAGATTTTCTTCTTCGAAAAGGATTTTATTACCAAATCGATTTTTATATAGATTTCTTTTTAGGGTATACAGATTGGCGTAATGAATAGAAAAAGGCTCCCAAATATGGATTTCCCCATTTTTTTTGACTCGGATAATCGTCTTGGAACCTGTATTTTCAGAAGACTCAAGGATTTTATCATCCGTGTAGTAGGGGAAAAGCGCACTTTCCGAATCCTTTCTACCTGCACTGATTCCTCCATTACTTCCTATAAATAGCCAGTGATTTGACGGGCTAATAATACTCATGAAAAAGGGAGGGATTTGATCTGAATCTGTGATTTTCAAATAATCCTCAGATCCTATAGTAATTGAATCCAATTTCACTTGATTAAGGTTATTGTGTTCGGTTATTTTTTCCTGCATATGGGTGGAATAAGTCTTAATAATAGATTCCAAAAAGAGGCGAATTTTTCAGCTCAATTTATAAAATCCTATCAGTTTGTATTAATAATCAATTTCTGGAGTTTAAATATCTGTCGGCTTGGGCCACTTCTACAGTTTGTAAAATGGTAGAAAAATGATTTTGTAATGAATCTTGTGTTATTTCGCTGCCATAGGGGTAAAACTGATGAGCTTTTTTAAGTATATAATAAGCTTTTCGAGGAAATAAGATGTAGTGACCATCTGAAGTCGTCTCTCCTTTGGCACATATCCCAAACCATTCCTCATTCATGTTATTTTCTCCTTCCACAAAATCATAAAAATACCCTCCATTTGACCAAGTGGATTCCGTATTATGGATTTCTAACTCAGCAGTTTGCCCGTTCTTCCACCAACCATCACTAAACTGAAAAGTGTATCCTCCGATAGAATTACCTGCCTTTCCCAATCCGGCAGCATTTTCATAGATTTCTTTCCAATTACTCACCATAAAAAATGACTGTGAATTCTGGTCTTCCACCTTTTCAATTGCGTTGAAAGCATCAGTCCCAAACTCTGTAAATAAGATAGGTTTATTTAATTCATTCTTGACCCTTTCAAATGCATCTCCAAATGAAGCGCCTCGATACATATTAGTCCCAAAAATGTCTATGTCTTTGCATTCCTCTTTAATTATATCTAAAAATAGCAGGTCGCCATTACAGATTGCCACCGGAACTCTAGAATCAAAATTTTTCATGGCAAGAGCAGCCTCATTAAATAATTTATACATGGCTACAGCTCTTTCTTTCGACTCCCAGTCTTCTTCTGGAATATTCTCTGTTTCAGCACCTTCCCAAAATAATCCGTAGTTATTTTCATTTCCTAATAAGTAGAGTAGGAGGCCTTCAGTGCCCCGATATTCCTTTACCAATGCTGTAACTTCCTTTAATAGAAGATTTTTAACTCTAGGGTTTGAATAATCAGTATTTGTTAACCATTCACCATCTACAGTCAATCCATACCTACCAAAAGAGTGATTTAACATGGTGTAAATACCATAATTTTTATAAATGTAGGTGATCCATTTTGGGGGAATTCCTGTGTAAATCCTTACTGAATTGACTCCCATGTTTCGAAGTAAGGACATCTCATCGTCAAGGGCTTTTTTTATAAAATCATCTGATTGATTCCAAAGATTATATTCGTAATTAGTACCAATTGGAAAATAGTCCCAATTCATTCCATTTATAAAAAAGTCTTCATTATTTACTTGAAGTTTCATTCCAGAATCGTCATGAAAAACGGATACTTGGTAATCTAGATTCTCAGTTGAACAAGATACAGCAAATAGAATCATTGCCGTTAGGAAGAAATTTTTCATGGCAGTTTAAGTCGAAAGACAAAATGGTTATTTGGGTAAATGAATTTTATGATGATATGAAGAACTTGAAAACAGCCGAATCATCAAAAAATGTGACTACATCATTTCTTTCTAAGTAGTACTACAAAACCTCATTTTTCTTAATCTCAAGCTATATTCTTGATATTTATTAGAAAACCACACTACTACAATAGGAAAAATAAAGCGAATGGAGAATTTCTTTTACTAGAAGGGAAATTGCAGTTGAATATCTAAGGTTTGTGACTCTTTACTTAATTGGGTCCCGTCTTAAATGACAAAAAGATTTGTGAAATATCAAGGTTAAATTCAGTTCAAAATTGAGTAAGTAAAATATGCTTTCAGATTAATGGAGCAAAAGAAAAAATCAAACCTTCCTACATTAAAATGTTCAAATACTTCATTTTTTGGAAGAAAACTTCATTTTTTAATAGCTCTATTTGAATGATAAATATCATTTTTTGAAGGTATTCCTCTCATAAAATGGGTGGTGTAAAATGAATAACTTAAGGTTGATAATGAGATCAATCATGGAGTTCCTTAAGTTCTTGTTTTCCGTAATACTTTTTTTCTTTTCAGTTATTTCAATTCAGGCTCAAGACGCCAAAGAAATCGTCCGCAAAGCCGATGAAAAAATGCGTGGAAAGACTTCCATGGCAGAAATGGTTATAAAAACTAGCCGTCCAACCTGGAATAGGGAAATGGAAGTGAAAACCTGGATCAAAGGGACCAATTATGCCATGATATTGATCCAGTCTCCTGCAAAGGATAAGGGAATCGTTTTCCTAAAAAGAAGTAAGGAGGTTTGGAACTGGCTACCTACGGTGGAGCGCTCCATCAAACTTCCACCTTCTATGATGAATCAGTCCTGGATGGGAACTGACTTCACCAACGATGATTTGGTAAAAGAATCCTCCATTCTTGAGGATTATACCCATAGTATCTTGGGCGATACGATAATCAATGAGCGAGAGGCTTATCTTATTGAAATGATCCCAAAACCCGAAGCTGCATTGGTCTGGGGAAAATTGGTGGTCTGTATTGACAAGAAAGATTTCTTGGAACTGCATACAAGGTTTTACGATGAAGATGGGTATTTAGTCAATACCATGTATGCATATGATGTCAAGGAAATGGATGGGCGCTTGATTCCCACCCGATTTGTAATGATCCCTGAGGACAAGAAAAACCAGAAAACAGAGATTATTTACAAAAGCATTCTTTTTGACAGGAATATAGAAGATCGATTTTTCACCATGAATCAGATGCGAAATCTCAGATAAAGATGTGGTTGCTTAAGCTGGCATGGAAAAATATGTGGAGAAACCGAAACAGAACGGCCATCACTATTACGGCTGTATTTTTCTCTGTGATTCTATCCGTACTTACCAACAGCCTTCAGGAAGGCGTATTTGATAACCTGATCAAAAATGTGGTGAGCTTCTATTCCGGTTACATTCAAGTCCATAAGAGCGGATATTGGGATGAGCAGATCCTTGAAAACACATTTGAAAATTTACCCGAACTGCAAGAGCAGGTTATTCAAATTGACAATGTTGAGGCTGTAACTCCAAGATTTGAATCCTTTGCCCTAGCCTCATCAGATACCCTAACAAAAGGTTGTATGGTGGTTGGTATTTTACCCGAAAAGGAAGATGCAATCACCCAACTGAAAAACAAGGTAGCCGAAGGCAATTACCTTAAAGATGGAGATGAAGGAATTATGCTTGGGGAAGGTTTGGCACATCGGCTAAAACTCCAGCTGAATGATTCCATCGTTCTTATAGGTCAAGGCTATCATGGCGCAATGGCAGTGGGAAAATATCCGATTACAGGGATTTTACGCTTTGGGCAACCTGAAATGAACAACCAATCCCTATACATGACTTTGAGCAATGCTCAGGTACTTTTCAGTGCCGAAAACCGTCTGACTTCATATGTTATTGGTTTGGAAAATACCAATGAACTAGACCAAACCGCAGTAAACATCAGAACTTCCTTGGGTGATACTTATGAAACAATGACCTGGGAGGAAATGATGCCGGAGGTAGTGCAACATATCCGAACTGACAAGGGGAGCATGGTGATCATTCAATTGGTTCTCTATATGCTGATAGCATTTGGAATTTTTGGAACCTTGCTCATGATGATGGTGGAGAGAAAGTACGAAATGGGTATGCTAATAGCTATTGGAATGAAGAAATTCAAACTCATGCAAGTCATGATGCTGGAATCCCTTTTTACGGTTTTGAGTGGGTGTTTATTAGGAATTTTGGTCAGTATTCCTATTGTGGTATATCTGTACAGAAATCCCATCCGCTTCAAAGGTCAGCTAGCTGAAGTTTATGAGGAATTTGGTTTTGAAGCCATATTTCCTACTTCCACAAATCCTGAGATCTTCCTTAATCAAGGAGTTTTGGTTCTTATTCTAGGATTGGTCCTATCTCTTTATCCTTTGGTGAAAATTGCCAAGATCAACCCAGTTACGGCTATGAAAAAATAAAAGCCTTATTATGAACCTGAAATTTGCATGGCGAAACGTCTGGAGACACAAAAGTAGAAGCCTCATCATTATGGCTTCCGTAGCTATTGGTTTGTTTGCCGGACTGTTCGTCATGGGCCTCTATGAGGGGATGATGCGATCCAGAGTCCGGGTTGTTATCGATACGGAAGTTGCGCATTTACAAATCCATCATCCAGAATTCAAGCAGGATTATGACCCTAATTTTATTCTAGAATTGGATCGAATCAGGGAAAGCTTGAACAAAGTTCAAAGCATACGAAAAGCTGCTTTCCGTTCGATTTCCCAAGGAATGTTAGCAACAACAACGGGAAGTGCAGGAGTGCAGATTTTTGGAATTGGGGTAGAGGAGGAGGCTGTAGTTTCCTCCCTCGATGATAAGATAATAGAAGGAGAGACTCTCGAACCCGCCAAAAAAAACGGGATACTTATCGGAAGAAAGCTAGCTGACAAAATGAAGGTCAAGCTTGGTTCCAAACTGGTTTTAACCTTCACAGATAGGGAAAATAATGTCATTTCAGGGGCATTTCGTATCTCGGGGATTTATCAGACGATCAATACTTCATTGGATGAACGCTTTGTTTACATTCACCGTGAACGACTCAATGGTTACCTAGGCCTAGGTGATACCTGTCATGAAGTAGCCATTTTACTGAATCAAGATGAGGACTTGGAATCTACAAAAACTCAGCTCGTGGCACAGTTTCCTGAATATTCCGTGAAGACATGGAGAGAAAATTCCCCTGAAACTGACTTGATGGTAGGAACAATCGATCAATATTCAACTATCATCATCATCATTATCATGATTGCTCTAGCCTTCGGAATTATCAACACTATGCTAATGTCAGTATTGGAAAGAACCCGGGAAATTGGAATGCTTTCAGCTTTGGGCATGAACAGGTTCAAGGTCTTCTCCCTGATTTTGGGGGAAACCTTCATTCTGACCTTAATAGGGGTTCCTTTGGGAATTTTAATGAGTTGGATTTCAATAAACCACTATTCTACAGCAGGAATTGATATATCCTCATTTTCCGAAGATGCTATGTCCAGTTTTGGATTCACCAGTATTATTTACCCAGAATTCCCATTGGAAAACTTGATTTCGGTATTACTGATAGTCGTAAGTACAGCTCTATTTTCTTCCATTTTTCCATCAATCAAAGCCATCAAACTGCAACCTGCAGATGCCTTGAGGCAATAACATTAAGAACCATGAATACAGTCATAGATGCACATAACATCAGCAAAACCTTCAATCCGGAAACCATCCCAATCTATGCGGTTAGGGATGTGCATTTGCATTTGGAAAGGGGAGAGTTCACCGCTTTGGTTGGCCCTTCCGGATCCGGAAAAACTACACTTCTGAATTTGCTGGGAGGTTTGGACAAACCAGACAAGGGAAATATTTTAATCAATGGAGTGGATATTACATCTTTGAGACCAAATGCTTTGATTGATTTCCGCCTGAAGAACATAGGTTTTGTTTTTCAATCCTTTAACCTGATTCCAGTTTTTACCGCCCGGGAAAATGTGGAACTGATCATGCAACTACAGCATAGGAGCAAATCAGAGATAGATGAACGGGTAAAGATTTTATTTCAGGAAATCGGTTTGGAAGAGAAAATGAACACCCGACCGGCTCAACTATCAGGTGGACAACAGCAAAGAGTCGCAGTGGCTAGGGCACTGGCATCCAAGCCTCAATTCATTCTAGCGGACGAACCAACGGCCAATTTAGATTCCAAATCAGCTATCAAGCTTTTAGATATAATGGCCAAACTGAATAAGGAAGAAAATATCACTTTTATATTTTCAACTCACGATCCTAGGGTAATTGAAAGAGCTAGGCGAGTAATCACCTTGGTGGATGGACAGGTTCATTCCGACACAAGAGCTATTGATACTTCAGGTGAACATTTTATTCCTATTGATAAAGAGTAAGTTATGAGATTCAAATTCCTACTTACCTTATATTTAATTGTGGTAGGGTCCTCTGGTTTTTTATTTGGACAGGAAGAGGAATGGGAACTCGAAAAAGCACCGAAGTGGGAGATTGGTGGATATTTAAAATACCTAAATAATAAAACCTTTACGGGAAATTTTGATGAGTCCATTAATGGAAATCTGATTCATCATCGTCTAAATTTCAAATGGAATCCTAGTGAGCGAATTTCTGGTGCAGCTGAATTTCGGAACCGGATATTTTGGGGTGAGGAAATCCGAAATACCCCGAATTATTCCAGCTTGATCACCAACTCGGAAGCCAGACTCAATACTTCCATAATCTGGTTTAATTCGGGTAATGTCCTAATGCAAACCTATATTGATCGGCTTTGGCTGGAATATAGGGCAGATAAATGGGATTTTAGACTCGGAAAACAGCGTATAAATTGGGGGATGAGCACACTTTGGAATCCTAACGACATCTTCAATACCTATAATTTTTTGGATTTCGATTATGAGGAAAGACCTGGGAGTGATGCAATCAAATTCCAATATAATTTCACTGGAATGAGCAATATTCAGTTTGCCCTAGCAACATCTTCTGAAAAAGAAAACATTGTAGCAGCTCTAAAATACTTCACCAATAAATGGAATTATGATTTTCAATTTTCTACAGGAGTTTTTCGAGAAAAATTAACTCTAGGTACAGGATGGTCAGGAAATATTAAAGATTTTGGATTTAAGGGTGAAATACAATTTTTCACAGCCCATAAAGCAGACAATTCCCAAATTAATTTAACACTGGAATCCGATTATTTATTTGCTAAAGGCTGGTATATAAATCTTGGATTTTTAATGAATAGCCTTGGAACAGCAAATCCTTTGAATTTATTGGATCTATCAGACTTTGAACTTACACCTCAAAATTTGATGCCAACTAAATGGAATGTAGCTATAATTACTTCAAAACAATTTACGCCATTGTTTTCGGGCAGTTTTTCTACCATTTATTCACCAGGAACAAATCTATTATTAGTTCTTCCGAATTTTCAGTATAATCTAGCTTCAAATTTAGATTTGGATTTTTTTTGGCAATCATTTTATGCAGAACAAAACGAAGTTTTCAAAGGAGCTGTTCACAGAGCATATTTTAGAGTTAAATGGAGTTATTAAAAGAATTCACTATATATCCATTTGATAGACAATTGTTACATAATTTATATTATGTTAAGTAAATAATTTTAAGCCTTCAGATTTCATATTTATTTCTAATTTCAAGACGCATAAGTTTCTACCCTTTAGCAACGAATGAAAATCTCTCTTTCCACTGTCGGCCTATTCCTTGGACCTATTTCTTTTCTTGCAATTTTATTTTTTGTTCAATCTCCTGGATTGAATCCTGAAGCTTTATCTATGCTTGCCTTAGCTACCTGGATGGCAATCTGGTGGATTACCGAGGCATTACCTATTGCAGCAACGGCTTTCCTTCCGTTGATCATCATGCCTACGTTAAAAATTCTTCCTATAAATAATGTTTCCGCTAATTATATGCATCCAACTGTGATGCTTTATATGGGTGGATTTTTAATGGCTACAGGAATCGAAAAATGGAATTTGCATCGACGAATCGCCCTATCGATTATTAACTTAATTGGCACTGACTTAAGAACGATAGTTTTAGGATTTATTTTAGCCACTGGATTTTTATCCATGTGGATCTCAAATTCAGCAACATCGTTAATGATGTTACCTATTGGATTGGCTGTTGTTAAACAATTTCAAGAACAATTATCCGGTCATCAAGGAAAACTGGCTAAGAAACTTGGCAAAAATATCATGTTGGGAATTGCATACAGCGCATCTATAGGCGGTGTGGCCACCTTAATCGGAACTCCTACCAATACCATATTAGCAGCCGTAGTAAAAGATCTATATGGATATTCCATAGGGTTTAATGAATGGTTGCTTTTTGGATTCCCGCTTTCCTTGATTTTAATCGCTATTTGTTGGTGGTATTTAGTCAATTTTGCCAATCCCCTTCCTAAAAATTATCGCCTAGAGGAAGGAAAATCCATTGTCAAAGAACAATTGAAAAAGCTTGGCAAAATGAAATTTGAAGAAAAAACTGTTCTTGCGGTTTTCGCTTTAGTTTGTTTTTCATGGATTTCAAGAAGCTTCTTATTGGTCAAATTAATTCCGGGAATTGATGATACCATCATTGTGTTAACGGGAGTTGTTCTCCTATTCCTTCTCCCCGATTCAACTAAAACTAAAAGAATTCTCGATTGGAAAACAGCAGAATCCATTCCTTGGGGTATTTTAATACTCTTTGGAGGTGGATTGGCTTTAGCTGAAGGATTTAAAGAAACAGGCTTGGCTGAATGGATTGGTCAACGGTTTACATTAATTGAAGGAATATCCTTTTTCTTATTGCTCCTAATTATTGTAGCCGCTGTAAATTTCTTGACCGAAGTGACTTCCAATGTCGCAACAGCCTCCATGCTTCTCCCCATTTTGGCGTCTGTAGCCCTTAAACTTGATCTTCATCCTTTTGGATTAATGGTTGGTGCAACCTTGGCAGCCAGTTGTGCATTTATGCTCCCCGTGGCCACCCCTCCCAATGCGGTGGTATTTGGTTCGGGCTACTTAAAAATGAATGATATGGTGAAAGCAGGCTTCTGGCTGAATATTTTATCAATTCTCATCGTCACGCTTTTGGTTTATTACCTATTGCCTACTCTTTGGAATATTGACCTTCAAACCAATCCATTTTAAGAAATAAAGGGGATTTTCACATTCTGTCCCAAAATCCAGCCCTTTCATCCCAAGAAATTGTGGTTGATCTATTCTGCTAGTAATGTTGTCAAAAGATCAGACAACAAGATGAAACGTATCGCTTCTATACCCAAAAAACATAAAGGCTTTTATTTTCTTCTTTTGGTTGCCTTGATTTATCACCTTATTTCCATTTTGACTCTTATTTAAAAGATGAAAACGAAAAGTTTTGATTTCCGACAGATTGAATGGTGGATTACCACTTTACTCTTTGTGAGCATTGTGCTCTTCAACCTCACTTCCATCAATTCCCATCGCTGGCTTTCTAGCGGTTCTCCCTCCTACGCCAAGATTTTCATTCCTACAGCTTTGTATGTGACTTTTTATATTTTCCACATGCGATTGATTCCCAACTATTTAAGTACAAAAAAAATAGGACCACTAGTCGGCTTTGGAATCTTGACATTAGGATTGGGTTTTCTGTTTTCATCGATTTTAACCATTGGACTCAATTCCAGCTTTGAAAATCTATTCCAGCTTTATTTGGGAGTTATATTTCTGTATATCAGTCATCAGGGAGGCTCTTTGGTACTCAAGGGGATGTTTACACCTCCCCGATTCCCTAATTACTTTTTTTACAATCTCAGTCGACTGATTTTGACCTTTATTGTTTTGATCTTCTTCCTCTTTTTAGGACAAAAAACAATCATCGGAGAATCAGTGATTATCGTATTCCTGATCTTTCTTCCAGTCATTCTTGGGATTGTTACCTACAATTTTTTCTTGATTTACGGAAAGCGAAAAGCCGGCAAACAACGTCAAGCCAATTGGTTTACAGCACTTTTATTGATCGCAGTATTTATGCTATTCATGATCATTGGAGCTTATAACAATAAGGAAGAAGTTATTTTAATTGGATTCTTGGTGAATGGAATTATTCTATTAATAATCAACCCTTTATCGAATTTAATTTTCAAAAAATATGAATCCATGACCGGGCAAATTTTGAACCTTACTACTGAGGTAAATCAAGGGAATGCCAACCTGGATTTCTTACGCTCCCAGATCAATCCTCACTTCCTTTTCAATGCGCTAAATACGCTATATGCAAGTGCCCTCATGGAAAATGCAGAAAAAACTTCTGATGGAATTCAAAAGCTGGGAGATATGATGCGCTTTATGCTTCATGAAAACCAACAGGCTAAAATTCCTCTTTCCAGGGAAATCGATTATTTGAGAAATTACATTGATCTGCAAATGCTGCGATTTGGAGCTCAATCCAATCTGGAAGTTGATTTCCAGATCAATGATGATTCCTGCAAAGGAATGATAGCTCCTATGCTTTTGATTCCTTTCTTGGAAAATGCTTTCAAACATGGCATTTCTGCAAAGGAAAAATCTTGGATTCGAATGAACCTGCGATGTATTTCAGGTTCGGTTCATGTGGATTTGGTAAACAGTGTGCATGCTTCGAAATCAAAGGAAAAATCAGAAGAATCCTCGGGCATCGGTTTGGATAATGTCAAAAAGCGACTGAATTTGGTATATCCTAATCGACATCAATTGAACATCATTTCAAACGATACCGATTTCTTTGTCCATTTTTCGGTTCAAATTCAATAAACCATGATCCAAGCCATCGCTATAGATGACGAATCCTTTGCCCTCGAAGTAATTAAATCCCATGCTGCCAAAGTTCCTTTTTTGGAAATTCAGGCCACATTCACCAATGCAATAGAAGGTTTGGAATACTTGAAAGAGCATTCCATTCCTTTACTTTTCTTGGATATCAATATGCCTGATATTTCGGGGATAGATTTGGTTCAGTTGCTTCCCAAAGGAACCGAGGTAATTTTCACCACCGCATATTCGGATTATGCAGTAAAAGGCTTCGATTTGGATGCTATGGATTATTTATTGAAGCCATTCAGCTTTCCACGTTTTCTGAAAGCCTGTCAAAAAGCTAGAGATTGGTTTTCATCTCATGCTGAAGAAGAGCTTTGGATCTTTATCAAAACTAATGAAGGACAAGTTCGAATTGATTTCTCAGATTTAATCTTTTGTGAATCCAAGGGGAATTATGTCCATTTTCAAACCATAGACGCTTGTCATCAAACCCGAATGACTTTACAAGAGGCCGAGAAATTACTCCCTTCCTATTTCATCCGGACTCACCGTTCTTTCTTGGCAAATAAAAACCACATCAAAGTTGCCGAAAAGCATCAGTTGCGTCTTGGGAAATTCACAGTTCCTGTTAGTTCCTCGTATGCTGATGAGGTTTTTGAAAAAATCAATTTGGATTAAGAAACAGCCGCAAAAGCATCCAAAAATTCCTTCCGATATTCTTGTGGTGTTTGGTTCATGCGTTCCTTAAACAGTCTATTAAAATTAGAAAGGGTGAAAAACCCACATTCATAGGCTATCTCACTGATATTCAGATCACTTTCATGCAATAATTTGCAAGCATGGGAAATTCGAACCTCGGTCAAAAACTCAGAAAAAGTCTTATTCACACGAGATTTAAAATATCGGCTAAAGGCTGATTGGGAAAGATTGGAAATTCGTGCAGCCTCCTTAAGACTAACTTTTCCCTGAAAATTCTGCATCACATATTCATAGACTTGACCCATTCTATCCTTTTCAGACTCTTTATTGGAGTTGATGTACCCCGCATTGGTAATCAATCTACAATCCGGTGAATCAACCATCAATTCGAGAATTTTCAATAACTGAATAATTCGCTGGGTCCCCTTCAAATGAAGCATTTCTTTCATCATTTCCGTGATTAGCTGATTTGTCTTGCCAGTCACTTCAATTCCCCTTTCTGACTTTTTCAGCATTTGAGCGATTCCTTCAAATTCTTCTAGAGAAAAAACCGATTGATTTAAAAAATTATCGGGAAGATAAATTACGATACCATGGGTACCGAGGCCATTTTTAGGATCATGATATTCTTTATCATTTTTCCACAAATGAGGCAAATTAGGCCCCGTAAAAACCATGTCGCCTTCCCGAAATGCTTGCATATGATCCCCGATAAACCGGGTACCTCTCCCCTTCAGCACAACAAATAATTGGTACTCGGAATGAAAATGCCAGTTAACATCAAAAAATGGAGCGATTAATTCCTGAATCACAAAGGCTTTCTGCTCTGGAATACGTGTTTTCTTAACTGGATTTTTCACTGTATCTTTTTGTTTTTATTCCCTTTAGTTCAACAAAATGATAAAATTCAGTCAGTTTTCAAATAAATACAGTGAGCATTGAACCTGAATTATTTAGAATATAGCTTTCCAAAAAAGTAAATCAGAATGATGACCCAATTTAATCGAAAATCACCTCTTTATTCCCTTCTAATTCTCTTACTGCTGCTGGTCGTGTCCTGCAGTAAAAAGAAGGAGACCTACTTATCCATGACCGAACCACGAAGAGTGGAAATTCTAGTTCTTGGACATGAAAGTGAGCATCATAATTCAGAAAAATTGATGCTCCATCTGGGGATCCCCCTATTTCAAAAAGGAATCAACTTAACCTATACGACGGATCCCAAAGATCTGAATGAGGATGTTTTATATAATTATGATGGCTTGATGATTTATGCCAATCATGATGAAATCACCTCTGATCAGGAAAAAGCATTAAAAGACTTTATTCAAAGCGGTAAGGCTTTTATTCCGGTTCATAGTGCTTCTTGGTGTTTCCGTAATTCGGATTGGTATGTGGAAACTGTAGGCGGACAATTCAAATCCCATGAAGAAGGCAAATTCACCGCTGAGATAATAGATCCCTCCCATCCTATCATGCAAGGTATTGAGGAGTTTGAAACTTGGGATGAAACTTATGTGCATTCTCAGCTCAATCCCAATATGCATGTGCTGATGGAGCGTGTCGAAGGCGATCATCGGGAGCCATATGCCTGGACTTTGGAAGAAGGAAATGGGCGTGTTTTCTACACGGCTTATGGACATAATGAGGAAACCTGGAAGCAACCTGAATTCCAAGAGCTAATTGCGAATGGAATCCTTTGGGCAGTAGGTGATCAAGTGAATCAGCTTTTGGCAGATTATCAAATACCTGTTCCGCAATTTCGGGATGCTGAAATTCCAAATTATGAACGAAGAGATCCAGCTCCTCGTTTCCAATTGCCACTTTCTCCAGAAGAAAGCATGAAGCTTGTTCAGATTCCGGTAGGTTTTGAAATGGAGCTTTTTGCTAGTGAGCCCATGATCATCAACCCAATGGCTATGACATGGGATGAAAGAGGAAGATTATATGTCATCGAAACCGTTGACTATCCAAATGAAGTAAGAACCGAAGGAGGAAATGACAAAATCAAAATTTTAGAAGATACGGATGGTGATGGTAAAGCTGATAAAGCGACAGTCTTTGCCGAAAACCTAAACATCCCAACTTCCATTATGGCAGTCAATGGAGGTGTTTTGATTTCCATGGCTCCTGATTTTGTCTTCTTAAAAGATACCGATGGAGATGATGTAGCGGATGTACGAGAAGTTATCATGACAGGATGGGGCAAAAGTGATACTCACGCAGGTCCATCCAATCTAAAGTATGGTTTTGATAATAAAATCTGGGGCGTATTAGGATACTCAGGTTTTAGAGGAGAAGTCAGCGGAAAACAGCATTCTTTTGGGCAAGGTGTTTATCGGTTTGAACCGAATGGAGAAAATATGGAATACCTAGGTAATACCTCCAATAATACTTGGGGTCTAGGATTTACCGAGGATTTTGAAACATTCATTTCTACTGCCAACGGTCAGCACAGTGTTTATTTTTCAATGGCCAATAATTATGTAAGACGCCCCATATTCCAAGGCTCTGCCAACACAGTACATGGAATCGATAGCCACTATGACATGCCTCACCTCACTCCTTTCCTACGTCAGGTGGATTGGCATGGAGGATATACTGCAGCTGCAGGTCATAATTTTTATACGGCAAGAAGCTTCCCTGAAAATTATTGGAATCGGATTGCTTTCGTTTCTGAGCCTACCGGCCGCGTTCTTCACCATGCAATTATCAACCCTGATGGTTCTGGATTTACTGAGAAAAACGGCTTTAACATTCTAGCAAGTTCAGACGAGTGGTTCTCTCCTGTCCATGCAGAAGTTGGACCTGATGGAGCTCTTTGGGTAGCTGATTGGTACAATTTTATCATTCAGCACAATCCAACCCCAAGAGGGTTTGAAAACGGAGCTGGAAATGCTTATATCAATCCACTTCGAGATAGCCAACATGGTCGTATCTATCGAATCAGCTATAAAGGTGGTGAAGACTCCAAGACCTTTGATCTTAAAAATGCAGACGGAGCGACGTTAATCGAGGCCTTACAGAGTGACAATCTGTTTTGGAGAATGACTGCTCAACGTTTGATTGTTGAAAAGCAGGATAAATCAGTATTGGAAGATTTGTATGGAATCATACAAAATCAGGAAGTAGATAAAATTGGATTGAATGGACCGGCCGTTAATGCGCTATGGACGCTTCATGGATTGGGTGAATTGGATGGAGGAAATGAAGTAGCTATTCGAGTGGTAGAAAGAGCTCTAAACCATCCTTCAGCAGCGGTTCGCAAGAATGCTATTCGTGTATTGCCAAGGACTGCAACTTCGCTGAAAGCAATTATGGCTTCCAATGTTATTAACGATTCGGATTTGCATACTCGTAAAGAAGCATTCTTGGCAATTTCGGATATGCCATTTTCAGAAGATGCTGCTAAAATGCTCGTAGAAGTATCCCAAAACGAAGAAAACGGAGAAGATGCTTATTTACCACAAGCAATTTTTGCCGCGGTTTTATCTCATCCAACTGAATTTGCAAAACGGGAAATTTCTACAGCGATTCAAGCAGATGAAAACACCGAGCTTTCCTTATCTGATCGGATCAGCAGAAGTTTGGTTGCAGAGCAATATCCACTTGACCAGCGCAATAGTATCCTTTTCCCTCCTGACGTTGCAGGAAAAGAAATCGACATTCGCATGATGGTCTCTAAGGGTGAGAATCCGCTCGAAGGCGTATTAGTTGCACAAGGAAATAACACCAATGGGTATAGCCTTTATATCTATCAGGATGCCTTGCACTTTGCTGTAGCACAGGATAACAATTTGACGATTTTAAGCTCCAAAAAAGGACTTCCTGAAGAACAGTTTACCATTAATGCCTCCTTGTTGGAAGATGGTAGCATGAGCCTAAAAATCAATGGTCAGGAAATCGGCCAAGGAAAGACCAAAGGATTATTCACAGAGTCTCTCAGCCCAAATAGAGTACGTGTAGGACAAAATGATAGCAGAAATGTAGTCGGAAAATATGAAGGTACTTGGTGGTTTGGAGGCCGTCTAAGCAATAAATCCACACTTTCACTTCGCAAACCAGGAACTGCCTTGGATGAGGAAGAAACTACTTCTGCAACAGTAGCTGCAAATGGTACCTCTTTTGTCAAAATCGCAGTGGTTCCGCATGAAATGAAATATGACAAGACTAGCTTTACCGTAAAGGCAGGCTCTCAGGTTACCATAGATTTCGAAAATCCTGATTTCATGCAACACAATATGGTGATAGGCCAGAAAGGATCTTTGGAGATTATTGGAAAAGCAGCAGACGAACTTGCCCGAAATCCTAAAGGAGCCGAGCAGAATTATGTCCCAAGCATACCAGAAGTGATTATTGCAACCCGTTTGGTAGATCCAGAAGGGAGAGAATCATTAGTATTTGTAGCTCCAAGCGAGCCAGGTGAATATCCATTTGTATGTACCGTTCCTGGACACTGGAGAATGATGAATGGAATCATGAAAGTAGAATAGGTATGGCTTTAGATGTAACATTTGGAGTTAGTACCTGGCTATGGACCTCCCCTTTTAATAAGGATACGGTTTCTCTTTTTCCGAAAATCAAGTCGTTTGGATATGATGCTGTGGAAATTCCTGTAGAAGATCCAGACCTCATTGATTTGAAATTGGTAAAAGCTGCTCTGAAGGAAAATGAGCTAAAACCCATCATTTGTGGAGCTTTTGGTCCTACCAGGGATTTTACCCATGAGGATCCGACATTTCATCAAACTTGCTTTGATTATCTAGATTCTTGCTTTGAAATCGCTGCCGAACTAGGAGCTGGATTTGTTGCAGGCCCAATGTATTCGGCTGTAGGCAAGGCACGACTGGTATCTCCTGAGCAACGGAAAGTAGAATGGGATCGTGCTGTTCAAAATCTTCGCAAGGTTTGTCATCGTGCAGGTGAATTCGGTTTAGAGATCGCTTTAGAAACCCTCAATCGATTTGAAACGGACCTAATCAACACTGCCGAGGAATTGAAGCAATTAATAATTGACATTAATGAACCTCAGGCAAAAGCTTTATTAGATGGAT
Organism: Algoriphagus limi; assembly: GCF_024919275.1. GTDB lineage: Bacteria > Bacteroidota > Bacteroidia > Cytophagales > Cyclobacteriaceae > Algoriphagus > Algoriphagus limi. Next base: position 770,104 of record NZ_JANWGH010000001.1, on the reverse strand, counting down.
TTCATGTCAGTATTGAAGAACCAAGTATTGAGGAGGCTATTAGAAGTGTTGGGGATAAATTAATCCACGTACAGGTGTCGGAAAACTACAGAGGTACTCCGGGAACTGGACAAACCAACTGGGCTGCTTGGAAAAAAGGTCTTGAAGAAGTTGGCTATAGCGGCACCATTTCTATTGAAAGTTTCACACCCAATGTAAAAGAATTGGCGGGTGCGGTTTGTATATGGAAACCATTGGTTCCAAGTCAAGATGGCTTTGCCAAAGAAGGATTGGAATTCCTTAAAAAGTGGGCAAGAAACTAGATCAAGGATTATCAATAATCTTGTCAGCCTGAGAGGAATCAACAACACTTCGACTCCGCTCAGGGTGACACTTACAAAATTTGAAAACCCAAAATTGATATACTAATGAGTAAAAAACCTATTAACATAGCAATCATCGGTTTAGGATTTGGAGCCGAATTTATTCCTATCTATCAAAAGCATCCTTTGGCAAACATGTATGCAGTTTGTCAACGAAACAAGGAAAAGGCAGAGGCAATCGGAAAGGCTTTCGGTATAGAAAAAGTATATACCGATTATGATGAGCTTTTGAAAGACCCCAACATCGATGCGGTCCATATCAACACCCCTATTCAAAATCACGCAGAGCAATCCATAAAAGCCCTAAAAGCAGGAAAGCACGTAGCTTGCACAGTCCCAATGGCAACTACCGTTGAGGAGTGTAGACAAATTGTAGAGCTGAGCGAGCAAACGGGATTGACCTATATGATGATGGAAACGGTCATTTACAGCCGGGAATTTCTTTTCGTTAAGGAGCTTTATGAAAAAGGAGAATTGGGCAAGATTCAATTCCTTCGAGCTTCGCATCAGCAGGAAATGGCTGGATGGCCCGGCTATTGGGAAGGCCTCCCTCCTATGCATTATGCTACACATTGTGTGGGACCAGTTTTGGCCTTGCTTAAAGGTGAAGCAGAATATGTTTCTTGCTTAGGATCAGGACGCATTGATGAAAATCTAATTCCAAAATACGGTTCTCCATTTGCGATTGAGACTTGCCATATCAAATTGAAAGACTCCGATCTTGCCGCAGAGGTAACACGTTCTTTGTTTAATACGGCCAGACAATATCGAGAAAGCTTTGACGTGTATGGGTCGAAGAAATCCTTTGAATGGACCTTGATCGAGCATGAAGATTCTGTGATTCATACTGGAGAAGTTCCTGAGCGGGTTAAAATTCCCGATTATGCTCACCTACTTCCGGAAGGCATTCAAAATTTCACCACCCAAGGAGTATATGACTCGGACGAAAATCAGCATTTATCCTTTATTCAAGGTTCTGGACATGGAGGTTCTCATCCGCATTTAGTCCATGAGTTCCTTTCTGCTTTGGATGAAGGCAGAGATGCTTATCCAAATGCAAGGCAATCAGCAAATATTACTTGTGTAGGAATTTTAGCCCATGAATCAGCCATGGAAGGTGGAAAAATCAAGTATCTCCCTGAATTTACACTTAGCAAAAAATAAACCTTATAACCTGTTGTAGTCAGAAAGCAGTTTCCATATTGAAGCTGCTTTCTTTTTTTATTCTTCTTATCATTTATACCTCAAAAGAGACAGTTTACATAAAATATCTATCTATTTATATACTAAAATATAAATTAGGATTCTATCGTTTCACACCAATCCTGAACCCTGAGGATTAGACTGAATGCTAATTTCCGGAAACCATAAAATTTTAATCACACTACTATTCTGTGTGCTTGGATTCTTTGAATCTATAGAGCTCAAAGCTCGTGTGATTGATCAGCAGTTTTGGTTCAACTATGCTTTGAAATTTCCTTTAAGCGAAAAAGTTTCTCTAGGAGGAGATGCGGGAGTTCGGGGCCTTTTTACCAATCCGGATTGGAAACAGACTTTAATCCGACCAACAGCCACATTTAAAGTCAATAATCAAGTAAGTCTTTCGGGTGCAGTTGCTTGGTTTGGAACTTCCTTTGAAAATAGCAATGTCTTGAATGAATTTCGCTTGCATCAAGGTATCACATTAAAAACTCCAACTGCAGGACCTATCGACTTTTTTTACCGTTTCCGAGTTGAAGAGCGCTTTTTCTATTTTCAAGAAAATAACACTTTCAATGTAAGAGTTCGAGGTTTAATTGGGGTAAACACAAAAGATATCACTTGGTTGGGAGAAAAACGGCCAATCTTCTTCCAATCTCTTTTTGAAGGCTTTCAAACTATCGATAAACAAGTTGAAAGAGAATTATTTGTAAATCAAACTCGCTTACACTTTGCTTTAGGGCATAAAATTTCGAAGCAATTCCGCTACGAGTTTCATTTTATCTCTCAACGTTCCCGAGTTTTTAATGAGGATGGGATTCGACCTGCTCAAAATGTCTTGCGCGTACGCTTATTTCATCGATTGAATTAAATCCCAAAACCCCATATAAAACAAAAAACCACTCATTTCTGAGTGGTTTTTTGAGCCCCTTGCCGGGATCGAACCAGCGACCTACTGATTACAAGTCAGTTGCTCTACCAGCTGAGCTAAAGAGGCTTTCCTTTAACGTGGTGCAAATATATGCGCTCGGCTTTTTTGCTCCAAATGCTTAATCATGATTTTTTTCCTACTCAAAGCTATCTTCCTCACTTTGAGCGAGAAAAAAATTAAAACTCTCGAAGAATGGATAGCTTTTTCTTCAGCTTTTCAATCTCCTCCTCGGCCTTTTGGATTTTAGCGTCGAATTGATCCTTCAATTTGTCAGCAGTCTTGGAAGCTGCAAAGAACTCCAAGTTATTTTTCCAAAGCGTGATGTTATTTTCCAAATCTGCGATTTGTTTACGGATTCCATGCTCTTTTTTGTTCATGGTTCTCGTAGCATTTGGATCACCTTGAATTCGGTTCAAATTCAACCTGAACAAGAAATCTTCACGGTCAAAGTCTTCGGAAAGTTTCTCCAAATAGACATCAACTGCAGCTTTGAATTTATTTTGAACCTCTTTCATATTCTTACGAGGCACAAAACCAATCTCATTAAATTGCTGAACAAATTCTGTGATTTCTTCCTCAGAAGGAGTTCCAGAGGCCGCTTTTTCAATTTGCTCGCAAAGCTCTACTTTCTTTTTGTAATTCTCCTCGTATTCAGAATTTGCCTGCTTATTGGCATTTCTACGGCTATCAAAGAAATAATCACACGCTCCTTTGAATCGCTTATACAAAGAATCTCGATTCTTCTCCGGCATTGGACCAAGTTTTTTCCATTCCTGCTGCAACTTGATCATTTCATTGGCTGTAGACTGCCATTCAGTGGATTCTTTCAATCCTTCAGCTTTCTGAATCAATTCTTCTGCTTTTGCAGCATTAGTAGCTCTGATTTCATCCAGTTCTTTGAAAAACTGGTTTTTATGGCTGAAGAACTGCTTGAAAGATCTCCAAAATGCCTTATTGATCTCTCTTCCTTTTTCTCTTGGAACAGGACCGATCTTTTCCCAGGCTTTTTGAATCTCAAGAATCTCTTTGGTTTTGGTATTCCAATCCTTGATTCTATCTCCTTTGAATTCAAGAAACCCTTTCAATTTCTCGATCAGTGCTTCTTTCTCATCTTGATTTTTCTTGAAGACTTCTTTTTGGCTATCGTAATAAACCTTTCTTCGGTCATAAATAGCATCAGAAGCAGCTTTGAAGCGTTGCCATAGTGGCTCTTGTTCCTCTCTTGGAACAGGACCTATATGCTTAAATTCTTCATGAAGCTCATTCAAAGCTTTAATAGCCTCTTTCAAATCAGCTACATCCTTTAAAGCTTCGGCTTTCTCACAAAGCTCTAATTTGCTCTCTAGGTTTTTCTTTCGATCAAGTTCCTTTAACTCAAAATAGATACTTCGATTATCATAGAATCTATCCATTAAGGCATTGTAACTCGCCCAAAGATTCCTGTTTTGAGATGCTGGTACAGGTCCAATGGATTTCCACTCCTGCTGAATAGCCTTAATGGCATTCATGCTAAGCGTGGTTTCCTCACCATCGACTAAATCCCGAAGTTTATCGAGAATCTCATTTTTGAGCTCCAGATTCTTCTCTTTGACTTTTTCAGCTTCCTTTCGGATACCACTTACTCTGGTCTTATACTCGTAATAATATTTATTGAACTCTCTTTCCTCATCAGATGGCCGGAAATCAAAATCATCTTCTGCTCCACCTTCTGCTTTGAATTTTTCTAAAGCTTCATCCCGCTCCTTGTGAGTAATTTCATCAAACGCTGTTTTGATCTCATTAACAATCCGTTCGATTTTGATGAGATTGGAAGCATGGAGAGTTTTTTCTTTGATAAGTTTCACCAAAGCAGCCTTTCCTAGACCTTCTAGATCTAATTCCTCTTCGGAATCATGGTCTTCTTCCTCTTCATCCTCCTCTTCGGAAGAAGATTCAACCTCACCTTTTACTTCATTTTCTGAAGACGGTTCTTGAGTTTCTTCTGTCACAGCGGTTTCTTCTACTTTTTCTGCCGAACCTGAAACTTCCTCAACAGGATTCTCAGCTTTCACTTCAGCTTTACTTTCTTCAGAAACTACCGCAGATTCTTCCGACTCAGCCTTTTGTGAATTGGTTTCTACTTTTTCTTCTTGCTTACCTGTTGCTTCAACATTTTCGGAAGCTTGGGTCACCTTGTCCTCTTGGGACTTTTCTTTACTCTGATCAGTCATAAAAACATTACTTTTTCAAGTCTCTATGGGCAAATGTATGGATTTTGGCTAATTTAATCGTGGGTCAGTAGGATAATTTGCAATAACCTTAAACTCCCCTCCCATGCTTTTCAATAAGCTTCTCCAAAGTTCCTCAGGAGTGCTTGAAAAACTCTCCAAATCAAGGTTTTCACGACAAATGATCCACACATTTTCTGTAAGCTCATCTATCAATTGACCTGGCCCCCAGCCTGAGTAGCCTAAGAAAAAACGAATGGAGTCATCGGAAATTAAACCGGTTTTCAAACCCGAAACCAATTCCTCAAAATTTCCACCCCACCACAAATTATCTCCTATTTCAATACTGCCTTCCAATATTTTTTCACCAGAATAGACAAAATGAAGGGTATTTTGCTCCACAGGTCCACCAACATATACTTCTGCGTCAAGAAACTCTAATTCCTCTACAATTTCATTTAACCTTAAAATAGAGGGTTTGTTAAATACTAAACCAAAACTCCCCTCTTCATTATGTTCGCACAGTAACACTACTGACCGAGAAAAATTTTCGTCTTGTAAAAACGGCTCGGAAATTAACAAATCACCGGCTTTTGGAGTCGAAATACCATCGTTCTTCATTGGCCTACATTTTTGAATAAAACTTAGGAAAAATATAGGCTGAAATTTTATAAATGCAATACTGATTGTACTTTTATTCCTAAAGAAAATCAAAAGCACGAGCTTTATGGACATTGCATCTATACGTAAAGAATACACACTTAAATCACTAGAAATCAAAGATGTAAAAGAGCATCCTTTTACCCAATTTCACATTTGGTTTCAAGAAGCGGTCGACTCCAAAGTTTTGGAAGTCAATGCAATGACTCTCTCGACGATTGGACTAGACGGTTATCCAAACGGACGCGTTGTATTGCTAAAGGAACTTGATTATGGCTTCGTCTTTTTCACCAATTACAAAAGTGAAAAAGGAAGAGAATTACTTCAAAGCCCAAAAGCAGCCTTGACATTCTATTGGGGTGAGTTAGAACGTCAGGTGCGTGTCAGAGGTGATGTGGAAGTAATTAGCGAGAAGCAATCTGATGAATATTTTACGAGCCGCCCTATAGGATCTCAAATTGGAGCATGGGCTTCCCCTCAAAGTGAAAAAATCAATAGAGATTTTTTAGAAAAACGACTTGAAAACTATAAAAAGGAATTCGAAACAAAACCTTTAACGCGTCCACCGCATTGGGGAGGCTTTCGTATTATTCCAAACCAAATTGAATTTTGGCAAGGAAGACCAAGTCGCCTGCATGATAGAATCTTGTATGAATTAAATGGAGAGGGAACCTGGACTATATCCAGGTTAGCTCCCTGATTATTTCAAATCAAATAGATTTTCTACTCCCATCATCCGCTCTACAGTAAAACCTTCTCCGTAGGTAGCAAGAATTTTATGTCCCATTTCACGGGCTCTCGCTTCGATGAACGGTAAAAAATCAGGGTCTGAAATAAAACTTTCCGGTTCTTTACTGTTTGGATCATAGAATTGGGACTTAAATGCTAGGATACTCTTGATTTTTACATCCCAATAATCCGTGATGTCCACTACGAAATCCGGTTCTATATAATTGTTCTGAATAAAGTGATAAACAAACTTTGGTCTCCAAGGCTGCTGAAGTTCTCCATCCATGGATGTTTCGATTTTACGAAGACCGCTCATAAAACAGGCCTTTGAAGCCAAAGAAGAGCCTTTACCATGGTCAGGATGACGATCAGAAATAGCATTCGCAAGCACTATGTCAGGCTGATATTTTCGAATAACTTTTACCAAAGCGAGTTGATGGCTTGTGTCATCCTGAAAGTATACATCTTGAAATCCCATGTTTTCGCGAGCAGAAAGTCCAAGAATTTTAGATGCATCAGCAGCCTCCTTTACTCGGGTTTCAGGAGTTCCCCGAGTTCCCATCTCTCCTTGGGTTAAATCGACAATTCCAACCTTATATCCTTTCGCCACATGTGCTGCGATAGTACCAGAGCAACCCAATTCAGCATCATCAGGATGAGCTGCAATCACTAAAATATCCAGTTTGTTCATCTTATCGAATCCTTAGATTTTGTCCTACTCGTAATATGCTTCTAGTAGCAATCCCATTTAAACGGGTAATAGTTCCCACAGAGACTCCATATCTTCTAGCAATACTGCTTAAGTTTTCCCCTCTTTTTACGCGATGGTAAATCTGTTGTCTTGCCTTTGCCAAGTGAGAAAAGGTTTCTGGGGTAATTAAATATTCCTGACTCAGAATTTTTGATTCATCAAAGTTATAGACCAATTCGGGATCAAAAGCCAGACCTCGGTAGCGCAATTCATAATGCAAATGGGAACCTGTACTTCGACCTGTGCTTCCTCCTTTTCCGATTAGGTCTCCAGCTTTAACTTCTTGTCCTACATCTACCAATATTTTAGATAGGTGTCCATATAAGGTCTCTAAGCCGTTTTTATGCCTTACTACAACGAAATAACCATAACCATAGCGATCATAAGACCTGACCCTGACTATCCCGTCAAAAGCAGCATAAACTGGATTTCCTGTAATTAAGTCCAAGTCTGTCCCGTAATGCCATCTTCTCCATCTGTAACCAAAGCGGGATGTTACTGGAGTTTTCTCTAAAGGCATTTTCCAATCATATCCAAAAAAAGGATCGTAAAGCCTAACCTTGACTGTATCTTGAAAATTGTTGATATCAAAATTGTAGATATCTACCTTTTTTGAATCCCATGTGGAATAGTATTCATAGGCAGTTACCCAGATACTATCAATTAAAACTTGCTCGGATACTTTTGCCAGACGATTAGTTGGAGCCCAAATCATATAGTCCTGATCCTCGGATACGATGGAACGGACTTTACCCAAATTCACATTGTTCTTAAAAATAATTGAATCTGTAATCGAGGAAAGGGTACGCAAATAGGATTCCTGATCAAACCCTCTCAATTCAATGTTCTTTCGCTCTTGAGTCTCTATTTGGGTTTGATTTCGGTCTTTTTTGATGATTTTAGGAAAAATTTGAGCATTGGAATTAGTAATTCCAATGCTCAGCATAATTCCCGTAAATAGTATCAATCGAAGATACTTCATGAATGATTTAATGAATTTCCATTTCAGCTAAATATCGCTCTGCATCCAGAGCGGCCATACAGCCTGTTCCTGCTGCTGTAACTGCCTGCCGATACACATTATCTTGAGCATCTCCACAAGCAAATACACCCTCTACATTGGTTTTTGTAGTTCCAGGAATCGTTTTGATATATCCAGCTTCATCCATATGAATGAAGTCTTTAAATACCTCGGTGTTTGGCTGGTGTCCAATAGCAACAAAGAAGCCAGAAATTGCTAAATCCCGTTTTTCTTGTGTTTTATTATTGACTACCCGTACTCCTGTCACTTCTTTATCTCCTAGAATCTCTTCCGTCTCTGTATTCCAAAGGACTTCGATTTTCGGATTATTTAGAACTCTCTTTTGCATTATTTGAGAAGCACGCATCTCATCTCTACGAACAAGCATGTATACTTTGTTGCAAATATTAGACAAATAAGAAGCTTCCTCACAGGCTGTGTCTCCCGCACCTACAATCGCTACATCCTGACCTCGGAAAAAGAAACCATCACAAACTGCACAGGCAGATACTCCTCGACCGTTTAGTCGGGTTTCGCTTTCCAAACCAAGCCATTTTGCCGATGCGCCAGTAGAAATAATCACAGTCTCTGCATATAACTGAACTGAATCATCCACTGTGATCAAATGTGGTTTCTGATTGAAATCGACCTTAGTAACCACTCCATAACGAATTTGAGCTCCGAACCGCTCAGCTTGTTTACGGAAATCCTCCATCATTTCAGGCCCCATGATTCCTTCTGGATAGCCTGGATAGTTTTCTACATCCGTAGTGATTGTCAATTGACCTCCTGGTTGTCCTCCAGTATACAAAACTGGCTTTAAACCTGCTCTAGAAGCATAAATAGCTGCTGTATAACCTGCTGGTCCTGATCCGATGATCAGAACTTTTACTTTTTCTAAATCTTGATTCATCTGTAAATGAAATTAAGAACGTTAAATTTTCACTTTTCCTATCAGCCAACAAAATTAGAACTTGTTAAAATTCCCAAATGTGACTCATATCATTTTTGAAAATTAAAGTTTAAAAAGAAAAAGGGGCCTAAACCCCTTTTATTTTATTAACCTAAGTAAGGTTTGAGAGTCTTGCTCCTCGATGTATGTCTCAATCTTCGAATAGCTTTTTCTTTAATCTGACGAACACGCTCTCGAGTCAAATTGAATTTCTCTCCAATTTCTTCCAAAGTCATTGCATGTTCACCATTCAAACCGAAATAAAGAGTGATTACATCTGCTTCTCGTTGAGTAAGCGTTGAAAGCGCTCTTTGAACTTCCTTCCGAAGTGAGTCGGTCATCAAACCATCGTCCGGTTTTTCATCACCGTCATTTTCCAACACATCCAAAAGACTATTTTCTTCACCTTGTACAAAAGGTGCATCCATAGAAACGTGACGGCCAGAAATTTTCATAGTATCGACAACCTCTGAAGCGGTAACTTCCAAAACTTCCGCCAATTCTTCAGGTGATGGCTCACGCTCGAATTTTTGTTCCAATTCACTGAAAGTCTTGGAAATCTTATTGAGGGAACCTACCCTATTCAATGGTAATCTTACGATTCGAGACTGCTCTGCAAGGGCTTGCAAAATGGACTGACGAATCCACCATACGGCGTAAGAAATAAATTTAAATCCTCGCGTTTCATCAAAACGCTGTGCAGCTTTGATCAAACCCAAATTCCCCTCATTGATCAAATCACCCAATGAAAGACCTTGGTTTTGATACTGCTTTGCCACGGAAACCACAAAGCGCAAGTTAGCTTTGGTCAATTTTTCCAAAGCCAATTGATCACCTTCACGGATTCGCTTGGCAAGAACTACTTCTTCGTCTGCTGTCAAGAGATCCACTTTACCAATCTCCTGCAGATACTTATCCAGAGACTGACTCTCTCGATTGGTAATCTGCTTGCTAATCTTCAGCTGCCTCATTCAGAATATTATTGGTTGAATTCAGTTAAGATAATGAAATTAATATAAATCAGAAGTTACTCTTGATTTTTTGGACCAGATTTCTCAGGCTTTGGCAAAAGAACCTTTCGCGATAGCTTAAATTTTCCGGTCTTTTTGTCAATATCAATCAATTTTACAACGATTTCTTCTCCCGGCTCCAGAACGCCGTCCATACTTTCAAGACGCTCCCATTTAATCTCCGAGATATGTAATAAACCATCTTTACCCGGCATAAATTCCACAAATGCACCAAATGGCTGAATATTTTTCACTTTACCGGTATACACTTCCCCGATTTCAGGTTGTGCTACGATAGCTTTAACTCGTGAAAGCGCCTTATTAAGATTATCTTGGTTTGCGGAGAAGATATTGATCTTTCCTTGATTATCTACTTCTTCAATCACAATAGTGGTAGAAGTATCTTTCTGAATTTCTTGAATTACTTTTCCGCCTGGACCAATTACAGCACCGATCAATTCCTTAGGAATCATCATGGTGTAAGATCTAGGAGTATGAGGTTTCAAATCAGGTCTTGGAGCAGCCAAGGTCTTAGAAATCTCGTGTAGAATATGAAGTCTTCCCTCTTTTGCTTGATACAAGGCTTCTTTCAAAACGCTGTAATCCAAACCTTCTACCTTCAAGTCCATCTGACAAGCTGTAATACCTTTTTCAGTACCGGTCACTTTGAAATCCATGTCACCCAAGTGGTCCTCGTCACCGAGAATATCACTCAAAATGGAATATTTACCAGTTGAAGAATCAGAGATCATCCCCATTGCAATACCGGTAACAGGAGCTTTAATCTGAATTCCAGCATCCATCAAAGCAAGAGATCCCGCACAAACGGTAGCCATTGAAGATGAACCGTTAGATTCAAGAATGTCTGATACAATTCGGATAGTATATGGATTTTCTTCTTCTGGCGGAAGAACTTTTTTCAAAGCTCTCATGGCCAAATTACCATGACCCACTTCTCTTCTACCAGGTCCTCTATTTGGTTTTACCTCGCCTGTTGAGAATCCAGGGAAATTGTAATGCAAATAGAATTTATTGAAGCCAGAAATCACGGCTCCATCAATCATCATTTCATCCATCTTAGTACCTAAGGTACAAGTGGTTAAGGATTGTGTTTCTCCTCTAGTGAAAACTGCCGAACCATGTGCTGAAGGCAAATAATCAACTACTGACCAAATCGGACGAATTTCGTCAAGCTTTCGGCCATCCAATCGCTTCTTCTCATTCAAGGTCAGATTTCTAGCAGCTTCCTTATGGATTTTATGGAAATAAGGTCCAATCAAGCTTGCTTCGAATTCATGTTCCTCTCCTAGGCTATCCACAAACTCTTCCTTAATGGCTTGAATCAAAGCAGAACGCTCTGACTTGTTGGCAATTTGCTTGCCTACAGATTCATATAATTTATCATAAAGCTCTGACCGCATCTTTTCATACAAAGCTGGGTCAGACTTTTCGTGACAATACTCTCTTTTTTCCTCTTTACCAACCATCTTGGTTAATTCAACCTGAGCTTGGCAATGACGGATAATCTCCTCATGGGCAAATTGAAGTGCTTCAACCATTTCGTCTTCAGAAATCTCAGAAGCTTCTCCTTCTACCATCAAGATGTAATCCAAAGATCCTGCTACAATGAATTCAAGTGTAGCCTTCTCTAGCTCCGCTGGAGATGGGTTGATAACCAATTTGCCATCGATTTTCGCAACTCTTACTTCAGAGATTGGGCCATTAAAAGGAATATCTGATACTGACAAAGCTGCTGATGCTGCCAATCCTGCCAATGCATCAGGGAGAACGTCTTCATCGGATGAAATAAGGGTAATATTTACTTGGGTGTCGGCATGATAATCATCCGGAAAAATCGGACGAATAGCACGGTCTACCAATCGACTAATTAAGATTTCATAATCTGACAATCTTCCTTCTCGCTTCAAAAAGCCTCCTGGAATCTTTCCGGATGCCGCAAATTTTTCTTGATAGTCTACTGAAAGTGGTAAAAAGTCAACTCCTTCGCCAGCCTCTTTTTTGGATACAACTGTAGCCAAGAGCATGGCCTTTCCTAACTTCACTACAACTGCACCATCGGCTTGTTTAGCAAGTGCACCTGTTTCGATAATAATTTCTCTACCATCCTCAAGCGTGATGGTTTTGGTGATTAAGTTTGGTAACATAAATATTGATAATGATTTTTCTTCTGTTTTAAAAATAAACGCGTCCAGCTGAAAAAGAAAAAAGTAAGGTTCTCGACTCGGAGAACCTTACTTAGGATTATTTTCGAATTCCTAGCTCGGCGATAATACTTCTGTATCGCTCGATGTCTTTCTTATGGAGGTAGTCCAATAAGCTTCTACGCTTTCCTACCAACTTCAACAAACCAAGTCTAGAGGAGTGATCTTTTTTGTTTTGCTTCAAATGCTCCGTTAGGTGCTTGATTCGATGGGTGAAGAGGGCAATCTGAGATTCTGGTGATCCAGTATCAGTTTCAGATTTTAACCGTCCATGATTTTTAAACAACTCTTGTTTTTTCTCTGATGTTAAATACATGTTTAGCTAAATTAATTAAAACAGCTACAAAGGTAAGGGTATTAATTTGAAAATAAAACATCAAGTTGTTTTTGCTTTTCGGGAAGCAATTCGTCTTCTCATACCCTTCCACCACTCGATGTAAAAGTCAGGTTCAAAAAGCCGGGCATCTTTTCTTGCTTGCTTTAGAAAGAATAAACCAAAAGGCAAAAGCATCACACAGGAAAACCAAGTGCCTATAATAGGATCCGTCACACCTTCTTTAGCCCATTTTTCTCCAGTTATAGTTAGCATGTAATAAACGATAAAGAAAATGATAGAAACCAAAACAGGCATCCCTAACCCACCTTTTTTAATAATTGCTCCTAATGGAGCTCCGATCAAAAACATTACAAAACATGCGAAAGCTTGGGTATACTTTTGATGCCAGGCAATTTCAAATCGTCGATATTCCCTTTCAAAGTTCTCTATTGTAACTTTTTTCTGATTAAAGTTATTTTTCAAGTTTCGAGCATTATTCAACGCCATGGTTAAAGCGTTGGATCTATACCCTCTCTTAAAAACAATAGAGTCTATCCTGTCTCTTTCTTCTTCAGATAAAGGAGTGAGCCTTTGAGGAAGCATTTGCTCCCCTACTTCATCTTCTACAGGGTTTTCTACAAAATCTTCTTCATTTTCATCAGGAAGTGAATCTTGTGCTCTAGATCTGTTTACTTGTTTGAGTTGAAAAATTGAGTCACTCTTTGAAAGTTTGGCGGCAGCTTTGATATCAAGGCTCTGGGATGTATCAGAGACGGATAATCTGTTTTCAGGAGATTCTACTTTTTGGATAGTGGTATCCCTTTTCAATAAATTCTTCTCCTCTAAAATAGAATCCTGCTTTGCTCTTTCGATCCTTGCTTTTTCTGCACGAAGGGAATCATCAATGGATTTTCTTTCTTCGATTTGAGAAACAGGGTTTAGTTTTCTATTCCTAGTAAAATATGGGTAGATTCCTGAGGCAGTTTGATAGGTAAGGTAGCGTTGATCGTTGACAAGTGTGTAGATAGAATCCAGCCCAACCTTTATTTCTGAAATATTCTTAATCGCCCGATTGGTAGACCAAAGATCTTCAGGTGTCCGGTTGAGCTGAAATTCATCCATATCAAAAATGATTACATTTTCATCGAAGGTGGTCCTTCGAAACTCAACTGGCTTTTCTGAAATTCCTCTCATCGCTCTGGACTCATTATAATTGATTCCATTATAAAGCGTGAGTTTCATGTAATTCTCATTCAAAAATTTTTCCATTCTACCAGAATCGGCGATGGTAACATCTAGATTGCCAAGGATATCATTGTGATTATAAATGATAATATCCTTTAATTCATTGTCCCCAATTTTTTTGTTGACCTTGATACTGTAGCCTGGAATTCCCGCATAAAAAATTCCTTCCCGGATATCCAAAGCAGGTGATTTCATTCGGATATCGTACAGCAAGCTGAAAGTTTTGAGGTTGACTCTTGGCACCAAGTAGTTATTGGATAGGAAGGCCAGAAACACCAAGATAATTGTAAAAACTCCGATTGGCCTAAGGGCACGAACTAATGAAATCCCACTACTTTTTATGGCTGTTAGTTCAAAATGCTCTCCTAAATTCCCAAAAGTCATCAAACTGGAGAGTAACACAGCTAAAGGCAAAGCCATAGGTGAAATACTGACGACAAAATAGCCGATCAATTCAGCATAAATCCAAAAGCTTAGCCCTTTACCAAAAATTTCATCGAAATACTTCAGCATGTTGACTATCAGTAGAATGAAGTCAACTACCACGAAGGTCAATAAAAATGGCCCTATAAAAGAGCCCAAAATAAGTTTATCTAACTTCTTCATACATACTCAGTTCACCTTCAAGTGAAGGCTACGAGATTCATGATTCAAAGTTGGTGAATCCTCAGCAATTAACCACCAATAATTTCTTTAAGTTTTCCAACCAAGCCATCCCAAATAGCCTCTAGCTCCTCATCATCATACCCATCGGAATAATCAATAACCTTTAGAAAAAGCGTTTGGGTCAATTCATTTTCTTCCAATTTGAATTCTATATAAGAATGATCCTCTTCATCTGGATTGTTCGGATCAAAAAACTCAAACTTCACATGGGAATTATTTCGAATCGAGGCCATCCGGGCATAATGTTCCTCGTTATCAAATTCAAAAATATAGACTTTATCCTCGTTGATTCTTACTTGGTCTGCAAACCATTCTTCTAAACCACTTGCAGTGCTGATATAATGAAAAAGAATTTTTTTCGAAGCATTGATTTGATAATCAGCGACAAACTTATTTTTAACCATGATTTCTAAAATTACCGGGGTGAAATTTTCATTTTTTTAAAGAACGCCAACTTGCATTTAATAATACAAGGTCTCATATTTGCATTCCCATTCAGACGGGAGGTTTACAAGGTTGGAAAATACGTTTCCAGCGTCAAAAAGAAGTATTGATCGTTGGTGTTTTAATATAGGCATTAATTTGAAATTTCAATACCAAAAAAATCTTAAGATATTCTGGCGAGGTAGCTCAGTTGGTTAGAGCGCAGGATTCATAACCCTGAGGTCACGGGTTCAACTCCCGTCCTCGCTACAAAGGCTTTCGGAAACGGAAGCCTTTTTTATTTCACAAAATTCTATTGGCAGAATTCATATCAACTAAGCCTTAGCGCGCAGGAACCTGCCTAAGGTAAGAACCTTCAACTCCTATCTTCATCCCGAATTCTTTCGGGAGCTTTCGGTAAAAGAGACCCTTTTTATTATTCTTACTTTTTTAGCACTACTCCTTTTGAAAAAGGACAAAATCAAAAACCTATAAAACAAAAAAGCCTTCCCGAAGGAAGGCTTCATGTAAAATAAGGTGCTAACTCTTATTTCACTCTTTCAACAACTGCTTTAAATGCCTCAGGGTGATTCATCGCCAAATCAGCCAAAACCTTACGGTTAAGCTCGATATCGGCTTTTTTCAACAACCCCATGAATTGAGAATAAGACAAACCATGCTCTCTAGCACCGGCATTGATACGCTGAATCCACAAAGAACGGAATTCTCTTTTCTTAGCTTTTCTGTCTCTGTAAGCGTACTGAAGTCCTTTCTCGTACTTGTTTTTGGCTACAGTCCACACATTTTTACCTCTTCCGAAGTAACCTTTGGTGGCCTTAAGCACTTTTTTTCTTCTTGCTCTTGACGCTACTGCGTTTACTGATCTTGGCATAACTTTTTGTTTTTTGACACTAGGTGCTCCGAAGAGTCTTCAATACCAAAGCGTCTGGTGAATAAATAAACCTTAATTTTTTAGACAGATTGATCAGATTCTCAACATGTCTCGTACTCTGCCCTCATCAGACTCGTGTACCAAACCAGTTTTGGTAAGGTTACGCTTTCTTTTGGTGGCTTTCTTAGTCAGGATGTGGCTTTTGTAAGCGTGCTTCCTTTTGATCTTTCCTGTTCCGGTTAAAGCGAATCGCTTTTTCGCGGAAGATTTGGTTTTTACTTTAGGCATTTTAGCTGTATTTAGTTGGTTGAAATTACTTTTTATGAGGCTTTGGTGCGATAAAGATATTCATTCGCTTTCCTTCCAGTTTAGGAAGTTGTTCTACCACACCATAGTCTTCCAATGCCTGTGCAAATTTCAATAAAAGCATCTCTCCTCTTTCTTTGAAAACAATGCTTCTACCCACGAAATGAACATAGGCTTTCACTTTGGCGCCTTCCTTCAAGAAGTTGATGGCATGTTTCAACTTAAAATTGAAATCATGATCATCTGTATTAGGTCCAAAGCGGATCTCCTTTAAAACGACCTTGGCTGCATTAGCCTTAATTTCCTTTTGTTTCTTCTTCTGCTCGTATTTGAATTTGGCATAATCCAAAATCTTACAAACCGGAGGATCAACATTTGGAGAAATTTCTACCAAATCCAGATCGTTTTCTTCTGCTAGTCTAAGGGCTTTGTCAAGAGGCATTAGAGCGTTTCCACCTTCTACGTACTCTCCTACTACCCGAACTTGTCTAGCTCGTATTTTGTCGTTTACCTTATATGGTTCTTCTCTTCGACCTCTGTTTGGTTGTCTGTTTCTCAAATTAATTAGGTTGTTTTAATGAAATCGACTGCAAATATCGGAATAATTTCTAATTACTGAAATCAGAATAAAATTTTACCAACTTATTCTTTACTTAATGATTCTGAAATTATCCCTTGAAAATACTTTATAAATCCTTCCGGCGAGTGGCTTCCTAGGTCACCTTCACCGTGTTTACGTACAGATACCATCCTTTCCTGCGCTTCTTTTTCACCAACAATAAGCATGAAAGGCACCTTTTTCACCTCGGCATCACGGATCTTACGACCTATCTTTTCATCTCTGTTATCTATGCTTCCGGTTATACCTGCTTCTTCCAAAAGATCTTTTACCTCAGCTGCATAATCAAGGTATTTCTCGGAAATAGGCAAAATCACCAATTGCTCAGGTGCAAGCCACAATGGAAAATTACCCGCACAATGCTCAATCAAAACTGCAACAAATCGTTCCAGTGAACCAAAAGGAGCCCGGTGAATCATCACAGGTCTATGCTTCTGATTATCTGCTCCGATGTATTCCAATTCAAAGCGATCCGGTAACTGGTAATCAACTTGGATAGTTCCCAATTGCCATTTTCTTCCCAAAGCATCCTTTACCATGAAGTCCAATTTAGGGCCATAGAAAGCTGCTTCACCTAATTCAGTCACTGTCTCAAGACCTCTTTCGGCTGCTGCTTCAATAATAGCAGCTTCAGCTTTTTCCCATGCTTCGGTAGATCCAATGTATTTTTCAGGTTTTTCAGGATCCCTCAATGAAATCTGTGCAGTGTAATCTTCAAAACCCAAAGCTTTGAAAACGTAAAGCACCAAATCAATTACTTTGATAAATTCATCCTTCACTTGATCCGGTCGGCAAAAGATATGGGCATCGTCTTGGGTAAATCCTCTTACACGGGTTAATCCATGCAATTCCCCACTCTGCTCATAGCGATACACAGTACCAAATTCTGCATATCGAATTGGTAGATCTTTATAAGACCGCGGCTTATGCTTGTAAATTTCACAATGATGAGGGCAGTTCATCGGCTTCAGCAAAAATTCCTCTCCCTCATTTGGGGTGGCTATCGGCTGAAATGAATCCTTTCCGTATTTTTCATAGTGGCCGGAAGTCTCATAGAGAACTTTATGACCGATATGAGGAGTAGTTACTTGCTGATAACCTGATTTATCCTGCGCCTTTTTCATAAAAGACACCAGGCGCTCACGCAACAAGGTCCCTTTTGGAAGCCAAAGGGGCAATCCCATTCCTACTTTTTCAGAGAATGTAAAAAGCTCTAATTCCCGACCAATTTTTCGGTGATCCCGCTTTTTTGCCTCCTCCAGCATAGTGAGGTATTCCTGTAACTCTTTCGCTTTGGGGAATGTCACACCATAAATACGCGTTAGCATTTTACGGTTTTCATCTCCCTTCCAATAAGCCCCGGCAATATTGGTAAGCTTTACAGCTTTAATAAATCCAGTATTCGGAATATGTGGCCCACGGCAAAGGTCAACAAAGTTTCCCTGCTCATAAAATGTAATGCTACCATCTTCCAGGCCTTCCAACAAGTCCAGCTTGTATTCATCGCCTTTATCCTGGAAATAATTGATAGCGTCCTTTTTGGAAATTTCTTTTCGGATATATTCGTTTTTTTCTCTGGCCAACTCAAGCATTTTCTGCTCGATTTTCTCCAGCTCTTCTCCTTCCAATTTGTGATCGCCAAAGTCCACATCATAATAAAACCCGGTTTCGATTGGAGGTCCGATACCGAATTTGATTCCAGGATAGAGTGCTTCCAATGCTTCTGCCATTAAGTGAGCAGAGGAATGCCAGAAGGTGTTTTTTCCTTCTCCATCATTCCAGGTTAATAATTGAAGGCTTGCATC
The DNA here is from genome assembly GCF_024919275.1 of Algoriphagus limi. GTDB lineage: Bacteria > Bacteroidota > Bacteroidia > Cytophagales > Cyclobacteriaceae > Algoriphagus > Algoriphagus limi. The sequence goes on along the minus strand of NZ_JANWGH010000001.1, from coordinate 751,787 downwards.
AGAAGTGATAGGTCGGGTGGCATCCCAAACCTCTCCGTTTACTTTGGCGGCTAGAACATTCCGGGCCAAACCCTCGCTGATACTGGCAGCAATTTGCAGTCCGGTAATTCCTTTTTCATAGTTCCTAACCGATCCGTCAGGAAGTGTAATTGCAATTGATTTTGACATAAATTTTTTAGGCCTTTACAAACAGGCATTAGTTGAAGGTGCAAATATGCAAAGAGTGTAGGCAAAGGAAAAATTATCCACCCACCAATCCCGTTTCTTTTAAAGAATAATCTGCGCACTGACTTTGACAGCAAAGCCATTTGCATCGGGACTATCCAAATAGGTCATACGATGGAAAAAGTCTACTCGGAAAAACTTAAAGATATTTTCTATTCCATAACCCAATTCCAAATAAGGCTTTGTCGGATCCAATCTTCCAAACGTTTCAATTGGGTTTCCTTGCGGATCAAATGTCGGAGCATTGGCGATATTTTTATCACTTACAGAACCGAAAAGGATATTTGCATTAGCCAAAGCTCGCCATTTTAGCTTTCGCATTAAAGGAATTCGATTCAATAAAAACCCTTCAAAAAAGTGCCGGTACCGTAAGCTGATAAATTGATCTGAAGCAAATTCATTGAAATTCATAGTGTTGAAGGCTGCAGTCGTATAGAAAGCTGTTCCGTTGCCAAGATGGTTTTCCAAAATGGGATACGGAACCTCTCCAAAAACTTTTCCTGCATCCAATTCATACCTGGATACCCCAAACAAGCCCATATTCACTCGGTGATAGATGTAAAAATCTAATTTGCGATAGTCTACTTCTCCATTTAGCCATTGAATTCCACGAGCAAATCTCAACTCGAAAATAGGCCATTTTGATGGGCCGAATGAAGCCCTCTCATTATCGTTGATCAGAATAATTTCATCTCTCCCATAGCGCAGGCTTGCTCTCAATTCTGTAGTCTGGAATTCACTTTTGTAATCGCCAGTACCTTTCTCCAAATAGTAAAAGTCATAAAGGGGATCAAACTGGGAAAGCTTGAGACCAGCTTGAAATAAAAATCCTTTAAAGAACTCTCGCTGGAACTTCAGCTGTTGATTGGTACTGATAAATGGCCTTCTCAAAGTGCCAAATCTACTTGCAGCTAAGAAAACGGAATTTCCTTCAAGTGATTCCATTTCCAAACCTACTTGATCAATTTCTTTACTTGAACTTAGTTCAATTGTTGTCCAGCGCTTTCGGTCTAGAATATTTTTTGCCGATAAAGAATACTTAAATCGCTGATCTTTAAAACCATAGGCTAAATATCCTTGAAAGGCCCATTTCGTGCTAAACTTGTAATTGGTTCTTAGACCAAAACCTCCTCGAAGCCCTTCCACATTGTTGTAATTCCCGAATTCTGTCCAAGGACCTAAGTCGATTTTACCAACTGGTAAAAATCCTGTCGCAAAAAACTTCAAACCTTCAGAATAAAAACGAATCACTGGAATTTTCTTCAAGGTGTCTACCATTTGAAGCACGGCCAATTCTTCGGGAGAAAGGGGATCTACCCTATTTTTCGCCCAAAAGTCTTCTGTGGCATCCCCAAAATCCGGTCTAAGCTCCACTGAATTATTGAAAAAAGAAGTGGGCTTGGGATCAGTGATAAACACACTATCCGTAGCTGTGTAAAATTTTGCTAATAAGCCAGCTGTATTTGGAGTTACTTGCCCAATTTTGATTTGAACACGGGTTTTAGCAGGAATTAAAGGCCCCATAATAGTAGGTTCCAATTCCTGTTGGATTTTAATTCGTTCGATAAAATTTAAGTTGGCTGTCTTTGGGATAGTCAGATCAACTTGTTTAAGCGCATAATCTTCTTTCTTAATCCAAATTGTTCCTGAAAATGCCAAATCCTGCTCCCTTCTTGGATAGACTTGAAGTTGATAACAAGTATCTGCCCCCACCAAGACGGAGTCCATCAAATCATAATCATAAAAGGTTTTCCATCCATCTGCAATGGGTGAAATAAAATCCTTTTCCAGAATCGTGAGCCAATTTTTATAAAAATTATATTCCTGAAAGGCAGAACCGGTAATTTGTGATGTCGTTGAACCATCGGTAATTCCAACCCCCGTTACTTTGGATTTTTCCACAATTTCTTTCTTAAGAAGTGGGTTATTTCGGAAGTAAAAGTGACTCAAAGTTTCAGAGAAAAATACCGGCAATATTTTCTCTCCTTCATCATTTGTCAACTCTCGGATACTATCCAAAACAGAAGTTACTTTTTGAACAGTTTTTCTTTGTCTGAACTCCTCGGAAAGATGATCGATATCAATCTCGATCTTGGTGTAATTCTTCGTTTCGTAAGCTTCCAGACTTCTTTTATCAAAATCCTTCCTCTTTTCAACAGCCCTTCGAATGATTTCAAAAGCTGGATTTTCTCCTGCTTCAAAAACAAAGGCTTCTAGCTCAAAATCAGAAGGTCTAAGCTGGAAATTGATGGTTTGTTCCGGGAGTTCTTGGATAGCTTTTGTCTGCGTTAAATAGCCTAAATAGCTAACTCTGATACTATCATTCCAGGTTTTTAGATTTAACTCATACCCGCCTTCAAAATCAGTGTTCATTCCAACTCTAGCACCAGGGACATAAACTGCAGCAAAGGGAATTGGATCTCCGGTTTCCGCGTCAGTGACTTTTCCTTTGATTCGATATTGAGCAAAGGTGGATATGGATATGAAAAAGAAAAGAAGAAAAAAGACAGGTCTTTTCATGAATAAAATTTCCCTAGAAACTCTGAGGCAGCAAAATAAATTCATTCTACTCGGAAATGACGGATACTCGCTGTGAATATTTCCTAAATCCTAAATCCGAATCGAAACCTTTGGAGGAAAAGTTTCCTTTCTCGCTTGTATATTTGACCTTCAAAATTCGAATTCATGGTATACGATATTGCAATTATTGGAGGTGGAATCGTCGGATTGGCAACAGGTATGAAAATCCTGAAAAATCGGCCGGACATAAAGATTGCTGTTATTGAAAAGGAAAATCAATTGGCCAAGCATCAAACCGGAAACAATTCGGGGGTAATTCACTCAGGTTTGTACTATAAGCCAGGTTCTTTGAAAGCCACAAATTGCATCCGAGGCTATCATGAATTAGTTGAATTCTGCGAAACAGAAAAAATCCCCTACGAAATCACAGGAAAAGTGGTGGTTGCTACAAGAGAAGAGCAAAAGCCCCTTCTTGAAAATTTATTAAAAAGAGGCTTGGAAAATGGCTTGACAGGAACACGAGCTATCACTTTGGAGGAATTAAAAGAGTATGAACCTCACTGTCATGGTGTAGCTGCGATTCATGTTCCACAAACCGGAATTGTTGATTACCATCAGGTCGCTTTGGCTTATGGCAGGAAGATAATTCAGAAAGGAGGAGAAATATTTTTAAATCATAAGGTTCTAGAAATCAACCAAAGGAACTCAATTAATTATATCGAGACTTCAAAGAAAACCTTTGAAGCGAAATTGGTCATCAACTGTGCAGGACTTTACTCTGATAAAGTTGCGCGATTAACAGATTCTTCCATTGAAGATGTCAAAATCATTCCTTTCCGAGGAGAATATTACAAGCTGAAAAAAGAAAAAGAGTATTTGGTCAAAAACCTAATTTATCCTGTTCCAGACCCTAATTTTCCATTCTTGGGAGTCCACTTTACCCGAATGAAAAAAGGTGGAGTTGAGGCAGGTCCAAATGCAGTTTTAGCTTTTCGAAGAGAGGGTTATAAAAAATCACAGATTAATATCCCTGAACTTGCCGAAACGTTGGCTTGGCCAGGTTTTCAAAAAGTGGCTGCAAAATACTGGAAAACAGGTTTTGGGGAGCTTTACCGATCATTTTCAAAAGCGGCATTCACTAAAGCTCTTCAAGAATTAATTCCGGAAATTCAAGAATCTGATCTAGTAGATGGAGGTGCAGGCGTGAGAGCCCAAGCCTGTGACCGAAGCGGTGGATTATTGGATGATTTCGCAATTCGAGAATCCCAATTTGCAATCAATGTTCTTAATGCTCCTTCACCAGCTGCTACCAGTTCGCTTTCCATTGGAGGAACGGTAGCGGAAATGGCATTGAAGCATTTCGACTAAACTTGTGTATTTACTGTATCTGGGAAATACCGGTTTGCCAACTTGATCATTTCATCACCTTTTACCAGGTCATGCACGCTCAGTTCACTGGTGTGCTTATGCCCTGCTGCCCCAAGCAATTCGCTTACAGCTTTAACAGTATTTGAGTGAAAATTATAAACGCGCTCAGATTTATCGCTGACAACCAAACCCTTAACCAATCCTTTTCTCTGAGTTGCTACTCCAGTTGGGCATTCATTGGTATTGCAGCGAAGGGCTTGGATGCAGCCAACACTAAACATAAATCCACGGGCTGTATTACAAAGATCCGCCCCGAGAGCAATATTTTTGATAATAGAAAAAGCACTTATAACTTTTCCGGAAGCAATAATTCTGATTTTGTCTCGAAGATTAAACTTATCCAAAGTTGCCCGAACAAAAATTAAGGCTGGCTCCAAGGGTAATCCAACACTATCTGAAAATTCCAATGGCGCCGCTCCTGTACCTCCTTCTGCTCCATCGACGGTGATGAAATCAGGCCAATTATTTTGAGCAACCATCTCTTTGCAGATTTCAATAAATTCTTCAGTCCTACCAATACAAAGTTTAAAACCAATGGGCTTTCCTGCTGACAGTTCTCGAAGTTTTGCAATGAATTGAATCAGTTCTTTAGGATTTGTAAACTCAGAATGAGCTGGTGGAGACAATACAGTTTCACCAGCTTTTAAGCCTCGAATTGCTGCAATTTCTTTAGTGTTTTTGACTCCAGGTAAAACCCCACCATGGCCGGGTTTAGCGCCTTGGGAAATTTTTATTTCAATCATTTTGACTTGTTCCCAATTGGCTTTTTCCTGGAATTTTTTGGAGTCAAAATTTCCTTCTTCATCCCGACATCCGAAATATCCTGTTCCTATCTGCCAACAAATATCCCCACCTTCCAAATGATAGGGTGAAATCCCCCCTTCACCGGTATTATGAAAAAACTTCCCTTTTTTCGCTCCCAAATTCAAAGCTCTAATTGCATTGGATGAGAGGGAGCCAAAACTCATGGCGGAAATATTAAAAATAGAAGCCGAATAAGGTTGATTACAATAATCCGAACCAATCGTAACTCGAAGGTCTTCCGGCTTGAGATGCACAGCATAAATGGAATGCCTTAGCGCAACATAATCTTCCCCGCCAATATCACTCTGGGTCCCGAATGGATGGGTATCATTCACACTTTTTGCTCTTCTATAAGCTAGCGATCGAATATTCCTGCTGAATGGCTTTCCATCTGTATTGCTTTCAATAAAATACTGTTGGATTTCCGGACTGATTGATTCTAAAATGTACCGAAAATGTCCTACTACTGGAAAGTTCTTAAGAATTGCATGTTTTTTTTGGAAGGAATCATAGATACCCAAAGCAGTCAATAAACCCAAAATTCCAAGCACCAAATACCCCAAACGGAACTCCCGAAAGGAATATAGCCACATTAAAAAAAGGGTGAGTGCAAAAAGAAAGATGATCGAAAAGAAAAATAATTTTCTCATAGGGAAAGTGTTTATTTCCCCAATTTAAAAAATGAATGGAAGAAGCCTAGAGTAAGAATTCTAAAAGGCGGTGTTCTACGCAAGTAAATTCCTGTCCTTTTAGCATAAAACCCGTATGGCCTCCTCTTTTTGGCATTTCTAGACTCAACTCTTTTTTCCTGCCAACCAAATCCACAGGATAGCATTCTGGTCCCAAAAGTGGATCATTTAATGCATTGACAATCAAGGTCGGAATGGTAATGCTTTCCATCCACTGATCCGGGCTTACACTTTGGTAGAAATCTTTAGCATCCTTAAAACCATGAATTTTGGCAGTGAAATGGGTGTCAAAAGTATCGAAGTCATTTACTCTTTCCAGCAGCTCTAAATCAATTAAATCAGGGAATTGCTCGGCTTTTAACCGCATTTTCTTTTTCAATTTTCCCAAAAAACGATTCTTATAAAATCGATTCCTTTTCTCTTTGAGTGTCGCAGCACTAGATGGTAAGTTGCAAGGAGTGGAATACACAGCCGCTTTTTTTACTTCAACGGGAAGACTATTCCCCTTCTTTCCCAGGTAATTCAATGTTTGCGCACCACCCATACTAATTCCTGCAAGAAAAATCTCCTGATACTGACCTAAGCTAAGGACATGTTCTATTGTCGTATCTAAATCATGGCTAGACCCATGATGATACAGTATCGGTTGAAGGTTCATCTCACCACCGCAGGTTCGATTATTCCAGCCAAGAACATCCACATGATGTTGGTTAAACAATTTTGCTAAGCCACGGACATAATGTCTCTCAGAATCACCTTCTAACCCGTGGGAAACAATTAGAAGCCGATCACTCCCAACCTTCGACCAATCCAAATTCAAAAAGTCTCCATCAGGCGTGGAAATCTTTTCTCGGACATAGTTCACCCCTTCTATCTTTCGATACAAACTAGGAATGATAGTTTCTAGATGACCGTTGAATAAATAAAAAGGAGGGCCAGGATATGTGGAAGTGAATTCAGGCATAGTTTTCAAAAAGATCATTAAATGATCTTTTTGGCTTCAAATTTACAACACAAGCACAAACTACCTTTGCATTCAAGTTTAAAACATAGGGTATTAAAAAAAATTGGAGCGACAGGTGTCAGCTCCTTTTTTTATAAATTATAATCTAAACTTGCTCTGCAAGTCTTTTCACCTCATCGATTGCTCTATCTACTTGTTTAATAAAGCTTTCATAATGAGTCTGAAATTCAGAACCAAAACCAACTGATTCCAGAATTTCTTTTCCATTCTGCAAAGAATTGGCTAGGTCTTCAAATTCAAACATCCCCAAAGTAGGTTTTACTTTATGACGGATCTGCTGAATGACTTCCAAATCTCTTTGGACCATCCCATCGGAATAGAATTGTTTTAACTCCTTCAAGCCTGCAAAAATGGCTTGAGTCAATTCCTTTTTAAACTCCTCATCGCCTTCGGACATTTCTTCTATCCGTTGGCTCAATTCAGGATAAATCAGGCTCATAAAATTTCTATAAATGGGTAGACTTTCCGGCTAAATAACCCGTTGACCATGCCGCTTGAAAATTAAATCCTCCCGTAATTCCATCTACATTGAGAACCTCTCCTGCAAAGAATATTTTTGGGTGAAAAATACTTTCCATTGTCTCTGGGTTAACCTCCTGAAGATCTACACCTCCAGCTGTAACAAATTCTTCCTTGAAAGTAGTCTTTCCTTCAACTTTCAAAATATAGCAAAAAAGATTCTGAACCAGTCTATTTATCTGCTTTTTCGAAAGATTTCCATAGGTTTCATCTGCATCGATGCCTGAATTTTGAACCAAAAATTCCCACAACCTACTTGGAAGATCATGAAGTGGGTAATTTTTCACCTTTCTTCCTCCATGCAGTGATTTATAGTTTCGGATACTCTGATCCCAGTCTTGTTCTTTTAAATCTGCATTCCAATTAATGACAGCATTGGCTTTATAAGCATGATCAAATAACCATTTTGCGCCAAATGCTGATAGTTTCAAAACAGCCGGCCCACTCACACCCCAATGAGTAATCAATAGCGGCCCCTGATAAGACAACTTAGTGCCTTCCAGTCTTATATGAGCATCCGGCACACTGATACCCATCAATTCTCGAATAGGTTCCTGAGGTGTGTTGAAAGTAAATAAGGAAGGAATCGGTGGAAAAATCGTGTGTTTTAGATTGGATAAAAAGTGATAGCCATCCATTTTAGGACTTCCTCCAGCAGCTATAATCAATTGATCAACCTTAAACTCTGATTCCCTAGAAATAATCTTAATGCCATTCTGATCCGGTTCTATGGATTGAATAGGAGAATTTAGATGAATTTTTATCCCAAGCCGATTAGCTTCCTTTGTTAATGCTTGAATGATAGATTCGCTTGAATCAGATTGGGGAAATACCCTTCCGTCCGCTTCTTCTTTTAAAGCAACACCTCTGCTTTGAAACCAATCTATGGTATCAGGAATTGAAAAATGCCGAAAAACACGCTTTAAAAATTTTTCTCCTCTTGGATAGAATTTCACAAGCTTGCTGATTTCTATGGGACGATGGGTAACATTACATCGACCCCCTCCGGAAATACGAACTTTGGAAAGTAGCTTAGATGACTTTTCGAAAATGTGGATTTCTCTGCCAGATCCTGCTGCATGAATAGCCGCAAAAAAGCCAGCAGCACCTCCTCCTATTACACCAATTTTCACTTTCTCTTAGTTATTTCATGGAAATATCAGCGTTTCCTGCTGAAGGAACCTAAAATACCTCTTGTTAATTCTCTAAAAATCGTTCTTCCAATTTGACGTACCATGGTATTCTTGCTCAATTCCTCAAGCAAAGATTCATCATTAGTCGTTCGAGTTGCAGTGCGAGGTTTAGGACCAGGTAGTGTAGCTTTTTCCTGTTCTTTTTCTACTTGTTCCATTTTTTGGTTGAGGATTTCAAAAGCTGACTCACGATCCAAATTCACATTGTATTTGGCAATCAAGTTTGACTTGGAAATCACTTCATCAATCTCTGAAGGACTGAGAATATCCATTCGGGTGATTGGAGCTCTTACCAATGTGTGCGCCAGTGGTGTCGGAATTCCCTTTTCATTTAAGGCTGTTATCAAAGCCTCTCCAATCCCCATTGACGTCAAAACTTCGGAAGTTTCATAAAATGGAGAAAGTGGATAGTTTTCAGCCGTTTTGGTAATGGCTTTTCGATCTTTTGCCGTAAAGGCACGAAGCGCATGCTGAACCTTAAGTCCTAACTGTCCCAAGACAGAGTCTGGAACATCAGTTGGAGTTTGGGTACAGAAATACACACCAACTCCTTTTGATCGAATCAATTTGATAATGGCCTCTATTTTTTCCAATAAATCCTTTGAGGCGTTCGAAAACACCAAATGCGCCTCATCGATAAATAAACAAAGCTTTGGCTTATCTGCATCTCCAAGTTCCGGAAAGGTTTCATAAATCTCTGAAAGCAAACTCAACATGAAAGTCGAAAATAGCTTGGGTTTACTTTGAATGTCGGTCAATCGGATTACCGAAATAACACCTTTCCCATCTTCTGTTCTGACAAAGTCATCTACCTCAAATGATCGCTCCCCAAAAAACTTATCAGCTCCCTGCTGCTCCAATTCGATAATTTTGCGCATGATCGTATTAACAGAGGCAGCAGAAACTTGCCCAAACTCATTTTTAATTTGTTCTTTTCCCTCATTATTAATGAATTGAAGAACTCGCTTAAGGTCCTTTAAATCCAATAAGGGAAGATGATGTGTATCACAGTATTGAAAAATTAAGGCAATGACTCCACGCTGGGTATCATTCAAATCCAAAATTTGAGAGATGAGTACCGGCCCAAATTCTGATACAGTCGCTTTGAGCCGAACACCTTTTTCATCGGAAATCGACATCAGTTCAACAGGTAGACCCATTGGCTCATATTCTACTCCGATTTTTTCAGAACGGCTTATGATAAAGTCCTTTACTTCTCCAGGTTGAGCTAAACCAGATAAATCTCCTTTCAAATCCATCAAAACAGAGGGAATACCCTTCAAAGAGAGTTGCTCGGCAATCACTTGGAGTGTCTTGGTCTTCCCGGTTCCTGTGGCCCCGGCAATCAGTCCATGACGGTTCATGGTCTTTAGAGGAACTTTTACATTGGCTTCTGTAATCGCTTCTCCATCCAAGATGCCTGTGCCTAAGATGATAAAGTCCTTTTTATAGGTTTGACCTTCGTTTAAAGTTTGAATGAATTGATCTCGACGGTTCATGGATTTTTGATTTCTAAAAATGAAACTATAAAAAAAACCTTGATGCCGATGGCAAAAAGGTTTTTTTGAGAGAATTTTGGATAATTAATAAGTGACTACAGGCTCAAGTGCTTTTGCCTGAGCAATGAAATCAGCAACCTTTTCAGCATTTGGAACAACCCGCGTCAAGCCTTTCTCCTCTTGGGTTTTAACCAAGGCAGCATGAAGATTTTCTGCATTTCGATTACGAAGTTCTTTTACAGTATCCACACCAGCTGCTTTTAGAAGTTCTGCAAACTGACTTGCGATTCCATTAATTCTGAAAAGATCAGCCATATTAACCCACTTCAAGATATGACTTGCGTCCAATCCTGTAGCCTCAGCAAGCTTTTGTCTTCCTGCTCTTGTGGCTCCCTTTTCCAAAAGTCCTTCAACAGTTTTTACTCCTGCTTCTGCAAGCTTTGCTTTGTAAGCAGGTCCAATTCCTTCGATAGCATCAATTGCTTTTCCCATAATTTGAATAGTTTAAAATGATTAAATTTCCTTTAAAGGTTTATAAATTTAGGATGATATTAAATAAAGACAATTTTTTTATGCTTAAATCTCATTCATCAAATTTTTAAAAAATCCTCTTTTGGAAACATTAACTTTGTGAATCCGCTTTAGTCCTTAATTTTCCGGAAATACTTAAAGCATCTCATCATCTTGAAAAAAACAGTACTTCTATTTTCAATAGCACTTTTGCTTGCTTTTTCCTTTCGTGTTCATAGTCAGGGAATCCCTAACCTAGGCCAAACCGACCAGTGGATGAAAGGGGCATTGGCTGCAATGGAGAGAAATGATTATCAAACAGCCAATCAAATATTCAGAAACCTAATTGATTCAGGACTCCCTCTTCCTAATGAAATGCCCTACTATTTTGCTTTAACCTTGTATGAATTAGGCCAATATGACAACAGCTCAAACTTCCTTAACAAGTATTTTGATTTAAATGGCTTTAATGGGGAGAATTATGATTTGGCAAAAAATCTACAGGAAGACCTCAAGGCTCCTATAGCTGAAATCAAAGCCTGTCAATTGTGTGACAACAAGGGCTATAGATGGGAAACTTGCCCAACCTGCTCCGGTTCAAAACAAATTCAACAGGACTGTAGCTATTGCCGAGGTGTTGGAGTAGTAGGATGTAGTCGATGTGCCGGAAAAGGTCTAATCACCAAGCGTAACATTTTTAATATCGTAGAATACTTCGAATGTGATCGCTGCTCAGGAAAAGGTCGATTGGATTGTCCCACTTGTAACGGTAGCCTAAAAGAAGTGAGTGATTGCAAAACCTGCAGAGGTTTAGGCTATTTGTCGGGAGAAATTATTTGTGATCATAAAGAACACGATCACTCCAGCGAAAAATAAAAAAATCGGCCCTTAAGCCGATTTTCTTTTTACTTACAAAATTTTGCGAGAGCATCCTCTGCTCCAGGATATTCCAGACTTTTTGCCAATTGGAAATCCTCACAAGCGCTTCGCTTTTGCTTAAGTGCCACTTTAAGCATTCCTCTATTGAAATAAGCTTGCGCGAAGTTTTTATCTAACTGAATGGCATTTCCATAAGCTTTCATGGCATCTGCTGTATGCCCCATGTGATGTAAAGCTCTTGCCTTCATAAAAGAAGCCATAGCGGGTGCACCTGAAATTTCTTCAGCTTTGGACGCATAAATCAATGCCCTTGAATAATTGTCTTGAGAATAATGCAAATTGGAGATTGCCAATAAAACCTGAAAGTTATTCGGTTCAATTTCTAAAGCCTTTTCAAAATCCGCAATTGCGGAATCCAATTGCCCTTGCTCCTCATGAGCTCTTCCCCGATTGAAAAGCAAGATCACATCATTGGGATTGTATTTCAAATCCTGAGAGTACTCATTTACCGCCTCCTCATAGGCTCCTCGATTAAAAGCACGGTCTCCTTCACTACTGGATTTACCGGTACAAGCAAAAGTGGCCCCACTGATAAGTAAGGCCACTCCTAAACGATAAATTATTTTCATTCTAGTTGGTTTAGACTGCCACGTTATTTTCTCTTAATGCATCATTTAGAGAGGTTTTGAGGTCAGTTGAAGCTTTGCGCTTTCCAATGATTAAAGCACATGGAACTTGGAACGTTCCAGCTGGGAAATCTTTAGAAATTGTCCCAGGAATTACTACTGAACGTGGAGGAACATATCCTTTATACTCTACAGGTTCTGAACCAGTTACATCGATGATCTTTGAGCTAGCTGTTAGGGTTACTCCTGCTCCTAAAACTGCTTCTTTTCCTACTCGAACACCTTCGACGATAATTGCTCTTGAACCAATGAAAGCTCCGTCTTCCACGATCACTGGAGCTGCCTGAATAGGCTCCAAAACTCCACCGATACCTACACCACCACTTAAATGAACATTTTTGCCGATCTGTGCGCAAGAACCGACAGTCGCCCAAGTATCAACCATCGTGCCACTATCCACATAAGCTCCGATATTAACATAACTTGGCATCATCACAACTCCACTAGCCAAATGTGCTCCATATCTAGCTACAGCATGAGGTACTACCCGTACACCCTGCTTTGCATAGTTGGTCTTCAATGCCATCTTATCATGAAACTCAAATGGACCAACCTCAATAGTCTTCATTTTTTGAATTGGGAAATAAAGAATCACTGCCTTTTTGATCCAGTCATTTACCTGCCACTCTCCATTTGGAAGAGGCTCAGCTACTCTCAATTGACCAGCATCCAAATCAGCAATCACTGTTTTGATCGCGATCTCGGTGTTTTTCTCTTTTAACAATTCCCTGTTTTCCCAGGCCCTTTCGATAATTGTTCTGAGTTCCATGAATTTGATTAGTTTCGTTTATGAGTGATCAAAAAGCCCACATGATTTCGGTTTTGTTTGCTTCCTCCCTAAAACCCATACTGGATTCCAGATCTTTTGGGAGGCTGGGCTTTTCGCTGCGTGAAACAAATAAATACCAATTAAACTTCATAGGATTTTCCAGCAAATCACTACCAAAATCAGCTGAAGATCGATTTTTTGTTTCTATCAATGATTACCATTCTCGATGGCAAAGGTTTACTTTCCCTTTTAGATTGGGCTTTCTTCTATTGAAAATCAAACCCAAAGTCCTGATTTGCTGCAGTTGGGAAACACTACTTGTAGCAAAGTTTTTAAAGCCTTGGATTAAGTACAAGTTGATTTATGATGTTCAGGAAAACTATGTTCAAAACCTCAAACTCAATCCAAACTTATCGGTTATAAAAAGGACCCTGGCTAAATGGATAATTCAAAAATCAGAAAAACCAAACAAGATTGATTTTCACATTTTCGCTGAAGCCTGCTACGCAGATGAAATGCCGGAAAAGAAACCAAATCTAATTCTTGAAAATAAATATCTAGGACCTGATTTAATTCCTTCACCAAAATCTTATAAAAACAAAAAGTCATTTAATTTTTTAATCACTGGAACACTAACGCCATCTTATGGAGTCTTAGAAGGGATTCAATTTTTCGAAAACATACTGGCTGATTTTCCTGGCTCTCAATTGAGAATAATCGGGCATGTAACCCTTAAAGAATTTGAAAATGAGATTCAAAAAATAGGAAAAGCAAACAGGGCAATTCATTTGGAATTGTCTACCTCACCCATCCCTCATGAAGCTGTTTTAGATGCCATCAAAAGAGCTGATTTCTTACTCTTACCATACCAGCTTCATCCAGCGATAATCAATAAACTTCCCAGCAAACTTTTCGAGGCATGTGGACTAGGTTGCCCCATAATTATCAATTCCAACCCAAAATGGGATTCATTAATCACAGAATATAATCTTGGGATTTCAGTACATTATAACCAAGTCCGAAAAGCAGCTAATGAGTTTCATTCAGGACTAAATTCTCATTTTTTCGATGGTCTAGAATCAGATTTTTTTAAGTGGAATAAAGAAGGCAAACTCTTTCGCCAATTAATCGAAGATCTTTTAGCCTGATAAAAATTGGTGGAAAACTATCCACTTTATCCACTCCCCTCCCTTTTTAGAAACCAATTTTTGATTTTGGGAAACTGAAATTCTAAAGTTCATTTCATCGCTTTTTGATTCAAAACCGTATTTGAAAGATTCACATCTTATTTATTCATAGACCTTTACAGATATTTTTTATTTTGCCTCAAATTATTTTTAGATAAGGCTAATTTCATAATCACATTTGAAAATAGGTTTTCCACAGCTGATTTAGATATTAATAAATATTATTTTAGCTATATCTAAATTAATTTTTATATTTGTTTCAAATTTGATTGAAAATGAATTTGACTGCAGCAGAAGAGAATTATTTAAAGGCCATCTATCACCTATCAGATGGAGCCAGTAAGTCAGTTTCGACGAATGACATTGCAGCTGAGATGAAGACAAAACCTGCCTCCGTTTCAGATATGCTTCGGAAGCTTGGCGAAAAAGGTGTGATTAACTATCGGAAATATTACGGTGTCAACATTACACCTGAAGGCAAAAAATTTGCGCTTCAAACAATTCGAAAGCATCGCCTATGGGAAGTGTTCTTGGTTGAAAAACTAAACTTCGCTTGGGATGAAGTTCATGAGGTAGCAGAAGAATTAGAACATATTCAATCTCCCCTACTTATTCAGCGGCTCGATGCATTTTTAAACTATCCAAAGTTTGATCCACATGGCGATCCGATTCCAGATGAATTTGGAGATGTAAAAGCACGACCTAGAGTTCCAATCAGTGAAATGGAAATCGATCAATCAGGACAAATCGTTGCAGTCAAGGATAGTTCGGCAGCCTTCCTTCGCTACATGGATAAAGTCGGCGCATATATCGGAGCAAGAGTAAAAATCCTAGACAAGGTTGAATTCGATGGCTCTGTCGAAATCCTAGTAGATCAAAAGAAAAGCATTTTCATGTCCAAAGATGTAGCATCAAATATTCTCGCTATTCAGTCATGAAAAGGGTTATTGTTGTTATACTTTTAACTATCGGAATTTTTTCCTGCAAAAGCTCTTCTCCTGAAAATCGGGAGAAGCCTTTGATCGTGGCTACTACCAGCATCTTGGCAGATGCAATATCCGAAATAATGGGTGATTTGGCCGACGTACAACCCCTTATGCCTGCCGGAGTGGATCCTCATCTTTACAAAGCATCAGTCAGAGATTTGGATTTGCTGACTAATGCAAATTTGGTGGTTTACCATGGTTTATTTCTTGAAGGTAAAATGACTGAGATTTTTGAAAAATTGGCCTACAGTCAAAACCTCATCAATATATCTGAAGACCTACCCGAAAGTAAATTGCTACGATCAGGGCCTGAGGCACACAGTGTAGATCCTCACATTTGGTTTGATGTGCTGCTTTGGGAAATGGCATTGGAGGACACCATAGAAAAACTAATTCAATGGAAGCCTGAATGGGAAACGCAAATCCGAGAAAATTGGAAGGCTTATCAGAAAGAACTTCAAGGGCTGAATGCTTATGCTGAAAAAATAACCGGAGAACTAGTTTCATCTGGACAGGCCATAGTAACAGCTCATGATGCTTTTGCTTATTTTGGAAAGGCCTACCAAATCGAAGTGAGAGGCTTACAAGGACTTTCTACTTTGAGTGAACCTGGACTTCGCGATTTAGGAAATCTAGTTCAGTTCATTATTGACCAAAACATCAAAGCTGTTTTTGCAGAGCAAACCATTTCTCCCAGAGCATTGAATGCTTTGGTACAGGCATGTGAAAAACGCGACCACCCTATCCAACTAGCTGGCCCTCTATTCACCGATAGCTTAGACGCTCCTGACACTGAAGCGGGGACCTACATTGGAATGGTACGAACCAATCTTAACACCATCTATCAAGCCCTATTGCCATGATCAAGCAAGTAACGCAACCAATCCTAGAAATTCACGATTTGACGGTTAGCTACGACCAAAGTCCGGTATTGTGGAATGTGGACTTCAGTTTACCTGCTGGAAAACTGATCGGAATACTTGGCCCGAATGGTGCTGGAAAATCCACTTTGATCAAAGCAATTATGGGATTGATCGAACCAAACAGTGGTTATGTGAAGATTTTTGATCAGGACTTAGATAAAGTTCGGAACAAAATCAGCTACGTGCCGCAACGGGAATCGGTTGACTGGAATTTTCCTGCCTCGGTTTTAGATGTGGTTTTAATGGGAACCTATGGAAAACTGGGACTATTTAAGCGACCTGGAAAAAAAGAGAGAGAATTAGCACTTTCCTGCCTGGAAAAAGTTGGAATGACTGCTTATGTTCATCGACAAATTTCTGAACTGTCGGGTGGTCAGCAACAGCGCGTGTTCATAGCAAGAGCCTTGGCACAAGAAGCTGATTTGTATTTAATGGACGAACCTTTTGCCGGGGTTGATATGAATACAGAAACGGCGATTTTCAACTTGCTTCAGGAAATGAGCCAAAGTGGAAAAACCGTAATCGTGGTACATCACGATATTTATTCAGCTGTTAATTATTTCGATTGGTTTATAATGCTGAATCTTCATTTAGTAGCCTCAGGACCCAAAAACGAAGTAGTGACTGAGGAATTGCTCAGAAAAACCTATGGTGGAAAGTTGAACTTACTTTCTAAAGTATCCGAACTCATCCGACAGAAAGAATTTAATCCTCTCAAAGACTAATGGAAGATTTTCTTTATTTCTTTTCTTTTCAGGATGCATCCATAGCTTTTGTGGTTTTAGGAATTACGCTACTAGGTATCGGTTCTGCCTTTGTCGGCACGTTTAGCTTTCTAGACAATAAAGCATTACTTGGGGATGCAATTTCACATGCTATTCTTCCGGGAATTTGTTTGGGCTTTATGCTGGCAGGAGAAAAGAATCCATTTTTTATCGTTGGTGGAGCGATTGCATCTGGAGGTCTTGCCACATACTTGACTTCCTGGCTAAAAGATAATACCAAATTAAGCGAGGACTCCATCATTGCTGTCGTCTTATCGGTTTTTTTTGGAATAGGTATTGTTTTTTTGACCATTATTCAAAAGAGTGGAAATCCTGAAATGGCAGGTCTCAATCAATTCATTTTCGGAAATGCTATTGGTATCGTAGAGCGTGATCTTTGGATATATGGAGGTCTTTCTATAGGAATAATTGGGGTTTTGGTCTTTATGCTCAAAGAATTCCAAATCCTTGTTTTCAATCCTGATTTTGGAAAAGCTTTAGGGCTACCAATGCACCACATACGATTGGTTTTTAACATCCTAATCATTTTAGCTGTGGTTATCGGCATTCAAGCTATTGGAGTGGTATTGATGGCTGCCTTATTGATTACCCCTGGAGCAGCAGCAAGATTTTGGACAGATCGATTAAAAACACTTTTAATACTAGCAGCAGTTTTTGCAATCATTTCAGGCATTTTCGGAACCTATATTTCTTACACTCTTCCGCAAATGCCAACAGGTCCTTGGGTCGTGGTGATCTTATCATTCATTGCCCTACTCTCCTTTCTATTTGCCCCTAAAAAAGGCATCCTATTTCGCTTCTATCATCGAAAAAAATATATCGACAAAACTCAGCGGGATCACGTCTTGAAGAGCATTTATAAAGCAGAAGAGTTAGGAAAACCCGCTTTGAGTCTTGAGGAGTTAACTCATATTTATCCTCACCAAAAGCAAGCAATTAAAAATTCAATCAAGGAATTAGAAAAAGAAGGTCAATTATTTATAAATCAAAACCTTATAAAACTTACAAAGCCCGGAAAGATGGAGGCTAAACGAATTGTGAGACTCCACCGACTTTGGGAACTTTATCTCAATGAATACATGAATATCGCTCCAGATCATGTCCACGAATCTGCTGAAAAATTGGAGCATTTATTAACCCCTGAACTGGAAGCATTATTGGAAACTAGGCTGAATTTTCCACGCTTGGATCCCCATCAGGAAACAATCCCAAGAGACCATGATGACATTTGACCAAAACGCTTTTTTGATCATATTCACCGCTTCCCTGATAGCAATTTCTTGTGGACTGTTGGGAGTTTTTATGATGCTCCGAAAAATGGCAATGACTGGAGATGCTATCTCCCATGCTGTTTTACCTGGTATTGTTATTGGCTTTTTGGTTTCCGGAACACAAAGAGGCTTGGAAGTAATTGTAGGAGCAGGAATCTTGGGAATTCTTGCCACTTTGATGATTGATTGGCTCCGTAAAAAAGCAAGAGTACAATTGGATGCTTCTATTGGAATTACCTTTACCCTCCTATTCGCTATAGGAATTATTTTAATCAGTGCCTTTGCTTATCGAGTTGACTTAGACCAAGAATGTGTCCTTTATGGTGAAATAGCTTATTTACCGATTGATTTATGGATAACTGATGCGGGAAAAAGCCTAGGACCCCGAATCATGTGGTTAGCAATTCTGAATCTAATTTTGGTTCTGAGCTTTATCACCTTATTCTATAAAGAATTAAAACTGACCAGTTTTGATGAAAAATTTGGAGTGGTGATTGGTATTCCGGCTTCTGCTATCAACTTAGGCTTAATGAGTATGGTATCCTACACAACCGTCAGCAGTTTTGAAGCTGTAGGTGCCATTTTGGTTGTTGCTCTCTTGGTTGTCCCACCAGCCACAGCATTTCTTTGGACTCGTCAACTTCGACAATTAATCCAATTAACTTTGATTATTGGAATTGCAGTTTCTTTGTTGGGTTATTATTTGGCCTATTTATTGGACTCTTCCATTGCGGGCATGATGGTAACTGTCGCAGGAATTATTTTCTTTGTGTCAGTAGGATTAACTCGATACCGATCCAAAATAAAATTCGGAACCCAAAATGAAGCAAAGGCGTTTAGTTCGTAGTATGAAAAAATTAATCTTCCTTTTCGGATTTCTATTTCTCGCAGCAACTGCATATTCTCAAGAAAAAATCACTTGGCTAAAATTTGAAGAAGCTGTTGCAGCCAATCAATCCAATCCAAAAATGCTTTTGGTGGACGTTTACACCGATTGGTGTGGATGGTGCAAAAAAATGGATGCTGAGACGTTCACTGATCCAGAAGTAATTGAATATATCAATGCTAATTTTTATGCTGTCAAGCTAAATGCTGAGGACACTCAACGCACTTTTGATTTCATGGGAAAGAAATTCAGCGAAGCCCAAATGGCTGCAGCCATGCGCGTGCGATCCTATCCTAATTTTGTGGTAATAGAACCAAAGCTTCAAAATATAGCTCAACTTCCTGGCTATAGAGAACCTGATGCTTTTCTTGCAGGTCTCAATGAATTGATTGAAAAGGCCTTCCGACCTAAACCATGAGCTTTTCTTTAGCTGAACAGCAAGACACCATCGTCGCTTTAGCAACTCCTCAGGGAGTAGGTGCCATCGCGGTTATTCGTCTTTCCGGAAAAGACGCTATCCGATTAACCAATCAGGTTTTTTTTGGAAAAGATCTAGAAAAACAAGCCAGCCATACGATTCATTTTGGGACTATTAGAGATGGTAAACGAATTATAGACGAAGTTCTTGTATCAGTTTTTATTGCGCCAAAATCTTTCACAAAAGAAAACGTGGTGGAAATTTCTACCCACGGCTCTTCTTACATTATCAATCAGGTCATTCGACTTTTGGTCAAAAAAGGAGTTCGTCCTGCAAAACCCGGTGAGTTTACTCAGCGAGCCTTTTTAAATGGACAATTTGACCTAGCGCAAGCTGAGGCTGTAGCCGATTTGATAAATGCTGACTCAGAGGCTTCACATGCAGCTGCTCTCAATCAAATGCGCGGAGGCTTTTCTTCAGAAATTCAAGAGTTGCGAGCTCAATTAATTCATTTTGCATCCCTTATTGAACTGGAATTGGACTTTACGGAAGAGGATGTAGAGTTTGCCAGCCGGGATGATCTTCGGGTTTTGGTTGAAAAGCTACTACGAGCTGTTGAAGAATTGATTTTGAGCTTTGACTTAGGAAATGTCATCAAAAATGGCGTTCCTACTGTCATCGCAGGGAAACCGAATGCTGGGAAATCTACTCTTTTAAACGCCCTCCTCAATGAGGAAAAAGCGATCGTTTCTGATATTGCCGGAACAACTCGCGATTTTATTGAGGATGAAATCAACATCGGCGGGGTTATTTTTCGATTTATCGATACTGCTGGTTTACGAGAAACAACCGATACCATTGAAGCTATTGGGGTAAGCCGTACTCAGGAAAAAATGAAAACCGCTTCCTTGATTTTGTACCTTTTTGATTTGAGTGATACAGATTTGGTAGAAATCAATCGGGACATCAACAAGCTCGAAAATTTGGGAGTCCCCTATTTGAAGGTCGCAAATAAGATTGACAAAGCGAATCCAGAATTAGTCAAAGAATTAAAGGAAAAACACCCTGATACCATTTTTATTTCTGCTGATAAAAAGGAAAATCTTGACGGATTGAAAGCCAAAATTCTGGAGTTGGTAAATCTTGATAAATTCAAGACTGGAAATACTGTTGTCACAAATATTAGACATTACGATAGCCTTACTAAAACTCGGGAATCTTTATTGGAAGTATTAGGAGGATTGGATAATCAAGTCACCAATGATTTTTTGGCAATGGATATCAGAAGGTCACTCTATTTTCTTGGAGAGATTACGGGAGAGATCACAACAGATGACCTATTAGCAAACATCTTTTCAAAGTTCTGTATCGGGAAGTAATTCCTCCCCTTCTCATGAAATTCGAATAACAAATTATTTTGTTTTCAATATTAATCGTAATATTGCAATATAATAATAAATGAAATGGGAGTAACTAAAACAGAACTTTTCACAGACGTGCAAAATCATATTGCAATTGCCGCAAAGGCATTTGCTCATCCAGCCCGGGTCGCAATTATTCAATATCTACTAAAAAGCAATGTTTGTATTAATGGGGATTTGGTTCAGGAGTTAGGCCTGGCCCAAGCAACCATCAGTCAGCACCTCCGGGAATTAAAAGACATTGGCATTATTCAGGGAACTATTGAAGGCTCACGAATTAGCTATTGCATCAATCCTGAGCGATGGGCTGAAATTAAAAATCAGTTTAATGAAATATTCAATCAATTTGCGTCTCCATCTTCAGGAGATTGTTGCTAAAAAAATTTATTCCTCTTTATCGTAATATTGCAATTAAATGAACTTATCAGAAATCAAATCAGCATTGTCAGAGTTAAACGAAGTAGTATTTATTCTTCCAAGTGGCAAACAAATTCCTCCCTATTTCCATGTAACTGAAGTAGGAAGCATTCAAAAACACTTCATCGATTGTGGAGGAACGATCCGCAAAGAATCAGTTATCAACTTTCAGCTATTTACATCTACCGATTATGACCACCGATTAAGCGCTCATAAACTTCGCTCTATTATTGAACTATCAGAGGAAAAACTTGGACTGGAAAATCTTGAAATTGAAGTAGAATATCAGGGAGATACAATCGGTAAGTATGGATTGAAATTTCAGGACGGTAAATTTCTTCTAACAAGCACTCAGACTGATTGCCTTGCGAAAGATAAATGCGGGATACCTCAAGAAAAACCAAAAATCAGGCTTTCTACCAAACAAATTCAGAAAGATGCTTGCATCCCTGGCTCTGGTTGTTGTTAATAATATTAAAGCCTCTTAAGCATGCCAACAAAAAAACTTGGAGTATATCCTGAGCTTTTAACATCGATTGAAAAGGCAAGGCAACTGATTATACCGGAAGATCGAATTCGAGTGCTTAATCCTCTTATCGAATATATTCAATCAAAAATCGATCAGGGACAGGAAATCAACCTCAACTTTATTTGTACCCACAATTCCAGAAGAAGTCAGTTCTCCCAGATTTGGGCACAAACAGCAGCCGACTATTTTGGAATTCCTGCTAATTGCTACTCCGGAGGTGTTGAAATTACCGCATTCAATGAGAGAGCCGTTGCATCAATCAAAAGAAGTGGTTTTAAGGTATCAGCTAAAGGTGATGCTAATCCTGTTTATTATGTTTTTCATTCGGATGACAAGGAAGCCATCACTGCGTTTTCCAAACTCTTTAATGACCCCATCAATAAGGGCTCACAATTTGCGGCCGTGATTACCTGTTCTCATGCAGATGAAAACTGTCCTTTTATTCCTGGAACAGAAAAAAGAATCCCTGTCAGGTATGAAGACCCCAAGGAGTTTGATAATACCTCCGAGGAATCGGCAAAGTATGATGAGCGATCGTTGCAAATAGCAAGTGAGATGTTTTATGTATTCTCGAATGTGAAAATGCCAGCATAAAGGAAACTCTCGTTTTTCATTTCAATTTCATTCTATTGAACATTATCCAATGTTTACTTTGCCAACCAAAAGCATTACAAGTTTTCTCTTTTTTTAGTGGTTCTTCTCATGAATCACCTTCCACTTTTTACTGATTTTCAAGCATCTAACAAGCATTACTTGATTTTTAGCTTTTAATTCAACTTACAAAAATTGACGTTGGAATAGATTATTTTGGTTTGTGCATTATTTATAAGTAAAATCCAAAATTAAATTTTGTAATAATTAAATTATACAATAGCTTTCGTCTGATTATCAAGTAGTTTTCGATTTTTTCTACCCTTAAATTAAAACTTATGAAAGTCGGAATATTAGGCGGAACCAACCTAGGTAAAACCCTAGGCAAAAAATTTCTTGAGGCCGGAGTTGATGTAGTTTTCGGTGTAAGAAGTGATTTTGATACAGAACTTCCAGAATGGAAAATTCTCAATAGATTTTATAATCGACTCTGCCCCTATGAGTCTGCCATTATCCAATCAGATTTTGTTTTGATCTGTTGTGATGATCAATACCTGCCTGCTATTTGTGAAAGCTTAAAAGGTGTGGATTTGGATGAAAAAATCATCATTGATTGCACCAATAGGCTAGATAGTAATGACTTGTACAAGTCCAATACTTTACAAATTCAGGAAGCCATTCCAAAAGCTATTCTATTCAAAGCCTTTAATAACCTTGGACTAGATTATCCTGAGGCAGATATATTAGGCTTTGTAAAAGAAACTTATTTCTGTGGAAACTCGCTAGACCATAAAAAACAGGTCAAGCGATTAATCGAATTGATCGGTTATAAAGCTATTTATGCAGGAATGCTGGAAAATGCTATACTCTTGGAAGCATTCTACCATCTCAGCCAGGAAATAAAAAGAAACAGAGAAAATAATGACCATTATCACTTTAAATTGATTGCTGTTTAATTTTTGAATTTTACTGGGATTTAATCGCCCTTCAAAACCTGCTTTTTCTATTAATTTTTTTAGTTTCGGGTGTTAAACGAATACCAAACAGCTTTATATCCTAAAGCCCTTATCACTCGAATGGAAAAAACCTCAAAAAAAATCCTTGTAATCGACATTGGTGGTTCAAATGTAAAAATCCTTGCATCAGGCGCAAAAGAACGAATTAAGATCCCTTCAGGCCCTGATTTCACACCTGAAAAGATGGTTCCTTTGGTGAAAGAAAATGCCTCCAACTGGGAATATGATATGATTACAATTGGATACCCTGGGGTAGTCAAGCACAATAAAATTATAAATGACCCGGTTAACATGGGTTCTGGTTGGTCTAAATTTGATTTCGAAGCAGCATTTGGAATGCCCATTAAAATTCTAAATGATGCTGCTATGCAGGCCTTGGGAAGTTATGAAGGGAAAAAACTTTTGTTTTTAGGCTTGGGAACTGGTTTAGGCACCGCAATGGTGTTGAATCATACCATTATCCCGATCGAGGGAGGACATCTCCCTTACAAAAAATCAACTTTTGAAAACTACCTCGGTAAAGCTTATTTGCAGAAAAACGGGCAAAAACGCTGGGAAAAGCATGTCAGAAAAGTGGTAGAAATATTCTCTGATGCGCTTCAACCAGACGATATCGTCTTAGGGGGAGGAAATTCGAAATTATTGCAAAATCTTCCAGGTGGATGTAGATTGGGAACCAATCAAAATGCCTTCAAAGGAGGTTTCAAAATGTGGGAAGAAGACTTTTGGATTTAACCAAAAGTCTTTAATGTTTTAGGGTAACCAACCGCTTCAAATAGTCGCCATAGCCGCTTTTTCCTAATCGGTCAGCAGCTTTCAAGAGTTCCTCTTTACCAATAAATCCCGATCTATAGGCAATTTCTTCTATACAGCCTATTTTCAATCCTTGTCGCTCCTCAATGACCTCTACAAATTGGGCCGCCTGAAGCAATGATTGATGCGTTCCAGTATCCAACCAAGCAGTACCTCGATTCAAAATAGCCACCTGCAAAGCATCCATCTTCAAATAGGCATTATTTACGTCAGTGATTTCTAACTCTCCTCTTGGGCTGGGCTTGATATTCTTTGCTATTTCTACAACTCGATTATCATAAAAATAAAGCCCAGGAACAGCATAATTAGACTTGGGATTGGTGGGCTTTTCCTCAATGCTAATGGCTTTTTGGTTCTCGTCAAATTCAACTACACCATATCTTTCAGGATCGGTCACATGATAAGCAAAAACCACTCCCCCTTCGGGATTTGTATTTTCCTTTAAGGTCTTATGCAATCCAGAACCATAAAAAATATTATCGCCAAGAATTAGCGCTACTTTATCATTTCCAATGAATTCTTCACCGATAATGAATGCTTGGGCAAGTCCTTCAGGTGCCGGCTGAACTGCATATTGAAAATTACACCCAACTTGGCTCCCATCTCCTAACAGCTTTTGAAAGGACCCTGAATCTTCTGGAGTGGTGATAATTAAAATATCCCGAATGCCTGCCATCATCAAAACAGAAAGCGGATAGTAAATCATCGGCTTGTCGTATACCGGCATCAACTGCTTGCTTACAGCGATAGTCAATGGATATAATCTAGTTCCTGAGCCTCCAGCTAAAATAATTCCTTTCATAGTCTTAAAACAATTATCAATTGCACGAAAATATTCGGACAAAGCTACGAATAGACAGCTATTTCAAAAAATAATTTGGTGACTTCCCTTCTTTGAATGAATTTCTATTTGATTCATTTGTGACTTTTATCTTATTCATTGATTTTTTTGACATTCTTCAAAAAATCTAGCTCCGGGAATCATTTACCTAAACAAATCCTTATTTCTCCGTTTATATCTGAGAATTGATTAATGAGGCTTTATCGTTTATTAGTAGAATCCTGAAAAAATGAACCAACAATATTCGAAACTAAAAAAGGCAATTGAGGTATTTCATACTTATGGAATTACCCTGACTGGACACCGCAAGAATGACCATTTTATCCAAAAACTAAATATGGATCCGATTTTTGTGAACGGGCTGATTTTTGAATTGGAGTATCAACTTCAACTTTATCTCCAAGATGAAAAGCTACGAGAAGTATCGACGCCAAAGGAATTAATCTCCCTACTTCTGGAAATTCCTCAGAATAATTAACAGGGAGCCAGAAAACAATAAATAAGCTTCTTGAGCGTGATTACAGAGAAAAACACTCTTAATCATTCATGAAGAAGCTTTTTGTATTAGTCATTTTTCTTTTTCAAAGCACTATTTCTCATGCCCAATCCTGGACAGCAGAAGACTACGAAAAAATGGATTGGAGAGGTTTTCTTCGTCTGGAAGCTATATACCAAGAATTGGATCCTAAAGAAATTGACTATCCCCTACTTCATGCTGCAATATTTTATATAACCAATGAGCAACGGGAAATTCATGGTTTGCCACAATTGGCCTATTCCTTAAAAATTGAGCTTCTTGCTGCTGATCATGCTCGGGACATGGCGAGATACAATTTTTTCAGCCATCAAAGCAAAATTCGAAACAAACGAAAGCTTCGGGACAGATTTCAAATTCAAGGATTAAATCCAAACCTAATCGCTGAAAATATCAGCAGTACAGCTGGATTGGATTATGAATATGGTAGACAAGTTAGTCCTCCTCAAACTCCAGGAGAATTTACTTATGCAAACAAAAAAGAGGCAATTCCTTCCCATACTTATATCTCCTATGCAAAAGAGGTTGTAAGACTTTGGATGGAATCCCCTGGTCATAGAGCAAATATCCTCAACCCCTCTTTCAAAAGATTGGGTTGTGGCTCTCAGGTTTATGGAGAGAAAAATTTTTTCAATATGCCTTATTTTATGAATGTTCAATGTTTCAGCGATTAAAAGAATATGACAAATGACGTATGGTTTTGTGTAGTCTTAAAAGCGAGTTTTGAATCGTTACACTAAACTTTCTAAAACATGAAACTCAAGTTTTTTAAAATTCTTTTTCTCGCTACCGCAATTCTATGGGTTGGTACATCTTGCAACAATGATGACGATGAACCTCAGCAGCAAACGCAGGCAAACCCGATCCCAACTCCCGGAGATGCAGATGGGATTTTAGCTGCCATCAAAGCTAAGTCTAACCTACCATCCGGAACTCCTAATGTTCCGGGTATTTCGGATATTTTGCTAGACGTGGCGAATGCAAATTTCTATTCCTCGTCCGGAGGAAATAGCAGTTTGGTAAATGTCGGGGATGTAAGCCTCAATGATTTTCCACTTCAAAATCTAAACAATACCTACGTAAACGACTTCACGGACGTGACTTTGGGCATCAATTCGGGCCAGAATAATGATTGGGTCGTAGCAGGAGCAAATGGTTTTGACGGGTTTACTCATACTACTGGAAAAGTAATGCCAGGTGTGGTGAGATTCACTGCCAGTATTCCAGATGATATTTCAATCTCCGGGGATGTTTCTTTAAGCATAGAAAGTATCCCTTCCAATGTGGACAACTTGCTTTGGGTAATTTCTGATGGTAATGAAGTTGTCACCAAAGAAGCAAGAAGTACAAGCGTGACCTTCTCTTCATCTGAACTTAGCGGTTTGAGATCAACCAGTCAGGGAATCGTACAGGTAGCAGCTTACAATACTGAAAGCAGAACTGTCGGCGGAAAGAAGATTTACTTCATCAATGAAACTGTAGACAGCAAGTTTGTCTCTTTGAATTAAGGTCAATAAAACTTAACACAGAGCCGGTTTGGATTCAAATCGGCTTTTTTTATACCGCAATTCGCTTCCATCTCCCTTTTCGGAACAGATACCAAGCGACCACAGCGTGCAAGGAATGCGCCACTGCTATGGCAATAAAAATCCCCAAATATTTCAAGTCAAAGACAAAAGCCAAACTGTAGGCCAAAGGAATTTCCAAAAACCACAGAACGCCAATATTAATCCAAGCAGGAGTTCTAGTATCTCCAGCCCCATTGAAGGCCTGTGTAAGAACCATTCCAACCGCAAAAAACACATAGCCCATAGCAATTACCCAAAGTCCTTGAGAGGCGATACCCTGAACTTCAGTTATATCAGTAAACAAACCTGCTAATTGATCTGAGAAGAAAATATAAATTCCAGTCACGGCAGCCATGAAAATAACACAATAGCGAGTCGTCAACCAGACGGCTTCTTCAGCCCGAATAGGTTGCTTTGCTCCCAAATTCTGACCAACCAATGTTGCAGCAGCACCAGAGATTCCCCATGCTGGTAAAATTGTAAAAATCAAAACCCGCATGGCAATAGTGTACCCAGCTAAGGCAGCTGAACCAAATTCAGCATTCATTCGAGTCAAAGCAACCCAAGAAATAGAATCAATCAGAAACTGCCCCATTCCTCCCACTGCGATATCAATAATCTTCTTAATAGTATTCCATTTTACTTGAAGGCTTTCACGCGATATCCAAAGCTTGTGCTTTCCATTCAATAAATGGTAAAGCTGAAAAATTACGCCTAAGCCTCTGCCGGTAGTAGTTGCCCAAGCCGCTCCTTCCAAACCAAAGCCATCAAAACTTCCAACACCAAAAATCAATATAGGATCTAAAATGATATTAAACCCATTGGCAATCCAAAGGGAGCGCATGGCATGATGTGCCTGCCCAGCACCTCGAAAAGCACCATTAATCAAGAAAAGTAAAAGAATGGCTGCATTTCCCCCAAAAATTATCCGTGTGAAACTAGCTCCATTTTGAACAACATCCTGCTCAGCACCCATCAAATAGAGAATATCCGGAGCGAATAAAACCCCTAGAATGCTAAAAATAAGAGAGATGCTTCCTCCTACTAATAAAAGCTGAAAGGCTGAAGCTCCAGCTTCCTTATATTCTTTTTCCCCAAATCTTCTTGAAATCAATGCTGTGGCAGCCATGCTAATTCCAAAACCCACAGCATAAACCAGTACAATAACCGATTCGGTAAGGCCCACCGTCGCAATAGCATCTTCTCCAAGCTTTGCAACAAAGAAAATATCCACTACCGCAAAGAGGGATTCCATCATCATTTCCAAAATCATAGGAAGCGCCAAAACGAAAATGGCCGTCTTAAGAGAAAGCTTGGTAAAGTCTTGCTCCTTTCCTGCTAAGGCATCCTTTATCAGTTGGAAATTCATAAAGTGAAGTAAAAAATTGATAGAAGCGCCAAAAGTACTCTTTTTTTCAGAGCCTTAGCCTTTTACCTTGAAATAAATCGAATTCAAATTCTCCTTGTCTCCTCCTTTTATTTCAGGATATTTGAAAAGAATTTGAACTCTACTTGAGTTTAAGAAGTTTCCAAAAAACTCGTCCACCTATGGACCTTGAATCCATAACGTGAATTATAATGAATAGAAAACCAAGAGTAGTTGTCGGCCTATCAGGAGGCGTCGACAGTTCTGTAGCAGCAGCCCTTCTTATTGAGCAAGGATATGAGGTCATCGGCATGTTTATGAAAAACTGGCACGATGAATCAGTCACGATTTCCAATGAATGTCCGTGGATGGAGGATTCTACCGATGCCATGCTTGTGGCTGAAAAATTGGGAATACCCTTCCAAGCCATTGATCTCAGCGAGGAGTATCGGGAACGAATTGTAGATTACATGTTTGCCGAATATGAGGCGGGCCGTACGCCAAATCCAGATATTCTCTGTAATCGGGAAATCAAATTTGATATTTTTCTCAAAGCTGCTCAGAAGCTTAAAGCGGATTTTGTAGCAACAGGTCATTATTGCCAAAAAGGAGAAATTTTGGTGGATGGAAAGCCTGTTTACCAATTGAAAGCTGGTGCGGACTCAAACAAGGATCAAAGTTATTTCCTATGCCAATTGACCCAAGAGCAATTGTCAAAGGCACTTTTCCCTATCGGACACCTTCAAAAATCAGAAGTTCGCCAAATAGCCAAAAACCTAGATCTAATCACAGCAGAGAAAAAAGACTCTCAGGGTTTGTGTTTTATTGGAAAGGTTCGGCTTCCTGAATTTTTACAGCAGCAACTCAAGCCCAAAAAGGGGCCTATCATTCAAATTCCAGAAAATCTTCCTGAGTTTGCTAAGTATCAAGTTCCAGCAGGAATGGACTATTCCGAGTTAGATCAGGAAACCTTGGATAATTTAGCCTTACCTATTCGGTACAAAAAAGGTCAGGGAAAAATAGTCGGTGAACATAATGGTGCGCATTATTTTACCATAGGACAAAGAAAAGGTCTTCAAGTCGGTGGTACTGGGAAGCCGCTTTTTGTAATTGCAACAGATACGATTGAAAACGTAATCTATACCGGATTAGGAGAAGACCATCCAGGCTTGCTCCGTCATGCTCTTTTTGTAAAAAAAGACCAGGTTCATTGGATACGAGAAGATTTGCGTCTTCTGCCAGGACAAAGTACCGAATACAGTGCTAGAATACGTTACCGTCAACCACTCACAAAAGCTACCTTAATTCAAAAAGAAAATGGATTATATGTTCTTTTTGATCAGCCACAACGTGGAATCGCTTCCGGTCAATTTGTAGCTTGGTATGATGGAGATGAGTGTATTGGTTCAGGTACCATCTTTTAAGAAATTTCCAATCAAACATAACTGTGATTGAAATTCTAAAAGAAACTGAAGATTGGATTGCCATCAATAAGGCGGCCGGTCTTTTGGTTCATCGCACCAAAATAGCTGCTGAAGAAAAAGAGTATTTTGCACTTCAGCTTTTACGGGATCAAATTGGGCAGGCAGTCTATCCAGTTCATCGTTTGGATAGACCAACCTCAGGGGTGTTACTTTTTTCAAAGAAAAAAGAACTTCTACCCCTGTTCAAAGCTGAATTTGCTGAAAGAAGGGTTAGAAAAAACTACCTGGCTCTCGTTCGAGGAATCCCATCATTGGAACAAGGAAGCTTTGATCGTGCATTAACCAACGAAAGAAGTGGGAAACTTCAAGAAGCTAAAACTGATTATCAAGTCGTAAATTCGGTTGAAATTCCATTTGATACCACAGGCCGCTATCCTACGAGCCGTTATTCACTCTTATCTCTTCAGCCATTTACAGGTAGAACTCACCAAATTAGAAGACATTTAGCCCAAGCACGGCATTACATCCTTGGAGATAAAAAGCACGGGGACAATAAACAGAATAAATTTTTTGAGCAGCAATTCAATCTCCAAAACCTTCTATTGCATGCCTCTGAATTAAGTTTTCAAGATCCAGTAAGTCAACAAAGTGTGTCCATTCATTCTGAAATTCCTGTACACTTTCGGACGATTTTAAAGGAATTGGGATTTCCTGTTGAAGAAGTTTAGGAATGGCTATTAGCCTTTGTTGCTTTTATTTTATTTTCAGCCAAATAAATCACGAAAATGAAAAATGTTTGCTTAACCCTAGGGCTTGTTTTGGTCCTTTCAGCTCCTTCTTGGGCCCAAAAGAAGGATATTGAAAAAAGATTTAAAGAAAAAGAAGCCATCGGCCACTTCTCTTATTTAGCCTCAGATGAATTGATGGGACGTGACCCCATCAGGCCTGAGATAGCAATGGCATATAATTACATTGCTGACCAACTAAAAAAATATGGAACCCAACCTTTACCAGGTGCGGACGGCTATTTTCAAAATATCCCTTTTAGACTCTCCACTCCACCAAAAGAAGGAAACTTGACTCTGGGAGATTCTAAATTTTCTCAAGGTCAGGAAATGCTTGTCTTAAATGGAGATGCTATTTCGGGAACCTTTGAAGTAGTGGATTTAGGGTTTGGAAATCCTGAAGATTTTGCTGGAAAAGATCTAAAAGGAAAGGTAATTGTAACCAACGTAGGAGCACCGGATCGGATGAGTCCCGCCCAGCTTTTTTCGGCTGGTCGGGAAAAAGCTGCACGAGCTCAGGAAGCGGGAGCGGTTGCCCTTATCGAGAAATTCAATATCCCATCAGTTCCTTGGCAATTGATTTCAAATTTTTTGAATCGTCCTACTTTAGGACTAGACCAAGGTGAAAGCTCCAGTTTGCCATATTTATGGGTAAAAGATTTAGAAAATTCTCTAGCCAAAAAAATCAGTGATGGAGCAGTCAAATCCGCTCAATTGGATATTAAAGGAAAAGAAAATCGAGCAATTGATGGAAAAAATGTAATTGGCTGGATTGAAGGAACAGATGATAATCTAAAGGACGAATACGTCCTACTTTCAGCTCATTACGACCATGTGGGAGTAGGCACTCCAGACGCAGCAGGAGATTCTATATACAATGGTGCACGAGATAATGCAGTTGGAACAGTGGCTGTTTTGAATGCTGCCAAATACTTTGCTAAAAACCCACCCAAGAGATCGGTGATTTTTGCACTTTGGACAGCTGAAGAAAAAGGACTTCTTGGATCGGCTTATTTTGCCAATAACCCTTTGGTTCCTTTGGATAAGATTATCTTCAACTTAAATATCGATAATGGAGGCTACAATGACACGGAAGTCATCACAGTCATTGGTTTAGGGCGAACTTCAAGCGATCCATTGATAAGCGAAGCTGTAAGTGAATTTGGATTAGAAGCTATCGCTGACCCAGCTCCTGAACAGGGCCTATATGACCGTTCTGATAATGTAAATTTTGCTAGAAAGGGAATTCCATCTCCAACCTTCTCTCTAGGATTCCGGGCATTTGATGATGAAATCAACAAATACTATCATAAGCCGGGTGACCAAGTAGACAATTTTGATTTGGATTATGCTGTCAAGTACTGGAAGTCTTACATCCTTGCAGCAGAATTAATCGCTAATGATCCAAATAAACCACTTTGGAATGCTGGCGATAAATATGAAGACGTTTCCAAAGAGCTTTATGGATTGAAATAACCAAATTCATCTTAACAAAAAAGGTCGGCTTCAAACCGACCTTTTTTATTTCTTCATCATCCATTTTAGAAAAGCATTCCTGCTATGGTAGCTGTCATTAAACAGGCCAAAGAAGCTGCGAAAAGTGAAATTAAACCAAGTTTACTTAGCGTTCCCTGCTTATTAGGAGCAATGATTCCAATACCTCCCAATTGAATTGCAATGGAGCTAAAATTGGAAAAACCACACAAGGCATAGGTTGCAATGACAATGGACTTATCAGATAGTGTACCTGCAGCTTTCATCTCAGAAAGGCTTAAATAAGCCACAAATTCATTGATTACTGTCTTCTGCCCCAGCAAACTTCCCACTTGCAAGGTATCAGCCCATTCTACCCCGATCACCCAAGCAAATACCCGGAAAATCTGACCAAAGATATATTCCAAAGAAAAACCTGAGAATTGTCCCCCAGTAGAATCCAAAACAAAGCCGTTGATTCCTGTGACCCCACCGACGATATCTTCCAGGAAGTAATTAACAGCCCCAATGACAGCGATAAACGCCAAAAGCATCGCTCCAACGTTCAATGCCAACTTCAATCCTTCAGAAGCCCCAATGGACATGGCGTCAATTAAATTGACTCCCATGCTTTCTTTATTTACTTCCAATTTTTCCTGCACTCTATCCTTTTCCACTTCAGGAATAAAAATTTTAGAAAGAACAATAGCTGCTGGAGCGTTCATAATACTTGCGCCCAATAAATAGGCTGCAAACTTACTTTGCTCCTCCAAACTATCTCCACCCAAAAAAGCAACATAACCAGCCAAAACCCCACCGGCGATGGTGGCCATTCCACCTGTCATCAAACACATCAATTCGGATTTGGTCATGTTTGGAATGAAAGGACGAACGAGTAGAGGTGCCTCAGTTTGTCCCAAGAAAATATTTCCAGCGGCAGAAAGACTTTCCGGACCAGATAATCGCATAGTTCGAGCCATAACCCAGGCTATCCCAAAAACCACTTTTTGTAATATGCCCAGATAATATAAGCCTGCCGAAACAGTGGAAAAGAAAATAATGGTAGGCAATACCTTGAAAGCGAAAATAAATCCGAAACTATCGCCTGCAAGATCACCGAATATAAATCGAGCCCCTTCTTCGCTAAAACTCAAAAATTTCACAAATGCACTGGATAGAGCGGAAAAGCCACTTGCAACAAGAGGAACTTTTGTAATCAACAAACCAAAAACCAGTTGTAAACCAATTCCAATAAATACCAGTCTCCAGTCGACTTTTTTTCTATTAGCTGAAAAAATATAGGCAATAACTACAATGACAAATAGTCCAAATGCTCCTCTTATATAATCCATAAATGTTTGTATGATTCAATCGGGCCTAAAAATAGAGAAGCGAACCACAAGAAAAAAGCCTGATTGCTCAGGCTTTCATTAAAATTTAATTTCGCTTGTTAATTTCATCCCGAATTCGGGCCGCTTTTTCATAATCCTCATTGTTAATTGCCTTTTCTAGCAATTGATTTAGCTTGTCTAAGCTATAATCTTTTAAGGATGGTTCTTTTTTAGCGGAGAAACCGGGTTTCGCGGAAGGTTTCGAAGTCTGGGGCTCGGTACTTTCTACATCGAAGTGCTCTACACCACCTTCAGACATGACTTTTTCACTGCAGAAAATCGGGCAGCCAAATCGAATCGCAATCGCAATAGCATCAGATGGTCTGGCATCAATGTCCACATCAGCTAACTCACTTTTGCATACAATTTTGGCATAATACACCCCCTCTTTCATATCAGTGATCACAATCCTATCGATTTCAAAATTGAACCCATGCGCAAATGATTTAAACAAATCATGCGTCATAGGGCGATTAGGTACAATCTTTTCAATTTCCAAAGCAATGGCTTGTGCTTCAAACATGCCGATGACGATGGGCAACCTTCTAATCCCACCAACTTCCCCTAAAACCAGTGTGAATGATCCTGACTGGGAGTGGTTTGACGAAAGACCTAAAATTTCCAGTTCGATTTCCTTTTCCACAAAAATTAAAGTTCAGCTTTTAATGCTTCATTCAACTTAGGGACTACCTCAAATGCATCTCCAACAATTCCATAATCAGCTGCCTTAAAGAAAGGAGCCTCTGGATCTTTATTAATCACAACAATGCATTTTGAAGAGTTTACCCCTGCAAGATGCTGAATAGCACCTGAAATTCCTATTGCGATATATAAACTTGGAGCAACTTTTACCCCTGTTTGTCCTACGTGTTCGTGATGAGGTCTCCAACCAATGTCAGATACAGGCTTGGAACAGCCAGTAGCAGCACCTAAGGTTTTTGCCAAATCCTCAATCATTCCCCAATTCTCAGGACCTTTCAATCCTCGACCTCCTGATACTACGATATCTGCTTCCGGAAGTAATACTTCTCCAGTAGCACGTTCAGTTGCTGTAATTTTGGATGCAAAATCAGAATCTGCCAGAGATACCTCAAAAGATTCAACTGCAGCATCACTTCCATCAGCTTTAAGGTCTACAGCATTTTTCTTGATCGCAAGAATTTTATTTTCAGTTGTAACCTCGGTCTCTGCAAAGGCTTTTCCTGTGAAAATACTTCGCTTCACTTTGTATCCAGCACTTGTATCTGGCAACTCAACCACATTAGATACCAAGGCTGCATTGATTTTGATCGCCAATCTTGCAGCTACTGCATCACCTAAAGAGGATTTTGCCAATACCACTGTCTTTGCTCCTACTTTTTCAAAGGCTTGAGCAACTGCACTTGCATGAGCTTGAATTACTCCAGCAGTAAGTCTATCATCAGAAGCATGCAAAACTTTTGACGCACCCGCTTTTCCAACAGCTGCTAATTCGTCTTGACCAATTGTACCAAGTGCAAGTGCTACAACATCTCCTTCTCCTGTCTTCGCAGAAAGTGCATTAGCGAAAGAAACAGCTTCTAAGCTGGTCTTTTTTACTTTTCCTTCTGCGTGCTCTATATATACTAAAATTGACATAAATATCTGAATTTAAAATAGTTAAATAATTTGAATTAAAGAACCTTAGCTTCGTTTTTTAGCAACTTCACCAATTCTTCCACATGGTCCTTATCAACTAATTTTACAGCTCCTTTTGCAGGAGGAAGTTGGTACTGAGTAGCTACCGCCTGTGTTTCATCAGTCACCGGATTAACCACATTCAAAGGTTTGGTTCTAGCAGACATAATTCCACGCATGTTAGGAATCTTCCATTCTGCAATTGGCTCTTGGCAACCAGCAATCAAAGGAAGGCTTGCTTCTAACATCTCTTTTCCACCTTCAATTTCTCTTGCCATTTTCACAGTGGTTCCTTCAACATCCAATTTCATAACAGGAGAAAAGGAAGGCATTCCCAAAAGCTCACCAACCATACCGTGAACCATACCACCATTGAAATCAATGGATTCTCGTCCCATTAAAATCAAATCATAGCCACCTTCTTTAGCATAGTGTGCAATTTGCTTAGCTACAAAAAATGAATCTTTCGGTTCTGAATTAACCCGAATCGCTTCATCAGCACCAATAGCCAAAGCTTTCCGCAAAGTTGGATCACTTTCAGCTAGACCTACGTTCAAAACCGTCAGTTTTCCACCTGTTTGATCCCGTAACTCCACAGCCCGAGCTAATGCATAGTCATCGTATGGACCGATTATAAACTGAACTCCTGTAGAATCAAACTTCGTGTTATTATCAGTAAATTGAATCTTAGAAGTCGTATCAGGAACGTGGGTGATACAAACAAGAATATTCATTGGTTTAGGATTAGATTATTTTAGATTTATTTCGCGTGAAATTAATAGTAAGACCTTAATTAAAAAAACAATTCATGAGCAATTTGGACCGCTTAAAGCTTTTAGAACAATTTGCTGCCGATGAGCCAAAAGACCCTTTTAATTGGTACGCTCTGGCTCTTGAAACTCAGGAAAGTCAACCTCAAAAAGCCCTCGAATATTTCCAAAAACTTCTAGCTGAATTTCCCGAATATTTACCGACCTACTACCCTGCTGCTCATTTTTTAGCAGCCTTAGATAAATTAGAGGAAGCTAAAAAGGCCTTTGAAAAAGGCATTAGCTTGGCAAAAGATCAATCTGAACTTAAAACACTTCGAGAACTCCAAAACGCTTTCCAAAACTTTCTATTTGAAAATGATTTAGATTTCTAAATCATGCATTAATGCAACGAATTCAATTTTAGAAAGTTAGGTATTTTTTCTAGGAATAGACCTTATTGTCAAGGCACCAAAATGATTTTCCCCATTTGGTTACCTGCTTTCATACGGTCAAGGGCCCGCTCTGCTTCCTCAAATCGAAAAACCTGATCAACAACCGGATGAATTTTCTTTTCATTCACAAAATCAAGCATAGCCTGAAAATCCTCGTCAGACCCCATTGTGGTACCCATAATTTTTAACTGATTCCAAAAAATCCTACGAGCCTCCAACTTACCTGGGTTACCCATAGTGGCACCATATATGACTATTCTTCCCCCAGGTCGGCTTACTTTTATAAGATCATTCAACCCATCACCTGCTGCTCCATCAATGATTAAATCAAATCCACCACAAACCGATAAAGCCTCTTCTATCCAATTTCTTTCTTTATAATTAAATCCCGCTTTTGCGCCTAATTCTATAGCCTTCATAATTTTTTGCTCACTGCTACTGCTCACATAAACTTCCGCACCATATTGAATAGCAAATTGAGCTGCGAATTGAGCCACACCTCCTCCAAAACCTGTGATAAGAACCTTATCCGATTTTTGAACATTCCCCTGATAAACCAAAGCACGAAATGCAGTCAAGCCGGCTAAGGGTAAAGCGGCCGCTTCTTCCCAATTGAGATTCTTTGGTTTTGGATGAATTCTATCTGATGAAACAAGGATGGAATCCGCCAATGTACCATGAGTTGGCATTCCAATAATTTGAAATTCCTTGGATTGGGCTTTTTGATCATTTCCCCAAAAAAGAGCCGGATTGATAATTACCTCATCACCAACTTTCCATTGAGTTACCTCACTTCCAAGCTCAGAAATCACTCCTGCCCCATCCGATCCAAGAATTATTCCATCTGAAATATTAGGATAAAGCCCTTGTCGGCACCATTCATCCCGGTGATTTAAAGCGGCAGCTTTGATGCTTACCCGTACTTGATTGGGTTGAATTGGACTTTCTTCTACCTCTCTAAATTCAATTTTAGAGGGAAGGCTTCGATCTAATACAATTCCTTTCATGATTAGAATGGTGGCTTTTCTCCCGGCGTACCTAAAAAGTCTTCATGATCATCATTCGCCTTACTTGTAAACTTCACAGTATTTGATTGATCAAAACTTGATGCTCCAGAAGATTGAGATGTAAACTTATTTCCATAGAGTGGCTCCACTGCCTGATTCGGTGGGAAATTCCCGAAAGTATCCAAATCAGTAAACTTGGTGTATTTACCAATAAATCGAAGTTTAACGGTATCCAATGAACCATTTCTATGCTTCGCAATGATTACCTCACCTACACCTTGTGTACTTGCATCATTTTCATCGTGCAGAATTCCATAATATTCTGGGCGATACAAGAACATTACCATGTCAGCATCCTGTTCGATGGCTCCAGATTCCCGAAGGTCAGAAAGTTGAGGGCGCTTATCACCTCCCCGGGTTTCTACCGCACGGGATAACTGAGAAAGTGCAATAACCGGAATTTCCAGTTCTTTGGCGATTTTCTTCAAAGCACGGGAGATGCTGGCGATTTCCTGTTCACGGTTTCCTCCGCCACCACCTTTACTATCTCCAGACATCAACTGCAGATAATCGATTACAATCATCTGAATGTCATGCTGGGCTTTCAGTTTTCTAGCTTTAGCTCTGAGCTCCAAGATCGAAAGAGCAGGAGTATCATCTACAAACAATGGTGCTTTGGAAAGTTTGGCTGTCTTATGAACCAACTGTGCCCATTCATGCTCCTGAAGACTTCCTTTTTTAATTTTTTCGGAATCCAGTTCCGCTTCAGAGGAAATTAATCGGTTGACTAACTGAACGGAAGACATTTCCAGGGAAAATATCGCTACAGGACGACTATGATCAACTGCAGCATTTCGAAGTACGGAAAGCACAAATGCCGTCTTACCCATCGCAGGTCGTGCCGCAATAATTACCAAATCAGACTTTTGCCAACCCGAAGTAACTCGATCTAAAGCTGTAAAACCGGAAGGAACACCTGTCAAACCATCCTTTTGGTCCTTTTTGGATTCCATCTCAGCGATAGCTTCTCGCATGATGGAGCGCATGTCTGAGTAATTCTTTCGAATATTCTTCTCAGAAATCTCAAAAAGAGACTGCTCCATTTCGTCCAAAAGCTCAAAAACATCCGTAGTCTCTTCGTAGGCATTTTTCTGGATGTCAGAAGAAATACGGATCAATTCCCGCTTGATGGCCTGCTCTGTGATAATTCGAGCGTGATATTCAATATTTGCAGCGGAAGATACTTTTGAAGTCAGTTCGGTGATGTAAAAAGCACCACCAGCAACTTCCAATGTTCCGTTTTTCCGAAGTTGAGATGTGACAGTCAACAAGTCAATTGGCTGAGAATCTTGGAACAAATCCAAGATGGCTTGAAAAATTACTTGATGAGCATCCTTATAAAAGCTTTCAACTTTAAGGATATCAATCACTTGAGTCAAAGCATCTTTTTCAAGCATCAAGGCACCTAAAACGGCCTCTTCTAACTC
The DNA here is from genome assembly GCF_024919275.1 of Algoriphagus limi. Classification (GTDB taxonomy): domain Bacteria; phylum Bacteroidota; class Bacteroidia; order Cytophagales; family Cyclobacteriaceae; genus Algoriphagus; species Algoriphagus limi. Next base: position 713,062 of record NZ_JANWGH010000001.1, on the reverse strand, counting down.
AACTGCTTGTGGGGGTATTTTCCCTAAGGTATTTGGATTCTCGTGTATTGGCTTTTTACGGCTATTTCTTTGGTTGGCGGGTCTTTCACTCATAGGAACAAATGTACCTTCTTTCGTCTAGTAGTTTTAAACAAGTTATCCCAAACTTGTCCACAAAAATTAGGCCTGTGATAGTTTTGGAGACTTATAATAAACCCCATTTCTATATCCCCTAAACATGCTGCAAAGCATTGCCCAGGTAAAATGCCAAAGCATTTCGGAAAGGGGAATATTGGCAATTCTATAACCTAGAATAGGTTTTTCCAACATTCCGTATTGATCCCAGAAATGCGGGAAAAGAAGATTGAAATTGATATAGTAAATCAAAAAGGAAATTGCCAAGGTAGCAAAGGCAGACTTAATGGATATGTGAATCAAATCCGGGCGTTGAAACCAAATATAAACGGATAAGAAAAAGAAAGTCAAAAACGTAACATATCCGGAGTGAATGCTCAGCAATACACTAAAGACAGTGAGGCTCGTACAACCGATTAAAAACAGAAAAAAGAAATCTCTGTTTTTAGCGGGTGTTTGTTTATCATAGTCTATCTCCAATTTGGTAAATGCTGAATGTATATAGCCTCCTACCCCGAACAACGCAAAGCCTATGATGTAATCCTCAATTCCAGCTACAGCTTCTCCAAACAAGGTAGGCGGCCTCCAATAATCTCTAAAATACCAAACTTCGGCAATCACCCCCATGATTCCACCCACAGCGCCAACTTTGACCATTCCTCTTTTCCAAGGGCTTTTCCAATAAACTATGCCCCATGCCACCATATAAAGCAAGGAAAGCATCAAATAGGCATATCGGTCTTCCATAAATAAAGGGCTTTTAAAAACGTTGAAAATAATCCTTATGCAGTTACCATAAGCTTTGGCAAAGATTTAATTTTATGTCGAAAACTAAAACACCCTTTATGAAAAGCTTCCACTTTATTGCGATCGGTGGTGCTATCATGCACAATTTGGCGCTGGCACTTGTCAAAAAAGGCTATCGGGTTACAGGTTCGGATGATGAAATCTATGAACCATCACGAAGCAGACTGGAAAAAGCAGGAATACTTCCTGAAAAATATGGATGGTTTCCTGAAAAAATCCATTCTGGCTTGGACGGAATCATTTTAGGGATGCATGCTCGGATTGATAATCCCGAACTCCAAAAAGCCAAAGAACTCGGTATTCCGATTTATTCTTTCCCAGAGTTCATTTACAATCAAAGCAAAGACAAAAAGCGGGTAGTGATCGCAGGTTCGCATGGGAAAACCTCTATCACTTCCATGATTTTACATGTACTCAAGGATCAAAGAATTGACTTTGATTACCTCGTGGGTGCTCAAATTGAGGGTTTTGATTTAATGGTGGGGCTTTCCGATGCACCGATCATTGTCATTGAGGGAGATGAATATCTCACCTCACCGTTGGATAGAAGACCAAAGTTTATTCATTACCATCACGACATTGCGTTGGTTTCTGGCATCGCTTGGGATCATTTCAATGTGTTTCCTGATTTTGAAGTCTACAAAAGCCTCTTCAAAGATCTAATGGAAATGACTCCTGCTAATGGTTCCCTCATTTATTGTGAAGAAGATGCCTTAGTCAAAGAAATCGCAGAAAAAGTATCAATTTCCGGGAAGAAAATTCCCTATCATAAATTACCAGCAAGGATCGCTAATGGGCAAACTTTCCTAGAAACAGAGAAAGGCGAAATTCCCATACAACTATTTGGGGATCACAATCTTCAGAACTTAAGCGGAGCTTTAAAAGTTTGTGTTCAGCTAGGTTTGACCGAGATTCAATTCTATCAATCAATTCAGTCTTTCAAAGGAGCAGCCAAACGTTTAGAAAAGTTGGCCTCAAAAAATGATGGGGATCTTTACCGTGATTTTGCCCATGCTCCTTCTAAATTACAAGCTACGACAGAGGCTGTTAAAAAACAGTTTCCAGAAAGAAAATTGATCGCAGTGCAAGAATTACACACCTATTCTTCGCTGAATAAAGATTTTCTGCCTAATTATGCAAATACCATGAATGCTGCCGATGAGGCCATTATTTACATGAACCCTCATGCTGCGGCATTGAAAAAATTGGAATTGATGGACGAAGAAACTCTCAGAAAGGGGTTTAATCGATCAGATTTAAAGCTGTTTACAGACAGTAAAAAGCTACATCAATATTTAATGGAAAAAGATTATTCAAATTGCAACCTCCTGTTGATGAGTTCTGGAAACTATGACAACATGGATCTCCAAACCATTCAGGAAAAATTCAAATAAAATGACCTTAGAGCTAAAAAACCCAATTGTATTTTTTGACCTAGAAGCTACCGGAACGAACATCGGAACAGATCGAATTGTCGAAATTTCCCTAGTAAAACTTTTCCCAGATGGATCACGGAAAGTTTACACGCAAATGGTCCATCCCACCATTCCAATCCCTCTGGAATCTTCGCTTATCCATGGAATTTATGATAAGGATGTGAAGGATAAGCCCTATTTCAAAGACATCGCCAAGGATGTTCACCAATTCATTGGGAGCTCTGATTTGGCTGGATTCAATGTCCTGAAATACGACATTCCCCTACTCGTCGAGGAATTTCTTCGAAGCGGGATTGACTTTGATTTAGATAAGCGAAATCTCTTGGACGCACAGAAGATTTTTCATTTGATGGAAAAGAGAAATCTCTCTGCCGCTTATAAATTTTACTGCGGCAAAAAATTAGAAAATGCCCATAGCGCAGAAGCAGATACTTTAGCCACAGTGGAAGTTTTTGAGGCGCAGGTCAAGCGCTATCAAGGAGAAGAAGTAGAAGACCTTCAAGGTAATAAACTGGGGATTTTTGAAAATGACATGAAAAAGCTCCATGATCTGGTAAATGAGAAAATGGTGGATTTAGCAGGCCGATTTGTCTTCAATTCTGCAGGAATCGAAGTTTTCAATTTTGGAAAGCATAAAGGAAAAACCATCGAACAGGTATTGAAGGAAGAGCCCGGATACTATGATTGGATGATGCGGGGAGACTTTCCTTTGGACACCAAGCGAAAGCTTACCCAAATCAAGCTTCGAGGGTTCGCCAACAGATAAAATTTAAATTAGAAGAATAAAAAAACCGAATCATTGACCTGATTCGGTTTTAGTTTTTTAATTATTCCCTGTTTGACTTGCCTGATAATACTCCATCGCTTTAGGCATATTTTCATTCAGGCGTTCAATTCGTCTGTCAGGTCCCGGGTGAGTAGAAAGAAATTCAGGTGGAGCTTCTCCGCCTCCTTGTGACATACGCTCCCAAAACTCTGGCGCAACTCGCGGGTCATAGCCCGCCAGGGCCATAAAAATCAATCCTAATTCATCAGCTTCCAATTCATGCTGCCTTGAAAAAGCCAGCATTCCAATTTCGCTTCCTATTCCAACAGATTGATAAAAAATTTGCTGTGTAAGTGTAGGATTTTGACCAATAGCAGTAGAAATCACTGACATACCAAATTGTTGTACCAAAGCCTTTGACATACGCTCTCTAGAATGCGATGCTACAGCGTGTGCAACTTCATGCCCCATTACCACAGCAATTCCATTCTCATCTTGGCAAATTGGCATGATACCGGTGTAAAAGGCAACTTTACCACCAGGCATACACCAAGCATTTACCTGATCTGATTCGATCAGGTTAAACTCCCAATCAAAACTCTCAACTAAATCCGAGTATCCAGATTCAATGAGATAAGCTTCCACAGCTTGAGAAATTCGCTTTCCAACTTGAACAACTTTTTGCCCATCTGTAGTATTGGTCAATAGCTTGGATTCCTTCTTTACCTTTTCATATTGCTCGTTAACCAAAGGCTGAATCTCTTCGCTAGAAACCATTGCCAATTGTTTCCTTCCCGTCAAGGGAACAGTAGCACAGGCATAGCATAGTAAACCGATCAGTAATAGTGAAAAAACCTTTTTCATTACTCTTTTAAATTTTGAAAACTGGAATTCAAGAAAGGTACCAAGATTCATCTTGGCTTTCAAATTTTATTAAATTCAGAAAAATTTTAGCATATGAATATCACCAAGAATGAAATTCAACTTAATGCACAAGCATTGGATTATCAGCGAAAAATGTCCAATCCATTTATTTTTTGGTTTGCGATGCTGGCAAAACTCCCTTCTGCTGTTTTTTGGAGATTAAGAGTCAAGCAATTGAATGCCGAAAAATGCCAAGTGACGATTCCTTATTTCTGGAGATCCCAAAATCCTTTTCGGTCAATCTATTTTGCAGCCTTAGCAGGAGCAGCTGAGTTGAGCACAGGAGCTTTGTGCCAATTAGCGCTAGCAGGAAAAGGAAAATTCAGCATGCTTGTCGTGGATTTCCGAGCAGAATATCACAAAAAAGCTGACCAAAAAATCTCTTTTACTTGCGAACAGGGAAGTGAATTATTTTCTCTGATTGATTCTCTAGAAGTTAATGATACCGCTCAATTGACCATGATTTCTACGGGAATGAATCAAAATGGAGAAATGGTGGCTCGGTTCTATGTCACTTGGTCTTTCAAGCGAAAAGCCTAATTCAAAAACTGCGTTTCAATTTCAATGAACTCTTCCAAACTTTTTTGAACCTTGGCTTCAGGCCAATCTAGAAATTCATGTGCAAGATGAAATTGATTAAATCGAATGACTAATTCATCCCATTGCTGCAAAGACAACGCATGCTTTTGCATCAGTTCGGCTCGAATTGAATCAGATTCAATAACTTGATAATATCCAGCTCTGCGTGCATGCCATTCCTTCTTCTTTTCATATTCCCTAGCTAATCTGGCTTTTTTTGTGAAGTAAGAAATCACTCCACTTACCGCAACACCTCCCGTACCATCATCATTTGAAAGCGTACCTGCTATCACTTCTCCTTTCCTAGATGGGGGAATAAGTTCATTTTCATCTTTAAGCACTAACCTCCCATCTTTTAATCGGTAGGAATAAGCATTTCCTTGAACCTCGAACTCTGGTAGAAATCTTGCCTCATCCTGAAGTTCAATCATCAAAAACCGATCAGCACCCAAAACAACTTTCTGACTGATAAAACCAGGAAAGGAAATCAATAAAGTATCTCCCGGAAATGACTGAATAGAAAAATAGCCACGGATATTCGTTTCAACCTGAGTTTGATTTTGGATTGATGAAACAATCACCCCTTCCAAAAAGCCTTTATCCTGACTATCCAGGACATTTCCTGAATAAATCGCCTGTCCAAAGGAAGGAATTGTAAGGATGACAAAAATGAATATGAAAAGGCACTTACTCACATTCAAAAGTACCTTTCACAAACTCATACAAGAAATATTTGCAGTTAAAAGAACTTAATCATTGGGATAAGCATCAACCAAACGATCAGTCCCTAAAAACTCATCCACTTCTGTTCTATACCAACTTCGATTTTGAGGAATTTTCATACCTGATACTTCCACTAAACCATCGAGATAGATTATCTCTCCTTTTTTAGCTTCTAGATCCTGATAAAACTTATAAGCCTTTAATTCATAAGTAGTTGGATCTAAATAAAAATACCAGGTATCCTTTTCATATGGAACCTCCACTACCCAATATTCGGCTCCGTTTAAAAATCCCTTTCTAGGTTCGGAACTAAAATCTGTTCCTTTATCAAGCAATTTCATTGGTAAACCCCACAAATAGGTATAATAATTTCTAAGCATCAATGCCCTATCCTGCTCTACCTCACCATTCAAAACAGTAACGGAATCATTCCAAACCTGAAAATGAAGATCATTTTTCAGGTATTCCATTTTTGACTGAGTATTATCAAAGCTTACCTGATAGCTCCTAGAATTCCTTCCTGGAGGCAAACTGTCATGAATTTCCAGCGTCCCCTTAAAGTTTTTCCAATTTCCTTCGGGATCATGAAAAGCAATTGAGCGCTGAATTAATTCTAAGCCAGGTCCTGAATTCTTTTCCGAAGACTGACATGCAAAAAACACAAAGAAGGAAAGGAGAAATAAATAGCGCATTTTTCCTTTCAATGTAATTAATTTCGTCTTATGAATTTCAAGTTAACTCGAATCGCCCCAACGCCTAGTGGTTTTCTTCATCTTGGAAATGCCTATTCATTCCTTTTGACGAAAACATTGGCAGAAAAATCTGGGGCAAAAATTCTACTTCGAATCGATGATTTGGATAGAGAACGATTCAGAATGGAGTATTTGATCGACATTTTCGAAACCTTGGAATTTTTAGAAATACCTTACGATATAGGACCCAAAAGTCCTGAGGATTTTTTGGTTAATTGGACACAGCTCAACCGATTGGATTTGTACAGGGAAGTATTGGATAAGCTTTGGGAAAAAAGGATGCTTTTTGCTTGTACCTGTTCTCGAAAAAAGATCACTCAAATGGATTCTTCAGGCTATTATTTAGGTCATTGTTTGGATCGAAATATTCCAAAGACCCGCAAAGAAACTGCTTGGAGAATCAATACTTTGCAAGAGGATCTAGTAAGTATTTTAGATATAGCTGGAAAGAAGACAGAGGAAGTAATTCCTCAGGATGTAGCTTTTTTTGTGGTTCGGAAAAAAGACGAAATGCCTGCCTATCAATTAACTTCTTTGGTTGATGATATGTATTTTGGAGTAGATCTGATTGTGAGAGGCAAGGATTTATATAGTTCAAGTATAGCTCAAGATTTTTTATCTAATTCACTTGATTATCAAACTTTTAAAAATACATCATTTTTACATCACCCTTTACTAAAAGGTCCAAAGGGTAAAAAATTATCCAAATCTGAAGGTGCCTCTTCTATTCAATATTTGAGACAAAGTGGAAAGAATTTATCGGATATATTTCGACTTATTGGGGAATCCTTGGGAAGTCGCGAACCGATTGAAAATTTCGAGGATTTCAAAAAAATGACCCAATTATAGACTCAAGAAAAAAGCCCGAGTTAATCAACCCGGGCTTAAAATACTTTATTCATACTTGGCTGGAACACCTTCTCCAACCATGGATTTTTGAATAAACTGACGGATATCTTCATTGGCTGTTTCCAAATCCTCCGTTCTCAAATACATCATGTGACCAGATCGATAGCCTTTAAAACTCATTCGATCTGCCAATTTCCCATTGGGATCGATATGCCACATGCTATACTTCGCATTGAAGAAATCCGTTCCCCCATCGAAGTATCCTGACTGAACCATCAGATGCAAATATGGATTTTGACGCATGGCTTGACCTAAATCATATCCTGTGGTTTCATTAGAACGATCCCAAGGATGTACCGGGCCAAAAAGATTGTAGGTTAGGTCAGTTTCAAAGCCCAACACATTTTTCGCATAAAGATTAAATGCTGGGGCAAAGGCATGATTCCAACTAGTTAAGGCAGGGTCAAAATCATAGCGCTCCCCTCCTTCAGCCCGATCAAAACCTTTATATCGGCTATCCAATCGACCAACCGTCATTCCTTCATCTCTTAAGAGCTCTTTCCAGAAAAGACTGGTTCCTACCATAAGGTTATTTTGAAGGAACACTTCTTTATCCAATCCAGAGTAACGAGCCATTTTTGTTGCCATGGCATCCTTTTCAGCAGCAGAAAGACTTCCACCTTTTACCATTGCCGGCAAAGCTTCCTCCACTGCAAACTTTTCAACTTCAGGAATGATGTCATCCAAATCCTTACTTTGGAGATCAGCCGGAAGTTGGCCATGATACCAAGCTGTAGCTGCGTAATACGGGAAATAGTTTGCCATTTTTACAGGACCACCTCTGTCTATTCCCATATCTGTTGGAGAAACCAAAATCACACCGTTGAAATACATCCAATGTGAATTTTGAAGACGAGAAACCAAACCAGCTACTCGGGTAGTACCATAGCTTTCTCCTATTAGATATTTTGGAGAGGCCCACCGATTTTGACGGGTAACAAAAGTATTTACCCAATCCGCCAAATAGGCGATATCTGAATTGATACCAAAGAATTTAGAACGAGGAGTTTCCTCATTGATGATTCGAGAATAGCCTGTGTTGACAGGGTCAACATAAACGATATCAGCCACATCCAAAATAGAATGCGGGTTGCTTTTCGTACCATAAGGTTGTACAGGATAGCCTTCATCGTCAATTTTCAATAGAACTGGGCCAGTGTAAGCCAAATGCATCCAAATAGAAGCAGAACCTGGGCCACCATTAAAGGAAATAACCAAAGGTCTTTTGGATTTATCACTGATGTCAGTTCGCTCATAGTAGGTATAAAAAAGCGAAGCAATCGGGTCGCCATTTTCATCCCATACGGGCTGAGTACCAGCTACAGAACGATAAGGCACTCGCTTACCTTTGATCGTTACTTCCGCTGTTTTTTCGACTTTTGTTTCAACAGGAAGTTTTCTTGTTTCCTGAGCCCATCCTATTTGAATAAGGAATGTCAGGAAAAGAATCAGCTTAGTTTTTCTCATAGTGATTTTGATTTTTTTGGGAAAATAATCGAAGCAAAGCTCAATATCAGTTGAATTTACACCAGTGGAATTAGCGACGGGATTCACCAACCAATTTGGCAATGACAACAGCCGGATACAAGATTCCAATCGTGGATAAAAACACAGAAAGCATTTTAGATAGAATATTAATTGGGTATAAATCCCCAAAGCCAACTGTAGTCAAGGAAACCATGCTGAAATAAATATATTCGGCGAAGTCTTCATCCAATCCCACCAGTTCCCTATCGATTCCTTGAATACTGTTTCCTATGGTCAGGTGTATAATTTCAAAGACAAAAGCACCTAAAATCGCCACACTTAAATAGACATTAATTGCGCCAACAACCCGGTAAAAGTTAATTTCCCGATCCCGAAATAAGAGTCGGAAATTGAGCAAAATAAAAACCATCATATTCATGATACCCACAATCCGCTCCAAAAGGTAGAATTCGATGGGAATATCACTGAATCGTAAAATTCTTAAGCCTAGCTGCGTAAAGAATAATCCGCTTGTAATGAAAACAAATACTTGATTTTTAGATGACCAAATCCCAGTAAAAAACAGAAATAGGAAAACGGTATTGACAAAAAGCATATGGACATGCCCATATTCAATCAAAATAGGAAGTACGAAAACGGTAAAAAGTAAAATCAGAAGCAAAATACCGAAACTGGCATCTGTCAACCAATAGTTCGTGAAATGCCTAAAATACCTCGACATGGAAACCGGACGCCTTTTGACTACTTCATCGCTCATAATTCTAATTTCATTTCTGCTTGATAAACTACAATAGCTTCGCCTTGAAGGAGAACACGATCATCATGCTTTTCCAACCATAATTCACCCCCTCTTCGGCTAGCCTGAAATGCATGTAATTTCATTTTCCCCAGCTCCTGATACCAAAAATCCATCAAGGCACAATGAGCAAATCCAGTCACAGGATCCTCTGGAACTCCGACATTTGGCCCAAAAAACCTGGAAACAATATCGTATTTCTCTCCTTCCGCCGTAATTATAAAACCTTCTTCGCTATGCTTGGCAATTTCCATAAAATCAGGAACAAGGCTTCGGACAGCATCTTCATTTTCTAATTGAAAAATCCAGTTTTTATTCAACCTGGCGGCCTTTACAATCTTTTTACCAAATAGCGAATTGGGATAGAAAGGATGCTGATCCTCATAAGTTGGAATAAGCGGGAAATTCATTTCAAGCTTTGAATCAGTTGATCGAACAATCAACTCTCCGCTTCTAGTATGAAAATGAATGGAATCTGATTCAGTAGCCCAACCTTTGTATAACATCCAGCGACTGGAAGCCAAAGTTGCATGGCCACAAAGGTCGATTTCCAAGGTTGGAGTAAACCATCTTAAGTTATAATGTCCTACTTGATTTGTTTTCTGAACAAATGCCGTTTCGCTCAGGTTCATCTCCATCGCAATTTGCTGCATTAATTCAGGAGAGATTTCTTTTTCCAAAAGACAAACAGCCGCCGGATTCCCTGAAAAAGGCTTAGAAGTAAAAGCATCTACAACTCCAAGTGTCAATTTCATGTCAATATCGATTTTTAAGAATATTCAGATGGTGAATAAAATGACCGGGTATTATCCAAAACAATGCTCTGGGTGTTATAGGACTTCCATTAGCTTCACCTACAAAATCCAACATGTCTTCAGAAAGCGTGTGTATCAAGGTGACTAAAGCTTTTCGCTGCGCAACAAAATCCTCAAAGAGCAATTTTTCAGGAACTTGTCCAAAACGAGCATGAAGCACATATGGGTCTTGGTCAAATCCCGGTAAAGAAGATCGTTCCCCTCTTGCAAAACAAAGACCTCTGAAAGTCATAATCCGCTCAGTATCGATCACATGTCCCAGAACCTCCTTTGGGGTCCACTTCCCTACTTCGTAAGGAGTATTAAACCATTGATCCGGTTTTGAAGAAAACAATTTTTCCAAATCAGCAATTTGATTCTGAATCAGCTGACAATAATCTGACTCATCCAATAGGCTCAGATAATGGTCATAATAAGCAGGGTAATCGCCTTTCTTAGGCAAATTGAAGTTATCCATGTAAAAAGAGCTAAACTTTCTGTCTCAGTAGATAAATTTAGGGTTTAGTATAAAACCAACCTTACAATGAGAAAAATTTTATTCACCTTTTTTATTTTCAGTACACTTCAAGTTGGTGCCCAAACACTTGTTAACCGGGATCCATTTATTAGCGGAATGGTTCAAGAGGTATCAGCTGATTCGCTTGAAGCCTACGTTCGAAAACTCGCCTCATTCAATTCAAGACACACGCTGAATCGTGATGCAGAAAATGGGATGCTAGCAGCACAGGCATGGGTTCTAGGAAAATTTGAGTCATTCGCCACTCAATCGGGAGGTCGTATGACAGCAATCATTGATGAATTTACCATCCCAGCTGATGGAAGACGGATTCAGGAGGATTCTCCAGCTGCCAATGTCATGGCAACTTTAAAAGGAACCGATCCTAATGATGACCGGATTTTTATCGTTTCTGGTCATATGGATTCCCGAAATAAAGACGTTATGGATGCAGATAACCCAGCTCCGGGTGCCAATGACGACGGAAGTGGAACTGCCTTGGTTATTGAATTAGCCCGAGTAATGGCTTCTCGTGAATTTCCGGCAACCATCATTTTTGTAGCCTTTACAGGCGAAGAGCAAGGACTTAAAGGCGCAACTTATTTATCTGACAAAATCAAGGAAGAAGGAAAAAACCTGATTGCGGTTCTTAACAACGACATTGTAGGAAACAGCGAATCTTCAGGTACATTGATCAAGGACAATTTGAAAATGCGCATTTTCTCTGAAACCATTCCAGTAGCAGAAACCGAAAGAATGGCGGCAATCCGGAGATATAGCGGTTCGGATAATGATAGTCCTTCCAGACAATTGGCGCGATACATTAAGGAAACTGGGGAGCGATATGTTGATCAGATGGAGGTAAAATTGATTTACAGACCTGATCGGTTTTTGAGAGGTGGAGACCAAACTGCTTTCGCTAGAAATGGGTTTACCGCTGTTCGAATGTCAGAAATGAATGAAAACTTCTACTATCAGCACGAAAATGTTCGGGTAGAAGATGGAATTCAATATGGAGATCTCCCAGAATTCATGGATTTTGAATACCTGCGCAAAATCTCTGCAGTAAACCTCTCCTCTCTAGCTAATTTGGCGCTTTCTGCAGGAATACCTGAAGAAGTTCGGATCGATGTAAGAGGATTGAGCAATTTCTCAAAATTAGTTTGGCAAGCTCCAAAAACGGGAAAAGTGAAAGGCTACTATGTATTGATGCGAGAGACAAGTTCTCCAATGTGGGAAAAGAAATTTTTCACCACCGAAACAGAGATTTCTCTTCCTTACTCTAAAGACAATTACTTCTTTGCAGTACAATCCGTATCTGAATTGGGAGGAGAAAGCCTGGCTGTTTTCCCATCTCCACTAACTAGATAGACTTAATTAAATCAATTCTAAATTTAGTCGTGAAAGGAGCTCTATGAAACTTGTTTCACTAGAATTGGTTTATTTGGTGTATAAATAAGATAGTTATGAAAGAAAGAGAAATAGTCACCTTACAACGGTCATTATTGACTGATACAGAACAGTTGTTGAACAAGCAAATCGAAATGGAGGGTAAAAGCTCTGCTTATTATCTTTCCATGGCCTCATGGTGTCACAAGATGGGCTATGAGAATGCAGCAAATTACCTATACACCCATGCAGATGAAGAGCGCATGCACATGATGAAGTTGTTTCATTATGTAAATGAAGCAGGAGGACATGCGATTCAACCAGAGATCACAGGTATCCGACATAATTTCAATTCCCTTAGAGAGGTATTTGAATTGATTTTGGAGCATGAGATTCAGGTGACCAAATCCATTAATCATATTGTAGACCACGCATTTTCTGTGAAAGACTTCGCGACCTTCAGCTTTATGCAATGGTATGTTACCGAGCAGCGAGAGGAAGAGACCATGTCTCGAAGAGCGCTTGAGCTATTTGATATTATTGGTGAAGAAGGAATTGGACTTTGGACTATAGACCAAGAACTTGGCAAGCTAAATGCAGCAGCGCATGCTGACGCAGGAGGTCAAGGAGAATAAAAATCCTATCTTTAGTTAATCAAAGCGGCTTAATGCCGCTTTTTTGTTTTGTGAAAAGTGATTGAATTTGATCAAGTTTCTACCACTTTATACAAAAGCACTATTAATACAATCTGCATTTTTCTTTCAGATTCAGTACATTGCCATAAAGTCTTTTTAGAGAAAAAATGAATAAACCAAGATTACTACAATACTTAACGCCGTTATTGATTTTTACGGGATTCGCCTGTTCGGAGAAAACTCCTACTTCTGAAAAACAACCCGAGGAATTCACGATTTCGAACCAAAATAAACCCAAAGAAGAAGCTCCTAAAGACATGGTATGGATTCCCGGAGGGGAATTTATCATGGGTACTGATGAGGTAAATGCTTACGCTGCAGAAAGACCTGCTGTCAACCTTAGCGTAGATGGGTTTTGGATGGATATACATGAAGTTACTAATCGTGAATTCGCTGAGTTTGTAGAGGCAACTGGCTATGTTACCGTTGCTGAAAGAAAACCAGATTGGGAAGAATTAAAGAAGCAATTACCTCCAGGCACTCCTAAACCAGATGATTCTATCCTAGTTCCAGGATCTATGGTATTTTCACCTCCTCCGTATGCTGTACCTCTTCAGGATATTTCCCTATGGTGGAAATGGGTTGATGGTGCAAGTTGGAAACATCCAGAAGGACCGAATAGTGATTTGAAAGGAAGAGAAAATCATCCCGTTGTACATATTGCTTATGAAGATGCAGAGGCATATGCCAAATGGGCTGGAAAGCGATTGCCTACTGAAATTGAATGGGAATTTGCAGCACGTGGAGGAATGAACGGAAAAAGATTTGCCTGGGGTGATGAATTGACACCAAATGGTCAATTTTTAGCGAATACTTTCCAAGGAACCTTCCCCAATGAAAATACTGGGAAAGATGGATTTATAGGTACATCCCCAGTGAAAACCTTTGCCCCAAATAGCTTTGGGCTGTATGACATGATCGGAAATGTTTGGGAACTCACCAGCGATTGGTATGATGCCTTGAAGTTTGCAAGAATAGCAGGCCAAGCGCCGAAGTTGGATGCTGGAATGAACCCTTGCTATAATCCTGATAACCCTTATGCTATGGAGCGGGTAATTAAAGGCGGGTCCTTCTTGTGCGCAGAAAACTACTGTGTAAATTATAGACCTTCGGCAAGACAAGGTCATGCCTATGACTCAGGAACTTCTAATGTTGGATTTAGACTAGTAAAAGATTCGAAAGAACAGAATCTAAGCATGAAGTAATCTATTCTTAAATACATATTATCAGAATCTTAAGAATAAATTAATCACCATACCCTTGGAGGATGCGTTTGATATATTTACCAATAATATCAAACTCCAAATTCACCTTATCCCCTACCTGAAGCTGATGAAAATTGGTATGCTCATAGGTGTAGGGAATAATAGCCACTGAAAAACCACCCGGTCTTGAATTGAAACAAGTGAGGCTTGTTCCGTTAACCGTAATCGATCCTTTTTCAACGGTTACATTTCCCTGATCAGCATCATATTCAAAATCAAAAACCCAAGATCCATTCTGATCTGAAATAGCCTTAACAGTAGCTACTTGATCAACATGGCCTTGTACAATATGCCCATCAAATCGACCATTGGCGGGCATGCAGCGTTCTAGGTTAACTTTCTTACCCGGCACCCATGTTGATAAATTGGTCTTTTTTAAAGTCTCATCTACAGCTGTCACCTGATAGCTGTCTGCATCTGTTTTCACCACAGTGAGACAAACTCCGTCATGGGCAAGCGATTGATCAACCTTTAATTCTAGAGCTAGGTTTGACTCCAAAATAAAATGAACATTACTTCCTTCTCGAATGATTTCTGTTACAATTCCAAAACGCTCGATTATTCCTGTAAACATGGACTTTCTTATTATGAATTGAGGCTCAATTAGTAAGTGATTTTCCCAATGAAGGGTTTCCAAATAAGCAAAATAATCACTTATCTTCGGTCGAAATTAATACAAAACATGCCACTTCTAAAGCTAGAAGACACCTATTTACATAAAGGAAAGCGAAGAGCCCTTGTAGCTGAATTAAGACAAAAAGGAATCAAGGATGAAAAAGTCCTGCATGCCATCAATACTCTGCCTAGACATTTTTTCTTCGATTCAGCTTTAGTCTCCCATGCCTATGAAGATAAAGCCTTCCCTATTGGTGAAGGACAAACCATTTCACAGCCCTATACCGTCGCTTTTCAAAGCGAATTATTGGATGTAAAACCAGGGAATAAAATCCTTGAAATCGGCACAGGTTCAGGATATCAGGCGACGATTTTACACTTATTGGGTGGCGAGGTTTATACCATAGAGTACCAGCAAAAACTATTTGAAGGAACCAAAAAATTCTTGGCTAGAATGGGAATCCATGACCTTCACCTCTTTTATGGAGATGGATCCCAAGGTCTTCCTAAATATGGACCCTATGATCGGATTTTGGTTACTGCAGGTGCTCCCGTTGTTCCTGAATCTTTAATCAAACAACTTAAAACAGGCGGGATTTTAGTCATCCCAGTAGGCGATCGTACAACCCAAAAAATGCTGAAAATCACCAAAAAGGCCAATTGTTCGTATAGTACAGAAGAATTTGACAATTTTGCTTTCGTACCACTTTTAGGAAAAGAAGGTTGGAGATAGAAAAGCTTTAAATCCATAAAAGATGGTTTAGAATAAAATTCTGATTCAGTTGACAGTTTTAATCTAAATTGAAATAATATTTTTATTTTTGCGTTAAATCAGTAAAAATATGGCTAAAAAGAAATTTGCAAAAGAGTCGGCAACCACCATGACTGAAATGGTGCTACCCAATGACACCAATACCTTAAACAACCTCATGGGAGGACGATTGATGCATTGGATGGATGTCGTGGCTGCTATTGCTGCCCAAAAGCATTCCAATCGGATTGTGGTAACAGCATCTGCCGATAGTATATCTTTCAAACAGCCAATTGCTCTAGGAAATGTAGTGACTCTGGAAGCGAAAGTTACCCGAGCTTTCAACTCCTCCATGGAGGTTTTTATTGAAGTCACAGCCGAAGATATCCCCGCAAGTAAAAAAACAACTACACACCGAGCATTTTTCACTTTTGTGGCGGTAGACCAAAATGGAAAACCAATAGAGGTACCAGAAGTAGTACCCGAAACCAAAGAGGAAATCGAATTATTTGAAGGAGCTCTTAGAAGAAGACAACTTCGATTGGTTTTGGCAAAACGAATGAAGCCAGAAGAAGCAGTAGAACTCAAGTCCATTTTCAATATGGACATGCCTCAATAAATTGTTAAAGGAGACTCACAAAGTCTCCTCTTTTTTTGGCCAAAGAGCAATTTTTCGGCAATTTTCCAGTATGGAAAAAGACTCTCTTAATTCCTTAAAATTATTTCTTCATGAGGAACTTTATCTTCTAGGTGAAGAAGTTGATCTGATTTTGGAGAAGCCTAAAAGTCAGAAAATTTCAGCTGAAATCATACAGGAGAATCCAGACCAATTCGAGGATTCAAAAGATGAAATTGAAGCAGAGGAAAGCATTACACAGGAAGTCGCAGAACCTTCACCCCCCGTCATTAGAGGTGGATTTGAAAAAGGTATTCTGATTCTCCATGAAGAAGAAGTACTCAGTGATGAAATTATGGACATGCTTTCTAAGATAATCACCGCGGTAAATCAGTCCATGAATGACATAGGCTTATTGAGTAGCAAGGAAATGGAAGGAAAGACTCTAGAAGATTTTCAAGCTATCAATGCTCACAAAGTGATTAAATTTGGTAGAATCTCACACCCTATTAATGCCTTGCCTATCCATAATTACCAAATCAAAACCGAAGAAGAAACAGAATATCTTTTTGCTGATTCATTGACTCAAATCAGCATGGATAGAGCCTTGAAAAAGAAACTTTGGGAAACGCTTAAAACCCTATTTAATATTTCATAAACATGAATTCAGAACAAATTCGCTGGGCAAGAAGATTTAAATGGATTAGCCTAATAGAAGGAGTTTCCTTTTTGGTTTTACTTTTCATCGCCATGCCACTAAAATATATCTACGATATCCCTCAGGCGGTCACTGTTGTAGGTTGGGCTCATGGAATCCTGTTTATCATTTACATTTATTCCGTTTTCCCAACAGCTTCCAAATTGAAATGGGAATTTGGAAGAACACTGTTCGCACTTATAGCATCGGTACTACCTTTTGGCCCATTTATTTTTGATAGAAATCTCAAAAAGAGTCAACATGTAGATTTTATAGAACATGGCTCTGATTAGTAAAAAGAAGCAGGTTTATCCCATCAGTGATGGATTAAGGGCTCATCTTGAAAAATATGGGCGGGAAGTCAATATTCCTATCCATTACGAAGAACTCCTTCGCTACAAAGACTCCATCGCGCTTTATGACTCCAAGGATCATGACACGCTCTGGGAAACTGTTTTTTATGAGCAAAATGACCGGGAAGAAATCCATCAAAGCGTCAAGCGTATCTATGCTATTTTAAAGGCTGGAGGGGATTCTTCTGTTATGGAACACCTCTATGTAGACCGAATCGATCTCTGCATTTATGGAAATACACAACCTTTTCGAATCCGAATTGTAAATCGAATTAATGACAACTTCGATTATTTCTACATTAAGAATGCAGACGCTTCTCGGGTTTATGGTTTGGAATTGGAGCATCTCCTCTCTCCTAATAGAATTAGCTATTTGGTCCACAAAAACACCTTAATTGAAGAACATATTGCTGGAATTCCTGGGGACAAGTTCATGCAGCTCTATATCAATGACCAAAACCTCAACCCCATTCGATTAGCCAAAGAGTTTGTCAAATTCAATGAGCGGTGTTTTGTTCGGCTTTTGGGTGATATGCATTCGGCCAATTTCGTGATTGATGTAACGCCTGATTTCGAGGAAACGCATTATCGAATTCGAGCGATAGATTTTGATCAGCAATCTTACGAGGGAAAAAAATCCATATACCTTCCTCAATATTTCAAAGAAAACAATGCACTGATCGAACTGGGGATGAAATACATCACCCCTGAATCAATGCGACAATATCAAAAAGAAGAACGTGCCTTAATTGCATTTCGCCTCAAATCCTCACAACATGAAATTGAGGGAATTCTAAAAGCTATGGAACAGGATGAGATAGCTCCTTCGGAAAATGTTTTTAATCTAAGGAAAGAGTTGGCAAGACATTACAAAAACCAGAAATTCATGACCTGCACCAATATGGGGCAGATTTTACGGGTAAGTTTGGAGCAAGTTCTCCGGTAATATTTTACTAAAAACACCTTACCATTTTTTCAACTGCTCATAAACCAAGTGAAGCGGAAATCCCATCACATTGAAATAGGATCCCTCTAATTTGCTAACACCAATAAAACCTACCCATTCTTGAATGCCATAAGCACCGGCCTTATCAAAAGGTTGGTATTCCTTGATATAATGCCAGATTTCTTCCTCTTCCAAGAATTTAAAAGTCACTTTGGTTTCATCCTCCAAAGTTATTCGCTTCAAGCGGTCCGTAATTGTCACAGCAGTCATCACAGTGTGGGTTGATCCGGAAAGGCTTTTTAGCATATCAAAGGCTTCCTTTTCTGAATTTGGTTTTCCCAAAACATGTCCATTTTCAATAACCACCGTATCCGAAGTAATCAAAATCTCATTTTCCAATAGTTCATCCGGAAAAGATTCCGCTTTCAATTTGGATAGATATGCTGCCACATATTCAGCAGGAATATCAGACGGGATTGTTTCATCTACAGGATTGGTCCTGATCTCAAAATCAATTTCCAAACCCCGCAGCAATTCCTGTCTCCTAGGAGAATTAGAAGCTAAAATGATTTTTTTATCCTTGATGTTTTCTAAAAAACGCGTCATAAGGGAATTCAAATTCTTTTTGATCAATACTCGCAAATAGCAACCCGCTCAAGGTCTTTGGATAAAAGTACGTAGATTTTTGGGGCATCAACTCTCCAGAACGACAAACTTCCAATACTTGAGACATTTCTAATTCTCGGGTAATAATTGCAAAACTTGCAGCTCCTGAACGTACTTCCCGTAGACAGCGAGAAAAATTCCGTTCATAGCTGATTTGGGAAGATTGGCGCTGCTCTTCCCTACTTAAGCCCAAAACCGAGTGAAACACCACTTCATGAAGGACTGATAAATCAAGTTTGCGAACCACCTCTGGCAATTCAGATTGAATAGATGAAAATTTTTCAGGTTTCAATTCCAAAAAATAACTTTCTTCACCAATCAACATACCATAGGTCCAGGATTTGTGAAAGGCATACATCCCTATTTCCTCAGCATCAGGGAATTTTTTAACGGTAAACCATTCTTTCAATCTTTCCAAAAACTCTTCTTGACTCAAGGTCAAATTGTAAAACAGGCGATGTGTAGGCAGTATTTTAAGGTCATCTGATGATGCATTGGTTAAATACATCAGATGATAATCATGTGCTTTCCATTTTTCTTCTGGAAAAGCATCTTTCCATTCGTTTTTTAAGGAAATACTCCCTTCAATTCGATGGTGACCATCCGCCAAAATGATTTGCTTTTGAGCTATATATTCTACGAATTCGGCAATGATATCAGCATCATGAATGACAGCTAATACCTCTCTTACTCCCTGATAATCTTCAATTTCATAAAGTGGAGATTTCATGGCTTCATCCATGTACTTTTCCAAGTGGAAATCAGGATCATCATACAAACCATGGGTTGGAGAAGCTTGGATTTTGGATCGCTTCAGTAATTCAACTCGATCATTTACAGCAGAAACAATGGTATTTTCATGGCGAAGGATTTGCTTTTCTTCCCAATCATACGCTTTAATCTGAGCGATAAAGCCTTTTCTACATCGCTCAATATGCTCTCCCGGAAGTCGAAAATATTGGTAGTACACATATATCCCAGGTAAGGCATCCTGTTGAATAATTCCCTCTTTCTTCCAGCGGACTAGTGTTTCATGTGCAGTTTGTGCGGGATCTTCCCCCTTTGGAACAGACAAGTGAATGCTATTATAGGCATTTTCATACAATAACTCCCGCTGCTTAGAAGAAACGACATCAAAAAGAGGAGCTGTCATCTCCTCCATTTTTTCACTCAAATGATCAGCATAACGCCAAGCACGAAGCGGTAAAATCTCAGCCATCTATCTTCAACCTTTTTCTCCAAGCAGAAGTACCGGATGTTACCTCCTGCTTCGCTCCCTTCATCATTTCTTGTCCTTTTTCTTGAAGAAAAAATTCAACTGCCAAGGCTGCTATAAGCTCTTCTTCTTTTTCAGTAAGGGGCTGATCCAATAAATCAGGATGAAAATACTTCTCCACAAATTTTGTATCAAAATTCCCACTTGTGAAAGCTTCATGCTTCAAAGCAAAACGACAAAAATCCAAGGTGGTTTGAATTCCAGTAATTTGATAATCATCGATGGCACGTATCATCCGTGATATTGCTTCTTCACGATTTTGGCCATGGGTAATTAGTTTGGCGATCATTGGATCATAATAAATAGGAATGTCCATTCCTTCTTCAAAACCATCATCTACCCGAATACCTGGTCCTTGAGGACGTCTGTAAGTTTGGAGATTTCCAATATCCGGAAGAAAGTTATTCTTTGGATCTTCAGCATAAACTCGAATTTCCAAAGAATGCCCATTGATTTGAAGGTCCTCCTGAGAAAAACTCAAGGGTTTTCCTTCTGCAATCCAAATCTGTTCCTTTACTAGGTCTTTACCCGTAATCATCTCCGTCACAGGATGCTCCACTTGGAGTCGGGTATTCATTTCCAAGAAGTAAAAATTCAGATTTTCGTCTACAATAAACTCGACTGTTCCAGCACCATAATAATTACAAGCTTTAGCCACACCTACAGCAGCTTCACCCATAGCTTTTCGCATCTCTGGACTTACAACTGCAGAAGGAGCTTCTTCAATTACTTTTTGGTGGCGACGCTGAATGGAGCACTCTCGCTCAAAAAGATAAACTGTGTTACCATGTTGATCACCCAAAACCTGAATCTCAATATGGCGTGGAGAGGTGATAAATTTCTCAATAAATACAGCCCCATCTCCAAAAGCAGATTGTGCTTCACTGACAGCTCGCTGCATTTGCTCTTCAAAATCATCCTCAGATTCAACAATCCGCATTCCCTTTCCTCCTCCTCCGGCAGATGCTTTAATAAGAATAGGATAGCCAATTTCTGCTGCTCTTTGTTTTGCTTCAGCTATATCAGAAATAGCCTCTTCCGTACCAGGCACAAGAGGAATATCATATTTTGAAACTGCCTGTTTCGCCGCCAATTTACTTCCCATCACCTCAATGGATTCAGGAGAAGGACCTACGAAAATCAATCCGGCATCTGTTACTTTTTTTGCGAAGTCGGCATTTTCTGATAAAAACCCATAACCGGGATGAATTGCATCGACTCCAAGTTCCTTGCAAACTTCAATGATTTTGTCCGATAGCAAATAAGAAAGATTGGAAGGTGGAGGACCAAGGCAAACTGCCTCGTCGGCATATTTAACATGGGGTGACAATCGGTCTGCTTCACTGTACACCGCAACTGTTTGGATTCCAAGTTCTCTTGCAGAACGCATAATTCGAAGTGCTATTTCACCTCGGTTGGCAACCAAAAGCTTTTGGATTTTCGACATATTTCTAAAGTATAATTGGGTCTCAAATTCAGAAAACAACGAATAACGGAAAATTATCGGAGTAAAGGTAGGCTAAAGCAGCAATAAGATTCAAATTTTGCGTGGTAGGTATATAAGTTGTATTTTTGGCGACTTTTAAAAGAGAAATTATATCATCACATAAAATAAGATCACCTTGGATTTATTTGCTAAACTACAAACAAACCTAGGCCCATTAGGGAAGCATTCACAATTCTCAGATGGGTATTACATGTTTCCAAAGCTTGAAGGAGAAATTGCTCCTCGCATGAAGTTTCAGGGAAGAGAAGTCTTGACTTGGTCCTTGAACAACTACCTAGGACTTGCAAACCATCCTGAAGTTCGAAAAGCTGATGCTGATGCTGCTGCAAAATGGGGTGCTGCCTATCCTATGGGTGCACGTATGATGTCAGGACAAACTTCCTTGCATGAAAAGCTTGAAAACGAGCTAGCGGAATTTGTAGGTAAAGAAAAGGCTTATTTGCTGAACTACGGATACCAAGGAATCATGTCCGTAATCGATGCCTTGTTGGATAGAAAGGATGTAGTAGTATACGATTCAGAATGCCACGCTTGTATCATTGATGCTTTGCGTATGCACATGGGTAAGCGATACGTTTTCCCACACAATGACATCGAAAACTGCGAGAAGCAACTTGAAAGAGCAACCAAACTCGCTGCTGAAACCGGTGGAGGTATCTTGGTGATCACTGAAGGTGTCTTCGGAATGACTGGAGACCAAGGAAAATTGAAAGAGATCTGTGATCTTAAGAAAAAATTCGAATTCCGTCTTTTGGTTGATGATGCGCATGGTTTTGGATCAATGGGTAAAACCGGTGCCGGAACTCATGAAGAGCAAGGTGTAATCAACGAAGTAGATCTTTACTTCTCTACTTTTGCGAAGTCCATGGCTTCCATCGGAGCATTTATTGCAGGTGAAGAAAAGGTGGTTCATTACCTACGATTCAACATGCGATCTCAAATCTTCGCTAAATCTCTTCCTATGATTTTTGTGGAAGGTGGATTGAAGCGCTTGGAATTGCTTCGTACACGCCCTGAATTAAAGGATAACCTTTGGAAAATTGTCAATGCGCTTCGAAGCGGATTGCATGAAAATGGGTTCAGCACAGGAAAATCAAATTCTCCTGTAACTCCAGTCGTATTGAATGGAACCGTAGGCGAAGCTGCGGCACTTTCACATGACCTTCGAGAGAATTACAACATCTTCTGTTCAGTAGTAATTTATCCAGTTGTACCTAAAGGCATGATTATCTTGAGGTTAATTCCTACGGCTGTTCACACCATGGACGATGTGAAAGAAACAGTGACTGCCTTCGCTGCTGTAAAAGACAAATTGACTAGCGGTCAGTACCGCAATTCAGAGTTGGCTGAAGCTTTTGGAGAATAAAAATTTTTCCAAAAAAAAGGCCAATAGGATTGAAATAGTAAGTATTTGGGCTATATTGAAACCATAAACTTATCATCAACCTAAAATTAAACACTTTTACTATGAGCAGATTTAGTGAAGTTAAAGATCTTGTAATGAGCTTGGAGGCTGATTTCGAAAAGTTCTACGAAAAAGGTAACCAAGCAGCCGGCACCAGAGTAAGAAAAGGAATGCAGGAGTTGAAAAACATGGCGCAGGATATCCGTAAGGAAGTACAAGACATGAAAAATGCTGGTTAATCAAAAAAGAAAGGTGGCATAAGCCACCTTTCTTTTTTGAAAGTTTTTAAAGTGGAGCCTTAAAACTCCACTTTATTATTTTCAGGCTGTACATCAGCCATTCGTTTGCTCGGATCGATTTCAATGAATTGGATAGTTTCTAAATTTCGATCGATTACCAAAGTTTTTTCAAGATTTACCCAAGGCCAATCTTCGGTGTGAATTCTTTTAGGAGCACCAGCTTCCTCAGCTTTTTCACCTCTCATGATCACCAAAGGCAGATAAATCATCTCCTGTGATCCATCTTTGTAGGTAATTACCACATCCAATGGCATTGGCATTAAGCCGATTCGCTGAAGAGTCAACTCAGTTTTATCTCCATTTGCTTTAACTTCTTTGATAGCGTAATCAATGGTTTTGGTAGTGTATACAAAATACTCTTTGTACCAATCTAATTCGATACCACTCTCCTTTTCCATGATTCTGATCAAGTCATTGACATTTGGATGCTTGAATTTCCAGGTATTGAAATAGCGAAGCAATCCACGATCTCGCACATCAGCGCCAATCACATAGCCCAACTGCTCCATGAAAACAGCACCTTTAGAATATGCTGCTGAGCCATAAGCACGATTAGTATGATAATGGTCGGAATGCGTACTCATCGGTTCCTCTAAACCGGAAAGGGCCAAAGAAATATACCCTCGGTAACTTCCTTGATGAACATTTCCTTCTCTTCTAGGGAAAATCGCCCCCATGGTTAAGTTGGTAGCATAAGAGGTAAAACCTTCATCCATCCAAGGGTAAAGTGATTCATTAGTAGCTAAAACTCCATGATACCAGCTATGGGCTAATTCATGCACCATCACTCCCACTAAGGAAGGAAGGCTTCTCTCGCCTGTTACTAAAGTCGACATCGCGTACTCCATACCTCCATCTCCGCCTTGAACAACTGAGAACTGCTTGTATGGATATTGACCAAAATGCTCAGACATATAAGCAATGGCCTTAGGCGTGTATTCTTTCAGCTTTTCCCAGTTTTCAGAAGTTTTCTCTCCTGGAATAAAAAAGTGATGAACTGTAATTCCATTATCCATTACCACTTTGTCATGTTTGTATTTTGGATCAGCTCCCCACATAAAGTCGTGAACCATAGGAGCTTTAAAGTGCCAAGTCAAGGTATTTCCCTGAGGCTCAGGAACAGTTACCCCTTCGTCTTCATAGCCATGACCGATTTGATTAGGATTTTGCAAATAACCGGTTCCACCAATCGTGTAGCTTTTATCAATAGTAATCTTGACATCAAAATCACCCCAGATACCGTAAAATTCGCGACCTATGTAAGGATTTGCATGCCAGCCTTGTTCATCGTAATTAGCCATTTTAGGGTACCATTGAGACATGGAATACCGAACACCTTCAGCAGAATCTCTTCCTGATCTTCGAATTTGGATTGGAACTTGACCATTAAAATCCAATTCCAGAACTGCCTGAGAATTTGGAAGAATCGGTTCAGGAAGGTGAACTTCTAACACAGTCCCTACCTCGATAGCATGTGCAGGCTTTCCGTTTAGGGTCAAATTGGAAACATGCAAGTATCCGATTTCCTCAGGAGAAAGATTAGCAATGCGATCACCCACTCTTCGATCTGGATCTGCAATCGTTCTTGACCGCACATCCATCATACTTCCAGGCTGAAAAGCATTGTAATAAAGGTGATAAAACACACGATAAAGCGTGTCAGGCGAATTGTTGGAATAAACCAATTTTTGTTTTCCCTCATATTGGTTTGTTTCCACATCCATGAATACTTCCATTTCATAGTTCACGGACTGCTGAAATCTCCCGGATTGGGCAAAGCCAACTCCTCCCAAAAGACATAGAAAAAGCCCTAAAAAAGGCTTCTTAAAACGATTCAACATAGATTTTAAATTTTTTTCTAAAGAAAAGGAAAATTGCTCAGCCTCACCAAACCGATAATCATATTTTAGTGGTAGAATTAGCTTCAACCGATTTTGTTTCCATTGAAATAAAAGTTGAAAGCTAGTTCGGTTGTTTTGCTTTATTTAAAAGAAAAAATCATCAACTACATGAAAAAACTCATTACTCTCTGGCTAATGATCCTAATTGGATCAACCGTTCTAGCTCAGGAAGTGGACATGGATTGGTTCAAATCCATGAAAACTCGAAATGTAGGACCAGCTGGAATGAGTGGAAGAATCACAGCCATCGATGCTGTTGACGACAATCCTTCCATCATTTATGCAGGTTCTGCTTCAGGTGGCTTGTGGAAATCTACCTCAGGAGGTATCCATTGGGAGCCCATCTTTGACGATCAGGTAGTACACTCTATTGGTGCTATCTCCATTTATCAAAAAAACCCTTCCATTATTTGGGTGGGAACTGGGGAAGGAAACCCTAGAAACTCACTTAACCTAGGTTATGGCGTGTATCGATCATTAGATGCAGGTAAAACTTGGGAGTTGATGGGGTTGGAGAAAACCCGTGCTATCCACCGAATCATTGTTCACCCTGACGATCCAAACACTGTTTATGTGGGAGCAATCGGTTCACCTTGGGGTGAGCAGGAAGATCGTGGTCTTTACAAGACAACTGATGGAGGAAAAACTTGGGAAAAGATCCTTTATATCGATGAAAAAACCGGTGTCGGTGAAATGATCATGGACCCAAATAATCCCAATAAGATTTTCGTCAATATGTGGCAACACCGTCGCTATCCTTGGTTTTTTGAGTCTGGAGGACCTTCCTCTGGTCTTTATGTAACTCATGATGGAGGCGAAAATTGGAAAAAGCTTGACGATAAAAATGGTCTTCCAAAAAGCGACTATGGCCGCATGGGACTGGCCATTTCCGCTGCAAACAGCAATAAGGTTTACGCCCTAGTTGAGTCAAAGAAAAACGCCCTTTATGTTTCTGAAGACGGTGGTGAAAATTTCAGCATGGTAAATGACAAACCAGAGATTGGTGACCGTCCTTTCTACTATTTTGAAATTCATGCAGATCCTAAGAATGAAAACCGCATTTATACGCTTTATTCCAGAGTTGGAATGAGTGAAGATGGCGGAAAGTCCTTCACACAAATTCTTCAATATGCTGGGGTCCATCCTGACCATCACGCATGGTACATCAATCCAAATGATCCAAAACTTATGATTGATGGAAATGATGGAGGCTTGAATATTACTAGAGATGGAGGAAAGACCTGGTATTTCGCCGAAAAAATACCAGTTGGTCAGTTTTACCATGTCAATGTAGACAATGAACTACCCTATAATATCTATGGTGGTATGCAGGATAATGGTTCTTGGACTGGTCCGGCTTATGTATGGAGAAGAGATGGTATCCGAAATACCTACTGGCAGGAAGTTTCCTTCGGTGATGGATTTGATGTGGTTCCTTACCCAGCAAATTCAAGATATGGATACACCATGTCTCAGGGAGGTAATGTATCTCGATTTGACAAGTTGACTGGTCACAACCGGGTAATTCGTCCTACTCACCCAGACAAAGATGTATTCTTGAGATTCAACTGGAATGCTGCTATCGCAGCTGATCCACACAATGAAAACGGGGTTTATTATGGTTCTCAATTCTTACATAAGTCCACAGATAGTGGAGAAACTTGGGAGATAATTTCTTCAGATTTGACTACCAATGATTCTACTAAACAGCGTCAACAACAAACTGGTGGATTGACCTTTGATATTACTGGTGCAGAAAATCACACTACAATAATCGCTATTGCTCCTAGTCCAGTTGATTCCAATGTTATATGGGTTGGTACAGATGATGGCAACTTGCAATTGACGCAGGATGGAGGCCAAAATTGGACAAACCTAGCTTCTAAGCTTCCTGGATTGCCTAAGAATAGCTGGATTGCTCAAATCCAAGCATCAGATTATGCAGCTGGTGAAGTTTGGGTGATTGCGAACAACTACCGAAACAATGATTTCAGCGCTTATGCTTATCACAGCTCAGACTTTGGAAAAACCTTTACCAGAATCGCAGATGATTCTAAAGTTTGGGGTTATACCTTATCTATCAAGCAAGATCCAGTAGAACCGAATTTGGTTTTCCTTGGAACAGAATATGGCTTGTATGTTTCATTTGATAAAGCCAAAACATGGAATAAGTGGGAACATGGCTATCCTAAGGCTGTTTCAACCTATGACATGGCTATTCAAGAAAGAGAAGCCGATTTGGTAATTGGCACTTTTGGACGATCTATGTGGGTATTGGATGATATCAGACCACTTCGAATTTTCGCAGCAAATAATGGAAAATTGCCTGAAGGAAAAATATTGGCAGTACAGGCTCCTGATGCATACCAAGTTGAAATTCAGCAACCACATGGTGAGCGATTCCCTGCTGATGGAAAATATGCTGGGGAAAACAGAGAAACTGGAGGCAGACTGAGCTTTATCCTAAATGATGATAAAGAAAAACTGGATACCGTTACAGTCAATATTTACGATGAATCCGGCGAGCAAATTCGAACCTTAAAAACAGTTCCTCAAAAAGGTGTAAACCGTATCAATTGGGGACTTGACCGAAAATCAACTGCAGAATTCTTTGAAACAAACCGAAGAAACAGAAGAGGCTTCTTTGAGCCAGGTGGTGCAGATGTGGTTCCAGGTACTTATCGAGTGGAATTCGTATATGGAGATGAAAAATCCGAAACAACCATCAATGTACATGCTGATCCAAGAATTGAAGTCAGAATAGCTGATTTGAAAGCAAGAGATGATTTCTTCAAGAAATTGGAAGCATTGCAAACTGTGATGAATAAGGCCAACTATCAAATGAGTGAGGCTGAAAAAACCATCAAAAAGGTGCAGGATATGGTGAAAGATATTGACTCTGAAGAGGCCAAATCTCTCGCGGATGCTGCAAAAGAAATCAGTAAGAAGTTGGATAAAGTTAAAGAGGCATTCAACGGACCTACTCGTGAGGGACAGGGAATTGTTCGAAATCTCTATCCTACTACTATGAGTCTTCAGTTTGTTCCAAGAAGATATGCAGGTTCTTCCTATGCAGCTCCTGGACCAACAGAAGAAAGAACTTACCAGCAGGCAAAAGAAGCAGCTGATGAAGCGCTAGCTGTATTGGATGAGTTCATGAATGGAGATTGGAAGACATTTGAGGAAAAGGTGAATACAACTCAAGTGAATCTTTTTGAAACCATAAAAGATTAATTCTCATCATAATTCTGATTACAAAATAAGCACCCGGTTGGGTGCTTATTTTTTTGTTAGCCAATAAAAAAAGCTTACCCAATATAAAGAGTAAGCTTTCAAATGTTTTTTTAAAGATTTATTTGTTAGAAATCCTTTCCGCAGACAGCCATTTTTGAAGGATCAAATACTGATTGCTCAGCTTCTAAACCAATATCCCCAGCCACTAAAATAATTTCATAATCAGGGCCATCATTTGCTAAGTGAACCTTAACATGTCCATCAAATAGTTTGAAGTCTTCAAAACTCAATGTTGAACCATCTGATAATTGACCCAAAACAGTTACACTTTTTAAATCTTTTGCACTAACTGGATTCAGAATAAAAGCGATTGGTGCATCCTGCAACTGATAATTTCCAAAATGCAAATGTGCTGGGAAACTAACATCAGAATCACTATTTACCCCATCCAAATCAATGGTCAATTCTAGGTTCCCTCCCACTAATTCTTTGACGGTTAGATTTCCTGTAAAATCAAAGTCAGAAGATTTATATAATTGATATTCATAGATTTTGCCAGTATACTGATCTGGTTCTGAATCGGTACAAGCCCAAACAGATCCTAAAACAATAAAGGCTATCAGTAACTTTTTCATAGTTGTGAAGTTTTCAATACTCAGAACGATAACAAATCAAAACCTGTTCAATTTTTACTAAAAATATCGATTTTCAGATATTGCCAGTTGATAATTGTCACATTATTGTGAATTGATACTTTCCAATGAAGCATTTTGCCCGCCTAATTTCCCAATTAGATCAATCCAATAAAACAAAGGATAAGTTGGCGGCCCTGCATCACTTTTTCAAGGAAGCCTCTGATCGGGATAAAGTTTGGGGAATCGCGCTCTTCACCCATCGACGTCCTAAGCGTCAAATTTCCACTAAGCAACTTCGAGAGTGGTGCATGGAGTATTCGGGGATTCCCAATTGGCTATTTGAAGAATGCTACCACACTGTAGGAGATTTAGCAGAAACCATCTCTTTACTGCTTCCCCTACCTACCAATAGCCATTCTTATGACCTGAGCGACTGGATTGAAAAATTAAATAGCCTAAGGGACAAAGAAGAAGATGATAAAAAGGAGTTTTTATTAGATGCCTGGTCTCGATTAGATCGCACAGAGCGATTCGTCTTTAACAAAATCATCACTGGAGGCTTCAGAATTGGAGTCAGTCAAAATTTGATCACACAAGCATTGGCTCAATTTCTCGACTCTGAAAAATCAGAAATCGCCTATGCATTGATGGGTAATTGGGACCCAAATAAGATTCAATTTGAGGAGCTTTTTAATCCAAATTCAACAGAACAAGATTTATCGAAACCTTATCCATTTTTCCTGGCACATCCCTTAGAAAAAGAACCTTTTGATTTGGGAAACTTAGAACATTGGCAAGCAGAATGGAAATGGGATGGAATTCGAGGACAGCTTATTTCTCGAAAAAATGAAGTATTTGTTTGGAGCAGAGGAGAAGAATTGGTGAATGAAAAATTTCCAGAGTTGTTGGATCTAGGTCAAAAGCTTCCAGACGGGACGGTTCTCGACGGGGAAATTCTAGCCTATCAAGATGGAAAACCACTCCCATTTTCCTTACTTCAAACACGAATTGGCAGAAAGAATATCACCAAAAAAATTCTACAAACCGCTCCTGTCAGTTTTTTAGCTTATGATCTTTTGGAATGGGAAGGACTGGATTTTCGAAACCAACCTCTCCATATTCGGAGATCAAAGCTGGAATTGATCCACGGAGAAATTAATCATGAAAGATTGGAAATATCTCCTCCAATTCAGGCTAATTCCTGGAATGACCTTGCCAAAATCCGTGAAAAATCCAGAAGTGAATTAGCCGAAGGCCTGATGCTCAAACATAAGGAGAGTCCCTATGAAACTGGAAGAAAAAGAGGCAATTGGTGGAAATGGAAAATCGATCCACTGACCATAGATGGTGTGATGATTTATGCCCAGAAAGGGCATGGAAGAAGAGCAGATTTGTACAGCGACTATACTTTTGCCGTTTGGGATGGGGATCAATTGGTTCCCTTCGCAAAAGCATATTCTGGACTCACGGATGCAGAAATGCGAGAAGTGGATCAATTTGTTAAGAAGAATACTTGTGAACGCTTTGGTCCTGTTCGTACGGTCAAGCCGGAATTAGTATTTGAAATAGCTTTCGAAGGAATCCAAGACAGTCCTCGTCACAAAAGTGGGATTGCTCTCCGATTTCCCAGAATTTTAAGATGGAGAAAAGATAAACCCAAAGAAGAAGCAAATACCATTCAAGAACTCCGAGCACTACTTGAACTCTATGGATGATAAGGAACTAGAACCTGCCCTTTCCTATTTTAGGTCTAAAAACTGGGAAGCCTTTGATTTTCAGAAATCAACCTGGAAAGATTACCTTTCAGGTAAATCAGGGCTACTTAACGCTCCTACGGGTTCTGGAAAAACCTTTGCACTTTGGTTTGGAGTCATTTTGGATTTTATTCGAAAGAATCCTAATGATTGGAAAGAAAAGAAAAACAATGGATTGCAGCTAATCTGGATTACCCCTCTTAGAGCTTTGGCTCAGGACATTCAAAAAGCTATGCAGGAAGTTTGTGATGCAATGGAGCTTCCGTGGCAAGTTGCAGTTCGAAATGGAGATACAGATCCAAAAACCCGTGCTGCTTTAAAAAGAAAACCGCCAGAAGTCCTAATAACAACACCTGAAACACTACACATTTTAATTTCCCAAAAAGATCATCCAAAGCTTTTCAAAAACCTACAATGCATTGTCGTCGACGAATGGCATGAACTAGTTGGAAATAAACGAGGAGTCCAAGTACAGCTAGCGCTGGAATATATCCAATCACTTTGTCCTCAAACATTCCGAAGGTGGGGAATTTCGGCAACGATAGGCAATATGGAAGAAACCTGCCGAGCTTTGTTAGGTTTTGATCTTCCCATTCACATGGTTAAAGCGAATGTTCATAAGCCGATCATTTTAAAATCCGTAATCCCTGAAGAAATCGAAAAATACCCTAGGTCAGGACATTTAGGAATCCGGATGATAGATCAGGTCATTCCCATCATCGAGGAAGGAAAAACAGTATTACTTTTCACTAATACTCGATCCCAGACAGAAATCTGGTATCAAAAACTTTTAGAAGCTAGACCAGATTGGGCAGGATGGATCGCAATGCATCATGGCTCCTTGGACATGAATGTCCGAGCTTGGGTTGAAAACTCCCTGCATGAAGGTAAACTCAAATTAGTAGTATGTACTTCCAGTCTGGATTTGGGTGTAGATTTCCGTCCTGTTGATCGAGTAATTCAAGTCGGAAGTCCAAAAGGAGTTGCTAGATTTATTCAGCGAGCCGGTCGGGCTGGACATCAACCTGGACTTCCTTCTGAAATCTTTTTTGTTCCTACCAATTCGCTAGAATTGATTGAAGCTGCAGCTCTTAGGAATGCTATTGAATCCGATGATATGGAGTCCCAATTCCCTCCTATTTTGCCCTATGATGTTTTAATTCAGTTTCTGGTGACTTTGGCAGTTGGAGAAGGCTTTTTGAAGAAAGATATCTTTCCTTTGATCAAAAGGACTTACTCTTTCTCTCAACTTAGTCAGGAGGAAATGGATTGGGTCATGCGATTTATTACTCAGGGAGGAGATTCCTTAAGCAGCTATGAGGATTTTTTAAAGGTTATTCAAGATGAAGACGGAAGCTATCGAGTCAAAAACAAACGGATTGCAATGAAGCATCGCCTTTCCATGGGCACCATTGTTTCCGAACCCATGATCAAAATCAAATTTAAAAATGGGGCTTATCTAGGAACGGTTGAAGAATATTTTATTTCCAAAATGAAAATTGGAGACCGGTTTTTCTTCGCTGGAAGACCATTAGAGTTATTGCAAATCAAAGATCTTACCGCGATTGTCAAAGTTTCTGAAAAGAAAACCAATCATGTTGTCAGTTGGATGGGAGCCCGCATGTCTTTGTCTTCTATGCTTGCTGATAAAATCCTACAAATCCTACAAGAGTATATTCAGGGGTTACTCCGATCAGAAGAGGTACAACAAATCGCTCCTATTCTAGATCTTCAAAGTAAGCTTTCCATCGTCCCGGACCCCGATACATTTTTAATTGAATCCCATCAAAGCAAGCAGGGCTATCATCTGTTTTTCTATCCATTCGAAGGGAGGATGATCCATGAATTAATGAGTGCCCTGATCGCCTACAGGATTTCCATCAGTTATCCAGTCACTTTCAATATGGCTATGAATGATTATGGCTTCGAATTACTTTCAGATAGCCCAATTCCTATTGAGGAGATTTTGGAGGAGGATATTTTTTCTTTGAAGAATATTGAAGAAGATGCACTCCGCTGTGTCAATGAAAGCGAGATGTCCCGTAGAAAATTCAGAGAGATCGCAGGAATCGCAGGATTGGTCTTTCAGGGATATCCGGGAAAGCCAGCTACTTTCAAACACATTCAATCCAATTCCAGCTTACTTTTCCAGGTTTTTGAGCAATACGATCCGGATAATTTACTTCTGAAACAGGCCCAAAAGGAAGCCTTGAACCAACAAATGGAACAAGAGAAATTTGTAGAAGCTATTAAAAAAATAAATCGGCTTAGAATCGATGTCCGCTACCCGGTTCAGTTTACGCCTTTTTCTTTTCCGATCATGGTTGACCGACTCAGCAGAACTACAATTTCCTCAGAAAGTCTAGAAGATCGAATCGCTAAAATTCAAGCTCAATTTGAGGTATTGGATTAATTAGCTCTCCAGAAGAATGGTGTAAATAGTACCAGAATGGTGAAGAGCTCTAATCTTCCTAGCAACATGATGAATGCCAAGAAGACTTTCGCCGCTGGGGAGAAGAAGGCAAAATTATCCACTGGTCCAACATCCCCGATAGCAGGTCCCACATTACCCAAACTTGTAGCAACGGCTCCCAATGAAGTAGGCAGATCATATCCCATCAAGGAAAGAACCAGAGCTCCTAAAACGAAAGTGAGCAGGTAAATCAACAAAAAGTTCATGATATGGGTAATGATTCTACCTGTTACCCGATCACCATTAATCATCAAAGGAACTACAGCCCTTGGGTGAATAAGACGCTTAAACTCTAACCAAGAATTTTTTATAAAAGTAAGATGACGGACAAACTTAATCCCACCAGCTGTGGAACCAGCAGATCCACCTATGAAAAGGAGCATGAAGAAAATGAAAGTCAACCCTTGGCCATATTGAGTATAATCATCTGTCACATAGCCGGTGGTTGTTACAAGTGAAACAACTTGGAAAAGTGACTTACGGAAAGCCAATTCATAACTCCCACCATTTGCTGCAATTGGGTAAAACACAATCACTGTAATCGCCAAAACAGCAAGCGTATAAGTCTTAAACTCATCACTTTGGAATACTCTTCTGAATTTCCCTAAAAGTCCAAAGTAGATAACTGTAAAGTTTGTTCCTGCAAGAAACATGAAGAGAATTGCAACATATTGGATAAAGGCCGAATCATAGTGAGCCATTGAGGCATTCTTGGTGGAAAAACCTCCAGTTGCAAGGGTAGTCAATCCATGATTGATGGCATCAAAAAAGGTCATTCCTCCTATCCAATAAAGAATTGTAGCAGAAAGAGTCAAACCAACATACACATACCAAAGACGCTTAGCAGTTTCGGAAATTCGAGGGTGAACCTTATCAGAAGTAGGTCCTGGAGATTCCGCCACAAAAAGCTCAATTCCACCAATTCCCAAGAGTGGAAAAATGGCGACAGTCAAAACGATAATACCCAAACCACCAATCCATTGGGTCATACTTCTCCAAAAAAGCAAGCCCTTTGGCATGACTTCAATATCAGTCAAAATGGTTGCTCCAGTGGTAGTGAGACCGGAAAGTGTTTCAAAAAAGGCATCTTGAAAAGTCGGAATTTGATGACTTAATAGGAAAGGAAGCATTCCAAACAAAGCCATAAAAGTCCAACTCAAAGCTACGATGAGGTAACCTTCCCGCTTTCGAATGTTTTGATCTTGCTTAGAAAAGGAAATAGATAAAACCAACCCAACAAAGCCTGTTATACCCATAGAAATAAGCATGGGCCAAGGATCTTCTCCGAAGTAATAAGAAAAAATAACTGCCGGAAGCATGAGGAGGGCAATCAGCAACAAGAGTGCCCCCATGATTTTGGCAATTTCTTTAAAGTGAATCATGAATTAATGAAATAATTTATCCAACGCAGCTTTCGCCTGAGGTAAGGCTAATACAATCGCCTTGTCCTTCATTTGCATCTGGAACTCTCCATCTGGAATAAAAACATCTTCACCACGAATTACTCCTGCGACAATTGCGGTATCCGGGAAGTGTAAATCCTTTAATGGATAGCGGGTAAGTCTGTTATTTTTGCTTACGGAATATTGAATGAATTCAGCATCCACACCATAAATTCCAGATACTGCATCAACTGTCCCCTTTCTTAGGAAACGGGAAATTTCGTTAGCTGCCACCAGTTTTTTATTAATCAAAGAATCCACCCCAATACTGTGAGAAATATGGATATACTCTCGTGTATCTACGTGTGCAATCGTTTTATAAACTCCGTGATTTTTAGCAGAAAGACTGGTGATGATATTGGTCTCGGATGATTCAGTCAATGCTAAAAAAGCATCCATTTGCTCCAATCCTTCCTCGATAAGCAACTCTACATTTTTGTAATCACCATTGATAATCAGCGTATTTGGCAACTGTTCTGCAAGCCATTTACATCGCTCCTTATCACGATTGACCAATGTCACACGATAATGATGCTCTAACCGCAAAGCAGTAGTCAAAGCCATGTCATCACCTCCGATGATCATGATATTTTTAACTTCACGTTTTTTCTGACCGATCAGATCCAAAATGCTTTCTGTGTGCTTTTTGGTGGAGATGAAAAAAACGTGATCGTGGTTTCGAATGATATTACTACCTCTTGGAATGATGGTTTTTTGATCTCTCAGAATCGCAATGATTCGGATATCATCAAAAATAGGATTGGACTTCATATCCATAATCCGTTGATTCACCAAGGGATTACTATCATCCAGCGTTACACCAACGATATTCAGTTTTCCACCTTCAAAATCAAACACTTCTGTAAAGCTTGAATTTTGAATCATGTTGAAAATCTCCTTGCTACAAAGCATGGTGGGAGAAATCAAATTATCAATTCCGAGATTGTGGAAATATTGAACGTTTTCGCTATTAAGATAAGAGTGGTTGCGGACCCGAGCCATCACCATTTTTGCTCCAAGCTGCTTAGCAAGAACTGCTGCTACAATATTGGTTTTTTCGGAAGTCGTCACCGCCAAAAGCATGCTGGCGTTGGTAACGTTGGCTCGCTGAAGTACTTCGATTGAAGTCGCGTCTCCCATTACTGTCAGGACATCCAATTTGGAAGAAACGTAATCTAAAACCTCCCGCTCGGTATCAATAAGTGTGATGTCCTTATTGTCATAACTTAATTGCTCTGCAAGGTGATATCCCATATCCCCTGCACCAGCAATTACAATGTGCATCCCCATATAATTTTTTCTGGTGATAAAACTGTAAACAAAAGTAATACCTTTCTAAATGGTTATCAGTATTTAACCGAAAAAATTGAGTTTGGAACAAAGGCCGGAAAAAAATAGGAAAGCATTTACTGGATAAAAAGATTAATCTTCCAGTAGCCGATCCGAATCGGCATCCGGCAATTCTTCAACATCCTTTAACTTCCTCTGAATGACTCGGGTTCTCACCCCAACCAACTTATCCAAATCTGCATTGGCTTCCTGAAGCTTCTTTTGAGTCTTTTCTATCAGATCACCGAATTTGGAGAATTCCGTCTTCACAGCACCCAAAATTTGCCAAACTTCAGAGCTTCTTTTTTGGATCGCCAAAGTTTTGAATCCCATTTGAAGACTGTTCAAAATAGCTGAAAGTGTGGTCGGTCCCGTAACCAAAACTTTATAGTCTTGCTGTATCTGTTGAGCTAACCCAGGCTGACGTAGAATCTCCGCATAAAGACTTTCAACTGGCAAAAATAGAATTGCAAAATCTGTCGTATGAGGAGGATTTAAATATTTTGACTGAATGGCCTGGGCTGATTTCTTGACGGTTCGGATTAATTCTGCCCGAAAATATTCAATCTCAGTTGGGTTCCCGGTGTCATAGGCATCCACCAATCTCAAGTAGGATTCTTGAGGGAATTTAGAGTCAATCGGAAGAAGTACCAAATGATCGTTTCCAGGCATTTTTACAGCAAACTCTACCCGTTCTCTATTTCCCTTTCCTACGGCAGCATTAGTTAAGTATTGCTCCGGAGAAAGCATGTTTTCCAATAGAGCCTGCAACTGATATTCCCCCAAAACTCCACGACTCTTGACATTGCTCAAAACCCGCTTTAAATCCCCTACTCCATTCGCAAGATGTTGCATTTCCCCTAAACCTTTTTGAACAGCTTGCAATTGCTTGCTCACCATTTCAAAAGATTGACCTAATCGAGCTTCTAAAGTTTTTTGAAGTTTCTCATCTACGGTTTCCCGTATTTTTTCCAGACGCAATTCGGTAGTCTTTTGAAGTTCTTCTTGCTTCTTATTCAAGGCATCCAACTTCTCTCTTTGCAAATCATTGAAATCCCGAACATTACGACGGAATACTTCCCCGAAATCTTTTAAAGCATTTTGTTGATCCTGAGAGTTATTTCTCAGAGAATCAAATACTAATCTAAATTGAGCTAATAGGTCTTGACGGCTTTCTTTCCTACCGTCCAAAAGAGATTGAGCAATTTCCTCCTTCAACTCTTGGATTTCTTTTTTCTGGCTTTGGCCGAAAACTTTTATGGCAAAAAAAACAAGAATAAACAGTTGAAAAAAGAGTACTAGATATAAAAGCGTTTCATTAGTCATAAGTCATAAATTTGGGCTCATCAAGGTAGTTTTTTCGAACTTCTACACCCAAGAAAGAAAGGTATTTTGAGACAGATTCTGTCGGGATTTCTTCCATTGGAACATGCCCTACACCATCAAAAATCACCAAATGGGAGCCCGGAATGGCTTTTTCTAGAGAATATGCTTGTGAAACAGAAATCCAAGAATCTTCTTTCCCCCACATAATTAAAGTGGGCATGGTTAATCTTTCAAAATCTACATCTGAGTTTCTAGGTCCTTTCAGTCGATCCAAAGTAGCCTGCCTGTTTCCTTCCCGCAGCATCAATTCGAAATAGCGATCGATGGTCTTCTGTTGAATTTTCGATTCATCTCCATACACTTGCTTCAAGTTCATCCCAAACAAAAACTTGGGGGTACACTTCAACAAGACTTTAGAGAAAATAGGGTTTTCGGCTACCTGAAAAATCAAAGGGCGACTGGAATTAGAAGGAGAATTTTCTCCTTCTAAAGTCCTCGGGGACAATTGAGGAGCACCCGAAGAATCAATCAAATTCAAGGACAAAACTTGATCTGGTCGGGTACTCGCTACTTGCAGCGCCACAGCTCCACCCATAGAATTACCTGCAAGATGAAATCTCGAAATATTCAATTTTTCGGCTAAGCGAAGAATTATCTGACTGTAATCCATGATAGAGTAGCGCTGCAATTCATCGGGTCCAGTCAAGCCATGACCGGGTAAATCCACAGAAATAGTCAAAAAATAAGGGCTTAGCTCACGTTGCCATTCATCCCAAGTATGTAAAGAGGAAAAACTTCCATGAATTAAAATAATTGGCACTCCCTCCCCCATAAAACGAGCATGAAGCTTTACTCCATCCACTTCAATAAAATGAGATTCCGGAGTGCTGTATTTTTCAATTATTTCTTCTTCGGGAATATCACTGCGAAACATTAACAATAGAAAAAATACAAGGGATAATAACACCCCTGCACTGATCTTAAGTAGAAGACTGATCCAACGCATAGCTTATAAAATAGAGCTCAGATATTTTGTTTAAACTATAACAAAAATTCTTCCCAAAAGGCTATTTTGCCAAAAAAGGATTTTGGCAGGAATCAAAAATATCATAGAAAAATTAGGTCCAGGGCCGCTAGTAGCCGCTGCTTTTATAGGTCCAGGAACCGTAATGGTTTGTACCCTAGCCGGTTTTAATTATGGATATGAATTACTCTGGGCTGTAGCATTATCGATTTTAATTACTGTTATTCTTCAAGAAATTGCTGGAAGAATAGGGATAGCAACAGGAAAAGATCTAGGAGAATTAATTCGATCCCAGGAAAGCAGTTGGATATTTAAGACCATCCAGATCCTTTTGGTTTTTGCCGCCATCGTCATAGGAAATATCGCTTATGAATCTGGAAATTTGACTGGTGCTAGGTTGGGGTTAGAAGTCTTCTTTTCCTTTCCACAATGGCAAATCGCAGGACTTTCAATCGAATCAGGAAACCTGATAATTGGTCTTACAGCGTTGTTTCTTCTCTGGTTTGCCAACTACCTATTGATAGAAAGAGTCTTGATCTTTTTGGTGATAGGCATGTCCATATCTTTTCTTTATACAGCTTTTGCACTTCAACCAGATTGGAAAAATCTTTTTTATGGATTAATCCCAAAAATCAGTTCAGAAAATACGGCATCAATTGTTGCCTTAATTGGAACAACAGTTGTTCCTTATAACCTATTTTTATATGCTTCCCTTGCTAAAAGCAAGTGGAAATCAAGTAGTTCACTCTCTTGGATGCGATGGGATATTGGTTTATCGGTTTTGCTTGGTGGGATAGTCTCCATGGCAATATTGGTAGTGGGAAATTTCAACCAAAGTGAAACTATTGATAGTGCAGCAGAAGTAGCAAAAGGCCTTGAACCTGTTTTTGGAAATGCGGGCAAATACCTGATGGGATTTGGATTGATGGCTGCCGGACTCACTTCTTCGATCACAGCCCCTTTGGCAGCAGCATTGGTCATTTGTGGCTTATTAGGAAAAGATCAATCCACCCAATCTCCTCCCATGAGATGGTCCTTTCTTTTGATCATGGGTTTTGGACTCATTTTCGCCTCTTTTGGTATTCGACCTGTACAATTGATTACAATTGCTCAAGTCGCAAATGGAGTACTATTACCTTTTATCAGTATTTGGCTGATTTGGGTAGCTAATCAAAAAAAATGGATGGGGGGACGTCAAAATCCCAAATGGCTACAATTCATCTCAATTCTGATTGTATTGCTTACCTTTTTATTGGGCATACGCGCTTTGAGCTCTGTCTTTAACTGGAATCTTTTTTAAATAATGTGAAAAGAAGTAAACCTTCCCATCCACTTGCAGTCTAAGCAACAATGAAGCAAACCAATGATCAGGAAATTCTCCAACTCATTCGGGATCCAAGCACCAAAGAGCTTGGTTTTCGGATTCTGATCGAGCAATACCAAAAGCGGGTTTATCAAGTCGTACGAAGAATGGTCTTGATCCACGAGGACGCTGATGACTTAACTCAAAACACCTTCATTAAAGCCTATAGGCATTTGGATAAGTTTCAGGAAAATGCTGGTTTATTCACTTGGTTATATCGAATTGCAGTCAATGAAACCCTTACTTTCCTCGAAAAAAAGAAAAAGCGATTCTTCTTTTCTATTGAAGATCATCAGGACCGATTAGAATCCTACATTGATCGACCGGATAGTTTAAATGGAAGTGAAATCGAGAAAAAACTTGCAAAAGCCCTACTTCTTCTACCAGAAAAACAAAGGCTTGTATTTAACCTTAAGTATCAAGAAGATATGACCTATGAACAGATTGCCCAAGTCACGGATACGAGCGTGGGGGCATTGAAAGCGAGCTATCATCATGCAGTCAAAAAAATCGAAGAATTTCTAAAGCAAGAATAAACCATTTAAAGGAATTAAAGTCTAACAAAGCGAAATGGAAAAGTTACCCAAATTCTCAGAAATAAATGCTCCGGAAGGGTATTTTGATACACTTCCTGACCAAATTCTCAACAAAGTCCACCCTCAACATGATTGGACATGGGTGAGATGGGCAGCTATTTTCATTGCATTTCTTTCGGTTGGAGTTTATTTCTTCTACCCTACAACACAAAGCAACGAATTAATTGCACTGGATGAAGAGGTTAATTTGTATATCGATGCAAATTATTGGACAGCGGAAGACATACTTAGTATGAGCGATCAACCTGACATGATTCTTGATGAATTGATTGAGGAAGAAATGCCTATACTGGAAGAAATCTTTAATGACGAATACTTAACACCTACCGAGCAATGAAAAAAACTGGATTAGTATTACTATTCTTTTTCCTTATTATTTCATTGGGATTTGCCCAGCGAAGAGGAAATATTGACTCGGAGCGGTTGGAAGCTGCTCGAGTAGCTTTCATTACCACACGATTGGATTTGTCTTCTGAACAAGCCGAAAAATTTTGGCCGATCTTTAACGAATACAATAAAAAACGTGAGGCAAATCTTAAGGAAATAGCTGATTTGACCCCTAGAAATCAAAGTAGCGAATTGACAAATGAGCAAGCAAAGGAAGTGATTTCAAAAAGATTCTCCATTCAAAAACAAATGATTGTAGAGGAGGAAAAATTTGTAGAAAAAGTCTCTCAGGTTATCAGTTATCAGCAAATCCTAAAATTAAATGGGATAAACCGAGATTTTGCGAGGATGCTCTATCAGCGACAAAGGCAGGAAAGAAAACAATAAAAAAAGCTCCAAATGGAGCTTTTCTTTTTTATTGCTTCTTCAGCAAATCTCGAATTTCTTCAAGCAATACTTCTGATTTTGGTGGTGGTGGCGGTGGAGCAGCTTCTGCTTTTTTCTCCTCCTTCTTGTTCATTTTGTTAATCCCCTTCACAGCCAAGAAAATCACAAATGCAACGATTATAAAATCGACTACATTTTGGATGAACATACCATAATTAACAGTCACAGCTGTTGCAATGGTTTCTCCCGCTGCGTCAAGTTCGGCATCTTTTAGTGTCCAGGATAACTCCTTAAAGTCTACCCCTCCCACCAAAAGTCCAATCGGAGGCATTACGACATCATTGACAAAAGAGGAAACAATTTTTCCAAAAGCTCCACCAATGATTACACCAACAGCCAGGTCAATGACATTACCCCTGACAGCAAACTCTTTAAACTCTTTAAGCATTCCCATACGAGTTGAATTAATGGTTGATAAAATATTTTATTAAGAACTTACATTTTTTCCAACTTTCACAACTGAGAATTCATTTTTTTCAATATTTCCGAGCAGGATAAGCCGATTAAGATAGACTCGTCTCAATTTCCAAAAGCAAATTCGATCTTCAGAGCGAGAGATTTTCACTAAAATTGCATCCGAAAAATGATTACAAATGAAGCCTGAAGCGAAGAAAATCCCTGAAGTTTTAGAAAAACACGGACATAAACGAGTTGACCCCTATTATTGGATGCGGGACCGGGAAAATCCTGAAGTCATTCAATATCTCGAAGCTGAGAATGCCTATTTGAAAGAACAGATGAAAGATTCGGAGGAATTTCAGGAATTACTTTTCCAAGAAATGAAATCCAGGATCAAGGAGGATGACCAAAGTGTTCCTTACTTCAAAAAGGGATATTATTGGTATGTATGCTATCGAAAAGGTGGAGAATACCCTATTTATTGCCGCAAAAAAGGTAGCCTTGATGGAGAAGAGGAAATTTTACTTGATGTCAATAAAATAGCTGAAGGCAAATCCTATTGTCAGGTCATTGGTATGGCTGTAAGCCATAATCAAGAATATCTAGCTTTTGCAGTAGATGAAGTAGGAAGGCGGATTTATACTGTATTTTTCAAAAATCTTAATACAGGTGAAACACTCTCATATTCCATTCCCAATACAACAGGAAATCTAACTTGGGCCGCGGATGACAGGCATCTTTTTTACAGTCGGCAAGATGAAAA
The DNA here is from genome assembly GCF_024919275.1 of Algoriphagus limi. Lineage (GTDB taxonomy): Bacteria > Bacteroidota > Bacteroidia > Cytophagales > Cyclobacteriaceae > Algoriphagus > Algoriphagus limi. The sequence continues at coordinate 670,904 of NZ_JANWGH010000001.1, read as the reverse complement.
AACACTCAGATCCTATCAGATATACCAACACACAATTCATTCAAACCCTGAAAAAGATCAATTGATTTTTCAGGAAGATGATGAGGAATTCTCTTGTCATATTCACAAAACCAAATCTGAGGCTTTCCTTTTTATTCATTCAGAAAGCACCATTTCGTCTGAAATTCGATTTGTGGATGCAAAAAACCCCAATCAAGAATGGAAAATTCTTCAGAAAAGAATCCCCCATTTGGAATATGCTGCAGACCATTATGGAGATCACTTTTGGATCAGAACCAATCATCAGGCTCAAAATTTTAAAGTTGTAAAAGCCCCAATTGAGAATCCCACATTGGAAAATTGGGAGGATTTCATACCTCACAGAGAAGATGTCCTTATTGAAGATTTTGATCTATTTGCTGGTTTCTTTGTATCTCAAGAACGAAACAATGGACTCACTCAACTAATGATCCAACCATGGGATGGTAGCCCTGGGCATTCTTTGGATTTTGGAGAAGAAACCTACACGGCTTGGATTGGGCATAATCCGGAATTTGAAACCGAATACCTTCGATTTGGCTTCAATTCCTTGATTACTCCTGCTTCCACCTATGACTACCACATGGTTACCAAAGAGAAGAAACTTCTTAAGCAACAGGAAATCATCGGGGGATATGATTCATCAGAATATGAATCTGCAAGAGTTTGGGCAAAAGCTGAAGACGAGACTATGGTGCCCATTTCTTTGGTTTACAAAAAATCACACTTTGAGGCTAATGGCAAAAACCCATTGTTACTTTATGCCTATGGATCATATGGTTTCAGCTCGGATGCATACTTTTCAAGTAATCGCCTGAGCTTACTGGATCGTAGATTTGTCTTTGCAATTGCTCACGTAAGAGGAGGAGAAGATTTGGGAAGAAAATGGTACGAGGATGGCAAACTTCTCAAAAAGAAAAACACGTTCACAGACTTTATTTCTTGCGCAAACCACCTCATAGAGCAAAAATTCACCTCTTCAGACCGTTTGTATGCGATGGGAGGAAGTGCTGGAGGATTGTTGATAGGAGCAGTGATCAATATGCGTCCTGATTTATTTGACGGGGTTATTGCTGCTGTACCATTCGTTGATGTAGTTACAACAATGCTGGATGAAAGTATTCCATTGACAACAGGAGAATATCAAGAATGGGGAAATCCCAATAATCCAGAATATTACCACTATATGCTTTCCTATTCCCCTTATGATCAAGTGCAGAGTCAAGAGTACCCAAATATCTTGGTGACTTCAGGGCTTCATGATTCTCAGGTACAATATTGGGAACCAACAAAGTGGGTGGCAGAATTGAGAGATCTAAAAACTGATCAAAACCTCATTTTACTTCATACGAATATGAAAGCAGGTCACGGAGGAGCTTCAGGAAGATTTGAAGCGCTTAAAGAATTGGCTTTGGAATATGCTTTTCTTTTAAAATTAGCTTCTAAGAAAACAGAAATCGGGTTGAAATAGAATTTCAGCCTGATTTCTTTAATCATATCAAAACTTAGCAAATAGGATTTTTTTCTAACTTTGGAGCGTACCTATTAAACCTAATTTATGAAAATTGCTCTCATTGCTCATGATGGCAAAAAAGCCGATATGGTCCATTTTTTAAGCGGTTTCAAAGACCGCCTTCATAAGGATGATATCGAATTGGTTGCTACCGGAACAACCGGTTCACATATCGAAAAAGCAGGCTTCAAAGTAAAAAAGCTCCTTTCAGGACCAATTGGAGGGGATGCGCAGATAGCCGCTATGGCTGCTCAAAAAGAATTGGATATGGTGATATTTTTCAGAGACCCGTTGGATAAACATCCCCATGAACCTGATGTACAAATGCTCATGCGAATTTGTGACGTGCACAATATTCCTTTGGCAACAAACCCAGCATCAGCCGAACTCATGTTTAAAGCCTTAACACAAGCCTAATGGAACCTAAAGTAATCAAACGAATCGGAGTCTTGACTTCAGGTGGAGACTCCCCCGGTATGAACGCGGCAATTCGAGCTGCTGTACGAACCGGATTTTATTACAATATTGAAATGTTTGGGATCTACCGAGGATACGAAGGAATGATCCATAATGAAATCAAAAAACTAGATTCCAAGAACATCGCTCACGTACTAGAACGGGGCGGAACTTTCCTAAAATCAGCTAGAAGCGAGGAATTCAGAACGCCGGAGGGTCGTCAAAAAGCTTATGAAAACCTCAAAGCACATGGAATTGATGCCTTGGTGGTCATTGGAGGAGACGGTTCCCTTACTGGTGCTCACCTTTTCTATAAAGAATTTGGAATTCCTGCAGTAGGCTTGCCTGGAACAATCGACAATGACCTATCCGGAACTGATTCTACGATTGGATTTGATACAGCATGTAATACAGCTATTCAGGCAATCGATAAAATCAGAGATACTGCCACTTCTCATGACCGATTATTCTTTGTGGAAGTAATGGGTCGTGATGCTGGATTTATTGCGATTAATGCTGGCATTGGTTCTGCCGCTGCGGCTATTTTGATTCCTGAAAAGAAGATGCCAATTGAAGATTTGGTGGAAAAACTAAAAGTCCGAACCAAGGCAAAGAAAACCTCCAACATTGTGATCGTTGCCGAAGGTGGAAAAAGTGGAGGAGCTGCAGAGATAGCTTCCAAAGTAAAAAAACTTCTCCCCTATTATGATATCAAGGTGACCATCTTGGGCCATTTGCAGCGAGGAGGAGCACCTTCTTCATTTGATAGGCTCTTAGCTTCCAAATTGGGAGTTGCGGCAGTGGAAGGTCTTCTTCATGGAAAATACGATGTCATGGCTGGTTTAATAAACCACAAGGTTGTTTATACCCCAATCAAAAAAGCAATTGTGGATGATAAAACCGTAGATGAAGATGATTTCAGGGTTGCAAAGATCCTTTCTACCTAAAAATTTGAAGGCTGTCATTTTAGACAGCCTTTTTTATTGTTTATCCTTAAACCTATTTATTCTAATTATCCCAAATTCAAAATAAAATCCCTAAACTAGTATCTGTTTATAAAGGATATTTTAGACTTAGAGGATGAAAAAAATTCTGTTGATTTTTCTATGTTTTTTTGGCCTTACTTCAGGATTTGCTCAATCCTCTGATTTTCTATTATTGAAACGTGGGACCAACACAAAATCTCAGATTCGGTTTTATCCTGGGGAGCAAATCACCTACAAAAGCGCCAAATTGGGCTATTTTGTAACCGATGTTATCAAAGAGTTCAGCTCAGAATACATCTATCTTTCCGAAAACATAATTTCTCCAAATGATATCTTGGAAATAGATATTCAAAACAAAGACAAAAGAAATGGGAGGCTTCGAGCCTTAAACTTTTTAACCTTGGGATCAGGGCTTATGCTACTCAGTGTGGATGCAATCAATTCGATCTACCAACAAGGCGAATTAACCATTGATCGGGAAGTAGGAATAATTGGAGGTGTTTTGGTTGGCACAGGTATAGCCCTTCTACCCGTTCGCTATAAAACTTTTAAAAATCAGGGAAGAAATAAGCTTCAAATCATTCAAATGCGGATGGATTAAAAGTATTCTTCTTGCCAAATGCCGAAATTTTTGAGACTTTTGCAGCTTGAAATTTTAAGGAAAACATGACTTCGGAACAACTGAAAGACTTGAAAGCTCGCACCTCGGCTTTAAGGAGGTATCTTTGACTACGATCGGAAGAAAGCAGAAATCCAAGATCTAGAAGCCGTCTCCTCTCAACCAGACTTTTGGAATAATCCGGAAGAGGCGGAAAAAACAATGAAACAAATCCAAGTAAGAAAAGGCTGGACCACTTCCTTTGAGGAATTGGAGCAGATAATACAGGATTTGGAGGTATTGTATGAATTTTATACCACTGATGAGGTAGGTGAAGAAGAAATCAAAGCAGAATTTGAGAAAGCAAAAAAGGCCGTAGAAGACCTTGAGCTCAAAAAGATGCTTTCCTCAGAAGAGGATCAACTCAATGCTGTATTGGAAATCAATCCAGGTGCTGGAGGTACCGAAAGTAACGATTGGGCTTCTATCCTGATGCGAATGTACATCATGTGGGGTGAGAAGAATGGTTATAAAGTTCGGGAAGTGGATGTACAGCCTGGAGAAGTTGCCGGAATCAAATCCGCTACTTTGGAATTCGAAGGCCCATTAGCATATGGCTTTTTGAAATCTGAATCTGGTGTTCACCGATTGGTGCGAATTTCTCCATTTGATTCAGGAGGTCGTCGACATACGTCTTTTGCTTCAGTTTATGCTTATCCAGAAGTGGATGATAGCATCGAAATTGAGGTAAATCCAGCAGATGTAGAGATGCAAACTTCTCGTTCTGGAGGTGCAGGTGGTCAAAATGTGAATAAGGTTGAAACCAAAGTTCAATTGACTCACAAGCCAACTGGGATTGTCGTCGTTTGTCAGGTTGAGCGATCTCAGTTAGCTAACCGGGAAAAGGCGATGCAAATGTTAAAATCCCGCTTGTATCAAATGGAGCTGGAAAAGCGAAATGCTGAGATAGCTAAAATTGAGGCATCTAAGCTTCGGGTTGACTTTGGATCACAAATCCGAAACTATGTCCTTCACCCATACAAATTGGTGAAAGACAACAGAACAGGCTATGAAACTTCGGATACCCAATATGTGCTTGATGGGGGCTTAAATGAATTCATGAAGGCTTACTTATTGGCGCAAAGCGAAGAAGAAGCAAACAAGGAATAACAATGGCCGGAATTCTCCGGCCTTTTTTCTTAACTCAACCTATGAAAAAGTCCTTTTTACCAAGTTTTTTCACGCTGGATTTTTTCTTGCTCTGCCTGAGCTCTTTCTTGTTTTTTTCTTCCTTCAATATGATCATTCCAGAGCTCCCCTCCTATTTGTCATCCCTAGGAGGAGAAGATTATAAAGGGTTGATAATTTCACTTTTCACTTTGTCTGCTGGATTATCTAGGCCATTTTCGGGAAAATTAGCAGATAAAATCGGTAGAATACCTGTAATGATTTTTGGAGCAACGGTCTGCTTTATTTCCGGCCTTTTATATCCCATTTTAAGTTTTGTTGGAGGATTCTTGTTTTTGCGATTTATCCATGGATTCTCCACCGGTTTTACTCCAACTGGGACTTCTGCCTATGTGGCTGATATTGTGCCTTTTTACAGCCGAGGAGAGGCCATGGGGATTCAGTCTTTATTTGGTTCGCTAGGAATGGCTGCAGGTCCAGCGATTGGAGGTTGGATTGCAACATTCTGGCCAATAGAATACCTTTTCTATGCGTCGGCTTTTACGGCTATATTTTCCATTTTGATTTTGGTTCGTTTAAAAGAAACTATCTCAGACCCCGAGCGATTTAGCTTTAGGCATTTCCGACTCAAAAAAGATGAAATCATTGAAAAACGAGTTCTTTTACCTTCACTCATCTTATTTTTCTCAGTCTTCTCCTTTGGAGCAGTTTTGACAATTATTCCTGATTTCAGTGAGCATTTAGGCATAGAAAATAAAGGCCTATTCTTTGCAATATTTACCCTTTCCTCACTAGGCATTAGACTGGTAGCTGGAAGAGCGTCAGATCGTTATGGACGAGTACCTGTTTTAAGGATGGCTTCTACCATGATAATCCTAGCAATGCTTACTATTGCCATGGCAGATAGCAAATGGATGCTATTTGTTGCTGGTATTTTATTTGGTTCGGCTGTAGGAATGAATAGCCCTACTACTGCAGCCTGGGTAATAGATCTTTCTTTGGATGCTTATCGAGGAAGAGCATTGGCAACCATGTATATCTTTTTGGAAGCTGGCATCGGTTTAGGAGCGATTTTTTCTGGGCTTATCTATGGAAACAACACTAGTAATTTTCCTTGGGTATTTATATTCTGTGCATCCATGGCTGGACTAGCCTTATTGATGCTTTTGTTTACTAAGGCATCAAAGTATAAATCAGAGAAATAAAAAAGAGGCTTTCGCCTCTTTTCTCAATTTCCCAGATAATTAGAAGATCTAGGAATAGCCAAAATTTTCTTTTGTCTACCATTATAATAAGTGACTTTTTCTCCATCGAAAAACGCCCCTTCTTCCAACATAATTCGAACGTCCTTTTTCCATTCTTCCACATATACCACTGCATTGAGTTCGATAGCATAGCCAGTATTAGGAAAAAGCTTATGGTCCCCAGCTCCTGGGGTATCCCCTTGATTATCCCACATACCAATGGTAGGTCCAGCAGAGTGTCCATAAAATCCTAATGGATGGGTATAAATACTTCCTCTAATTCCCTCCTTCTCCATTTGGGTTCGAGCTGCTCGAAGAATTTCATTTCCAGTTCTTCCAGTGACATAATTCTCAGTCAAAATATCCTGCAACCTATTCCCAACTTCAAAAGCTTTTTGCAAATAATCTGGAACCTCAGTTTCACCAGCTTTTAATACATATGCTAATTCCTGCGTATCGGTATTTAGCCTCAAATAGGTAATTCCAAAATCAATATGAAGCAAATCACCAGGCATAATGGTCATTTCTGAAGGCCTTGACGAAAAGGATCGAGAAGCTTCATTAGAACTAGGATCAGGACGCTGAATATCTACCGTTGGATGAAACCAAGTATCTAATTTCATGGATTTAATTTTATCTCTATACCACCATACAACATCTTCTGTGGTGGTTTTTCCCGGGGTAATAACCCGTTCTGAAAGTCCTTCCTGAATAATGTAATGCGCTAATTCCTGAATATGTCTATAAGTGGCCATTTCGGAAGGTGTTCGAGTTTCTAACCACCGAACAGCAAGAGTTTGTGCTGAAACCACTCGGTCTGTCATCTGATTTGGAAGATATTCCATAAAAGACTGATATTCAGTATGTGTCAAACCATCTGCATGACCATAATCTTTCGCTATGTTCAATCCAATTTTTTTTGGATTTTTTGCTGAAATAAGCTCCATCAAAGCTTCCCATTGATCTGGTTGTGACTCCGGATCCCAAGCTCTTTTGAAGGCCTTTCCTACATCATAACGTGCAATCGCAAAGGTTTCTACTTCAGCATTTGGCTGTGGTTGATACATGACTAAAATCGTCCTTCTCCGGGCTGCCATCCAGGTAGCTGGCAAAAGAGTTCGTATGACAGGATCTTCATTGTATTCACGGGAAATTACTACCCACATATCGATCCCCGTTTCTGTCATCAAATCAGGCAGAACGTTTTCAATTCGTTCATCCAGCCAGCTATCAATCAATTCAGCTTGAGATTTTAAGGGCAAAACCACTGGCTCTTGAGCATAGCAAAGGTTCAAAGAAATGAGGGCAGCTGCCAAAAGCAAAAAGTATCGCTTTATCATAAGGAATTAAATTAGGTACGTGTTTTTTGATTTTCTATTCTGAAAAATAGAAAAAACATTTTAGACCTTACCCAGCTGAATGGCTTTTTGACTCAATTTGTAAAATCGATAAAATAGAAGAATAGCAGTCATACTTAGCCCTATCAACAAACCATACCAAATCCCTCGTTCACGCATTCCGAATTCAAATGCCAATAAATAGCCAAGTGGCAAACCAATAATCCAATAGGCAATAAAAGTCAACCAAGTTGGGAAACGAACATCTTCCATCCCTCGAAGAACACCCAAACCTACCACCTGAACTCCATCTGAAAGCTGAAACATCCCAGCGATTACCAAAAGAATAGCAGAAGTAGCGATCACATCCGGATCATCAATATAGAGTGTAGGAAGAAAGTTTTTCAGACTTATAAAAAGAATAGCCGAGGTACTCATAATGATCAAAACCATTCCAAAAACCATCATACCTGCCTCCCGCATGGTTTGGAAATCATTCCTTCCAATTTGATTACTTACACGAACCATTCCGGCAGTACCCAAACCTGCAGCCATCATATAGCTGATAGATGCCAAATTGATCGCAATCTGATGACTAGCTAAAGCGGTGACACCCAACCAGCCCATCATAATGGCAGCGGAACCAAAGGCACTTACTTCGAAAATAAACTGGAAACCAGTGGGAACCCCAATTTTTAAAATCCTGGTAACCATTGGGAAGCTTATACTTTTAAAACCCAATTTCAACTGAAACCCCTTGTAACGTTTGGATCCTAGAACATATGCGGCCATTAAAACGGCCATCAGGACCCGTGAAATAAGTGTAGCCCATCCTGCCCCCATCAATCCTAATGCAGGGAATCCTAGCTTGCCAAAAATCAAAACCCAATTCAAAAAGACATTGACCAAATTGGAAAATATCGTGACATACATGGCCTGCCTCGTTTGACTCAGGCCTTCCGCAAACTGCTTAAAGGCTTGAAAAATCATAAAAGGCAATAGCGATGCGCTAATAACAAATAGATAAGGAATCGCAGCTGAAACCACATCCTCAGGTTGATCTAAAAAAGAAAGCCCAGAGGAAAGCCCCAATACTATAAAAGTCAGAATCAATGCTGTAAAAATATTGATCCAAAGGCCATGTCTTAAAAGCTGACCGATTCGCTTTGTCTTTCCTTTTCCCTCTGCTATAGATACTAAAGGGGTAATACCCATTGAAACACCCATCCCAAACATCATCAACACAAAAAATATGGAATTGGCTAAAGAAGCTGCAGCCAAGGGCAAAGCTCCAAGCTGACCTACCATCATGCTATCCGCAACTCCCACCATTACCTGCCCCAATTGGCTAAGAATGACTGGATAGGCCAAATGAAAAGTGATCGAAAAATGCTCTTTTATTTTCATTTAAAGACCCAAAATTTTTGCAGCTTTTAAAATACCGGCAATACTGATCCCATCGGTAATTTTTCCTTCCATCACCCAATCTAATGCTTCCAGAAAGGGAACTCTTTTGATTTGTAGAACCTCTGTTTCTTCAAATTCAGGCTCTTCCTGAATCAAATCCTCCGCTAGAAAAACAAATCCTTCCTCATCCGTTACAGAATTGGAAGTATGAATCCTCATGATTTGAGTCCATTTTTTAGCAATTAAGCCTGTTTCTTCCTTAAGTTCCCGCTGTGCACTTTGAAGTATATCTTGACCAATTAGTCCACCACCCATTGGAATTTCCCAAGAATACTCTTCCAAGGTGTATCGATATTGCCCTACCAGCCAGGTATGCATTTCAGAATCCACAGGGATGATTCCCAAGGCTTTATTTTTGAAATGAACCTTCCCATAAATCCCTGGATTCCCTGCTGGATTGAGAATATCATGTTCTTCCAATTTGATCCAAGGATTTTCGTATTTATGATTGATTTTCAGGGTTTTCCAAGGGTTATCCATAAGCATAAAAAAAGGGTGACTTTCGCCACCCCTTCAATATTTGAGATTAAATCTATTAAACAGGAATTGGCAATACTTTTGAATCCTTAAAGGTAGAAAGAATGACCATGGATTGCATGGAATCCACCTCTTTGATTTCAGATACCTTTTCCAACATTAGCTTTTGATAAGCAGTAATGTCTTTTGCAATGATTTTAAGGATGAAATCTCCGGTACCTGTGATGTGGTGACATTCAATTACTTCAGGAATACCGTTGATTTCCTTCATAAAGGCATCAATATTTGCCTTGTTATGACCGATTAGGCTGACCAAAACAAAAGTGCTCACACCCAATCCAATTTTTTCTGGATCAAGTTTCGCATGATAACTTTTAATTATTCCAGACTGCTCCAATTTCTTCACGCGCTCAAGCGTTGGCGCCGGGGAAAGTCCGATGTCCTTGGACAATTGTGCGTTGGTTATCTTAGCATTGGCCTGTAGAATCTCTAGGATTTTTCGGTCAATTTTGTCAAACTTGATTCGGATGTTATTATCTACGTTCTCTTGCATATACAAAATATAATATGGTGCAAATGTACAATATTTAATGAAAGTTTTAAAAGGGTTAAAACCTTTTTAGAGGGCAAAAATCGAAATTTTATTCAATTTTCGGTCGATTTTGGCAAAGAAATAATTCAAAACTTTCAATCTTTTCAGGAATTTTCAAATTATCTCTTGTCACAAAAGTAAAAAACGTAAACTTTTGAGTTAAAGTTTATTCTTTTTGATAAAATCTCTTGCAGCCTGATGAGCGGGATGTTTTCGCTTTGCGTACTTCTTGACTTTCTTGAAATATTCTTTGGCTAGCTTATTTTGATTTTCTTCCAAAGCTATCTGACCCAATTGAACCAAAGCATGGAGATAGTATCCACTCTCTTGGGATTCAGATTCCTCTCCATAGGAAAGGGTCTTCAAATAATAATATTTTGCCTGATCCCTATTCCCTATTTTTTCCTCAAACTGACCAAGGTAAAAGGCAGCATGTCTCCCGCTATTTGACTCATACCCTACCCATCCTTCATCAATCCGATTAAGAATCTCTTCTGATTCTTCCACTGCTTCGACCCAGCGCCCCACAGTATATAAATGCCGTGCATAGGATCGGTGGAAATAGGGATTATTTGGGAACTTCTCATGTAAATAAGATGATATGCGAAGTGCTTCATAAGGCTTCTTTTCTTCCGAAGCATAGAGCCTGAATAAAAAATACATGGCTTCAATTCGCGTATAAAAGGCATTGCTTGCCACCTGTTCTAACTGCTGCAATCCCAACTCTTTATCACCCTTTGGAAATAAAGCCAAGACAGGTTTTAACAAAGGGTAATTTTCAGGAATCCACTCTGCAAAATAATTGAACAAGGCATCACCTAAGAGCAATTCGGGGTTGAACTCCTCCTCTCCCCGACTCATTTCCATGTATTTTAAGGCATTTTTTCCAGCCCAAGCTGCCTTGGTCCAGCTTTTCCTTTCAGCTAAAAGTCTTCCTTTAAAGCCATACCCAGCTGCTAGAAAAAAAGCAGCTTCTTTATTCGTTGGGTCTTCATCATAAAGCCGTTCAGCTTTTTCATTCGCTCGATCCAGATAGTTTAGAAAAATGTCATCATACTTTTCATTGGTCACATCTACCTCAATCCTCCACCAATAGCCCAAAGCCATTAAGAATTCTGGAAGCGGATGCTCTGGATATTGGTAAGCGATTACCCTAAAGTCCCGTTCAGCAGTCTCAAAATCAAAATTATACATGCTATTGATGGACTTTGTAATACGGTACTGAAGTCCACGGTCCAACAATAGATAGGGAGAGACCTTTGTCTCAAAAAGACTATCCACGGGCGGCGATTGGGAATAAACTTTACTACTTATACCCAAATTTGCTGCTGCAAAAAAGATTACCAAAAGAAAAACCTGGAACTTTCCCCTCATAGCTGCAAAATTACCGCTAAAACTGATAAATATGCTATCTTTCCACATACCTTAATTCTATGGCACCAACACTTAGTCCTTTATCCAAACGAATTCAAGAACTTCTTGATTTTGATAAACGACTTTATTTTTTGCTTTTGGTTCTCTTATTCATTTTGGTGCGCTTTCTTACCAACACATTAATCGTAGAAGCAATTCCAGATTCACAAAATTTAAAGAATTCAGGAGCCTTCACCTTTTTCTACATATTCAATACGCTGGAATATCTCTGGACTCCTTTCGCATTACTTTGGAAGTTTACAGTTGTCTCCTTTTTGATTTGGTTGGGAGCCTTTGCATTAGGATATAAAGTACCATACAAAGAGCTTTGGAAATTTGCCTTGGTTGCTGAAATCGTATTCCTACTTCCAGAATTACTTCGATTTTTGATATTTCTATATCCAGGTAATTCAGTCACTTACCTGGAAATCCAAGAGAATCGCCCCTTGTCTCTTTTAAGTCTATTTGGTTACGACCAAGTGGAAGAACGGTACAGGTATCCTTTCAGAAGTATCAATTTCTTTGAATTGCTCTATGGGTTTGTTTGGGTGCTAGGTTTTCATACAATAAGCAGAAGAAGCATAAAAGAGTCTGTATGGGTGATTCTGCTTTCCTATTTCCTCCCCTTACTAATTTGGATCACTTGGTACGCCATGGTTTATCGGTGATTTTTCTTGGCTTCACCTGAGCATCTTTTTGAGCAATATTTTACCTGTTCCCAGTTTTTCTCCCACTTTTTCCTCCAAGAAAATGGTCTATTACAAACAGGACAGATTTTTTCTGGTAAAAATTGCTTTTTCATATCAAGCCCATCGATTTGGTAAGGTATGTTTAGCTAAAATTCGTTGAGCTTCCTTTTTGACTTGAGGAAGTTTTTGAGCTCCCCAGACCCGATCTCTTGCTTCTTTGGCAGCTTTCTCCAAATCCACAATTGGGAACGGATAGTCAACACCTAATTCAAATCCCAAACTTTGCATTTCCAAAGGCGGAATTTTCCAAGGCTCATGAATCAAAGAAGCTGGTAATTTTTCCAGCTCTGGAATCCATTTTTTAATAAACACTCCTTCCGGGTCATGATCCTGAGATTGCTTGACGGGATTATAAACCCGAACGGTATTGATTCCTGTTACACCTGCTTGCATTTGAATCTGAGGATAATGAATTCCAGGCTCAAAGTCCAAAAACACCCTAGCTAAATGATCTGCTCCATACTTCCAATTTTGATTTAAATGATGAGTCAGAAAAGAAACCAACATGGCTCTCATTCGAAAATTGAGGTAGCCAGTTTGTATCAAACAACGCATACAGGCGTCAACCAAAGGGATACCGGTTCTCCCATTTTCCCAAGCTTGAATCAATTCAAAATCAGGAGCTTGCTCGATTTCCAAAAACCCCCGATTAATCGATTCATATTCCATTCGACACTCCATCTCAAACTTTTGAATAAAATGACAATGCCATCTTAATCGAGATTGAAAATTGGTGAAGTTTCGAATATTTTTTCCTTCCTTCTTCTTTGCTTCAGAGGCTTGGTAAACTTGCCGAATAGATAAGCATCCCCAGGCTAAATAAGGGGAAAGCCGACTACATCCCGTTCGACTCAATTCAGGCTTACTAATGTGTCTGTTGTAGTTTTTTACCCGATCATCCAAAAAGCTCTTAAGGTACCGCCATCCCATTCGCTCTCCTCCTTTTTGCATTTTAGGATTAGGGGCTTTCCAAGATTCTGGAATTGGATGTTGCTGAACTTTTTCTTGAAAATCTTTTGATAATGAGAAAAATTGAACTTTGTTCAAATCGATTTTCTTAATAGGCGCTTTTGCATAAGCAAACCAATTTTCTCTCCAACCTTTTCGATTTTTTCTAGTCCTTTGCACTCCCTGTTGTGAAAATTCAAACCAATCAATGTTATGCTCCTTTAAAAATTTGGAAACTTGTTTATCCCTTTCAAAAGTGATTCCTATTCCCGTTTCTTGATGAGAATAAACTTCCTGAATCTGATATTCTTCGACAATTTTTTTCAGGACATCGATTACTTCTGAATTGAAAATTTCTATTGAAGCCTGATATGGCTCCAATTGACTATTTAAATCTTGTAAACTTTCCCACACAAAACGCCAATGCCTCTCATCACTTTGAGGTGCATGAATCAGGGAGGGTTCAAAAACATAAAGAACTAAGACTGGATACCCTGCTTTGATTGCATTCCACAAAGGAGGATGATCATGAAGGCGCAGATCTCTTTTAAGCCAAACAATGGAAATTTTTTGCACGGAAATAAAACCACTGGGCCGAAAGATGGTTTTTAATACATGAAGAAAATATCCATGATTTCAGAGGAAGATATAGATCGAGTCATCGAAATGGCTTGGGAAGATCGGACGCCATTTGAAGCCATCGAAAATCAGTTTGGTTTGAGTGAATCAGAAGTCATTTCTCTCATGAGAAAAAATATGAAAGCCAGTAGTTTTCGTATGTGGCGAGCTCGTGTTCAAGGAAGAGTTACAAAGCATTCAAAAATGTCAAATGTAGTTTCTTCCCGATTTAAATGCAGCCGACAACGTTCGATCAGTGATAATAAAATTTCAAAAAGATAAAAAAAGCGGGCTCTAAGCCCGCTTTCTTTTTATACCACTTCAAATGGCCAGCTCATAATACCACGAGCCATATTTTTCAAATTAGTGAAACCCATATCTGACATAATCTCACAGGCCTGCCCGCTACGGTTTCCACTTCGACAATAAACCAAATAAGTCTTATCCTTTGGAAGGTTTTTAATTTGCTCTACGAAGTTTCGCGACATGATATCGATGTTTCTTGCGCCTCGGAGTTTCCCAGAGGAAAACTCACCCGCGGTGCGCACATCTAGAATTACGGTATCTTTTTGAAGCATCAGATCGTGGAATTCTCCCACTGAGATGTCTTCATAGTTTTTAGGTTTTGATTTAAAGAAGTCAAACATGGTTGTATATTTCAATTTTAAGAACTGCTACAAAATTACCTTATCTGAATAGGCATTCGCAGTAATCAAAATCACATAATCAGGCCTTGGCAAATTTTTTACGAAGTGTAATGATGCTAAGTCGAGCTAATAATACCCATGGAAACCCATGAAAAACCAAGTCTCCCCAATCGATCAGTTTCATTCCAACGGCACCACCCATTACCCATCGAACTTTACCAAAGAAATGAGGTTCTGGGAAAAATGGAGCTAATCCCAAGGTCATGGATAGAATAATGACTGTACCCCAATTATTAAGTGGATTTGTTTGTTTTATTTCTTCTTTCGCAGCCATGGGTAGGTGATTTGAGACCAGAAGGTCTTTGGAAATTCTTCAATTTTTTCGAAGCCTAGAGGTTCATCTCTACCTTCATTTGGAATGTATGCGGTCCCAAACAAATAATCCCACAAGCTCAATGAAATGCCAAAATTAACCCCGTGACTTCCTTCAGGAAGATGCTTAGCATGATGCCACAAATGCATGATAGGGTTATTCAAAATGTATTTTAATGGTCCGTAGGATATTTTCACATTAGCGTGATTCAAATGACCGATTGCAATGGTGAAAATATGCAAGATAAAGAAGTCATCCAGCCCAAAACCAATCATCGCAAGCGGGATGTATTGAATGGATTTGTAGACAATCGTCTCCATCCAATGGTATCGAAGATGAGCAGCAAAACCCATTTGTTCTACCGAATGGTGTACTTTATGGAATTCCCATAACCAAGGCACATGATGCAAAAGTCTATGGGTATTCCATTGAATAAAATCGGCTACAAGGAACATCAGTAAAAACTGAGCCCATGTTGGCCAGGTTGCCACCTCAATAGCCACAAGATTAGTAACCCCAAATAGCCCCAAGAAATCATTGAATGCCTCAACCACCACATTACTCAACGAATTATAAACAATAAGCGAGAAGAGGAAGAAATTAAAGAACATGTAAAAGGCATCCAGCCAAAAATCCTTTCGGAAAATTGGCTGGTTTTTACGCCAAGGGAAGACTATTTCTAGAAGCCAAACAACCAAGGAAAGGCTTACTAACCAATAGAAGTAATTGTGCCAGGATGGATAGAGGATTTCACTTTTTAAATAATTCCAATACCCGTAATACCCGTCAAGAAAAATTTTGAAATACTTTTCCAACATTCCTATTTATAAACTCAGTAATTCTTTTCCAATGATATAAATTCCCATCACCAAGACAAACCATCCAAAGCCTTTCTTCAAAGCTTTGTCGTTGATCTTTTTGGACAGGGTGCTACCAATAAAGATACCGACTACAGATAGTCCGGTAAATATCAACAGCATTTTCCAATCAATGGTTTGGTTACCTAAGTCTCCCAAGAATCCAATCAAGGATTTGGCAGCAATGATTAACAAAGAAGTACCAACAGCAAGTTTCATAGGAAGTCTAGCCAATAGAACCAATGCAGGGATAATCAAGAATCCACCACCTGCACCAACTATACCGGTGATAACTCCTACAACAGATCCTTCTAAGGCAATCATCGGAATGTTAAATTTCACTTCACCTTCTCCTTCTTCTTCAGACCCTTTTTTCTTGCCTTTTATCATGGAATAAGATGCAGCAAGCATGATGATCGCAAAAAACACCATGATTCCCACATTCTTAGTAATCTCCATTTCTCCGACAGAAAACAATGGATCAGGCAACCAAGGCACTAAGAATTTTCTGGTTAAGAAAACGGCAATAAAGGATGGAATCGCAAAAACAACAGCGGTTTTATAATCCACTAATCCTTGTCGCATGTAGTTTCCGGCTCCTACCAAAGAGGTGGTGCCCACTACAAATAGAGAATAGGCCGTAGCCAAAACTGGATCGATATGAAGAATATATACCAATACCGGTACAGTCAAAATCGATCCACCGCCTCCAATAAGTCCTAAACTGACTCCAATGAGAATAGCAGCTAAATACCCTATAACAATAATGATGTCCATAGATTTCGAGTTTTCAATTTAAGAACAAAATTAAGGCTAGCCCTAGCTGAGCAGCAGTAACAAAAGTTACATTGCCATTCCTTTTGCTTTTTCAAATTTTGGGTTTCATGGGAATTTGAATGTAAGTGGATATTTAGTATTCCACTGGGCTTTTATCCAAAGAAGCTCTAGACCAGTTCGTTAAATTTTCACTTTAAAAATCTGAATTAAAGAAAACCCAAGGCTTAGTTAATGTCTCATTCTCAGTTGATTTTTCTCATGTTTATCCAATACTTTCATTCTTATATTGGAAAAAATTAAAGAACCATGAAGATTCTCATACCGTTGGATTTCTCAGAAAATTCAAAAAAAGCACTTGAATTTGCGTTAGGGATTTTTCAAGACAGCGAGAACACATTTATTCTCTGCCATGTAGTTGAAATGGTTTATGATTTCGCCTCACAAGCGGCGATTGCTATTGAAGGCCTTCATGCTAGTGCAAAGAAACATTTGGAAGAACTCATGCTGGAGTACGATTCTCCAAATGCAGAATTTCATGCCGAAATTTTGGAAGGCACACCTTCTATTCAGCTTGCCAAATTGGCTGAAGAAAAAAATGCCGATATGGTAATTATGGGAACCCATGGAATCAGCGGAATAAAAAAAGTGCTGGTAGGCTCCACAGCAGTGAATGTCCTAAAAGAATCATCTATTCCTGTGCTGTTGGTTCCGGAAGAAGCTGAAACTTCCAGTACGCGAAAAATCAGTTTGGCATTGGAATTAGCTGATCACGAAGAGGAATTAATTGAAAAAGTTGTGAATTGGTCGAAAGTCTGGACCATGGACTTACAGATTCTTCATGTATTTAAGGAGGAGAGTTTTGTAGAAAAACTAGCCCTGCTTGGTTTGGAAAAATACCTGAAAGAACGTTTAGGATATACCCCAAGTATTCATTCCCAAAGGGATAATGATGTGATTCATGGGATACAGGAGTTGTTAAATGGACACAAAGATAACATGCTCACCATGTGCCATTCCCAAAAAAACCTTTGGGATCAACTTCTCCGTAAAGGCACTTCAATAGAAATGGCTTACAGGGTTAGGATCCCTTTGCTTGTTATGGTCTAGATTATTTACTGATCAACTCTTCAAAATCATCCCGAATGTAGATCACATTACGGCCCAATTCAATCCATTTCTTTTTTTCCAGTTGCTTTAATAGTCGAGAAATTACTTCTCTGGAGGTACCCAATTCGTTAGCGATTTCCTGATGTGTAGTATTCAGTTCATTGGTCTTATGCTGCTTCATTTTCGTTACAATGTAGCGCATCAATCGCTCATCCATTCTCTTGAATGCAACAGCATCCAAAGCAACTAACATTTCATGGAAACGGCTTTGATATGTTTCAGACACAAAATCCTTCCACTGTTTAAATTCATCAGTCAACTGCTCATGTAAAGAAACAGGAATGCCAATGATAGTGGTAGGCTCTTCCACAACTGCCTTAATTTCACTTGGCCTAGCGGCAGAACAACAAGTCAAGGACAATGCACAGGTTTCGCCGGCATCCAAATAATAAAGAAAAAGTTCTTTTCCATCCTCATCCATTCGCATCACTTTGATGGATCCTTCAAGTACTATGGGAACCATTTTGACGAATTTTCCAGGCTCCATTAAAACTTTTCCCGGCTCCAATTTCATGATTTGCCCCTTTTCTAATAAGGTTTCAAGAAGTCTTGGGTCTGTAAACTCTGGAAGGAAAGTCTTTAATTCTTCAGTTGTCATGATGTAAAATAAGGATTGACCAATTGTTATTTTAAAGGTTCAAAAAGATACTTAGCGAACAAAAATATAATTCTAGAGGAAATTTAAAGCATTTTTCCCAATGTGACTAATATCACATAAGTACTAACCTGCCCATTTCCAGCCGATTCTTAAAAATATTTTTCAAACTCAAGATGCACAAGTCATGGGATAAGGTGACGAATGTCACTAAATTAAGTGTTGGATCTTTATACCTTTTATCTGTCAAAATAACCTTGCTATGAAACATTATCAGATTGTAATTATCGGTGGAGGGACCGCCGGTATCACAGTGGCAGCCCAGCTTAAACTAAAAGATAAAAATCTTCAAATTGCTATTATCGAACCATCAGAGAAGCATTATTACCAACCTGCTTGGACTTTGGTAGGTGCAGGAACTTTTGATTTTGACGATACTGAGCGAGATGAAGCTGATTACATTCCTAAAGGGGTAGATTGGATTAAAGACAAAGCAACTGGGGTAAATCCTCATACAAATACGGTCAGTACCGCTTCTTCAGGAGATGTAACCTATGATTATTTAGTAGTAGCTCCTGGTTTAGTGATGGCGCCTGAATTAATCCCGGGTCTAAAAGAGGCAATGGACAAAGGAGTCGTTTGCTCCAATTACACCGATCCAAAACATACCTGGGAAGTATTGAAAAACTTTAAAGGAGGAAATGCCATTTTCACCCAACCTACTACCCCTATCAAATGTGGTGGAGCACCTCAAAAAATCATGTACCTAGCTGAAGATTATTTCAGAAAGCATGGAATCCGTGATAAAGCAAATGTGGCTTTTTATACTCCTGGCACCATTATATTCGGTGTACCTGATTTTGCAAAGACGCTAAACAAAATCATTCACGACCGAAATATCCTATTCAAACCATTCATGGCTCCAGTTAAAATTGACGCCAAAAACCAAGATATCTATTTCAAATACATCAAACCGGAGGAAGATTATTCAATTCCAAGTGACAACCCGATTGGTGAAGAGTTGACCGAGTCAAAAGAAATCAAGGTTCACTTTGATCTACTGCATTTGGCACCACCACAAGCAGCTCCAAAATTTATCCAAGACTCTGATATTTCTATTCAGGAAGGTCCGGGTAAAGGATGGGTAGATGTGGATATTCATTCACTACAGCATAAGCGATTCTCAAATATTTTCGCTTTGGGAGACGTAGCACATTTGCCTACAGCAAAAACAGGTGCCGCTATCCGTAAACAAGCTCCTGTAGTTGTAGAAAACCTACTTAAGCTAATCAAAACGCATGAAGTGGGACATGCATCTTATTCAGGGTATTCCTCTTGTCCTTTGGTAACCAGATATGGAAGAATGGTCTTGGCTGAATTCAAGTATGATAATGTCCGGGATTCAGACCCAATGATTTCCAAATTTGTGGATACATCCAAAGAACAATACAGCATGTGGCTGCTTAAAAAATACGGTTTGCCATTTATGTATTGGAACCTGATGCTAAGAGGCAAGGCCTAATGCAAGTAGATTCAGAACCAAAGCCCGGATTAATATCTGGGCTTTGTTTTTTATAACCAAATGAAAAATTCCGAGTTTATTTCTTTGTATATCAATTATTTCGAAACGTGAAGAAGTTTTTTCTCACCTCTAGCCTTTTCTTCTTTTTAGGCTTGATCCCCATGGCATGCAACGATTTCTGTGGAAATCCATGCGGTTGTGGACCTATCTTTGATGTCAGTGATTTTCGAGTACAATCTTTTGAAACCATCTCCCTTACTACAGAAGGTCAGCAAGTAAGCCCGACTATCAGTTTACCTTATAACTTCATCACCAAATCTTTTCGAATCAAAGAAATTGTAACCCTTTCGGAGCGAAAAAATTCTAACAGTTCTACTTGGGGAATGGCTTTGGCTTGCTCCCCCCCATCTCCTCAGTCTCAAGAAAAAATGATCGGGATTCAGATTATCAATTCCAGAGAAGTAGAGCTTGGCGACGGTGAAATTCTAAAAGTAGGTCAAGATTTAACATCCTATTTTGAAATGAACAATTTCTTCAGTGAGCAAACAAAACCGATTCCAGAATTTTTCAATACGCCTGTTCCACTTTTTATGGAAGATTTGTTCAAACTCGTTTGGATCAAAGATCCTCAGAAGGAAGTTCAATTGGAATTTAGTATCAGAATTTTAATGGAAAATGGGCTGGATTTTAATCTTTCGAATGAAATTCTAAGTATTCGCTCCCAATCCTGATTTAAATCACCAAATTTCTTTTGAATTTTTACTTAGATTCATTCCAAATAACTTATTTTTGCACGAATTAGAAGAAAGCCTGATTCTTCATGACAGCTGACCAACTATCCGTTTCAAATACTGCAACCATCGAAACTCTCCAAGAATCACCTTTGAAAGTTAATTTGATGGAATTAGGTTTTCTTCCGGGAAAGAAAATCACCTTAAAGCATATCGCACCTGGAAATGGTCCGATGGCTTTTAGACTTGATGAAACGCTCCTAGCACTTAGAAAAGAAGAAGCTGCCATAATTCAAGTCAAAATCGTTTAATAATTCATGGCTGAAACCCTCTCTTCTCCCTTGACCAAGACCTTGAAAATCGCCCTCATTGGCAATCCTAATGTAGGAAAAACCACGATATTCAATCAGCTGACTGGCCTTAACCAAAAGATCGGTAATTATCCTGGCGTCACTGTGGATAAGAAGAAAGGTGTGATGAGCTATCAAGGTAATTCCTATGATATTATTGACCTTCCTGGCACCTATTCCCTATATCCAAATTCAGAGGACGAGGTCATTGTGCATCGGGTTCTCAACCAATTAAGTGAAGTTGAAAAACCGGATTTTGTCCTTATGGTCATTGATTCGGTACAGCTTTCCAGAGGTTTGTTTTTGGCTACTCAATTGATTGATTTGGGATTAAATCTTGCTGTGGTTTTAAATATGTCCGACTTGGCCGAGAAAAGCCATTTGGAAATAAAAACCTTTGAATTATTCAAAAAATTAGGTGTTCCTATCCTCCGGACCGATGCGAGACATCAAAAAGGAATCGACCAGATAAGAGAGTTAATTCACCAACAAAATTTTTCTAATCCCGGTCCTTTCATTGAAGCAAAGGAGTTTTTAGACACCAATGAGCTCAGTGATGTTCGTGAATTTTTTCAATTGGATAATGATTACCGGGCTTATCAATTACTACGTTTTGGATTGAAAGACAGAGGACTTTCTGAGGAAAAACGTACCTGGATTTTAAATAAGCTGGAATCAGTAAACATTGATTTAGAGGCTGCCCAACTTGAAGAAACTAAAATTCGATATCGAAAAATCAGTTCCGTCATTCAGCAGGTACTTGTCAAAAAAGAAACTGTTGACGCCGAAGAATCAAAACTAGACAAAGTTCTCCTACACCCAGTTTGGGGTTATTTGATTTTCGGAGGAATCCTTTTAATGATTTTCCAAGCGATTTTTGCTTGGGCTTCTGTTCCAATGGATCTGATTGATGGATTTTTTGCTGACCTTAGTTCTTGGCTTACCGAAGCACTTCCCGAAGGACCGATTGCAGATTTATTGGCCGAAGGAGTAATTCCAGGCATTGGAGGCGTAGTCATATTCATTCCTCAAATTGCTTTGTTATTTGGGTTCTTGGCGATTTTAGAGGATACCGGATATATGTCTCGGGTTGTTTTCTTGATGGACCGATGGATGCGTCCTTTTGGACTTCATGGAAAAAGTATTGTTCCATTGGTTTCGGGAGTTGCTTGTGCAATTCCAGGTGTAATGGCAGCCAGAAATATCGGCAACTGGAAAGAGAAAATGATCACCATTATGGTGACTCCTTTAATGAGCTGTTCTGCGAGATTACCGGTTTACATCATTTTAATCGGATTAGTTGTTCCAAACGAGCATATACTTGGATTTATCAATTTACAAGCCTTGGCATTATTGGGCCTATATCTTTTAGGCGTGATAGGTGTTCTAGCGACCGCCTACGGATTAAAAACCATCTTAAAAACGGATGAGAAGTCTTTTTTGATGGTGGAACTTCCTACCTACAGAACTCCACGATGGAAGGATGTTCTGTTAACCATGTACAACAAGTCTCTTACTTTCGTGACAGCAGCGGGGAAAGTTATTCTTGCTATTTCTATCATTCTATGGATTTTGGGAACATATGGCCCACCTTCGACCATGGATTCCATCCGGGAAGATCGCGATGCAAAAATTGCCCTAGCTGAAACACCAGAGCAAATGGAAGAAATTGAAATGGAGGCTTCCTCTGCCCTTTTGGAAAACTCTTTCATAGGAATCATGGGAAGAGCAATCGAGCCGGTAATTCAACCTTTAGGTTACGATTGGAAAATAGGAATCGCATTGATTGCTTCATTTGCAGCTAGAGAAGTTTTCGTTTCCACCATGGCAACGATCTACAGTATTGGAGGTGACCCGGAGGATGATGCAACTATCCGAGAAACCTTAGATAGACAGATTAACCCAGTAACGGGAAATAAGGTATTTAACAAAGCCACGGCTTTCTCATTAATGGTATTTTATGTCTTTGCTATGCAATGTATGAGTACTTTGGCTGTGGTTTATAGAGAAACCAAAGGTTGGAAATGGCCGTTGATTCAAACTGTCTACATGACTTCATTAGCCTATATCGCAGCATTTATCACCTATCAAATATTTTCCTAATATGTGGCAGGAAATCATTATCGCACTGACAGGAATTGGAGCACTAGCTTACCTTTGGAAGCATTTCTTTGGAAAGCCCACTAAAAAGCAGGGCTGCGAGAAATGCGCAGGCTATTGATTGAAATCAAATCATAAGCTTTTCCTGATTTTTTGATATTTTCAACCCATGGGCAAAGTCGCCAATCAAAGCTTCCAAACTGCAATTTTTTCTTACGTAGGCGTAGTTATCGGCTACATCAATGTCCTTTGGCTCTATCCCTATGCTTTAGAAGCAGCTCAATTGGGTACTTTTCGTACGATCCAAGATTTGGCCCTTTTAATTGTCCCCTTCGCTCAGTTAGGATTAGGACATGGGATCACTCGATATTTCCCCAAACTTGAAAAAGGACAAACCGCCTTTCTAAGCTTTAGCTTACTCATCGCGCTTGCAGGGTTTTTAATAGTTGCCAGTCTATTTTGGATTTTTCAAGATCAAATCATTTCCCTTTTTGCATCCAATTCTCCTGAGGTAATTCAATACCTATGGATTGTTTTATTCATCACTTTTCTGGCTTTGGCAAACTCTATATTAGATGCCTATAGCCGCTCTTATTTAAAGGTTTCTATTCCGACATTCTTCCGGGAAGTGTTGCTCAGATTACTGACAGGCCTATGGATTTTATGCTTCTTGGCAGATTGGATCAATTTTGATCAAATGATGGGTGGGTTGATCCTTGTCTACGCCATTCCGCTTTTTGGGATGATTTTATATTTAGCTTGGCTGAAAGTCTTAAATGTCGACTTTTCTTGGAGTCAATTCCCAACTGGATTCAGAGGAGCTTTTATCCGATTCAGTTTGATTACATTTTTAGCTACAGCAGCTTCTACACTTATTATGAAGATTGACTCTATCATGGTCAGTTCCATGATTAGTTTGGAAGCAAATGCTATTTATACCATTGCCTTCAGCATGGCCTTGGTAATTGAAATGCCAAGAAGAGCCATTTCACAGGTAATCATGCCTGTCATTGCCAAGCATTTTTCTGAAAATAAAACGTCTGAAATCAACCAGCTTTATAAGCAAGTTTCCCATCGACAGTTGTATCTCTGCCTCCTAATTTTCATTGGGATTTGGATAAATATTGATTCGATTTATTACTTGATTCCCAATCGTACTATTTATGAAAGTGGCAAATGGGTAGTTTTTTGGATTGGTTTGGGAAAAGTGATCGATGCAGGATTTTCTGCTAATTCAGAGGTCCTAGTTTTTTCAAAATACTATAAGTTCAACCTTACCGCGACCGTTATCATGAGCGGGATGATTATTCTTTTGAATTACCTTCTGATACCAATCTATGGAATCGAAGGCGCAGCGATTGCTTCTGCCTTGGTAATGTTGGCATTCAACTTCACCAAGTTCCTCTATTTAAAGATTAGGCTTGGTTTTTCACCTTTTGGATTAGAAAGCCTCAAGATCATTGGTTTAGGAATAATAGCGATAGTGTTGGTTGATTTTATCCCGGAAACTGAAAATCCGATTTTGAATTTATTGATCAAAAGCGGTTTGATAATCCTAATCTATTTCCTTGCTGCAAAAATCGGGTTTTCAGGAAAAGAAGAATTGAATTGGATATCCAAAAAATTAAAAAAGCCTGGACCTTAGAGTGTTACAAACCTCCATATAGACAAGATTTGAGCTGCCTAAAATCCGCAAACTTCCACTGTTATCCTGCTTTTAGGGCGAGGTCACGATCCCGATAGTTATCGGGACGGGATGAGGCCTGTTTTTGGAAAGGGCTTCACTCGGTATTGTAATTAAATTGTGAAGTTTGAACATGTCAGCGATCCAGGCTTTGCGCAAATATACGGATAATCCGAAGCAGGGTTAAACACCATGGTCTTTATTCTTAGAACAAAATCGATTTTTAATTTTCAAGCTTAATTTCACTGATGATTGATATCCAATTATCCATATCATTTATTTGGCGAATTGGACTTTTCTAAGGACTTATTCTAAATAATCATTTAAAATATTGGAATTTTCGATATTTTATTTCAAAATTTATCAAAGCTGTTCCAATAAGGACTTAACTTTGCATTCTAAAATTTTGGAAACCCATGTACTTGATTAAAAAAATGATTGTTTGTCTTGATCAGACCTCTCTGGACAAGACTTTGATTGAGTTCGCCAAATTCGTGGCGCAGGTAAATCATACCAAAAAGATATTTTTTGTGAATGTGATCAAGAATCTTTCCGTACCTAAAGAGGTATTGGAAGAGTTTCCCAATCTGATTGAAAACATGGTATCTGAAAGACAAAATGCCATGAAAAAATCAGTTCATGAAGTCTTCGGGAATCAAAAAGAAGTCTCCTTAAACTTCATTGTCAAGGAAGGAAATCTATCCAAAAAAATATTGAAGCTAGCGGAAGAGAAATCCGTGGATATGATTTTAATTGGTAGAAAGACCAATTTACCAGGTACCGGAATTGCCGCTTTGCGCCTAGCAAGAAGGGCCAGCTGCTCCTTATTGATTGTACCGGAGGACTCTGTCCCTAAGGTGAAAAAGATTCTAGTACCTTCTGATTTTTCTGAGTATTCAAGAGATGCCATGGAAGAAGCGATTATGATCGCGGATCGACATGGAAAAGCGGAGATTATTTGCCAAAACGTGTACAATGTACCATCGGGCTATCACTTTACGGGTAAAACCTACGAGGAATTTACCCAGATCATGCAAATGCATGCAGAGATCAACTACAAGAAATTCATTCGAAAAATCGACACCAAAGGCATCAAAATAACGCCTATTTATACCAAAGATGATGACGATGATCCCGTTCAGGAAATAATCGCCAAAGCATTGGAAATCGAGGCTGATGGAATCATTATTGGTGCAAAAGGACGAACAGCGGCTACTGCCCTCTTTATTGGGAGTATGGCAGAACGATTAATTCAATACAATGATAGCCTTCCACTATTGGTTACTCGACCAAAAGGTAAAAACGCAGGTATCTTAGATTACATCTTGGAGATTTAAAGTCTTTCAGCAGAAAAGGTATCCCCTTGACTTAAATCTCCGGAATCAAATCCTTTCTTAAACCAACGCATCCTTTGGGCGGAGGTACCATGAGTGAAAGAATCAGGTACTACCCTACCTGTTGACTGTTTTTGAAGTCGATCATCCCCGATGGCGTTGGCTGCATTAAGGGCTTCTTCCAAATCCCCTTGTTCCATCATGCCACTGATTTTCTGGGAATGATGGGCCCATACTCCCGCTAAGAAATCAGCTTGAAGCTCAAGTCGAACAGAATATTGATTGTATTCCGTATCTGAAATTTGCCCACGAAGTGATTGCACTTCATCGGTGATTCCCATAATATTTTGGATATGGTGGCCTACCTCATGAGCAATTACATAAGCTTGCGCAAAGTCTCCAGGAGCATTGAGTCTCCGCTCCATTTCTTCAAAGAAACTCAGGTCTATATATAGCTTTTCGTCAGCAGGACAATAAAAAGGACCTGTTGCTGCACTTGCATTTCCACAGGCAGAAGAAACTGCTCCAGTAAAAAGTACTAGGGTTGGTTCACGATAATTTTCAATTAACTGACTCCAAATCAATTCAGTATCTGCCAAAATCACAGAGCTGAACTCAGCTAATCGATCTTCTTCTGCAGTAGGGGTGTAATTGGCTTCGGTAGTAAAACTTTGACCTCCACCACCTATGATATTACCCAAAAAATTCAATGGATTGGTTCCAGTGATAA
Source organism: Algoriphagus limi (assembly GCF_024919275.1). Classification (GTDB taxonomy): domain Bacteria; phylum Bacteroidota; class Bacteroidia; order Cytophagales; family Cyclobacteriaceae; genus Algoriphagus; species Algoriphagus limi. The sequence continues at coordinate 644,433 of NZ_JANWGH010000001.1, read as the reverse complement.
ATGAGAAAATCAACAGAATCCCCACGATTACCAGGCCGGTTTTAGAGAATAAAAACTTCACTAAAGAACCTAGGAGCAAGGGATTCATTCCCCCTCCACCCATTTTTCCTCTTTGACCTCTCCTATCTTCTACATTACTACTCCTTCTTCTTCCTTGCCATTTCATAGCGAATATTTAATTGAAAAATGAACAACTATTTCCCAGTATAACAAAATCTACTTTTTCGATTTATTAAAAATAGCCAAATTAGGGTCATCCAATAACAAAAACCCAAAATTAAATACTATGAAGCTCTTCAAAAACCTATTAAATATTTCCTTAACTACCCTCCTTTTTTTAGGAATCTCGACCTCACTTTTTGCACAAATTGGTGTAGGAGTAGCCCCTATTGAAGGTGCGGAATTAATGCTAGATGGAAGCAAAGAAATGCTATTAGAAAAATGGCAATACTGGGAAGGTCCAAGATTCTCAGCACAAGCTCCCATCAAATGGATGGAATTCAAAGATCCAGTTGATGGAGGAAAAGCAATCAGCAGTAATGACCCAGCGGCAGCCGGTGGGAAATATGGAGCTGCTGATATTGTAACCAAAAAGGAATATCGAGACTTCAGAGCTCATGTGGAATTCCTAGTTAATAATGAAGGAGGAAACAGTGGTGTCTATCTTCAAAACCGCTATGAAATTCAAATCTTAGATGGGGACTATGGCTTACATGGTATGGCTGCCGTGATTAATGAGCATCTTCCAAAAGAAGAAGCTTACAATGGAGTGGGCAAATGGAATGCCTATGATATTGTTTTCAAAGCCGCTCGATTTGAAAACGGAAAATTGACTGAAAAGGCCCGAGTAACCATTTATTTTAATGGGAAGAAGATCCACGAAGATGTCTCTATTCAGCAAGTGTGGGGAGGTCCTAACTCAGGAATAGATGGAGGAAATGACGGAGGAAAAGGAATCACAGATCGACCGGGCGGACTTAAACTTCAAGCAGAAGGACATGATGTTTTTTACCGAAACATCTGGATCAAACCATTGAATCTTGATGGAAAAACCACGGATTTTTAATTACAAAAAAGGCTTCCAAATTGGAAGCCTTTTTCATTTAAACAAATTGATTATCCTAGCTTAAATCGAATAGGAAGTCTCATTTCAGTTCGAACTGGCTGTTCATTTTTGATTCCCGGAGTCCAATTTGGAGAAAGCTTTAAAACCCGCAGCGCTTCTTCATCACAACCTCCCCCAATTCCTCGAAGGACTTGAGTTTCAGAAATGGATCCATCCTTTTCAATAATAAATTTTAAAACAACTGTACCCTCTATTTTTTTGTCTCTTGCCATAGTTGGGTATTTGAGGTTAGTTGCAACATGCGTAAACCATCCATCCATTCCACCAGGAGGTTTTGGCGGTGAATCCAGCGTTTCCATTTCACTAATTGAAACGGTTGATTCCTGAGCAATAATCTCTTGTGAGGCTGCTAGAAAAAGTATTATTAGAACAGTCCCCCCAACTTTTTTAAATAAGTCTTGCATCATAAATAATCCATGAATTAACTCAATTTGAATCGAATTGGTAACCGCATACGAGTTCTAACTTCTTGCCCTCTTTGCTTTCCTGGCTCCCAGTTCGGTGCATTTTGTACCACACGCAGAGCCTCTTCATCACAACCAGCCCCAATTCCTCGAAGAATTTCTACATCCGAGATAGATCCATCTGTATTTACCACAAATGCTAGGACCACAGTACCTTCTATCCCCATTTGTTTTGCTTTATCTGGATATTTGAGATTGGCCATTAAATATTCACCCCAAGCCGACATTCCTCCATTAGGCTGTGGAGGGTTTTCCACCACATCAAAAATCTCATCAGCTCCGATTTCCACCAGTTTTCCATTCACCATGCCATGAAGTTCGGTATCCCCGTTTTCATTGATGATTTCAACTGTATTTTCCGGCTTAATAGCATTTTCATCTGCGATATTTTGATCACAGGCAAAAACCAATACCATTGTTGCCACGAGTGGAACAACCATTAAAAAACGGCTTTTTGCTACGGAATTAGACTTTTCTCGATTCATCATCAGAATTCTTTTTTTGGTTTGAAATTGATTAAAACTATGCGCAAGCTGCCATCCTCTGTCCTGAACGATCAATCGAAGAAGCAAGCGGGAATAGTCAAATTGTGAGTAGGAACCAATCACTCCATAGTCTGCCTGAAACTCATGCAATTCTCTCAAGACTTTCTCAAAAAGATGCACTAAAGGGTTAAACCAAAAGAGGGATTTGAATAAATGGGTAATAAGAAGATCCCATGAATGTTTTTTCCGAACGTGCACTGATTCATGAAGCAAAATTTGCTGATGTTCTGGATTTTCTGGATTAAAACTCGGAAGCAGAATAGTGCCAAAAAATGAAGCTGGTTCAAATTTGGGATGAACTGCTAAAACCAAACCTTGGTATGTAAACCTTTCAGCTAATTGAAGCTGAAAAATCGGCTTTACTAATCCCAAAATCATTCGAATCAGGCTTACACCAAACCCTATCAAGTACACTTTCAGAAGAAGGTCTAACCAATTAAATGATTGTACTTCGGCTTTATTTTGCCCAAACTCAAAAGCCGGCAATAGAAATTCCTGAAGTACAGGTTGCGCTTCGTATAATTGAATAGAAAGAAAAGGAATCACCACAGCCATTCCCATTAAGGAAAGCAAGAAGACTCTATTCCAATCAAAAAATGTAAGCTTTTCTAGCACTAGCTTATAAAACAACAAGCCTATGCCTAAAATGAGACTTCCCTCAATCCAAAAATCAATCAACCACTTCATTTTTTCGCTTTTTGCTCTGCTTCATCTATAAACTTCTGAAGATCTTCAATCTCGTCTTTCGAAATTTCTTTTTCTTTCACCATAAAGGATAAGAAATTACTGACCGATCCTTGAAAGAAATTGCTCACAACATGCTGAATCCTTCCTTTTGAATACTCCTCTTGGGAAATCAGCGGAATGTACATGTGTGTATTTCCATAAACCTTATGCGTCAAATATCCCTTACTCTCCAAAAGCCTCGCAGTTGATGCGATGGTTGTATAAGGTGGTTTCGGTTCTTCCATTTCGTTGAGAATGTCCCGAATTAATCCTTGGCCTAACTTCCAAAGAACAGCCATAACTCTCTCTTCTTGTGCTGAAATCTCTTTCATAACTCAATACTATAATTTATTTTTTATTTAAACAACTATTTTTTCGTAATTCTACGATATTTGAAAACATTCCTCAATTTATTAAAATTCAAAGGAAAGCAAAAAGCAATTTTAGAAAAGGATGAAAAGCTTAATCCTCAGGAAGGATTTCGATAGATTCTTGCAAAACAGGGCCTACCAAAAAATATCCTAATACTGACCCTTGACCTTGGGTAATTTGAAGATTTGTATCCGGGTTTTGAGGAGGAGGACTGAATAAACCTCCATCATTAAATAATAAACCTACCAATTGATTGAAATAATCAAAAACATCCTTATTCATACGGAATAATTCCAATCGAACCCGATCCCCTTCTTCAAAGGCATAATTGAGTTCCAGTCCTTCTTCAAAAAATTCGACTCCAAAAGTGTCATCAAAAAGAAGATAATCATCCCGATCATTTTTGAGGGTATCATTTTCAATGACTCGAATCCGATAATAATTATCCTCATCGAAAGGAATCTTTCCAAAAGCCTTGATATAGTATCCTTCTTCCCGAAAAATCCGCTCCTCCTGAAATTGATAATTCAAACTGTCTAAAATTGGAGGTGGAAGCATCTCTCCTTGACCGCGATATTCATTCCCTTTCCATCGTACTATCAATTCATATCGCTCTCCTATCACCGCGACTCTACGAGGATCCAAAGGTTTATAAATAGAGAATTGAGATAAAAATTGAAAAGGAATAGCTTCTCCAGTATTTAAATTGCGAATGAATACCTCTGCATCTCCTATTATCGTCGCATCTTCATTATCAAAATAATCTTGAGCCAAGGAAAGCTTTACTTCATTCATGTTTGGAATATTCGTCCAATTTCCTTCAATAATCGGAATATCACCCTCTATCGTAGCCAATGGAAGATCTACTTCTTCTTGGCAACCAAGGCTAGCAATTAGGAATAAGATAAACAGGCACTTCTTCATCAGAATTGAAAATTATAGGTGATTGAAGGCAAAAAGGTGAAAAGATAGGTCATTATTATTCCCTGCCTGGATGATGTAATTGGATCTCCATCTCCTGGATTAAAAGCTATATCATCGTTATAAATTTCCCGGAATTCATAAGCGAAAGGATTCTTTCTCCCATAGAGATTGTAAATACTAAAATTCCAGCTTCCTCTCCATTTCTTCCCTTTGTTATCATTTTTCCAGGTGATGGAAGCATCCATCCGATGATAATCAGGAAATCTATCCTCATTTCGAAAAGGTGAAAAAAGCGGGAGTTGTTGATTGTCGGATTCGTAGGTGCCTATTGGAAAGGTAACAGCTTGACCAGTAGTGTAAACAAAGGTCACACCAGCAGACCATTTAGGCGAAAACTCATGATTTAAAACCAATGTCACATCATGTGGCCGGTCAAATCGAGGGTTATATGCCTGCCCTTGACTGATTCCTTCAATTTTTCTCCAAGCCCGGGACCAGGTATAAGCCAACCAACCTGTAGTCTTCCCGGTATTTTTTCGTAGCAAAAATTCTGTTCCATAACTCCAACCTTCACCGGATAGAATTTCGGTCTCCACATTATCGGTAAATAGCACCTGAGCTCCATTTCGAAGGTCAATTATTCCATCCAAAGTCTTGTAATATCCTTCGATTGACAATTCCCATTTGTTTTCTTGGAAGTTTTTGAAGAAGCCAAGTGAAACTTGATCACTTCGAATAGGACTTACATATTTATCTGCTAAAATCCAGCGATCAATTGGCAAACCGGCAGAACTATTAGATGCTATCTGTACATACTGAAAGTTCCGATTATATGCTGCCTTAATAGAAAACTGATCATTGATCAAATATCGAAAAGCCACACGTGGTTCAAGTCCTTGGTAAAATTGGATATTCTCCAATCTATCATATCGAACAGAATCAAGAACTTCAACATCCGGACCGGGTATTCCTCCATCATACACGTATTCCACACCCGAGCCCAGTTGATTATAAAACCCCCACCTGAGCCCTCCTTCCAAACTTAATTTTGAATTGAGTTCAACACTTGCCCCCGCAAAAATATTATTCAAAAGCCCATTTTTGGGATTAGTTGAAATACCATCAAAACTAGCTCCTGGAACTGGAATCAAATCGATGGGAGCAAAATGGTAAAATTGAGAGTGGAAACCCCAATAGGTTTGAACTTCATCCCGAATTTGTGACCAGGTTCCTTTCAGCCCGGATTGAGAAAGACGACTTCCCCAGTCAAATCCATTCTCGGGGTCTTCAAACTCCAAACTGTAATAATATCGAGAATGATAAGCCTCTAAATCAAAAAAAGCTTGTGCATTGATGTTTCTAGACCATTGAGCAGAACTTACCCAGTTGCTCCAACCTAAACCAAACTGATCATCCAAGCCCAAAAAGTCGCGGCCTTGATAAGAACTTACACTTATTCTATCCCGATCGCCGACTCTAAATACAGCTTTTCCACTAAGGTCATGAAAGTTAAGCTTGTTATTTCGAATGTCTTCATCAGATGATAGTCCCAAAAAAACATCTGCATAAGTTCTTCTTCCAGAAATCACAAAAGTTGAATTTTCAGAAAAAAGTGGACCATCCAAAGTCAATCGGGAAGAAATGGTTCCTATTCCGCCTTCCCCGTGAATTTTAGAATTATTTCCCTCCCGAAGCGAAACATCGATTAAGGATGAAAGCCTTCCCCCGAAAGAAGCAGGCATATTCCCTTTGTACATTTCCACCTCACTCAAGGCATCAGGATTGAAAACAGAAAAGAACCCAAAGAAATGAGATGGGTTGTAAACAGGAGCACCATCAATCTGTACTAAATTCTGATCGGCAGAACCACCCCTCACAAATAATCCGGTCGTTCCCTCTCCTGCCGTTTGCACACCTGGAAGTAACTGAAGGCTTCTGAACAAATCCACTTCTCCAAAAAGCGCCGGGATATTTTTAATCGTCTGAATGGGTACCCGATTCTTTCCTGTCTCCAGGCTTCTCAAGTTTTCATCAGGCCGTAATTCCTGAATCAAAACCTCTTCCAATGAAAGCTCTTCTGGACTAAGAAAAAATCGTATCTGCTTACCCAAATCCTTTTCTGTGATCTCCCGAGTTGAGGTTTCATATCCGACGAAGGAAACTTTCAAAACTGCAGGAAGCTCTTGAAGAGAAATAGAAAAAGTACCATCCAAGCCTGAAACAACACCCGAACTGATATCATTTTCCCAAAACACACTTGCACCTGGAAGCGGAAGCGAGTTTTCACGGTCTAGAACAATCCCTTGAAGTTGAGATTGATTTTGAGCTTGAATAGACTCAAAGGAAAAAAGGAAAATAAAAGCAGCTAAAAGAGCCGAAAACGGGTATTTCATGAGTTAAAAGAAGCACACATATTTTTCAAACACGTGCTCACAAAATTAATGTTTGTTAATTTTTAGATTCTGTTCCAATTCTAAACTTACCGTCCATCCCAAAGGTTATTTCCTTGCCAATTATTTTTTAATTTCAGGCCATGATTTGGGCATATCCAGATTTCCGACTGATTTTGGTTCTAGGGGCAATTTTTGCGCTGCTATACCTATTTTACATTTCTAGGTTTTGGTTGATCAATCGGCGCTTGAAGGTTGAAAAAAGGAGATTATTAACCAAGCTAATTCTTCGTACCCTCTACTTTTTGTTGTTTTTGGTGGCATTTGCAGGTCCATCTATCGGAACTTCTACCAAAGAAGTAAAAGAGGAAGGCAAAGACATCTTTTTAGCGGTGGATTTATCCCAATCCATGAACGCCACAGATATTGGCCCTAGCAGACTACAGCGCATTAAATTCGAGTTAAAAGAGCTTATCAAAAGTTTCCCTTCAGACCGGATCGGCTTGATTATTTTCTCTTCCGAAGCATACATGCAATGTCCTTTGACTTTTGATCAAAATGTATTGCAGCTTTATATAGATGGATTGAACACAGGACTTGTTCCCAATGCTGGAACAGATCTAAGCGGACCCCTTCGCATGGCTTTGGACCGATTTACAAATGATCCTTCTCCTGAAGTTAAATCAAAATCCGTTGTGTTAATTTCCGACGGAGAGGATTTTGGGGAGGATTATGAATCGGTGATATCTTCTTTGGGAGAGCAAGGAATCAAAGTCTATTCCTTGGGAATCGGAACGGAGTCAGGAAGTCCTATCCCACGAGGAAATGGTGTCGTAATTGATCCAAACACAGGTCAGCCAGCTGAAAGTAAATTAGACCGAAGTTCCCTACAGCGAATTGCCGTGGAGACCGGAGGTCAGTATTTTGAAATATCAGACCAAACTCAGGAAGTCTCAAGTTTGGTAACAAGTTTGGAGCAGCTAAAAGGAGGAAGCATAGGCACCAGGCAAGTAGAAGCTTCTTCCAACAAATACTTTTATTTCCTTTTGGCAGGCTTAGTTCTTTCTATTTTGGATATGATTTTACCCATCAAAACCATTAAACTATGAGTATGAATTGGGCTAAACTCATTTTCGGACTTTTCCTTTTAATTCCTTCTTCTTGGGTCAAAAACTCCAAGTTGAATGCGGCTATCGATGTGGCAGCGGAAAGCTATGCAAATGCCGAATACGAACAATCCCTTCAAAATCATTTGGCTATTCAAGAGCAATTTGGAATTCAATCATCCGAATTGGACTTTAACCTAGGCCTAAGTGCTCAATATGCTGAAAAGCTAGAAGAGGCCACTGGCTTTTATGACAAAGCAAGTACTAGTTCCAATGCTATGCTTTCCTCATTTGCCTATAATCAAGGCGGCGTTTTATTGGGAAATAAAAAGGAATATGAGGTTGCCTTGAGTAAATTTAAATCAGCTCTCATCAAGGATCCATTCAATGAAGTAGCTCGACATAATTATGAATTATTAGCGAGATGGCTGAAGCGGGAAGAAGAGCGGAAAAACCAGGAAGAAAATCCACCTGAACCATCTGAATTTGCGAAGCGAAAGAAAGCAGAAGCTGACCGATTAGTTGAACAATTTAGGTTTAGGGATGCGTTAAATGTAATGACAGAAGCACTAGAACAAGATTCTACTGTTGCAGCTTATCAGGAGTTTATTACCCACTTACAAGAAGTCACTGAAATCAATGAAAAATAAAAGCTTTCTTCTTTTCATTTTTGCTTTATTTCTAAGTCTTTCCACAAAGGCACAGACTGCTGGTGATTTTTTCAACAGAGCAGCTCGATCTTATGTCAAAACAGAGCGGGAACAAGCCTTGAACACAGTCAATGAAGGCTTGAGCAAGTTTCCAGGAGACTCTAAACTTCAGGCTTTAAAGGAAAAATTAGAGCAAGAACAAGAGCAAGAACAAAACCAAAATCAAGAACAACAAAACCAGCAAAACCAAGAGCAGCAGCAACAAAATCAGCAAAGCCAAGGAGAACAAGGAGAGCAGCAGGAAAATCAGGATCAAGGCGACAAAACTGATCAGGATCAGGCAAAGGAATCCCAATCAGGAGATCCTCAGGAAAAAAGTGAGGATCCTGCCAGTGAGAATGCCAATGATCAAATGGATGCTAACCTTGCAGATAGACAGAAAGCTTTGGAAGAGTTCAAAGAAAAATTAAAAGCAATGAATCTGACTCCTGAACAAGCAGCTCAGATTTTGGAAAGTATGAATGCCGCTGATCTTCGCTACATTCAGCAAAACCGAAAAAAGGCTACACAAAGACCAAAGCGGGGAATTCCTGATTGGTAAGAATTGACTCAAAATATATTTATCAGATAAACCCAAATAAACATGATCAAAGAAGTATATATCGTTTCCGCAGTTAGAACTCCCCTTGGCAGTTTTGGAGGGAAATTATCCGGACTTACTGCTGTTGAATTGGGAACGACTGCAATCAAAGGAGCTTTGGAAAAGGCTGGAGTAAAGGCAGAGGCTGTACAGGAGGTTTTCATGGGAAATGTGATTTCTGCTAACCTTGGACAAGCACCTGCGAGGCAAGCTGCGATCGGAGCTGGAATCGGATACAATGTACCCTGTACTACCGTCAATAAAGTTTGTGCTTCCGGCATGAAATCCGTGATGCTAGGAGCTCAAACCATCATGCTAGGTATCAATGACGTAGTGATAGCAGGCGGAATGGAAAGCATGTCCAATGTTCCTTTTTATGTTCCCAAAGCACGATTTGGATATAAATACGGCAATGCTGAATTAGTTGACGGTTTAGTAAAGGATGGGCTTTTCGAAGTGTATTATAAATTCCCGATGGGTAATTGCGCAGACAATACTGCCCGAGAAATGAATATTACTCGAGAAGAACAGGATAATTACGCTATTCAATCCTATCAGCGAGCAGCTGATGCTTGGGCTAAAGGTTATTTCAAAGACGAAGTAGTTCCTGTAGAACTTAAGGGAAGAAAAGGAGAAACCATCTTGATCGATGAAGATGAGGAATATAAAAATGTAATGTTTGAAAAAATCCCAAATCTGCGACCGGTATTCGAAAAAGAAGGAACAGTGACCGCTGCAAATGCTTCCACTATGAATGACGGGGCTTCTGCGCTAGTTTTAGTAAGCAAAGAAAAAGCTGAGGAATTGGGACTGAAGCCATTAGCCAAAATCAGAGGGTTTGCAGATGCTGCGACAGATCCGCTTTGGTTCACGACTGCTCCTGCTTTGGCAATTCCAAAAGCTCTAGCGCATGCAGGTGTTACTCCTGAGCAAGTTGATTTTTATGAAATCAATGAGGCATTCTCCGCGGTAGCTTTGGCAAACCAAAAAGAATTGAACTTGGATTCCTCCAAATTAAACGTTTATGGCGGAGCGGTTTCATTAGGTCACCCGCTAGGTGCTTCAGGAGCTAGAATTATTTCTACGCTGAACTCTGTACTTCATCAGCAAGAAGGCAGCATTGGAGTTGCTGGAATTTGTAATGGAGGTGGCGGTGCTTCAGCCATTGTTATCGAAAAAATGTAAACTCTAAATTCAATCCGCGGCAAATAAGCTGTCGCGGATTTTTTTATGAAAAGAATCCTTCTTTGTCTCTTTTCTATTTTTCTCCTTGGATCTGCTTCTGCACAAGAAGCAGTGAGGACCTATTATGACGAGCAAAAAATGATGCTCAAAGAAATTTACTATACGGTAAATGGAAAAGCAGAAGGGCTTTTAAAAAGATATGATGAGGAGGGCCGACTTGTCTTAACTGGTCAACTGAAGAACGATCAACGGGAAGGGCTTTTCGTAGAGCTCAATCCTGAAACTGGAGATACTTTAAGAATCATCCCCTTTGTCCAAAACAAAAAACAGGGACTTAGCAAAAATTTCTATATCAATGGATCAATTCACCAAGAATTGACCTATGTAGATGACCAAATCCAAGATAAGGTAACCACTTATTTTGAAAATGGTCAAGTTCAAGATATCACCCATTTTGAAGCAGGTTTGCCAAATGGAAAAAGTGAACGTTTTTATGAAGACGGGAAGCCTGAGCGAACGGCTTATTACAAGGATGGAAAGCTTGATGGTGAGCTTTTGGAGTATTATCCAAATGGCAACCTGAAGGCAAAAGCAACCTATGAAAAAGGTGATTTAGAGGGGAAAGAGATTACCTATTTTGACAATGGACAGGTTCAATCTCAAATTGATTTTAAACACGGAGTCTACAATGGTGATTTTCTGGAGTTTTTCCCAAATGGAAAAAAAAGAACAGAGTCATTCTATAGAAATGGTGTAGAGACAGGAACCACTCGGGAATATTTCGAAAATGGTCAAATACGATCCGAAATCACCTTTAAAAATGGAATACCTACTACTCCTTTTAAAAGCTACAACCAAGAAGGAAAACTTACTTTGATTCGTGAATTTGAACCAAAGTCAGATTATGTCTCAAAGGAAACCTTTTACCATCCCAATGGCCAAATTCAACAAGTAATTAATTATGAAAATGGATTATCTCAGGGAGAAGTAAAGGTTTATCGTGAAAATGGAACTGTAGAAGAAATCCGATATTTCAAAAATGGACGACCTACAGGTATTTGGCTTTTCTTTGATGAAGAAGGCAATCAAATTCGAACAGAAAAAAAGTAAAACAAAGATTAGAAAAAGGAATCCCCAATAAATCCTCCATAGAAAAGAAAGCTTTTCTATTTTTGTCAAAACATCATCCTCATGAACCAAGCGATCAAGGAAACCCATTTCCAATTTCCCGGACAAATTGACTTTTACAAAGGAAAAGTACGGGATGTTTATATTTTCGAAAAGGAATTGGTGGTCGTAGCCTCAGACCGGATTTCTGCTTTTGATGTGGTTTTGCCCCGTGCAATTCCATTTAAAGGTCAGGTACTTAATCAAATCGCTGCTAAATTCTTGGAAGCAACCTCTGATATCGTTCCCAACTGGGTAACTGCAACCCCTGACCCTAATGTAACAATCGGGAAGCGATGTGAGCCATTCAAAGTAGAAATGGTTATTCGGGGATACATGTCAGGTCATGCTGCACGCGAATACAAAGCTGGAAAAAGAAGCATTTGTGGCGTACCTATGCCCGATGGAATGCGAGAAAATGATCCCTTCCCTACTCCCATCATCACCCCAACTACCAAGGCTTCAGAAGGGCACGATGAGGATATTTCAAGAGAAGATATCTTAGCCAAAGGGATTGTCAGTGAGGAGGATTATGTGATTTTGGAAAAATATACCCGAGCCCTATACCAAAGAGGTCAGGAAATGGCTGCTGAAAAAGGCTTGATTCTAGTAGATACCAAATACGAATTTGGAAAGCATGATGGCAAAATCTACCTCATAGATGAAATTCACACTCCAGATTCAAGTCGATATTTCTATGCGGATGGCTATGAAGAAAATCAGGAAAAAGGCCTTCCGCAACGTCAGCTTTCCAAAGAATTTGTTCGGCAATGGTTGATCGAAAATGGCTTTCAGGGCAAAGATGGGCAGCAAGTTCCCGAAATGACGGATGAAATTGTAGATAGCATTTCTGATCGCTATATTGAATTATTCGAAAAAATCACCGGAGAAAAGTTTCAAAAGGCAAATACGTCCAACATTACGAAGCGGATCGAAAATGCCATTAATAATTACCTTAAAGAAAACTAAATACAACTATGAAATACAGCATTGATAAGAAAGAGCAATACGTGATTTTTACTCCTCTTGAGGAAAAATTAGACTCTCTCCTAGCTCCAAAATTGAAATCCGAACTTTTGACCGTGCATGCAGAAGGCTATGGAAAATTAGTCTTGGACATGAGCTATGTGAAGTATGTGGACTCTTCAGGGTTGAGTGCATTATTGGTTGGGGACCGAGAATACGGAAATAATGGTGGCCTATTTTTGATTTCTGGTGTACAGGATCATGTGATGAAGCTGCTTCAGATTTCCATGTTGGATAAAAAATTGAATATCGTTTCTGATTTGGAAGAAGCTGGAGAGACCATTTTCATGCACGAAATCGAAAATGGCAGCGGCGAGGATGAAGAAGAGACAGAAGATTGAAGCCAGAATTTGAGGTAACGATTTTAGGGAATACTTCTTCAATTCCCGTTCATGGAAGAAACCATACTGCTCAGGTTGTGCAGATCGGGCAGGAATGGCTACTCATTGACTGTGGGGAAGCAACCCAAATTCAGCTCCGAAAATTCAAAGTCAAAGCTTCAAAAATCGATCATATTTTTATCTCCCATTTACATGGGGATCACTATCTGGGTTTAGTAGGCCTGCTTTCAAGTTTTCACTTAGGAAAACGAAGCAGGCCTTTAAACATTTATGGCCCAAAAGGTCTGGATGAAATCATCACCACACACTTTAGATGGAGCAATACTAGACTCACCTTTCCTATTCATTTTCAGGAAACTAAAGATGATCAGTTAAACCTATTACTGAATCATCCCAAATTCATGGTCTATAGCTTTCCGCTGAAGCATAGACTACCAACAACAGGTTTTTTGGTACGTGAAAAACCACGACCTAGAAACCTGATTAAGGCAAAATTAGAAGAGAAAAAACTACCCTTAGAAGCAATTACTTCACTTCGAAATGGAATGGATTACATTGGAGTAGATGGCTCTTTTTACGCTGTTAGAGATTTCTGCTATCCGTCAGACCCGGTTCGATCTTATGCTTATTGTTCGGATACTATTTTTTGGCCGGAGCTGGTGGAATTCATAAAAGGTGTGGATTTGCTATATCATGAATCTACTTTCCTTGATACCGATAAAGAAAGGGCTGAATTGACATATCACAGCACCGCATCGCAGGCTGCAGAAATCGCTAAAATTAGTAAAGCCAAAAAGCTTCTATTGGGGCACTTTTCCTCTAGATACAAGGATTTAAGTCCAATGAAAGCAGAAGCTGAAAACATCTTCTCAGAGGTTGAGTTGAGTGAAGAAGGAAAAACCTACAGCATATGACCCGCTCAGAATCTTCGAAAAAAACCAATCTTTTTCTAATACTAGGTTCCATATTTCTGACAAATGCAATTTTGGCGGAAATCATCGGAGTGAAGATTTTTTCAGCTGAGAAAACCTTTGGATTTGATCCTGTTAACTGGACCTTTTTCGATGAATATGTCCTGGACTTCAATTTGACAGCTGGTGCTGTTATATGGCCAATAGTGTTCATTACAACAGATATCATCAATGAGTATTTCGGCAAAAAGGGAGTAAGAAAGGTAAGTTTTATCACCGCCGGATTGATTGCTTACATTTTCTTAGTCATCACCGTAGTCACCAAATTAGTCCCGGCTGATTTCTGGTTGGATGTAAATGCTGTAACCCCTTCTGGTGAAGAATTTGACATTTCTTACGCCTTCAACACCATCTTTCGTCAGGGATTGGGAATTATTGTAGGTTCTTTGACTGCTTTCTTATTGGGACAATTAGTAGATGTCTTTGTCTTTCAGCGACTTCGTGCAGTTACAGGTCCTAAGATGATTTGGTTAAGAGCCACTGGATCAACTTTGATCAGTCAGTTTTTTGATTCTTTCGTGGTTTTAGGAATTGCATTTTACCTGTTTGGCAATTGGAGTATCAGTCAAGTAGTTGCAGTTGGAATCATCAATTACGTATACAAATTCGTCGTTGCAGTTATATTGACTCCACTCCTATATGTTGGCCACGGAATGATTGATAAGTATTTAGGAAAGGAATTGGCTGAGAAAATGATGAAAGAAGCATCCGCTGATCGTACCTTTCTTTAAATGATTTAAGCTAAATACACCAAATAATTTTTTACATTCTTTTCGATATTTTAAAGAATATTCTAAATGATCCAGAAGATCACTTGTTTTACAAAATATTTATCCATACTTTTGCACCGTCAATTTTGACATAGAAAATTTTTTTCTGAGCCGTGATTTCCTTACTGTCGCTTGTCTGGGATCAAGGAACATGGCAGGAAAAAGTAAGGAAACATCATGGAAAACAACACAAAATTCTCAAACCTGGGGATTTCTAAAGAAATCTTACAGGCAGTGGAAGAAATGGGCTATACCCAACCTTCCCCAATTCAAGAACAGGCTATCCCCTACATCTTAGAAGGTCAAGACGTAATTGGTCAGGCTCAAACAGGTACGGGAAAAACAGCAGCATTTGCCATTCCAATCATTGATTTGGTAGATCCTGACTTTCACAAGCCACAAGCTATTATCCTTTGCCCTACACGTGAACTTGCTGTACAGGTAGAAGGAGAATTTCAAAAACTAGCCAAGCATCACCGAAAAATCAGTTCTGTAGCCATCTACGGAGGAGAATCTATCGACAAGCAGATTCGAATCTTGAGAAAAGGTGTACAAATCGTTGTTGGTACTCCAGGTCGAGTTCAAGACCATATTAACAGAGGAACTTTGAAATTGGATGATGCTGGTATCATCGTTTTAGATGAAGCAGATGAAATGCTTGACATGGGCTTCAGAGATGATATCGAGGCGATTTTGCAGGAAATGCCTGAGGAAAGACAAACAGTTTTCTTCTCAGCAACTATGGCAAAGCCGATTATGGACTTGACTCGCAAGTACCAAAACGAGCCTCACATCATCAAAATCGCCAAAAAAGAATTAACAGTCGATCGCATTGAGCAAATCTATTACGAGGTAAAACCTACCTTGAAAATGGAATTGATGGTAAGATTGATGACTGTCAATAATTATAACCTCTCCGTAGTATTCTGCAATACTAAGCGAATGACTGACGAGGTTACCGAATCTTTAGGTTCTCGAGGCATTTTAGCCGAAGCATTGCACGGAGACCTATCTCAAGCTCAAAGAGATAAGGTGATGGGTAAATTCCGAAAAGGACTTTGCACCGTCTTGGTAGCAACAGATGTAGCTGCTAGAGGTATCGACGTTGACAATGTAGAGGCAGTATTCAACTTTGATTTGCCTTTGGATGAGGAATACTATGTACACCGAATCGGTAGAACCGGTCGTGCTGGAAAATCCGGAGTTGCAATCAACTTCGTGACCGGTCGTCGGGACATGCAGAAAATCAAGGATTTGGAGCGATTTACTAAAGCAAGTATCACCCGAATGGATCCTCCTTCTGTATCCGAACTGATCGAGATGAAAAAGAAACAGTTGGTGAAGGATGTTCATAGAATCCTTGCTAAGGACGAAGACAATCAAGTTTTCGAAGAAACCCTTGGTCAGCTGTTAACAGAGGGATTGACTCCTGAGCAAGTAGCACTTGGTTTGATCAAAATGACCATGGGTGAAGCTGTTCAAGAATTGAGAGATCAGGATTTCTCCTTGCCATCATACCAAGACCGAAGAAGAGAGCGTGGTGAGCGTTCAGAGCGTTCAGAAAGAGGAGGTCGATTTGAGCGAGGTGGAAGAGATGGAGGCCGAAGAGGAGAAAGACGAGACGGCGGAAGAGAGCGTAGAGGTGGTGGAAGAACTACTGAAGCCAACATGACCCGATTGTTTTTGAATTTGGGTAAGAAAGACCGAATCCGTCCGAATGATATCGTAGGTGCAATCGCTGGTGAAGCAGGTATTCCCGGAAAGAGCATCGGAGGAATCGATATCTACGACAACTTCTCTTTTGTGGATGTGCCTAAAAAAGATGCGGATCACGTAATTCGTACCATGAAGCACAACACGATCAAGGGAAAGACCGTTAATATGGAAATTTCAAAAGGTTGATTATAGGTTAAGGTTAATTTGGTTTAAGCACATTTCTTTCGGGAAATGTGCTTTTTTTGTGTAAAAAAGGATCAATGCCACTCTTTTTTCAAGAAAATAGTACAGCTCCAAACATCACTTTAAGCCAAGACGAATCCAAACATCTGATTCGGGTTTTAAGAAAAAAAACAGGAGATGAAGTTCAGGTGACTGATGGAGAGGGAAATCTTTTTCATTGCAAAATCTCCAATCCTGATCCTAAAAAAACAGAACTCACGGTGATTTCCACCGAGGAGATTCCTCAGGAAAACTTTGAAATTCACCTAGCGATCTCCCCTACCAAAAGTCCTGATCGAATGGAATGGATGGTAGAAAAAATAACTGAGATTGGCTTTACCAAGCTCTACCTGATGAAAAGTCAGCATTCAGAGCGTTCTTTTTTGAAGACTGATCGATTGGAAAAAAAGATTATCTCAGCTTGTAAACAGAGCAAGCAATACCGAAAACCAAGTATTCTTAGCGATTGGGATTTTCAGGAACTGATCAGATCCAATGAATTTGAAGGTTTTCAAAAATTCATTGCTTATGTAGATGAGAATCATCAAAACCATCTTTTTGATATTGCCCAACCTGAAAAAAAGTACTTGATCCTAATTGGACCTGAAGGGGATTTTGATCCAAGTGAAATTGAAGATGCTTTTCAACAAGGCTTTACTCCCGTTTCCCTAGGAAAAAGCAGACTTCGTACAGAAACCGCTGGATTAGCAGCAGTTCAAATGCTACAGATAGTCAACCGATAAGCAATTACTTTATAGAATTCACTTGAAGTTTAATCGATTAAAAAGAGAAATTCTTAATTTAGAGTATTGCAATAATCCCAGCATTTGTGGGTTTGTAGTTTAGATTCAATTTTTAAAGTTTAAGCCCGTGCCTTACAAAGAACGCGTCATCGAAAAAAAATATCATTCAATTGGGGAGGTGGCATCTATGTTTAAAGTTGCTCCGTCCTTAATCCGCTATTGGGAAGGTGAATTTGATATTATTCGACCCAAAAAGGATAAGAAAGGAAACCGTCGCTATACCAAGGATGACATTCAGAAAATCCGATATGTTTATCATTTGGTAAAGGAAAAGGGATATACCCTGGATGGAGCAAGAGAAGTAATCTCCCAAGGAAAAGATAAGGGATTGGACAAAGTGGAGGCAGTCCAAAAACTTCAAGAGATCAAAGACTTTTTAATCACTTTGCGGAACGAAATCAATGGCCAAGCCGGATCATGAACATATCCGATATTTTCTAGCGCTTTCCCTAGCACCAAAAGTAGGCCCAGGTGTTTTTAAAGCTATTTCAGCCTATGCTGGTTCCCCAAAAAACTTCTTCGAAATCCCAAAAGGAAAGGCTTCTAAAATACCCAAGGTAGGTCCAAAGCTTCTCGCTATTCGAGAATCAAAAGACGAATTACTCAGAAAAAGTGATGCCCTTTTGGAGGAGACAGAAAAGAAAAATTTCCAAATTCACACCTATTTAGACCCCCATTTTCCCAAACGCTTAAAGGCCATTGAAGATGGACCCGTCCTACTTTTTTCAAAAGGAATTTCAGACTTGAATTTTGAAAAGTCTATCGGAATTGTGGGCACACGAAGTGCAACAGAATACGGTAAATCTGTCACCCGAAAAATAGTGGATGACTTAGCTGTCTATAAACCTGTAATTGTCTCAGGTTTAGCCTATGGAATTGATATAGAAGCTCATCGTGCAGCTTTGCAAGCAGGCCTTCCCACAATCGCTGTGATGGGCTCTCCGATCGATCAGATTTATCCGGCTGTCCACCGAAAGACAGCAGAGCAACTTCAAAAAGATGGAGCTTTACTGAGTGAATATGCTCCAGGGAGCAAAATGATGCCTGGAAATTTTCCGGCTAGAAACAGAATTATAGCAGGATTATCCGACGCACTCATCGTGGTAGAAGCCGCTGCAAAAGGTGGGGCTTTAATCACAGCTGAGATCGCTTACAGTTACGACAGGGAAATATTTGCCGTACCCGGGAATCTTCAATCCACCTATTCAGAAGGATGCAACCATTTGATTAAAAAAATGAAGGCATCCATTTATACAGGTCCGGATGATATTGCTGAAGCATTATTTTGGAGCAAACCGGGAGAAAAAGCTACTCCAAAACCCAAACTGGATTTTTCCAATCGAGAAAAAGAGGAAAAAGCGATTTTGATTCATTTACAGGAAAAAGGAGAATCAGAAATCGATTTGATTTCTTATGCAACTGAGATCCCTATAGGAAAATTATCTTCCAAATTACTTTCCCTTGAATTTGAAGGAATAGTGAAGTCTTTGCCGGGTAAAAAATTCAAGTTACTGGTCTGATTATTTGGTCTTTAGCCTTCTGATCAATTTTGGATAGTACCAAAGATAAAAGCCACTTAGCGCTAAAAATATCAAACCAATAGAAGTTAGGGTTGAATAAAACAGCTTCACTCCTTCATCTCCTGAAGTATAATAATCCACAATACTTCCATCATGGAGCTTTTCAATCCAATCGGAATGTCGCGTAGAAATGGACAAAACTTCTCCGGAATAGCCATCAACCTGTACCTCTGAAAAATGGGTCTTAAAAGTCACCTTAGCAATTCCTTTATCCGGACGAATGTCAATTCGATCAACTTCAGGGTCTCTCCCTAATTTTCTCATTTCCTCCTCTCCGATTCTGACCATCTCTGAGGGCAAAATCCATGTTCCGCCCTCTATCTGAGTCTTTTGTGTTGGAGGAAGGAGTTCAACTTTCTTTTTCCAGGCAAGTAAAATGGAAGTAACTCCAATTAATAGGAGAAATATAATCAAGGGAATCCCCATCCATTTATGCCAAGTCCTAAAAAGGCGGACGACTCTAACTTTTTGTTGGATTTTTGAACTACTCATAAAAATCAAAAAAAGACAGAATTGGATAATTTCATTGCTTCCCGTAGTTCAGACTTATCCAAATTCAACTCATAGCCTTCCTTTTCTAAAGTTTCAATCATCACTTCTGTGGCCATATTTCCCACCAATTCATCTTTGGCCATTGGGCAACCTCCAAATCCTTGAAGAGCCCCATCAAACCGTCTACAACCACCTTTCAAAGCAGCTAGGACTTTCTCCTCAATCTGATCTTTTCGACTATGCAAATGAGCTCCAAATGTGATGTGGGGAAAAGTTTCAACCTGAACCTTGAATAAATCAGTAATCAAAGCGAGTTCCGCCACTCCAATGGTATCACTTAAGGAAATGGTTTTGATTTCCATTTCATCCAATTTCTGAACAAATTCTGCCACTAATTCCGGTGAGTAAGGGTCTCCATACGGATTTCCAAATCCCATACTGAGGTAAACGACCTGCTCCTTTCCCTTTAGCTCACAAAGGTTTTGAATAGTTTCTACCGTTTCTAATGCCTGCTCAATATTGGCATTGGTATTTCGCTGCTGGAAAGTCTCTGAAATAGATAAGGGGAAACCTAAATAATCAATCTCTTCAAATTGAAGAGCATCTTCTGCTCCCCGAACATTTGCCACGATTGCCAACAGCTTGGATTTGGATTTATGTAAGTCCAGCATTTCCAAAACTTCTGCAGTATCTCGCATTTGAGGAATTGCCTTGGGGCTTACAAAACTCCCAAAATCAATCGTATGAAATCCAACCTCTAATAATTGATTGATATATGCTGCTTTGATAGCAGTATCAATAAAATCTGGCAATCCCTGCATCGCATCCCTAGGACACTCAATCAATTGAATCATATCCGAAGATAGGGAGAATCAGGAAAAGGAAAATGAAGATTTGGAGGAGTGGTTTATTTGAGAAAATGATGGAGTACTTAATTATTTCACTTTAAAAAATGTCATAGGTTTTTGAATAAAATACTTTCGTCACCAACGAATCAACTCCCCCTTTGTAAAGGGGGAATTGAGGCAAGAATGATCTAAAAAACTATTCCCAAGTCAACTCAACTTAAAGCGAATGGGAAGTCTTACTGTAGATGGCACGGGAACCCCATTTTCCTTTTTGGGTATCCAATTTTTAGGGTAGATTTTTATCACCCTGACAGCCTCCACCCATAATGCTTTATGGATAAACTCTGGATTGCCTACCCGAACTTCTCCTATCTCGCCTTTTTCATTCAAATCAAATTCCAAAAGAACTGTTCCTTCGGCTTTAGCAGCCCGGGCATCTGGTGGATAGCGCAAATTTCTAGCTAAATGATTATTCCATTCTTTCATCCCGCCCTTAGGAGCTGGATCTTCAATAATTGGTTTTGGGATAACTTCCCCTGTTTCAGAATAATATACCTCCGACACCAACTCACCATCATTCACAATAATTTCACTCTTTAGAGCTCCATTTGAATAAAAGGTTTTCTCTTCGCTAGCTGAATTTATATTGTCAAAACGCTTTGTGGATTCTGTCTCACCATTGGGAAAATATGTGAGTGTCCTGCCACTTTTAATATTCCCATTCTCATCCAAAAGAGCTGTGGTGTGGCGAACTTTAATGGTATCCTTGGTGAAAATTTGAGTATGTCGTACGCTCTTTTCTTCCAAAACAATTTTGAAGTATTCGTATCCATACTTCGAAATATCCACAACAGGCATTTCCATAAAGTTCAAATACTCAAATGTTTGAGCTGAGGCTATTGAACTTTGAATCAAAAAAAGAAAGACATAAAGGTATTTACGCATAAAATTCATTTTTACTAAAAAAGTAAAAACAAACTAAAGCTAAAATATTTATTAATAAATAAGTTTAAAAAACCGCCTTTGCAATCTTATAAGTTGCGTCTGCTTTACTCATGGTATAAAAATGCAAACTCGGAACTCCAGCAGCAATCAATTCTTTGGACTGCTCGATCGCCCACTCAATTCCTACCTCTTTCACCTCTGCGTTGGTCTTGCACTTTTCTAATTCATCCATCAATGCATCCGGCAGATCCAAAAAGAAAGTTCGTGGAAGCATGGTAATTTGATTAACTGTGGTAATAGGCTTGATTCCTGGAATTATGGGTACTTCTATTCCGATCTCTCTAACCTTTTTGACAAATTCAAAATACTTCTGATTATCAAAAAACATCTGAGTCACAATGTATTCAGCCCCTTTATCCACTTTTTCCTTCAGGTTTTTCAAATCAAACTTCATGGAAGGAGCCTCGAAATGCTTTTCAGGATAACCTGCAACACCTACGCAAAAATCAGTATGAAAATTCGTCTCCGTTTCCTCATGGAGATATTTCCCTTGATTCATCTTCACGATTTGCTCCACGAGCTCGCTGGCATAGTGATGTCCATCTCTTTCAGGGACAAACTTACCCTCCGTCTTAGGAGCATCTCCTCGTAAAGCCAAGACATTATCAACCCCAATGAAATTCAAGTCGATTAAGGCATTCTCTGTTTCCTCCTTGGTAAACCCTCCACATAACAAATGGGGCACAGCATCCACATGAAAACGGTTCATGATAGCAGCACAAATTCCCACCGTTCCCGGACGCTTTTTGGTGCTAATCTTTTCAAGAAGACCATTAGGGTGCTTCTTGTAAATATATTCTTCCCTGTGATAGGTAACATCAACAAAAGGTGGCTTGAATTCCATCAAAGGCTCAATTCCTTCCAACAAATCCTTCAAGCTCTGCCCTTTCAATGGAGATAAAATCTCAAAGGAAAAAAGCGTAGACTTCGCGTTCGTTAAGTGTTCGGTTATTTTCATGTACTTATGCTTCTACAATAGGTTTTGGTTGGTAGGCTAAATTTGGGGAAAGTAATCGCTCGGCCTGAGCCAAAGAAATTCCCTTTCTTTCTGCGTAGGACGCTACCTGATCCTCTGCGATTTTTCCTAAGCCAAAATACTTGGCATCTGGATGTGCAAAATAAAAGCCAGAAACAGAGCTAGTCGGAATCATAGCATAACTGGAAGTCAACTTAATCCCTACCGTTTTTTCCAAATCCAATATTTTGGAGATTGTCTCCTTCTCAGAATGCTCAGGACAAGCAGGATAGCCTGGCGCAGGACGAATTCCCTGATAAGCTTCGCGAATCAAGTCTTCATTTTCCAAATGCTCTTCGGAAGCATATCCCCAATATTCCTTTCTCACTAATTCATGCACATATTCCGCTGCAGCTTCCGCCAATCGGTCTGCCAAAGCTTTAAATAAAATGTCATGATAATCATCCCCAGCAGCCTGAAATTCAGTCAATTTAGCCTCCATCCCTAAGCCAGCTGTCACCGCAAAACAACCCAGATAATCTGTTCTCTCAGGATGCAAATAATCTACAAGAGAACGATTGGGTACGCCTTTCCCTTTTTTGCCTTGCTGTCTCAAGAAATGGAAATCAGCCAGCTTCTTTCCATCCGAATCCAATACTGACACGTCTTCCCCTTTTCTTTCAACAGGAAGTAGGGAAAACACAGCTTTTGCCTGCAACCAGTTTTCTTCAATTATTTGATCCAACATGGATTGAGCATCGGCATAGAGTTTCTTAGCTTCCTCTCCTACCAGTGTATCTTCAAGAATTTTTGGAAAACGACCGCTCAACATCCAGGTACTGAAAAATGGAGTCCAGTCAATGTATTCCCGCAAAATATTCAAGTCCAACTCTTCTAGAATAGTCCTTCCCAAAACTTTTGGTCGAACAGGTTCAAATTGGGACCAATCTATGTCAACCGGATTGGAAATAGCCTCTTCAAAACTTACCAATTGCTTGATGGATTGCTTGGCTTCATGCTCAATCCGAAGTTGTCGGTAAGTTTCCTTGATTTGTTTGTGATAGGCTTCTCGAGTCTCCTCTGAAATCGCCTCGCCTGCGATTGGAACAGATTTACTCG
Organism: Algoriphagus limi; assembly: GCF_024919275.1. Taxonomy (GTDB): domain Bacteria; phylum Bacteroidota; class Bacteroidia; order Cytophagales; family Cyclobacteriaceae; genus Algoriphagus; species Algoriphagus limi. The sequence continues at coordinate 621,290 of NZ_JANWGH010000001.1, read as the reverse complement.
CATCTGTCACGTGGACAACCGTACCAGAATAAACCGGATCAATCTTCACGGCTGTATGAATTCGTGAAGTGGTCGCTCCTCCGATTAGCAATGGAATTTTCAACCCTTGTCGCTCCATTTCGGAAGCCACATTGACCATCTCATCCAAAGAAGGTGTGATCAAGCCACTCAATCCAATAATATCAACCTTGTTTTTAATGGCTTCATCTATGATTTTTTGAGCATCTACCATCACACCGAGATCGATGATTTGGTAACTATTACAGGCCAAAACCACCCCAACGATATTTTTCCCGATATCATGCACATCCCCTTTCACAGTAGCTAGGAGGATCTTTTTCAAACTGGAAGATTCCTGTCCTTCTTCCGGCAATGGCATATAGGGTTCCAAATAGGCTACTGCCTTCTTCATCACCCGAGCTGACTTAACGACTTGAGGAAGAAACATTTTCCCTTCACCAAATAAATCCCCCACTACATTCATCCCATCCATCAAAGGGCCTTCAATCACCTTCAAGGGGTCATTTAATTCCAACCTTGCCGCTTCGGTATCTTCAATGATAAAATCCAAAATTCCCTTTACTAAGGCATGCTCAATCCGCTTGGAAACGGGATCATTTCTCCAAGCCTCACTGACCGACTCCTTTTTACCGGATGATTTTACCGTCTCTGCAAAATCCAATAAGCGCTCAGTAGCATCTGACCTTCGGTCAAAAAGTACGTCCTCCACGCGCTCAAGGAGATCCTTTGGAATATCATCATAAACCTCCAACATAGTTGGATTGACAATTCCCATATCCATTCCATGATGGATAGCATGATACAAAAATGCAGCATGCATAGCTTCCCTAACCGGATTATTTCCTCGGAACGAGAAGGAAACATTGGAAACACCTCCACTTACTTTGGCCCCAGGAAGGTTTTCTTTAATCCATTTGGTGGCCAAGAAAAAGTCCAAGGCATTCCGTCTGTGCTCTTCCATTCCGGTAGCAACCGGAAAGATATTTGGATCAAAAATGATGTCCTGTGGATTGAATCTGACCTGCTCGACTAGAATCTTATAGCTTCTTGAGCAAATCTCAATTCGTCGATCCAAAGTATCTGCCTGACCTTTTTCATCAAAAGCCATCACAACTACCGCGGCCCCAAACTTCTTGATGGTCTTGGCTTGCTCAATAAATTCTTCTTCTCCATTCTTTAGAGAAATAGAATTCACAATCCCTTTTCCCTGAATACATTTCAAACCAGCCAGAATGATATTCCATTTGGAACTGTCAATCATGATTGGAATACGACTGATCTCAGGTTCGGAGGCAATCAAATTAAGAAAGCGAACCATGGCTGCTTCTCCATCCAGCATCCCTTCATCCATGCAGACATCTAGAATCTGCGCACCTCCTCTAACCTGATCCAAGGCCACTTCTAAGGCCTCATCATATTGTTCATTTAGGATCAATCGGGCAAATTTCTTCGAACCAGTCACATTGGTTCGTTCCCCGATATTGACAAAATTGATGTTCGGGGTAAAAACCAAGGGCTCTAGACCCGATAATTTCATATAGCTAGACTTAGACATTTTCCTCCCCTTCTGTAAGTTTTTCTTCTACTTTTCTTTGTGAATAACGGTCAGCGATTTTTGCCAAAGCTCGAATATGATCCGGGGTTGTTCCGCAGCATCCTCCCAAAATATTTAGCATGCCATCCTGAAGAAAATGCTCCATTTCTCCAGCCATTTCACCTGCTCCCTGATCATAAGCTCCAAATTCATTGGGCAAGCCAGCATTCGGATATGCCGAAACATAAAATGGGGCTTTATCTGCCAATACTTTTAAATAAGGTCTTAATTCCTTTGCTCCTAAAGCACAATTCAAACCAACCGAGAATAAAGGCACATGAGAAACAGAAATCAGGAATGCTTCGGTAGTTTGACCGGAAAGTGTGCGCCCGGAAGCATCGGTAATAGTACCTGAAATCATAATCGGAATACCACCTTCATGAGGGTCAAGCGGAATATTTCTTTCTTCAAATACATCCTGAATAGCATACAAGGCTGCTTTAGCATTTAGGGTATCAAAAATGGTTTCAACCAATAAAATATCCGCTCCTCCATCCAAAAGCCCGCGAACTTGCTCTGCATAAGCTTGAGCTAATTGATCAAAAGTTATTGCGCGATAACCCGGGTCATTGACATCAGGAGAAATAGATGCTGTCCGGTTGGTAGGCCCCATAGCACCTGCCACAAAACGAGGCTTAGAAGGGTCTTTGGCTGTAAATTCATCAGCAACCTCTCTGGCGATTTTTGCCGAAGCAAAATTCAACTCATAAGCCAAATGAGACAAACCATAATCCACCTGTGCAATGGAAGTCCCGGAAAAGGTATTAGTCTCAATAATATCCGATCCAGCTTCCAGATATTCCCGATGAATAGCTTTAATAATATTGGGCCGGCTCAAGGAAAGTAAATCGTTATTCCCTTTTAGCGCCTTAGGATGGTTCTTAAGCTCAGGCGTTCGAAAATCCTCTTCGGTCAAGGTATATCGCTGAATCATGGTACCCATGGCACCATCCAACACCAGAATTCTATTTTTTATGGTTTTTAGAAGTAATTCCGTTCTGTTTTGCATCTTTCTAATTAATCATTCAAAAAGCTAATCGAGCAAAACACGGAGAAAAGTACAGGGTATTCTTTTCCGCTCATCTTTTTCCGGCGATTCCGGAATGGGAATTAGCACCTTGTTTACAGGTTGCTAAGACGTCGTAGGGCCCTTCCCTCGGTCTTTCTCGATAAGCCTCCCAAAGGTAATAGCTAATGCTCAATAAAACTACAGACTCAGGATTAAAAACGGGTCAAAATGAAATTGTCCTACACTTTTCATCAAGGGCGAACCCCCACCCCAAACATCAAATAGGGAGCAGACATGTATTGAGCCATATCCAATTCACCCAATCTATAATTAGCCAAGGCAAGCTCATAGCCCAAAGAAACATTAAAGACTAAATCAAAAATTTTACGCTCGGTCACGGGATAGGCATATTCTAAAAAGACTTCCGGCTTTGCCATCAAGCCACTGTTTTTCAGATATCCATCAAAGTTTCGCTGCTCAAAAAGTTCGGGAAAATCAGGCTTTTCAACATGGGAAAGAGTATAGCGTATATTTCCAAAACCTATACCACCCAGAGCTCCCAAAGCCATATTTTTATACTGCAAAAACTTTAATCCACCATTTGCATATACACGAAGACTATTCAGCGTCTGCGACTTCAAGGCATTGGCAGATCCATCCATGGCTAAATTGTAAACTTCCACTCCGTAAAGCACTCCTTCGGTTTCTCCGGTGATTTTTAATCCCAAATTCGAAGGTCTCCCCTTCAAAGGATCATAACCAGCCTCTATCAATTGCTCATTCAAGCGATCGGGCTTGGTAAAATGAATCCCAGAAACCAATTGCAAAGCAATAGAAGCATCCTTGTAAAAGAAGTTACGATCCGGAATACTGATACCGGTACCCACCCGAATAAAGGCACCACTTTGGGTATTTTGGAAGGACATGTCAGCCATATTCCATTTGCCTTCAAAAGGACTAAAAGCATAACCTAACTTGGCGATTACTTCCAATGACTCTTTTCTGCCCGGAATCGGGAAATCATAGCTAAGTTGGAATCCAATCTCAGTCAAAAAATCACCATACTTCCTACTTCCTCGGTGAATATTGTTTTCCCGTAAAATAAATCCCTGTTCAGGACTCGCTAGGAAATCGACGAGATTGGATGAATACTCCATGGGGAGCATTTGAAAATTCAAAAAGCCCATCCCCAAAGACATGTAATGAATCAACTGAAAATTAGACTCTTCTGTAAAAGAGTAACCAACATTCAGAAGAACCCGGGAAGTCCGATAGCTCATTCTATAGCCGTCAAACTCACTCCTTCCTCCTTGATTATGAAACAATTCCAGACCTAGTACAAAATCATTGATTCGGTTTTGATAGCCTAAGCCAAGCGTGCGATAGCGATTTCTTAAAGGAGAAAGTCCCCGATCATCCAGCATCTGATTGAACTGATTGAGTCGGGCTCCACTTGTCCCTACCAAAGCATAAAAAGTACTTCTTTTGGTAATCAGCCCTTGAGCATGGCCGAACACCGAAATAAAGACAAATGAAATCAGTAGGAAAATCCTGAAAAAATAGGACATTTTAAATCGCTTTGACTCGAGACAAATTTACCAAGCCTTAGTGGCAAAATTTGTGCTAATCCGATAAAAAGCTTCTGGATCGAAGATATTTGGATAGTTTCTCATACAAAACTTCAGGGGAAAAAGGCTTCGGTATGTAGTCATCAATTCCTGCCTCAAGCAGCTCATTCTTAACCTCTTCATAGGAAGAAGCCGTCAATGCCAAAATTGGAATACTGGCTTTTTTGGTGTTGGAATGCTGACGAATTTTTTTTGCAACTTCAAAGCCATCCAAATACGGCATCTGCAAATCCACCAACAAAATATCAAAACTGTCTGCCTCAAATTTTTCAATGGCATCCTTCCCATCTTCCGCCAATTCTAATTGACCCACATTCCATTTTTGAAGGAATTTTTTGATTAGGACTTGGTTAACCGCATTATCCTCTGCCACCAATACAGAATATCCAGCCAAGGATCGGCTTGCTGTTGTATTTATCTCCTGCTCTTCATCCAAATGCTTTTTATCAATCTCAAATGGAACTTCAAATTCGAAGATACTTCCCCCATTCGGATTAGGATAGTAATTGATTTCTCCTTCAAAAAGCTCTACCAATCGTTTTACAATCGCCAAACCTAAACCTGTACCCCCATATTTACGAGTGGTATCAGAAGCGGCTTGGGTAAAGGCTTCAAATATCCGCTGGGACTTCTCTTCAGGGATTCCAATACCCGAATCTTCAAATCGGAATTGGATTCGAATTCTTCCCTCAGAATCTTTTCCCATTTCCTGCAAACCAATTTTCACATAACCCTTTTCGGTAAACTTGATGGCATTACTCACCAAATTATTGATTACCTGCCCCATGCGAACTGGGTCTGTCAAAATCCATTGAGGAATAGATTCATCGATTTCGCAGGAAATCTTCAAGCCTTTATCATGTGCCTGGAAACTATGAGAATGAATAATCCGGTGTAGCAAGTGACGAACATCCAAAGGGAGATGTTCCAATTCGATTTTTCCGGAATCAATCTTATTGTAATCCAGAATATCGTTGATCAAAGCCATCAGATTCTCCGCAGAAAATTGAAGTGTCTTCAAATTTTCCAACTGATCGGGCCGAGGATCATCTTCCATCAGGAAGTGAGACAAGCCTATGACCGCATTCATTGGAGTTCGAATTTCATGACTCATCACGGACAAGAATTGAGACTTGACTCGCGAAGCCTCCTCCGCATTCTCCTTGGCTTTTACCAATTCCTTTTGTGCCTGCTTCAACTTGGAAATATCTCTCGCAACCCCTGTATAAAGGCGCTGCTTTCCGTCCTTATCCCAAATGATCTTTCCATTGGAATTAAAAACTCGGATCTCTCCATTCTTATGCGGTAAGCGGAATTCCAAATATTGATTCTCAGAAAGGAAGTCCTGACTTTCTTGAAGCATACTTTGAAAAACATCCAAATCCTCGGGATAGAGGAAATCAAAAAAGCTTCTTCCCAAAACTTCTTCCACCTCGTAACCCAAGAATTGCTTCACATTAGGAGAGATATATTCAAAAATATAGGCATCGGTCAGTGAGAAAATGATCTCTGTAGATTCCTCTACCAGCGTTCTATACTTTTCCTCTGACTCCTCCAGTTGCTTCTTGGCAATATATTCCTCCGTCACATCACGAATAATACTCAGGGCATATTCTACCTGCCCATTTTCGAGAATGGGTCGAATGATTCGATGGTATTTTCGGTCTTTGAAATCAAACTCGGATTCTACTACCTCTTGTTTTTCATAGACTCGATCCAAAATCACACTGACTTCTTTGCGATCAGTCAGGGAAATCTCTTTCAAGGACTTCCCTTCAAAATCTTCTCGACCCAAGCCCCAATGCTCAAAGTTTGTTCCTTCTGCCAGTATGTATTTTCTATTCTTATCTAATAGGAAAATGTTGGTTCCGGGAATTTGAGAAGCCAGCATTCGATACTGCTTTTCCTTCTCTTCCTTAAATTGCTCGAAATTTTTCCGATCCGTGATATCCTGGAAAATCCCTTGATGCAAGGTGATTTTACCCTGCATATCCAATACATCTGAGGTCTTATCTTCCACCCAGATGTATTCACCAGAAGCTTTTTTGAATCGGTACTCCCCAGAGAAGGAAAGAATCCCTGATTCTGTTTTTTTGGAATCGCGAAGAATAATAATTCCATCCCAATCTTCCGGATGAATCAAGTCCAAAAAGGAGACCTTTCCCCCCATCAAATCAGCGGATTGATAGCCAAACTGACTGATATTCTCAGAAATGAATTCAATTCGATAATTATCATAAGGATCCACTTGGAAAAGTATGGCAGGACTGTTTTCGGCAATCATTCGAGCCCGAGCTGCCAACTTTTCGCTTTCACGTTTCTCACTCAGATTTCGAAGAATGATGGAATAGCCAATTTTATCCTGATTCTCTGAAAAGATTGCCTGTATAGAAATTTCAAAAGGAGAATTTGGCGTATGCTTGGTTTCTAAATTGACCTCACCTTTCCAAACTTTCCCGTCCTTTACCCTCAGAAGCAATTTGGAAATAGGCAATTGACCGGAGGTTAAATCGCAACTAAGCAATTCATCAACATGCCCTTCAAAAAACATGGCGGTTTCCGGACAGCAAAGTTGAATGGCTGCCTCATTCAGATAAATGACCCGGTTCTTCAAATCTGTCACCACAATAGGGTCACTTACCTGGGCCAGAATTTGAGACTGCAAGCGCAAATTTTCTTCTGCAGCTCGCTTATGGGTGACATCAGTACAGAAGCCAGTCACTTCTAAGCCTTGATTCAGGAAGTTTTCTGTCGCTTCTATTTCATAGAAAATATAAGCAGTCCCTCCGGAAGGCCTTTGAATCGTAAATTCTCCAGATTCTTGACTTTTCTCTGCAATGCTTTTCTTAAGCTTTTTGACAAATTCCGATCGAGTCGACTTATCAATTTTATAAATCAGAGTAGTAAACTCACAGATTAAGGGTTCGACTCCCAATCCAAATAACTGAGCCAAACCTCCAGAGATATAGAAAAGGTCTTTTTGCGTGCTATATCTCCAAGAACCGGATTTGGAAAGTCGCTCTGTCGTAGCCAATAAACTTTCATTTCGCTGAATGCGACGGGTCAACAAACTTCCTGAATAAGCTCCAGCTAAAATATCCCCAAGCTGTCGGAAAATCTGAAGTTGTTTTTCTGTGTATTCGAGCTTGGATTTTTTTATCTCATAGCTCAATACGCCTCGTAGTTTATTCAAAGAAATCATCGGAATCAGAAGTAGGAATCGCCCATCTTCCTTTCCTTCAGGACAATCCACCAACTTAATCATGCCCTTTTCCAGGCGGTTTCTTCGTGCCTTAATTTCTTCCTGAATATTTTGGAATTTCTGTTCAGTATCTTCCTGACTAGTCCAAGTATTCAATAATTCCAACTCATCCGTTTCCCGATTCAGAATCCAGATATATCCCAATTCGGCATGTAGAAACTGCCCGAATTTTTCCAGCAAAAACTGAAATTCTATTTCAGGCTGAGTCAGTGTCGCATTGATCAAATGAGAAGAAACCTGGTTGATCAGGTTCTCAATTTCATATCGCCTCTGAAGATCCCGGTCCATTTGGATAAACTCGGTGATATCCCGACTGGAAAACAAAACACCTTTGATCTCCGGGTGATGAAGTAGGTTTTTGGCAAAACTCTCCAGATAAATCCGCTCCCCATTTTGTCTGTTGATCCAAAAATCCACAGCTACTTCCCGATCCGATTGCAGGGCTTCCTCAAAACTTCCCTTCACCAATTGCAGAATCCCCGCTTGGATAAAATCATTGAAATTTTTCCCCACAATAGACTCCGTAGGAAAACCCAATTTTTCACCTACTGAATCAGAAATAAACTTGTAATTCCCCTTTTCATCCAAAATAGCAATCAAATCATGGCTATGATTTAGAATACTCTGCATGTAGCTAAGTTCTTCGACAGCCTTGCTATCTTTTTGCATTAAAATATTTTCACCGGTATCCTCTCCGAAATAGCGAATAGGATTGGCTTTGACGATCAAAAAGCGGGAATTGTAAGTAGAAGGCAGATTGGTAAAGGACCATTCGAAGCGACGCATGCCTCCATCCTTGGATTCCAGAGATTTGAAATAGCGGGAATCGGGCACCTTTCCATTGGAAAAAAACTGCTCAATTTGCTCAATCAACTCAGGCTGAGAAAACCAGCTTTCCCATTCTTGAGGAAGGTTTGAAAAATTCTCTACCGAGTATTTATTCCAAAAGATAATTTCCTCCTCATCCATCAAGAACAGCGGCTCCTGAATCTCATTGAGAAAATCAGAAATATCAAATTGTTTAAAATTACTCATGAAAAAGTGATAGACACGGGTGTTGAGGTCCCTAATATCATAAAAAGAACAATCAAAAAACAAGTTTTAGGAGATAATTGTCAAAGGAAATACCCAGCGATAAAAAGGGGGAAATGATTGAAACATAATGGAAATACAGTGGAAATAGGTAGAAATAAACCTTGCTGCGCAAGGTGAAATAGTCCAACGTCATCGCGAGCCAGAGAATCGGGCGAAGCGATCTCATTGAGACTGCCTGTCCTCTGGAAGGCGGGTTTCTACCAATTGCATCGAAATCGAAGTGAGGTTTTCAGTAGAAGGCTTGAAGGTTTTTTGTAAAAAGTAAACAGTGAAGAGTAAGCGGTACTGAATACTGCTTACCCTTTACCTCTTACTTCTTACAAAATTAAAACCCTTTCCTATTAGAGAACCAAATTAGCGTTTTGTAAAAAGTAAACAGTGAAGAGTAAGCGGTACTGAATACTGCTTACCCTTTACCTCTTACTTCTTACAAAATTAAAACCCTTTCCTATTAGAGAACCAAAGTGGCGTTTTGTAAAATGTAAATAGTGAATAGTAATCGGTACTGAATACTGCTTACCATTTACCTCTTACTTCTTACAAAATTAAAACCCTTTCCTTTTAGGGAACCAAAATGGCGTTTTGTAAAAAGTAACCAGTGAAGAGTAAGCGGTGCAGGATACTGCTCACCATTTACCTCTTACTTTTTACAAATAAAAATGTACCATACCTACGGCACTATCCAAAATCCAAAATCACCTAATCAACCAAGCTTCCGTGCCTAACGGCACTTTCCCACCAACATTAAAAATACAATTTATCTGGCTCGCCGAAGGAGAGCCAATCTTGCCGAAGGCATATCTTGAGAAGCGCAGCTGAGCCTATTTCTAAGTATTTCACCGAAGGTATATCTTGCCGCAGGCGTATCTCACGGACGAAGTGAGTGTATCTTGCGACCGCAGGGAGCATATTTCGCCACAGGCGTATTTCGGGAACGAAGTGACCTTATTTCGCCGAAGGCATATTTCACGAAGCGAAGCTGAGTATATTTCACGAAGCGCAGCGAAGCCTATTTCGCCAAAGGCGTATTTCCCCAAATGGAGTTTAATCTTTCAATTTTTCCTACTATTTTGTTCCTTTTTACAAGGAGGAAAAAACTACATGCTACTTAGTAAACTGGAGATCAAGGGATTTAAGAGTTTTGGCGATCGGATGGTGATCAACTTCGACAAAGGGATTACCGGTGTCGTCGGTCCTAATGGTTGCGGAAAATCCAATGTCGTCGATGCAATTCGCTGGGTTTTGGGTGAGCAAAAAACCCGCATGCTGCGCTCCGATAAGATGGAAAACGTCATTTTCAACGGAACCAAAAACCGCAAACCCTCCAACCTGGCCGAAGTATCTCTGACCTTTGAAAATACCAAAAACCTCCTCCCTACTGAGTACACGCATGTCACTATCACCCGGCGCTACTACCGCTCCGGTGAAAGTGAATACCAAATCAACGGCGTCACCTGCCGATTGAAGGATATCACCAATCTCTTTATGGATACGGGGATCAACTCCAATTCCTATGCTATCATCGAGCTAAAGATGATCGACGAACTGCTAAACGATAAGAACAACTCCCGTCGGGAGCTTTTCGAAGAGGCAGCTGGAATCTCCAAATTCAAAACCCGTAAAAAAGAAACCCTCCGCAAGCTGGAGGACACCGATGCAGACTTGGATCGGGTAGAAGATTTACTCTTCGAAATCGAGAAAAACCTCAAGTCCCTGGAAAAGCAGGCTCGACAAGCTTCCAAATACTTTGAGATCAAAGCAGAATACAAAACGGCCAGCATCAATCTAGCCAAGAAGAGCATCGAGAAGTACACCCAATCCTTACTCGATAACAATCGCAAAATTCAGGAGGAAACGGATCGCAAACTGCAAATCCAAACCCAGATCGCCGATCAGGAAGCGCTGCTATCCCAACTTAAAACCGAACTTATCGCCAAGGAAAAACTCCTGGCTTCCAGACAGCGCACGCTCAACGAGCATGTCAATAAAATCCGCTCCTTCGAGTCGGAAAAGAAAATCAAAAACGAGCGCCTTCGATTTTTGGAGGACCGTTCCCAAAAATTGCGGGAGCAAATCGAAGCCGACCGCAAGTCCAATGATCGGGCTGGCTTCTCCATTCGTTCCCTGCAGCAGGAAATGGAATCTGCCGAAAAGCTCTTGGCTGAAAAGGAATTCATCGTCTCCGAATTACGAGAGGCTTATGATTCCCAAAAGCTAATCCAAACGGAAAAGCAGCAGCAGCAAAAAAGCCTGCAGACCCGCTACGAGCAGCTTAAGGAGCGGGTCTATCAGCTCAACAAGGACTTGGAGATCAAACAAATTCAGCTTTCCACTCTCAAGCAGGAATTGGAGCGAACCTCTTCGGATGATTCTAACCAAGAAGCTTCCCTCGTGGACTTCGAAGCCAAAATGGTGGATATCAAACACGAACTTGATCAGGAAATCAAGGAATTCGAAGTACTGAAAAGCAAACAGGAAGATCTCGATCAAAAGATCGAAGAGTCCAGCCGCGTGATCGAGATGATCCGGGAGGAACTCACCACTACTTCCCGCAAGCTGGATTCCAAGCAAAACGAATACAACCTCACCAAGTCCTTGGTGGAAAATCTGGAAGGTTTTCCAGAAGCCATCAAATTCCTCAAGAAAAATTCCACCTGGGCGAAGGATGTGCCCCTCCTCTCCGATCTCCTCACTACGGATGAAAAATACCGGGTGACCATCGAGAATTACTTGGAGGGATACATGAATTACTATGTGGTGGAAACCGAAGCGCAGGCCATCGCGGCTATTCAATTGCTTTCGGATGCTTCCCGAGGCAAGGCCAACTTCTTTGTCTTGGAGCATTTTGAGCGGTTCAAACCCAGCCCTACCAAGCTTTTCTCCAATGCCATCGCTGCCACGGAGATCATCGAATTCGATGTCAAATACAGCCGTCTGATCAATTTCATCCTGGACAATGTCTACATAGTGCAGGGGGATTACAAGGATTTTCCGACGGATAGCGAGGCCGTCTTTATTTCCGAAAGCGGCAAATTCACCAAGCGTCAGTTCTCCCTTTCCGGAGGTTCGGTGGGTCTTTTCGAAGGAAAAAGAATAGGCCGGGCCAAAAACCTGGAAAAGCTAGACAAGGAGATCAAAGACTTGAATAAAAAGGTGTCGGCTACCCGCGCCAACTTGGACCAAAAGCTTTCCGAGCTCTCCAAGCTGAAGGAGATTTCTTTCAAAAAACAAATCGAGGAAAAGCAGGCCCAACTCAATGAGCTCAATCAATCCTATGTGTCCATCCGCACCAAAAAGGAACAATTGGCGGAACTCCTTTCCTCCAATGCCAACAAGCGGGAGGATATTCTGGATCGTATCGCCGAACTCGAAGAGAGTTTGACCGATATTCAACCTACCCTGCTGGATGAGCGGGCCGAGTTTGAGTCTTTGGCACAGGACCTCGATATCCTGACCGAGGAAGTGGAAAAGGAATCGCAGGTGCTTTCCGAAAAATCCCAGGCCTACAATCAGGAAAACATCCTTTACCATCAGCAACTCAACCGGGTCAATAGCCTCAATCAGGAAATCGAATTCAAGCAAAACGCTTACGAATCTTCTAAGGAGCGCATCGAAAAATCCCAGCAGGAATTGATGCATCTGGATTCTGAGATTCGAAGTTTGCTGGAAAACAATGAGGTGCAGGACGAGGAACTGATCGAACTGTATGCGGAAAAGGAAGGAATCGAACAGGGCGTGACCGAGGCCGAAAAGGATTACTATGGCAGCCGAGGCTTGATCGATGAGACCGATCAAAAGATCCGCAGCCTGCAAAAGTCCAAAGAAAGCCATGACCTGCTCTTGCAGGAACTGCAGCAAAGCATCAACGAGATCAAGCTAAAAATGACCTCCATGAAGGAGAGGCTCAGCGTGGAATTCGAACTGGACTTGGATCAATTGATGGAAGAAAATCCAGCACTGGATCAAGAATTTGTGGATTTTTCCGAAGAAGATCTCCGCAATCTGGTGCAAAAGCATAAGGACAAACTGGAAAAGATCGGCCCTATAAACCCCATGGCCATGGAGGCTTACGACGAGATCAAGGAGCGCCATACCTTTATCCAAAGCCAAAAGGAAGACCTGGTCAAGGCCAAAGAATCCCTGCTCACCACCATTTCCGAGATCGATCAGGTCGCCAAGGAGACTTTCCTGGATGCCTTCGGCAAAATCAAGGAAAACTTCGTGAAGGTCTTCCGCTCCCTTTTTACCGAGCAGGACGACTGCGATATCAAGCTCACCGACCCGGACAATCCTTTAGAGTCCAGCATCGAGATCATGGCCAAGCCGAAGGGCAAGCGTCCGCTGACCATCAATCAGCTTAGCGGTGGGGAAAAGACTCTGACGGCCACTTCCCTGCTTTTTGCCATCTACCTGCTGAAGCCGGCCCCCTTCTGTATCTTCGACGAGGTGGATGCCCCGCTGGACGATGCCAACATCGACAAGTTCAATCAGATCATTCAGAAATTCAGCGAGGAGAGCCAGTTTATCATCGTGACGCACAACAAGCGCACCATGGCCAGCACCGATATCATCTATGGCATTACCATGATCGAGGCAGGTGTTTCACGAGTTGTGCCTGTGGATTTAAGGGAGTTGGCGTAGGGAAAAATTACCTCATTTTTATTTAAATGGATTTTTAGTTTTGCTTCAAACTAACATCTTTAGTATTGTTTATTAAACGAGAAGTATTTTTACGATGAAGTGCATTAAAATTTCATCTAGGTTTTTAAAGAAAAAATTGGCCAAGATCATTTTAAATTCTTGACATGTTTATCCCGGGTCAAATATATAAACGTTCAGAAATTCATGATAAATATGGAGGAAACAGGCAGAGCGGAATTTGTCCATCTACCCAAGGACCTTATATTTTTATTTTTTCAGGTTCCCAAGGAAATCAGCACGGATATAAGGATCAGTGGGTGAATGATAACGTCTACTCTTACACAGGAGAAGGTCAAGTAGGTGATATGGAGTTTACAAGAGGGAATTTAGCATTATACAATCATAGAGATTCAGGAAAAAGAGTATTTCTATTTGAATATGTTCAGCGAGGATGGGTTCGTTTTGAATCAGAATTAGAATTTTATGACGCTGATTTTTTTGAAACTCCAGATCGAAATGGAAATAATAGGATTGGAATAAAATTCTTCTTCAATAAGATTGGAGCAAGACCCACTTATCAACCAGAGCAATTGAAATTGGATTTGGCAGCTGAAATGCAAAGAGGTAAATATGAAATCAGGATACCTAATTCTACAGAAAGAGAAGGCTTGGTAACTTCCAGAGTTGGTCAAGGAGCCTACAGAAAAGGTATAATCCATCGCTGGAATTATAAATGTGCAGTGACTGACTTTAATGATCCAAGAATTTTAATAGCGTCTCATATTATACCTTGGAAAGAAGCTAATGACGATCAAAGATTAGATATAGATAATGGAATTTTACTCTCTCCAACTTATGACGCATTATTCGATCGCCATCTAATCAGCTTTGAAAATTCAGGAAAAATTATTCTTTCAGAACAAATTGCCTTTGATGATTTTAAGAAAATTGGAGTAAATGGAAAAGAAAAAATTTCAAATTTAAGTCAAGGGAATTTAGAGTATTTAGAAATTCACAGATCCAATTTATGAATTGGTAAATTCATTTCTATTTCAAAAATGAATCAACGGCCTAAAACAAAGACCCCATAAGTTTTGAAAAATAAAAATTTAGAAAAAATGAAAAATGTCTATTTATTATTTTTGGCTTTTTTTATCTCTTTTAGTGCCTTTTCTCAGGAGGAATTTGAGTATGTTTTAATTGACTCTCTAGATCAATCCAAAGAGGAGCTTTATTCTAAAGCAAGGTCATTTATGGCTTACTCTTTCAAGGATTCTAAATCTGTTATTCAAATGGATGATAAAGAGATTGGAAGAATTATAGGAAAAGGGAATATAACATTAAATACTAAAACAGGAATTTCTAAATATCCCAATATTTTAAATTTTACAATTACCATTGATGTAAGAGAGAATAGATATAGATGTATCATTAATGAAATATATCATGATGGTTTAAGAAACCAGAATGGCTTTGTCGGTGGTTTATTAACAAATGAAAAGCCAGATTGTGGATATATATTATTAACTAGAAATGCCTGGAGAGATATTAAGGAAGACGCTCCTAAATTATTTGAAGAGTTTTTAAAGGAATTCCAAAGCCATATGAACTCAAAATCAAAAGTCGATGATTTTTAAAATATATCCCAATTAAAAAAATTAAACACTAATAACAATGGAATTAATTATTGCAATTGCTTTTCTTGTCGCTTTCGTATTTGTCATGAGACTCTTTGGAGCTTGGATGTTAAGAATTGATGAAGTAATTAAGCTACAAAAAGAAATATTAAACGAATTAAAATTAATCAGGTCAAATCAGAAATAGTAAAGAAGTAGATATCGCTAACTACTTCAAAAATTGTAAATCTCACTCTCCGAACAACAACGCATAGTCGCCAAGTTGGATGAGTTGATGGCGTATTGCGATGAGTTAGAAGCAAGCATCAGGAAAGTCAGCAGCTAAATGAGTTGCTTTTGCAGCAGGTGTTACGGGAAGCTTTGGAGCCTGAGGAAGGAGTAATAAATTGATTTTTAGATTATGGATTTTACAAGCTTGATAGGTAGCCAAAACAAAATTCCAGAAATAGATCCTTCTATTTTTGATAAATATCATGAGGTTAATCGATTAATTATTATTGGAAATGGTTTTGATCTTGCTCATGGATTAAAGACGAGTTTTAAAGACTTTATTGAGGATTATTGCTTGCAGATACTTAATGGAATAAGAGAAGAAGGTTCATTCGAAGATAAGCTCATATCAGTGACTAACGGAGCAAGATTTCATCATCATTTTCCTGATTTTGATTCCTATTCGCCAAACATGGCATATAAAAAATTACGAGCCGCGATGAACGGCAAAGGTTTAGAAAGTAAAATTAAATCTGAATTACTGAAAAATATTTTTAGCGAAATTGAGGCAAAAACCTGGGCAGATATTGAATTGATTTTTTTTAAAATGCTTAAAGGAGCTGCACAGAATCCTAAAGCCGTGACGAAACTTAACATGGAAATGGATTTTTTGAAAAGCCTGCTTAAAAATTACCTACTAAAGGAAGTTGAAAAGAATAAGCCAAAACCCATTTCTAAAATTCACCAACAGTTCAAAGAGAAAATTAAAAAAAATCATTCACAGCCATTCACAGTACAAAAGGATAAAAATGTAAAATCCACATGTGTTTTAAATTTCAATTATACCAATACTCCAGAACTGTATTTTGGTGAGTTTTTGGAAGAAACTTATCAGCACATAAAAATTCATGGCGGATTGGATGGAAATGATATTTCCTCTCAAGGCCCAGTATTTGGTTTTGGGGATGAGCTAGACGAGGAGTATCTAAAATTTGAAAATATGGAGAACGATGAGCTATTCAAGCATATAAAATCCTTCAAATATCTTCAATTTCAAAGCTATCGAAGCCTATTGGAATTTATAGAAAGTAGTCCATTTCAGGTACAGGTATATGGACATTCACTCGGATTATCTGACAGAACTCTCCTGAATACCATTTTTGAACATGAAAATTGCATCTCGATAAAACTATTTTACCATAAAAGAGAAAATGGAGATGATTATGAGCAGAAGACATTTGCCATTTCCAGACACTTTAGGAGTAAGTCAGCTCTTCGATCGAAAGTGGTAAATAAGAAATATTCTGAACCAATGGGTCAAAAAACACATAACCAAAAATCATAAGAAAATGAAAAAATATTTTTTTTAGTCTTTTCGGTTTTAATATTATTCTGTTCTGACACAAACCAAATAGACGAAGAAATATCCATATTAGGAAAATAGTTTTATGATGGATATATAGTAAATGGATCCAATATCCCATATCAAAATAACGACAATTGCGGAAAAGACTATTTAGAATTTCGCCAAAACGGAACAATTGAAATCACAACCTTTTACAATTGTTCTGAATCAAAGAGGGTAATTTCTTATACAAAAAATGGTGATTTCATTATCGCTACAGATGGAAATAATACTCGATTAGGTATTATCGAAAATTTAACTTCTACAACCTTGTTTATGAAAATATCTTATGATTTTAATGAAGATGGGATTATAGATGAGATTATCGATAAATATTTAAGATAACAAAATAAACAAATAGTATTTAATCTATTTATCTAAATAAATTAAAAAACATAATGGAATCCCATATACCAGCATGAAAGTAATTTTAAAATCATCAGGATCTATCGAAAGTTTGGAAAACCCAGAATATTGAATAAAAACAAAAAAATAGAACTATTTATAACCACATAAAAGGTAAATTAAATTTTAAAATAATTAAAAATAAATATAAGACTTAATTGATAAATAAATGATCAAACAAATTAAGGCTGGAACAGCAATTTTATTCCTTATTTTTTGCATCGGATGTTCAAATAATCCTAGAAGTATCGCAGATGATATAATGAAAGATATTTCAAATGGAGATTTCACCTATTTACAAGGAGTAGATGGTGTGATTCTATATGACAAAGAATTTCGAACTACTGATCGAGTCCTTCGTCATATCACAAGTGAGGAAAATCGCCTGTACAACACCGAATCAGATATGTTTAGATTGCAAAGAATCATGTTCAATTTACCAAACAATATTTTATCTTATGATTTTCTAGATTCTTGGGACAATCCTGATAATAAATATTTAGAAATTGAGGATATAAGCACTCATTACTACTATGGGACAGAATACATGAACTTAATACATGATACTTATGATAAGTTTAAAAATGCAAAATTGAAGCAATGCCAAGAAAATCCTAGCTGCTATTTTGATGAAGAAAATGAATACATTAAATATGAAGAAACTGTTCCTGAAAAAAGATATTACTATAAAGCTATAACTACAGGCGGTATTTTTAAGGTTTCAATCTGTATGTATTTAATCAAGGATGAATGGAAGGTTGGAGCAATATTCAAGGAAAATATTTGAAAATAGAGGCACATACTAAGCGTAGATTGCCGCTACGCTATTTCAATTCTAAGAATTTGTAATTCTTACAAACAAATAGGGGTACTTCAGAAGTACCCTACCCTACCTCGGAAGTACCCCTACTCACTTGCCAAGTACCCCCTCCCACTTCAGAAGTCCTCGAGTTTGCCTTTTAGGTAAACTGACTGACCTCAGAGGCGAACTCACTGACCTTTTTGGTGAATTAGTTCACCTTTTTACTGAACTCACTCACCTTTTTGGTGAAATAGTTCGCCTTTTTACCGAACTCACTGACATTTTTGGCGAACTAGTTCTCCTCGGAGGTGAACTCGCTGGCCTTTTTACCGAACTAGTTCACCTTTTTGGTAAACTGACTCCCTTCTGAAGTACCCCCACTTCCCTTTTAGAATAAAAAGTCCATAAAAAAACCGAGCCCTTTCGGGCCCGGCAGTGTGTTAAGTATTAATAGGCTAGCATTTTTCATTCTAGTGGACCGGAAGAAGATCTTCTACCCTGTCCATTAAAGCGCTTGCGCAGGTCCTCATAGATGGCCTTTGCATCCGGGACATTGACCTTGGCGGCCTGCTTGACGGAATTGTAATAGCTCAGCGCGCTGATATACGCCTCCGAACCCGCCAGCATGGTTGTATCACTCAAGGTGTCCTGAATCTGCGTGCACAAGCGCAGCAGTGGAAGTAATCCGCTGATCGCCTCCCAGTCCTTGTCAAACTCCCCCTTATCTACAAAAGGAGGCAAAAACTGAGGATAGCTTTCCGCGTACTCGATGACCTTTCCTACGAAAGGTTCCGTGCCATCACTCATCTTCGGAATCGTCTTGCGCTGATCCGGAGTGAGGGCAATCACATAAGGTGCAAGGATTTGTTGCACCTGCTCCAGCGCCGCCTTTGCGGCCTGTAGATCCGCTGCTGGGATCTCGATGGAAATCTTGTTTTCCATAGTAAAAATAGTTTTTGTTAAAGAATAATTATTAAAAGGTCTAAAAAGTTAGTGCTTTTGAACTAAAGATGCAAATATTAGTTGATCTAGAAATAAAACCATTTAAATGAAATTATTTGATCAAAAATTCAATGGATTTTATGTTCAAATAATCTTTCGATTCATTTAAAACTTTACTATTAGAATTCACCCTATGAGTAAAAACGAGACTTGGAGAACGAGGAAGTATTGGGAAAAGGTAGGTGGCCTTTTGATTGAAGAATACAAAGCTATAAGAAGGGATAAAAATCAAGGCCAACGTTTATTAGATGCCGTAATTGTATTAAACGAAGACAATAGAATACATCATGAAAATTATTATGATGTAGAAGGAAAGGATATTATCGTTATTCAAACAAAAGCTACACGGTTAGGAATGTATTTATTGGGTCAAGCCTATTTCAGCAAATTATTAATGGAACGGTTTAACCCAAAGTCGATAAGAAGTGTGGCAATTTGTGGTAAGGGAGATA
The DNA here is from genome assembly GCF_024919275.1 of Algoriphagus limi. GTDB lineage: Bacteria > Bacteroidota > Bacteroidia > Cytophagales > Cyclobacteriaceae > Algoriphagus > Algoriphagus limi. Next base: position 602,127 of record NZ_JANWGH010000001.1, on the reverse strand, counting down.
TCATTATGGAGCAGTTTGCCAAAAACCATGACATTGAAGTGGTAGTTTTAGATTAAAACTTTTAGACTGCCTGCCCTTCGGGAGGCATGCTTCGCCCTACGGGACTCGCAGTGACGATCTTTCAGCTACAACTGAAATATCTCCAAATAACCGCTTTGCCAACGTGTGTGGTGGGAGGATTTGGCCCTGCCTGCAGCAGGCAGGAGCAGGGTGTGCGCAAGCCATGTGGGCTGAAGCTTGGCCAAATCTTGACCTTTTGGTTCTTTTGGGGCAAAGCCTGCCCCGATTATTTCGGAGGCAAAAGAACAATAAAAATCGTTTCCATCTTGCTGGCACCAATCCAACATTTCCAAACAAAATATCCTACGCCAGCGCTGGGGAATCCGTAGAACTCATTTACCCCGGGTTAAAACCCCGGCCTGCCTGCCGGTAGGCAGGGCTACCAAAGTAACGCTCCTATGGAGCTATTTAAAATTCTAGGCTTTGCCAACGTGTGCGGTGGGCCGACGCAGCCCTGCCTGCGGCAGGCAGGAGCGGGCCATGTGTTGGGTTTGCGCGAGGAAGCTTTGCTGCGTCTTGGCTTTTTGATTCTTTTTTGCCAAAGCCTGCCCCGATTATTTCGGGGAAAAAAGAATGAAGAAATCGTTTCCATCTTTCTGGCACCTATTTCCCATTTCCAAACCTAGAATCCTGCACCAGTGCTGGGATATTACTGATCATTATACCCCGGGTTAAAACCCGAGCCTGCCTGCCGGATAGGCAGGTCTTCACGCACGGAACCAAATGCTAGTAGCTATTCGGGATTTGCAATCCCGAATCTTTCATAAGGTTACCTTATAAACCCTCAGTTGAAACATCAAAGGACAATACATTTTGACTCTGCTGCTTCCCCCTTGTACCATTGACATAAAGATTGATCAGAATGATTGATCCAAAGACCAGCGGAAGCAATAAGATACTTCCTTCTGCACCAAACTCTCCCCCACTCAGCCAATCTGGTCCGATAGGGTGCTGGGAAATTAGAGAAGGAGACTTATGCCCACTCGAGGCAAACCCGAAGATGGAAGCTTGGAAAAAATTCCAACCAAGGTGTAGACCTATTGGCATCCAAAGTTGCTGAGTCTTTAAATAGGCATAGACCAATTGAAGTGTAATTATGATAATCATCACCGTACTCAATACAGTAGCACTTGGGTTTCCGGCATGAATTAAAGCAAAGACCAGGGTAGATATCGTAATGGCCCATTTGAGATTTAAGCCCTCCCTAATATTTTGGAATATTATACCTCTAAAAAAAAGCTCTTCCCACCATGCAACTACCATAAATCTCCAGATCAGAGCAAGAACAGCTGGGATCACTGCAATACTCAGTGAAGCTGAATCCACACCCTCGGTCCACCAGCTCAACCCATCAAATTCTATCAAACCAACATTGAGCATGACTGCGAAAACAAGGAGCATAACTAAAGCACTATTTGCTACCCCGAATAGTAGATCCAGCAAGGCCTGCTTATTGAGATTCAAACCTAAGGAAGCAAGGCTTTTCCTGTCAAAATATTTTCTCCCTAGGTAGGCAGCTATGGTTGCCGAAATTCCAAGAACTGTAAACCAAAGCGTACCTGCAGCTTTTAAGGAACCATTGATTGCTCTTACCGTTTCGCCTAGCGCTATATTAAGACCTATTAGGATAGCAAAGGTCAACAGTATTCTCCATCCAGCCTTTAGGCGTTTTGTAGATGGGTTAATGAATATATTTTTCATAAATAATGTGCTTTCTAAATTGAGAAAAGGTTGTTGGAAATTATTTAAGATCTCTTTTTCAATAGGGTCTACCCAATCTTATTTGTTCTGAGAAAGCGATTTAACAGCCTGCTCATTCTTTTCATAGAAAGCATATTCCTGATCCAAAAAATCGAGATATGATTGCCCCAAGGCATAATCGATATTATCCCCATACAGGATCAAAATCCCTTCTAAGGGCTCTTGATATGGATTGTATAGTACATGAGATACATAAGGTCCTACAAATACACTCATCCCTGGTTCCAGATCGATTTCCTCTTCCCCAATTTGTGCTTTTCCCTTCCCTTTGGTAATGATAAAAAGGTTAGGCACCTGACCTTTATCCAATCCACGGTCTCCATTGGCAACCTCATCAGTCCCAAGGGTAAACCAACTGATCCGCTTGTCTTTCATCGTATATAGCGCAACAAGTTGAGCACCATGACTTGGAAGTGAGCTGTCACGACTAAATCGCGTCACCTCTCCTGGATTGGTTTTCCAGAAATGCTCAAGTGTCTGATAAGCAATAGCAGTGGCACCTTGGCTGGATTGATAGCCATCCATATCCAATATATCCAAAGCGGTAACGTCTGCGGGAGTAGATTTTGCTACTGCAGTCGTTGCCGTCCACTCCATGCGCTCAATTTTTTCTAGAACAGATTGATCTACAAAACGGAAATACCAGGTAGGAATAGAAGGTTGTCCTTTTGACAAAGTAACTTCATGGGGGCCAAAATTATGAAAGGTGTATTGCTTGTTTTTCCCTACCAAGTAAGGCTCCTGAAATCGCCTAACCGAAACGGTCCACCACTCATCTCCTACCTTGATTCCGAAAGTAGTGGAAAGTGCCATGGGATCGGTTTTATAACTCTCTACAAAATTTTGAAGAGATTCCTCAATGGAGGAAGTTTGAGCGTGCAAAGAATAGGTTCCTAGGAAAAAGCAAAGTCCTAAGAACAAGTGAAATAGAGTTTTTGTAGTCTTCATAGTTTTTGGATTTGTTTGCTGCTAGTTACGCTATCCAATTGCTCGAAGACGAATTTTTAAGGGCCTTTGTGGTGAAATTTGGCTATTTGTGGTGAATGAAACTCAATCGAAGTTTTTCATTTTCATTATCGCCGCATGAACACTATCCCGGTAGGATTTAGAAACGGATATGGGATGGGTGACAAAGTTTAAATACAGTTTCATATCAGAGCCATCTGAGATCGCTCTTACAAGGTAGAGGTTGACCAAATACGAACGATGGCATCGCACCAGATAAGGAGATTGGATTTTATCAACCTGTTCTGAAAGAGAAGTCCTAATAAGACTTTTCCCTAAACCTGTCTCTTTTTTATAAATAAGCTCCACATAGTTGTTCTGAGCCTGTGCATAAATAAAATCCTTTATGGAAATAATCAGTTTGTCATTGACACCACTTCCCTGAAAATGGATCATTTGGTCGGCAGGAATAGAAGTTGTTTTGTTGCTAAGAATCTGCTGGTAAGCTTGATTTAAATTTTGATAGCGGAAATAAAAAAATGTCCCCACGGTAGGGAAAATAAGAACCGAGGCAATATCCAAAACAAACTCCACCCAACTTCCAAAAGATAGATCATGCCAATTCCCTAAATAATTATAAAGCAAAAAGATACCAGTCCCAAGAAAAATAAAGGACCAAATCGTCCACGCAATTATTCTTCCTAAAGTTACTTTGGTGAAAACCATAGGGCGAATCAGAAATTCATTAAAAAGGGAAAGCGTAAAAGTCTTTACCATAATTAGGGTAAGGATACCTATAAACTGTAGGGTAAAAATTCTAGTAGGCGAGTAATCATTCACCCCAAAAGGTTGAAAAATCAATAGGAAAAACATAAAAAAAATTGCCACTGCCAAAGCAAGGGTCAGCTTGTAGGAACGAAGATTAAAAAAGCTATAATCTGCAGTCATCAAGTCAATATAGAATTTTTCCGGGGACCTAGAGCACATGTCCCAATTTTTATCGGGATGGTTCTTTTTGGTCAAAGCCTGCCCCGATTAGTTCAGGAAAAAATGAACGAAAAAAATCCGTTTCCATCTTGCTGGCACCTATCCCCCATTTTCAAACAAAAAATCCTGTGCCAGCGCTGGGGAATTCGTAGATCTCATTTACCCCGGGTTAAAACCCGGGGCTACAAAAAATTAAACTCCTCCGGAGTTATTACGAATCCTAGGTTTTGCCAACGTGTGCGGTGGGCTGACGCAGCCTTGCCTGCAGCAGGCAGGCGCGAGGTGTGCGTAGGGCAAGTGGGTGGAAGCTTAGCTGCGTCTTGTCCCGATTTTTATCGGGGCAATTCTTGACCTTTTGGTTCTTTTGCGTCAAGGCAAAAGTTTGATTTGTTTCTTTATCATGATGGCCATTCAGAAGTTATATCTGTAACCAAAAAATCTAACGTAGCTCGTAGCTGATTAAGCTTTGTACCCGCTCATAATCGCTCTTTAGATATTCGCCTAAGGAGTTTGTATAATAATAAAGTGTTCGGATTTCAGTAATCCCGATACCTTTTCCAAAGGTATAGACCCGAACCCTCACACTGGTGTTGGGATTAATAATGGAATCCTTTGCATAAATGTAATCCCGACTATTAATTCTCTTTTTGCCCCCTATCATAAATTGATATGCGGGCACCGTTCCATCTCGTTGGGATAAAAGAAATTGTTCTGAATTTTCTCGGGATATATAACGAGTCGTTAGAAATTCTCCTACAACATTATAAATATTGCTGTCTGAACCTATATACATAATTTGGTAGGCTCCATCATAAGAAGGAGAACTACTGGAAATATCAATCCTGCCATCACCCATGGTGTAGGTAATGTAAAAAGGAGAAGAGCTTGTACCGTCAGAATAAACCTGTTTCACCTCATAGTTCCATACGTTCCCCTTCAAAATTGGGAAATAGTGTATTGCCATCTCAGGAGTCCTAGGCTCTTGATCTTCACAGGATGTGAAAACAAAAAGCATCAGAAGAGAAGAAATGAATGTGATGATGGATCTATATATGATTGAATTCGGGTCCATTTTCCCAATAACTAGATTTCCTCTGGTTGTATGTTAAAATACAGTAATTCAAAAGGATAGCCAACGAAAATGCTCAGGACAATAGCTGATGATTGTCAGGGAAAAATGGTAAATTAAAAATATTCCTAAAGCCTAATCTCATGAAATCTATTGTTTTCCTTTTTGTATGCCTTTGCATTTTTAGCTCTTGCAAGACCTATCAATCTATCAGGCATGAAGACCATCATGCAGCATCTGAAAAGAATCACGATGAAGTCATTATAAGTAGTCTTTTGACTTTGGAAAAGGATTCAAAGATCAAGGTGATTAGTAAATCAGGTACGGAATTAAGGTTAAAATACATTTCTTATTCCAGGGATACATTGTATGCGAATTACAACCTACCCAAGAATAAGTTTCCAGTTAAGGTCCCTATCCAGGAAATCGAGGAAATAAAAGTTTTGAAGTCCGATGTCAAGACCACAGTGATTCTTTCAGCAGTGGGTTTAGGCGGGTTTATATTGATTACAGCAGTAAGTTTTTCAAACTTTGCCCCTGATATAGGAATTCCATTTTAAGTAAAAATCAATTACAGAATAAAAGCCTTCAAATATGAAAGACATAAAAAAAATCACAATCTTCCTTTCAATGGTGCTTTTGCTTTCACAATGCAAAACCTATCAGCCAATGGGATCAAAAAATTCACAAGAACTTTCTGATGAGAATCAAACAGCGATTATTATAAGGAATCTATCGACCTTAGAAAAGGATGAAAAAATTCAAATCCTAAGTAAATCAGGGAGAGAAATGGAATTAAGATATCAGTCCCATTCCAGTGACACATTGTATGCAAATTACAACCTGCCCAAAAATAAATTCCCTACAAAAATTGCAATTGATGAAATTGAAGAATTAAGGGTTAAAAAAATCGATCCTTTGGGAACTATAATTGTTTCTGGCTTAGGAATTACATCTATTTTAATTATGATAGGCACATTATATTCAAACATGCAGTTTGGTGGATTTTCAATTTAGGCCAATAGCCTTCACAATCTCATAGTTAATCAAAAAAATGATTATATCACATCGGCATTTCCATCTTGCTGGCACTAATTCAACGTCTCCAAACAAAAAATCCCACGCCAGCGCTGGGGAAATAATGAACCTTATAACCCGGGGTTAAAACCCCGGGCTACCAATGTTACGCTCCTACGGAGCTATTTAAAATTCTAGGCTTTGCCAACGTGTGCGGTGGGCCGACGCAGCAGCGGGCCATGCGTTGGGTTTGCGCGAGGAAGCTTTGCTGCGTCTTGACTTTTTGATTCTTTTTTGTCAAGAAAAAAGAATGAAGAAATCTTTTCCATCTTGCTGGCACCAAGCCACGTTTCCAAACCAAAAACCCTGCGCCAGCGCTTGTCTATTAGGCGCCTTTTATCCAGGGGTTGAAACCCCTGGCTATTGATAATTTCGCTCCTTCGGAGCTTTTGGATTTCAGTAATTTCTGCCACCATTCGTCCTTGCCTTTGAAGCAGTCAGGTCTATACGAACAGTTTAATCCCCTTACCTATTAAAAAATTAAATCCCTATGAAGCTTTTTAGAGCACTCCATACTGTTTACTATTTACATTTTACTTCTTACAACCCTAAACTACTGATTCAGAAACTCAGCCAGCAAACTCTGAAAATGATGAACTCCCTTTTCCATTTTAGGAGAAAATCTCCCTGTCTTATAAACCCGGGAGGCCATTCCTTTGAAAACCCCTTCTACCACAAACTCATCTTCCCTTTCTACTTTATCCAAGGCCGCTCCGGCTCCGGTATCCAACTTGGATTCATCATAGACATAGCTGATAAAACTGACTTTTGTTCGATTGGGAGAAATGGGTTTAACCACATTGATTGAGCAACCCCAAGGATAAAAGTTGAACATCATATTAGGAAAGACCCAGAAGTAATAGGCAGATATCTGCTGTCCATAATCTTCATGATCTTTGGGCAGGTCAAATACATGCTCACCACCAGAGGAATGCCCTACTTGCAGATTGCAATGGGAATAAAGAATGGTCTCGTATTTCCGGTAATCCAACACCGCATTCAAGCCTTCATGGACAAAGGGGATATGAAAACCCTCCAGATAATTGTCGCAGTACAATGCCCAATGTGCATTCACCAAATAATCCTTGTTCCTGCTTTTGTCTTCCTTAAATTCATCCAATGGTAAAAAACCAATCTTTCGATTCATCGCCTCCAATACCGGCTCAAAATCAAACGCATCCTCCCCCAAAGAAGCAAACAACCAAGGCCCAAGATTTTTAAGCGGAAAGCGGGTCAGATTATCTTCTTTTCTAGGAAAATCCTTCGTGTCCTTAAACTCAGGCATAAATTGAAATTCCCCCTGAAGATTGAATCTCCGGGCGTGATAGCCACAAATCAATTGCTTGGTTTTGCAGGGGTCATGGCAGAGGATATTTCCACGATGAGTACAAACATTGGACAAAGAATGAATTGTACCTTGATCGTTGGTTAACAACATAGGTTCCTCCAATCCAAACTCCAAAAAAGGTAGAGGCTTCACCTGTCCGGGCATCTCCACTTGGCTTTTGTCTCCAATAAATTGCCAGGATTTGGCAAAGACCTTTTCAATCAAATCCTCAAAAACAGTCTGTGAACGATAAAAAGAAGAAGGAAGGGTTCCTGCTTGGGCAATATCCGGATGGATGTAAAAGGCTTTGGACATAATTATTTATCTTACTATTGCCACAAATTAAGGAAAAGCCACAAAACCCGATTTGCTTTTGAAAAATTCTTCCATTCGACAGCTGGGCCTAATCACTGTTATTTCCCTTGTTGCAGGAGGAATGATAGGTTCCGGGATATTTTCCTTGCCGGCAGTCTTGGGCCAATTAGGCGCCATAAGTTTGTTAGGATGGATTTTGGCCGCTGCTGGAGCTTACACCTTGGCTATTATCCTAGGGAAACTTAGCAAAGCTATCCCAGAAAGCGGAGGGGCCTATGCCTACACAAAATCTGCCTTTGGGGAACTATCAGCTTTCTTGGTGGCTTGGGGCTATTGGCTTTCCACCTGTACCACCAACGCTGCCATTGCCTTGGCATTCACCGGTTACCTAAGCGTTTTTTTTCCTGTTTTGGAAAGCTCGCTTGCAGGATTTAGCGCAACAGCTTTAGCTGCTATATGGAGTCTGACTGCGCTAAACTATTACTCGATTCGATCCTCAGGTAATCTTCAGGTAGTCACCACCCTTTTAAAAATACTTCCCTTGTTAATTGTGGCTATTGGAGGCTTCTTCTTTTTTGACAGTAGTCATTTTCAGCCCTTGAATCTTTCCGGGGGATCAGATTTCCAAGCCATTACCACAGCCTCCGTGCTCTGCTTTTTTGCCTTCATGGGAATTGAAGCAGCTACCATTCCTGCCGATAACATCAAAAATCCAAAGCGAAATATTCCCAAAGGAACTTTGATTGGAGTGTCCTTGGTGGTTTTTCTGTATCTATTCAGTACGATTTCGCTTTTTGGAGTACTTTCTCCAAGTGAATTAGCAAGCAGCCTTGCTCCACTCAGCGATGCAGGAGTATTGATTTTCGGGAAAAATTCCAGCTACATCATAGCCTTGGGTGCCTGTATTTCCACTTTTGGAGCCCTCAATGCATGGATTTTGATTCAGGGTCAAATCTCCTACTCCATGGCCAAAGACGGACTTTTGCCTAAAAAACTAGCAAATAAAAACCGGTTTGGGATTCCCGGAAATGGCTTGATTTTCTCCAGTTTGCTGGTGACAGTGGTGATGATTTTCAATTTCAGCGAAAGTTTTGGAAATGTCTATTCCTTTATGATCCGCCTGACTACGGTCACTTCCTTGTTCTTTTACCTATCCGCCTCCTTGTCTTTTGGGTATTTCTGTTACCGAGGCCGATTCGGTTTTTCCTTAAATGCAAAAACTGTATTTCTTACGCTTCTAGGTCTAGGATTCAGCCTTTGGCTTTTTGCGGGCTCGGGTTTGGAGGCCATTCTTTGGGGAATGGGAGGAATCGCCTTGGGCTTACCTGTATATTTTTGGAGTAAAAAGAAAAATGAAGGCTAGAGCACTTTAACTCTTACTTTTTCTTAACCCCTCTTCACCATCTCAATATGCTCAATCCCATCTTCGTCATATACATCCCCTTCAGCCTGAAAACCCAAGGATTCATAAAAACCCAAGGCGTAAGTTTGGGCACCTAAACGGATATCGCAGGGTCCATAGAGATTTTGACAAGCTTCGATTCCTAACTCCATGACTTTTCTCCCAAAACCTTTACCTCTAACCGAGAGAGCGGTCACTACCCGACCAATTGCAACCTCTTTGTAGGACAATCCGGCCGGAACGATCCGACAATATCCTACCAATTCATTATCGAGGTGCAAAAGCAAGTGATGGCACTTCTGATCCTTATTATCCATATCCAAAAAGACACAGTTTTGCTCCACTACAAAAACCTCACTTCGCAATCGGAGCAAATCATACAATTCATCTTGGGTGAGTTCGCTAAAAGCTTTGACTGTATGGGATAGGTTCATGAGAGTACAATTGAAGGTGATTTTACCAGCCAAATATACTATTTGTTGATTGACCTCGAATGTCTTCCTTCTTCCCTAACAGAACTTGACTAGCAAAAATCGAAGGAGACCAAACACCTCCGCGAAGAATTTCGTACTTTCAGATAACCAACCAGCATAATGATGAAAACTAAACACACGCTCGTTTTTCTAGTAGCCCTATTGGCTTTTTCCTGTAACCCTCGCGGTAACAAGAACCTAGGAGAACTGATTACGGAAACTCGTCCCATCAGTGGAATCAGTGAGTTAAAAATTGATGGAGTATTCAACATTTATCTCGAGCAGGGAGATGGTGAAACCTTGGAAATCAATGCCTATGAAGAAGTTTTGGACTACTTGATTATTTCTGAAAATGGCTCTGAATTATTGATTGACTTTGATCCCGAACAAGCGGATTTTTTGGATGATAAAACCCCTGTAATCCACTTAACTCTTTCCAGCCTCAATAAATTGCAATTTGATGGCGTCGGGAATATTCAAACCAAAAAACGCTTCCTATTGAATGAACTCCAAATCAAAGGAAAGGGAGTTGTCAATTTGGAATTGGAAATGGAAGCAGATCGACTCGAAGCAGAATTGGATATGATGGGAAATACCAATCTTTCCGGAAAGGCGGAAGTGGCAAAGATCAATTTTAAAGGCATGGGAAATCTTGAGGCATCCGATTTAGTTACCCAAAAAATGGAAATCAATTCCAATGGCATGGGACATGTGGCTGTGCATTGTGAAGGAGAACTTTCCATTACCGCACAAGGAATGGGTATTGTGAGTTATACCGGAAATCCAACCATCCTCAAGGAAGAAATCAAAGGATTGGGAGTTGTGGATCGTAATTGATCTATTTCTTCCAATTAATAATACCAAACCCCAGATTTCTATCTGGGGTTTTTTAATTATCTCAATTAATAAATACAAAGCACCTGCCTAAAAAGCCAAAAATACCGTACCTACGGCACTCCTGAAATCAGACACAAACTTATGCTACATAACTTTCGTGCCTAGCGGCACTTTCTTCACACTAGGGATCTAAGTTGAAACATTCACTATTTACCTTTTACCGCTTACTTTTCACATCATATCGTTCTAGGCCTAGTGGAATCCCAATCCTGAACCATTCAGTCCTTATTAAAAAACCTATCAGCCTTCGCTACTTCAACGACTCCATATCAATCACAAAACGATAATGCACATCGGCAGCAATAGTCCGTTCATACGCCTCATTGATCTGCTGAATAGGAATCACCTCCACTTCAGAAACAATTCCATGCTCTGAACAAAAATCCAACATCTCCTGAGTTTCTTTGACCCCTCCTACTAGAGAACCTAGGATACTTTTCCTTCCCCGAAGTAAAAGCCCAGCTTGTACGGTGCTAGGTTCGGGTGGTGCTCCCAAGACCACCATGGTCCCATTGGTTTTTAGCAAAGGCAAATAGAAATTGTAATCATGCACCCCCGAAACGGTATTTATGATGTAATGAAAATAAGACTTTGCCATTTTCATCTGTTCCGGATCTGTAGTCAACACAAAATGCTGAGCCCCTAATTTCTTGGCATCTTGGGCTTTTTCAGGACTTCGGCTAAGCATGGTTACCGCAGCACCCATAGCAGCAGCCAATTTCACCGCCATATGTCCCAATCCTCCTAAACCTACAACAGCCACTCTATCCCCCTTTTTCACATTCAAATGTCGTAAGGGAGAATAGGTAGTGATCCCTGCACAAAGAAGTGGAGCCACTCCTGGAAGTGGAAGATTACCCGGGACTCGCAAGACAAATTTTTCTGTCACCACAATATGAGTCGAGTATCCACCATAGGTGATGGTCTTTTTATCCTGCAAAAGAGAATTATAGGTCTGAGAGTGTCCATTTTCACAGTATTGCTCCAAGTGATCATGACAATTTGTGCAGTGTCCACAAGAATCCACAAAGACCCCCACTCCTACTGTATCTCCGATTTTGTATCGAGTCACTTCAGAACCAATGGCACTGACCTTTCCGACAATTTCATGTCCTGGGACTACCGGAAACATGGTAGCTCCCCATTCATTTCTAGCAGTATGAATATCCGAATGACAAACCCCGCAATACATGATTTCAATTTGAACGTCCAAGGGCTCTAGATCTCTTCTTTCTAAATCAAAAGGTCCTAAAGGAAGATCAGCTTGGGTGGCAGCATAGGCTTTTACGATGGGCATGGCTCAAGAATTTTAGTACAAGTGGATGTTATGTGATTCTACAAAAAATAACTGACTTGACCCTGATAGATACCAAAATATATCTTGAAAAGCTAGAAGAAAAATCCCGTAGAAAAAAAGATCAAATTCAGTATAAACCTATGATTAACAAACTCTAAGCACATCCTAATTGATAGGAAATCAAGCATAATTTCAATACCTTATTATTCAACTCAACCTAAATCACTATGAAAAAAATAACCCTATGTGCCAAATTCCACATCCATGCTGGAAAAGAGTCTGTATTCAAAAAAATCATTCCTCAATTAATTGACAAGGTCAAAGCCAATGAACCTGGAGCAGAAACTTATAATTGGTATTTTAATTCGGATGGAACCAAATGCCATGTTGTAGAGACCTATTCTGATTCGGATGCTGTCATGGCTCACATGGGAAATGCGGGAGAATTGCTTGGAAAATTGATGGCTATTTCGGATTTGTCAGGAGATATCTATGGTAATCTATCCGAGGAACTTAAAGCTGCAATGGGAACCCTCCCCGTCAATCATTTTTCCTTTTATCAGGGCTTATAAACCCCAATCATAATTAATATTCAGTCCTCTGGAAAAGGGCATAGCTGTAAGGTCGTTCTTGTCCAGAGGGCATGAAATAGGAATGAATAAAGGAATCCAATAAGATAAATTCATCTCCCAATCGCTCCTGATACATTTTTTCATCATATCTGAAGACCGATAAACCTGAACATTTGTCAGCTCCAGAAAGATGGAATTCAGCAAAAATAACATAGCCTCCTGGCCTTACTTTTTCCTTTAGATTCTGAAAATAGGAGGCCTGCTCTTTCTCCTCCATGAAAAAATGCATCACGGCCCGATCAAACCATAATTTTACTGGAGGAATTCCTTTCAAAATTTCGGAAGATAAAATATCACCTAACTGGTAATTAATACGCTCTCCTAGTCTTGTTTTTACTTCCTGAAGAGCTACTTCACTAATTTCAGAAACCCAAAGTTCGGAAAGTCCATTTGATAATAATTCATCAGGTAATCGGCTACTTCCTGACCCAACCAATAAAACTGCATCATTTGAATCCAGGTTGCATTGATTAATAAGACGGAAACTTGGACTAAAATCATTTTCAAACCATCCCAATTGATCTTCTGAACTATTGAGATATGCTTGATCCCAATATTTTGAAATAGAATCCTTTTCTATACCACTTTCTTCGGAAGAACAACAGGTTTTGTTTTTGTCTTCCAGCTTACATGAAGGGCCTTGGGTCATCCTAATTTTATAAAGACCAAATATTAAAATTTTGCAAACCAAACTCAGTAAACCTTATCACATAAGTCAATTTAGAGGGAAGTAAAAACCACTAACATGATGAAAATCAGCCATAAAAAAGATTTTTTCGGATGAAAATTGGGTAAATTATAAAGTATTCAAAATCAACAACTTCCCCTTCAAAAAACAGTGATTTTTGGGGTCGTATGTCCAAATGTCAAACTCTAAAATTTAACACCATGTCTATTGTTAAAGTCCTCGAAATTATTGCTTCCTCCGATAAAAGTATTGAGGATGCAATTCAAAATGCCGTAACTGAAGTATCCAAAACCATCCATAATATCGATTCGGTTTACATAAAGGATACCAAAGTTCATGTGAAAGACGGGAAAATCAGCTCCTATGGAGTTATTTGTAAGGTTTCCTTCCGTGTGGATTAAGCCAGGTTAGAAAAGAAAAAAACTCCAGAGCCCAAATTCTGGAGTTTTTTCCATTTAGGAATAAATCTTTCTTAAGCAACGCTATTTCCCCTCACCTCTTTAGCAATATAATTTTTAGCCAAGTCTTCGGGTGATTTGATAGTAACTCTCAATTGGTATTCCTTGAAGATGAGTAAACCAAGGGATATCAAAGCAAAATTTTTAATGATATACTGCCCAACCAAAGTCGGTGTAAACCATGTTTGCCAGGTATCATTCGGCAAGAAAAAGACCGGAAGAAAGGTCAGCACCATATGCGCTAAGAGGATATACAAAGCCCATTTAGTAAATCGCGGAACCAACCAGCTGATTCCAATCAGACATTCAGCTAAGCCAAAAAGTTGATTAAATAAATCGAAAGGTATGAAACCAGCCAAAAGCTGATCAAACAGATTGTGAACCAAAGGTTCTGCTGGAGAAATGCCGATTACTTTCAATAGGCCAAACCAGAAATAAATGATGAAGAGAGAGACTCTTCCAAAGGATGCTAGATGATTCATAATAGATAGGGTTAATCTCCAAACCTAAGTTTTATCAATCACCTGAAACATGATAATAATCAAGTTGCTCGGTAAGTTTTTTCAGGAAAAACCCCCCTCTTCTCAGGATACCTGAGAATATTTTTAAAGAGAGTCATTGAATAAACAAAAAACCATCCAGCCAAAAGCCGGATGGTTTCCGTTCAAAAGCCTATCTTTTTACCTATCACTCAACTATGGCATTTTTATCCCATCCACCTCCTAAGGCTCTGTAGATTTGTACTTTAGCGTGAAGCTGCTTCAATTTGATTTCAACAAGTTCCATCTCAGCATCAAGAGCTTCCTCCTGTGTCAGTAAGACTTCCACATAGTCGGCTTTGGCAAACTGAAACAAACTGTTGGCTACATCAATTGATTGCCTCAGTACATCCACTTCTTGGGATTTTGTATCAAGGCTTTGGGTGTAATTATCCAACTTGGCAAACTGATTCAACACATCTGTATAGGCTTGAAGCAAGGTTTGCTCATATTCAATCACGGACTGTATCTGCTGAGCAGTAGCCATATTATACTGAGCTTGAATAGCCTTTCTATTAATCAGAGGGGCCATCAAATCTCCAGCTGCATTGAAAATCAACGATTCGGGATTGAAAAGGTAAGAAGGATTGAAGGCCTGATAACCAATACCTGCCCGTAAATCCAAGCGAGGGTAGAAATTTGCTTTGGCAGATTTCACATCTAGTTTAGCAGCTGCCATTTCCAATTCAGCCCGACGAATATCCGGACGGTTTTCCAGCAATTGGGCAGGGATACCAGATTGAAGGCTATCCAATTGGATCTCCATCATTCTATCCGAATTTCGAGGGATTCTCGAAGGGTATGCACCCGTTAGGAAGTAAAGCCTGTTTTCAGTCTCTACCAATTTCTGGCGAATCGCAAATTGCTGATTTTGAGTATTTAGATATTGTGCTTCAAATCTATTCACCACCAATTGATTGGCTTTTGCATACTCTTTCAACTGACGGGCTTTTTCTAAAGCATCCTTTTGAATTTCTAGGTTTTGATTGATGATTTCCAACAAATTATCCAAAGCCATCAATTCATAATAGGATTCAGCAATCTCGGAAATCAACTGAGTAACCAAGAAGTTTTTTCCTTCTGTTTGTGCCAAATAGCGAAGTTGGGCTACATCCTTAGCATTCCGAAGTCTTCGCCAAATATCCACTTCCCAAGAAGCAGTGGCTCCCAGCACAAAGTCACCCAGAGGTTCAGGGAATTCTTTCCCTTCTTTGATTTCCAAATTATGTTCCACAGCACCATCCCGAGTAAATCTTCCGGGCTTTTCAGCTCCTGCCCCCAAGCCTAAATTCACGAAGGGTTGATATTCACCGGTCTTCTCGAGAACTTCATTTTTACTGATTTCAATCTCTTGCAAGACAATATTCAGTTCCTGATTATTCAGCAAAGCCGAATCGATCAAAGCATTCAAATGCTCATCTTCGAAATAGGCTCGCCAATCTACTGAAGCAAAGGAAGTAGTATCCTCCAATTGCTTATCAAATAGTTCGGGAAGGTTCGCAGATGGTTCTCTGAAGTTGATTTCCTGGGATTTACAGCCCCAAAAACCAACCATCATGACCAAGGAAATCCCTGTATAGAATTTTATACGATTACTTGTCATTGTTTCTATTGTTTCGTTTTGCGGCCTGAAGTAATACACTGAGTTTACCGATCTTTTTCAGAAGCGAAGCTCTATTTTGACCCTCTTCAACAAATGCTTCAGAAAGCGAAGAATCAGCCTCGTTTTGCAATAAACTCTTTCCTTCAATCATACTTCCAAAGAAGTAATAGAGACCCGGAATCACCAAGACCCCAATCATTGTCCCTAAGAACATCCCTCCCATGGCAGATGAACCGATGGTTTTATTACCAACAGCTCCCGCACCATGTGCAATAACCAATGGGATCAAACCAGCGATGAAGGCAAAGGAGGTCATCAAAATTGGTCGGAAACGCATCTTGGCTCCTTCGATAGCTGCTGCTAAAACTGTAGCTCCTTCGCGGTGACGCTGCACCCCAAATTCCACAATTAACACGGCGTTTTTACCCAGCAAACCAATCAACATAATCATACCTATCTGCGCATAAACGTCATTGGCCAAGCCCATGAGTTTGAGCATTGCGAATGACCCGAAGATCCCGATAGGCAGAGAAAGAAGTACCGCCAACGGCAATACAAAACTTTCATACTGGGCAGCCAAAACCAGATACACAAAGAGCACCACCACGGCGAAAATATAGATGGCCTCATTTCCACGTCTTGATTCATCAAAAGACAAATCCTCCCAAGCAATGTCATAACCTTTAGGAAGAGTCTCTGCGGCTACTTCCCGAATTGCCTGAATTGCATCACCTGTGGTAAAACCTTCAGCAGGCAATCCACGAATGGCAGCTGAATTGAAAAGGTTGTATCGGGTAATTTCATTGGGTCCCTGAGTTTTGTTCACCTTCATGAAAGATGAATAAGGAACCATTTCTCCCTCTTCATTTTTCACAAACAAATCCGTCAAATCGGATGGATATCTTCTGAATTCGGGTGCAGCTTGGGTATAAACCTTGAAGAATCGACCAAAGCGGATAAAACCTTGCTCATAGGTACTACCAATAAGTATGTTGAGGTTCTCCATGGCTTTTCCAATGGTTACCCCTTTTTGCATAGCAGCCTGATTATCTATCTCCAAATGGTATTGAGGGTAATTGGCAGCGAAGAAGGTAAATAAACCTTTGAGCTCTTTCCGCTCTCGAAGAGCAGCTAGAAACTCCTGGTTGATTTTATCAAATTCATCGTAGTCTGTATCACCACCTGTTTTATCCAATAAACGGAGTGAAAAACCACCTGAGGAACCAAAACCTGGAACTGCAGGTGGCTCAAAATATTCCACTACCGCTCCCAAATCCTTGGTTTCCTCTTCTAGTTCTTCCATGATTTCATGAACGCTTTTCTCGCGCTCTGACCAAGGTTTAAGGTTGATCAAACAGGTACCCGCATTAGAACCCCGACCCTCAGTCATGATTTCATATCCAGCCAAAGAGGTCACGGATTCAATTCCTTCCACTTCTTCTGCAATTTGCTGCAATTCCTGAGCAACCTTATTGGTCAATTCTAAGGTCGATCCTGGAGGTGTTTGAATGATTGCATAGATAGTACCCTGATCTTCGTTAGGCACAAAACCGGAAGGAAGGATCTTGTTGGTGTAGATAATTCCTGCGATGAAAATCCCTAAGATTCCAAAGGTTACAATTCGTCGAGCAACAATCACATTCAACACCTTGATATAGTGCCCTGTAAATCTTTCAAAAAGCCTATTGAATCCGTCGATGAATCGATCGAAAAGGGATCTCTTTCGTTTACCATGATGATTTCTCAAAATCATCGCACACAATACCGGAGTCAAGGTCAAGGCGACAATTCCGGAAATAATGATAGAACTCGCCATGGTGATGGAGAATTGACGATAGAAAACCCCAACCGGACCACTCATAAAAGCAATCGGCACGAAAACCGAAGTCATTACAAGTGTAATCGCGATGATCGCACCACTCAATTCACCCAAAGCTTTTTGTGTGGCTTTGTAAGGAGTCAAATGTGGGTCTTCCTCCATTTTGGCGTGAACAGCTTCTACCACCACTATCGCATCATCCACTACCACCCCAATCGCCAATACCAAAGCGAAAAGCGTAATCAGGTTCATGGATAAGCCAAAAAGCTGCAAGACGAAAAATGCTCCAATCAAAGAAACCGGTACAGCGATGATGGGAATCAATGTTGACCGCCAATCACCCAAGAAAAGGAACACCACCAAGGCTACGAGGATAAAAGCATCTCGAATGGTATGAACTACCTGCTCAATAGAAGCATCCAAGAATTTGGATACGTCGTAGCTATATTCGTAATGCACACCTTCAGGAAAGTCAACTTCCAATTCCTTGAGTTTTTCCTTTACCTGTGCGATTACCTCGCTACCATTACTATCAGGTGTCTGCTTCAGCACCATAGAGGATGAAGGCCGTCCGTCCAAATTGGAATAAATATCAAAGAATTCACTTCCCAATTCTACTTCGGCTATATCCTTCAATTTGATTAGCTCACCTTCCTCATTACTTCGGATGATGATATTTTCATATTGTTCTGGCTCATTGAATCGATCCTGATAAGTCAATACATACTCAACAGATTGAGCCTGCTTTCCGGAGCTTTGCCCCAATCGACCCGGACGAGCAATCACACTTTGCTCTTCCATAGCCTCTAGCACTTCCTCGGCGGAAATCTTGTAGGCACGCATACGGTCTAATTTTAGCCATACACGCATAGCGAATTTTCGAGATCCTAGAATCTGAGCTTGTGCAATCCCATCTATTCGCTGCAATTCCGGGATAATCCGGGTATAGGCATAATTGTAAAGGAATTTCTCATCAATATCTGCCCCCTCTTCGCCGTAGATATCAACATACAAGAGCATACTTGGCTGAACAGGAGTAATAATCACACCTTCTCTTTGTACCAAAGGAGGTAAGTTTGGCATGACTTGATCGACTCGAGTCTTTACCCGAACCACTGCCTGGTTTGGATCAGTACCCGGTTCGAATACCACTCGAATTGTACCCTCACCGGCACTAGTCGCATCAGAAGCTATGTATCGCATTCCTTGCACCCCGTTGATTGAGGTTTCCAAAGGAATCAAAGTTGACTTGGTCAACACATCTGCACTAGAACCCGGATAGGCCACGAAAATATTGACCGTGGTAGGTGCAATTTCTGGAAACTGCGAAATAGGCAATTGGGTAATGGCAAGCAATCCCACAAACACAATCATGAAGGAGACCACAATAGCCAATACAGGCCTTCTTAAAATATCTTTAAACATTTCTTTCGGATTTTAAGGTGAATGGACTTATTCGGCATGCAGATGCAATCCCTCAAATACTTCCTTCGGCTTAATCAATTCAAAGTGAATTTTTCCGCCATTTTGCACCTTTCTCAGGCCTTCCAAAAGAAACTTGTCCTGCGGCGTCAGCCCAGCACTTACCAGATATACGTGGTTGAGTTCTCCCTCAATTTTGATCTCTTGTGACTTTACATTGCCTTCATCATCCACTAGATAGACAAACTTCTTGTCTAATACCTCAAAAGTGGCTTTCTGTGGAATCATGGTCACCTCATCCAATGGCTTTGGCCATAAGATATTTCCCGTTTGACCATGTCGCAACAAACCATTAGGATTGGAAAAGGTAGCACGAAAAGCAATGTTACCAGTCGCATTGTTAAAGTCGGATTCTATGGTTTCGATTATACCCGATTCAGGGAAAACCCGATTATTAGCTAATCGCAATTGAACCATTTCCGCTGTATCCTTTTCGGTCATGGCATAATCCAAGTATTCCGCTTCTGGAACGTTGAAGTATACCCACATTTTACTGTTATCAGAAAGCGTAGTTAACAATTCCCCCTCATCCAATAAACTTCCCAAACGCACTTCCTCGAATTTTCCAACAATTCCATCGAAAGGAGCCCGAAGCTCAGTGAAGCTTAAATGAGTTTCGGCTAAAGCCATTTCCGCTTTCGCTTTCTCCAATTGTGCTTTGGCTAAAGCAACCTCGTTTTGGGAAACGATATTTTTGTCCGCTAGCGCTTTAGTGTTTTCATATTCCACCCGCGCAAATTCCACCTCAGATTTTGCCTTTTGAAATTCAGCCTGATAGATCGTTGGCTGAATTTGAAAGAGAAGTTGTCCTTTTTTGACATGTTGCCCCTCATCCACAAAGATTTTCTGAAGGTACCCTTTCTCCAAGGCCCGCAATTCAATGTGTTGAATGGCCCGGATTTGACTCACATATTCTTTGATCAAGACTGTGTCTTGTTTAATAGGTTGAGAAACTTTGAATGTGGCAGTTTCTTCATGTGTATTATGTGATGAACCGCAGGATGCCAAAAACATCGCACAGCCCACTGCTAGGAACAGAATATTCCTGTTAGTTTTCATATTTATGAATTTTGAATTGTAGGTAAAAAGAAATTAAATCGGAACCTGAGCGTCGATAGGCATACTTGCTCGGGAACCCATACCATGGCCTTTTAAAGCCCAATCAAAAAATCCTAAATACGATAAACGCAGTGGTAGATGTGTAACCGATTTGGAATCGGTTTGAAGAAGTTTTTGTAGAAACGTAGAAAACGCGTCTGATCTTTTCCAAGGCTTATTGCCAAAAGGCAAAACCAAATAGCTGAAATTGCTAGCTTGAGTTCTGAATCCAAATCAAGGAAACTTTCCTCGACCTGCTCTAAGCCCTCTGGTTCTACAGAAAAGAGAAGATTTGCTTGAGATTTTAGCTCATCAGAGCTGTTGAAAACGATGGTAGACTCATCAGAAGCATCAAAAGAAGCTACTTTTTCTTGATCCTGCTGGATATAGTTGGAGAGCTGCAACCCAGAAGACAGTCCTGGGACGAAAAAAGTCAGAAGCAGTGAGGAGATCACTGTCATCAGTCCAATAACCCTGTAGGATTTTTTACACATCGTTACAAAGGTATTTGAATATTTTTCATATATCAAAAAGAATTTTTTTCAAACCGGCAAAGAATACACCAATTTGATTCAAAAATGGAAATCGAGGATAAAAGTTTCAATTTCTGAAAAATATTTTAGAGAACTTTTCAGAATCATTTTTAGCTCAAAATCACCATTTTAAACAAGATGACTGAGATTCCTTCATTCATTATCAAACCAAATGACCTAAACTTTTGAAAATAAAAAGACACGGATAGTATAAAGCCCGAATGTTTCCGTACCTTTGTAACGATAGAAATGCAAAATCTTAAAAGTAAGGCACATCTTTCTATCTTATAGCATCGGTAATTTCCCTGCCACAAGTAGCAAATCAAGAGTTATTTCCCACGGTTTCAATTCTTTTCTTCTACTTTTTAATTCCAATTCTGGATTAGATCCAGCGACGAATTGAATGCCGCAGTTTGATTTAACAACATCTTGAGTACCATTCTTATTTTAATTAACAACCCTTCTTATTAAAGCCATTCGATTTTCGGAATCAGCTCTTTCTGATTTCTCAATTACCCTACGCAGTCGCGTCAATTCCTATTTCAAATCTACCCAACAAAGTAAATTCGGAAATGCAGAGATGGTCCTCAAGACCATTTTCATGCTGTCTATCTATTTTGTGCCAGTTTTACTAGTCAGTTCCGGTTGGCTTACCCATACCTGGCAGCTTTTTGCTGCATTCATCCTTAGTGGATTTGGAATGGCCGGAATCGGGATGGGAATCATGCATGATGCCATTCATGGAACCTATTCTTCCAATCCTAAAATCAACAAACTTTTAGGATATACTTTGAACATGGTAGGAGCCAATGCCACTATGTGGCGAGTTCAGCACAATGTGCTTCATCATAGCTTCACAAATATTCACGAAGGAGATGATGACATCAATGTACCACCTGCATTTCTGAGGTTTTCTCCTCATGCCAAGAAAAATCGACTACATCCCTACCAGCATTGGTATACCTGGTTCTTTTATGGATTATCCACGCTTTCTTGGGTGACTACCAAAGATTTTATCCGCCTGGATCGCTACCATAAAATGGGGCTTATCAAAGGAAAAAATAGCTATAGAAATACCTTTCTTAAGATTTTAGCTTGGAAAGTAGTCTATTTCACCTTTACCCTAGGACTACCGTTAATTTTCTCTCCTTTTGGGATTTGGGAAATTCTATTAGCCTTCCTTTCCCTACATTTCGTGACTGGACTTTGTATCTCCTTAGTCTTTCAGACGGCTCATATTATGCCTGATGTGGTATTTCCGCAAATGGACGAACAAGGAATTGTCGAGGGAGAACGGCTTGTCCATCAATTGGTCACCACTTGTAATTACTCCCCAAAAAGCCGAATCTTTTCTTGGATGATTGGAGGCTTAAATTATCAAATCGAGCATCATTTGTTTCCGGATATCTGTCATGTCCACTATCGAAACATCGCTCCTATTGTCAGAAAAACTGCAGCTGAATTTCAACTGCCTTACTATTCTAAAAAAACATTTTTGGAGGCCCTAAAAGCCCATTT
Organism: Algoriphagus limi; assembly: GCF_024919275.1. Lineage (GTDB taxonomy): Bacteria > Bacteroidota > Bacteroidia > Cytophagales > Cyclobacteriaceae > Algoriphagus > Algoriphagus limi. The sequence goes on along the minus strand of NZ_JANWGH010000001.1, from coordinate 580,147 downwards.
TCAAATGCTTCACCACTTGGGAACATTAGAAACTGTCCCTGTGAAAAGCAAATCATTTTAATTATGAACACATTTAGAAAAAATACTCGTCCCAATCGTCGGGACAACCATACATCTTCAGAAAGACAACAAACGAAACGAAAACCTGTCTCTTCTTTGGATCCCAGTCTTTTGGTCAAAAAGGCCAAAGCAACTCCTATTAATTCAAACTCAAAAACTGAGACACGATTCGATGACCTTGAACTTCATTCAAAGCTTCAAGTAAATATTCAAAAGAAAGGCTATGAGTATCTTACCCCTATTCAAGAACAGGCAATTCCTGTGTTGTTAGATGGAAGAGATATGCTTGCCATTGCTAGAACAGGCTCTGGAAAGACAGCTGCATTTTTGATACCGATTATCACTCAGCTTTTGGAGAGACCCTTAGCATCTTCCATTTTGATCGTTGCACCTACAAGGGAATTGGCCTTACAAATTGGAGATGAGTTTCGGGGATTAACCTTAGGAATGAATCTTCGATGCGCAACCTTTATTGGAGGAACAAATATCAATTCTGATTTCAAGCATTTGGCACAAAAGCCTCATGTAATCATAGGTACACCTGGAAGGCTTTTAGACTTATCAAATCAAAAGGCACTTCATTTAAACCAGGTTAAGACACTTGTTTTGGATGAATTTGACCGAATGCTAGACATGGGATTTATCCACGATGTCAAGCGCTTGGTTTCACTAATCGGTTCAAGGGAGCAAACGCTTCTTTTTTCAGCAACCTTAGACAAAGCCCAGCAAAAACTGATTGATGAATTATTGGATAATCCTCAAGAAATTCATGTGGATTCCGGTACTGTTGCGAATGAGCATATAGAACAGGAAACCATTCGAGTTCCTGAAGGAAAAGATAAGTTTTTGATGTTGCAGGACTTGTTTCAGGATGGAGCTCTGAAGAAGGTTATCCTTTTCACTGAGACCAAACGCCTTGCTGATCGACTGTCTAAAAAACTCAATCAAAATGGGATTCCTTCCGGACAGATTCATGGGAATAAATCTCAAAATTTCAGAAATAAAATGCTGAATGATTTCAAATTAGGAACCATTCGGGTACTTGTAGCGACGGATGTCGCCGCGAGGGGAATTGATGTCGCAGATGTAAGTCATGTCATCAACTATCAACTGCCCATGACGATGGATTCATATATCCACCGAATCGGCCGAACTGGGCGGGCTGGAAAAACAGGCCGAGCAATCACCTTTATAAATTGAACATCTCTTTATGTCAAAAAACCAAAACTCATTTATCAAAAAACAAAAAGCCCAGCTCAAGCAGAGAAAGAAAAAGGAAAAATTCGAGAAAAAGCTTGAAAGAAAAGCCCAACCTAAAGATGGAAGTCTTGAAAATATGATGGTTTATGTAGACGAATTCGGAAACTTTTCCGACTCTCCTCCTGAGCCACCCACACCAAAAAAACAATTAAATCAAAACAAATCATACAGCAAAGGTGCTGCACAAAACAAGTAAAATTATGAATGAAGGAACAGTAAAATTCTTTAATGACACCAAAGGTTTTGGTTTCATTACCCCATCTGACAAGAGCGAAGATGTATTCGTGCATTTCAGCGGACTCGTTGACGAAATCCGTCAAAATGACCGAGTTACTTTTGATCTAGTTCAAGGTAAAAAAGGAATCAATGCGGTAAACGTAAAAGTCATTGGCTAATACGATCAACCATCTTTAAAAAGTATTTAAATCAAAAAATCATGAACGAAGGAACAGTAAAATTCTTTAATGAATCTAAAGGCTTTGGATTCATCACTCCAGCGGATAATAGCGAGGACGTTTTTGTCCATATCAGCGGTCTTGTACATGAAATCAGAGAAAATGACAAAGTCACTTATGATACCGTACAAGGAAAAAAAGGAATCAACGCAGTGAATGTGAAGGTTGTAGGATAAAAGCTACCTAGCTTTAAAAATTAAAAGGTGGAATTTTACAATTCCACCTTTTTTGTTTTCCGAACCTCATAAAACTCAAGTCTCTTTACTGAGCCAAATAACCACCATCAATTGGATAATAAGAACCAGTCACAAAGGAAGACTTAGGCGAACTCAACCACAAAATCAATTCTGCAACTTCTTCAGCTTCTCCCAGCCTTCCAATTGGATGCAATGCTTCCACTGATTTTAAAGTTTCTGCATCTAGATTATTGGTAAGTAATGGAGTCAAAATATAACCCGGACCAATGGAATTCACTCGTATATTTTTTGCTGCGTATTCCAAGGCTGTGGCTTTTGTCAGACCAACAACACCATGTTTTGCTGATACATAAGCGGGAGACATTCGAGTACCAACCATACCCAAAATAGAAGCAATATTCACGATTACTCCTCCTCCATTTTTTTCCATGGCTGCTAGTTGGTAATGCATTCCGTAAAAGACACCAGATAGGTTCACCGAAATTACCTTTTGCCATCCATCCAAGGGATAATCCTCCGTTTCAGCTAAAGGTCCACCAATACCGGCATTATTAACTGCAATATCGAGCTTTCCATATTTTTTTACCGTAGCAGCTACCAGCGCTTCATTTTCCTCAGGTTTGGACGTATCCGCCTTGAAAAAATAGGCATCTCCTCCATCCTTTTTAATATCTTCTACCACTTCCTTGCCTTGCTTTTCATCGATATCCGAAACCACCACTTTAGCTCCTTCTTTGGCAAATAAAAATGCGGCTGCTTTTCCAATCCCTGATGCTGCACCTGTAATAATAGCGACTTTATTTTCTAAAGTTTTCATGATTTCTTGTTTTTAAATAGTTGAAAATCAAACTAAATGAGAGATATCACTCCTCTTTTAAAAAACGGATTTTAAAAAAATATGGACTCGATTTTCATCTATTTTTTGATGTTTCTGACAAAAATCAGGAAACAAAAAAACCGGAGAAAAATTATCTCCGGCTTCCTGATTCAATCATTTTTACTTGTTTACCCCAACTACCAAAACCTTGGCAAACTCTTTCGCATAATCACGGAATAAATCCCTTGCTGCTGCTATGTAATCTTCTTTTGTCATTTCAACTATAAAAGGATCGAAATCAATATTTGGGGGATTAACAGCAAAAAACTTTTTAATGAAACTATCGCTTTTTGTTTTGTCCTGATAAATACGGGCCTTGTATGGTTTTTCGGAAACAAAATCACCCTCTAAGTTAGCTGAGACATTATTTGGAGAGCCAATTTTTCCAATGAAATCAAAAGTTGCTTTTGAAATCCTCATTTTTGGGAAGACTTGAACATCCGCTGAAGTCACTTTTCTTTTCACCCCTGCCTCGAGACCTACCTTTAATTCAACTGTTGAAAAATCAATGTCAATGTTTTGAAGTAATATCACAGCATCTGTCTCACCGTAGAATTTCTTCATCATACCCACGAATGCTACGCCTCCACCCCGTGCCACGGATTTATCATTAAATATGAAAATGCTTCCATCAGGAAAAACCTGAATCGTACCTACTCCTATATCCTCTTCTTTAGTTTTTCCTTCTTTGCGTTCAGCTTTCGCATCATAACGCTCAGCAATCTTTCCAAAAGATTCCATAGCTCGTGCATCTGGAAGAGATACTACTTTAAAACCTGCATTTGCAATCTCTTCTTCCATGATTTTTTGAAAGTCATTGGCCAGTTCCTGAAAATCCGCCAATTCCAATCCTGCATCAAGAATCGTTGTGGCCTTTGCAGAACCGGTCTGACCGACGTAGCTGCCGCCTTTGCTCATTGCAGAAAAATTATTTGTTGCTCTACTTAAGCCACTTTCTTGAACGACAACACCTGTCTCTACAAAAGTTTCAAAATTTAGGCTCATCTGAGGCAAAACAAAGCCCTCAGCACCCTTAATCGTTTTGTTGTAATACCCTTTTTCCCCAATTCCATAAAATGAAACCTGGGCTTGCAGGTGGGTTGAAAAAAGTAACCCAGTTACTGCGATTAGCATTATTCTTTTCATAAGTAAGTTGATTTGTTTGACTGATTAGGAAATAAAAAGATAGGTTTTGATTCTTATTTTTTGACCTAAAATTATGATACAAGCATATCAACTAACTATACGTCAAATGACGTATTTTTCTATTACTATAGTTTATGAAGTTTATAGGGATTCCTTTAAATAAAGAGAAAAAGAAAACAGGGTTTCTTTAAATTGAAAAGCTTAGAAGCTTCTTACTTTTGGGTTCCTTTGGAAAGTATGCTTAGAACTTTCTCCGAATCGGTTTTTTTACAAAAATGATCACCCACAATAACTACAGGAGCAGATTTACAAAAATCCATGCATTTGGTTTGGATCAGTTTACAATGACCTTTTAATGGACCGGATTTTAAATCCTCTTTAAGTTGTTTTTTGATAGACTTAGCCCCTGCTTTTTTACAATCAGAACCTGTACAGATAAATACCAATTCCCGCTTATGTCTCATTGCAAACCTTTTGAATTACATACCTGAAACAGCCTGCATCATTAAGCCACATAGATAGGCCCCATAGGTTCCTACTGCATACCCAAGCACAGCTAGCAAAACTCCCACAGGAGCTAAAGAAGCATCAAATGCTCCTGCCACAATTGGTGCTGATGCAGCCCCGCCGACATTTGCCTGGGATCCCACAGCTACATAGAAGAAAGGAGCTTTGATAATCCAAGCTACCAACAACATAATCAGGATATGGAAGAACATCCACAATATACCGATGACGAAGAGAATGGGATTATCTAGCACAGCTCCCAGATCCATCTGCATTCCAATGGTGGCAACCAAAATGTATAAAAAGACAGATCCAAACCGGGAGGCTCCCGCTCCCTCCAAGTTTCTAGCCTTGGTGAAAGACAAACCCAAACCTGCCGTGGTAGCAACCACAACAATCCAGAAAAAAGTGGAATCCAAAGAGTAATCCTTCAATTGAGGATAATTTTCCCCGATGAAAGGAGCTAATGTATCCGCTATCAAATGGGAAATACCGGTTATTCCAAAAGCAACTCCCAAGATCACCATACTATCCGAGAGTGTGGGAATCCGCATGATTTTAGATCGAAAATCAGCAATTTTATCCCGAAGTTCATAGATGGCGGAAGTATCAGCTTTGAATAATTTATCCAGCTTTTCTGGTTTGGCTGCCCAATACAGTAAAAAGGCCATCCATAAATTGGCAACCAAAACATCCACCGCAATCATTTGAGCAAACAAGTCTGCGTCCGCTTCAAACACTTCCAACATAGCCGTCTGATTTGCTCCTCCCCCGATCCAAGAACCTGCAATTGTGGCCAATCCACGCCAAATTTCCATTGGCCCACTTCCTCCTAAAACATCGGGTTGAATCAGTCCAACGGTAAACAAAGCCATCGGTCCTCCCAACATAATTCCCAAGGTACCAGCCAAAAACATGGTTAATGCCTTTGGACCCAATTTTAGAATCCCTTTGAGATCAATGCTAAGGGTAAACAAAACGAGGGATGCTGGAAGCAAATAGCGACTTGCTACAAAATATAAGCGGGAAGATTCTCCTGAAATGATTCCCAAGGAATTGAAAACCGCAGGAATGAAATAGCATAGTAAAACTGTAGGAACCACCCGATAAAACTTCTGAAAGAACTTATTCTTACTGGAAGCAGTGCTAAAAACAAGTGCTAAAATTGCCAGTAAAAGCCCAAACACGATGGCATCATTGGTAATAAGGGGTTGCGTTGATTCCATAATTCCAAGTTGATCTCCTTGCAACAATACCAACAATTGGGCAAAAGCCCAACACAAAAAATCAAGCTCTTTGAAGCAAGTGGGACAACTCACTTAATATCATAGCAGTCGCTCCCCAAACAATCTCCCCATGCAAATCAAAATAAGGTGTATCCAAATTAAGGTTGTTGTCGAGTTTGAGAAGGGTCCTTTTCCTCCGAGTTGGCTCCAAGAGTAAATCCAATCCGGTTGGTAAAATGGAATCAACTTCCCGTTCCTCAGGAACAAAATCTGGTATTTCAGAAATGCTTCCTAATACTGGAGTCACCAGGAAATTGGAGGTTGGGATATATAAATCACTCAATTGCCCCAAAATTTCGATCTTTCCTTTATTTACAGCTACTTCCTCTTCTGCCTCACGCAAAGCTGTATAGATGATATTCTCATCTTCTTCATCCATTTTTCCACCAGGAAGGGCAATTTGACCACTATGCACGCCGGGATAAACAGGTCGCTTGATCAATGGAAACATCACTCCTTCCTCTGTGGGATAAAGCAGCAAGAGAACCGCTCCTTTACGATGACTTTCCGGAACCTTAGGTTGAAAACGTCTCATGTCCACTGGCTGGGGTGCCATTTCTAAATGAGCCACTTGACCTGGAAGTTCGCTTGCCAAGCGATCTTGAAGAAAATTGACGATTTCAGAGTGGGTCATTAAATAGTAAGTCGAATAATTTCTCAATAAAGTTTCACCTCAAAAAACATCCAAATTTTTCAAAATTTTTATTTGGGTTTGATTAGTGGTCAAAAGGAATAACATAAACTTAAAACTCTGATTTTAATCACCTTACAACGTATTCCATATCATATGATTTGATCTGAAATTTTTGAATACTTAATCCAAACAAATGAAACACTATGGATTAATAGATAGCCAAAATCCATAAAAAAGCTGGAGCCGGTTGGGAAAATTTGAATAGCTACATATCCATTCTTTTCCTTAAAAATTCTATGTAGATGGGAGACTAAACATTATACCGGAAAAAGATGAAAACTTTCCTAAAAATCATCCTAGCACTTATGCTTTTCGGACATTTTCAAGCTTGTAAGACTTATCAGTCCCTGGGAAATAGTACCAGTGAATCTCAAAAAAGCTTAAGTCAACAAGAAAAACTGGATTTGCAATTAGACCAAGTAAAAGCAAATGAGAGAATAAAAGTCTTTTTACAAGATGGGGAGGAATATGATTTGGAGTATTTATCTCATACAAGAGAAACAATTTATACGAATGTGATTCAAACAGCCTCAGAGAAAAAGCAAAATATTATCAAAACACCATTTGAGATTCCTATGGATCAGGTGGAAACGTTAAAGGTTTTTCGAACAAACTATTTTATTTCCATAGGAATTCCTGCTACTGTTTTGATTGGATTTATAATTTATATGTCAACAATTGATCTAAGTATGGGCCCCGTATTATAAAGTAATATGATCGAATGAAATGGCTAAATTTTAAGGAAAATGCACCCATTTTTAAGAGAGGAAGATATGGGAATTTGGTAATAAAAAAGGTCGGGCTATTGACCCGACCTTTTCCTGCTCTCAAACCTATTAAACCTATTGTAGATATTCGATTATGAATACTGGCGAAAAGTAGAAAATGTTTTCTATTACTCCAAACAATCGATTGCGAAAGATTTTCAAAATTTTATTTTCCGCCGTTTTTTTGATTTAAATCGTTTAAAATCAAGCCTAAAGAGGGAAAATTATTTTTTACTTTTTTGAAAAAAGTTTTCACTGAAAAAGAGCAGCAATTTTATGCAATCGTGTGCATGATTTTTCCTCTCTATTCCTACCCCATCAAAATTTGACATCCTGATTTTGAATCTTTTTCAATTCTTGTCAAAAATCAGCTATTTGCACTATGCCCAAAAGAGCTCTTCCATTAGCCCAAAAAATTTACTCGGGATTTGAAAGTTATATCCGCAGCTTCAAAATCTACACGAGGTTAGCTCCCCAATATTTCAGGGAGAGGAATTGGGTGATGATGCAACTTAATCACCGGCAAAGATTAAGACTCTACAAGGATCTTCTTTTTCAATTGGTTGCTGAATTCAATGAAATGCTCGGTGAAGATGCGGCAAATCGTGAGATCTGGAAACTGATTCGAAAGGAATATCAATCCATGATTGCTGACCGTCCCGATGTTGAATTGGCAGAGACTTTTTTTAATTCGGTGATTCGAAAGGCCTTTCCGGGTATGTCCATAGATGAAGAACTCATGTATGTTATGGAGGGCTACCAAATCTGCAAATGGAGAGAAAACAGCCACTTAGTTCATACATATCCAAGCCAAATGGGTTTGGAGCCCATCATTCGAAAAATATTGGATGATTTCGATCCTGGCGTCCCTTTTCTTAATAAAGAAGAGGATGTGCAATTTCTAATCAAAAGCGTAAGAGAGGTCATCCTTACTCGGTATAACCCTGGTCCTGAAACCAAAACAGAAATTCTCAAACCTGTCTTTTACCGAAATAAAGCAGCATACTTGATCGGAAGAACCTACGTGGGCCATAAATGGATGCCTTTTATTATACCGCTTATGCACGGAGAAAAAGGTGTTTTTGTAGATACGTTGATTTTTGACCGAAATATCATGAGTCACCTTTTCAGTTTCACCCGCTCCTATTTTATGGTGGACGCTGAAATTCCTTCCCAAATCGTGGGCTTTTTGAGTTCGGTTATTTCACACAAAAAGACGCATGAATTGTATAATGCCATTGGTTTTAACAAACATGGGAAAACTCTTTTTTATCGGGATTACCTGTATCATTTGCAATCTTCCACTGACCAATTCGTAGTTGCTCCGGGAGTCAAAGGAATGGTAATGACAGTATTTACACTCCCTTCTTTTGATGTGGTATTCAAACTCATCAAAGACCACTTCGAACCACCCAAAAACATGACTCGACAGGAGGTGCGGGAAAAATACAAGTTGGTTTCCCTTCATGATCGAGTCGGAAGAATGGCTGATACCCATGAGTTTGAATACTTTCATATCCCCTTGGATCGAGTAAGTCCGGAATTAATGAAGGAACTTCGCAATACCGCTAACTCTTTATTGGACATTCAAAACAACCAATTGATAATCAAACACCTGTATACAGAAAGAAAGATGCGACCTCTCAATCTGTATCTAGAAGGATGTACTAAAGAAAAAGGCTGGGATGTTGTAGAAGACTATGGTCGGGCCATCCTTCAGTTGGCACAGGCTAATATTTTCCCGGGAGATATGATGACCAAGAACTTTGGTCTAACTCGTCAAAACCGGGTGATTTTTTATGACTATGATGAAATCGAATTTTTAACGGATATGAATTTCCGAGTCAAACCCAAACCGGAAACTTATGAGCAAATTTATGCTTCTGAGCCTTGGTATGATATCGCAAAGAATGATGTATTCCCTGAAGATTTTAAACGCTGGATGATCGGTCGCCCTGACTTGAAGGATCATTTTTTGGATTACCATCAGAAACTTTTTGATCCACTTTATTGGCAGAAGATTCAAACTAAAATTAGAAATAAGGAATTACTACATGCCTTCCCCTATCCGGAGGAAATTCGATTCAGGCCTCAAGAGAAAGTTTAATTTCTTTTTCCTATCCCCAACACCTATTTTTGTATATCACCCTTGGATTGATCCCAAATCCCATCCATGAAAGTCACGCAATCACCTGATTTTACCACAGCGACTAAAACCAAGAAAATCATTTTGCTCACCCCAAATGATGATGATAGGCCTGTGTATATCGCGGGAAATTTCAACAATTGGGCTACCCAGGATTATAAATTCCGAATGGAAAAAATCAAGGAAGGGAGATATGAATTTACCTTTCCTGAAGGAAAAGCTTTTGAAGGGGAATTGATTTACAAATTTACCAAGGGTGATTGGTCAGAGGTTGAAATCGATCGCTATGGTAATAAAACGCCAAATCGAACATGGAATGATTCCGATTTAGTTCGAACCGAAAAAGTAGCGAAATGGCGTCACAACTGGCTTCCTTATCGCCCTAGTCAATTACCAAAAATCCATTTGATATCAGAGGAATTTGAAATTCCCCAATTAAATAAGACTCGGAAAATTTGGGCGCTTTTGCCACACGATTACGAAACAAGTGATGAGCATTACCCGGTTCTTTACCTCCAAGATGCTCAAAATCTGTTCAATGAAAAGTCAGATTTCAATTGGCAGATCGATAAAAAACTAGCGGTGATGTCCGACTATGGAATCGGGAAAATTATCATCATTGCGATTGAACATGCCGAAACTGAGCGAATTCAAGAATATAATGTAGGAAGGACGCTTTTAGGTGTTGGTCATGGTAAAAAGTATATCCGTTTTATTACCGACACATTGAAGCCTTTTGTCGATAAAACCTTTCGAACCAAGCCTGAGCGAGAATTCACAGGTATAGGCGGTAGTTCAATGGGCGGTCTTGTCAGCATTTTCTCTGGTCTGATATATCCGGAAGTCTTTGGGAAATTAATGGTTTTCTCCCCTTCACTTTGGGTGATTCCTAAGATTAAACTGGGATTTTTGGACTTTTTTGAGCCACAAGAAACCCACATGTATCTGTACGCTGGAGGTGATGAAAGCGAAACCATGGTGAACCATGTAACCAAATTGCGGAAAAGGCTTTTGAAACGAGAAAGTCTACAAGGAAAAATGAAAATCCGTCTTTCCATCAACATGGAAGGAAAGCACAATGAAACATACTGGAGCGATGAGTTCCCTAAAGCCATTGAGTGGCTATTTTTCAGTGATAAACCTGATTGATCAACTATGAAATTTCAATTCCAACCAAAAAAAATTAATCAGGAAAGCCTGATTGTTTTTCCCGTTTTTGAAAACCAACGTGAAGAATTTCTAAAAGAAAAATTTCCAAATTTAACTTTTCCATCGACCCTTTTTTCCGGAAAAAAAGACACTACGTACACATTCCCCTCAGAAGAGAATTTGATCATGTTATTGGGACTAGGAGAAGATCCAAGCTACAAAGAAATTGAAGTGGCTTTTCGGAGAATTCTTTCAAAAAATGGTGATATGGTAAAAGAACAGGTCATTTTAGATTTTCCTGATTCATTTACTACTTCTCAAATAGAAGCTGCTTTGGTTGGTTTGGGATTAGGTTCTTACCAAGCTGATTTTTTCAAAAAGACCAAAAAGAATGATTTCCAAAAACTTAAAGTGGGAATTAATCATCCTTCGCCTGAGAGCAAAAAAGCTATACATCGAGCAGAAAAAATTCTCGCTGCCAAAATCGAGGCTTTCCGAATGGTTGATCTCCCTCCCAATATTCTCACTCCAGAATACTTGGCTGATTGGGCCAAGGAATTAGCCAAAAGTCAGGAATTAAAAGTCCAAGTTTTTGATACCAAAAAGGCAAAAAAAGAAGGTTTGGAGGCCTTTTTAGCAGTTGCTAGAGGATCTGTGAAGGAACCTCGATTTATCATTTTGGAATATCGCCATCCCGATGCCTTCAAACATGTGGGATTGGTTGGAAAAGGAGTCACTTTCGATACGGGAGGTTTGAATATCAAGACCCAAGGCATGCATTATATGAAATCCGATATGGGAGGTGCGGCAGCTGTTTTGGCTGCAACTCAAGTTATTGCAAGTTTGAAGCTACCAGTAAATTTAACTACCGTCGTCCCTGCCGTTGAAAATGCTGTCGATCAGCATGCCTATCTTCCTTCCGAGGTAATTGGAAGTCACTCCGGAAAATCTATAGAAATCGTAGATACTGATGCTGAAGGCCGATTGATTTTAGCGGATGGTCTATCCTATTTAAATCAAAAATATAAGCCTGATCACCTGATTGATTTTGCGACCTTGACAGGTTCAGCTGTTGGAACTTTTGGTTACGAATGTGCCGCACTTTTCTCAAATGACGATAAACTTTCTGAACAGATTCAGCAAGCCGGAATGGCAATCGGCGAAAAGTCTTGGCCTTTGCCAATTTGGAAAGAATATGCCAAGGAAATGGATAGCGAAATAGCGGATATCCGAAACTATCATGGAAAACCCATCGCAGGGGCTATTACAGCAGCAACCTTTTTGCAGGCTTTTACTAATGACCACCCTTCTTGGGCACATTTGGATGTAGCTGGCGTAGCTTTTGGAGATAGTGAATTCTCAAAAAGCAAAACAGGAACCGCCTTTGGTGTGGGTTTATTGCTTAATTTGATAGAAAATCATCTTTAACATGGAAAATCAAGATCATACTTTTCTCTGTATTTCCAATTATTTCAAAGGAAATGCTTTTTTGGTTTCGCTCAAGAAGCAAGGCAATAAAGTTTTTTTAGTAACCTCAGAAAAGCTGAAGGATTCCCCTTGGGCGTATGAATACATTGATGAGGTTTTTTATATGCCTGGTCAGGATCTGGACTGGGACTTGGACCTCTTACTAAAAGGAGTTGGCGGCTTGATGAAAAACCATAAGATTGATGCTATTGTAGCATTGGATGATTATGATGTAGAAAAAGCCACATTCCTTCGAGAAAACCTTCGAATTCCTGGAATGGGACAAACGACGGGTCGCTATTTCCGAGATAAGCTCGCCATGCGAATCAAAGCTCAGGATGCAGGAATTAACGTACCTCCTTTCTCCCCACTTTTCAATGATGAGGATATCAATCAATTCGCAGACCATGTAAAGGCTCCATGGGTACTAAAACCCCGTTCAGAAGCGTCTGCGCATGGAATCATAAAAGTTCACACCAAGGAAGATCTTTGGAAGCATATTCATGAATTGGGCGATAATCGTTTACACTATTTGGTTGAGCAATTCAAGCCCGGGGATGTGTATCATGCGGATGGATTGATTTTGGAAGGAAAAAGTCTATTCCTCACCGTTTCAAAATACCTCGCTACACCAATGGAAATTTCTCAGGGAGGAGGAATTTTCAGATCGGCAAATTTGGAGTATGGTTCAGAAGATGAGCAGGCAATCAAAAAGGCGAATAAAGCAATCATGAAAGCTTTTGGACTTAAATCCGGAGCAAGCCATACTGAATTCATCAAATGCCATGAAGATGGAAAAATCTATTTTTTAGAAACCTCTTCCCGAGTTGGCGGCGCTCACCTAGCTGAAATGGTAGAAGCTGCTACACAGATCAACCTTTGGTCTGAATGGGCAAAAATTGAAGATGCTTTGGTAAAGGGAAAGGAATACAAATTACCCAAGTCAGCGAAGAATTATGCAGGAATTGTCTTAACACTTTCCAAATTCCAAAATCCTGATTTGAGCAGTTTTAATGATCCGGAAATTTACTTCCGAGTTCCTTTGGACTACCATGCTGGTTTGATCGTAAAATCAAAAAGCAGAGAAAGGGTATTGGAATTATTGGATGATTATGCCGAGCGATTGACAAAAGACTTCTCGACCACGGCAGCTGCACCGGAGGTAAAAAAATTCCACTAGGTCTAGAACTTCTCTTCAATTCCTAAACCGAAGAGAGCAAAATCATATTTCACGGGATCTTTGGGGTCGAATTCCCTCAGCTGTTCCGTAAGATCAACGGCAGTTTGCCAATCGGTTTGTTTTCGGGTAATCAATCCTAATTTTCTAGCTACCCTGTCCACATGCAAATCGCAAGGACAGATTAACTGAGATGGATTGATCTTTTTCCAGATTCCAAAATCCACTCCCTTGTCATCTGATCGGACCATCCACCTCAAAAACATATTCATTCGCTTACAAGCAGATTTTCTAGCAGGGGTGGCAATATGCTTTTTAGTCCGCTTAGGTGCTTCCGGAAGTGAGAAGAACATCTCATGGAAACGAATTAACATTCCTTCCATTGCTTCTCCATCGTAATTTGATCCAGTCAAAAATGCTTCCTCCAAAGAATCATAGTTTTTATAAAACCACGAAAAAAAGTGGATGAAATAAAGCGTATCCACATCATTAAATGTACGATGCTTGAAATTCAAAAATGGTTTCAGATCTAAATCCTGATGATTCAGCATAAAATCATGAGGTGCATTATCCATCAAGGCCATCAATTCCAAGCATTTCGAAATGATGGTTTTCCGTTGCCCCCAAGCTAGAATGGCCGCAAAAAAACCTGAAATTTCTATATCCTCCTTCTTTTGGAATATATGGGGAATGGAAATGGGGTCATTCGGAATAAAACCCGGTTGATTATACTGCTCAACTTTTTCGTCTAGAAATCCTTTTAAATCCTGCATTGAATTCACAAAGCAACTTCTACTTCCCCACCCTGGGTACCATCAAACCATTTGAAGAAAAGCTGATTCTCATTTTTCTCGGAGACATGCCAATCGAAGCATTTCATATTGGTGAGCGACCTCAAGGAATCATCGTCAGGATTATACAGACAAATATCAAAATCAGGAAGCTGTTTTGGGTCGGTACTATTCCATTTTTCCAAAATAAACCCCTCTTCGATTACCCGAACTTTGTTCCCAAAAACAAAATCTGAAAGCACACTTGGAACTCCATCTATCCGCCTTAATCGAAATCCAGAAGGACCAAACATGATTGTTTTTACCAATTTAGCTTCTAAAAGACCATCTGAATGGGGTAATTCTTCCCACTCAGTTTCTTTTAAAACCACCTTTCTTCCTTCAGGCTTAATTCGAGTCAGCAATTTGGAGAGTTGGGAAAAGAGCCAGGTAAGCCCAATAAACAGTAATCCAAAACTTGCGAGAATGGGGTAAGAAATTATAAAAATCAGATTCCAAATAAAGCGGAATACATGATGGAAAAACAACTGAAACTTATTCATGGGATTGTACTAGGGTACAAAGGTACCCTTGCTTTGCTACAATGACAAACGAAGAGTCTATCAATGCAAAGGAATCGATAAGGAAATGCTATTTGGACCAAGTGCCAAATTCTCAAAAATTGCAGGAAGTTCTTGGGCATGCTGATGATGCATCCCATACATGATTGCATCAAATGCTAAAAGAAAAGCTCCTTGAAGTATAATTGATTTTCCAAATCCCTGAAGTTTTAAATTGGATTTCCGTAGGCCTCTTTCCTTTAAATATAAACCTCCAGCCATGTAGGCAACATCCAATGCCGCATTGACCAAGAGGATTTTCTCAATTCCATGTTGGGCTTCGATCGTTTCCATAAAACCTAATTGTCCAGGATTTTGTGTAGCCTGCCAATAGCCAAAACCAGCAATGATCAGATTAACGGAATTCCAGTACAAATTCATTTGGTGAAAAGCTTTTATCTCACCTGAAGTTTGACCTGCTGCAATGCCTCCCCAAATCATATTTCCAATCGCCCAAGAACCAAGTATCAACATTCCCTTTCGATTGTAATCCAGTCGTTGTTGATTAAAATCCATCAACTCCTCACCGGTTTGCGCAAAAAGGTCAAAGGATAGGAGTAATGAAAAGATTAGAATTAACGGAAGAAAATAGGATTTGAAAGACATGCAATTAGAACTTAGCGAAAAACACAAGGTTCAAAAAAAGCCCGATTAAAAAACCGGGCTTGGTAAGAATTATTAGTAAGTGACTTCTACAGGGAAGCGCGAATTCACAGCCTTTAGTTGTTCATAAGCTGCTTGCGAAAGCTTAATCACGAGTTTGGAATTATCACCAGTTTCTGGCAAAGCGCCAACTACGCGAGCAAAAATCGTGATGTCATTTTCCTCATTTCTCACTCGCATGATTGTACCAACAGGAGCGGTTCGGTGAAGAACCAAATACTTTTTATGGCCTCCTGTTCCTGGAATCACTTCTGCTTGACCCATTTCGGAAATATTCTTAAAACCACCTGTACTAGCACCATCAGGAACTTGATGCATCTCTTCCATGGACGTAGCCACTTTTGGGTCACCTACTATAGGTACCTTGGAAGGTCCTGGCTCGGCTCGACCTACCTTAAGAACTTGACCAACTTTCAAATTATTGGAGCTAAGGGCATTCCAAGTGATCAAATCTTCAATAGGTGCATTGTATTGATTAGCAATTGAAAATAATGTTTCACCAGATCGAACTTCGTGAGAAATCCAATCTCCAGGAACTATTGGTGTGGCATTAGAAGGAGCAGACACAGTAGCTTTTGGCTCTGATTTTGGCTTTTCTTCTACTACTTTTTCAATTTTCTTCACCTCTTCCTTTGGAGTTTCTGCAATTGCAACTGGTTTCGAAGTAACTTCTTTCTTTGGCGATTCCTTAACAGGAGCAGTTGATGGAGTCGGTTCTTTTACCTCTGCTAGTGGTGATGGTTCACTCACTGTCTTTCGAATCACCAAAGCCTGACCCACACTCAAATCATTTCCTTTTAGATTATTCCACTGCTTCAACTCATCCACAGAGACCCCATATTTTTTAGAAATGGCAAATAAAGTTTCTCCTGATGCCACTTTATGCAAATCTGATCCTTCAGGAATCGCTGCCTCACTGATATAAGGCACTCTGATTTGCTGACCAACTTGAAGTCCACTTTTCAGACTTTCATTTGCTTTTACTATATCTCCCACAGGAGTCTTATAGCGTCTGGAAATGGCAAAGAGAGTTTCTTTAGCCTCTACCTCATGAATGACAAAGTTTTGACCCCCAATTTTCTCTGTTCGAAGAGAATCCAATCCGGTAGCTGAAAAAGCTCCCCAAGAGGTCAATGAAAGAATTGCTGTCAAAGTCAAATATTTGGGCAAATGCATAGTGTTTATCGAAATTGAATTCAAGGATAAAATCAAACACCCTTTAGATATCAAGAATTATGCTAAAGAAAATTTGAAGACGGCAAAAACTAAACTGGAAACTAGAAATTGACCTTGAAACACATCTTTTGAGAAACTATCATCGTGGAAATTCATTGAAAAAGGTATCTTGCTGTATGAGTCGATTCATCTTACTATTCATTCTTCTTTTTGGAGTAACCTTCCTCCCCTCTCTCGCTCAAAATCAAGAAATTGAGCGGATATATACCTTTAAAATTGATCGGGACATTGATCCTGCAATGAACAGACGGGTAAAACTTGCATTGGAAAATGCTGAAAAGCAGGAAGCTGATTTGATCATTATCGAGATGGACACCTATGGTGGAGCCGTGAATGATGCAGATGATATTCGAACCATGATTCTGGAATCCCCCATTCCTGTGTATACTTTCATCAACAAAGATGCGGCCTCTGCTGGAGCTTTGATTTCTATAGCAAGCGATAGTATTTACATGGCTCCTGGTTCGAGTATTGGTGCAGCAACAGTCGTCAACGGAGCGGATGGTGCCGCAGCTCCTGACAAGTATCAATCTTACATGCGTTCCATGATGCGAAGTACCGCAGAAGCTTCAGGTCGGGATCCTAAGATCGCTGAAGCGATGGTGGATGAAAATATTGAACTGGAAGGAATTAGCGAAAAGGGATCTGTTCTCACCTTTTCAGTTTCAGAAGCTATTAAATACGGTTTTTGCGAAGGAGAATACCGTTCCATCGATGATATCCTAGCTGCTCAGGGAATCGAAGATGCTGAAATCATTTCCTACGAAGTTTCGGGAACGGAACAAATCATTTCCTTTTTCCTCAACCCAGCCATTTCAGGAATTTTAATTTTAATAATAATTGGAGGAATTTACTTTGAACTCCAAACACCAGGTGTGGGATTTCCTTTAGCGGCATCTATTATTGCCACCATTTTATACTTCATTCCTTATTACCTCAATGGAATGGCCGAAAACTGGGAAATGATCGTCTTCATAGTGGGAGTTATACTATTAGCGATCGAATTATTTGTAGTTCCCGGATTTGGAGTTTTTGGTGTGTTGGGGATTATAGGAATTTTTGCTGGCTTGGTTTTGGGAATGCTTCCCAACGAAAACTTTGACTTTCAGTTCGTACCAGCAGAGCAGTTATTCACTGCCTTATTGACGGTAATTCTCGCAGCGATCACTGCTGTTGGACTCATCTTTTGGCTTACGCCAAAAGTAAATTCATGGAAAGCCTTCAATACCATTACTCTCGCCACCACCCAAGACAGAAATGAGGGCTATACTTCTACCTTTTATCCTGAATCTTTGAAAGGGAAAATCGGAGTCGTTCATTCCAGACTTAGACCAAGTGGCCGAATCGAAATCGATGGTGAAATCTTCGATGCCTATTCCCGAGGTGAATTCATCGAGCAGGGAGAAAAAATCATCGTCATCTCTACAGAAGGCACTTCTTTGAAAGTGAAAAAACAGGAAGGCTAAACGTCTGCTTTTTGCTAAGTTTGGGCCATGAATCCCTTTCAAAGCATCTACGAAGCCGTCGGCGAGGAAAAAATCCAAGACTTGGTTCATCATTTTTATCAGGGAGTAGCAAAAAACGATGAACTTCGAAAGCTCTATCCTGAGGAAGATCTTGGTCCTGCAGAAAGGCGTCTTTTTTTATTTTTGCTTCAGGTTTTTGGAGGACCTCAAACCTATTCGGAGGAACGTGGTCATCCCAGATTGCGACTTCGACATATGCAATGGAAAATCGGCTCCGAACTTAGAAATCATTGGCTAAATACCATGTTTGAAGCAATGGACAAAGTAAAATTAGACCAGGAAGTTCGGGAAATGATGATGGGATATTTTATCAAGGTTGCCAATCACATGATCAATCATGCGTAATCTTTTAAGGAGGATTTACACCATCTATGCAGGATTACTCTTTGTGGTCAGTTTCTTGATCATCTTCCCTTTTTTCCTGATTTGTATTTGGATTCCAGGCTGGAAGCCATTTGGAAGAAAGATCAACAGATACTGGGCAAAGGTCTATTTCATTTTGATTTTCAAGCCTGTACATCTAGAAATCAGATGTAAATTGGAAAAGAACCAATCCTATATTTTTGCAGCAAACCATTTTTCTTATTTAGACATCCCCATGATGGGTTTTATACCCGGAGATGTCCAATTCATCGGGAAGGCATCTATTCGAAAAGCTCCTCTTTTTGGTTACTACTTTAAAAAACTACATATCGCAGTAGATCGAGCGAGAGTGAAGAGTAGAGCAGAAACCATGCGTCGTGCAGGACTTGCAATCGATGAGGGAAGTAGCATTGTGATTTTCCCGGAAGGAGGAATTTATACGCACCATCCACCTTCTATGGTACATTTTAAAAATGGGGCGTTTCGATTGGCCTTGGAAAAACAAATCCCCATAATTCCTGTCACCTTATCGTATAATCATCTAATTTTACCCGACGACGGCCGCCTGCTATTGGACTTCCATGCAGCAAAAATGGTCTTGCATGAAGCTATTGTGCCTACTGAAGAGTCCAGCGAAGAAGATTTGAAAAATGCATGTTTTGCAGTTATCCAAAAACAATTAAACGAGGATAATGCCGTTTTTTACAATAATTAGAAAATGAAAATCGATAAAGATACTATCAAGAAAATCGCCCACTTAGCCAGACTTGAATTTGATGAAAGCAGTGCTGAGAAAATGTCTCAGGATATGAGCCAAATTCTGGATTGGGTAGAAAAATTGAATGAAGTCGACACCGAAAATGTAGATCCTTTGACCACCATGTCTTCGGAAGTAAATGATATGCGGGAAGATGAAGTAGGGAACCATTTGGATCATGAAGCAGGATTAAAAAATGCCCCAAAACGTGATTCCGATTATTTCCGAGTTCCAAAGGTTTTAGAATAATGCAGAAAGCAAAATCCCCATTCTTGGGCTATTTTCCTGCTCTCCTATTTATTCTTTTGGGAGGGCTTTTTTCATACTATTACCTCATTTTTGATCCGGTAGCTTATCGGGTTCTCCTACCCGGATATTTTTTGGATAGACTACCTATCCCTTTCGATTGGGCTTCCATTGGCCCTCTTTCCTTCCCGGTTTTGATTGATAATTTTCTGGTTTTTCAGGAATTCCAATCCTTTGCTCCTCGTATTCCTTATTTGGAAAATGAGATTTTTGGAATCCTGGCAGGCATTAGCGTCTCTTTCTTTTTAGCCATCATTTCATCTTTCAAAAAATGGCACTTTTTGGCAGCAGGAATAGCCTGGATCATTCTATTGGTTTTTAGCAATTTGAATGGTTTGAATATCAATGGCATCAACAGCAATTACCCATTGATCATTTCCATCATCGGAACCTTAGCAGGTCCTGTCTTTTTTCATTTGGAAGGGAAAAATAGGCCTTTGCTTCTCCGTTGGATCGTAATACTGACTTTAGTAATTGGAACAACTGCTACTCTTTTATCAGCTAGCCCGATCCCAAGTCCAAACGTATTTCTGGCTGAACATTCCTTCATTATTTTACTGGGGCTTAGCATAGCTTGGATTTTTTGGAATGGTCATGCGATACTATCCGGAACTTATATTCTGCTTACGCGAGCTAATAAAAACTTGGGGCTTAGAGTTTCAATCCAATTTCTAGTCATAGGCCTTCTTTATTTGCTCTTAGTATTCAACATGCTTTTGGATCTGACAGGCTTACCTATTTCTTGGATTCCTACTTTCCATCCTTTGATTTTGGTAATTCCAGTTGGATTGATGGGTTGGTTAGTTCTAAGAGTAAAATCAAAAAATGACCTAGACCCAAGTTTCAACCTTTTTTCATTAGAGTCACTTCATTTATTAGGTTTTGGGATTACACTTTGGGTGATTTGGAAGCTGAAGTTGGTAGGAAATCAACCAGCTGAAGAACTTCTTAAACATCTATTTACCTATTCCCAAATCGGGTTCTCAGCTTTTTTCATGGTCTATGTCTTTTCCAATTTCTTCACTCTAATGGATAGTGGGAAAGATGTAGAACGAGTGCTTTTCAAACCCTATTCCCTTCCTTATTATCATTTGCGTTTGGGAGGATTGATCGCCATGCTTGTCCTGACCACCTATGCGGATGGGATTATTGGTGTTCAGGTAAATGCCTTGAGCAACCAAGTTCTCGGTGATTATTACTACGAAACTGATCAAAAATTAGAAGCAAGTATTTTATACGAGAATGCTTGGTTTCGATATCGAAACAACCCAAAAGCGAAAAATGCATTAGCTCATTTGCTACTTGAGATGAAGCAGCCCTCTCTAGCAAAAAGCCATTTGGAACAAAGTTTTTCGGAAGCTCCACAGGAAGACAACATTGTCCTTTTAGCAGATCGATATCACCAAGAGCAAAAAATGTTTCAAGCCATAACTACCTTGGAGCAAGGACTTTCTTTTTTCCCAAAAAGTGAGGCAATCCGAAACAACCTAGCTTTATTTTATACCAAATCCAATCGGCCTGAGGATGCCAAAAAACTTTTGGAGGAAGCTCCTTCGAATCAATTAGTAAGTAAGAATAATCTCTTGGCTACGCAATTGAAATCAGGGCAATTAGATATGGAAACAGAGCAGCCAAAAGACCTACCTGGCTTTATCAATGAATTGGCCCATCAGCATGCTTTGGGAAATTTTCCATTAGAAAAACTGATTGAATCTACTGAAAAGGCCATTCAAGAAAGTGATACACCTCTTTTGACTCAAGCTGCTCTTCGAAACCTTTTTTCGGTTCTAGACCAACCTAGTCCCGATGAAGATTTAGCACTTTTGGATTCACTTTGGCAACAGGAAGAGATGAATCCTTACATCATGTCTCTTCAGGAAACGGCTGTAATTCGAAGCTTGTCTGCTGGTAGAGTTGGAGACGTGATAAAAAACCTAAATGGTCTAGCCTTTCGAAATCCAGGAGATGCGGGCTATTTCCTTCACCTATCTTCCACCATTCTTGCCCAGCAATTGGATTTCAAAAAAGCAGGAACAGAACTTTTGGCTGCAAGGGAAAAAGGTTTTCAAGCATTTTCTAATTACCATTGGGAATTATTGGTTCTGGGTGGATTTGAGCAAGAAGCAGAAGAAATCCGTTTGGAATACAGTTTGGACTTTCCAGCCTGGATTCAAAACCTGGATTCGGAGGAAGGGATTTATCTTCAAATCATTGAAAAACTTTATGAATCCCTTCCTGAGAAGCTTTTTGAAGAATGGGAAGGCTTGACAAATGAAATGCTTAAAGCTGACCTTGCAGCAAAACTTTTAAAAGCAAAATCTCATGGATTAAATCCAAAGCAGATTCAGGAATTGGCTGAAATGGTTCAGAAGATATTCGGTGAAAATGAACATTTGAGGGAGTTTTCACAGAATCCTGATTTTCAAAATCAAGAATCAGTTCAGGCCTTTTTGAATTGGTTGGATTTGGGTGATGAGCTTACTGGAAATCCTTATTATTCTCCTTTAATTTGGTCTGCACAGCTAATTCAAAGCGATCCTTTGGTTCAATATGAAATTCTAAATGCAGCCACTGAATTTAACCGAGACCCATTGCTTTGGATTAAAAAAGTTCAAGTAGCTCGTCAAATTGGATTAAGCAATTATGCAAGCGATGCATTGGGAAAAATGAGTGAATGGATTGACGAAGAGACTCTTTATCAACTCCAATTGCGGAAATTTTAACCCCAAATTTCGCTTTTTCTGATAATTGAATCTATTTTTAAGCAAACTAAACCTGCGCCACATGAGTAGAGTCATAGAAACTCACGAAATCAACAAAACCTATAAAATGGGGGCTGAAATTATTCAAGCCCTTAAATCCATTTCTATCACTGTAGATCGAGGAGAATATGTAGCCTTTATGGGGCCTTCCGGATCGGGAAAATCTACCCTTATGAACATCATCGGGTGTCTTGATACCCCTACCGCAGGAACCTATATCCTCAACAATAAGGACGTCTCTGATATGAGTGAAAACGAATTAGCAGAGATTCGGAATAAAGAAATCGGCTTCGTTTTCCAGACTTTTAACTTGCTTCCTCGAGCAACTTGCTTAGAAAACGTGGCTCTTCCCTTAGTTTATGCTGGCTATAGCCGAGAAGAACGAGAAGAAATGGCTTTCAAAGCCCTTGATAACGTTGGCTTGGGAGATCGTACTAAGCACAGACCCAATGAACTTTCCGGTGGTCAGCGTCAGAGGGTAGCTATTGCACGGGCTCTAGTAAATGATCCAAGTATTATCCTTGCAGATGAACCGACGGGTAACTTGGACACCAAAACATCTTATGATATTATGGAGCTTTTCCATGAATTGCACAGCAAAGGGAATACAATCATCATGGTAACCCACGAAGATGATATCGCTCATTATGCCCATCGGGTCGTTCGCTTGCGAGATGGACTGGTAGAATCTGATACGATTAACCCAAATCCAACTCGGGCAGCTACTGCTCAGGTATAATATCCCCTCCTTTTCCAATAAGATTCTTATTTTTGTGGCAGCAAAGACGGGAGTGGAATGAAAATTTACACAAAGACAGGAGACGAAGGAATCACCTCTTTATTGGGAGGGATAAGAGTGCCGAAATCAGACTTACGGATTGATGCATATGGCACGGTTGATGAACTCAATTCATACGTAGGTCTTCTTCGGGATCAGGAGGTGAATGGCGAACGAAGTGATGTCTTAAAAGAAATTCAAGACCGTCTTTTTACCATTGGCGCAGATTTGGCAACCAGTCCGGGTAAAGACAAGGTCAAAAAGCCTGATTTATTCGAAAAGGATATCGAGTTTCTTGAAGCGCAAATGGATCAAATGGAAGCAAGCCTTCCTCCTTTGACAGCTTTCATTCTTCCTGGAGGCCACCAATCAGTTTCATTTTGCCATTTAGCCCGGACAGTTTGTAGAAGAACCGAGCGATTGGTTGTGGAACTCGCCTCTTACGAAGAAGTCAATACCCTAGTAATCAAATACCTCAACAGACTTTCAGATTATTTCTTCATTTTGGGTAGAAAAATGGCCCAAGAACTTGGTGTGGAAGAAGTCACCTGGAGTCCAAGAATTCAAAAATAATCCCCAAATAAAAATTGGATCATCCGATCCATTATTCACCAAATTGCTATGAAAACTTCACTTGCCATTCCGGTTACAAAAACGCAGTCTTCCAAACTGGCAGAAACCGATTTTTCAAACTTGGTATTCGGAAGAACTATTTCCGACCACATGTTTGTGGCAGATTATAAAAATGGGGAATGGACTGACCTCAGAATTGAGCCATATGGTCCACTTCAATTAAATCCTTCCAATGCGGCATTGCATTACGGGCAATCAATCTTTGAAGGATTGAAAGCTTATAAAAATGAGGAAGGTGAAGTTTTGATTTTTCGACCTGATGCCAACTGGCGAAGAATGAATGAATCTGCTGAACGCATGTGTATGCCATCCATTCCTGAAGAAATCTTTATGGAAGGCATGAGACAACTCATAGAACTGGACAGAGCATGGGTTCCCTCAGCAAAAGGATCATCCCTTTACATTCGTCCATATATGTTTGCTACCGATGATTACATTGGAGTAAAACCTTCTGATACTTACAAATTCATCATATTCACCTGCCCTGTTGGGAATTACTACTCCAAGCCAGTTAGTGTAAAAGTTGAAACGAAATTTACCCGTGCAACCGAAGGTGGTACAGGAGCTGCAAAAACTGCTGGCAATTATGCGGCTTCCCTATACCCAGCTCTTCAAGCTCAAAAGGCGGGATATGATCAGTTGCTTTGGACTGATGGAAAAACTCATTCCAATATCGAGGAAAGTGGAACAATGAACGTGATGTTCAAAATCAACGGAACTTTGATTACTGCTCCCACCAATACCGGAACAATCTTGAAAGGGATTACCCGTAATTCCGTAATTCAGCTTGCAAAAGACTGGAATGAACCTTTGGAAGAACGGTTCTTGAGCGTACAGGAATTGAAAGAAGCATTGGAAAACGGCACGTTGGAAGAGGCATTCGGAACAGGTACCGCAGCAACTATCGCACACATTCAGCGAATCCACATAGATGGGAAAGATTATGAGCTTCCAGAAAAATCAGCAGATGCTTTTTCACATCGGGTTTTAGCTGAGTTGGATGGAATAAAGTATGGAAGCAAAGAAGACTCTCATAACTGGATTATGAAGTTCTGAATTAAGAATTAGAGGCTATCTCATATCCTTTTTATGTGACATTGAGCGAAGTCGAAATGGAGTTATTTTTCTAGAAAAACGACTTTGACTCCCTGACTTCCGTTCAGGCAGACTCTCACTCTAACGACAAAAAGAATTTGAGATAGCTTATTTTTATTAAACTCTTGCCCGACTAAGCGGCATAGTCATACATCGAGGGCCACCAAGTCCACGGCTCAATTCGGAAGAAGGGATCTCTAAAACCTCCACTCCCATATTCCGTAGGGCTCTATTTGTATGAATATTTCTATTGTAGGAAATCACCCTTCTCGGTCCAATAGCAAAAACATTAGCCCCATCAAACCATTGTTCACGAAGGGAATAATCGGGATTACCGTCGGCAGTCGCCAAAACCTCTAAATGAGGGATTTCACGGTCTAAAACAGTCAACAAAGACTCTTTCAAAACCTCTCTTCGTATATGCACTTTGTCCCCTTGAATTTCTTTCAAAGTATAGCAGGAAGTCTTTAAAACTGCATTCATAGCATCCGGATAAGTCAGAACCAGATTTTCATCTAATATGGTAAACACGGTATCCAAATGCATGTAATTTCTACGAGAAGGCAGATGTACTTCGTAAACCCGTTTCACAGATCCTTCCGCTAAAAGTCTCTTTGCAGCATGATAAATGGCTTTTTCATCAGTTCGCTCAGAATTCCCTATCGCCACAGCCTCATGAGATAACACGATGACATCACCACCCTCAATACTTGGTGGATTTGTCATTCCATCGGAAGGATAAATTGGATTTACGTGGTCTTTAAATTCCGGATGGTTTTCAAATATTGTTCGAAGCAAATCGGCCTCACGCTGACGTCCCTCCATTTTCATGGAAGAAAAAATAATTCCTCCAGGAGTCAAAGCCATTGGGTCCCGCTGAAAATACAAATTCGGACAAGGAGAAATCAAAAAGGCATATTCCAATAACTCACCAGCATCAAGATTGGGATATTTTCTTCGAAATTCATGAACCTTCAGGCCTGCTGTTAGAATACCTGCACATTCTGCTGTTGAATATCTATTGAGGATTTCTTCTGCCAAATGAACCAATCCTGAACGCTTTAAGGAATCCTGAATTAGCTTGAACAGAATCTCCCGATCATAAAGTACGCGAATCAATAATTCCCTTAATTGGTAAACAGTTGCTCCTGTGGATGACTTAATCAAATTTGAAAATGCGTCATGCTCCTGCTGCAAAGCTTCTAAGTAAGGAACATCCTCAAAAAGCAAATACTCTTTATTGTATGGAGTAAGTCTGTCAATTTCTTTCCCCGGCCTATGCATCAAAACGGCTCGAAGGGTACCATATTCAGAATTTATTCTCAGATTCATTATTGAAATGTTTTCAAAAAATTAATTGATTTTCTGCAAAAACAGGAATTGAATTAGGAAGAATTTTAAAAATAAAATAAAAAACCCGCTATTCTTTCGAAGCGGGTTTTCTATCATAAACTCAAATAAACTTATTCATTCATTTTTTCAATATGGGCCTCCTTGATTTTTCTTCGAAGGATTTTACCCACATTGGATTTTGGAAGTTCATCGGTGAAATAAACCTCTCTAGGAATCTTATAATTAGTCAAAGATTCATGACAGTGTTTGATAACTTGATCGGCAGTCAAGGAACTGTCTTTTGGCACAACATAAGCCACAACTTTTTCGGTGGATTTAGGGTCAGGCATGCCAATCACACCCACTTCCAAAACACCCGCACAACTAGCGATACAATCTTCAACTTCGTTTGGATAGACATTGAATCCGGAAACTAGAATCATTTCCTTCTTTCTGTCCACGATCTTGAAGAAGCCATCCTCATCCATGACGCCGATGTCTCCAGACTTAAACCACTCTCCATGCATGACATTAGCCGTCTCCTCAGGACGCTGCCAATAGCCACGCATCACTTGAGGTCCTTTGATGCAAATCTCTCCTCTTTCTCCAATCGGAAGTGGATTTCCTTCATCGTCTGCCACCATCACCTCAGTATTTGGTAATGGCAAGCCAATAGTTCCGATTCGCTCGGTTCCGTCAATAGGATTACAAGTTGCTACTGGGGATGTTTCTGTCAATCCATAACCTTCAGCCAAAGGAACTCCCGTTACAGATTTCCACTTCTCTGCAGTTACTTTTTGCACCGCCATACCTCCACCAACAGCAATTTTCAACTTACTGAAATCTAACGACTTAAAAGCATCTTGATTAAGCAGTCCATTAAACAATGTATTCACCCCAGTAAAGACCGTAAACTGATGCTTAGAAAGATCTTTGATGAAGGCTTTCATGTCTCGTGGATTGGTAATCAGCAAGTTGTGAGCACCAATTTTCAACATAGCTAGACAGTTGACAGTCAAAGCGAAAATGTGATATAATGGAAGGGCTGTCATGACGATTTCTTCCTTCTCCCGCAACTTGGGTTTCATCCAAGCAGATATCTGCTGCATATTGGCCACGATATTACCATGGGTCAATTCTGCACCCTTAGATACACCTGTGGTTCCTCCTGTATATTGTAAAAACGCTGTGTCGGCTAAGTTTAAATCTATCTTTTGGAAGCTATGGCGGGCTCCTTTTGACAATGCTGATTTAAGGGTAACAGCACCTGGAAGTGAATAGGCTGGAACCATCTTTTTCACGTGTTTCACAACCATATTCACGATTGTACCCTTTAGACCTCCCAACAAATCTCCAAGCTCAGTCACAATCACGTGCTTCGCCTGAATATCATTTCTGATCTTTTCGAGATTGTATGCAAAATTGGCTACTATCACCACCACATCAGCACCAGAATCATTGAATTGATGCTTCATTTCGGCTGGTGTATACAAAGGATTCGTATTAACAACCACCATTCCTGCTCGCAATACCCCAAACATCACAACCGGATATTGCAGAATATTTGGCATTTGAATGGCAACCCGAGATCCCTTTGGAAGCTTTAAATCATGAATCAGATAATTGGCAAAGTTTGCACTCATTCGATCCAACTCATTGAAAGAAAGCGTTTTCCCCATGCATTCATAAGCGACAGCATCCTGAAACTTCTGGACACTTTCTTCAAATAAATCGCTTATGCTTGAATAGGCTTCGCAGTCAACTTCTTTATCCACCAATTCAGGATAATGCTTAAACCAGGGGAAATCTTTCATATCGTATCAATTTGGGTGAATTGTTAATTTAGATTTTGCTTCAATATAAGTTTATTTCAAGATTTTTCGGG
This sequence comes from Algoriphagus limi, assembly GCF_024919275.1. GTDB lineage: Bacteria > Bacteroidota > Bacteroidia > Cytophagales > Cyclobacteriaceae > Algoriphagus > Algoriphagus limi. Next base: position 552,233 of record NZ_JANWGH010000001.1, on the reverse strand, counting down.
CAATGAGTTCTTTCATAATCTCATTGGTTCCGGCATAGATTCGCTGTACTCGGGCATCTGCATAGGCTCTTGCCACTCCGTATTCCCACATATATCCGTATCCTCCATGAAGTTGTACGCATTCATCTGCCACTTTACACTGCAACTCCGTCATGTTGTATTTCGCAGCCGAAGCCATCGCAGAATCCAATTTCCCTTCATTATGAAGATCCACTAAATAATCACAGTAAATTCTACCCTGCTCCAAGGCTGCTGTCATTTCAGCTAGTTTAAAACGGGTATTTTGGAAATCAGATAGGCTTTTGTTAAACGCTTTTCTTTCCTTGACATAAGAAATAGTACTATCCAACATGTACTCTCCTAAGGCAATAGCAGCCAATGCCACTACCAAACGTTCCTGGGCTAGCTCTGTCATCAAATACTTAAAGCCTTCCCCTTCTTTTCCAAGCAGATTTTCTTTGGGAACTTTTACATCTTCAAAGAAAAGTTCACAGGTGTCCTGAGCATGCAGACCTACCTTTTCAAAAGGTTTCCCCTTAGAAAATCCTTCCATATCTCGATCAATGAGCAACAAACTGATTCCCTTTGCACCTTTGGAAGGGTCTGTTTTTACAGCAACCACTACTACATCACTGAGATATCCATTGGTGATGAAGGTTTTGGAACCGTTTACTAAATAATAATCTCCATGGTCTACTGCAGAAGTCCGAATTCCCTGCAAATCTGAGCCAGCACCCGGTTCTGTCATTGCCACAGCACCAATAAAATCTCCGCTGATCATCGAAGGAATATATCGCTTTTTCGCAGCTTCGGTTCCATAATGAAGGATGTATGGCATCACTATATCCGAATGCAAAGGATAGCCGATTGCCGGACCAGAACAGCCACTCAATCCCAATTCTTCGATTAAAATCGCATTGTATCTAAAGTCCTGAATATTCAAGCCTCCAAGTTCTTCGGGAGCTTGCATTCCTAAGAATCCGTTCTCACCGAATTTTTTCCAGGATTCTCGGGAGACCATCTTTTGCTTTTCCCATTCATCATTATGAGGAATGACTTCTTTTGCGATAAAATCCCGAACACTCTGCCGGAATAGCTCATGTTCTTCAGTAAATAGTTTTCGTGGTAGTCCAAACATTTGGGTTTATATTTTTTAGTCGGGTAAAAATAAAAATTCAAACGTATTCCGAAATGGATTTTTTGATGGAGAACCTTTGTTTACAAAAAGGCTTTCCTCTTAAGAATAGAAATTCGAAAAGGATACTATATGTTTGAAATCAAAATTGAAGAAACTTAAAAAATGAAGTTTACGCTGGAAAACGAAAGTCCAATTGATCAAATACAAGCTTTAGATTGCTGGATGGAAGGTGAAATCATTATTGGCGTATCAGATGTGAACGACAGTAATATGAACAAGGTCCTTCGCATCCATACAAATCAGCGAAGTGTTATCGCAAAACAATCTCGACCTTTCGTTCGAAAATTCCCTCAAATCCCTGCTCCAATCGAGCGAATTCAAACCGAAAAACGCTATTATGAAGAAATTCAAAAGGAATCTGAGTTAGCCGGATTCAGTCCCCGAATCCTAGCTTGGTATCCAGAAAGCTACCTCTTGATTACGGAGGATTTGGGAGAGTTAGGTGATTTTTCCGGTATCTATTCCGGTGAGAAGAAACTTCAGACAAACCAAATCCAAGAACTTATCTCCTATTTGAATAAGCTGCATCAGCTACAACCTGTGGATTTCCCTGATAACCTCTCAATGCGAGAATTAAACCACGTGCATATCTTCCATTTTCCTTTTCAGGAGGAAAATGGATTCAATTTGAACACCATTCAAGATGGTTTACAGGAGCTCAGCTTGGCTTATAAAAAGGATCAGGAATTAAAAGATAGAATTACAGAGCTGGGAAAACGGTATCTACAGAAAGGGAAAGTGCTTATTCACGGTGACTATTACCCAGGCAGCTGGATGAATGCAGATGATTCAATAAAAATAATTGACCATGAATTTTCTTTTTTGGGAGATGCGGAGTTTGACTTAGGGGTTTTCTTGGCTCATGGGGATTTTGGAAATCAGGGAAATGAAGTCGAAACCCAGTTAAAATCTAATTACAATATCCCTCTAGATTGGAATTTGGTTCAGGCTTACCGAGGAATAGAAATCATGCGCAGATTGATTGGAATAGCCCAACTTCCATTGAAACTGAACCTAAGTCAAAAAGAAGCTTTATTGAATAAGGCTAAAACTTACCTCTTCTAAATGAGATATTCGATATTAATTTTCTTTCTCTTAGGATTCTTTGCCTGTTCCAGCCCTGAACCCTCCCCTACCTTTGAAAAAAAACTGCTTGAAAGTGGTTTAACCCAAGAAGAACTCCAAGACAAAATCCTAGGAATGATCGTAGGCAGTGCCATTGGAGACGCCATGGGAGCTCCGACTGAAATGTGGCCTAGAGCGTCTATACAATTAGAATATGGTTTTGTCAAAGAATTGGACTCCTTGATTCGAGAAGCTTCCCCTGAAGGCACTTGGCTCCCCAATCTTCCTGAAGGAGGAACTACGGATGATACCAGATGGAAAGTTTTCACTGCTGACTATTTGAGTACTCAAAATCCCGATCAACTTTCAGCAAGGGACTTTGCAAAAAAAATATTAGATACCTACCAAGGATATCTGGAAGAGTCCGACAAGCTAGATAGGCAAGATTCCATTAAAATCGAAAAAGTTAATCTCAAGTTGGGTTGGCTTCAGGAATGGGCTAAGGTTAGCCAGCCTTTTATTTCCGATAATCTTGTTGGATATGCAGATTCCCTGGGTAAATTCTATGGTGGAGAAATGGTCTGTGCAGGCTTACTATATGCTCCTACTTTAGGGACCTATTTTCCCGGAAATCCTGAAAAAGCTTATCAGGAAGCCTACAAATTATCCATTTATGATCTGGGCTATGCCAAAGACTTAACAGCATTAAGTGCTGCCATGACAGCCGCAGGGATGAAAAAGAATGCAAGCCCGGATTCTTTGTTGGCTTCTTTGGAGGTGGATCCACAACATTATTTTGAAAGCCGTTTAGTTGGTAGAACTGCTAACCGGATTATCAATGATGCTCTTTTCATTGTCGAAGAAGCAAAGAAATTAGATTCTTTAGGAAATCACATGGACCCTGAAAGTCCAGCTTTAAAATTTGCCTTTTCTCAATTGGATGCCCGGATTCAGGATATGCCATTTCATGCAGGGGAAATTTTCCTTCAGACTTTGACGGCAATGATTTATTCTGACTTCGATTTTATGAATACCCTGATCTTTCTTACGAATTATGGTCGGGACAACGATACCACAGCTGCTTTGGCCGGAGCAATTTTAGGAGCTTATTATGGATTTGAAAAACTACCCATAAAGGAAAAGCAACAGGTCTTATCGGTCAATAAAGAATTACTGGGAATTGATCTGGAAGAATCTGGAAAAAAATTAAGTGACCACCTTCTTGGTAAATAAAAAAAGTCCCAAATCGCTAGACTTGGGACTTTTCCATTCAATTTGATGAATTTAGAAATACAGATTCTTGGTTCTTCCCAAATTATCTGTGATCTCAAAATAGACCTCATCAGGACTTACACCCTTCAATTTGAAATCTTTGCGGAATCCGTCAGGATGATTGATAGTTTCAGCATGAATTAACTTATCAGAATCCATGTAGCGAACTTTTACATCAACTCCTGGTTCTGTCAATCCAATCACAGCAATATTGACTGTTTCAGAATCGACTACTTTTCCGTATGCCATCAAAGGATATTCATCCATTTTAGGACGCTTGTCAAAAGTTTCTACGGTGTAAATTACCTCATCCTCTTCAGTAGAAATTTTCACTTGATATTCTCCACAAGGAAGATTGTTCAAATCGTAAGGAATCAAAACTTTTTCATCACCTACTTTGACTTTACGTTGATGAAGGATTTTACCATCTTCATCCATGATGGCCACTTTTGTCTTTCCAATGCCTTCATTTAAAAGGACATTTACTTTCTTAAATTTTGCCCGAGCATCGGTGTTTTCTAAAAGATCCTCGTTTGAATTGGCTGCTAGAGTGCTGGTAGCTAAAAGTCCAGCAAGTGCGAATGTGAATAACGTTTTCATAATGTGTAGTTGGTTTAGTGTTGTGCTTTTCCTGTTGCCAAGCACGTACCAATGCCAATTGGAAAAAATTTACGCTACCAATTCTGACTTCCAGTTTTTGTAAAAATTAAGGAATCAACCGAATAAAATTTTGAATGCTTGAGGAATTTGAACCAAAACCTGTTTTAATTCTGAACTATTCTTAGACAAAATGCCACAAAACCGAACACTTTGAGTCAAAAACACTCAAATCGAGGGTTGCATTTTAGTATAGAGATTAAGGTAAATTAATTTTGAAAAAAATTTTCACGGACATAACTCCCTGACTACAAAGCAAAAAAGCTGTACGAATGTGTACAGCTCTTGTCCGTCCTGAAACAGTCTTTTGATTTAAATCAAACTTTTTTAAGCTCCAAACTGAGTTGCTTTACCCTGTCTTTAATAGAAATATCTGAAATATCCATATCCAGTGAAGTTGCTTTTAAAAAGTCTACAACCGCTCCTTGATGGTCAGTGGATTTCCCTTCTGCCAAAGTCACATAGCGCATAGTAGACCACAGGACTGTCTTCAATTGAGTCTTACTATCATCTGTCATGTAATATTCCACTACAATAGTATTGTGATTATGCCAGATTATTCGACTCATGATACGAACCCACTCACCTACCATAGCAGGTTTTACATAGCTGATGTTATGGTTATACACCACCCAAGCCGCTTTATACTTTCTAATAAGGTCTATGACTTCCACCCCATAGAGCTTGGGAACCTGATCTTCCCGGGCATTGAAGAAGTAATCGAAATATTTCGCATTGTTTAAATGCTGTAAAGGATCACAATCCTGAAAACGAATCACCACTCGGCTTTCGGTTTCTTTGGGATAATGCTTCTCTTGATTATACTCAAACATAGCTTTAGGATTGAAAATAACTTGAATCGATCAATTGTATGCCTTTACTCTTCATTTCTTGCAACGCTTTTTCCCCATCATTTGCATCCAAATTCACTGCTTTGGTTGCATCTTGAATCAGATAGGTCTCAAAACCCAAGGATTGCCCATCTAAAGCTGTAAACTTTACGCAATAGTCCTGAGCCAATCCACATACAAAAATTCGCTCCACACCTTCTTTTCGAAGAAAATCCGCTAAACCCGTATCTCCTCTTCTGGAATTGTCAAAAAAACCAGAATAGGAATCAACTCGAGGATTCATTCCCTTTTGAAAAATGGCTTTCCAATTAGACTTATCCAGATCTTGATGAAATTCTGCCCCTTTTGATCCTTGGACACAGTGAACTGGCCAAAGAACTTGGGAAATCCCATCCAGATCAATAACCTCACCTGGATTTTTACCCGGATGATTGGCAGCAAAACTCAAATGCTCAGCAGGATGCCAGTCCTGTGTAGCCACAATTAGATCAAATTGAGATTGAATCTTATTGATGATAGGAATGATTTGATGCCCTTCTGATACTGCCAATGCTCCACCGGGTAAAAAGTCATATTGGACATCTACTATGATTAATGCGTCCTTTTTACTCATTTTCATCTTCAAATTTTTTCGCTTTCAAAACCAAATCCATCCGTAAATGGTGCAAGTTTTCCTCTAATCCAACAGGATAAATGTGTGGATTGACTAATCGCTTGTGAGTCTTGTCAAAGGATCCCAATTGATCTTTGGTTCGCTGCCTGATCTTTTCAATAGGAGGACAAGAATAAATAACCTTCCCATCCTTAAAAATCGGCTTCAAAAGATCCTCGCCTTGATAAAAAGCCGGCATGATGCGTTTCCGTCGGGTTGGGTCCAAAGGATCAATAATTACCGTACCTCGAGGATTGACCTCTTGATCTTCAAGAAAAATCATATCTGCCACTGCTTTCCCTTGGGAATAGTAGCGTCTCACATTATGAATTCCCGGGATATTGATTTTTAAGGTTTGCTGAGACACCTTGATTTTTGGCTGCCACTCTTCTTCTTCAGTTCGAATCGCAGACAACTTATATACCGCTCCCAAGGCAGGTTGATCAAAAGCAGTGACCAATTTGGTACCCACTCCCCACACATTGATAGAAGCTTCCTGAGACTTCAAAGAAGCAATGATATACTCATCCAAATCATTGGAGGCTACGATCTTGGCATTTGGAAAACCTGCTGCATCGAGCATTTCTCTCGCCTGATTGGAAAAATAAGCCAAATCCCCACTATCGATCCGGACTCCCACCATTTCCTTTCCTTTGGCTCTCAAAATCTCAGCAACTCTTATGGCATTTTTGATCCCTTGCAAGGTATCGTAAGTATCTACCAAAAAGACACATTGATCCGGGAAAGCATCAGCATAGGCTTCAAAAGCCTCTAGTTCGCTTTCAAAAGACATGATCCAGCTATGAGCGTGTGTACCTGAAACAGGAATCCCAAAAAGTTTGCCTGCCATGACATTGCTAGTAGAAGTACAACCACCGATGTAAGCAGCTCTACTGGCAGCCAAAGCACCATCAATCCCTTGAGCTCTTCTTAAACCAAATTCAAGTACCGGCTCACCTTTGGCAGCTAATGTAATACGAGCGGCTTTGGTGGCGATAAGAGTCTGGAAATTCAAAATATTCAAAAGAGGCGTTTCCAGCAATTGACACTGAATCAAAGGTCCTTTGACTCGTAAAATGGGCGCATTGGGAAAGACAACTGTCCCCTCTTCCACTGCATCAATATCACAGCTAAACCGAAGATTTTCCAAGTAATCCAAAAAGCCTTTTTCAAATTGGGGAGAGCCATCAGGGGCCTTCATCCCCGCGAGATATTCAATGTCTTTTTTCTCAAAATGAAAGTTGCGACAATAATCAACCACATATTCCAAGCCTGCTGCTATTGTAAATCCGCCTTGAAAAGGATGTTTTCTAAAAAATAGATTGAAAACCGCCTCTTCTTCTCCTTTACCGGCTTTCCAGTAGGCATAGGCCATAGTGAGTTGATAAAAATCCGTGAGCAGTGCTAAACTTCCCTGATAAAGGTCTTTGGTGATTTTCATAGAATCTGCTTTCCTTCAAAGTTAAGCCAGTATCTGCTAGTACCGATAATTTTGCCCTATTTTTATCAGCAATTACTCTTTTTACTACAAAGCCATTAAAATTTCAAATTTTATGGTTACGTTTTTTACACCTGTTTCGACAAAATAACGAATGATCAAATGAAGGTAAATCGCAAGTGGAGAGATGATGAATTAGTCCAAATGATCCTACAAAAGAAAGATCAGAATTTGGCAATTTCTCAACTATATGAACAGCATTATGGCTTACTGGAAAATTTGATCATTCAAAATTCAGGCTCTGCTGACGATGCTGCAGACATCATTCAGGAAACAATGTTGGTATTTGTTCAAATGGTTATATCAGGAAAATTTCGAGGTGAATCCGCCATAAAATCTATCCTTTACAGCATTGCAAAAAACCAGTGGATATCTGAATTAAGGAAACGAAAAAGTAGTCAAAAGAGGAATGAATATTTCCATACTCAGGATGACAATGATTCAGTTGCAGTTGTAGAAGCCATATCCCAGCAAGAAGACTACAATTTTATCATGAGTCTTTTTGAAAGGCTAGGTGAAAAATGCCGAAAAATACTTCAGCTATTTTACTATGAAGAATTACCCATGAAAGAAATATGTGAGCAAATGGAATTCAGTTCAGAACAGGTGTTGCGAAACAAAAAGTATAAATGCCTCAAAGCACTTAATGAATCTGTATTGGCAAATCCATCAATCAAATCCAATTTCCAAAAAGCGCTGAGAAATGAAGACTAATATCGACCTGAATGTATTAGAAGACTACCTGGACAAAAAATTGACACCAGAGAAGCAATTGGAGGTAGAAAACGCTTTGGCTAAAGATGGGGATCTTAATCTAGAACTTAAGACTCTTGAAAAAAGTCGAAACGCCATTCAACTGGCTGAATGGAAAAAAGTCATCGCCTCAAGCCAATCTGATTTTCTAGAATATCGAAAAACACATTCATTGAACACGGATGGAAACAAATCAAGTATTGGCACCTGGTTCCTTCGAATAGCTGCTTCATTTATCGTTGTATTGGTGGGGTTGGGTTCATTTCTTGTTTTAAGCACCACGCCAGAAAATTTAGAGAAGAATTTCCTTTCTTATCAAGTACCAGTAATGCGAGGGGAAGGGGAATCCACCTTAAGTCAATTAAAAGAAGCCTACAGTAAGAATGATTTTCAACTAGTTATAGAGCTTGGATCAAATCAACAAAATCTAGATAAGGAGGGCCTGTTCCTTGTCGCGATGAGTAATTTGGAATTAGGAAATGGAATGGAAGCAGCTTCAGAACTATTGGAGCTTCAAAATAAGAATCAGCAGGATGAAGTCTCATTTCTAGATGATGAGATCGATTATTACCTCGTTAAAGCTTACATCCTTCAAGGTGATTATTCAAAGGCCAAGAATCAAGTGGATAAAATTCGATCAACCCCAAATCATAAATACAGAAGAAACGTGGATAGATGGGATGCGTTTAAAATTCAAATTTTGGATTGGAAAAACTGATTTGCACTAATCCCTAATTCAATTCGTTAAAAAAAAATTGAAAATCGCGGTTACATTTTTTGGAACTGCTTCGACTTAAGACAAAACAAAAGAACTGAACCATGAAAAATTATCAATTAGTAACAATCGCCGTCCTAGTTTCACTTTTCTCTTGTGGAGAAAAAGAAGAACCAGTAGCTATTGGAAGTGGAGACATTCAATTGGGAATTGGTGTAAAGCTAAGCAATAGCTCTACTCCAAACGGTCGTATTTTGGAACAAGGCGTAAGGATTACAAGCGGATTTTTGCAAGTAAAAGAAGTTGAACTAGAAGTCGAAGGTAGAGATGACAATGGGGAATTTGAGCGCGAAGTGTCCTATCGTTTCCCAGAGATCAAAAAAATCAACTTCGATGAGTTTTCATCTGATGTAGACTTTTTCATCAATATCGAATCAGGAAATTATGAGGAAATCGAATTCGAAATAGACCTTATTGATCACCGAAGTGAACCTAGTATTTTCTTAGAAGGAACTTTCGGGAAATCAGACGGAAGTACTATTCCACTCCGACTAGAAGTTTATGGAGATGATGACGATGATCTTGATTTTGAGCTCGAACTTGAAGGGGACGATGATAAACTCTTTTACATCGACGAAATCAACAATCCATTAGCCTTAATGGAGATAAACGCTGAAAACTGGTTCAGTGGAATCTCACAATCTGAACTGGAGGATGCTGAATTTACAGATGGTGTGCTAGTAATTTCCAGAGATATAAACTCTTCAATCTATTATAGAATTCTGAAGAAAATCGAAGAATCTTCTGACATCGAATTGGAATTGAACTAGGGCCTCAATTCTTTCGATCTAATCCGGCAGAGTAATTTGCCGGATTTTTTTATTTAAACTACTTTCTAAAAAAGCGAATCGCTATTCCATATGCCAATCCTGCTATCAAAAGGAAAACAGCGAAATATAAAATGAATCGAAGTAATCGGTCTTGCTGAGACACGGATTGTATTTGACCTAGTAATATAAAATTGCTCCAATAAGGGGTTTCTGCAAATTGAGCCATTTGAGGGTCATTTAGCAATTCCAATTTGGCTAATTGCAATGCTTCAGCATAGGTTTTTCCACCTTCCAATTCCTCATAAAATTTCTGAGATAAATAGGCTGCTACCTGGTCTTCTGTCAACCAAAGCGTAGAGACTAATTGCTCAACACCAGACATTGCAAAACTTCTTGCCAAAGAAACCAATCCTTCCGATTCACTAAATCGACCCGAAGCTGTTTCACATGCGCTTAAGAAAACCAACTCAACTTTATCCAAAGGCTGATAACTTAATTCAGAATCAAATAATCGAAAGTCACCAGATGGATAAAAAGCAATAAATGACGCTTCAGACTGCTCTCCGGAAGCAATAGCATGAGTTGCTAAATGAATGTAGCGGGATTGTCCAGCATCTTTTAAGAATGTTGATTTATCTGCATCTTTTCCAAAATATTTTTTACCTGGAAGATTGTCAATTTCTATTTGAGATCCCGGTAATGCCGGCAAGTTTTCAATACCAACCTGAGCATCTGAGAAAGGAGCAAAACTGAATAATTCATCGCCTTCCCAATCAGTCCTGCCCATTTTTCGAATTTGTAATGCCGTGAATTGGTAAATGATTGGAATCTTCTGTATCAAAAACTCGTCTTCTACTGGAGATTCATCAAAAGATACTCCTGAAAATACTCCATGAGGAATAATCATTAAGACGCTTTTTCTTTCCCATTCGATATCCAAAAAGAAGCTTTCACTTAGTTCAGAAAGAATTTCAGGCCTTTTATATGGAAGACCTGCCCTCCAAGTCCGAAGTTTATTTTTCCAATCTTGAATTGACTTTCTTTCTGTCTCTCCCCATGGAATCATGTGCCAATCCAAGCCGGATTCATCAAGCACAAAAAGGTTGAGTTGGTCATTTCCTTCAAAAATTGAAAAAAGAATTGCCTCATCTGGTAATTGTTCTTGAATTGACTCCAATTTAATTTCCGTCCTTATTGCAGCTTGCGGATAAAATGTTTTGATTTTATCTCTTGTTCGGGAAAGCTCAATCTGCAAGCCATTAAACTCTTCTTTTAATCCCTCTATTTCAGAGGGGTCTTGAGACTCATATTGCTTTCTATAGTTTATAGCTAGTCGTTGCTGAAGTTCTTTTTCTGTTGCTAAAAGCTCTCTAGGAACACCTGAATTTTCTTTTAGTTTATTTTCAAGCACTCCCAACCTCAAAGCACTTGATTTACTTTGTTCTGCCAAGATAAAAGCCTGATTTTTATACTCAATCTCAGCACTTTTTGAATAAAAAGTGAAAAGATTAGCGATTGCATTTTTATAAGCCTCGATAACCTGATCCCCTAAGAAAATTCGGGCTTCATCATTATCAAAATTGGAAGAAAGGTAGTCTGCCAAAGAAAAGGCAACTTGGTAAGTGTCCTTACCAAGGGAATAATATGATTGGTCTTCTTCCTTTTGAAATATTAGCCATGCCGTTTCCGCTTTGGCGACCAAATTCTCAAAGAGTGAAATGGAAGCCATTCCCAACGATAGATCTGAGGGGTTAGAAAAATAATCCTCAGAACTAAATTCGGGATGGAGTTCTACAACCGCTTGATGAAAGTAATTAAGTGCCTCTTTTTCCTGATTCAATAATCTATAGTAGTTGCCCTTATTTTGGAAATAGATCCCTCTTTGATAATTCTTTTGAGGAATTCCAAGGCTATCCAGGGTTTGCTCCGTAAGAACTAAAAGGCTATCCGCTTTTTTTAAAGCATTTGTCTGTAAATAAGCTTTAGCCATAAGGTTTAAGAAAGAAAGTTGATTTCCTTCACCAGGATTTTGAATTTGACTTAAGACCGTCAAGGCCTCTTCTCCCCGATTTTCCTTCAAAAAAGTATTTGCCAAATTGATCCGGATTTGGTTGGTATTAATATTCCAGTCCAATAATTGAAAATAGATGCTTCGAGCGCTATCATATTCCTTCAAATGATAGAGTGCGGAGGCTTTATTGCTTAAAAAGCTATACCGAGCATATTGAATATAATCAGGATCTCCCCCTTCTAAATAGGTTTCGGCTTGAGTAAAATAGGTAATGCTCTGAAGGTAATTTCCTGTTTCAAAATAATAGACACCTAAGGCATTGAACAATCGCTCCGGCAAAGCAGAAGCTCCCAGATTTTGCTGAATACGTTCAGCCTCCTTCAGGTGTAAAATAGCAGAGTCCAATCGACTCATTCTAAAAAGAACTTCCCCTAAGAATAAATTTGAATTATAAACTGAGCTGTCTGCAAGCCCAAAAACCTTGGCATAATTGATGGCTTTTCTATAAGAGTTCGCCGCCTCTTGCTGTTGATTATATAGGAGTAACAAACTACCAAGATTCTCCGAAGCTCGAACAAAAGCCCTTGCTTGAGCGCTGTCTGGAACTTCAGCCAATACTTGCTTGTAAATTTCTATTGCGAGTAAATCATCCTCCTCTTGGGGATAGGGCAAGTTATAGAGAGAGTCTGCTTTTCGAATAAGATTTTTTACTGATTGGCCTATGGCTCCAAAAGGAAGAAATAATAGAATGCAAAAAAATATTTGAAGAATAGATTTGAACACAGAAGGAGCTATTAAGGCCCCTACTCCAATCTAGCAACGATTACTATAAAAGGCGGTCTTGGGGATCTTCGAGGCCTGGTTTCATTCAACACCCTGAAATTAAAAGAATTTCCCGACCTACTTTCATTGATTAGGTCACTTTTTTCCTCTATATCATCCAAAAGAGCTTGAGGAATATCTGCTACTGTTTCATAATAAAAAAAGCGCAATGGAATAGAATTTAGGGCATTCGCACTCAAATCGGGCAATTGATAATATAGTTCCACATCTAGAGATTCTCCATTTACTGGTACAGATCCAAAGGTCCCGTTTTCTACTGTTTCCAATAAGTCAAAAACACCCTTACTGGAAATTTCAAAACCTAAATCTTCCAACAATTGCCCAGTAGGGTTTTCTACATCAAAATCACAACTATTATCATCACTTCCATCATCAGAATCATCATCCGGACATGGTAAAGGAAGACCAGGAACTCCATTGTAAACTGGACCAGCAAGGGTTTCATTTTGATCCAAAACATAAATGCCGTCTAAATAATTAACCCCACCTATGGTAACAAAAGTCTCGCATGCCTGAGTTGATCCGTTGGGTATAAAAGTGATTTTATATTTAAGACCTGTTTCACTTGCATTCACATCTATAACACCGGTATTGGGGTCAATGGCAAGCCCTTCCGGAGAAACTTCAAATGTTCCTTCACCTTCAAGATTATTCTGAGGGCTCACCAAAACCGATTGAGTTGCACTGATATAATAAATGGTATCTGCGTAGCTTAATTGATTACAATCGAATGAAGCTCCACCACCAGGACCTTCAACCTCCTTGTTACAAGAAAAAATCAAGAATGCTATTGCCACAATAAAGGCAATGTATGAAAATTGCTTAGGGCTCATAGTACTATGCTTTTTCCTTAGTCGTAACAACCCACCATTTTGTAACCATTCCATTTATTTTTCTCTCAAATTCAATAAAATTCCCAACAGCACTAACCCCATCCCAAGGTACGAAGCCAATTCGAAAGTTTCCCCAAACAGGATAAAACCAAAAACTAGTGCATAAACAATCCCCAAATAACTCAGGCTAGAAACCTTGGAAACATTCGATTTTTGGTAGGCTACCGTCATAAAATACTGGGCTGCTTGTGTACATATCCCGATCCAAAGCAACAATAACCAATCCACTCCTTCCGGCTGAACCCAAGAAAAATAGCTAAAAATGGTTGCTATAGGCATAGTCACTAGAGGGAAGTAAAAAATAATGACGAGCGGATGTTCTGAAGTCTTCAATTTTCGGATCACATTGTAGGCCATCCCTGAAAACAATGCGGAAACAATTCCAATAGAAGCGTAAAGTAAATTTACCCTAGGATCAAAACCTTGTATTACCAAAACCCCCACAAAAGAAAGTCCGAAATAGATAAATTGAATAGGTTTCACCTTTTCCTTCACGATGAAAATCCCCAAGATGGTGGTGAAAATGGGCGATAGATATTGGATGGTAACAGCACTTGCCAAGGGGATTTTTTGAAGAGTATAGAAAAATGAAATCAGTCCAATCGATCCCACTATCCCACGAATAATTAATAGAAGTTTATTATTCCCAAAAACGGGCACATGTTGCTTTCGAAGCACGATAAAACTGAAAATCAGACTGAAAAGAGAGCGAAAAAGAATAATCTCAATCGCGGGGATATGAGGTATAAACTTGACTGATACATTCATCAGGGCAAAAAATATCCCCGCCAAAAGCATGGATTGAACTCCTGATAATTTCAAGGGTGAATAAACTTAGGGTAAAACATGATCCACGCAAAGTTCGTGGAAAGTTTCGATTTTCCTCAATTTTCAATTTTGTCTAACTTTTGACAAAAATTCTTGTTTTGGCTTTATGGCATTAAAAATTGGAACAAAAGCACCGGATTTCAGCTTGAAGGGAACGGCTGGATTGGAATTGAATTTACATCAGGATTTAGCTGGGAAAACTTTCATTCTTTATTTCTACCCAAAAGATTTTACTCCGGGTTGTACAGCTGAAGCTTGCGAATTCAGAGATCAATTTGAAGCATTCCGAAATTTGGATGTCCCTGTTTATGGAATCAGTCGGGATAATTTGGAAACTCACGAAAAATTCAAAAAAGCGCACCGACTGCCTTTTGAACTGCTTTCTGATGAGAGCGGCAAGGTATGTAAAGCTTATGATGCCTTGATCCCCTTGATCAAAATGCCTAAACGCATCACCTATTTAATCGACTCGGAATTAAAAATCGTTGGTGTATTTCAGGATATGTTTGAATCGAAAGCGCACATACAAAGCATGCTGAATCAGATTCAGAAATAAATCACACCATCACTCCATCCTTCATCTCGAGTTTCCGGTCAGCCATTTGAGCGAGTTCCTCATTGTGAGTTACAATGACGAAAGCCTGCCCCAATTCATCCCTAAGCTTAAAAAACAACTCATGGAGTTGGTGAGCATTTTTTGTATCAAGGTTTCCGCTGGGCTCATCTGCAAAAACAATTTTGGGATCGTTAATTAAAGCCCGGGCAACTGCGACTCTTTGCTGCTCTCCTCCCGATAGGCCAGAAGGTTTATGATCCAATCGGTGGGAAATCCCCAATAATTCAGCTAAATCAAGAGCACGCTTTTTTAGTTTTTCTTCAGCTGTTCCCTGAATAAATCCAGGAATTTGGATATTTTCTAAGGCTGTAAATTCCGGCAAAAGATTGTGAAATTGAAAAATGAACCCGATTTGCTGATTCCGAAATCCAGCCAACTTTTCCCGTTTCATTCCGAAAAGATCCACGCCATCAACAAGCACCTGACCAGAGTCAGGTTGGTCCAAAGTTCCAAGAATATGGAGCAAGGTACTTTTTCCTGCACCTGAGGAGCCCACAATGGACACTATCTCAGATTGGGATATTTCCAGATTTACTCCTTTCAAAACATGAAGGCTTCCGTAGGACTTATGAATCTCTCTGGCTGTCAGCATACTAGATTGCAATCAAATGAAATAGACTTTCCAATTTTAACTGGAAAATCGAAATAAAGGGCTTTTTTTTCATAAAAAAGGCTTTTTGTAGGTTTGATTTATAAAAAGGAAGGGCTTAACTTCGCCAAAAATTTTGAGCAATGAACATACACGAGTATCAGGCAAAAGAAGTATTGAAAGGTTATGGTGTACGGGTTCAACAAGGAATCGTAGCTGACACACCAGAAGCTGCACATGAAGCAGCAGTAAAACTAAATGCAGAAACCGGTACTTCCTGGTACGTAGTGAAAGCTCAAATTCACGCCGGAGGACGAGGAAAAGGTAAAATCCAAGAAACCGGGTCTAACGGTGTGGTTTTGGCCAAAAAGTTGGAAGAGGTAAGTGAGAAAGCCCGAAATATTTTGGGTGGCACCCTAGTAACTCATCAAACAGGTCCTGAAGGGAAAAAAGTAAACAAGGTTTTGATTGCTGAGGATGTATACTATCCAGGTGATTCCGAACCAAAAGAATATTACCTCTCAATCCTACTAGACCGCGCTAAAGGTTGCAATGTCATCATGGCATCTACCGAAGGTGGTATGGATATCGAAGAGGTTGCTGAAAAAAGCCCAGAGAAAATCATCAAGGAGTGGATCGACCCTAAAGTTGGTTTGCAAGGCTTCCAAGTTCGTAAAGTAGCTTTCAAACTTGGTCTTTCAGGAAATGCTTTCAAAGAGATGGTTAAATTTATTGCCGCTCTTTACAAAGCGTATGAAGCTACCGATTCATCTCAATTTGAAATCAACCCAGTTCTTAAGACTTCTGACGATAAGATTCTAGCTGTTGATGCTAAAGTAAACTTGGATGACAATGCCTTGTACAGACACAAAGACTTGGCTGAGCTAAGAGACATCACCGAAGAGGATCCTTTGGAAGTAGAAGCTGGAAAATCCGGTCTTAACTATGTAAAACTTGACGGAAACGTAGGTTGCATGGTGAATGGTGCTGGTTTAGCTATGGCAACTATGGACATGATCAAATTGTCCGGTGGTGAGCCTGCTAACTTCCTAGATGTAGGTGGAGGAGCAAATGCAACTACTGTAGAAGCTGGTTTCCGTATTATCCTTCAAGATCCAAATGTTAAAGCCATTTTGATCAACGTATTTGGTGGGATTGTGAGATGTGATAGAATTGCAAGTGGGGTTGTTGAAGCTTACAAATCAATTGGCGATATTCGCGTTCCAATTATCGTAAGATTGCAAGGAACCAACGCAGAAGAAGGTGCTAAAATCATTGACGAGTCAGGATTGAAAGTATTCTCTGCGATTACTTTGAAAGAAGCCGCCGAAAAAGTACAGGCTGTACTGAAAGGCTAATAATAAATGCAGGCGTAGTTCAACTGGATAGAATATCGGATTTCGGCTCCGAGGGTTGAGGGTTCGAATCCTTCCGCCTGTACCAAAGCTCAGACAATTGTCTGGGCTTTTTTTGTTTCAATCCCCAATTCGGTCAAAACTTTTAATCTTGGGAAAATACAAATCTCCAAATTTCAGAAAATAAGAAGGAATGACTTTTATTGGATTTTGGTTAGTAAAAAATTGAATAATTCAAATATGGGCAATAAAAAAGCAGGAGAAAATCCCCTGCCCTTTATTTGAAAACTAAACCAACTATTATTTAACTACCACAATGATTTCAAAAATAATACAATTCTTTTCAAATCAAAATACAAAATAAAAATTTGTTAAAATTTATTTATTCCTTAGGAAACGTACTGCGTTTGAATGCAATTCCCAAAGCAAGGCCTTGGCTAAATTGGATTTTTTCGTCCTGATCCAAATCATAAATACTCAAACTGGTCAAAGAAACCTGAATCAAGTCGGAGACCTTTGCTGTTAAAGCTACATCTAAACGCTGGTCAATTGATTTGAAAGAGAAGGTTTCATAATTAGCATAAAGTTGATGTCTGATGAGTAGACTTACATTTTCAGACAATTTCTTATTCCATTCCAGAAGTGAACTGAAAGCCAACCATTCAGAACGAACCTTATCACCAATCGGCACACCATAATTCTCAGGAACCGTCAAATACAACTCCGTATCAGTCACAAAAGTGAATCGAGGAGAAAAAGGTGAAAGACGAAGCATAAACTCATCATTCGGCTTGTATTCCAAACCCCAAGAAGACATCAAATAGGCCGGGTTGGCAAATTTCGAAATCAGGGTTCTATTCCCATCAGAAAAATCGTAACCGGGAGCAAACTGGCTTAGAAAGTTGATAGAAGTAAATACATTCCAGTGCTTACCAATATTGTAACCAACCTTCGAATCCAAGAAAATACGGTCATTGGATTTACGGGTATCCTCGCCTTGATTTTTCACAACCCCATAAATCATATCCAGGGTATTATCCCAAGTCCACTTATCCTTAGCATAATTTGCCCGACCGTTCAAATACATCCCCAGAGCAATGGAATTCACACCACCACCGGTCCAGTTACTACTGAATGAACCTTGGTTGAAATTCAAACCGCCTCCAATTTCCTTCAACCAAAATGTTGTATCTTTCCCTGCTTCTTGCGCTAAAGTCACCCCAGATACAAAAGTGAAAATCAAAATCGCTACAAATCTTTTCATAAAATTTATCTTCTTGAAAATTAATTGATTGCTAAAAATATGGAAAAGGATACTGAAAATGACCTGATAGTAAGAGATTTTTTGGCTCGTCAGCGAACTACACTAGCCAATGACCGGACCTTATTGTCATACATTCGTACCTCTCTTTATTTCTTGGTCAGTGGAACAGCGCTATTTCAGGTGAAAGGCTTAAACCACATACGGAATTTTGGATACCTGGCTTTTGCCTTAAGCATTATCTTTTTGATCGTTGGGATTATCAACTATTTCAGAGTCAGAAAGCGACTCCAAAAAGGACACTATACCAAAATGTAAAAGAAAAGCCACACCTCGAAAAGTGTAGCCTTTTAATTTGTTTTGAATTGGTTTTCATTAGCTGGGCATCAATTGAACCTCCATAACTTTTTCTGGATCCAAATTGAAAAACTCCTTGTGCACATTGAATACCGGTTCGTCTCCTACAGGATGCTTAGCAACATAAGTTCCATCCTCTTGCATGACATAGGCATTGAAATTATCCTTCAGGTTGTACGCCAGAATATTCATCAATTGCTTTTCCAAAAGTGGTGCCTCCACCTTGAACAAACTTTCTAATCGCTTGTCAAAACTTCTAACCATCATATCAGCACTTCCTGCGTAGGTCCTGGTATCTCCATTATTATGGAAATGATAAATACGAGAATGCTCCAAAAAGTCCCCCACGATTGAAATCACCTCAATATTTTCAGAAAGACCTTCCCTACCCGGACGTAAACAGCAAATTCCCCGCACAATCAACTTGATGGTAACTCCAGACTGAGATGCTCTATACAAAGCATAGATTGTCTCAGAATCTTCTAGAGAATTCACTTTGATAAAAATCCCAGCTGGCAAACCATTTCTCGCATTTTCTGCTTCCTGCTCAATGTATGCGATCAATTGATTTCGCATATCTCGGGGTGCCGTAATCAAATTTTGGTAAGTGGTAGGCATAGAGTGCCCTGTAATTACATTGAAGAACTCAGATACATCATTTGCTAAAACCTCATTCGTAGTCAGCAAACCTATATCCGTGTACAATCTAGCTGTATCCTCATTATAATTACCTGAACCAAGGTGAACAAATCGGGTGATTTCATCCCCATCCTTCTTCACAATCAAAAGAAGTTTAGTATGAGTTTTCAAATGAGTGATTCCATAAATCACAAAGCAACCAGCCTTTTGAAGTTTTTTCGCCTCTCTAATATTATTCTCCTCATCAAAGCGCGCTTTCACTTCGAAAAGCACGGATACGTGCTTTCCATTTTCAGCAGCCCTAAGAAGAGCTCTAGTAATCCGACTTTCCTTTGCAAGTCGATAAATGGTCATTTTGATAGCCATGACTCCAGGATCATCGGCAGCTTTTTCAATCAGATCTAGGATTGAATCGATGTTATTATAAGGATGATGCAACAAAATATCCTTTTCCTGTAGCACATCAAATATCTCTACCTCGCCCTCTTCTTGATAGGAAAGTGGCTTTACCGGATCCGGCATTTGAGGAAGTTTGTCTTTAAAACGCTTATTTCCCACAATTTGCCACAGCCCAGTAAAGTCAATCATACTTTGACGCTTTACATGGAAAACAGAATCAGACTTCAACTTCCAGCGCTCCAATAGAGAGTTGAGCATCCACTTACTATAGCCCTCCTCTATTTCGATCCGAACTACGCGCCCCGTCTTTCGCTCCATGAGTTTACGCTTCACCTCTTCAAGGAAATTGGCATCCATATCCTCGGTTTCCTCTAGAGTGAAATCCCCATTTCGGGTAATTCGGAAAAGACTGATGGACTGAATATCGACATTTCTAAAGAGCGAAACGATATGCTCCCGAATGACTTCCTCAATAGGGATCAACATGAGGGAGTTAGCTCGTTCTATCTCAAAAAAGCGTGGAATATTAGCTGGAATCTGTACAAAAGAAAGTTTTCGCATATCCTTACGCTCTCCTGGACTAGTTGTCACCACTCCAAAAATGAGTAGCTTATTCATCAGGATCGGGAAGGTTCGATAGCCATCATAGACCATCGGAGTAAGCATTGGATAAATAGCCCGCTCGAAATATTGCTTTACTTTCTTTTGTTCAGCCTCAGTCAGTTTGGAAATATTACAAAGGGTAATACCCTCTTCAGGAAGCTTTGGTAAAATATTCTCCGTAAAATGTGTGTGTTGAGCATCATGAAATTTCTGACACTCTTCCATCAAGGTTGACTTAAAGGGCTCCTCACGAAGTCCCGAATAGTCAACTCGCTCTTTTTCATAATCCAGATAATTGTACAAGGAACCTACCCGGATCATAAAAAACTCATCCAAGTTGGAGGCAGTGATAGCCAGAAATTTAAGTTTCTCGAATATTGAACGGTGTTCTTTTTTGGATTGATCCAAAACCCGATCATTAAATTTCAACCAACTCAAATCCCGGCTAATCAAGTCACTTTGTTGAATGACTGATTCAAAACGTTCTCTAATTCCCTGTTTCATAATCTTAATTCCAATTGCCTGTAAATAGCATTTTTAGAAGATTCAAATTCACCGATTACCGATCAAAAAAAGGGCTTGAAAGCCCTTTTGATAGTTTTAAGTATCGATCTTGGCGTATTTGGCGTTTCGTTCGATAAACTCCCTC
Organism: Algoriphagus limi; assembly: GCF_024919275.1. Lineage (GTDB taxonomy): Bacteria > Bacteroidota > Bacteroidia > Cytophagales > Cyclobacteriaceae > Algoriphagus > Algoriphagus limi. The sequence goes on along the minus strand of NZ_JANWGH010000001.1, from coordinate 531,699 downwards.
CTTGGAGCCACCTCATCTCCCATCAGCATACTGAATAGGTGATCCGCTTCCGCCGCAGATTCAATAGTTACTTGTTTGATAGTACGAGCATTTGGATCCATGGTTGTAGTCCAAAGTTGCTCAGGGTTCATTTCTCCAAGACCCTTGTAACGCTGAATATTTACGCTATCCTCTTTACCATCTTTCGCCATTTCAGAGATCAATTGCTTTCTCTCCTCTTCAGTCCAGCAATAGCGTTCATCTTTTCCTCTCTTCAACAAATACAAAGGAGGAAGTGCGATATAAACATAACCTTTCTCTATCAAGGCACGCATGTATCGGAAGAATAGCGTCAAAATCAATGTTCGAATGTGAGAACCGTCAATATCGGCGTCAGTCATGATGATGATTTTGTGATAGCGCAGTCCAGATAGATCAAGCTCCTTGTCATCATTAGCTGTACCAAACTTGACACCCAAGGCGGTCAAGATATTCTTGATCTCATCATTGTCATAAATCTTGTGTTCGTGAGCCTTTTCCACGTTCAAGATTTTTCCTTTCAAAGGAAGAATAGCCTGAAAATCCCGATCTCGTCCTTGCTTAGCTGAACCACCTGCAGAGTCACCCTCCACCAAGTATAGTTCGCAAACTGCAGGATCACTATTGGCACAATCGGCAAGCTTACCAGGAAGACCTCCACCGCCCAAAACGTTCTTTCGCTGAACCATTTCACGGGCTTTTCTTGCAGCATGTCTTGCCTGAGCAGCCAAAATAACTTTACCCACAATGGTCTTTGCCTCTTTCGGATGCTCTTCTAGCCAAAATTGTAAAGTCTCTGAAACAGCAGAGTCAACTGCTCCCACAACTTCAGAGTTACCTAATTTGGTTTTGGTCTGACCTTCAAATTGAGGTTCTGCAACCTTCACTGAAATAACAGCAGTCAATCCTTCCCGAAAATCATCACCAGAAACCTCAATCTTCAACTTGTCCAACATGCCGGATTTATCGGCATAAGACTTTAAAGTTCTTGTCAAAGCTCTTCGGAAACCGGTTACGTGAGTTCCTCCTTCATAGGTATTGATGGTATTGACATAGGAAACCACATTTTCCGAATAGGAACTGTTATAGCTCATCGCAACCTGAACCGGTACTTCCTGATCTAAGGATTCGATATAGATCGGTTCATCAATGATTTTTTCTTTGGTCTCATCCAAATACTGCACGAATTCTACCAATCCTCCCTCTGAATAAAATTCATCGGATTTAGGCTTTCCATCTTCTTCAATTTCCCGTAGGTCAGTCAAGAAAATCCGAATACCCGCATTGAGGTAAGCCATTTCCCGAAGTCGGTTGGCAATGGTTTCATATTTGAATTCCGTAACCGTAAAAATGGAAGCATCAGGTTTGAAATGAATGATCGTTCCACGCTTATCAGTTTTTCCAATTTGCCGGGCAGCATACTGAGGAACACCAATCTTAAATTCTTGCTCTGTAATGACCCCATTTCGGTGAACTGTTGCTTTCAAATCAGTAGAAAGAGCATTCACACAGGAAACCCCTACACCATGAAGACCTCCGGAAACTTTATAGGTGTCTTTATCAAATTTACCCCCTGCATGAAGTACAGTAAGCACAACTTCTAGGGCTGATTTCTTTTCTTTTGGGTGAATGTCTGTAGGAATACCACGACCGTTGTCTTCAACAGTAATGGAATTATCCTCATGAACAGTCACATGAATGGTATCGCAATGACCTGCAAGAGCTTCATCGACGGAGTTGTCGACTACTTCCCAAATCAGGTGATGGAGCCCTTTGATGCCCACATCCCCGATATACATAGCAGGTCTTTTTCGTACAGCTTCTAATCCCTCTAAAATTTGGATATTCCCGGCCCCGTACTCAGCCGGATTTTTCGGTTTTTCGTCGCTCATATTTCTTAGAAAAAAACCCTTCAAAAGGGCCTCAGTCGGTGATTTTTAAATTTTCAAATGATTCGGCAAGATAAGCAAAAAATGTGAGTTGACCGAGTAAAAAATCAGGGTTGAAAAAGGCTTTTTTGCAATTTTTCAGCTTTTTCAGCACTTATTAAAATCTAGGTTTGATAGATCTGATTTTTCTAGAAAATTAATAAAACAAAAAAGGAAAAATCAGAACTGACCCGTGCTGAGCATCACCAGATTACAGGCAAAAAGAACCTCGATCCCTTCTTTTTTTGCCCTGTTGGCGAAATCCATATTTTCTGTACCTGGATTAAAAATAATGCGCTTGGGTTTCAGACCAATCAAATATTCAATCCATTCCTCCTGATGCTGTGGGCCGATATAAAGAGTAATGGTATGGATTCCCTTCAACTCGGGCTTGGATCGAAGATCTAAAATCTCTTGTCCAAATACCTCCCCTTTTTTGATTCCGATTGGTATGAAGGGAATTCCTCGTTCATCAAACATGCGAGCAGCCATGAAAGCGTAACGGGAAGGATTTGTTGTTGCTCCGACGATCAGAGCAGTGTGTATTTCAGACATCTCTTGAACCAAAAACCCGATCCCTTTCAAAAGTATCCATGTGCCTATGCTTTTTGGATTCATAAATATCCTCCAAGGTGATCAAAATCCCGGTCTCCTCCACCTCTCCAAATTCATCATTCAAAGCAGTCCCAAAAGTCATCATGCTTGGAGAAAGATTCATGTAGGTATTAATCAATGGAGGAATGTTTTCACCATAGGCTCGAACTCGTGAATTCAGTAATTTATAGCCTTCCTTGTAATCCATTCCTTCAAACGGATTTGGACCAGTACCAACAGCTGTTTCGTAATTCAATTTCAACTCAGCCCTAGGCTCAACTAAATTCCGATTATCGGGGAAATAATGGTTTAGAAAAACCAATAACAAATCCCTCGCTTCTCTATTATAGTGCGGATACATGGTGACTTTCCCAAAGAGGTACTTAACATCAGGATGAAGTAGAACCACAGCTCCTAACCCATCCCATAAGTTATCTAAGCTAAAAATCCCTTTTCTATTGTCTATACTCGGCTGGTATTTAGGCTGGACAAAGGATCTTCCCAGCTCAATGGTGTATGGCAAATAATCTTTGACGAATTCTTCAGAAAATTCAAAAAGGTGAACCGTTGATAAATTGATTTTCCCATCCTGATCAATGGCATTTTTACAATGAATAAGTCGGTAGCCTGCCACGATTTCCTCATCTTCTGGATTCCAGGTAATCAGCTGCTCATAGCAATTTGGACAAGTATCATTATCATCCAAATCCAAACTCAAGCCTGTACCTCCACCAGCAGCTCTAAAAGTCAGTTCCCTCAAACGGCCTACCTCCCTTACCACATTGGGAGAATTGTGGTGATTGACCAAGTAAACTAGATTATTACCATTATTTGTGTAACGAAGAAAACGTTCAGGCGTCAATTCAGACTTCAACAATTCCCGATCCACTGCCGGGATGATCGCTTCTTCTTTATCCATTTTCAGATCCGATTTCATACACCTTATTTTTCAAATACTCCGCCCATTTGATTTCTGATTTCTCATGGGTCAATTGGTCAGGGCTAATCACCTCTCCCAATCGAATAGTCACCTGATGGCCGCGCTGCTTATACATTTCATCGGCCAAATAAAACATCTCTAAATTAGCCTTTATCCCCAGTTTTTTACGCCAATTGGCCAAATTGTAAAAGAAATTTGAATTTCTACCTTCAATGAAACATAGGATAATGTCCTTCTTGTATTTCTTGGCTTTGGTTACAAAACTCTTTCTCCAAGTCAAATCGCGAATGCCCTGATTTGATTTTCGAGACACTAATCCTGCAGGAAAAATTAATACCACGTAATCCCCCGAGTAAGCATCCTCAATTTTATTCAAGGTTTCCATGGAGTTTCTTCCATGCTTGTTGACCGGCACAAAAAGCGGGTCAAAATTATCAAAGGTCATCAGGAGATCATTGACCAAAAAGCGGATATCCGGCCGAATTTTGCCGATTGCATGCATAAGTGCAATGCCATCCATTCCTCCTAAAGGGTGATTTGCTGCAATGATTACGCCCCCTTTCTTTGGAATTTTTTCAGCTCCTTCGAGTCGAATGTCTAGTTCAAACTCCTTCACCAAAGCATTTACAAAATCCAATCCTTTCAGATCTCCAATTCGCTCCATGATGGAATTCATCCAAGATTCATGAGTCACATTTTTAATGTATGACAAGACAAACCCAGGCATCCATTTAAGCAATTTTGGATTTTTGGAATGTATCGCCTTTTCTACATCAATAAATTTTTTTGACATGAATCAAATGAAAGGATTATATAAAGAAATGCATTTTAACAAGGAGGTGAAAAATACAATTTCTGTCTTAAAATACCTCCATGCCTCGAGTTTTTATCCCCCTACTTTTCTTCAGAATCCTGATAACCAATGGCATATTTTTTTAGATTTTAATTGAAGAAGAAGCAAGAAATGCCTCCTGTGCCCCTATCCAAATCAGACAAAAGTCCATGTGCTCTAAGGAACTCCTCTAAATCCCTTATTTTTGGAGCTATAATTTTAAAAGATGAAAGAGAGCATTCTGTCACTGAGCCCAGGGCTTTGGAAAGATTACGAACTGATTGATACCGGGGGCTTTGAAAAACTCGAGCGTTTTGGTGAATTCATTATCAGTAGACCCGAACCTCAAGCTATCTGGGATAAATCCCTTTCAGAATCAGAATGGAGAAAGAGGGCGCATGCTCACTTTGCAAAAGAAAAGAATAACCCTGAGAAAGGGCGATGGGAGCAGCTTAAGAAAATGCCACATAATTGGCAGATTTCTTATGAGAATCAGGCAGGTCTAAACATGAAACTAAACCTAGCCCAGACATCTTTCAAGCACATTGGCTTATTCCCCGAACAGGCTGTAAACTGGGATTATATCTATCAGACGATTCGAAATTTCCCGGGTAACAAACCTAAAGTTTTGAACCTCTTTGCCTACACAGGTGCAGCTTCCGTAGCGGCAAGAGCCGCCGGAGCAGAGGTTACCCACTTGGATGCTGTCAAACAGGTAGTGACCTGGTCGCGACATAATATGGAGGCTTCCAATTTGGATGGAATCCGATGGATTGTGGATGATGCCATGAAATTCATCAAACGGGAAGCTAGAAGAGGAAATTTCTATCAAGGAATAATTTTAGATCCTCCTGCTTATGGCCGTGGTCCAGATGGAGAAAAGTGGGTTCTTGAAGAGCAAATAAATGAAATGTTAAAAGTATGTGCTGAAATTCTGGATCCAAAGGAGCATTTTCTTCTCTTGAATATGTATTCCTTGAGTTTTTCCTCCTTGATCGCAGTTAACTTGATTCAATCGAATTTTAATAACGTTCAAAATGCTGAGCATGGAGAATTATATCTGGAAGATTCTTTTCACAAAAAGCTTCCTTTGGGAATTTTTTACCGTTTTAGAAGTTTCTAAAGCATGAATCATCGTCAACTTTTCCTTTCTCATCTAGCTCAAACCACAGATTTCCCACTTTTAATTGAAGTGGAAAAAGCAGAAGGAGTCTACCTCTATGGCCCGAATGGCGAGAAATACATGGATTTAATCTCTGGAATCGGTGTCAGCAATGTGGGACATCGTCATCCCAAAGTATTGGAAGCCATCCGACATCAATTGGATCATTACCTGCATCTGATGGTGTATGGGGAATATGTTCAAAGCCCTCAAACCCTCCTCGCAAAAGCTCTTTGCGATACCCTCCCCAAAAAACTAGACAATGTATATCTGGTAAATAGTGGCTCAGAAGCGATAGAAGGCGCTTTGAAACTAGCCAAGCGTTATACTGGAAGAGCAGAAATTATTTCCTGTGTGAATGCCTATCATGGCAGTTCTCAGGGCGCTTTGAGTATAGGAGGCAATGAAATTTTCAAACGCGCCTACCGCCCTCTAGTTCCAGGTGTAAGTCATATCACCTATGGATCATTTTCTGATTTAGAATTGATCAATGAAAAGACTGCTGCGATTGTAGTCGAAACTATTCAAGGCGAAGCAGGTATCCGAGTAGCTTGTAAGGAATATTTTCAGGCTTTGCGAAAGCGATGTGATGAAACAGGAGCTCTTTTGATTTTGGATGAAATACAAGCTGGCTTTGGACGAACAGGCAAGTTTTGGGCATTTGAGCATTTTGAGATCGTGCCGAATATCTTGGTTTGTGCCAAAGGTATGGGTGGCGGAATGCCTATCGGAGCCTTCATTGCCAATCAGGAGATGATGGCTGTTTTTAAAAATAACCCGCTCCTAGGACATATTACCACTTTTGGAGGACACCCAGTCAGTGCAGCAGCCTCTTTGGCCACCATTCAAATTTTGCAAGAAGAAAACTTGATCAGCCTGGTTGAAGGGAAGGCAAAGCTTTTCCGTGAATTGTTGAAGCATCCCAAAATCAAAGCTATCCGAAACAAAGGGCTGATGATGGCTGTAGAATTCGAGTCTTTTGAGGTATTAAAACCGATTATTGACCGGGCTATCGAATTGGGAGTGATTACAGATTGGTTCTTGTTCTGCGATGATTCCATGCGAATTGCTCCTCCCCTGACAATTACTGAAGATGAAATTCGGACTGCCTGTAATCTTATTTTGCAGGCAATAGAAGATTACCGTTAGGAATTTCTGAAACAGTCTAATTTTTATTTATTTAGTCATTATTCAATAGAATGCTTTTATGAAAAAACTTGGTGCCTTTTTAGGCTTCCTGATTATTCTCCTCACAGTCGGGATATTGATATTTACCATTTATCATTCTCCTCAATACAAAGGAGAAATAGCTATAAGTGGGCTTTCGGAAGAAACAACCGCCTATTTTGATGAATATGGGATTCCCCATATTTATGCAGCTAATGAAACCGATGCTTATCGAGTATTCGGGTATCTCCATGCTCAGGATAGACTTTTTCAATTAGAGATGATGCGAAGAGTGGGTACCGGAACTTTGGCGGAATTTCTTGGGCCTGACCTGCTGGAGATTGATCAATTTTTTAGAACCTTGGGCATTCCAGAGCATGCGCTAAGTTCTACAGAAGTATGGAACACCCAACCTGATTCTCCTTGGAAAGCTGCCACAGAGGCTTATATCGCTGGTGTAAATGAATTTATTCAAGAAGGTAATTTGCCAGTAGAGTACACACTAATTGGAGAAAAGCCGAGAGAGTTTACCATCAATGACATCCATGCAATTACAGGTTATATGTCCTTTACCTTTGCCATGGCTTTAAAAACTGACCCATTGGTGACCCAATTGAGTCGAAAATTAGGTCCTGAATATCTTGAAGCGCTTTCCATTCAAACACTACCCGAACATCATTTTATTCCAAATTTTTATCCCGATACAATTGAAAATGAAAGCTTGATTAGTCTTTTGGAAAAATTACCAGTTCCTCTTTTGGAAGGATCAAATGGGTGGGTGATTTCTGGAAGTAAAACCAAAAGTGGTAAAGTCATTTTTGCCAATGACACACATATTGGATTCTCCTCCCCTTCGGTTTGGTATGAAGCTCATTTAGAATATCCCGGGTTTAGTTTCTATGGAAATCATCTGGCAGGAATTCCATTTGGTTTGGTTGGGCACAGTAAGCATCACAGCGTTGGGCTTACCATGTTTGAAAATGATGATCAGGATTTTTTCGAGGTTGAATTGAACCCCAACAATCCCAATGAATACCGCTTCGGTGAAGAGTTCCTCCCTTTTACTTTCCGTAAGGAAAAAATCGCAGTAAAGGGACAAGAACCTGTAGACTTTGAGATAAAAGAAACTATACATGGACCTGTCATGAATCCTGTAGTTCCTGAAATCCAGGCTTTAACTTCTAATCCTGTGAGCAGTTGGTGGGTCTACACCCAAGAACCAACCAAGGCCTTGGAGGCCATGTATAAAATCAACCATGCAAAAAATATGGAGGATGTGGCAGAGGCAGCAGCATTAATCCACGCACCAGGATTAAATATCATGTATGGAGATAGTCTAGGTAATATTGCTTGGTGGGCTGCCGCCAAATTGCCTATTCGATCCGAGAAGGTTTATTCTAAGATATTTGCGAATGGATCTGATCCCGAAACTATGCCCCAAGGTTGGTATCCATTTAGCGAAAATCCCATGAGCATCAATCCTCCTACTGGATTTGTAGCCTCTGCTAACAATCAGCCTGATACTCTAAGAAACGGCGTATTTTTTCCTGGATATTATTATCCAGGTGAACGCTGGAAAAGAATTGCTGACGCCATCAATTCAAAAAATGACTGGACATTAGAAGCTTTGAAAGCGGTTCAGTTGGAGGTGATTAATTCAGATCATCCCCAGATCGCGAAAATTATGCTTCAACAACTCCCGGATTTTGATATCGGAGATAAAGAAAGTGTGAAAGCTAAGCTGGAAAACTGGGATGGGAACCATGAATTAAACTCAATTGCTCCTACGGTTTATTATAAATGGCTATACCATACCCTACGACTTGCCATGGAGGATGAATTGGGAAAGGATACTTTTGAGAATTATTTGGGCACATTTATGATGATCCGATCGAATTTGCCTTTTGTAAGAAATCTTGAAAATCCTTGGTGGGACAATATCGATACACCTGAAAAAGAAACTGCTTCAGAGATTTTCGCGGAAAGTCTCAAAATCACATTAGAAGAACTTGAAGCCCAACTTGGTAAAAATGTAAATTCCTGGTATTGGGAAAAAGTCGTTGTGGCCGAGCATCCACATCCTTTGGGAAGCAAAAAGCCTTTGGATAAGTTATTCAATGTGAGAACATCCCCTATTCCAGCAAATGATGAATCAATTAATAAACTTGCTTTCAAATTAAATAGTGAGGGAATCTACCATGTGACATCGGGTCCTGCGATGAGGATTTTACTTGACTTTATGGATGTGGAAAGGTCCCTATCCGTATTGCCTACCGGTCAAAGTGGAAATCGTTTCAGTAAGCATTATAAAGATCAGGCTTCCCTTTATGCAAAAGGGAAATACCGCTATCAGCTGATGAATAAAGAGGACATTCTTGAAGAATCAAAGGATCCTTTGGTTTTTAAACCTAGGTAAACTTCTAGCTAATACTTGGGTTAATTAAGAGAGAAAAATAGCTCTTAATTCAATGCTGACTGAAAAGTCAAAAATCAGGATTATGAAAAAGAAAGAAAAAAAAGTCTATCCAATAAAATTCACAGAAATAGAACTTCGAGAGAAGTTGGACCCTGAATCTTACCATGTTCTTATAGAGAAAGGTACAGAAAGACCTTTTTCAGGTGAATACTACCTCAATCATGAAACCGGAATCTACGAATGCAAGGTTTGTGGTAATGAGATTTTTCATTCATCCAAGAAATATGACAGTGGATGCGGATGGCCAAGTTTTACAGAGCCAATACGGCCGGATGCGATTGATGTGCAAATGGATTATTCCCACTTTATGATTCGGGAAGAAATTCTTTGCGGAAAATGCGGTGGACACTTAGGGCATCGATTTCCAGACGGACCTAGCGACCGTGGTGGAATCCGATATTGCATCAATTCCGTCAGCATGGACTTTAAAGAAGAATAAATTTTCGGAGAGCTTCTAGGTAGCTTATCAGTAAATCAACTGAATTAAGAAAGCAATAACCCCGATGCTCAAACCAGCCATAAATACCAAATAGGCATAGCTGAGCAAACGGTATTTTTGATTCAAAACCATGCTTTGATAGTACAGTGAGGTGGACATTTGCTCCAAGATTTCATCTTTGGAGTCCATTGCTTTTTTAATACTTTCGATATACCCATCCTTGGTAAAATGAGTCACCGATCCAAAAAATATTAGTGATCGATTTTCTTGGGATTGATTATCTGATCTTCCTACAATTTTTGGTTTTGCTGCCTGAACAGCTAAAACCGTAGAAATCAAACACATCAAGACGAACAAAATAATCGGAACCAGCATGGAGAAATTCTGCATGTCCAATTGCCTAGAAACTGATCCATAACCAATTAAAGCTACCATTGAGGAAATCACCAAAGCATTAATACTAATGATGATGTTGGCTTTATTATCGGCAATCTTCAAAAGCTGGGAATTATTATTAAAAGTCACCCGAAAGAAAGTCTGTCTTTCCCGGCTCGTTCTGTCCTTCAGCTTTTTTATAAAATTCTTCTCTTCCATAGAGAGTGGTGGGTTTGTCACCTGAAAATAAGAAAAATCAGGCAGGCATAAACAATTATTGTAGAAACTCTTTTTTGATAGAGCACAGATAATCAGAACCTTTAAAATCAAAAATTCTCCATACAGCAATAGCAAGTATCTATTCTCACCAAATAATCCTATTTTCTACAAAAAATTTTGTGATATGAAAAAATTGAACAAAGAAGACATCCCTCAGGAGGTTTATGATCTCTACGACTATTATGCCCATAATCAGTTGGATCGAAGAACCTTCATGGAAAAATTATCAGCCTATGCTGTAGGAGGCATTACCCTAGCTACATTAATGAGTACCATGATGCCTGATTATATCAGTACTGCTACCGTACAACCAGATGATGAGCGCATGCAAAGCTCGGATTATGTTTTTTACAATTCCCCAAAAGGTGGTGGTGAAATTCGCGGATTGCTTTCCAAACCTGCTGGAGGTGGAAAATCCCCAGGAATTGTGGTGGTTCATGAAAATCGCGGTCTCAATCCATATATCGAAGATGTTGGAAGAAGATGTGCCGTTGCTGGATTTATTTCCATTGCTCCTGATGCACTTTGGCCTTTGGGAGGATATCCAGGAAATGATGATGATGGACGTGAAATGCAGCGAAAAAGAACCCGAGAAGAAATGTTGGAGGATTTTATCGCCGCTTATGAATACTTGAAAAATCATCCCGATTGTAATGGACATGTGGGGGTAGTAGGTTTCTGCTTTGGAGGATGGATTTCAAATATGATGGCTGTTCGAATCCCTGATTTGGGAGCTTCGGTTCCATTCTATGGTGGACAGCCTACTGCTGAAGAGGCTGCAAAAATCAAAGCTCCATTAATGATTCAATATGCAAGCTTGGATGAGCGTGTGAATGCAGGTTGGCCAGCTTATGAAGAAGCTCTAAAAGCAAATGGCGTGGAATACGTGATGCACATGTATGAAGGTGTCAATCACGGTTTCCATAACAATACAACTCCGCGCTACGACGAAAAAGCTGCAAATTTAGCTTGGGATCGAACCATTGCCTTTTTTAAGGAAAAGCTGAAATAAATCGAAACTGAAGGGGCTGTCTCATTAATCCTTATGATGTCAGCCCTTTTTATTGAAACTTCCACCCAAGAAAAAAGGGATGAATAACCGGAAATCCGATCATTCATCCCTTTTTTGAATAGTTAAATTATTTGGAGTTACTTTTTAAAATTAATCTACCAAATCTACGATTAGGGTATCTCCTTCTTTGGTAACCTTTGCAACGCCTTTCTTGGTCAAACCTTTCATAGAGACATCCCATTTTTTATTGCTCAAACCAGCCTGCTCTTTCACTTCCAATAGATTTGCCGGATGATTTTTACTCAACAAATCGAAAATAATTTTCTCCTCTTCGGTCAACTCAACCGCCTTTTTCTCAGGTCGCATTTGAGGGAAGAAAAGAACTTCCTGAATGGTAGAATTATTCGTCATCAGCATGGTCAATCGGTCAATACCAATTCCTAGACCAGATGTTGGCGGCATTCCGTACTCTAATGCCCGCAAGAAATCCTCATCCATTGCCATCGCCTCATCATCTCCTCGTTCAGCCAATTTCAGCTGATCTTCAAAACGCTCCCGCTGATCGATTGGATCGTTCAACTCGGAATAGGCATTAGCTATTTCCTTTCCATTTACAAAAAGCTCAAATCGCTCTACCAAACCAGCTTCAGTTCGGTGCTTTTTCGCTAGAGGCGTCATTTCAATTGGATAATCGATGATGTAAGTAGGCTGAATCAAATGAGCTTCTACCTTCGCTCCAAAGATCTCATCGATCAATTTTCCTTTTCCCATGGAGTCATCCACCTCAATGGCAAGCTTTTTACATACTTCCCGAAGTTCTGCCTCATTCATTTGACTAACATCCACCCCAGCATATTCCTTGATGGAATCAAACATGGTCAAACGACGATAAGGCCCCGCAAAGTCAATCTCATTTTCACCTACCTTCACTTTGGTATCTCCGTGTATGGCGATGGTAACTTGCTCAAGCAACTCCTCTACCATTTCCATCATCCACACATAATCCTTATAGGCTACATAGATCTCCATGGAGGTGAATTCCGGATTGTGGGTTCGGTCCATTCCTTCATTTCGGAACATTTTTCCAAACTCATACACTCCATCAAAACCTCCTACAATCAAGCGCTTGAGATACAATTCATTCGCAATTCGAAGGAAAAGTGGCATATCCAAGGTGTTGTGGTGCGTTTGGAACGGACGAGCCGCGGCACCACCATGAACAGCCTGAAGAATTGGAGTTTCCACTTCCAACCATCCATGATCATCGAAATAGCGACGCATGGTGGAAATAATCTTTGAACGGGTAATAAAGGTTTGTTTGATTTCAGGATTAACCGTCAAATCCACATAACGCTGTCTGTATCTTAGTTCGGGATCTGTAAATCCATCATATACATTTCCTTCCTCATCTCGCTTTACAACAGGCAAAGGCTTCACAGCCTTAGACAAAACCTTCAATTCAGTTACATGAAGTGAAATTTCACCAGTTTGTGTAGTAAAAATGTAGCCTTTGACCCCAATGAAGTCTCCAATTCCCAAAAGCTTTTTGAAAACCGTATTGTATAGAGTTTTATCCTCTTCAGGACAGATATCATCTCGGCGAACATAGATTTGAAGCCTTCCGGTAGAATCTTGGATTTCAGCAAAAGAAGCTGAACCCATAATTCGACGGCTCATCAAGCGACCTGCAATAGAAATATTTTTGTAGTCATTCTTTCGGTTTTCATAATTCCGATGAATATCCTCCGCAGTCACATTGATTGGAAAAGCCTCTGCAGGATAAGGGTTTATCCCCAATCGCATCAACTCTTCCCGGTCTTTTCTGCGTTCAATTTCCTGTTCGCTCAATACTTGCATTTTATCTATCTAATTATTTATAATTCAATAACTTAAATCTAATCTATTTACCAACCTCATAAGCCGCTCACTGCCTATTGCCTACTGAAAACTGCCTACTGCAAACTGCCTACTGCTTACTTTTTCTCCGTTGCATTTCCCTTCTCACTAATTCAAATTCCCGGCTACTTTGTCCGGCAATCGAAGTGTTTTCTGCAGCCCGACGAGTCAGGTAAGGCATTACTTTTTCTACAGGGCCGTAAGGAACATATTTTACTACCTGATAACCTGCCTTTGCCAAATTGAAGGAAATGTTGTCGCTCATGCCGTATAACTGAGAGAAATACACATGATCGTTTTTCGGTTCCAAGCCAAACTCATCCATCAACTCTGTCAATTCCATATTACTCTTCTCATTGTGAGAAGCACAAACTAGATAAATTCCATTTTCTACACAGAATCTGATAGCTGCATTGTAATCCCGGTCAGTAGCTTCTTTATTAGGTTGTATAGGATCTGGATAACCCATTTCTTCAGCCCGCTCCCGCTCCTTTTCCATGTATGCCCCACGCACAGGCTTTGCCCCCAATAAATAGCCTTTTTTCTTAGCATTTTCAAAGTCGCGCTTCAACCTACCCAAGGAATCATGACGATACATTTGATAGGTATTATACACGACGCATCGTTCCTTATTATACTTCTCCATGGCCTCATAGGCCAAATTATCGATGACATCTTGAAACCAGGATTCTTCTGCGTCAACCAATATTTTTAAGCCAAGGTCATGAGCAGTATTGCACAACCGATCTACTCGTCCACGGATTCTCTCAAAAGCTTCTTCTTCAGCTTTGCTGAGTTTTTCTCCCGCCTGAATTTTCTCCATGATGTGAAAATCTCCCAAACCAGTGGTTTTGAACACTCCAAAAGGCATGTAATCCTTTTCAGCTGAATGAACCATAGTTTGGTAAATCTCCTCAGTAGTCTGATCAAAGCTCTCTTCCGTTCCTTTGCCTTCTACCGAAAGATCAAGAATAGATTGAACACCATATTTTGCCAATTCATTGCATGCATAAATGGATTCTTCGATGGTTTCTCCCCCGCAAAAATGACCAAACATGGTCTTTTTCATGATTCCCTTTACAGGGAGTTTGAGTTTGAACGCCAAATTCGCCAAACCAATCCCCAAATCAGAAATCAGATTATTGTTTAGGGTGGCGAAAATCAAGTACATTTTACGCAGCTCCGCATCCGACTTGGAAGCAAAGGCTACCTCTAAGTTTTCGAAAGAAATTTTGGGTTTCACGGCCATCAAGCGCAAATTAAGTCGCAAAGATATCAAAAAAACAGCTTCTACTTCTATTTTGTTGGGAATAATGGTAAGCCCAAATTGCTTTACATTTGCCCCAAATTTGAATTGAAAACAAAGGCTTTGTCCTAAGGTTTAAAACCACATAAACCCAAATAGAATTGAAGGCGATTTTCCATAAAAATTCATATCAAAAACCACTTATTATTGCTGGTCCTTGTAGCATAGAAACTCCTGAGCAATTGGAGCAAACTGTGAAAGGCTTGGTGCAACAAGGAATTTCAATCATTCGAGGTGGTGTGTGGAAACCTAGAACCCGACCGGGAAGCTTTGAAGGCCTAGGGGGAATCGCTTTGCCTTGGATTCAGGAAATCAAACAAAAGTACCCTGTAAAATTTGCGATTGAGGTAGCATCTGCATCCCATGTGGAAGAAGGATTGAAAGCGGGAATTGATATTTTTTGGATCGGAGCCCGGTCAACTGTGAATCCTTTCACTGTTCAGGAAATTGCCGAAAGCCTGAAAGGAGTCAATATTCCTGTGATGATCAAAAATCCGGTCAATCCTGACCTAAGCCTTTGGATTGGAGCGGTAGAGCGAATAATGAAAGCAGGAATTAATGACTTGGCGGTCGTTCATCGTGGGTTCAGTAATTTTCGGGACACTGTTCATCGAAACTCCCCATTGTGGCAAATTCCCATTGAATTTCGGACTCAATTTCCGGAATTGATGATGATCAATGACCCTAGCCATATTGCTGGCAAACGAAGTTTGGTTCCTGTCATCGCTCAAAAAGCATTGGATTTGAATTTTGATGGCTTAATGATTGAATCACACATCAATCCCGATCAAGCTTGGACCGATGCCGCTCAGCAGTTGACTCCTGCAGATCTCCAAGTCATGCTTCAGCATCTCAAAACCCGGAAAGTTCACTTCGAAGGATCTGAAGCTTTGAATCAATTGGAAGACATTCGGCAGCAAATTGACCAAGCTGACCATGATTTGCTTGAGGCACTTCACCGGAGAATGGAACTGATTGAGAAAATCGGCGAATACAAGAAATTGAACAATGTGGCAGTACTCCAATTAGAGCGTTGGCAAGAAATTCTAAAAACCCGACCAGATTGGGCACAAAAACTAGGCATCAACCCTGAATTGATTGCAGAAATATTCGGTTTACTTCATCAGGAATCTATTCGAAAGCAAACTGAAATTCTGGATAAAGATTGATTTGGGGTCATTTCTCAAACAAAAAAGAAGATTAAGCGATCTATAATTACCTAAATGAGCAAAGGCTAATTTTTATTAGAAATTATTTTCAATCTTTTATTCTAAAAAATTATCTTTTTGAAGAATATAATTCTGAATCAAATATTTGAAATACCCCATTTTAGAATTTTCAAAAATAACAGCTCATTTTCTTAGCAATTCTTCAATCATTTGCCCAAAAAATAATTTTGCATTTAAAAAACATGCGCTTACATTTACAGCATGTTAATCACAGCAGCGATCTATTTTACTTTCTTTTACTTTTACTTTCGAAGCCAAAATCGAATCGGAGCTGTGTATTGTCCAGTCAAAAATTAAAAGAACATAAACAACACAAAAGCCCGATTCGAAAGAGTCGGGCTTTTTTATTTAAACGCTCAGTCGTATGAAAACGCACAAACAAATCAAAGATTGGGGATTAGGATTGACCACCCCATTGATCATTGCAGGTCCTTGTTCTGCAGAAAGCCCAGAGCAAATCGAAAAAATCTGTTTGGACATGAAGGAAGCCAACGTGGTTCCTCAGCTTTTCCGTGCAGGTATCTGGAAACCACGTACCCGGCCAGGTTCTTTTGAAGGAATTGGAGAAGATGGCCTAAAGTGGATGGAGATCGTTCGTCATCATTTGAATATCCCAATCACCGTGGAAGTAGGAAATGCAGCTCATGCCGAACTTGCACTCAAGCATGGAGTGGATGTGATTTGGGTTGGTGCCCGCACGACTGTTAATCCTTTTGCAGTTCAGGAAATTGCAGAAGCACTAAGAGGTTCTGATGTGCCCGTAATGGTGAAAAACCCGATGAATCCGGATTTGGATCTTTGGATTGGAGCTTTGGAAAGAATGCATGCCGTAGGTTTGGATAAATTGGCTGCGATCCACCGAGGTTTCTCAGATGCCTATGATAAGCGTTTCCGAAATAAGCCAAACTGGTCAATGCCTATCCACCTGAAGCGCGTTTGGACTGGAATGGAAGTAATTAATGACCCTTCTCACATCGTAGGTCGTCGAGATGGAATTCTAGAGGTTTCTCAACGAGCAATCAACTTTGGTTTGGATGGCTTAATGATCGAAACGCATCATGACCCAGACAATGCTTGGTCTGATGCCAAACAGCAGGTTACGCCAAAAGCATTACGGGAAATCCTAAATGCAATTGATTTCAAGGAGCCATTGGAAAATATGAAGCCTGATGAGCGCCTTCAGGATCTTCGAAGAGCTGTGGATCACTTGGATGATCAACTGCTCGATATTTTGCAGGAGCGCTTTGCCGTCATCGATCAAATTGGTGAACATAAGCGAGAGCATCACCTTACCGTATTCCAATCCAATCGCTGGAAAGAGGTGATGGAAAGCCGAACTCAAAAAGGAATGGCTAAAAATCTCAGCGAAAAATTCATGAAGGAATTATTGTATTCCATTCACGAAGAGTCAGTTAAGAGACAGGAAAAGCAACTTCGGGAATCAGATCCTGTGAAAAAGGCGTAATTCTTAGGCTGAACAGAATTTCAAAAGAGTCTTTTCTTTAATTGCCTATGTCACATTGAGGGGAGTCGAAACGCTTTAATTCAATCAAAAATTAACTTTCGACTTCGCTCAAACTGACAAAAAATTCGCCTTTTGAGAAAGCCTCACTTTGAATTCCATTAATTTTATCGAAAAGAAAATCCCGTGAATCCAGTTTTTCATACTGAACAGATTGCAAAAGAGCTTCGAAAGCAATTGGAAAGCCTTTCTTACTCGGCTCTTTTCATTTTAAGCGATGAAAATACTCAGGAACTTTGCTTCCCCTTAATCGAAGAAGCCCTTCCAAAAAAATACTTCCATTTCACTATTCCAGCAGGCGAAAAGCATAAAAATCTTGATACCTGCGCTGCCATTTGGTTTGATATGACGGAAGCTGGTCTGGATCGAAAGGCCTTGATGCTCAACCTAGGCGGTGGTGTTATTGGAGATATGGGAGGCTTTTGTGCGAGTATTTACAAGCGGGGAATTCGATTTGTCAATTTACCTACTACCCTACTTTCACAGGTAGATGCTAGTGTAGGCGGAAAATTGGGGGTGGATTTTGAAGGTCTGAAAAATCATTTGGGAGTATTCAATGAACCTGAATGGGTTTTAATTGCTCCTGAATTTCTACAAACCCTCCCTACTCGCGAACTTCGGTCCGGATTTGCTGAAATTATCAAGCATGGATTGATTCAAGACGAAAGCTACTTTCATGAACTCAATTTCGAAGATTGGGAAAAAAATGATTGGAGTAAACTGATCCAAAAATCCGTCGAAATCAAAAAAGATGTTGTCCAATCAGACCCAAAGGAAGCTGGACTACGAAAAATTTTGAATTTTGGTCACACTATTGGTCACGCTTTCGAAACGAATTATCTGGATACTCCTCGCCACCTTTTGCATGGAGAAGCGATTGCTGCCGGAATGATTTGCGAAGCCATGCTATCAGTGGAAAAATGCGGCTTAAGCACATCCGACTATAAAAAAATCACAGAATCCATTTTGAAAGTTTATGATAAAATAAAAATCAAAGACGAAGACTTGGAGCCCATTCTAGACCTTTGCTTTCAGGACAAAAAAAATGAAGGCAATACCTTGCTTTTATCACTTATCGATCGAATTGGTCACTGCCAGTACAACATTCCTATAAAACCAGAAGAAATCAAAGCAGCAATCACCCACTATCAATCGCTTTAAAGCTTTTTATTCCATCTATGGATATCATTGAATTAAGCCAAAAATCAAATTTCAACTATACTGAAATTCCTCTTCCTTCTTCCAAAAGTGAATCCAATCGCGTCTTAATTATCGACGCATTGACCAAAAGTCAAAATAAGATTTCCAATTTGGCAGAAGCTCGGGACACACAGACCATGATTGATATTTTGCAGACCAATCCACCCATTTATGATGTATTGGATGCAGGGACAACCATGCGTTTTTTGACTGCATATGCAGCTATCACAAACCAGCATAAAGTTCTGACTGGAACGCCTCGCATGTGCCAAAGACCCATTGGAATTTTGGTAGAGGCGCTCAGAAGCGTGGGGGCAGAAATTCATTACATGAATGAGGAAGGCTTCCCTCCTTTGGCAGTCCACGGGCTAAAGCAACAAACAGCTCACCAAATAAAAATGCGAGGAGATGTATCAAGTCAGTACATTTCAGCCATGTTGATGATTGCTCCGCTTATACCGAAAGGACTGGAAATCGAATTGGAGGGAAAAATTGGTAGCCGAACATACATTGAAATGACCTTGGAGCTGATGAAGCACTTTGGTATTCAATACAGCTGGGAAGACCGGAAAATCCGAGTTCCTCATCAAGATTACCAACCTGCGACTTTTTCTGTTGAAAGTGACTGGTCTGGAGCCAGCTATTGGTTTAGCTTGGTTGCCTGCGCAGACTCAGGCTCCTTATTCTTGAAAGGATTGAAAGAAAATAGCCTCCAAGGGGATGCCAAAATCGTGGAAATCATGGATCACTTGGGAGTAAAAAGCACCTTCAAAAACGGAGGAGTGCTTTTGGAAAAACAAGCAGTAAAGGGTTTAGATAGTTTTGATTTTACCCACTGCCCCGATCTAGCACAAACCGTTGCGGTAACTTGTGCCATCATTGGACAAAACTCCAAATTTACCGGTTTGGAAAGTCTAAGGATCAAAGAAACAGACCGGATTTATGCCCTGCAGCAAGAATTAGGGAAGTTCAACGCAAAACTTGAAGAGGTTGAACCTGAAGTATTCCAAGTAATTCCATCTGTTACTATGCCTCATAAGGTCCAAATCCATACTTATGATGATCATAGAATGGCTATGGCCTTTATGCCCCTTCTTACCAAAACCAAGGTATTGGTAGAAGATCCTGACGTAGTCAATAAATCCTATCCAAGTTTTTGGAAGCATTGCAAATTGACTGGAATTCAAATTCAATATTTATGAGTCAAAAAATAGCTATTCAAGGAATTCCAGGCTCTTTTCATCATCAAGTTGCCCTACAGGTTTTTGGTAAGGAATGCGAATTATTAACCTTTTCTACCTTTGAAAAAGTGGCCAAGTCAGTTGCTTCAGGAGAAGCTGACGCAGGGGTTATGGCAATTGAAAATTCCATCGCAGGAGCCATTTTACCAAATTACGATTTGATTGATCGTTATGATCTGACTATTCGAGATGAATATTACTTGCCGATTTCTCATCAATTGATGGCATTAAAAGGAGAAAATCTCCAGGAATTAACAGAGGTTCGCTCCCATCCTATGGCGCTCTTGCAGTGCAAATCATTTTTGGAAAAGCATCCCAACCTTCAGCCAAAAGAAGATATTGATACCGCAAGTGTTGCGAAGCGAATCGCGGATGAAAATCTCCAAGGAGTAGCAGCTATTGCCAGTGAAATAGCCGCGGAAATTTATGGATTAGTGATTTTGGCACATGATATCCAAACGGTGAAAAGCAATTTTACCCGCTTTATCATTTTGGAAAAAGAGACAAGCGCTAAGCAGTACGTTCCTGACAAGGCCTCCTTTAAGATTACCATTCAAAATGAAGCCGGAGGTTTAGCCAAGCTATTGACTCATTTAAGCGATTATGGGTTGGACTTGAGTAAAATCCAATCCATTCCCGTTATCGAAAAACCTTGGGAATACGCATTTTTCATTGATGCCGTATTTGATGATTACAGGCAGTTTATCCAAGCCATGCAATTGGTGAAAAAGGATTTTGGAACCTTGAAGATTTTAGGAGAATACCAAAGCAAGAGATAATGAAGGGCTTTTCAAATCGAATGAAAACGGCTCAAGAGTATTACTTCTCGGCAAAGCTTCGGGAGGTTAATCAACTCATTGCTGATGGGAAACCAGTCATTAATCTGGGAATTGGAAGCCCGGATTTATCACCGGATCCTAGCGTCATTCAGGCATTACAAAATACGGTTTCACAAAGCCAAACTCATGGCTATCAATCCTATCAGGGAATTCCTAAAATGCGGATTGCGATGAGTGATTATTATAGATCCCAATTTCAAGTTGAACTTAATCCCTTCGAGGAGATTCTTCCCTTGATGGGCTCCAAAGAAGGAATTTTACATATCAGTCTGGCTTTCCTTAATCCTGGGGACGCTGTCCTGATTCCAGACCCAGGCTACCCAACTTACACTTCTGTGACCCAACTTTTGGAGTGTGAAGCAATTTATTATCCCCTTCTTGAGGACGGGGCCCCTGACTGGGATTATTTGAAAAACCTGGATTTAAGCCGCATAAAGCTCTTTTGGGTGAATTATCCGCACATGCCAACAGGATACAGGGGGTCAAAGGAATTGTTCGAAAAGTTGGTGGATTTTGCGAAGAGTAATGAACTCATTTTGGTAAACGACAACCCATACAGCCATATTTTGAACCCCGAACCCTTGAGCATTTTATCCATTGATGGAGCACAAGAAGTTGCCCTAGAGCTTAATTCACTCAGTAAAACATTCAACATTCCAGGCTGGCGAGTTGGGATGGTTTGTGGGAAAAAAGACTGGATTCAGGCCATTCTTCGAGTTAAATCCAATATGGACTCTGGGATGTTTCTAGGGATTCAAAAAGGAGCAACTGCGGCCCTAAAACTTGGAAAAACTTGGTATGAGGATTTAAATCAGCATTACAGCAATCGAAGAAAATTGGTTTGGGAACTAGCTGATCTATTGGGCTTAAGCTATGTAAAAGATCGATCAGGTCTATTCGTGTGGGGAAAGGTTCCTTCGAACATTCAGGCTGAGGAATTAGTGGATCAATTGCTTTACGAAAAATACATTTTCATCACTCCGGGAAAAATCTTTGGGAATGCAGGCAAGGACTATGTTCGAATTTCCCTTTGCATGCCGGAATACAAAATTTTAGAAGCGATCAAACGCATCAAAGCTCAAAACCTATGAAAAAAATACACATTATTGGACTGGGATTATTGGGAGGTTCCTTCAGCTTGGCAGCGCGAAGAAAATTCCCAGAACTCATCGTCACTGGGTATGACATTTCAGAAAAGAACCAGAAAGACGCTGAAATCTTGGGGATTATTACCGAAGCTAAAAACCAACCCGACAGCGATACGGATATCGTTTTATTGGCGACCCCTGCTGATAGCTTGGGAAGAATTCTTGAGGAAACTTTAGACCAAATCGGAGAAGAAACTTTGGTAATTGATCTAGGTTCCACCAAATCCAAGCTTTGTCAACTTGTCGAAAAACACCCAAAGCGAAAACAATATCTGGCAGGCCACCCTATTGCAGGAACAGAGTATAGTGGACCTAAAGCAGCTTTTGCTGATTTATTGGACGGGAAAGTGATGATTCTCTGCGAACTCGAAAAAACAGACCTCTATCTCAAGGAAAAGGCCTATCAGCTTTTTGAAGCCTTGAATATGAAGTTGCGGTTTATGGATCCGGAAGAGCACGACCGTCATTTGGCCTTTGTGTCCCACCTTTCCCATATCTCCTCTTTTATGTTGGGTAAAACGGTCCTTCAAAAAATGGAAGACGACCGAAACATCTTTGATATGGCAGGTTCAGGATTCGCCTCCACTGTACGTTTGGCTAAATCCAGTCCGGCGATGTGGGCACCAATTTTAACCGAAAACAAAGAAAACATCCTGGCTGCTTTGGATGGATACATCACCAATTTGAGCGCAATCCGAGATAAGATTTCTTCTAGCGAAAAAGAAAGCATCTATCAGGAATTGGCTGAGATCAACCAGATTCGAGATATTTTGGATTTGGGGAAAGGTTGAGGGTGATGATAGTAAAAGTTTGTAAAGTTGGAAAGTTGTAAGGTGCCTATTGAGATCGTTTTATTTAGGAAGACTTATTGTCAATCCTTAATTTGACAAATCAAAACCCAGAACCTATGAAAACTCAATTTTCCCTCCTACTTATCTTTTTGAGTTTAAATCTTTTCGCTCAGGAAACTTGGCATGAAATCCCAGCAAAGGGAGAAGCTATGAAAAGGCATGAAAACTCTTTTGTAGAATGCAATGGGAAATTTTATGCTTTGGGAGGACGTGGGGATCGCTCGGTTGATGAATTCGACCCAAAAACCTCCACTTGGAAAAAGGTAGCGGATGCACCCATGGAGATCAGTCATTTTCAAGCGGTGAGTTTTGAAAATGAAATCTGGATTGTCGGCGCTTTTACTGGAGGCTACCCCCATGAAACTCCCATAGAAAACTGTTGGATTTTTAACCCAGAAACCAAAAGCTGGAGAGAAGGGCCTAAACTTCCGGAAGGAAGACTAAGAGGTTCTGCCGGAGTTGCGGTTAAAGATGGAAAGATCTATTTGGTCTGCGGAATTCAAGATGGTCACTATGAAGGTTTTGTCCCTTGGTTTGATGTTTTAAATCCAAAGAGCGGAACATGGGAATCCCTTCCTGATGCCCCGAGAGCACGCGATCATGTAAGTGCCGCCATCGTTGGAAATCGATTATATCTCGCAGGCGGTAGAACTTCCCATGCCGCTATCGGACAGGTTTTGGAAACTACCATAGATGAGATTGATTATTATGATTTTGAAACGGGGAAATGGGAAACAATTTCCACCAAAATCCCTACCCCAAGAGCTGGTAATTCCAATTTGGGTATAGGCCCATACCTAGTTATCATGAATGGAGAAAGTGCTGCTCAGGAGTCCGCTCATGCAGAAGTGGAAGTTTTAGACACAAGAAATAATACCTGGAAAACCTTAGCTCCATTAAACCAAGGTAGGCATGGAACAGGAACAGTTTTTTTGGACGGAAAAATCTATGTAGCAGCCGGTTCAGCAAATAGAGGCGGTGGACCAGAACTGAACACCATTGAAGTTTTAGATTGGGAAAAAGCTATGAAGCAATAAATTCACCCTGGACTTTTCTTCCAAATTTTAGTTTGAGGGAACATTTTTGATGGAAAAGTACTTCTCAAAACATTAGAGCTTACATTATGAAAACACTAAAATTCAAAACCAATATCAACTGTGGGAATTGCTTAGCTAAAGTTGAGCCTAAATTGAATGCTGAATCCAAAATCCAGTCTTGGGATGTGGATTTGAAAAGTGATGATAGAATTTTGACAGTTGAATCAGAGGATATAACAGAGGAAGAAGTTTTTAAAACTGTCTTAAAAGCAGGTTTTATTGCGAAGCCACTTTAGTAGTTTCAGAGTTCTATTTCAGGGTTGGATGAATCGTTGAATTGGTGAAATTGATTTTTTTTAATCGATAATTTCAATAATTCCTTGAAAGATCCTGAAGGAACTTAAGTTAGTTTGCCATAGGGACTATGCTTCTTCCAATTTTTTAAAAATATACTTCTGATTAAGCTTAGTCTATGGATAACATAATTTTTTCTGAAACTCCTAAAATTCAACACCTTAAGTATAGATCTTTATTAAACCACATAGCAGCATAGAAAACATAGCTAAATAGTTGCTTTGCAAAGGTATTTAGAATTTAGTTTTTAATTTGGTGAAGAAAATTTCATTGTTTTATGTTGTCTAGGAGAAAAGAAATAGATGACCTATCCTACCGAATCATTGGCGCAGCCATCGAGGTTCACAAACAGCTTGGTCCAGGTCTGTTGGAAAGTGTGTATCAAAAATGTTTAGCACTAGAATTCTCTGACCGTAAAATTGAATTCAAACAGGAATTAGAAATACCAATCACATACAAGGGACATGTATTAGACACCCAATTTCGATGTGATTTTTTAGTAGAGGAACTTATAGTAGTCGAACTAAAAGCGACTTCAGATATTTTGCCAATACATGAGGCTCAAGTTTTCAATTACATGAACATCTTGAAAATACCAAAAGGGATTTTAATAAACTTCAATGTTCCAAACCTCTTTCATCATGGGCAAAAAACCTTCGTAAATAGATATTATGAAGAATTATTCTGAGTAAAAAGGAAAGAATAATTCTCTTCTCAAAAAAGCTATGTTGACTATGATCCTATGTGGTAAAAAAGTCTCACACTTTATTAACAAAAGCTAAAATTAAAACCACATAGCTACATAGAATACATAGAGGGAATCTTCAATAAAGATCAAACTTAGCATTTAGTAATTTGCTTTGAGAAGGAATTATTGCCTAAAAAATCTATGTTCGATATGATTCTATATAATAGAAATCAAACCACATAGGAACATCGAAGCAAAGCTTTGTAAATGTCAAGCTTAGAACTCATTTATTTGTTGTGAAAAAAACTCTCTTCTCAAAAAAGCTATTTTGACAATGATCCTATGTGGTAAAAATATCTTCCCACAATCATATGTGTATAACCCAAGACAAACAAACATTTGAACTTACCAATTTAAATTTCGTACTTTTACCATGTTGAAACAGCTGATTTCCATATCGCTATCTCTTTTTATGCTCTTCGCTACCATTGGTATGGCGAAGACAACCCATTTTTGTATGGGACATGAAGTGAAGTCGGAAATCGGTTTTGGAGAAAAAAATGTGGACTGTGGAATGAATATGGATTCCTCCAAGGATGAAGATTCGCCTAAATCAGATCCCACAAGCTGTTGTCAAAATATCGTTGAACACATACAGGTGGAAGACGATTTTTCTGCTGAAAAACACACAATTTCTTTTGACCTCGAGTTTGTTGCAGCATTTACTCAGGTTTTCATCTTCGGAATTGAGGAAGTTGAAAAAGAAGTATACACTCCTTTTCATACTGATTCTCCGCCTCCCACTACCCCTCTCCATATACTTTACCAAACCTTTTTAATCTAGGATTCATTCCTGCGGTTTCACCGCGTGAATGCTTTGGAATGCACCAAAGCCATTATTCTTTTTCAATTAAAGGAATGAATCATGCTGAATTCAATTATCAAGTATTTCCTCGAGAATAAACTCGTCACCGTATTACTCCTACTTCTCATCGTGGGATGGGGAATTTCTACAGCTCCCTTTAACTGGGAAACCGGAATCATCCCTCGCGATCCTATTCCGGTAGATGCCATCCCGGATATTGGTGAAAACCAACAAATCGTCTTTACGGAATGGATGGGGCGATCTCCACAAGATGTGGAAGATCAAATCACTTATCCATTAACTACCTCTCTTTTAGGGTTGCCGGGGGTCAAAAGCGTTCGAAGTAGTTCTGCTTTTGGCTTTTCCAGCATCTATATCATTTTCGAAGAAGATATTGAGTTTTACTGGAGCAGATCCCGAGTTCTAGAAAAACTCAACTCCCTACCCGCAGGACTTTTACCCGAGGGGGTACAACCAAAATTAGGTCCAGATGCAACCGCTTTGGGGCAAGTTTTTTGGTACACGCTAGAAGGAAGAGATGCGGAAGGAAATCCTATCGGTGGATGGGATCTTCATGAACTTCGCTCTATTCAGGATTATTACATCCGATATACTTTGACTGCAGTCGAAGGGGTATCTGAAGTCGCATCAGTTGGAGGCTATATCAAAGAATACCAAGTTGACATTGATCCTGCTGCCCTGAAAGCTAATGGAGTCAGCTTGATGGATGTCATGGAAGCGGTCAGAAAATCTAATTTGGATGTGTCCGCAAATTCCATTGAGGTCAACCGAGTTGATTATTTTATCCGAGGCTTGGGTTATGTGGAAGAGCTTTCAGATTTGGATAAAGCCGTAGTCAAAGTCACTAATAATGTCCCTATCCGAATTCAGGATGTTGCCCGAGTAAATATCGGTCCTCAACCTCGAAACATGGGTGGGATTCTTGACAAATCAGGAGCTGAAGCAATCGGAGGAGTTGTCATCGCGCGTTATGGAGATAATCCTCTTAAAGTCATCGAAGGG
This sequence comes from Algoriphagus limi, assembly GCF_024919275.1. Taxonomy (GTDB): domain Bacteria; phylum Bacteroidota; class Bacteroidia; order Cytophagales; family Cyclobacteriaceae; genus Algoriphagus; species Algoriphagus limi. The sequence continues at coordinate 505,278 of NZ_JANWGH010000001.1, read as the reverse complement.
GTTAAAGCCGAAATCGAAAAAATTTCCGAAGGGCTTCCAAGCAAAACCCTGAGCAATGGACAAATCTCGAAAGTCACTATTGTTCCGTTTTATGATCGAACAAATCTGATTTATGAGACTTTAGGAACGCTCTACGAAGCCATTTCCCTTCAAATCCTAATTACCATCATCGTCATCATCGTGATGGTTTACAATCTACGGGCTTCCTTATTGATTTCTGCATTATTGCCTTTAGCGGTGCTACTCTGCTTCGTCTTTATGAAGTACTTTGGCGTAGACGCCAATATCGTAGCCCTTTCGGGAATTGCCATTGCGATAGGCACCATGGTGGATTTGGGAATTATTTTAAATGAAAACATACTCCGCCATCTCGAATTAGCTCCTTCTGGAAAAAGTAAGTTGACTATTGTTTACGAGGCAACTTCTGAAGTTGCGGGTGCCATACTTACCGCCGTCAGCACAACCATTGTCAGTTTTCTTCCTGTCTTCACACTGCAGGCAGCTGAAGGTAAACTCTTTGGTCCCCTGGCTTATACCAAAACCTTTGCATTGATCTCAGCTGTAATCTTCACGCTACTAATCATGCCGGCCTTTTCGCATTGGTTATTTTCCTGGAAAAGCTGTAAGGGAAAATTTGCAAGGTATTGGAACTATGCTTTGGTACTTGGAGGAATAGTCATCGCCTTTACTATTTGGTCTTGGGCAGGATGGGTATTGGCTACCTATGGTTTGATTCATTCTTTGGCCTTTCATTTTCCAGAACAAATTGAGTCTAGAAAGAACTTCCTCATAATAACTGTCACGCTTGTAGCAGTGGCTTCCCTCCTAACCTTGGAGTGGATGCCTTTGGGAGTATCAAATAGCACCTGGATCAATTTCCTATTCATCTCGTTTTTGCTGACTCTGGTTTTGGGAGGTTTTTCACTTTTCATCAAAGTCTATCCCAAGATCCTTCGCTGGTGTTTGGAACACAAAAAGACCTTTATTGCCTTCCCTGCGTTTGTGATTCTATTTGGAGCCAATGTTTGGTTGGGATTTGAAAATGTTTTCGGTTTTGTTCCAAAGACCTTTGACCAAATGGGTTGGAATATCAGAACAAATCCACTCTGGTCCAGCCTAGCTCACAATTTCCCGGGTTTAGGTGAAGAATTTATGCCTTCATTGGATGAAGGTTCATTCCTCCTTATGCCTACAACCATGCCGCATGCAGGTGTGCAGGAAAACAAGGAAGTTCTCCAAAAATTGGATATGCTGGTAACGGCCATTCCGGAGGTTGAATTGGTGGTAGGGAAAGCAGGGAGAGCTGAGACAGCTATCGATCCTGCACCGCTCACGATGTTTGAAAACACCATCAACTATAAGAGTGAGTTTGCCCGGGATGAAAATGGAAATCGGATTCGATTCAAGGTCAATTCAGAGGGGCAATATGAATTGAAAAATGGAACCTTGTTTGATCCAGAGAGCATGGAACCCCATTTGATCAATGCTTCTCAATTGATTCCTGATCCAGATGGGGAGTATTTCCGACAGTGGCGATCCCATATCCAAAGTCCGGATGATATTTGGGGTGAAATTGTCTCCGTTATTCAAATTCCGGGAGTCACCTCTGCTCCTAAACTTCAGCCAATTGAAACCCGTCTCGTCATGCTACAGACAGGTATGCGAGCTCCTATGGGGATAAAAGTTTACGGTCCAGATTTACAGACCATTGAAAGTTTTGGACTCCAACTTGAAAAATTCCTTAAGGAAGTTCCATCCGTAAAGAGTGAAGCTGTATTTGCAGATCGAATTGTTGGCAAACCTTACCTAGAACTGGACATCAACCGGGAGGCTATTTCTCGATATGGAATGAATGTGGTAGATGTTCAGGAATTTATTGAAACTGCGATTGGGGGAATGCAGTTGAGCACTACTGTGGAAGGAAGGGAACGCTACCCTATACGGGTTCGCTATGCGCGGGAGTATAGAGATGATCCGGCAGCCATTGAAAATCTACAGGTTCCGACTCCTCAAGGCAATTACATACCATTAGGTCAATTGGCGGAAATCAGCTATCGCAAAGGGCCGGATATGATTCGGGGGGAAAATAGCTTTTTGGTGGGTTATGTTCTTCTGGATAAAAAACCGGGCTTCGCCGAAGTGAGTGTGGTAGAGCAAGCCCAGAATTATTTGAAAGAAAAAATAGCTACCAGTGAATTGGTGGTTCCACAAGGAGTCCGCTATGTATTCTCAGGAAGCTATGAAAACCAGGTTCGGGCCGAAAAGAGACTTTCGATCGTGGTACCGCTTTGCTTGATCATCATTTTCCTAATCCTTTACTTCCAGTTTAGAGCCGTATCTACCAGCCTATTTGTTTTCTCTGGAATCGCAATGGCCTTTGCAGGAGGATTTTTGATGCTTTGGCTTTACGGGCAGGACTGGTTTATGAATTTTTCCCTGTTTGATATTTCTATGAGGGATTTATTTCAGATGAAAGTCTACAACCTTTCTGTCGCTGTTTGGGTAGGATTCATCGCTCTATTCGGAATCGCTACCGACGATGGAGTGGTGGTCGCATCCTATTTGGATCAAAGTTTCAAATCCAACGAACCCAAAACCATTCAGGAGATTCGTGAAGCAGTTTTGGAAGCTGGAAAGCGTCGGGTACTGCCTTGTTTGATGACCACAGCAACTACCCTTTTGGCGCTAATTCCGATTTTAACCTCCACTGGACGAGGATCGGATATTATGATTCCAATGGCCATTCCTGCTTTGGGAGGAATGGTCTTGGAATTGACAACCGTGTTTCTGGTTCCTACCCTTTATTGCTGGTGGGCAGAAAGAAAATTATCGACTAATCCATCTGCATTCACAGCAGATCAAAATCAATAGGCCATGAGAAAGAAAATCCTATTCTTCATCCTATTTGCCGTTTCTTGGTCTTTTAGCCCAGCCCAAAGCTTAGATGATTATCTGGTGTTGGCTGGTGAAAATAACCCTGAGCTGAAGGCATTTTACCAAGAGTATTTGGCGGCTTTGGAAAAAGCCCCTCAAGTGGGTACCCTACCAGATCCTGAATTGAATGCAGGAATATTCTTCTCTCCTATGGAGCGATTTATGGGGAATCAGGTAGCAGATATCCGCTTGATGCAGATGTTTCCTTGGTTTGGAACTTTAGGAACTCGAAAAGAGGCTGCAAACCTTCAGGCAGAGGCACGATACCACCTCTTTTTGGATGCTAAAAACAAGCTCTTTTTCGAAGTGAAATCTACTTGGTTTGAGTTGTATCGCATTCAAAAGGAAATTGAAATCAATCGGGAAAACCTTGAATACCTGAAAGAATATGAGCGATTGGCTTTGGTGAAATACAGCAGTTCTTCAAATCAAAGTTCCTCAACTGATATGTCAATGTCCAAAGCTGGATCAGGCACTCAAATGAGTGACATCCTAAGGATCCGCATGCAGCAGTTGGAATTGAATAATTCCATTTTGACTCTTGAGGACGAATTGATTCCTCTGCAGATCAAATTCAACCAATTGCTGAACCGGGACATTCATGCGAAGATTTCAAGCTTGGATACCTTGGAGCCTACAGAATTACTCACCGATAAACTGGTTCTTTTAGATAGCATTCAGGCAAACAATCCCATACTGGCGAATTTTGATGCCCAGTATGCTGCTTTGGAACAAGAAGAACGGATGGCAAGATTGGAAGGGAGACCGATGTTGGGTGCGGGAATTGATTACATGCCTTTCCAACCTAGACCTGAGGGAAATATGATGATGGGCGGAAGAGATATGATCATGCCCATGGTGAGTATTACCTTACCTATCTACCGAAAAAAGACCGATTCAAAAATCAAGGAGACAGAATTACTCCGGGAAGCCACGCTTTTGCGCAAAGAAAAAGAACAAAACATGTTGGCTATGGAATGGGCAAATGCCATCCGGGATCTGGAAAATGCAAATCGGAAAATCGAACTCTATCAGGAACAAAAAGAAATCGCAGAGCAAACGTTGAAATTGCTCACTACCTCATTAACAGCAAATGGAAATGGACTGGAAGATGTGTTGGCAGTTCAACAGCAATTATTGGATTTTCAGCTGAAAGAAATCAATGCTGTCGTCATGCAGCACCAAAGTTTGGCCAAGTTGGAGTCTTTGCTTTCCAATGATATTTCCTCTTTAAACTAATAAGCTATGAAAAAGCTACTTTCAAATAAATGGATAAAAATCGCCGGCATTTTAGTGCTGGGAATAGGAATCGGATGGTTGATCAAACCTAGTTCAGAACCAAATCCGGAAGCTGATCACAATCACCCGGGAGAATTAGCCAGTCAAATTTGGACCTGCTCCATGCATCCGCAAATCAAGCTGAATGAACCGGGAGATTGTCCGATATGTGGAATGGATCTGATTCCACTTTCGGCTGCTTCAAGTAGTCAAAACGACAATCCTTTGGTTTTTGAAATGAGTCCTCAAGCAGCTGCTTTGGCAAATATCAGCACTACGGTTGTGGGAGGGAATGCATCTGGTGGGCTAGTTACCCTCACCGGAAAAATTCAGGCTGATGAGAGGGAAAACGCTGCCATTACTGCCAAATTCCCGGGAAGAATAGAAAAATTATATATCACGTTTACAGGTGAGAAGGTTCGTGAAGGCCAAAAACTGGCCAGTATCTATTCGCCTGAGTTATTGACTGCGCAGCAGGAATTAATTGAAGCAGCCAAATCCAAAGATCGGTTCCCAGAACTTTACCAAGCAGCCAAAGAAAAACTCAGATTATGGAAATTGAGTGAGTCTCAAATCTCCCAAATAGAAAGTACAGGCCAAGTTCGGGATCAAATCGATATTGTTGCCGAGCATAGTGGTGTGGTATTGGAGCGAAAAATCGCTGTTGGAGATTATGTTTCTACCGGTTCTGTCTTGTTCAATATCGTAGACCTAAGCAAACTTTGGGTGCTTTTGGATGCTTATGAGTCCGATCTCCCATTCTTAAGTGTAGGTAATGAGGTATCATTTTCAGTGGCAGGATTACCAGGTGAAACTTTCAAGGCCCAAGTGTCTTATATCGACCCTTTGATTAATCCTTCCACAAGAGCAGCATCCGTTCGTGCAGAGGTTTCCAATAGCCAAGAAAAGCTAAAACCTGAGATGTTTGTCACTGCCCAATTGAAATCAAAAGCATCAAGCGGTTCCCAGGAGATTTCCATTCCTAGAACTTCTATCCTATGGTCAGGAAAAAGATCCGTGGTTTACGTCAAAGTTCCGGGCTCAGAAGTTCCAGCCTTTGAAATGCGGGAAATTACCTTGGGTTCCAAAGTCGGTGATTCCTACCAAGTGGAGGCTGGCCTTCAGGCCGGAGAAGAGATTGTAAGCAATGGGGTTTTTGCTATTGACGCTGCTGCCCAGCTTTCGGGTCAGTTTAGCATGATGAACCGACCCGAAACTAAAACCCTGGACGTTTCTCCGGAATTTAGAACTCAAATAACTCGCCTTGCAGATGCATACTTTGAGCTAAAAAATGCTTTAGTAGCAGATGAATTTGATGAAAGTTTAGCAAAAGCTAAAAATACTCAATCCATTTTAGATCAGGTTGATCTGAATCTATTAAGTGGATCTACTCATAATGAATGGATGCAAGTTCAAACCCAACTGAAAAGTGCTATTGAACGACTTCAAACAGCAGAAGATCTTGAAAAAGCCAGATTGGCTTTTGCTGGATTATCAGAAGGAATTTTGGAAATGACAGAGCGATTCGGCTTGGACAAGGAGGTCGTTTACAAGGATTATTGTCCCATGGCTTTTGGGGATCAGGGAGCCTATTGGCTTTCGGAAAGAAAGGATATTACCAACCCTTACTTTGGCGCTTCCATGCTAACTTGCGGTGAAGTAAAGCAAACCTACCTTAAAGGTCAGCCTGTTTTGGCTACCCAAACAGTATCAACTCAAATTTCTACAACACATAATCATTAATTTTAAAAACCATGATCAAAAATTCATTATTCGCACTTGCCTTAGGAATGATCCTATTTGCTTGTTCTGAAAGTAAAACTGAACAAGAAACGCAAACTGAAACCCAGGAAATTTCCGCCGAGAGCGCGGTCGTTTCTGAAGCGACTGGAACTTCAGCCATCATCGATGCTTACCTAGAAGTGAAGGATGCATTGGTAAATGATAACTCTGGAGAGGCAGCATCCAAAAGTGAAGCCTTGGTAGCTGCTTTAAAATCCTTCGATGTCGCTTCTTCCAAGGGTGAAGACATAGAAGAAGCAGAAAGACTGCAAATGGAAGTTGCTATGGTGGCTGAAAACCTTAACTCAGAGGATATCGCAGCACAGCGGGAGAGTTTTCAGACCTTGAGCGTATTGATGAAGGATTTTATTCAAATCGCCGGCACGGATCGCACACTTTATGAGCAATATTGCCCGATGTATAAGAATAATACCGGAGGAGTTTGGTTGAGTGCATCGACAGATATCAAAAATCCCTTATTCGGAAGTTCTATGCTGACTTGCGGTTCGGTGCAGGATACGATTGAGGTGAATTAATTGGTTTAGTCAACAGTCGACGGTTCACAGTCGACAGTACATGGACAATAGTCGATGGTCAACAGTCCACAGTCCACAGTCCACAGTCGACAGCTTGAAGCACTAAAAATCTTTATCAGTCCGAGCATTCTACAGACAGGAGTCTGGAGAAAAAAGACCCTTCGACTCCCTGCCTGACGGTAAAGCAGGCGCTCAGGGTGATATGAAAATAAAGTCGCTATTTGAATTTTATCCAAATGAAAAAAACAGTCTTATTCCTCCTTTTCATATTCTCCATCAGCTCCTTTGCATTCGCTCAGGAAAAGATTTTGGAGCCTTTGAAGATTTCTCAAATTCGAGGCATCAATGTTTTCGGAAAGCCGGTGGATAATCAAACCCGTTGTGTTCATTGGCATTCAGACTTGGACATCATTGCCATAAAGTTTAAATGCTGTGATAAATATTATCCATGCTTTTCCTGCCATGAAGAAGAAGCCGACCATGAGCATCAAGTTTGGCCCAAAACAGAATTTGATCAAAAAGCCATCCTTTGCGGAGTCTGCGGAACGGAACTAGGAATTCAGGAATACATGGACTCCAACAATACCTGTCCAAAATGCAAATCCAGTTTCAATCCAGGTTGTAGCAAACATTATCACCTTTATTTCGAGACGGAACCCAAACAGTAATTTCCCCTACCCCAGCCCATGCGTAAAAACAATCAGTATTACATCCGAAGAACACATCGCTTCCTTGGCGTATTTATTGGGATTCAATTCTTCTTTTGGACCCTATCGGGAATCTATTTCTCCTGGACAGATATCGATGAGATTCATGGAGATCATTTTCATGAAACTCATCAAATGCAAGTCAGTGCTTCCAATTTATTAGACCCAGCTTCCCTAGATTCTATTTTACAGATTTCAAGTTTAGAATTGCGCTATATCAAACATCAACCTTTTTACTGGATCAATGATGCCCAATTATTTGATGCTAAAACAGGAGAACTAAAGGGAGAGATTTCGGAGGAAGAAGCAAGAGAGATTGCTCAAATACACATCAAGGGTGATTTTGGAATCAAGTCGGTTGAGTATTTGACAGAAACTGGATCACATCATGAGTTTCGTGAGAGACCTTTACCAGCTTGGGCAATTCATTTTGATCATCCGGAGAATCTTACTGCCTATATCGATGCCAGAAATGGAAGTTTTGAACGTGTCCGTCATCGCAGTTGGCGCTGGTTTGATTTCTTATGGATGTTCCACACCATGGATTATGCAGGAAGAGACAACTTCAATAATCTCTTATTAAGAGCGTTTTCCCTTTTCGGTTTGTTGACTATTGGTTCTGGGTTTACCTTGTTTTTTATGACGATAAGGAAGCAGAGGAAGAAGGGTTAATGGTTATTGGTTAATTGTTATTGATGATTAACGGTGTGCTTCCGATCTCATACAATGACTTAATTTGTTCTAGGTTTTGGGTTCAAGGTTCAATGTTGATTTCACAATCATTATCTAGTTTATCAATAGCCCACGGTTTTAACCGTGGGAGAAGGGATTCCAATTCTCCCTCAGCGCTGGACCAAAAATTAAAAAAATGGAAATGAAAATTCAGCCAAAGCAAGATGGCAACGAATATTCGTTTTAGAGAAATGGTAAATAGTAAAAACTACTTAAACGTAGAACCTTGAAGCGTATTCAAAACCTCACAAATAAAAAACGCCTCCTTTTCCAGAGGCGTCTATGAATACTATTTCTACATCACTTTAACATTCAAATATAAAACTATCTCTTGGAAGATTTCCTCATTATAAACTATTGGAAAAAACCTGAATTAATTCCTGATTTTTCAAAATTGACTTTAAACCAGCTTTGCCAACCAAATAAGACCTTAATAAAACTACACGAAATACCTATGCTTTTGAAACGCAGCCTTTAATAGTAAATAGGCTCATTCAATAAACCAATTCTCCATATTTATTTTCAAAAAATTCAAAAGCTTTTTTGATATGCTTATCATCTTCTGAAATTGGGTTTGATGGAGAAAACTCTTTATCTCCCTTATAGTCAGGAATGGAAAAGTCAGGTGAAAACTCCTGTATTTTTGAAGTAATCATGAAATAAATGCGCTCTGGATTCTCACAAAATTCTTCGTAACTAAAAGATAAATATTTGCTTCCTAAGCACTTTCTATTAGTTAATATCTCTTTTTCTAAAAAATATATCTGACCTGCTACTTGATGATATACATCCAAATCTTTTAGCAAGTTATACTCTCTTGGTTTCCAAGAAAACCATTTTTCACGGCTTCCAACCCACTTTTCTCTTGCTTTCAAAAGAGACCTTGTCATTGGAATTGGATCTCTATGGAGATGCAAAAAAATCGCATCATCAATATTTTCATTAAGGGGCTTTAAATACCAGTTGGCGATTTTTGCTTTAAAGAGAAATGGTTTATCATCAAACGCCTTTTGAATTAATGCTAATTCCTTTTGAAAAGTGTCAAAATCAAATTGATCTTCAAATTCGCTCTCAGAAAATGGTACTTCCGGAAAATTCATAAAGCGACGCCAAAAATACCAAAACTCATGGGGAGCTTTAAATCCGCTTGTTTTTCCTATTGATGAATTGAGTTTAAAGTCAACATTAACATCAGCAAATTCATCTCTGTATTGGTATTCTGGCTTAGTAACTATGTTGTAAATCAAGGCCCCAAGGTAGGGAGCCTCATAAAGTCGAGATAAAAAGTTAGATGGATAGGAAAAAATATCTAAATCTGCTGCCCATTGCGTAAAGAAGGTACTCCCACAACGTGGGCCGCCAATTAAAAATAAATTTGGGAACTTTGGTTTACCAACCTTTGAGATTTGTTCAATTTCAACTGGCTTAAGTAAAGAGTTTATTTCTTTCAATGCATATTCTAGAAGTTCATTCTTTTTATAACTCATTACTCAACTATTTTTAATAATTTCCTCAATACTTTTCTTCATGCTTTTTGATGGTTTCCATTGAAAAGATTCATAAAATAAAGTAGAATCCATCATCATGTTGGGGTAGGTATTTTCTACTTCAAGCCTTTTAATCTCGACAGTTGGGTGAGGGCTCGTATTTTCAACTTGTTGTTTTATTATTTGTGCTAATTCAAGAACACTTAGCTGCTCTTCTGAACCTAAATTATATACACGCTGATTTATTTGATTTCTCTTTTCAATTAGAATATTAATTGCTTGAGCGGCATCCTTCACATCTAAACGCTGTAATACCTGACTTCCTCCAAATACCTGAATTTGATTATGTTCAAGAGCTGATTTTATCATTTTTGAAACAAAATCGACATCATTGTCTACTCCAACTAAAGCTGATAATCTTAATGAGGTTAGCTTCCCTTGCTTATTAACGAATCTCAAGTTTTCCAGAAAGGATTCAACCGCATATTTAGCCTGGGAGTAAGTTGTTTTAGGGTTTATCGGTGATTTTTCCGACCAAGCATATTCCGTCGAATTTCCATATACACTTTGTGAGGAAATATTTATGATATATGGGACCTGATGCAAACATGCTTTCATAAAAAGTTGATTACTAATGGCTACACTTTTAGCAATCTCAAAATCACCTGTATGTAGTCTTGCAAAACCCAAATGTGCTAAAGTGTCTACAGATCCTAGAGATATTCGATCCTTTTGAAAATCCTCATAATCAAAATAATTGAAGTCTGAACCAAAAAGGTCTTTTAGTTTTTGTTTATCCCTCCCTAATAACCAAATCTCAAATGATTGCTTTTTCTTTATCTCCTGCACAAGGTGTCTTCCCAACAGTCCACTTGACCCTGTTAATAATAGGACTGGCTTTTCAATGCTCTTATAACCTGGATTTAGTGCCTTAAATTGTTCCGAGACTTTATGATTACTATCAATTAAAACTACTTTGTCAGCTGTCTGACGCATCCCGAATTTTCTCCTATTTATATTTATTTGGTTTCTACCTTTATCAATACCAAGGAACTCTTTTACACAAGATTCTACCTCATTAAAACCCATTAATGACCGCAATCCCGTAATTCCAGTAAACCTTGGATTCATTTCAAAAATTTTAAGACCTTTTTCTGTCATTCGGCCCTGAATATTGATTGGCCCTCTTAAGCCCAGCTTTAACAATTCCGGGGCTAGTTGGTCAATAACTTCCCACATTTCGGGCTGATCATAAGGTAAAATTTCAATAGGTACCCCGCTTCTGAGCTTATTGTAAGAAGCCATTTTACCAAGCAAATTTTGATCTTCCCCATAAACCAATTGAATGGAAATTTCAGCAACTTGTGGATTGATATTCTTCTCGATTTGAGTCTGAAAAACAGCGTAATTAGGGTCAGATTTTAAGGGCGCCGCAAGTTCTTGAAGTATGTGATAGTCTTGGATTTTTTCTAAATCTTTCTCTTGCCTGATAATTTCAATTCCTCGCGATGCAAAACCTCCACGTGGTTTTGCAATGAAGGGAAAATTCACAATTCCTTTCTCAAGATTATCTCTTATTTCCTCCTTTTTATAGCTCTTTACAAAAATGTTGACTATCGGGTTAAGAACTTCGCTCATTCTCTCTTTATCACGACATAGTTCAATCAACCCTACATCAGAGACAATCGTTTTTAAACCTGCTTTATTAAATTTTTCAAGGTTTTTAGCATATAAAAGAGCTTCATCATCTAAACCTGGAATCACCAAATCAATTTCATAAGATTCACATTTCTTTATGAGATCATCAATAAAGCCTTCCTCGTAAATTGATTTTGTATAATCAAATGCATCACATTCATAGGACCCATATGCATAAGGATTTGTACCAAGCCCTAATGTAAAAAATGAAATATTTGAATTCTTTAGAGAATTAATTACGGATTGACCTACACCACTTCCAATACAACTAATAGCAACTCTGTATTCTTTCATTAATTAATCATGATTTATAGAATCAACTATTTTGCTCAATTGCAGCTCTGTTAATTCTGCATATATAGGCAAACATAAGATTCTGCTAGCAATATCCTCTGCTATTTTACAATTGTGACTTTCAATGTATGGCAATTGCTCTAAACTTGGAAAAAAGTACCTTCGAGGAAAAATTTTTTGCGATTCTAACCGTTTTTTCACCTCCAATAAAGAAGACTCAGAGGAAAATATTACCGGATAATATGAATAATTCCATTCTGTTCCTTGGCGAATTTTGATTGTACTTAATTTGGAAAAATCCAGATATCGATCATAATATTCACAAACACGCTTACGCTCGGAAAAAATATAATCCATATAAGGCAATACACACAAGCCCATAGCTGCCTGTAATTCGCTCATTTTGGCATTAATTCCTAATCCAAAATACTTTTCCTTGCCTTTATGACCAAAATTATGGCGATAATGTAATTCCGAATAGGTCTCTTCATTTTGGCAAAATAATGCCCCGCCTTCTCCTGTATGAAAGATTTTGGTGGCATGAAAACTACAGGTACTCACATCTCCAAAATTAAAGATGGACTTACCTTCAAAAGTTACTCCAAAACAATGGGCTGCATCATAAATTACCTTTAGATTATATCTATTAGCAATGCTTTCGATTGCCTTGACATTGCATGGGTTTCCGTATACATGAGTTGCTAAAATTGCAGTAGTCCTCTTTGTGATTGCCTCTTCGATTTTGCTTTCATCTATGGTAAGGTAATCAGGATGAATATCTACAAAGACCGGCTTACAATTTTCCCAAATAATACTAGCACTTGTCGCAACATAAGAAAATGGAGTGGTGATAATTTCTCCTTCTTTCCCAAAAACTTTTAATGCTATTTGGATAGGAAGGGTGCCATTAGTTGTGGGAATAATATTTTTTACACCTAAATAATTTTTAAGTTTTAAGGAGAGTTCTTTCAATAATTCCCCATTGTTTGTTAACCATTGATTTTTCCAAATTCGTTCAAGCCTTGATTGATACTCCTCTAGGGGTGGAAAAAAAGTTTTTGTAACAGGTATCATAATGAATTTACGCAACAACAATAATGAATTCGATAGGTCCAGGTTCAGTTACTTATTGGGTATAGGAAAAAGAAATAAGGCTTCGAAATCACTTATTATTAGGCATAATGATAGGTTATTTGGGATTTTTGGGTGAATAATGAAATAATGGCAATTAGGAATAAAATGATAAACTCAAATTTATTTAAGCAATACTCTGGTAAATTTATTTCAATTACTCTTTTTGACAAATTCATTTTAAGAATCCTCATTAAAAGGTCGTGGATTTGAATTTCAATCTTTACTTCCTGATAGGATATAACCTGACACATATTTGGAAATAATTTGACTTCCTTTTATCAAAAAAAACGCCTCCGTTTCCAGAGGCGTCTTTTAACTTTATTTCTTCATCTTTTATGGCCAACAAATAAACCACGGGTTCAACAGGTTCTCCTTATTATAAACCAATGGACTATTATTAGGCCATTGTAAAACTTGACCACCATTAGCTAAAATTACTCCATGGGCCGCAGCTGTATCCCATTCCATGGTTGGGGCAAATCGAGGATAAACCTGAGCTTTTCCTTCAGCTACCAACATGAATTTTAAGGAAGAACCCATAGAAACCACCTCAGCTCCAGGATATCGATCAATAAACTCTTGGGTTTCTAAACTCAAATGAGATCTGCTAGCAACTATTGTTTGAATGGAAGAACTAGGCTTTTTATCAAGCTTTATTGCCTTTTCCGATCCAACTTGCTTCCAGGCTCCTTCTTCCTTATTCCCCCAATAAAGCCAATCCAAAACTGGTGCATAGAGTACTCCAATTACCGGAGTATCTTGATGAATCATAGCAATATTTACTGTGAATTCACCATTCCGCTTGATAAACTCCTTGGTTCCATCCAATGGATCAACCATCCAGAAATATTCCCAGTTTTTACGGATTTCAAAGGGTATTTCCTTGCCTTCCTCTGAAAGAATTGGCAATTCTGTGGATTTTAATGCTTCCACAATTACCTCATGGGCCGCACGATCTGCTAAAGTCAAAGGGGAATCATCACCCTTCAACTCCACACCAAAATCTGCAGAATGGTAAACTTTCAATATTTCCTGTCCCGCAGCCTTAGCGGCTTCTTTGGCAATGTCCGTTAGGTCTTTAATATTCATCAATTTGATGGTTATATGTTCATGGTTCAAAGTTCAAGGTTATACTGGCAAAAACCTTGAACCCTGAAACTCCAACCTCTTGATACCTGATCCTAGCTACTTGATACTAGCTTCTTGCTACTTAAATAATCATCCCCGCTCCTACCGTCTCATTGGTATTTGGATCGATCAAAATAATAGATCCCGTCTGCCGGTTTCTTCGGTAGGAATCTTTAAAAATAGGCTGAGCTGTACGGATTGAAATTCTAGCGATATCATTCATTCCTATTTGGGAAACTCCCTCTATCCGATGCAGTGTATTTACATCCACTTTGTATTGGATTTCCTTGATCATTGCCTGACATTCCTTGGTGGTATGCTTTAAAATCATCTTTGTACGTGCTTGTAAAGCCTGCTGATTCATCCAACACACCATCACTTCCAAATCCTGAGTTACTTCTGGTTGATTATTTGGACGAACAATCATATCTCCTCTACTAATATCAATTTCATCCTCCAAAGTCATGGTTACAGACATCGGTGAAAAGGCTTCATCAATAGCTTGGCCATTCAATTCGATGGATTTAATTCGGGATGTAAATCCAGAAGGTAAAACCTTTACTTCATCTCCAGGCTTGAAAATTCCCCCATCAATTCGGCCAGCATAGCCTCTAAAATCCTGATGCTCCAAAGTATGAGGTCGAATTACCATCTGAACCGGAAAGCGGCAATCAATATGGTTGGAATCCGAGGCAATATGAACATGCTCCAAATGGTATAGCAAAGTAGAACCCTCATACCAAGGCATATTTTTCGATCGTTCCACCACATTGTCACCTTTTAAGGCAGAAATAGGCACAAACTGAACGTCTTTGATATCCAACTTGGAGGAAAATGCTTCGTAATCAGCCACAATTTGATTGTAAACGTCTTCCGAATAATCCACCAAATCCATCTTGTTGACACAGACTACTAAATGAGGGATTTTCAATAAAGAGGCAATAAAGGAATGTCTATAGGTTTGCTCCAATAATCCTTTCCGAGCATCCACCAAAATAATAGCCAAATTAGCGGTAGAAGCTCCTGTGACCATATTTCGGGTATACTGAATATGTCCAGGAGTATCTGCTATGATAAACTTCCTCCTTGGTGTGGCAAAGTAGCGGTAGGCAACATCGATCGTAATTCCCTGCTCTCTTTCTGACTTAAGTCCATCCGTCAACAAGGAAAGATCCACATAATCAAAGCCTTTCTTTTCAGAAGAAGCTTTGACTTGTTCAATCTGATCTTCAAATATGGACTTGGAATCGTAAAGCAAACGACCAATTAACGTGCTCTTCCCATCATCTACTGATCCAGCTGTTGTGAAGCGTAATAGTTGATTATTTTCTTGTATGGACATTATTGTTAAATGTTAATCGTTAAGGGTTAAAAAGTTAAATGTTCAGGGTTTTGGGTTCATAGTTCAAGGTATTTTCGTCACTGCGAGGCGAGGAACGAACCGTGGCCCGCCTCCCGAGGGGCAGGCAGTCTCTATATTTTTAAAAGAGATTGCTTCGTCGGCTTTTTGGCCTCCTCGCAATGACGGCAATAGTGAAAATTCTTGGTAAATGGCACTTGATACTTGATACCTGCTACTTGATACTTAGAAATACCCCTGCTTCTTCCGGTCCTCCATAGCTGTCTCTCCCCGCTTATCATCAGCTCGAGTTCCTCGTTCTGTTGTCCGAGTAGTTGCTACTTCCTCTATAATCATTTCCAGGCTATTCGCAGAAGATAGAACTGCTCCGGTAATCGGCATATCCCCGCATGTTCTATACCGAACCGTCATGCGATCCACCTTTTCTTCTGGTTTTAAGGTGATGTATTCCGAATGAGCCAAAATCACTCCATCACGGACAATACAGTCCCTCTCATGGGAGAAATAAAGGGAAGGCAATTCAATCTGCTCTTGCAAAATATATTGCCAAACATCCATTTCCGTCCAATTTGAAATGGGAAATACCCTGAAATGCTCACCGATATGCTTTCTCCCATTGAAAAGATTCCACAGTTCAGGACGCTGATTTTTGGGATCCCATTGTCCAAATTCGTCTCTATGGGAAAAGAATCGTTCTTTGGCTCGCGCTTTTTCCTCATCCCGTCGAGCGCCTCCCATAGCTGCGTCGATTTTATATTCTTCCAAGGTATCCAAAAGAGTAACCGTCTGAAGCGCATTTCTACTGGCATTAACCCCGGTCTCCTCTCGTACTCTCCCCTTGTCTATACTTTCCTGAACAGAACCCACGATTAATTGCACACCCAACTTTTCTACCAAGGAATCCCGGAACTGAATTGTCTCCGGGAAATTATGCCCCGTATCTATATGGATTAAGGGAAATGGAATCTTAGCAGGGTAAAAAGCTTTTTTGGCTAAATGAGACAAGACAATACTGTCTTTTCCTCCAGAAAACAAAAGAGCAGGCCTTTCAAACTGTGCCACTACTTCACGAATCACGAAGATCGCTTCAGCCTCCAGTTCTTTTAAATGCGGTAAATAATAGGTTCCCATTAGGTGTTTTAAATTTTGCTTAATCTTTTCTCTACTATTATTCGAAACGAGCTAGTATAGTATTCCTATTTTGATGTTAAAAGTTAATAGTTAATAGTTAACAGTGTTTTTAGATTGAATTACCAATTTTCTCACTGTTATTGAGATTATCTTCAATTCATAATTCAACATTCCTAATTCCTCACTTTTAATTCTTCATTCCTCATTCTCCATTCTTAATTCTCCACTCTTCATTCTTAATCGGCTATCTTTTTCAATACAAACTCAATTACCTTATTAACTGATTCCTGTAATTCTTCCTGGTCTGAATAAATATGAACTGCTGGATTTTCAGGTTTCTCATAAGGAGAATCAATACCTGTAAAACTCTTAATCACCCCGGCTCGAGCTTTCTTATAAAGCCCTTTCACATCCCGCTGCTCACAAACCTCTAAGGGACAATCCACGAAGACTTCAATAAAATTTTCTTCCTCTACCAATTCAGCCACTAATTTTCTTTCGGATTTAAAGGGTGAAATAAAGGATGAAATCACAACCAAACCTGCGTCTAGCATCAATTTGGCAACCTCTCCAATACGTCGAATATTCTCAACTCGATCTTGATCAGAAAAACCCAAATCCTTACATAATCCAGTCCGGATATTATCTCCATCCATTGAAAAAGTCATATGCCCTTTTTCAAATAGCCTAGCTTCAACAGCATTTGCTATGGTGGATTTCCCAGATCCAGAAAGCCCTGTAAACCAAATCAATTTCGGGTTTTGATTTAATCGCTTTCTGCGATCGGCTTTGGAAATTTTAAACTCCGTAGGATGAATATGATTCCCCATCTTAGAAATAATAGTTAGTAATAAAAATCAAGACGGTGATTGAATAAATCAGGGTCAAAGGTAAACCAATTCGGAAAAAATCCGAAAAACGGTAATTCCCAGGACCCATAATCATCAAATTTGTTTGATACCCAATCGGGGTCATAAAATCTGCCGATGCAGCAAAAGCAATGGTTACGAAAAATGGTGTCAAAACTCCTCCTGATTGGAGACCCAACTCATAGGCAATAGGAAACATAATCGTGACTGCAGCCGCATTTGTAATCAATGTGGTCAAACCCAAAGTCAGAATAAATAGCAAAGTGAGGGTTCCCCAAACAGGAATTCCAGGACTGATATCCAAGAGAATCTGAACTAAAAAACTTGCCATTCCCGACTTCTGAATGGCCATTCCAACTGCTAATGCGGAAACCAAAATGACCAATAAGTCTAAATCTACTGCTGATTTGATCTGTTGAACATCCAAAACCTTCGCAAGCAACAAAAACAAAATCCCTAAAAACACTGCCAAGAACAAGTCAATTAGCCCTACAATACCAATTAAGAGCAAGCCTACAGCTAGAATGCTTGGGAGAATTCGTTTCCAAGAAATTTCTCCATCCAATTCTCCTGCCTTAGACAAAATGATCAAATCCCTATAGCTGGAAGAATTTCGAGATTCCTTGGAACAAAGCATCAACAATAAGTCACCTGCCTGCAATACGGTTTCTCCTAAGTTTCCGCTTACCTTTTCCCCTTTTCTATAAATAGAAATTACCGAGGACTTAAATCTATCTCGGAAACCCATTTTTTTCAAGGATTGACCAATCAAGGAACTCCCAGTAGGTACAATAGCCTCGGTCAAATCAGAAAAGCCATTTTCTTGTACATGTGAATGCTCAGGTAAAATCAATCCATTTTTTTCATTGATCAGATTCAGAATGGCTCCAGTTTTTCCTGCAAAGAATAATTGATCTCCAGCGAAAATCTTTTCTTCAGAATCTACCGCTGTAATCAGCTCATTTCCCCGCTTGATTTCAACCAAAAACAATTCCTTCAAATGTCGCAGCCCCGCTTCCTCAATACTTTTTCCAATTAAATTGGATGAAGAACTGACCTGGGTTTCTACCAAATACTCATTCAAATGCCCGATCACTTCCTCTTTGCTTCCCTTTCGATCAGGCAGCAACCTATTCGAAAAAATACTGAGGTAGGCTAAACCCAAAACTGTTACCAGTAATCCCAGGTAAAGAAAATCCGAAAAACCTAAAAGTGTCAAACCAGCTTGATCAATCAAACCATTTAAAACCAAGTTTGTAGAAGTTCCAATCAAGGTGATCATCCCTCCCAGAATAGTCGCATAGGAAAGTGGAATCAAAAACTTGGAAGCCGAATAATTATTGGTATCTGCCCAGTTTTTCACAAAAGGAATCATAAAGGCCACAACCGGAGTGTTATTCAAAACAGAAGAAAGCCCAGAAACCAAAAGCATCATTCGGACTCGAAACTGGGAAGGCTTCAATTCCTTTTTGAATAGCTTAAAGAAAAATCCTCTGCCCAAATTTCGTTGAATCCCTGCAGTCAGGATGATCAATAAAAAAATTAGAATGATTTGCTTATTCGCTAAGCCTTGAAGCAAATCTTCCACTTGGATTATCCGAAGAATCATCAAAGCCAATACCGCTCCCAAAAATGCCAATGAAGGTCTAATCCACCCCCTGAATAGGGTAAGGATTAAACTAATGACAATAAATAAGGTCGCTAATATTTCTAAAGTCACGAAAGTGTAAGCGGTAAAAGGTTAATCGTTAATAGTTCACGCCACAATAGGCAGGCAAGGTTCAAAGTTCGAATTCCTCAATAAGATAGGGTTTATTTGTTATTGGTTAAAGGTTATTGGTTCGGAGTCAATTATGGGAAATTGTCGAAGGTTAATCGCCAATTGGAGGGAAATACATAAAAAACCACAAAGCGCACCAAGTTCACAAAGCTTTTTTTAAAAAATTTCTTTGTGTTCTTCGTATCCTTCGTGGTTAATTTATCTTCGCGTTCTTTATGTCCTTCGTGGTTATTTAGATAATTACCCGCTTAATCCCATTTTTCAAAAGCTGCACATTAAAATTCACCAACAAACCCAAGCGATTCCCTGAAAGCTTCATATAGGTCATAATCTGAGCCAGATGCACCGGATGAAACTCTTCTACAGCTTTCAATTCGACAACAATGGAATCTTCAACCAATAAATCAATCCGATAACCTGCATCAAACTTGATTTCTTCATATGTAATGGGCATGGGTACCTGCGTGGCAACCTGCAAACCTGATTTTTGAAGTTCATAGGCCAGACATAATTCATAAGAGCTTTCGAGTAACCCAGGGCCTAGTGCCTTGTGAACATTAAAACAAGCATCTAAAAGTTTCTTATAATTTAATTCAGTCAAAAAGTCCATTTTAAAAAGATTGTTTAATAATAACTAAATATAAAAAAAATAAAACCTCTAAGAACACCAAGTTCACAAAGCTTTCTTAAAAATATTCTTCGTGTCCTTCGCGGTAAAATAAAAAACCACTAAGAGCACCAAGTTCACTAAGCTTTTTTCTTTAATTATTCTTTGTGCTCTTAATGTCCTTTGTGGTTCAATAATTCTTCGTGCCCTTCGCGGTAAAATAAAAAACCACTAAGAGCACCAAGATCACAAAGCTTTTTTTCTTTAATTATTCTTTGTGCCCTTCGTGTCCTTCGTGGTTTAACTCTTCGTGTCCTTCGTGGTTGATTAATCATTATTCCAAAAATAGACCACAGACGCCTGCGCCATCACACTCGTCAGGTTCTTTCCCTTCGGGAAGTCAGGGGTGCTACTTGGATCCAACTGCCACTGATAATTTCGGGCATGGATCAACTGCAACTTGGAACTCAACAACAGATTCCCAAACTGCTTGTCATATAAAAAGCCAAGAGAAAGGTCAACCCACGGTCTGCGTTCAGTGAATTGAAGTAAGGCTTTATAGTAAAAATCCTGATTATTTGCCAAACGTTCAAATAGAACCCCCATCTTATCAATTCCATCAACGAGAGAAATTTCTAAAGTCTGTACATTTGATCCTGTACCAATTCCTACCCCTAATGGCTGCCCATAATTCACAAAGCCTCTTGCCCTCCCATTTGTATGCCAAGTCCCCGCACCAGAAAGCCCATATCTTAAATATCTATTAACAGACTCTTGCTGATGAGTAATTTCAGATCGAATCTGAATAGTTTTCTGCATTTCAGGAATTTCAAATAACTGATTAAACCCAAAAATAAAGGCACGCGCATGTTCTGGGTTTAGGATAAATTCTCTCCAATCATATGCATGATCTCTTCGGCCAAATTCGAAATAAAGCTCCGATTTAGTTTTTGGAACAACCAATCGACCAAAAAGAGTAATCGTTTGATCACGTCCATTGGCATCAAAATCCACTGAATTGCCATCATTGAAAAAGTTCTTTTTCTGAAATCCTTCAAATACAGGAAACCAATCATAAAAGGTATTTCCCCGATTGGCATTGTATTGCTGGAAAGTTCTGGAAAAACCAAAGTAAAACCCTTTTACCCATTTTGGATTCCAAGAAAAAGTTACTGCATTTACATATCTAGAATCTCCTGTAAAAGGAATAAAATACTGATCATTCAACTCTTGGTTTTGAGATGGATCAAAACCTGAATTTTGCAATTTCCCTATCACCATTTGCAGCTCAATATTTCCCAAAAATGTTTTTGCAGGCTTGGTGGTATTAATAGTCCAATGCGGAAAGCCTTGCGCATTATTGGAAAAAGTCAAGGCATTAAACTGTCCAGGTCCCCACCAGATATTTTCTGTACTCCCTCCTATTTCAAACGCTCCATATTGAATGGTAAGTTTGGATTGCCCCCACCATGGGCGAAAATAAACTCCGTTTCCAAAACGTTCAGGATTGTCTCCCCAATTCCATAAGAAAAACCTACTTCTAATCTGAGCAATTGTCATTTCATTTAGAGAGGTTGGGAATCCTGAATTTTGAGCAATTACAATTTCTGGACGAAAACTTAGATTAATAAATTTATAATTAGCCTGAATCCCGCCTGAAAAATAGGTCTGAAATCCGGGATTAGGGATTAATCCATAATCCCCCCATCCATAAGGGCGACCTGTCAGAATTCTTGTTGTATTGAGAAAAGGTAATACTCCTACTTTGATTTCTTCACCTAGGTCAATTGGTAATGTTAACTCTTCTGTGATCCTATATAAAGAATCATTTTTTATAATTGGACGAAGCAAAAAAGATCCTTGGGAATAGTCCGAATTTTCCAGCTGATTTCTTCGAACCAATTCTTCTAAAACAGGAAATCCCGCCGGAATTACCTGAGCGGGAAGCGCTTGAATAAAAAGAAAGAAAATGCCAGTAAGTAGTATTCTCAAAATAAAGCGGGTATGAGCTCTAATAATTTCTTAAAGTAACGGGAATACAACCAAAAATAATTGGTTTTTACCCCATTTTCTAGACAAGCCCGTAAATCTTCTTGGTTTATAATGAGGGTGCTTTTCCAGGATCTAGTGCTTAAACCTCCGGTGCGCATCTTCATGATATCCAAAGGAAGGTAATGATGACTTAAATGATGTTTATGGAGGAAACGAACCAATAATTCAAAGTCAGCTGCTATTTGATAATCTGTTCTATAGTAACCGTATTTTTCAAAATTTTTCTTGTAAGTAAAAAATGTAGGATGGGCTGGGATAATCCCCCTCTTAAACTTATGCTTGGCAAAGCGCCCCGAACTGTAATAGCGAACTGTCTTTTCCAAATTTTTTGGATTCACAAAACGTATATCCCCATATACACATTGAGTTCCAAATTCCTGAAAGGCATTCACAATCTGGGAGATGGAATCAGGTCTATGGTAAAAATCATCCGAATTAATAATCCCCACCACATCTCCTGTAGCCATCCGGATTCCCTTATTCATGGCATCATATAACCCATTATCTGGTTCGGAAATCCACTGACTAATGGTGTCCTGATTTTTCTGAATAAGCTCTACCGTACCATCTTGGGAACCACCATCTACAACGATGTATTCAATATCCGGATAGTCCTGCGAGGCTACGCTATCAATGGTGTCCTGAAGTGTTAATGCAGAATTATAGGTGACTGTGATTATGGATACTTTCAATGGAATCGTTAATCGTTAATCGTTAATCGTTAATCGTTAATCGTTAATCGTTAATCGTTAATCGTTAAATAAAAATTTAAAACAAATTTCGAACTGTATTTTCCAAAATACCGAACATAGAACCTTGACCAATTATCTGGAAATTTCTCGCTTTCGAACAGCTTTAGCAGGATTTCCTTGGTAAATGGTAAATGGTTCTAAATCATGAGTCGCCACCGAACCAACGGCCAAAACCGAATGAGAAGAACATATAACTCCTGGGCAAACTACTGACTTTGCTCCAATCCAAACTCCTTCTTCCAAGGTGATAGAGCCTACCATTAAATCAAAACTGGGCTTTTTATAATTGTGATTCCCTGTCAGCAGCATGGCTCCTTGAGAAATACAAACATTTGATTGGATTTCAACTTTCGTGAGATTATCAATCCATACATTTTCCCCTATCCATACATGATCTCCAATTTCTAAAAACCAAGGATATTTGATATTTACATGAGGTTTGATGACAACGCCTTTTCCTACTTTAGCTCCAAAAAATCGAAGCAAAGCCACTTTGAATCCAGAGAATGGATTTAAAGAACTTTTTAAAAATAACAAATTCACCAAATACCAAACTCCAATTTTCAGTTTGGAACCTGGCTTAAACCAGTCATTTTGAAACTTACCTAAATCTGTTTTTCCCAAAGCTTAGAAACCAAATAATTTTTTGTACTGTGATAAAAAATCATTGTCCTTCAAATACTTATTGGCTACTTCTTGAGCACCTATGCAATATTGATCATATTTCTCTTGGCCCATTTTTGCTGCATCCATAATAATTTCAAGTAGCCTATCAGGTTCTTCCAAAGAAAAGTCCCATCCTGCTGGATATTGTTGAAGATTTTTCCAAGGTGTACGATCAGATATGATTACTGGTCGACAAGCATGAAAAGATTCATAAATGGCATGCCCAAAATTTTCCCCCAAAGAAGGAAGAACAAAAAAATGCGCATTTTGTAAGCAACTTGTCACCTGAGAAGGGTTTATTTCTCCATGATAGGTAGTCTTAACATGAGCAGGAAGTTTTTGAATAAACGGTTGACACTCTTCCCAATAATCCGAATCCTTTATAGGACCATAAACATCTAATTCGATTTGACAAAAGGGAAGTACTTTGGACAGTGTTTCAAATAATTCCTTGATATTTTTTTTTGCAGTAATTAAAGAGATAAACACTAAATGCAAATACCCTGATTCTTTTTTAATAGGCTTATAAACTGGGGTGTCTATTTTTGGCGTATCATAGGCCAAACAGACATTTGCATGAGGAAAGTTTATTCTGATATCTAGGCCTTCTTGTTGATCAGTAGCATGCCATTGAATATTTCGATGCAGTTTCAATATTTTAAAAAACTTCAAATAAATCTTTTTCTTAAAAGGCTTAACAGACAATGCCCCCCGCTGCAACATTCCCCTAGGCGCTACTACCCAACGGGCAGAAAAAGGCAAGTGATTGCGAAGCAACAAGGGAAACAGTACAAAAGAAGGAGTAAACATCCCATTGATATACACCACATCTGGCCGAACAGTAATCAATAGTTTCTTAATTTGAGCAAATCCCCTTGTATTTGCTTGGCTATACCAAACATGCACATTTGAGGTATATTGTACCCATTGATTACTAGGAACATTCAGCAACTCAAGGGAACCCAAATCGTTGTTACTAGTAAAGATAAATATCTCAAACTCCCCAACTAAACATCTAGACAAATTATCAAGGGAACGAATAATTCCCCCTCCCTTATAAGCCGGGGTGAAAAAATCATAAAAGATGAGAAGCTTATTCAAAGACTTGCCGTAATTCCTTCTTTTTGTGCAATATCATGCAATGCACTAAATAGCTGTTTATGGTAATTCTCCACAGTATATTGTTGGGCTATTTGGGAGGCCTGTATCCCCAAACGCTCAACTTCGTGACGATTCTCATAACAATACTGCATTTTTTCTTTGAGGGCTGATATGTCACCTACTGGCACCACAAAACCTCCTCCCTGTATTACTGCATCTTTTGCGCCTGTATTTTCAGAAACAATTGCAGGAGTACCGCAAGCCATCGCTTCTACTACTGTTTGAGCCCAACTGTCCAAATAAGATGGGAATACAAAAACATCAGCCTCTTGATACTGTTTCACTAATTCTTCGTGATGCAAAAAGGGCAAATAATGAAAAACGCCTTCATTTGCTTTTAGTAATTCTTTCCCATCAGCCATAGGCCCTATCAAAACCAATTCAGAATTTGGGAGCGAAAGTTCTTGAAAGGCTTTAAATAATAAATCCAGACCTTTTCTTCTTGTAATTGTGCCCACAAATAAAAACCTAAATAATGTGCCATTGTAATGATAGGTTTCCTTTGGGACAAAGTTTTCCTGATTGACTCCTAAATTTACCACATGAATACGCTCTTTGGAATACCCTTGTTCATATAGAGACTGAGCGGCAAAAGAAGAAAGAGTAAGAATATGATCAGTATACACTAAAGCTGCTTCTTTACGAGCATCCATGTAGTCCTGTTCCTTTTTAGTTATATCATCCTCAAAACCAAACCTTTCTACAATATCTTTAATAGCTTGATGGTGGATTTGCGCCAAATCCAATACCGTAATCTTCCCAAGATCTTTTGCCTTTTTAAATGAGTGGTAAGTAGTGTTTTCGTAGCCAATCAATAAGTCAAAATCCTTATGACATATAGCATTTGCTACATATTGATCAAACCATTTATATGTTGTCTTTATTGTAGAAACCAAATTACCTCTAAATATTTTTTGGATTAAAAATAAAATAGGAGTTGATTTAATTTTATCTGAAGGTATAATATCAAAAACACGCTTCTTTAACTCTTTCTGTATTTTAGATGGAAATATGGGCAACCAATACTTCTTAACAGAAATCATGGTATAGAACACTTGTAAATAACCATTTTTCCATAAACCAGAAAGTAAAAATCTAACATATTGAGTATTCGGATGTGAAACAATTATTTTTATCTTATGACTTGACATATTTTACATTTATAAGATTTTGAGAACTTCTAATATAATATGCTCTATCTAAAAACATTATTTGCAATATAAAAAAAACTCCTTGATATGCACTAAACACAATCATACTATTAATAAAAAAAATAAAAAATAAAAACTTAACTGAGATAGGGAGAAATGTCCTCCTCAAAAATACAAATAATAAAATCAATCTCAATATAAATAATATGTAACCACCCTCTAAAACTATTCTTGCTAACTCACTCTCATAATAGCCATATTCCTGAACATAGCGTGATTCTCCAAAAAGAGCATTTGCTCCCTGATAGGTAGATCCCAAACCTACACCAAATAAAGGATAATTACCTCTAAAATCCCAAATATCTATGTAAGAAAAAAAAATCCTGTCACCAAGGTCAGTAGTACTGTTCACACGAACCATAAAGTTTTCATACATTTTAATAACAGTATCTTGTAAACTATTATTCAAACTGAATAAAACAAAAATTATAAAAAAACTTCTTATAGCTAATCCAGCCAATTTTAAATTAGTGTTTAGGTTATTTACTGATAAAAAAGCAAACAAACTGATCAGTATATAAAAACCAACTGCTCCCCTTGATCCGCTCATAAAAGCAAGCAAAAGACCTAAACCGAAAACAAGTAAAAGTAAAAAGTTTTGCTTTCTTAAAAGTAACAAATACCACCCTAAAAAGGCAAAAAAAGGGATCATCGCCTGCATCCCTCCAATATAACTAAATGTCCCTGATATCCTTACAGCATCTCCAACGCTAGCAGTATTATCTTCCCCAGAAGCAAACTGATTTAAGAAGTGGGTGCCAGGTAAACTGTATTGTAGGGTAGATATTGAAAACTCAATAAGTAAAATCAAAACAAGCAGGGGAACAAATTTTTCCAATTCCATCCATTGCCTTTTTTGTAAATATCCTAACCATACTAACCAGTAGCCTAAATGCAACAAAATTCCAAAAAACCCATGAAAAGTTGTATGGTTCATTGGGTTAAAGGCAGTAACTATCAAGTATCCAATGTACAGCCAAAAGATGAAGGGTGTTTTAAATCTTGAGGAAAGGTGGTTTCGAGATACTATTCCATAAAAAACAAAGGGCAATATTAATTGAAAGAAAAAAATAAGGTTTCCTAAAGTTCCTGGTCCCACTACCCATTTCCGGATTGCTCCGCTGAAAACAGTAAATACAATCAAGAACCAAACTGCTCCCAATAAAGCATTCCCACCCTGGAAGTTACTTTTTGGGAAAAGGTTCTTTGGTGAAAGTAAGCCTTGCAAGAACCTAAACATACTGACTAAAATAATCAAGATAAGCGTTCACGACCTGTGCGGGTTGGTGGCGGTATAGATGGGCTGGTATAGCAGCGTATTTTTCTTCCCATTCGGCTCTGTTAGTCCATACTTCTTGTAGCAGTTTCGCTAGGGCTAAAGCATTACCATTAGGAAAAGTCCATCCACATGGCCCAATCGCATCTTTCAGCCCGCCGCGTTCCGATCCGATTATCAAACAGCCACATGCCAAGCCTTCTAAGGCAACAACACCAAACGGTTCATCCCATATGCTGGGTACTACCATGATTTGGTGTTCGTTTAGGCAAGCTGTCAATGCCTCGCCTTGCAGTTTGCCCACGAAAGTCACTTGTTCGGGCAAATGCTGCTGCGCATAGGCTTCCAACCCCTCTCGCTCGGGCCCATCACCAATCACTGTTAGCCGAGGGGTGGAATTCGGGTAGGCCTGTACGTACAGGTATAGTGCCTGCAACAATATATCACATCCTTTATCAGAAACTAACCGCCCTAGGAAAACCAAGTTTTTTGTTCTTTGGATGGATGGATGGATTTTAAAAGTCTTTGAATCATACGGATTGGGAATCACCTTCCCTTTGATCCCCAAACTTTGCTCTATAGCAGGACTAATGTAACAATTATGAACCCAACGACTCACCCATCTTTTTAAGCTTGCAGTAAAAGTTAATTGCCCCCTTTTGGTTTTGCTGAACCAGGTATGATGGATCACAAAAAATTTGTGATTATAAAAGAGGTCAGGAATCAAATGCTTTAGACTGACACAATTGTGCAAAATTACATCTGCCTTATTCGCCCACCTCCAATATTGGAAAATTGGTGGATTTCGGTGTAAATTAAATCCCCACTCTTTTTCTACCTTCCCTTCCGTAAGTGCTGTTCGGGTTACCAAAACCACTTCATGTCCTGCATTAGCAAAACCAGATGCTAACACTTCGACAACCGATTCCATACCACCTACGGAAGGATAAAAGACAGAAGAAAAAATGAGAATTTTCAGATGATATACTTTTTAATTCTTATTTCCTTAGAAAAATAATGTAAGAATCTATTTTACATTATTCTTTTGAGCAACTACAAAAATTGAAGGAAAATGAGATTTTATCCTTCCTAAACTTCTGATCATCTTAAAATTATTTAAATATTTAAGACCTGTAGGTCCATGTATTATATCCTGTATTACTATTGAAAAATCGGATTCTATTAAGAGATTTGTTATAGTTTGGAAATTCCAACAATACATATGCTTATGAATATCTTGATGAAAGACTTTTTGACCTGGGGATGACTCAATGGGTAGACACAAAAATAAATAACCATTATCTTTCAGACTTTCATAAAGCCTTTTGAGTTCAATATTCGGTTCTATGGAATGCTCAAGAGAATGAGACGAAAGTATATAATCATAATAATTTTGGGGAATTTCGGATCTCAATTCAAAAAAAAACCTTCCCTTATCCTTTAATTTTTGTTTTGCATATTCTGAAACATCAAAACAATCTGCATTTATAGAATCAGTTAAATGCCCTGGACCACAACCAAAATCTAATATTTTCTTATCCTTCAAATCAAATCCATAATATGTAAATATATTATACATCCAAAAAGAAGAGAGCTTCAAACTATAACCTGATTTATTTAAATGTGTTTTATAGACAGAATTATAATATTTCTCATCATACTTTTTATCAGAAGTCTTCATATCGATTAATAATTAGCCAAACAAAATGAAATCAATTTAATTCTACCCGTTTTTTTATCATCTAAGACAGCGCAATCCTTAATAATGAGTTTTCCAAATATTATTAGAAAAATAAACTCTATTAAGAGCCTGGAGATTATAAGATATTTTGAAACAATATGTATTCCTAACTTATTATATTTCTTTAATAACAACCATCTGCTTTCATAATACATTAATACCCGTTTGGAATTTCTGCCAATTGATTCTCCTCCAACATGATATATTTCTATTTTCGGGTCATAGATCAGCTTCCATTTAGACCGATGAATCCTCATACAATGATCAAAATCTCCATCTAAAAATTTGAATTGCTCATCGTAAATACCTAGCTCATCCAAACACTTTTTGCGGATAGACACCGCACAGGAATACGGGATGATATTTTTTTTCTTTTTAAATTTTAATAAGTAAGAAGACATTTTTTGACCGAGCAATAACTCCCATAAACTCGGTTCATAGCTGAAGTTACCAGTATCTTCACCGAATTCATTGACTGTTTTGAAACCAATAAAACCCAAATCCTCTTCAGCATTGTATGATTCTATTAATTGTTTCACAAATGGATGAGTTGGATATGCGTCTGAATCAAGCAAAATTACGATATCGGTATCTATACTTTTAAAACCATTATTAACTGTTTTAACATAACCTGAATTCACTTGATTCCGCAAGATCTTAACAATCTCGTCGAATTCATAAGGATTGCTAACAGGCGAGCAATCATCCACCAATAAAACTTTATCTATTAATTGATTATCAAACTTCAAAATTTGTGAAACACACCTAAATGTAAGGTCCCATCTATTGTAAACTGGGATAACAATGCCTACAGTTAATTGTCTATACATTACACACGAAACGATCTAAATATTTCTCAACTATCTTCTCCCAAGACATGAATTTTTTAAAAGTGTAGAAGGCATTTTCACCTAATTTCTGAGCATACTTTTTATCATTAAAAAGTTTTAATATAGCTTCTTTAAGCATCTTTTGATCATAATCAACTAAGTGAATATTACATCCGTGCTTATAGAAAAAATCATCAGTAAGACTTCCTTTCGTACCAATAATGGGTAAAGACGCATTTAGTACAGAAGGCAAGATACTACTTTTTGTACTGATTCCTCCAATTCCATTTTTATCTACATAGTCTATAAAGCAAAAAAAATCAGCTTGGCTAAGGAAAGCAGCAAAGTCTTTTGAGGAGATCACTCCTGTAAATACGATTCTGTTCCAACCTTTTGAAGCTGCATAGTTACTTTCAACCTTCAAGAAAGTTTTTTCATTATACTTGCCTAATACCCATAACTCTAGGAAAGGTATTTCTTCGGCCATTTCACAAAAAGTCTTGATAAGTAAAACATTTCTGGATGGAGATAACCCTGCTGTGCAAATGATGATTTTATCAGAATCAACTTTCTCTACTTTATTAAATGGAAAATTTCCACCAATTGGGACAACAGCAATTTTATTTGATTTATAAAAATATTGTAACTGATTAGATACAAACTGCGTGCTTACAAAAACACTTTTACTTAAAAATAGGGTTGTATATGCAATAGTAAATTGTATAAAACTAATAGGCAAGTATTTAATTTTACCCCATCCAGCCCACATGGCGATTTCATGGTAAGTAATATGTATATTATATTTTTTTAACCTCAAAATAAACCATACCAGTGGAATAAGCACAGGTGTTCCAAATCTAGAAAATGAATAAGGCACATACTGTAACAACACACGATCGGGCTTTAAGTCTTGCAGTAGATTCATTACACGTTTCCAATCACTAAGCCCCCAATTCACGCCGATGGGATAAACAGTGATGCCTTCTAGACCTTTACCCCAATGCGAGGAAATGCGCGAGTCAATACGGCAAACAATACCCACTTCATGTCCGGTCTTCACAAACTCCTGGGCTAAGTTGTAGGTATAATCACCTACGCCGCAGGAGATGGGAGGGAAGTTATTGGTGATAAAAACCAATTTCATTTTTTCAAAAATTCTTCCAATCCAATTCTTTCAAAAACCTCCAATTTCCCACCTGAGGTTGAATTATATATCTTTCTATTGTCTCCGTCAAAAGCAAGTTTTGCATCACGAAAAGCCAATTCCATCCGGATTTTATCTGGGGCTTGGTTTACTTCCCCCTTCTTATGGTAATTTTTATGAAAATGAAAATTGTCCTCCTCTAGGTTTTCCCCAACCTGTAAAGGTTTTATATCTGGAAAATTATGATCGGCCCCAATTATAGCTACCTCCTTAAAACCCATAAAATAAAGTAATTGAAATGCATAATAAGGAGTTGATCCAATGTGTGATATAGAGTAAAGCGGTTTTTTAACAAATGAAGAATCTACTAGAGAATGCAAAAAGAATATGTTATGTTTTTTTTTTATAAATCCACTGCACCTATGATCTAAAAAAATAGGAATGTTTTTTTCAGTATTAAAGTAATCTTGATTTTGTTTATTTATAATTAAATCTGACGCCACAATCATAGAAGGCCTAAATGTGGGCACAGTTTCATATAATAAATTTATTTTATTCAATCCAATTGTGAAAACACCTTCCAGTAAGCTGAAATCTACATTTTTTAATGATGGACCATTGAATAAAATCACTGCTTTTTGGCCTGCATATTTATTATGTAAAGCCTTTAGCTTTTTGCGGCTTTTCCAAGACTCAGGATTTAAGTCCCATAGTAATCTGTCAACTATATCATGGAAGATAGCTCTGTATATCTTACCAAAAGCTGTTTTATATGGATTTAGGATTTCTTTCTGTATCATATTGATTCAACGGAGGTTTTCAAGCCATTAATTGTATCGAGAATTTTCAAAAATCCTGTTCCAATAACTGGTAAAGTAGAAAAAATTATTACTTGAGAGAGATTTTCTAAATTAAGGAAAAATCCACCACCAATCAGGCAAAGAATAGAAACTGGTATGGCAAGTCGAGCATTAAAATTAACCCAACCTTTAGAAAGGTTCATACTACTAATACTTGTAAAAATAAAATTAACTGCCGTAGCTACAGCCATCAATAATAGTTCTAACCCTAAGTATTGATATTTATCACCCAATACCATCAAAATAATATTTTTACTTAGAAATACAGCTAGGACTACGAAAATAGAAATTGAAATTATTATTAACATGAAATTGATTAAATACTTTTTTTCAGCTATCGGGTTATTCAATCGAGAAAAATTTGGTGCCAAAATATTATTCGTAACACTTTGGACTAATGTAAAAAAAATTGTAATTCTTGATAAAGCTCCAAAATCTGCTAAAGAAGAAGAGTTATTAAATATTGAAAGTATAAATATACTTATTTGCCCTTGTATCAAGTAAAAGGATGTATTTGGCAATAACTTTTTGAATTTATCGATCAATACCTTGTAATAATCGGCTCGGAATACAGCTTCATCTGAATGATATGGCTTTGCCTTCTTCAAGATGAAAGTAGTTGCTAAATAGGAGGAAGCAATGAATACAAGAATAACCCAATATATATCCAATATATAAAAGAATGCTCCCACAAAAACTAGCCGCGTGAATTGTAATAAAATGTCAGACCATTGGGTTTCATGGACTTTTGATTGGAAACGAAGTACTTCTATATATATAGCTCTGTGTATTTCCAAGATTGCAATTAATACTATTAGGATAATGAGTATAATATTAGGAATAGGATCCAAACCTTGTTCGTAGAATAGAAAGCCCCCAATGAGTCCTACGATAGGAACAGTAAATAGGAGGATTTTTCTACGGGTCGGTACAAGTGTTTCAAGTAAATCGGCGAATTTGACTGGATGATCCCAAATTTTTCCAGCAAGTTGTCTAAATCCCACACTGATACCCGAATCAGAAATAGCACTCAACATACCGATAATTGTTGCAGCCAAAGTAAAAATAGCATAGTCATTTTTATCTAAAGACCGAATAATTATAATATTAGAACCAAAACTCATCAAAAATACTATCAACTGAAATCCTAATACTTGAGTAGACCTTTTACCGGTTTCACTAAAAAGAATGGCTTTGGCCTTTCCAATAATATTCCGCAATCTTAAAATCTTCTTCCCAGTCAATGTCAAAGCTTTTTTGTTGTTCCTGTAAAAATAATTTCGGCTTCTGCCCTACTCGATCTTTTAAATGTTGATATACACTAATGTCTGTAATAAATGCTCCGCTGTCTATTTCGTACAAGGGTTGTAAAGTCTGAGTACGCGGCCACTTTTCAATATCTCGATCGTAATTGACCGGCCCCTGTTCGTTCCACAAAAATTTTTGCCACTTGGTTACGGTCATCAGCGAATCATGGCCCTCTCCCAACGCTTTTTGGTAGGCTTCAATCATCTCGTCATAGTCTTCAGCTCCAATAAAGGGTGAAGTGACATGTGTCCATAATACAGTTCCCGCAGAAATGATACTTGGCACATAAGTGATGAGATCATCGGTACTTGCACTTGAAGTAGCTAAGTTTTCAGGGCGATCTACAATTTTTATTTTGGCATGACCAAGACTACGGCCTATAGCTTTTACCTCTTCATCGTTGGTTGAAAGCACAATTTGATCTATAGATCTCACCTGTATCAGCTGCTCCAATTTGATACGTACTAAACCTCCAATTACGCCCGCAAAAGGACGTGTATTTTTATTTTTGACTCGTTCGCTGCCTTTTCGGCAAGGTACAAATGCAGTAATCATCGCTTAATCGGTTAAGCCAATGTGTAAATAGAACCTTGAGGCATCTGATAACCGGTAGGGGTCAGGGCTTCCCATTTCCCAACATAAGACTTTCCAAATGCATCTAAAACAACCTGACTTTCGGTGCGCAACTCAAAATCGGTATGCAGAGTTTGTTGATAACCATCCATCCCGATCAATCCAACATAGTTTGATCCACTATTCCATGCCATTTGTAATGCCAATGCCAGGGGGCCATCAGGATAGGAATGTTCGAAACTGTACCCTTCCAGTTCCATTATCTTGTTTTCTAGAGCAGGTGGCACAAAAGCTCCCATTTTCCGAGGAGAGGGCGGTAAAACACATGCAAGCAAGTTCAATTCGGCTACTTCATTTAATCTTTTCTGCATTTTTTTACCTTCTTGTCCTGTAAGACAAACTACTTGTGGATTGGCCAATTGGGTAAAATAAGCCATATTGCGCGTACTGCAATGGATAACAAGCCAGTCTGGATTAGCGGCTAATACCCTCCGAATTTGAGGGAGATGCGTGGCTACACTTTGTCCACCTCCCACTATCAGAACGCCTGAAGGCTTAGGAATATTAAAGGTGGAACTATTTGGATAAGCCTGTGAAGGTTTTTGTTGGCTTTGGGTCATCGCCTGTACGATACCGTTAATGGTATAACGACGCTTGCCCATCCAATCCATCACATCTTTTTGTGGCAAGGAGTACGCACCTGAAATCATGTAAGGGAGGTTGGTACCCCAGCCATAGTTTCGCTGCATTTCTTCGAAGAAAGGCAGTATATGTGATAATTGTGAAAAATCTACCCGCCAATCAAGCTGTGCTTGAAGGTAAGTCAGAATTAATTCAGTTTTCAAATTTCCTGCACCACGTCCCATCCCCGTTACTGTAGCATCAATCATTCCGGCACCATTTTGCATGGCGGTATAAGAATTTGCCAAAGCTAATTCCATATTGTTATGACCATGAAAACCAATGGTAAATGGAGTATTTTCCTTAGCCATTCGAATTTTCTCGCCAACTTCCTTTGGCATGATTCCACCATAAGAGTCTACTAAATACAAGAAATCCACAAAGCCTTCCCCTTGATTTACTTGATCAAAAAACCGGGCTTCTAGCTTGATTTTGGAAATATACATGATATTGACTGCTACCAAAAAGCCTAAATCTTTCAGAATCTGTGCTAAAACTATCGCATCTGCAATTTTATTAGGGGCTACAGCCATTCGAACCATTTCACAGATGCCTTGTAGAGGTTTAAATAGTTGGGGGATTACTTGTGGATCTGCATTTTTCTCATCAATCATCAAGGCAAAACCCGTATTGGGAGCCATTTCTTTAAGAGCCTTAAGACGATCGACCGGGCTATAAAAATATTCACCATAATAACCTTTTTGTGGTAAGGAACGATAACCCAATTCCAAATAGCTAACCGGCAAAGCTTCCATAGCTGCCACATATTGATCCACAAGAGTTTTATCAAAATCCCAATTGGTATAATACCCACCATCCCTTAGGGTACAGTCGAGAAGTTTTATCATTTTTTATTATTTTCAATAAATTTTAAAAAGAATCTATTATCTGCCGATAACTGTATTGGTTGATTTTTTTAATAATTCCTGATGACAAATATTTTTTATTGAGTACCAGCCGAAGGGCCTCAGTCAAAGCATTTGTATTCCCTAGCGGAAAAATGATTCCTGTCTGTTCATTTATCAAATCTGCTGCACACCCCACTCTATCCGATAGCACGATGGGAATCCCAAAATTCATAGCCTCGTTTGTAGCAAGTCCCCACGTTTCCCCATCCCCAGAGCACATGACAAACAAATCTGCAATAGCATAATATTTTACAATCTCTCTTTGGTTCACGAACCCTGTAAGAAATACATTCCCCAAGCTGTGGTTAGCAATGAACTCCTCCATTTCAGGTCGCAGTTCGCCCTCTCCTACCATCACTAATGCTTTGCCTGGTATTTGAAGGGAATTGTACGCTTGCAGCAAGTCTATTGGTCTTTTTTTATAAATATACTTACCTGAAAACAAGATTATTTTTGAATCTATAGGCAAGCCTAGTTCTTGTCTGAGCATCTTTTTTTGAGATAATAATTCTTTAGCTGCCTGCTGAAATCGTTCATTATCTACTGCATAAGGGGTGAAAACCAATTTTGACTCTTTTACACCAAAATATTTATAGAACGCCCTATTCTGCTGACCTATATAATAGAACCTATCTACAAACTGGAAAAGAAAATACTTTAAAAAAATTCGCTTAAAGAATAAGTTATTTTTATTTTTCAGAAGTTCCTGATTCAACGGGCTTTCTCCTCTAATTCCGACTGTATGACCTACTAATTTCGCCACTATCAGTGTCGACACATTAGTAAAATATCCCCAACCATGGATAATTACCAAGCTTTTTGGTAATTTCAATAAAGCTTTTAGCATCCCAAGGTTAAGAAGTCCAAAAAATCCATTATTGATTGAAGGATTCAAAGAATAGTTTTTAAAAAAACGATAGCTATAACCTTCTAATAAGGGAACATCCCATTTTACTTTCTGTCCAAATTCTTTATCGAACCCTCCATTAACACTCTCATTAGAAGCATACCAAACCTGAGTATGTAACCCCTCATCAGTCATTTTTTTATAGAGAGGTGCAAAATATTGGATAGGATGAGAGTTAATAAATACAAAACGTCTGTATTGGCTAGACATTGATCAAGGTTTTATATACTTCACAATAATCTGAAGCAATTTTCTCCACAGCAAACCGCTTAGCATTCTCAAAGCCATTATTAATCATTTGCTCACGGAAAGAATCATCTTCGATAACCTTTACTATCCCTTTACGGATATCTTCCACATCAAACGGATTTACTAAATGGGCTGCATTGCCCGCTACTTCAGGCATTGATAAAATATTGGATGTTATGACTGGCCTCCCTACTGCATTGCCTTCCACGATAGGCATCCCAAAGCCTTCATAGGTAGATATTAGCGTGACTATATCGCAATCTGTGTATTTTTGCAAGATTTCCTTATCCGATAAATTCCAAGAAACACGGTAACTGATATTGTATTGTTTCATTTTTTCGATCAATCCTTCTTCCAATTTCCCTACGATTTCCAAATGGCATGAAATTCCATTTAATGCTTCAATCAATCGTTCAATATTTTTATTGAATGCAACCCCTAATTGTAAGATGGTAGGTTTCTCCTTATTAATTTTTTTTGGAATTGGCTTAAAGTGATCCGAAATTGGTACATATACCACTTTAATTTTATTGGGATCGCAGTTCACATATTTCAACAATTCCTCTTTGGTAGCATGGGAGATAGTGGTAATAATTCCTGCTCTTTTTACAGGGATAGTCAACCAAAAAAATTGTAATAAAGCACGGGCAATCTTGGATGGGTGCTTCATAAAACCTACATCCAAAACGGTTAAAACAGTTTTTTCCTTTGATAAAAATGTGGCTAAAAAATGCACATCCCCCGTAATATGGTTTATGTCGCCTTGTCGAAATACAGCTTCAATTGAAATATAGACTCGTTTCCAAAAACCATCACTTGTATAACTTGATACGGCCACAGAAGAATGAATATTATTGGGGAGGGCTTTTCGAATAGCTTCGAACAAGATTTCCACGCTAAAATTCCCGTATTTTCTAGGCTTCCGGTGAAAAAAAACAACATTAATCGGCATCCTCACCCTAACTTTTCTTTCCAAGCCATCCACGACTTTTCGTCATTGATTAGTTGGTCGATCAATGCTTGGGTATCCATGTTATATTGCCAGCCTAAGTCGCTCTTCGCTTTGGTGTTGTCCCCGTATATCATAGCCAAGTCGAGTGAGCGCATGAATTGGGGATCTAGTCGGATATGAGCTCGCATATCCAAGTCCAAATGTCTAAAAACCTGCCTAAGGAGTTCAAGCAAGCTAGTAACATTCCCTGAGCAAATTACATAATCGGTAGGGAGGTCTTGCTGTAACATCATCCACATTGCCTCCACATATTTTGGAGCATATCCCCAATCTCTGCTGATAGCTAAATTCCCAACATTTAATTCATTTACTTCACCATTTTTTATCCGAATCGCAGTGTTGATAATTTTCTTGACAACAAAATTATCTCCTCTAAGTGCGGATTCATGATTGAATAGGATTCCACATGCTGTAAATATGCCATAGGCCTCTCTATAGTTTACAGCCAACCAATGAGCTGAAGCTTTGGAAATCCCATAGGGGCTCACTGGATGGAAGAGCAAAGATTCACGAATTGGAAGATTTTGGAGAGTTACATTCCCAAACATCTCACTACTAGATGCTTGATAAAAACGAATCTTCTTATCGAATTGCCGAATTGCATCCAACAAATTCATTACACTCAAAGTATTAAAAGAAAAAGTCTCTTGAGGTATTTTGAAAGATTGCCCTACGGAACTTTGAGCTGCTAAATTGTAAATTTCGTCAGGATGATACTCTTCCAAACAAGAAAGCACTGACTTAGGATCGGTCAAATCATGATGAGCTAATTCAACCTGGTCGTCAATTCCTAAATAAGCCAAACGATATAAGGCCTTTGAATCAGTTTGCCTAGTTAGACCAATTACTCGATAGCCTTTTGACAATAACAATTTTGCCAAATAGGCTCCATCTTGGCCTGTTATCCCTGTGATTAGTGCTGTTTTCAAACTTATCTAAGTTCTAAGTATTGAATTAAAATCATAAATATACCCTTCTCCCAATTGTTTTAACTCCTGATTATTAAATCCAAAAAAGGAAATATCATTTTTTAAGGCTGCTTCAAAATCATTGATAGAATCTCCAATTAGAATAGTATAATTTAAGTCCCGTTTATGGTTCTCTACAATTTCTTTAACGATCTCAATTTTTGATTTTGGAGAACCTTTTATATTGTTGAAGTAAGAATCTATTCCTAATTGATTACATAAATAATTGAGTTCTTTCTCCTCTGATCCTGAGGCGATATAAAAAACTTTGTTGGTATAATTCTTCTCTATAAAATTGAGTGTATCCGAAAAAAGTAGTCTCCGATCTAACAACCTCTTTTTCATAATCATAGAAAAATTCTGAACCATCTGTCCAATTAATTTTTGATTTACTTTTTCTTTCCTGATTTCTGAAAAAAAGTATTCAAACTTCACAAAGCGAGATAATCCGCCATTTTTTTCATGAAACTCGAGTAAATGATTTATCTGATCTTCAGGATAATCTTGAAGAACCTCTCTGAAACCTTCTGACCTTATTCCATTGGAGTTTAGAATAACTCCATCGAAATCCCAAATAATAATTTTCGCTTTTTTTAATTTTTCCAAAGACATCTTAAAAGCGAATAACTAGATAAGTTTTTCAAAATAATTAATCGTCTTTTCCAAGCCTTCTCTTAATGAAATTTTAGGTTCCCAATCCAGTTCACTTTTCGCTAAATCAATTACTGGTTTTCGCTGCATAGGATCATCCTGAGGAAGAGGAAGAAACTTAAGTTTACTTTTACTTCCCGTAAGTTCTAGAACCATTTCTGCCAATTCCAGCATGGTGAACTCCCCTGGATTCCCTATGTTCACTGGACCCGTAAAACCATCCCGAGAATTCATCAATCTATTCATACCCTCAATATTATCATCCACATAGCAGAAGCTCCTCGTTTGCTGTCCATCGCCATAGATGGTAATATCTTCTCCTTTTAATGCTTGCACTATAAAATTGGAAACCACTCTACCATCATTAGGATGCATACGCGGGCCATAAGTGTTAAAAATGCGCATCACCTTGATCTCAACTCCATGCTGACGGTGGTAATCAAAGAAAAGGGTTTCTGCACACCTCTTTCCCTCATCGTAACAAGCACGGATTCCAGTCGTACTTACCGAACCCCTATAGGATTCGGGCTGAGGATGAATCTCCGGATCACCATATACTTCAGAGGTACTAGCTTGAAGGATTTTGATTTTTAAACGCTTGGCAAGCCCCAGCATGTTGATTGCTCCCAAAACCGATGTCTTGGTTGTCTGTACTGGATCAAATTGATAATGAACCGGACTAGCAGGGCAGGCAAGATTATATATTTCATCTACCTCCACATATAACGGCCAAGTAATATCATGGCGCAAAAACTCGAAGTTTTTGTGATCTAATAGGTGGTGAATATTGGATCTTCTTCCGGTGAATAAATTATCCACGCAAAGAACTTCATTTCTTTCCCGAATCAGTCGATCACAAAGGTGGGAGCCTAAGAATCCGGCACCGCCGGTGACAAGTATGCGTTTCACTAAAGGTGTAAAGAGTTAATGGTAAATCATTATTGACTTTGTTAAAAGTTCGAGGCTCAAGATTGAAAGAACGTTGAACCATGAACCTTGAACCCTACGACTTCGCAAATAGAGGATTTTCAACTTTTCTTAAACAATTGAATATCTCCCCTCATCATATCCTCAACCAGTCCTTGAAGATCATATTCAGGTTCCCAGCCTAGTTGGGTTTTGGCTTTGGTAGGGTCGCCGATCAGGAGGTCGACTTCGGTGGGTCTGAAGTATCGAGGGTCAACCCGGACGACTACGTCGCCGACGTTAAGCGTTAAGCGTTCAGCGTTAATGGAGGAATCGTTTAACGTTTTAACGTTTAACGCATTAACGTTCAACTTCCTGCCAGTTGCTGCTTCGTACCGTTGTTCATCGATCGAATCGAGAATTCCAACTTCCTCTACACCTGAACCACTCCATCTGATGTGGAAGCCGACATGGGCGAAGGCCATTTGGACGAAGTCACGAACTTTGGTGGTTTGACCGGTGGCGATGACAAAATCTTCTGGTTTATCCTGTTGTAAGATTAGCCACATAGCCTTCACATAGTCCTTGGCATGTCCCCAGTCTCGCTGTGCATCGAGGTTACCTAAATACAAGCAATCCTGCTTACCCAAGGCAATGGCCGCTGCAGCCATGGTGATCTTTCGGGTGACGAAGGTCTCCCCTCTTCTAGGGGATTCATGATTGAAGAGAATGCCGTTACAGGCAAACATATTATAGGCCTCCCGGTAGTTTTTGGTAATCCAGAATCCGTAGATTTTGGCTACACCATAAGGAGATCGAGGGTAGAAAGGGGAGTTTTCATCGTAGAAACCTGCTGCATTCTTGTTTTCGGGCATCCCGCCATAAAGTTCGGAAGTAGAAGCCTGATAGACTCGGGTCTTTTTTTCCAGTTTGAGGATACGCACCGCTTCCAGGATCCGAAGGGCTCCGACTGCATCGACATTGGCTACATACTCTGGAGAATCGAAGGAAACCTTTACATGGGACATGGCCCCGAGGTTGTAGATTTCATCTGGTTGTACTTCCTGGATGATGCGGATGATATTGGTGGAATCGGTTAGGTCACCGTAATGCAGGACAAAGTTAACATGAGATTCATGCAGATCCTGGTAGAGGTGATCGATACGCTGGGTATTAAAGGAAGAAGCCCGGCGCTTGATCCCGTGGACGATGTAGCCTTTTTCTAAAAGTAGTTCGGCTAGGTAGGAGCCGTCTTGGCCGGTGATACCTGTGATAAGGGCGACTTTTTGTTGATTAGTATTCATTAGGTTTTAATGTTGTCGGTTTTCGTTAGCAAGCAGATTATTACTTTGGGCTATGGGTTAACTGTTGAGGAACTCTCCCTCCAGCATCATTTTGATTAGTCGTTCTAAGCCAATCTGCGCTTCCCAATTCAGGGCTATTTTTGCCTTTTGGGGATCAGCTTTGGAAATACTTAAATCGGTAGGACGCATTAAGTCAGGGGATTGAACCACATGATTTTGCCAATCAAGTCCCAATAACTCAAATGTTTTAGAGACAAAATCTTCTAGGCTTTGGGTTTTGCCAGTGGCAATGATATAATCATCCGGTTTTTCCTGTTGAAGCATTCGCCACATGGCTTCTACATACTCAGGAGCCCAGCCCCAGTCTCTGGAAACATCCAATCTTCCCAAAACAAGTTTTTCGCCTGACCCATTAGCTATTCTTTTTGCAGTTTGGATAATCTTTTGAGTTACAAAGCGTGCAGGACGTAAGGGCGATTCATGATTGAACAAAATCCCTGTACAGGCGAATAAATCATAGGCCTCCCGGTAATTATTTACTAACCAAGTGGAAGAAGCCTTGGCCAAAGCGTAAGGACTTCGAGGCTGGAATGGGGTTTTCTCATTTGCAGCGGCGCCTTCGGTGTCCCCAAAAGCCTCAGAACTTCCCGCATGATATACCCTGATATCCCGGGGTTCCATTTTTACAGCTTCAAGAACATTTAAAATCCCTATGGTAAAACTCTGTATGGTTTCAGCGGGCTGCTCAAAGGATAACCCAACAGAGGACTGTCCAGCCAAAAAATAAATTTCATCAGGCTTAGATTTTTTGATAGCCACCAAAACAGATCTAAAATCTTCTGGATCCATGGAGATCAATTGGATCTCCTTTTTGATTCCCAAATAGGTCAATCTTCGGAAAGAACCGCCTTGGGCATCTCGGGAAGTACCAAAAACATCATAACCTTTTTTCAAAAGCAAATCTGCCAAATAGCTTCCATCCTGACCTGAAATACCAATAATTAAAGCTTTCAACAAATCTTGGGTTTTGATGCTGTAAAAAATAACGCTATGCCCTTTGCCAATGCAATTTTCATTATCATAGTTTTTCCAATTGACCTGAAATCACATTGATGACATCAAGCCCCTGAATTTCTTTGATCCGCTGTTCCCCTCTCAAAAATGTCAATTGAGAGTTTTCATCCCGACTTTCCATAAATTGGCTTTCCTGAAAAGCTTCTTCCAAAGAGCAGGCAGATATTTTTGAATTTAGGAGATCCTTTCTAACAAAATAGGCATTATTCCCGGCCAGGTTCCCCCCAATTAAGGAATAGCCTTTTTTATCCGCCAAATAATCCAA
Source organism: Algoriphagus limi (assembly GCF_024919275.1). Taxonomy (GTDB): domain Bacteria; phylum Bacteroidota; class Bacteroidia; order Cytophagales; family Cyclobacteriaceae; genus Algoriphagus; species Algoriphagus limi. Next base: position 463,322 of record NZ_JANWGH010000001.1, on the reverse strand, counting down.
TGCTGGAAGGGAGGCTCCAAAATAAAGATTCGAGAAATGTGCTTTTGTTCGATAAAAATCAGGCCTGTAAGGAGTTGAGATCGCTCTATCCATGCCAAAAACACTGTTATATTCCATGATCAAGATAGAAGGATTCAATTTTGTAAAATCCATCGCTTCTAAAACATGGTAATCATTTCCATCGATGTCAATATGAAGCAATCCAATGTCCGAAAACCCTGATTCTTCTATCAGCCCATTGATATTTTCTCGAGTTATAAAGGCAGCTTTATGGAGCAGTTGATGTTTCCAATACCAAGGTTGATTTTGTAAGGAATCCATAAAGGATTTTGACCCATCCATTACAAAACCAGACCATAGGTTATTCATCATTAAAAATCGAGTAGTTGATTCCAGATAATTTTCTACTCCAAACTCAATAAACGTTTTGTTTTTGATAGAAAGGTGTTTGATCAAATACTGTATAATCCCATCGTCTCCAAATTGACTGAATATTTTAAATTCATAATCATTTAAACACGTAGAATTCATACTCCATTGTTGATTAGACAACATTTTGCCTAATGCCAACAGAGCTGTTTCATCTTTTGGGTGTTGAGTAGGAGCCATTCTTCTAAATAGAGCTCTTTGAAAACGTTTAAATGATTTGATTATAGATTTTTAGGGTTTGATCAGCTGTTTTACTCCAGGAAAAATTCTTTAATCGCTTGTTACCTTTCTCAATTAGATTTTTCCTTTTTGACTCAGATGTGCACACTTCTTTCAAAGCAGCTAAGAATTCCTCTTGATTTTCCGGATCAAAGAGAAGACCTCCATCTTGGATTATTTCAGGAATGCAGGACTTATTACTAGCCAAAACAGGACATCCATAGGATATCGCCTCCAAAGGCGGGATTCCAAAACCCTCATATAAAGATGGATAAACAAAGGCATGTGCTGATGCGTAAAGCTCAGCCAATACCCTGTCACTTCCCCCGTATTGTTTAACTTGATCAGGTCGAAATCCAAGTTTTACCATGAGATCTGTCTCCTCCTTAGAAAAAGCACCTCCTCCAAAAGCCACAATGTTAAATCCATTCATCAGCTCCTTACTACATGCAAAAACGCTAAGGAAGGAAGTAAAATTCTTATAACCTCTCCTATCCCCTACATACAAGAAAAAAGGTCGATCTGAGAATTCTTGAGATTTTTCTATTCCTTGGAATGGAGGATCGCAGGCTAAGTGAATTACTGAAATCTTGTTTTCATTTATTCCGAACAACTCAACACAATCATTCTTTGTATGATGTGAGATACTTATGATATGGTCCGCTCTTTCTAGAGCCTTTTTCTTTTGGACTGTTACCAGGTGTTCCTTTGGAAACAGGTTTGGATAGACCTCCTGAATCATATCATAAACTCCAACCACAACCTTCGCTTTACTCCTGTGACTTTTTTTAGTGCTAAAGTAGGTTTCATGAACGATATCAGGTCCATAATAGGACTCAAAAGTACGAGACCAAGTTTGATTAAAACGTTGAATCAAGCCTAAGCCCTTTTTGGGATATTTTTGAAGCGTTTTGCCTACGACCAATCCCTTTGAAGTATCCGATAGATAGGTGTTAATATTAAAACCAGAAAAAACCTTTGTATCAGGATTCACCTTTTTCAGCTCTTCGGCAGTACGGGCATAATATCGAGAGATCCCCCCGTATTTCTGCCAAAAAAATATTTGTTCATCAAAAAGTATCCTCAAAGCTAATGAAGATTAGTTGTCTTTCAGAAAGTTTCTGATTCGGGTATAGTTATGAGGGAAGAGAATTTTCAGATAAGAGTCTATCCAAGTTTTTAGCCCAACCAAATTACCGTGATGATATTTTTTGAATGCAATGTACTCTTGTATTGCAAGTCCTTTAACATCATGAGCCATTTTCCATCTTGTGGCAAGGGGTTGATTGGGATCTCCCCAATAGGGAATCGCATTTATTTCACATTCTGCAAGAAAAGTTGAAGTTGTATAGCATGAAAACCCTGCTTTTTGAGCCCTCAAACCATAATCATAATCTCCCAAATAATGGGTATAACTTTTGGAAATCATCCCAATTTCATCGACCACAATTGCAGGGATCAGGACTAGGTTTCCATTAATATAGGTAACCTCTTGAGGACTCCCATTTGGTAAAATGTACCCATCATTTGAAAGACCACCATATGATATCTCATCTTTTCCAGGTCTTTTGCAAGCTGCAGAAATGATTCCCGGTTTTTCCAGTTTTGTGAAATCTTCGAAAAGGTCTTCCAATGCCTTCTCATAAAGGAAAGTATCATCGTTGAGCCATAGAAAAAAATCATTTTTTTGTTTTTCAATCGCAAGATTCCAGGCCTTACGCATTCCCCCTCCCCAAAATAGTTTTCCATTTCCTTTTACTACATGGACTTGAGGAAATGCAGTAGCTAACATTTCTTCTGTCCCATCCGTTGAGCCATCATCACACACAAAGACTGAAAGCTTTGTGTTTTCTGGAAGCTCTTGTGCAAAGAGATTCTCTAAGCAAACCTTCGTTTTCTCTTTGCGATTAAAGCAAGTAAGCAGAACTGCTATATTGAAAGAATTCACCCCTTAATTAAATTAAATTTTGACCTCCTTAAATGATCCCTGATTCTCAAGAAACCAAAGATAAGTCTTTCTGATGCCATCCTCGAGTGAAGTTTTTGCTTTCCAACCGGCTTTTTCCATTTTGGATACATCCATCAGCTTGCGTGGAGTACCATCAGGTTTGGTTGAATCCCAAATGATCTCTCCGGTGTGTCCCACTATTTTTTGGATAATTAAGGCCAAATCCTTGATTGTCAAGTCCTCCCCTGTCCCCACATTGTAGAGATTATCCGAGAATTTATTTTCCATAGCAAAAACTACCGCCTCCGCCAAATCCTCTACATACAAAAACTCTCTCATAGGTGTACCACTACCCCACAGTGTCACTGTGGACTGTCGACCGTGGACTGTCGACTGGCTCGCCTCATGAAACTTCCGGATCATCGCTGGCAAAACATGGGAGGTTTTTAGATCGAAATTATCGAAAGGACCATAAAGGTTGGTAGGCATCAGGGAAATGTAATCCTTTCCATATTGCTTTCGAATTGCTTCGCATGCCTTTACACCTGCAATTTTAGCGATAGCATACCACTCATTGGTAGGTTCCAAGGGAGCGGTGAGTAGATATTCCTCTTTTAGAGGTTGGGGTGCCAACTTTGGATAGATGCAGGAAGAACCTAGGAAAATGAATTTTTCAACTCCAGAATGAAATGCTGTATCGATCAGATTATTCTGAATTTGGAGGTTCTCCATTAAAAACTGATAGGGATAGGTATTATTCGCCAAAATCCCTCCTACCCGAGCTGCTGCGTCTATCACTACTTCAGGTTTTTCGGCTTTGAAAAAGTCATGAACAGCCGCCTGATTTCGGAGGTCCAGTTCAGTAGAAGTTTTTCCAATCAAATTAGTATAGCCTTCAGCTTCCAGCTTCCTCCAGATAGCAGAACCTACCATACCTCGGTGGCCGGCGATGAATATTCGGATATTTCGTTTTGGGTTCAAGAAGTGGTAAGGTTAAGCGTTAATTGTTAAGCGTTAAAGCGGTAAAGCGTTTTGGGTTCAGAGTTTGAGGTTAAAACGTTGAACTCTGAACCTTGAACTTTTAATTGCGCAGCAACCACGAACTCGACTGTATCTTCTCTCCCATTCCATCCAATAGTTCTATGCCCAATTCCTGGCAAACTGGAACCTCAGGAATGGATTGATTATTCTGATCTCCTCCGTTGGCGAAGGCAAGTTGGTATTTATCTCCTAATTCTTGGTGAACCTTTCGGATTGTTTCACAGACTGTTCTATCCTGATCGATGGAAAGATATACCCGATCGACGCTTTTGATATTGGAAACGATGAACATGCGCTCATCTTCCAACTGAAATTCCTTGCTTCCTTTCAAAGCTCGCTGATGATCACTGTTTACAATGACTATCAATTCATCCCCCGCAGCCTTGGCATTATTGAAATATTCAATGTGGCCCTTGTGAAGGGGGTTGAAGTAACCGGAAACGATAATGGCTTTATTCATTTTATTTTCGAACTAAGACCCTGATAATTAGGAAAAAATCGTTAAATGTTAATTGTTAAATCGTTAAACGTATTGAACTCAAAAACAAGTGGGATTATTTTCATTTATATCCTTTTGCTCCACTGTTCTTTAAAGTATTAATAAGTCCTTGAAGCTTGAATTTTAACTTTTCCGTAAGAACCAAAATTTCATTTTGCTCCTCTTTTGAAATATAGTCCCAATCAAGTGCCCTATAGGATTGCGAGCGGACTTCTCCATTTGACCCTTTCGCGATGTATAAGAAATTTATAAACTCCTTATTTCCATCTCGTTCAAATCCTTCTGCAATGTTGTCCATAATTGAACCAGCAGCTGAATTAATTTGGGCGGAAAATTTAAAATCTTTTAAAAACTTACTCTTTGATGTAAAGCCTTTAACAACAATGCACAATTGCCTTGCAATTTTCCAAACATCTAAATCTTCAAAATTTTCAATTCGGGCCACTTTTAACTCTTAACAATTAACTCTTAACGATAAATATAGCTTCGCCCTTTCAGTCCCATTTCCAGAAAAATCGAGTGTAAGGAAAACAGAACTGTTACTACCTTCAGTTGAGCAAAAATCCTTCTAACTCGATCTTTTCTTTCTTTGGTCTTAGCCTTTATTAAAAAGAAGTATACCCTTAGGTGGGTTTTTGAAAAGCCAATTCGAAACTTCAAAAACGGGGGTGAATTGGCATTCCAAATATACAAAACCGAGTAGTTTTAGTACTCAGTTTTTGCAACTAAATTGTAAGATTTATACATCTATTTTTTTGCATTTTATACCGAGCTTTCTTCATCAGAAAGTAGGCAAATGCAGCATTTAAGTTGATTTTCAATCAGTTGATCAACTGATTGACTTGAGTGATATTGTTAAAGTTCCAAACTTGAGGATATCCGAATTTCTCCAAAAAGAGGACTTTACCATCCGGATGTTCCCAGGCCCATTTTTCTGAAGAAAGATCCAAGGAATCTTTATGGATGGTAGCCAGTTTGAGTCCCAGGTTTTGGTGATAATAGGATTGATGGTAAATGCGGGTGAAGGTCGCCATCTTTTCTCCTCCATAGATAAAGCGATAATGACTCGCCGGGTAATGGGAGATTTTAAATACATATCGGAAAGCCTCAAAATCTTGGTTATTGAGTCTTGTTTTACAATAAACCGATGGATTATCTGATTCATTGGGGAATTCTATATAATTGGGAAGTGGGTCTTGGTCGAATTGGTAAGGCAATCGTTGAACCCCTTGGTCCTGATATCGAAAATTAAATTCTCGCAACATTTGTATGGGATCAAAAAAGACTGGTTTGCCTTCAAATTGATAGGTATAAGGCAAGCCATTCATAGTCTTTTTTACCACTTTAGAGCCTTTAAAAATATTCTTTAAATAGGAGATCATATATCTCTTTTTAGTTTTCTAAAACTTTTAAACAATTGATTATTAGATGGTTTAATTCAACCTTTTACTATTGATTTCATATAAGAGATAGCGCTTATCATCCGGGTTTTTCTTTCTAGTAATCAAAGGGAAACCCAATGTTTCCTCACTTTGAAGATTTAGTTCCCGAATTAATCTTGAGCGTTTTACTTTTTTATTATCAGGATTCGGTAAGTGATCAATATTCAGCACCTTGTCCAATTCATCTGCTGTCAAAACCTTTCCTTGATAGGAATGAATGTGATGAAATAAGCCCTGTTCTTCCAGGTTAACAGGTGGAATAGAATTGCTTGGCTTTCCATTTTCACCCAAACCCAGAGCTTCTGCCTGCCCATTTGCTTGATTGAGTGCTTTTCTAACAACAAAAAACAAGACTACGCCGGTTATGATTAAAAGCGTGGCAATAATTAGAACGTATTCTCTTTTTAATTGCTCTATTTCACTTGGACCCATGGGAAGGATTTCTGCTTTTCCCACATACTCTCCTTGATTAAAAAATTCCTCAATATCCAATTCCTGAATCTCTCCCCAAGAGGTTTCAATAGTAATTTGATTACCCACTTGCAAAATCCAAGATGGAAGCATAATTAAATTCGCCACACTTTCTAGCCTGTAAAAACGCAATTCCAAAGAGGCCTTATCCAATATTAAAAGACCGATTCTTCTATTTTGATTTCCGCTAGAAGCAAAGGCTAGAAAATCTTTAGTATCCAAAGGCTCCGAGGTCCCTGTCTTAAATTTGGTATCATAGGAATCGTAGGAAACCATATTTCCAAGTGAAAGATACTTCCAGGACATTTCTTCCAAATCAAGGAAAAAGCCTTGGCTGTGTGTTCCTTTTTTACCAGTTCTAAGATTTTCTTCAAAGGGCAAAAGCACAAATATCCCATTCGAACTTTGGGCTGGAATTCCGGGCGCAAAATCTAGTGGTTGATCTTTTGGAGTCAAAAGCGACCAAGATCCGGTTCCTTTGTCAAAAGACAATAAATCCAAATGATTACGCCAATATCCATAACCTCCTAAAGAATAAATGGAATCATTATGAATAAAAAACTTAGCACTACATGTATAGCCTTTATTATCAAAGCCATAAAGATTTTCCCAAGCACCTGATTTCCACTCGTAAACGTCCAAATAGCAGGAAGAAAAAGCATAAGTTCCAGTATCATCCTTGACCAAGTCGTAAGTTCCACCAATTTCGTATGGCTTATTAACCAAAGAATCCAACTGCTCCCTTGAAAAATATGGAGAGAGTAAATCATAATTTTTTATTCCTCCTACCTGATATGGTCTAATTCTCAGCTTGACAGACTGAGAAGCAGAAAGCAAGGGGCTAAAACCCAAAAACAACACGAAGCATAAATAAATGTACCTCATGCAAGAGTCAGGTTAAATGCATTTAAGTTTTTTGAATACTTAACAAGAATACCTTCAACAAAGGAATCATTAAAGTTTCCAAATGGCTTTGCATAAAAATAACTAAACAAAGTATGGGGAATCATCCTCAAGAGAACTTGAGAACATCCCCATTTTGAAAAAGTTAGACTTAGAAAAAACAAACACAAAAATCTCATATAATTCCTGCGAATCACACCATTTAAATCCAATGCAAAAGTATTAGATTGCTTGAACTAAGTTAATAAAATCAGGTAAAATAGGTAACAAAACCTGTTACCTATATTTTATTTATGGATTAAAACATTGATAAACAAATGATTAAAAAAATATAGGCATTTTAAATTATTTCCTATTTTCTATAGATTTACTTAATTAAAAAGGCAGGCAACACCAACTCCTTTAAATAGGTATTATAAGAAAAAATTATACTAAAGTGCTTTTTCCACCTTATAAATCATGAAGCGCTTATCCTCAGGGTTCCTTTTTTTTGTTATCAAGGTGTAGCCCCATTTTGCCACGCTATGCTTATTAATTGCTTTGATAAGTCGAGAGCGCTTCACTTTCTTTCTATCCAAATTTGGAATGCCATCAATTTCGAGAACTTGATCCAATTGCTCTGTGGTAAGAGTTTCACCTTGAAGATAAAGTAACTTTTCCCACAGCTCTATCGCTTCCTTTTTTTCATCATTTAAGACTTCCTTCTCTGGAATATTTTTTGACCTGAATTTTTGGAGAAGAGTTTGGGTTTGAGAAGGAAATATTTTTAAACCTAAAAAGAGGACCAAAGCCGTTCCAGCAAAAACAGCACTAATTAGAAGAAAAATATATTCCCAATTTTCTAGAAAATAAGAACTTTCAGCAATAGGCTGTACCTCTGCCTTCCCAACAAAATCAGCCTTTTGGTAAAAATCTGCTATATCCAAAGTTTGAATCTGATTTTGGTTATCAGAAAATTTTATTTGATCACCTTCAACAAGAATCCAATTGGCAAAATTGAAAAAGTCGAAAGGTGAGTCTCTTCTATAAAAGCGCAACTCCAGAGTCCTCTTATCAAAAAGAAGCATTCCCAATTTATGGTCGGTGGATGTAAAGGCATTCAGAACCATAAAATTTTCGGTATCCACTCCTCTTCCTTGCTGAATCAAGAACTTAGCTTTACCCGGAGAAAATGATATTAATCCGCCGAAATCCAAGCGATTCCAGGTTTTGGATTCGAAATCCAACATAAACCCATCATCTTCATAGACATTGTCGATTCCCAGGCGGGGATTATGATGAATTCCTAAAAACATAAATCCGGAGGTCTCTCCTATGCCTATCAATTCAGTATTGTAATCAACAGGTTGGTTCTCATTTACTTCCAAAGACCAGGAACCGGAATTTTGATCGAAGTGCAGGAGATCTGTGTGATTATTCCAAAACCCATAGCCACCCAATAAGTGAAACTGATTCTTATAAAAAAATAGGCGACTTCCACAGGTATAGCCTTTATTGTCAAATTGATAGAGGTTATTCCACTCTTCTCCTTCCCAGCGATATATATCCAAATAGCAAGGGGAAAAAGCATAAATCTTTTCATCATGTACGATTAATTGGAAATATCGATTATAGGTGAGCGGTAAATCCCTTAAGGATTTGATCATTTCTTCTGAAAAATGAGGAGCAAGTTCTGAATACTCTGAGTTATTGGATATTTCTCCGGGTTTAATCCGCAACATCACCTTGTCCGAGGCAAATCCATCCCAGCCTCTACCGATGAATAAGAGGATAAATAAAAGGGTGTTTTTCATGAAAAACCGGTGCTCGGCATCCATTTTTTTGAGTGATGAAATTTGTTGTTTGGTGAAACTAACATACTAAATAAAAGGAGAATTAAATAGAAATAAAGTAAGGTGAGTTTGCAATTTATGTGGGTGGTTGATGGTAAAAAAGATAGGTGATCAGGTGGAAAAAGAAGGGGCTGGTCCCGGTACCGTTCTTGAAGACACGAACAGGTGCAAGGGATTAAAGGCATGACTACCAATAGTATTCAAAGATAGCTTTGCAGAAAAAAAAGATATGACTACGATGAGATATTTTAATTATTGATCGGGGTCCCGGATAATTATCGGGAGAAATCACGAAAAGTCCTTCTTTAATATTTGAAGTGAAATCACCCTAGCCCCCTTTGGATTTTATTTTTAGGTCCTACCAAAAGCAACAAGTTAAAGGGGGAATTGGCGCTAAGGCTATCTTACCGAAGGCATATCTAACGAAGCGCAGCGGAGTTTATCTAGCTGAACAAAGTGAAGCATATCTCCTGCCACGGCAGGCAGGCGCGAAGCGTATTTCGCCGCAGGCATATTTCACGACCGAAGGGAGTATATTTCGTGAGGCGAAGCCGAACGTATTTCACCGATTGAAAAGGAGGTATATTTCGCCAACGGCATATTTCTATTTTGTAATTATCTTCCTCCTCAACAAAGAATAATACCTATAAAAAAAGTACTGCCAATAATAGGGTAATTTAATTGCTGAGATGTCTTGAGGCCTTATTCCGATTGTTCGAAATAGAAATTTAAAGGCTTTGCTTTTCTTTTCGAATAAGAAATAGTGATGGTAAAGGTATTTGAGGAAAGCTTTCAAATTGGGAAAACCAATTACCACTTCATTAGCTATTTGTTCCTTAGCATACTTAATTACAAATGGATTAGACTTACCCTGCATTGGAAGTTCAATCCCTCTTCCAAAATAAAATTTCGCCAATTCATTAGCCTCTGGGAGAAAATGAGAGGCATGAAAACGCTTCAGTAATTCTTGAAATTTATGTTGATCAATTATCTCAACCGGATAATGAATGATATCCACCAACCACTTTAATCGAAACCAGGCATGCCTAGCCCCATGAGCAAAAAGATAGACCAATTCTAATTCTGGGCTTAAGACTCTTATAGAGCGATTTAAAACCTGAATCCTAGTAGTATTCTGTTGAATTAATTCCTGAAATTCTGTTGAAGGCAAATCAAATATTAAGCGATCCAAGTCCCAGTGAATTTCGATATTGATTCCAGTTTCTGGATTTACCAAAGGTTCATCGTTAGCTAAATCCAAATACCAATCCCGCTGAGGCAAATCTTCAACCCAATAGGGATAAACAGGTTCCCAGCCATTTTCCAATAAAAAAGTTCTAAGTTGAATTACCTCCTCCCTATTTGGGACGAGAATATCTAAATCTTTCGAAAATCGGAAAGTGGGGTCTTGGTAGATTCTTTGAGAAAGTCCAATTCCTTTCAATAGAACAAAGGAAATTCCAGATGCTTCAAGTTGGTCTAAGGCAGATTGTACCTGTTTTAGCTCAGCTAAGGCTTTTACTTTTTCTTGGATTAAGTCTTCTTTTTCTGTCTTGTGCAATCCCAACTTATCAATTTGAGCTAGGGAAAGCCGGTGACGAGAATTTAATACTATAAAATCAACCTTATCAAAATCCAAGAAACTTTTCAAAATATTGAAATGAGAAAATCTAATTCAATTTGAAAACTGCTAAAAATTAACTACAAATTATACAGTGATTTTTATTTTCATTGTTTTGGGGAGAAGGACCACTATTTATGGAGATGACTGAGAGTTTTGGTTTTTCCCAAACTTTATTTTTTCCTTTTTTCATTGTCAATTTACTCTTTGTTCCTATTGGAATTTTATATATCTAACTGATAATTAATAAATTAAAGTTCATTTGATGGGTGACTATTTACAACTATAGTATAATCTGAAGTATTACAGTACCCTGTTATGAATCTAGCATTTACCTTTACCCAAGAATGACCTTCTGAAATTTTACTTCTATTTACTCCAACTTGATAGGAATAAGGAATTCTCTTTTTATTGAGAAGATAAACTGCCTGCCAAGACCGATGTCTACACTTGTTTCTCCAGGGAATATATTTGGCTGCTAACTGAATAGCCTTTGAAATTTCAGCAGCATATTCTTCATTTTCTTCAGAAATATTTTTCCTTGGATGTTCTCTCATGATTTTTTCCGAGAAGGCCTTTTCAGAACCAATAAAAAATAAAATCTCCCTGTAGATTGATAAGAAAATTACTTGAAAAAACAGCTTCCTCTCTTTAGGGGAAAGGGAGTGGAAGCTTTTCAATTTTTTAAGCACTTTTTTCATCAAGCAACCCTTTCTTCTTCAATAAATCAATCGCTTCTCGAATCCCATCTTCACATTCCTGCTCTGACACCTCGTACTCCCCCATCAGTCTTTCCTTAATTTCAGCAATGGATAATCCTTCCCCCAGGTATTTGAAAATACTGTTCAAAGAAGTATTTAATCTCAAATACTCGTTTGATTCCAAATCAAAGAGCACTCCTTCATCTTCGATTTTTGAATACAAAAATTTATCTTCTTTCAGCACAAACCGCCTATCCATTACTTTACTTTCAATTTTAAGCTTGTTTCAAATAAACTAACAAATAATGTATTTGAAATACAAAAATATTGATTCAAATAAAAAGACTATGATTTTTATTAAGAATTTTTGATTTAAAAAAACCAACTAATTTTAGTAGTCTTATTTTTATTTAAACCGATAGATTTAATACATAACTGGTATTAATCCAGCTTGTTTGAATTACAGAAAAAAATCTTGCTATCAAAAAAAAACTAATTAGAGCAGGTAAAAATTGATCTAATTTTATCAAGAATGAGCCAAAACTTACCCCCCAGCTAGTATCTGATCAATAATTTCATCAGTAAATGAGTTAAAACTATCCTGATTTTTCGGGCGAATAGCCTTCCAAAAGTTTGTATACCTAATAATTGAAGTTAAAACTTCAAATTGAATTATTTGTTTTTTCATGCCTTCAACCCAGTAGCCTCGGTAAATATTATTCCCTAATAAAGGCAGGGCCTCCATCACTCCAATTTTTCTAATTTGTATTTCTTGCCCCTCCTCTTCAAGAAAAATAATTCCTTTGACCTCCCTCGGTATGTCCTGAAAATGCTCATGAAAAAATATTCCATACTTGTCAATCTCGGAACGTATTTGGGTGGCTTCTTCAGGTTGAAATACAGATTGCTTATCGAGGGTATTTTTCCAGACCCGAATCATTGGATAGGAAGGAATGGACCAACATTTTCCTTCCCTAACATAAATCAATGCGGTATCATCTGTAAAAATCTCAAACCCCTTTTCTTTAAGCTTTAGTGCCGTGGAGGACTTTCCAGTTTGAGATGGAGCAGCAAACAACCATACTTTCCCGTCCGGATCTAAAACACCTGAAACATGAAAGGGAATCAAATCTCTTTGGAATAATAAGGCTCCTAGACAATTTGAATAAAAGAACAGAAGTATACTATTCCAATCTTCTGAAGTTGGTTTGATCAAAATTTCTTTGCCATTCCGAACCAAATATTTTGCAACTCCTTCAATTTCCAAAAAAAACTCAGTCTCATTGTAACGGCATCCCTCCTCAGAAACCAATACTGGAAATTGAAATTCCGGCAGGGACTGAATGAGCTTGACCTCAAAATCAATGCTTTCAGATTCAGATAGCTTAATTAATGCAGACAGATTTATTTCTGATCTGCATATAAGCCCAAAAACTTTGAAAAAATGATACATCTTAAATTCCCTCCTCAATCAGTCCAAAAATAGAGTTAAAAACCAATTCTAAACAAAAATTCATAAATGATTAGATTCCTTACCACCGTTAGTTCCTGCCAGAAATCAAACAAGTCTTCACAAATGTGTGATGAGGTTTACATTGCTGTTCGGAACAATCGCTGTTTGGTATCCAAGATAAATATCGGAAGTAATTTAGAATGGTCTTATAAATATTTAGAATCAAATCCCCCTTTTGCCCCCTTTGGATATTATTTTTTGGTCTCTTCGATACATACAAGTAAAAGGGGGAATTGGTGCTGAGAAATCCAATAAGAAGAGGGTAAAAACTATTGATAAACAAAGGTTTATGCTTTCTTCAAAAACCTTGTTTTTGGTATAGGTCCTGAAAAATTCCTTTCTCCCGAATCAAATCCTGAAATATCCCTTCCTGTTTGATTCGACCCGAATCCAGAACATAGATATAATCAGCATCTTTTAGATTATAAAGACGATGTGTAATCCAGATATTCATCCGTTCGGCCGATTCTTTTTTCAATTCCTCAAAAACGCGCATCTCTGAAATTGCATCAAGTGCACTTGTAGGTTCATCTAATACAACTAGCTTAGGGTCCCTATAAAAAGCTCTTGCCAAGGCCAATTTTTGCCACTGTCCACCACTTAGTCCCCTGCCTTCATCAAAAATTCTTCCCAGTTTGGATTTCCAACCATCCGGCAAATTGGAAATAAAACTCTCTGCTTGGGCTTTTTGAATGGCAGATTGTAACCTCAACTCATGCTCGGTTTGCTTACTTTTCCCCAAACTGATCAAATCCTCGATAGACAAAAAATAGCGTTGAAAGTCCTGAAATAAGAAAAGGCTATTTTCCCGAAAACTAGCTGAATCGATATCCTCTAGTTGGTAGTCTCCCAGTTTAATTTCACCCGAACCTGGCCTGTATAGCCCAGCCAATAATTTAACCAAGGTTGATTTTCCCGAACCATTTGCTCCAACAATTCCAATCACCTTTCCTACTTCAAACTTCATGGAGATATTTTGAAGACTTTCCTGTTCCGTTCCAGGATAAGAAAAACTCAAATTTTGAACCTGTATACTGAAATCGTCAGTAGGAAATTCCAGCTCTTTTCCACTGGCTTCACTTTGGGTAGCAATGTCCAAGAATCGAAATATGTCTTTCAGGAAAATTCGCAATTGGATCAGCTGAACCAAAGAATTTAGGAAATTCTTCAGGTTACTTTGCATGCGTTGAATTCCTTGAATATACACGATCAATAAGCTGACCCCCAATACGCCCTCAAAGGCTTTCCTTGCAACACCAATTAGGATATAAAACAATACGAGTACCTCGAGCAGCTCTGCTATCAGCGAAAACGCCAACAACTTTTTTTGGAGCGCTTTTTTCTGCTCAAAGATGATAGTTCTTAATTCGCGAAAACGCTTGAGAAGAGATTGTCCAAAATTCAGGCTTCGAATTTCTTGAGCATAAGATTCACCTGTAAGGATGTAGTGGTAATAATCAGCCTCCCGTTCTAAGGGAACAGTTTTTGACTCCAAGCGATGCAGGGCAAATCCGCTATACCATTTGACAAATGCCAAAGGCAGGGCAATTATCAAAATAACCCAGGCATAGCTACTAATCAAGGAGAAAAAATAGCCAATTAAGAGTGCCAAGGATAGGGAATTACTGAAGGTTCCCTGAATTTGCTGGAATAGCATGGGTAATTTGTAAATGGATTGGCGCTGCGCCAAATGAAGGCTGTCGTAATAGTTAGGATCCTCAAAAAATGGATAGGGAATTTCAATTGACTTTTCTAGAATCAAGCCATTGACAGAGTCGGTAAGTTTTTCCTGATAGATTTCGGAAAAGAATGCGGATCCTTGGGAAAGCAGAACTTGTATAAGCTGAAGCCCTGCCAAGAATAGTAACCACAGCAATACGGTTTCAAAGCTTTTGCTACTCTCTAGAATGACATCGAACAGTTTCTTGGTAGCAATCAATGTCAAAACAGGAACAATAGCCTGTATCAAAAAAAGTAGAACCTGAATGGACACCAATATTGGTGAAACCCTCCAAAGCAATAAAATAGCCCGATGATAGACTCGTGCGTATCCTTTTATAGAATCCTTAGCTATTCTCCTCATCCGGGGGGCTGTTTAATTCAATTAAATAATCTATCTCTTTACGATAGTTCAATCGCTCCTTTTGACAATAGCTGCACTCTGGTTCTCGCTTTAAAAGCTCATCTTCAGAAATAATAAGGCCCAGATGATTTTTTACTTCATAAGCTTGAAATTCCCGATAATTCTTTTCACATAAGTATTCATAAAATGCAAGGGTAAAAGCCCCATTATGTTTTTTTTGAAGTCGAACCTTATCTGGTAAAATATCCTTACAGATCTTTCTAAAGATTGATCTATTCATCGGTTTGGGCTTAAATAGATGGGAAGGCAAACTGATTAATGCTTCTAAAAGCCGAATATCCGCTAATGGATAGGCCATTTCCATATTATAATCATTAGCATAGAGGTTTTCAGATTCCATTCTGATAGAAGTATCCGGCATACAAATTCTATGCTTTAACCAACCTTTGTAATCTGGAAAAAACTTAAAAGATCTATCATTAAGTTGAAGGTCTTTATCAACCTTAGGGTTAAGAAGACTTCTTAATTCTTGAGTTTTATGGTAATCAGGGACAAAAGAACCTACCTTTTTTGCTTTGAAGTAGTTTTTAATCCTAGAAACTCCACCTCTTCTAAATTCCAGAATATACTTTAGAAGGTTAAAAAAGTCACGTTTGTAAATATAATCTGCAAAAAATAGACTACCCGGTTCAGAAATACCCTCATCTCCTGGAAAACCACTAAATACGACCTCTACTTTATCCCTTTCAGCAGCTTGTTTAAACATGGAATCTTGATATATGGCATCATAGGGGCCTAACCCTCCCATGATTTCATTTCGTCTTTCCAATTCCTCGAATATATCTTGGAAATGAAACCGGGTAATTGGATGGTGATTTTCAGGAAGTAAACCTGCATAATTTATTATCTCTCTTTGTGTTACCTGCTCATCCACCTTCAACTCTGAATATTCCCTAGTTACATCATCCAAAACAAAGGAATAAGTATGTAGATTTTTTTTATCCATCAACCGGGAAAGAATAACAGTAATGGCGGAAGAGTCTAAACCTCCACTTAGCTGGCTTCCAATTGTTTTTTTATTTCGAATCCTGGATTGTATAGCCTCAAATAGTATTGACTTTAAATGATTTATGTAATCTTCATCCTTCTTGCAAAATCCTAAATCTACAGGGTTTAAATCCCAATATCTTTTTTCTTTATAAGTATTGGTTTTTGAAAAAGTAAGGAAATGAGCTGGGTTGAGTCTTTTAATATCCCTAAAGAAGGTACTTTCAATATCAGGGGGAAAGTTTTTAAGTTCATTTGCTATAAAAACTTCATTCAAGGGAAGTTTCTGCCCTACAGCTTTTTTGATCAAAGTTATACTTGTTCCAAGGTAAAAAAGTCCTCGATGCTTCAAGTAAAAAAGAGGCCTAACCCCCAACTGATCCTTTGCGAGAAATAGATCTTTTTTCTCTCGATCAAAGATCACAAAACTGAAATCTCCTAAAAACTTTTTAAGGCAATTCTCTCCCCATCGAAGGTAGGACTGAAGGATTACCTCACTTTCTTGGGCTAGATAAGTTATTCCTAATTGGTCACGCAGCTCTTCAAGATTATCTAGCCTACACCATCCGGCATATATTAGATTTGGATGATTTTTAAGAGAATAAACAGGAAGTTCCTTAGATAAGGATGAAAGAAAAAAATCAGGAGACTTATAAAAAGGAAGGGATTTTAATTCCGGATAATGATTCAAGAATCGATTTGAACTTTCTTGAATGGGACCATTATCCAAATTTAAAATCCCCAAAAAACCTTTCATACCCTTTTCATTTTAATCAAGCAAGGTATTAATCTCTAGCTTTGTCTTTTTCCTATGGCTCTTTTCCACCATGCTACTGGTTTTCTTTCCTCATGATATCCATAAGAACTTCCACCATAACCGTAGCCATAACCATAGCCGTAACCATAACCATAGCCTTTGTCGATATGAACATCATTTAGGACTCCATATATCTTCTTGATTCCACCTTTTTCGACGAGGTTATTTAGAACATCCGAATGACCTTTCATTGAGTAACCCTGACGGAAAACAAAGAAGCTTATATCTGCATAATTGAACAATTCCTTTGTTTCTGAAACCAATCCTACTGGAGGACAGTCAAAAATCACCACATCGTAGGCATCCTTGATTTCATTGATGATTTTGCCAAACTTTTCCTGAAGTAATAATTCTGCAGGATTAGGAGGAATAGGACCGGAAAGAATTACATCCAAATTCTCATAGCCACTAGGTTTTACCACATCTTGCCAAGGCGAATCACTACTTAGACAGGTACTCATCCCTTTGTCATTAGTCAAACCAAAATCCTGAGCAATTCTAGGCTTTCGCAAATCCAAACCTACTAAAATTGTCTTTTTCCCCATCAAGGCAAAAACTGATGCCATATTCATGGAAACGAAGGTTTTCCCCTCCCCTGAAACAGTTGAAGTAAAAAGAATGGATAAATTTTCTCTTTTCGGACTTAAATAAGAAAGGTCAGCTCGAAGGGATCTGAATGATTCTGTCACAGAGGAGCGGGAATTATTGAAGACAGGAAGAGTCCCTTCGGAATAACTTCTTCCAATCATTCCGATAAGCGGCACCTTAATAGTTTTTTCAAGCTCTTTGGGATCTTCAATTTTGGTATTGAGGTAGTCCTTAACTGTAATAATCCCAATTGGGATTATTAACCCTATGATTAAACCAAAAAGGAGATTTTGGGTCCTTTTTGGCCCTACCTGACCTACTGTCTTAGCCTTATCCAAGACTACATTTTTGGGAAGGTTTGCGGCCAATGTAATCTCGGCTTCAGCCTTCTTTTGCAGTAGATATATGTAAATGTTTTCGTTTATGGTAAACTGTCGCTGAATACCTATCAAATTCCGTTCGGTCTCTGGAAGAGTACTTATTTCTCGTTCTATTGTCCGGATTTGTCCATTCAAATCAGCGAGTAAACTTTCAGTGTTGCGTATGGCAGAATTTACATTTTCCTGAAGGGCTCGGGTTGCACTTTCAATTCGGGTTAGAATATCTTTCACTACTGGAGTCTCTTCCGAAAAATTGGCCATCAAGCGCTGTTTGTCAGCCTGGAGATTAGAGAGATTCTGTACCAAGGCATTTAGTAAGGGATCCGAAACTCCCACCATAGATGGAGCAACCAATTCCCCGACTCCGTTATTAGCAATATAGGATTGCAAAGAGCGATAGTACTTCAAATTTAAATCAACCTCTGATCTCCGTGTTTCTAGTTCCTGCAATCTTCCAAAAATCGCGGATCCTTCCTCGGAAAGGTTAAAAATCTTATTCTCTGATCGATATTGCTGAAGTCTGCCTTCAGAATATTGCAGAGAGTCTGTAATGCCTCTCAATTGATCAGAAATAAAGCTAATTGTATTCTCAGTAGCTCTATTTTTTTCATTGAGTTCACGCTGCAAATATGTTTTCACCAATTGATTAAGATAATCCTCGCCCAATTTCCGCAATGGTGTCTGCATACTCAATGTCAAAATCGAAGAGTATCTTTCCAAAGGAGCAACACTCAATTGGCCTCTCATTTCATGGGCGATAGAGGGATCATCCAAGAAACGGAAGAAAATCTGATCTCCCGGAAGAGCAGAAATACGACTTACTGAAAATTCAAAAGAATCAATTTGTATAGGCTCATCAAATGAATAAACAGAACGAGACAACTCTACTAATTCCCTACCTCTTCTATTAAATGGATCTTTAGGATCGAATATGCTAAATCCCTGTTCAATGATGCTCAGTTCAAAACTATCCTCATTAAGCACTTCTAATCTGAACATCCCTCCCACAAGCATGGGTTTGGTCTTATCCAAATTGACAAAAATGGATGTGTTTCCATAAATCTGAGTGGTCTTGACAAAGCCCTCTAAAAAATACTGGACATTCAAATCCATCTGCTGAACAGTTGCCTCAGCTAAGGAATAAGACTTTAAGATTCCTATTTCATCGTCAATATTACTGTAGTCACGACCAAATCCTCCATTTGCAAACAAATCAGCACCAAAGGCTGGGGTTTCGTCCTTTATTAATACCGTTCCTTCAACACGATAAATGGGAGTTGAATACTTATTTACTAGATATCCACCAATAATACCAATTAATGCAAATCCAATAATCCAAGGCCAATACTGTAAGTATTTAAAAATGATGACTTTCAAGTCAAGATCATCATCCTTTTTAATCAAAAAAGGAGATGAAGGATCATTACTTATTTGTGGTGCGTTCGGATACATATTAGTTGGCAAATAGATTTACCACAAGCAAGGTGGTAGTAAGTACTGAAGTAAACAAAACAAAAGTTTGAACTGCATTTTCTCCTGTTCCGATTTCACGAACTTTCATCGGCTCAGCATACAGTTGATCATTGGGCTGAATGAAATAGTATGGAGATTGAATCAATTGTCTATCATTCAAGTTCACGCGATGTAATTTAGAGCCTTCCGGATATTGACGAATCAGCATAATCTCATCCCGCTTGGCCACTGTATTCAAATCTCCTGCATTAGCGATAGCCTCAAAAATTGTCATTCTATCTTGTAGGACTACAAATTTCCCTGGCCTTCTAAATTCTCCTAAAGCAGAATAACGAATACCACCCAATTTAACTTTCACATATAATTCGGAAGTCACATATTGACTTAAGCGCTTTTCTATTTCTACTCTAGCTTCTTCAATGGTTTTGTCTTTTACATTCACTTCTCCAACTATAGGCAGTCGAATATTACCTTCTTTATCTACCGTATAACCGGTCATATAAAATACATCTCCTCCTCCCTGGGCACCAACCTGCATTTGATTATTCTGCTGATTTTGGAAATTAAAGCCATTCTTGATCAAGTCCTCGACCGTTTGAATTCGAACATCCAAAATGTCATTGTACTGTAATCGGTATTCTGGGATTTCATATGAAATCATTTCATCCTCAGAAATAGGTTGATTACCATCTAAATTTTGGAGGTAAATAATTTTCTCATTTGAAACACAAGAAAAAAAGCTCAAAAAAGCCAGTAAAACGGCAAAACCTGACAATCGTTGAATCATAGAAAGTTGATTAGGATGATTGAATTAATCCTCGCAAACATAGAAAAAAATGCCAAAAATCACCTTAATAGATAGCTGAGAATAGGTTAAAAATAGGTAACAAAAATTGTCTGTAGAAGGATTGCCTTATTGTTTTGATTACATTGAAATGTTAAGGCATGACTGCCAATATTATTTTAAGATAGCTTCGCAGATAAAAAAAGATACGGCTGCGCCGAGGTAGTAATCGGTAAGGTTGTTTACTGTTTTATTGTTTTTGGGAATTGCTGCCACCATTCGTGAAGACACGAACGGGAGCGGGAGATTTATGGCATGACTGCCAATATTATTTTAAGATAGCTTCGCCGATAAGGAAGATATGGCTGCGCAGAGATACTTTAATTTCTGTTCAGGGTCAACGATAATTATTGGGAGTAATCCCTAACGGTCTTTCTTTAATATTTGAAGTCAAATCCCCCTTACCCCCTTTACAATAGAATGCATCTCTGCTATAACAATAAAAGACAAAGGGGGGAATTTGGGCTAAGTCTTTCTCGCCGAAGGCATATCTAACGAAGCGCAGCGGAGTTTATCTTACAGAACCAAGTGAAGCTTATTTCGCCTTAGGGATACTTCGCAAGTGGCTACCGAAAATAATACGTTCCTATCCCTCGGCATTAAATAAGAAGGTCTCACTGATATCTCGGGCCGAGGGAGATTTTTCCTTTTGGTTTCTATTCCTAGGGTTGCGCCGCACCTCGTTCCTCGGTTTGCTTACCCTAGGTTACCAAAATTTGACCCCTATGGGGTCATTTAATGAAAGCATCTATTGTTTTTCGTTATCAAGAATATTATTAGGAGTAATCCACAACGGCTCCATAAAAATTTAGGTTTTAATCCCCCGAGCCCCCTTTGGATATTATTTTTTAATTTTTACAATAAATACAAGTCAAAGGGGGAATGGCTAGGAGGTTATCTCGCCGAAGGCATATCTTGCTGAACGAAGTGAAGCTTATCTCGCGAAGCGCAGCTGAGCATATTTCGCGGAACAAAGTGAAGCGTATCTCGCGAAGCGTAGCTGAGCCTATTTTGCCGCAGGCGTATTTCATGAGGCGAAGCCGAATATATTTCACCGACTAAAAGGAGGTGTATATCGTGTGGCGCAGCCGAACTTAATTATCAAACAACTCCTGTAACTTCCTTTCCAATGTTGGTCCACGGAGATCTTTGGCTATGATTTTTCCTTCTGGATCGATCATATAGGTAGCAGGGATCGCCTGAATCTGATAAGTTTGAGCCGCTGCCGAATTGAAGTATTGCAAATCAGAAACCTGGGTCCACTCTAATTGATCATCTGCAATGGCTTGAACCCAATCTTCTCGGTCACGATCTAAGGAAACTCCAAATACCTCAAAACCTTTGGAATTATATTCCTTGTACAATCTAACCACATTTGGATTTTCAGCGCGGCAAGGTTTACACCAAGCAGCCCAGAAATCAATCAACACATAATTTCCTCGTAAATCCGAAAGTTTCTTGATTTCTCCATCAGGTCCTGGCAAAGCAATTTCCGGTGCAACTGCACCTATAGCCAAAGCACGCAGTTCATCTAATTGCTGCTTCAATTGAATGATGGTAAGTGTATTCGGATATTTCTGATCCAATCGATTGATCAATTCATCTAAGAATGGAAAGTCATTTTTTGGATTCAATAATCCGATAGCTGCCAAGGAAGCAAAGCTATCCCCCATGCTATTAATTGTCTGCTTTACCCGTTCCGCTTGATTAGCTTCCAAATCCAAAGCCTGAGCTTGAATACTTTTGATAGTTTCAGCATCATTATTACTCATAGCCTCATAATAGGCTTCATTCAAAGCATTTACATCAGCCTGATAATCAGCCATCAACTTTTCCAACTTGAGCATTTCTTGGCTATCCTTCGAGCCTTCGATTTGAATATTTTCCGGCTGGGAAAAATCATAATTCACCTGCACATCTTCTTTCAATAGTGCTAATCTTACTGATCGCTCCCCAAATAGGTTTAAGTCATAAAAGGTAGGATCTTCAACTTGCAATTCGTATGAAAAATTGCCCTCAGAATCCAAATCTAAGGTATCTAATACCCGAGGTCTTCCATCGGTAAATTGAGATAAAACCACCACTCCTTCAGGAGCATTGGAAATTTTTCCAGAAATCTCAACTGTTCCATCTTGCTCTGAATTAGCACTATTTCCACAGGAAAAGAGTGAAATTAAACCTAAAAACCAGAGACTTTTCATTACTATCTTCATGTTGTTTTAATTATTCAATAATTCTGTCAATAATTTGGTAGCGACTTTTGGGTCAGCTTTCCCATTTGATTTTCGCATCACTTGGCCCATAAAAAAGCCTGTTAAGCCTTTTTTACCGGATTTATATTCGGCTACTTTTTGCCCGTTTTCTTTTAAAACCTCCTCAATAATTGGCTTCAGAGAAGTTTCATCACTCTCCTGAATCAGGTTAAGCTTCTGAGCGATTTCCAAAGGAGAAACTTTTGGAGTCTTTAGCAACTCAGGGAATATTTTCTGAGATGCAATTGAAGAACTCACTTTTCCCTCCTCTATCAAAGCCAATAATTCTGCCAAGGTTTTGGGCTTAATCGGAAAGTCATAAATGTGAGTAGCTGTCTCATTCAGATATGACTTGATTGGCCCCATCATCCAATTGGACGCGGCTTTGTACAAGGATGTTTCACGACATAAATCATCAAACCAAAGTGCCAATTCCTTGGATTCAGTAAGAAAAGAGGCATCATAATCCGGCAAACCGTATTCCTCTATAAACTTTTTGTACAGATCCCTCGGAAGAGTCGGCATGTCAGATTGAATGGATTGCAACCACTCTTCTGAAATAACCACAGGGCTCAAATCGGGCTCAGGAAAATATCGATAATCATTTAATTCCTCTTTGGTCCGCATTCCGGATGTGGTACCGGTATCAGCATCAAAAGTTCGAGTTTCGGAGATGATTTCTTTTCCTTCCTCTAATAAACCAACCATTCGCTCAAATTCATGTTCGATGGCCCGAACCACATTCCGGAAGGAGTTCATATTCTTGACCTCTACTTTTTTCCCGAGTTCCTTGGCTCCTTTCAACATGATCGAAACATTGGCGTCGCAACGAAGTGAACCTTCCTCCATATTTCCATCGCAGATTTCCAGGTATTTTACCAACTTCTTTATCTCGGTCAGAAATGCATAAGCTTCCTCAGAGGTGTAAATATTGGGTTCTGTAACAATCTCAATTAATGGCGTTCCCGCCCGATTAAAATCTACCAAAGTATCAGACTCACCATCTAAGTGAATGGATTTCCCAGCATCTTCCTCCAAATGGATTCGGTTGAGTTGGATTTCACGGGTACTTCCATCTGCAAGGCGAATTGGGGCTTTCCCTCCCACGCAGATTGGACCCTTATCTTGAGTAATTTGATAACCTTTTGGTAGATCTGGGTAGAAATAGTTTTTTCTAGAAAAAATATTAGTTCGCGTGATCTCGCAGTGGCAAGCCAAGCCCATTTTCACGGCATATTCAATAGCCTTTTTATTGACTTTTGGTAGCGTACCAGGATGACCCAGCGTAATCACGGAAATCAAAGTATTGGGCAAATTCCCAAATTCGGTGGAATCGGCAGCAAACATTTTACTCTCTGTCAAGAGCTGCGCATGCACCTCCAAACCGACTACCAATTGATATTTATTTTTGATTTCCTCGCTAAGCATTTAGCTTGATTCTATCCGATTAAAGAAACATTTCTTTTGCCTTTTTTACAACCTGAGGCAATCCTTGAAGGTTTTTTCCACCTGCTGTCGCAAAGAATGGCTGACCACCTCCTCCGCCTTGGATTTCTTTCGCCAAATCCCGGACGATTGCTCCCGCATTCCATCCTTTGGATTCGATCAAAGATTCATCCAAAATCACAGCAATTTGAGGTTTCCCATCAATATCAGCTGCCAAAACCACAAAGGCTTTATCTACTTCATTTTTCAACTCGTAGGCCAATTTCTTCAAAGCATCTGCATTTGGTAATTCTACCTGTGCAATCAAAATCTTTGAATCTCCTTGATCTACAAATTGAGAAAGGAGACTTGATTTTACTTGAGCTGCTTTTTCCAAATGCAAAGCCTCAAGCTCTTTTTTCAATTCATTCCGCTCTGAAAGCAAAGACTCGATTGCTTTTTTTACATCCTTTGGATTCTTAAGCAATTCCTGAACTTCTTTCAGTAAGCCTTCCTGGTCACGAAGATACTTTTCAGCTGCAACAGAAGTTATCGCCTCAATTCTGCGAACACCAGAAGCCACAGAACCTTCAGAAACGATTTTAAAGAAACCTATCTGACCCGTATATGGAACATGTGTGCCACCACAAAGCTCTACTGAAAAACTTGGATCAAAGGTGATAACACGCACAAAATCCCCATATTTTTCACCAAAAAGAGCCATAGCTCCCATTTTTTTGGCCTCTTCGATAGGTACATTCCGTTTTTCACCCAAAGCAATATTCTCACGAATTTTTCTATTGACGATTTCCTCCACCCATTGAATTTCGGCATCCGTCATTTTGCTGAAATGCGAAAAGTCAAATCTTAGAAGTCTATCGTTCACTAAGGAACCTCGCTGTTGTACATGATCACCCAAGACCTCTCGAAGTGCGGCATGAAGCAAATGCGTAGCAGAATGATTATTCATAATCAATTGTCGCTGCGCTACATCCACATGAGCTTTGAAAGGTTTGTGAGGCTCTGCAGGCAATTTCTCCACAAAGTGAACAATCAGATCATTCTCTTTCTTGGTATCGACTACTCTGATTTTTTCAGTATCCGAAACAAGCCAACCTGTATCTCCGACTTGCCCTCCACTTTCCGCATAGAAAGGAGTTTTATCTAGTACCAGTTGATACTTTTCTCCCTTTTTCTCCTTAACAGTACGGTATTTGACGATGTGAGACTGCGTTTCCAAATAATCATAACCGACGAAGTCCACGCCCACCTCTTCTTCTACCTGCACCCAATCTCCTGTTTCAGATTCAGAAGCAGCACGAGAGCGGTTTTTCTGTTTTTCCATTTCGATTTCAAAACCCTTTTCATCCAAAGAGAAACCACTTTCTCTCGCAATCAAAGAAGTCAAATCCAAAGGAAAACCATAGGTATCGTATAGTTCAAAGGCGGTTTTTCCAGAAATCACATTCTCCCCTTTTTCACTCAACTCAGCTTTGATGCTTGAAAGCATTTTCAAACCGTGATCCAAGGTTCGAAGGAATGATGTTTCTTCTTCCTGAATCACTTTGGCGATGAAGTCTTGTTGCTGCCGCACCTCAGGGAAAATATCTCCAAAATGCTCTGCCATCAGTGAGCATAATTCATACAAGAAGGGAGACTGAAGGCCCAGAAAGGTATAGCCATAGCGGACAGCTCGACGAAGGATACGTCTAATTACATAACCAGCCTTGTTATTAGAAGGAAGCTGACCATCTGCAATTGTAAAAGAGATTGCACGGATATGATCAACTACTACGCGAAAGGCAATATCTGTCTGCTCGTCTTCTCCATATTTTTTGCCTGACTTTTCCTCCAAAAATGAGATGAAAGGGGTAAAAATATCGGTGTCGTAATTAGAAGATTTCTTTTGGATTGCACGAACTAGACGCTCAAACCCCATCCCTGTATCCACATGCTTCGCAGGAAGTTCTTTTAGACTACCATCCGCCAAGCGATTAAACTGCATGAATACCAGGTTCCAAATCTCAATTACCTGAGGGTGATCTTGATTAACCAATTCCCTTCCTGGAATCTCAGAAAGTTCCTTTTCAGATCTTAAGTCAATATGGATTTCCGAACAAGGTCCACAAGGTCCCGTGTCTCCCATTTCCCAGAAATTATCCTTTTTGGAACCCATGATGATGCGATCTTCAGGCACAATCTCTTTCCAGAAATCATAGGCTTCCTGATCCATTTCAAGATTTTCGGAAGGGTCACCTTCAAAAACAGAAACATACAACCTATCCTTTGGAAGCTGATAGACATCAGTTAGAAGTTCCCATGCCCATTCGATAGCCTCCTTTTTGAAGTAATTTCCAAAAGACCAGTTCCCCAACATCTCAAACATGGTGTGATGATAAGTATCCACACCTACTTCTTCCAGGTCATTGTGCTTTCCACTTACACGAAGACATTTCTGAGAATTGGCGACACGAGGATATTTGGCCACTTCATTTCCCAAGAAGGCATCTTTGAATTGATTCATCCCCGCATTGGTAAACATCAGGGTTGGATCATTTTTTACCACAATTGGGGCTGATGGAACGAAATGATGGCCTTTTGACTGAAAAAACTCAATAAAGGTGCTTCGTATTTTCTTTGCTTCCATGAAGTTGAGCTTGCGCTAATTAAGGATAATTTAAAACCCTATGAATGGGGCTTGGATTTAAGCTCACAAAAATAGCAGTTTTAATGGGCTTAGGTAAATGGATTTCAGAAAAACAGCAGGTTTCATAGGATTTTAGGTGTTAAGTTAAATTTCGAATGCTGAAAGCCCAGTCAAATTCAAGACTCATGGGGTTTATAATACTTTCTTATCTTAAAAGGAAGCTTAACTTTACATTATCCAAAATCAAAAAATCCTATGGATTACCGAACCCAAATAACCTCTCCAACATTATTGATTGATGAAAAAATCTGTCGTGCCAATATCCAAAAAATGGCAGAAAAGGCAGAACTCCATCAGCTAGAATTAATTCCACACTGGAAGACAGCCCAATCCAAAAAAATCGGAGAATGGGCTCGGGAATATGGGATTCGGAAAATCACAGCCTCTTCTATCCGGCAAGCGGCTTATTTGAGCAATTCTGGCTGGGAGCTGATTCATATTGCTTTTCCTTTCAATATACGGGAGATTCCTCTACTCAATAAATTGGCGAAAACGCAACCGATTTCTGTTCAAATAGTCAACACCGCCACCATCCAAGAGCTTGCAAATAAACTTACGAGCCCAGTAGGTTTTATGATAGAAATAGATGCCGGATATGGTCGCACAGGAGTTCATATGAGTGATTTTTCAAAAATTGATGAGATTCTAAAAATAGCGGCCACCTCTGAACATCTGTCATTTTTTGGATTTTACATTCACCCGGGACATACTTATTACAAGCCTGATAAAGAGCTAATCTATCAAGAAACTCGACAAGCTTTGGCCATGCTCAAAACCAAGTATGAGTCCAAGCATCCAAATTTGGTCACCCGAATCGGGGACACTCCCGGTTGTTCCGTGGCGACTGATTTTGGAGATATAGATCAAATGGGACCTGGGAACTTTGTCTTTTATGACCTGATGCAAGTGGAATTGGGAAGTTGTAAGAAATCTGACATTGCTGTAGCCTTAGCCATTCCAGTAGTAGATATTGTTCCTGAGCGCAATGAAATCCTGGTTCATGGAGGCGGAGTTCATCTAGCAAAAGACCATCTAATTGAAGCAGATGGCAAAAAGAATTTTGGAGAAATAGTCATCCTTAAGGAAGGTGGCTGGGAAATCCCAGAGAGCCGCTCTTTTGTAAAAAGCATTTCCCAAGAACATGGCTTAATTCAGGCTTCTGAAGACCTTTTGAACCAAGTTCAAATTGGAGATTTGATAGGGATACTACCCGTTCACTCCTGTATGACAGCAGATGCCATGGGTGCTTATCTTAGCCTAACAGGAGAATGGATTGACCATGCAGAAGAGAAAAAGTTTAAGGTTTAAGAATACTCGAGTTTTATAGAACCTCTCAATAACCAATAACTAGTAACCAATTTCTCGTGTCCCTCTTGCTGGCATCAACTTTTCGTTTCCACCTCTTAGATCCTGCACCAGCGCGGAGATTAGGGGGAGGCTTTTTCCCCGGGCTGCGTCGTTCCTCCTTACCCGGGCCTGCCTGCCCCAGGCAGGGTTAGCTAACATAGACCCCGCTGGGGTCTTGATATCCTCAGATACTGCCTAGCAAATAATAAAAAGAGTCTTTCCTATTGGGCAAATTATCTTTCTCGACAAAGGAGAGCTTATCTCGACAAAGGCATATCTCAGCGAAGCTGTATCTTATTATTATCTCGCGATGCGTATATTTCACTGAGCGTAGCGAAGTGTATTTCCATTGTATTTCACGAAGTATATTTCAGCGAAGCTGTATTTTACGGCCAAAGTAAGGATAAGCAAAACTGAACCTATCTCTTCCCTGGCTTATACCTTTCTTCTGCTCTTTTTTCTACATCTGTTCGGTAATAGGCAACCTCCTTAAAGTTTGCATCTGCATAGCGTTGAGCTTGATCGAGGAAATGGGGTGAATTTGGATCTCCACTTTGACCTCCTGCCAAGATGCTCTTAGCTCGTACCTTATCTCCAAACTCTACGACTGCCACAAAGCTATTCCCAGAACTTCCATAAAGTCTTTTGGTGCCTTCTTTGGTGCTCGCTCCATAGGATGCCAAAGCCCCCCATCGACCGGAAGCCATCCCAATTGGGATATAAGGCTGATCATCATCGTAGGCTAAATCAATATCACCATTGAGTCGTTGGAATCGGTTTATTTCTCCCCAAGGCGTATTCCAAGTTCCAAAATCAGCGTTCATTTGATTCAAAGTTTCTTCGAAAACCTCAACCAGTTCTTTCTGGGTTTCTGGTTGAGAAAGAGAAGAAACGGTTTCATTGTCCACCAAATCCTGCATATCCCGGAATTTGCGCTGATGATTCATTCCATAAAAATGAGCCAAACTCATCGCAACCGATTCTTTCCCGGTTTTGAAATCCCAAGCCTTTAAAACTTCAGTAGCTTGTTTGATTTCCGTGTCATTTCCATACTTTTCCAAGGCTTGCACCAAGTGCGGAATCAATCTTTCAAAAGCTGGCAATGTTGGTTCGTAGGCTAATTCAATAAAGGTATCCAAAGTCAAGTCCGAAGCTTCTTTCAATACCTTAACTGCATGAATTCCTCGGAAATTTTCACGATCCGGAGCCATGTAAACCGGATAATTTTCTGCTTTAGGGCTGAATTCACCAGCCGCAGTAAATGGCGTAGAGTTACAGTTTTGAATCCATCCTGTAGGCGGATTTAGAAGCGTAATACTTTCATCAACTGTATGGATACCTTGCCAATCTGTTTTTGGATTTGAACCATCCAATGGCCTAGAAAAGTCAAATTCAGGATTCCTTTTTGGAATGAAATTGCCATGGAAATAAGCAATATTTCCTTCCGCATCCGCAAAAACAGTGTTATTGGAGGAATTGGTTCTGATATTCATCATCTCCTTGAATTCCTCATAGTTGGCAAGCTTGGTTCGGGTGAAACTTTGAATCAAAGCATTTACGGGGTCCCAATTGATTTTTGTGGCTACCCATTTATCTTCAAGTTGATGAGTAATAGGTCCATGATGCGTACGGTACAGAGTAAATTCCCGTTGCTTCAAGCCCTCTTCGGTTTGATAGGACAAAGTCACAGGAAAGGACTCAACTTCCTTTTTTTCATCCCCATAGCGATAAACTAGCTTTCCATCTTCCTCCGATACTTCTTCCATAAATTCATCAATAAAATCGACACGCGTAGAAGTATGAATCCAACCAGTTTTTTCATTAAATCCTTGATAAACAAAAAACTGTCCCCAAGTCACGGCTCCATAAGCATTCAGTCCTTCCTCGCTGACAACATGAACTTCCGGGCGGAAATAAAAAGAGGTATGAGGATTGATTAGCAGCATGGCATTCCCAGAAGCCGTCATTTCTCCAGATACTGCTATGCCATTACTACCTTTTGGTTCTTCCTCCGGGTCAGGATGACTCAATCCATCCCGAAACTCGGAATAGGCTAATGCCTCGTTGTTTTCATAAAATGCCTTAATACGGGAAGTAGGAATCTGCTCAATATCCCCTCCTATTGAGCCTTCGAAAAAATACATCGTAAACCAAGGTTCGTAAACTTTGATGACCTGAGGCTCAACTTCTGGGTGGGTATGCAAATAGTAATTGATTCCATCTGCAAATGCCTGACAAAGTTCTTTCAACCACTCTGGAGCCGATTCATAGACAGCTTTTGCTTCTTCTTCTGTCATGTAGAGATTTGCCCGAACATCTGAATAAAGCGCCTCCTCTCCTTCCAATTCAGCCAATCTTCCGGTTGCCCAGATGTAGTTTCGCTCAACTCTTCTAAAATCGTCCTCGCATTGCGCATAGAGCAATCCAAAAACTGCATCAGCATCGCTTTTGCCATAAATATGGGGTACTCCAAAATCATCCCGAATGATTTCTACACGTTCAGCTTGAGCTTCCCAACGTTCAATTTCAGTAATCGTTGTTGGCTCACAGGCAATAAATGAAAGTGAAATAAAGAGGAATAGGATTGCTACTCTTTGCATGATTCAGAATTTGGGTGAATTCGAAATTAGGGGATTTTTCAGTTCAGCTGAAAAAAATTGGACTATCGGTGATTTTCGTAAGTGAAGGCAGGTATTTGTTGCCTTAATGATTGAATCAGATTCAAAGGAATGGTTTGACTGAGTTCATAGGCCTTTCCTAGTTTATCAATCTGATCTACCGAACTTGCCCCAACCGATAAAGATGCTACCGCCGGTTGTGAAAGTCCAAATGCTATCAGAACTGCTTGTGGATCAAATCCCGTATTTAGAATTACTTCCCGGATATTTTTGACTTCTTCGGAACTGTAATTAAGGTAGTCCACCGGTTTTTTATCCAACAGAAGTCCTTTTGCTAAAGATCCTCTAACAAGAACCCTACTTGGAGATTTTTCCAAGTAGGGAAAAACAGATTCCTCGGGTCTTCTATCCAAAGGGCTGTATTGCATCATGATTAAGCTTGGAGGATCCTTTGCCAAAACTTTTCGAATGACGTTGGGGCGGATGGAAGAAATTCCAAAAGCTTTGATTTTTCCCTGTTGCTTTAATATTTCAAAAGCTTGAAGTGTCTCATCCCAAGGATCATCGATTGTTCCTCCATGGAGAAGGTAAAAGTCCAAATAGTCCGTCTGTAATCGTTTCAGGCTTTTTTCTACCGCTTCTAAAATGTAGGATTTCCGGGGGTTCCAATCCCAACCGCTTCCGTCCGCTCGCCATTGATTCCCAACTTTGGAACTAAGTAGTACCTTATCCCTTCTGCCCTTGATAGCTTTCCCTACATTTTCCTCATTGAGACCTTTTTGATATAGATCAGCCGTATCCAAAAGGTTAATTCCTAAATCCAAGGCTTGATGAATGATTTTCTCAGCTTCCAAAGAATTTTCCGGAAGAGACATACAACCCAAGGAAATCTGCGGAATTTCATTTTCAGCAAGAGGTATGGCAACCTTTTTCATACTTTCGGGATTTTCTGATTTTGAATTGGCTTGAATAAAATTTTACAGTTTATTCTTTTTAGAAAGTAAGGCTTTCTTTCTTTAATCCATATTTTTGCAAAGCTTTTAACCTATTAAAATGAAAAAAATAGCCGTTTTTACATCTGGTGGAGATAGTCCAGGAATGAATGCCTGTATTCGGGCAGTTGTCCGAACTGCGATTTACAAGGGCCTGGAAGTTTATGGTATCTACCACGGATATGAAGGAATGATTGCTGGCGATATCAAGCGACTTTATACCTACTCCGTTTCCAATATTGTTCAGCGAGGAGGAACCATGCTTAAATCTGCTCGTTCAGAAAAATTCCGAACTCCAGAAGGACGAAAAAAGGCATTCGAAAACCTAAAAGCTCACGGAATCGAAGGCTTGGTGGCTATCGGAGGTGATGGGACTTTCACTGGAGCAAAAATCTTTCATGAAGAATTCGGAATACCGGTGGTAGGTTGTCCAGGAACAATCGATAATGACATTTACGGTACTGATTATACCATTGGATTTGATACAGCTGTGAATACTGCTCTTGACGCAATTGATAAAATCCGAGATACAGCGGCAGCGCACGACAGAATCTTTTTTATCGAAGTAATGGGCCGAGATGCCGGCTTTATTGCGGTGGAATCCGGAATCGGCAGCGGAGCTGAATTTGTGATGGTTCCGGAGACCAAAACTGATTTGGACGCTGTAGTCAAATCCCTCAAAAACCTTCGAAAAACCAAGACCTCAAGCATTATCGTCGTGGCAGAGGGAGATAAGGAAGGAAGTGCTGCAGAGATCATGGATAAAGTAAAAACCAAAATCGCTGACAAAAACAAAGAATTTAAGGTTACCACTTTGGGACATATTCAGCGAGGAGGAAACCCTACAGCCCGAGATCGGGTTTTAGCATCTAGATGTGGAATGGCTGCAGTTGAAGGACTTTTGGATGGAAAGACCAACTGCATGGCCGGAATCATGAATCAAGAAGTGATTTACACTCCATTCGGAGATTGTATTGGTAAAACCAAACCGCTTATTCCAGATCATTTGAAATTAATCGAGTACCTAAGTATCTAACATGGGCTACATTCCCTTATTTCTCACAATTGCAGGAGCTAGTCTTCTGTTTTTCATGACGGTAAAATACACGCTCCAGAGAAAAATCTCTTTGCAGCGTGATCTTTTGAATTCTTTGGGAAAGCTTTCCCCAGAACTTCAAATCCCAGAAAACTCCTTCCCAAATCCTGATGAAATTCTTGAGAATTTGAAGGAATCAAAAAAGAAACAGCCTAAAATCGAAGAGGCTTTGGAAATCGTGCGAGAACTGAAAGTTAACCGAATGCAATACAACCGCCTGATCAAAAAAGCTCCTTACAACTGGGTAGCTGCAATTGGCGGTTTTCGGGAAATTTAAATTTGATTTTTAGATTGATTAAGAGGCCAATTCTTTATCAATCCAATTCATTATCTGATTTAACTCACTGGGATTAAACCATTGAATTTCAGGATCTTTTTTAAACCAGGTCAGTTGCCTTTTGGCATATCTTCTGGAATTCCTTTTCAACAAACGAATAGCCTCTTCCCGATCATATTTGCCTTCGAGGAAACCGAAGATTTCCTGATAGCCAACAGTCTGTAAAGCATTCAAGTGACATTGATCAAAGAATTTTTCAGCTTCTTCAAATAAGCCAGCTTCTATCATTTGATCCATTCTAGTGTCAATTCGCTGGTAAAGTTCTACCCTATCTCTAGTCAACCCTATTTTCAAAATCCGGAACTGTCGCTCCGTTTTTTTTTGCTTTCGAAATGAGCTAAAAGGCTTTCCTGTTCCTCGAATAACTTCCAAAGCGCGCATTAATCGCTGAGGGTTTTGAATATCAACTTCCGAGAAATAAACCGGATCTCCTTTTTCAACTTCTTCCTGAAGGAAAGTCAAGCCCTTTTCATCATATTCTTGTATGATTTGAGTGCGAATTTGAGGATCAATTTCAGGCATTTCATCCAATCCATCTGAAATGGCTTTGGCGAAAAGTCCGGAACCGCCGGTCATGATTACAACTTTCTTTTCTTTGAACAAATCACCCAAAATCCTCAAAGCATCCTGCTCAAATTGTTTCACATCATAATCCTCGTAGATAGAAATGGAATTGATCAGATGATGAGGTACTTCAGCCAATTCTTTAGGACTGGGCTTTGCTGTACCTATTTCCAACTCACGATAAAACTGCCTACTATCGCAGGAAACGATGTCTGTTTTGAATTTTTTGGCTAGATTAAGGCATAGTTCAGTTTTGCCAACAGCAGTAGGACCTACGATCAAAATTAAGGTGGGTTGGGCAAGCAAAATGGGCGAGTTTTAGTTCCGTTTCAAAATTCCAAAATAAGGAATGAAAAGCAAAAGCGTACTGATCGTAGAGGACAATGATTTAAATCGTCGGTTTTTTGAAAATCTGGTTGGACAAATCTGGACTTATGAGAGTGCCCTCAATGGAAAAGAAGCCATCGAAAAAGCGAGTCAAAAAGACTATGATTTGATTCTGATGGATATTCAAATGCCCGAGGTTGACGGAATTCATGCACTCAAAAAAATCCGTTCTCAAGGCCAAAGCCAATGTCCGATTATAGCAGTTACTGCCTTTGCTGATGAAAATGATCGAAGCGCATTTATACAGGAAGGATTTGATGATTTTATTACAAAGCCTATCCGTCCGAAGGAGTTTTTGGAAAAAATTAGACAGGCTCTTGAGAATAAACCTATAAGTAAATCAAAAGAGTCCAATGATCTCATTATCAATAAAGTAATTTTTGATAAATCAGTATTTGAACAACTCAGTAAATACAATAAACCGGAAACAATTCGTCAGATTTATCAGGATTTTTTGGATGAGGCTTTTTCCCTAGTAGAAGAATCTAAAAAAGTTATTGAGGCAGGAAATCCTGCCGATGTAGTCAAACAAGTTCATATCATCAAAGGGAACGCAGGTACACTAGGAATTAATCTTGTTTATTTAGTAGCAGCAAAAGCTGAGGCTTTCGGAAGAAGTGAGGAATTTGAAAAAATGAAAGAAGCACTACCTCAAATTGAGAAAGAAATTGAATCATTTCAGCAATATTTCAAGGAAGAAATTATTTTTAAACCATGAGTCAGCCTAAAAAAATACTAGTTGGAGAGGATAGCTCCATCATCATTAACCTTACCAAAAACGTTTTAGCCTTTGAAAACTACGAGATGACTGCTGCCAGGAATGGGAAGCAGGTCTTGGAAAAACTTCAAAATGAGGATTTTGACCTGATTCTGATGGATATTAGCATGCCCGTTTTAGATGGAATTGCCTGCACCAAAATGATTCGGGAAATGAAAGATGAGAAGAAGTCAAATATTCCCATTATTGCGATCAGCGGGAACATCCACAACATGACCCATGAGGATTTTCGAAAGGCAGGTTTTGATGACTTTATTCAAAAGCCCTTGGATTATGATCGGGTATTGGCTACAGTTAAAAAATTCCTGAATTAATCATGGCAATTAAATACACAAGGCATTTTTTGGACAAATTGGAAAACCTTTTTGCAGCGTCCGATTACGTGCTGCGCTATGAAAAAGGAAATTTCAAATCAGGTTATTGCATATTGAAAGACACCAAAATTGTCATTGTCAATAAATACTTTCCTCTAGAAGGAAAAATCAATGCCTTGGTAGACATTTTGGGGGAATTGCAGTTTAATCCTCAGGATTTCAGTGAAAAATCCGTTCAAGATTTTCTCAAAGAATTACAACAAACCCAATTGAAGTTTTGAAAATCCGATTTTTAGGAACAGGTACTTCTCAAGGCATCCCTGTGATTGGGTGTAACTGCGATGTCTGTACCTCATTGGATTTTAGAGATAAACGTTTTAGAACGTCTGCTCATCTCGAGATAGATGGAAAAAGCATCGTTATCGATACAGGACCTGATTTCCGGATGCAAATGCTTCGGGAAGGAATTTCTCATTTAGACGCGGTACTCTTTACACATGAGCATAAAGATCACACAGCTGGACTGGATGACATTCGCCCTTTTAATTTCCGGCAGAATCGGGATATGCCGATCTTCGGGAGAAAACAGGTAATAGATCAAATCAAGCAGGAGTTTTCCTATATCTTCTCGGAGGTCAAATACCCTGGCGTCCCTCGCGTAATTACCCATGAAATCGATCATAGCCCATTTGAGGCGGAGGGAATTCGAGTAACTCCTATACCCGTTATGCACAATAAATTACCCGTTTTGGGTTTTAGAATCGGAGATTTCACCTATATCACAGACGCCAATTTTATTTCTGAAGAATCCAAAAAACTCATTCAAGGATCAAAAATTCTGGTATTAAACGCTCTTCAAAAGACACCTCATCAATCTCATTTCACTCTAGATGAAGCAATTGAACAGGTAAATTCATTGGATATTGGAGAGGCTTATTTCACCCACATTTCTCACAAACTTGGGCTTCACCAAGAAATAGAAAAGGAACTTCCTGAGGGAATCCATCTTGCGTATGATGGACTCGTCTTAAATTTACCCTGATGCACCTGAATTTCCATTTTCTACGATTTCTCTGTCCTAGGCTTCAGGAAGTCTTGACTGGATTTGAAATCACAGCCTGTTTTTCTCAGAATAAAGATGAGTTAGTAATTGAATTTCAGAGGAATGGGAAATTCAGGTACCTCCGAGCTCATTTCCTCTCCCCTCACATTTACTATTCTTTTCCGGAAAATTTCCAACGGGCTAAACGAAACTCTATCAACCTTTTCCCTGAATTAATCGGAGAAAAAGTAGTGTCATGTAAAGCCTTGAATTATGAGCGGGCATTCTACCTGCAATTTGAATCTGGAGCTACCCTATTGCTGAAACTTCATGGGAATCGCAGCAACGTTCTTTTCTACCAACCCAATGAATATCAGCCTCTACGCGTATTTAGGAATGAATTTCAGGAAGACCACACCTTGGACTGGAGAAGTTTAGAAAAAAACTTGAACCTAAGTCAAGATCGATTTTTAGAGCTAGAAGGAAATGCTTCACAGTTTTTACCAACTCTTGGAAAAATCCCCAGAGAATGGCTTAAAAGCAAAGGCTACTTAACTGCTAATCTCGAAGAGAGGTGGCAACTCATGCTAGAGCTCATCGATATGCTGGAAAGTCCTATTTTTTCTTTGGTAAAAAAGGATGAAGAGGTTTATCTCAGCTTATTGCCTGAAGACAAGGCTATTGCTCAGTTTTCAGACCCAATTGATGCACTGAATGAGCTTTTTTACAAAGCCTTAGTAGTTGGGGCTTTTGAAAAAGAAAAACGGCAATTGATAAAGCATTTTTCGGATCAGTTGAAACGAACTGAGAATTATCTGAAAAAAGCCAAAGGAAAACTTCAGGAATTGGAAACTTCTCCTCCACCCTCTCAGTTGGCGGATGTGATTATGGCCAATCTTCATGTTTTCCAAGATGGAAATTTAACCCACGAATTATTCAATTTTTACACCCAGGAACCTATTCGGGTTGAACTTAAACCCAAGCAAAAACCACAGGATCTTGCTGCGCAACTGTATCGAAAAAGTAAAAACCGACAAATCGAGCTAGATCAGCTTAGGGAATCCATAGAGTCAAAGGAATTTCAAAAAATTCATTTAGAAGATTTGTTGGAGGAATTAGGCCAACTAGAAGATTTCAGAGCCTTAAAGGAGTTTAAAAAGAATCATGGACAGGAAACAAAAATCTCCAAAGAGCCTGAAAATATACCTTTTAAGCATTTTCATATCGATGGAATGGATGTATGGGTTGGAAAATCTGCCAAAGACAATGATGAAATGCTTCGAAGTTTTGTACATAAAAATGATACTTGGCTTCATGCAAGGCAGGCAGCAGGTTCACATGTGATTATCCGAAATGCGTCGGGGAAAATAATTCCCAAAACCGTTTTGGAAAGAGCTGCTTCATTGGCTGCTTATTATTCAAAATTGAAAAATGAAAGCTTAGCTCCAGTGATTTACACAGAAGCAAAATATGTCCGCAAAGTAAAAGGAAGCGCTCCGGGAATGGTACTAGTTGATCGAGAAAGTACCATTTTGGTAAAACCTCAAGGACCTTCTGAAGAAATCGCCAAGTAAGCTCAGTAATTAGGAGGTGGAACTGGTTTCTTTAGCGAGATTTTGTTAAATCCCTTAACCAGAACCACGGTTCCTACGATGCCAGTAGCACCACCAACATAAAGCAATGTTTTTCCAACATCCGGGTTGCTCCCAAGTAATTGCCCTCCAATAATGGTAACGGTATAACCGATTGTAGCGATAAAAATCCCTTTTTTCAGTTGATTTTTTGACTGATCTAGATTCAGCTGAACTTCGTATATCTCCTGATCCAAAGCGCGAATCTCTCTTCGAAGGGAGTCTAAATTAGACTGTTGAGATTGCGTTTGAGAAAATGATGGGGGAACTAGCAATCCCAAAAAAATGATAAGAAGAAGAAATCGCTTCATATTATTGATTGATCCAATTTTTAAACTCATTTACCCTTTCACGGGCAACTACCATTGTTTCTTGGGCCTTGGCATTCATCGCCAACTCTAGGCGTCCATTGACATATGGTTTGATTTCAACCAAGCTATCCAAATGAATAATCATGGAACGATTAATTCTATAAAATTTTAACGGATCCAGCAAATCCGACTCTAATTCATTGAGGCTATGATCAATAATATATCGAGTTGATGAATCACCTTCCACTAAAAAAGTGAGGCCATCTTCCGAATAAAAATAAGCAATATTTTCTACTGGAATAAACACAAACTTATTACCCAATTTTGTCAAAAATCTTTTTTTATAAGTTTTTGACTGATAAATAGTTAACAATTTTTCGATTAACTCTTGATTCAATTTTGATTTAGACTCTTTTTCCTGATATTTTGAAGCTTTTTGAAGAGCTTTTACCAATCGGTTTTCATCTATCGGTTTGAGTACATAATCGAGACAATTATGATCGAATGACTGAAGAGCATATTGGTCATAGGCAGTGATGAAAACCACAGGAACTTTTATATCAGGAAATTCGGAAAAAGCACGGAAGCTTAATCCATCGGCCAAATGAATATCGCAAAGAATCATATCAAAATTCCCTGCATTTTTAAGGTGTTCTTTTAGGCTTTTGATACTTTGGACAGAATCCACCACTTCCCATTCAGGAAAGTTTTTCTTGATAATTGACTTAATTCGTTGCTGTGCCAGCGGTTCGTCTTCTACCAGTAGGATTCTCATCTATTTCGATCAAAGGCAAAGTGACTTGAAAAAACTTCTCTCCATCTCTGATATCAATGGATTGATTAAGAAACCTATATCTTTCAGAAATGTTTTGAAGGCCAATCCCGGTTGAATCCTCCACTGCCTCTTTATACTGCTTTTGATTTGTAATTTTTAAATGTTTTGAATTGGCTTCAATTTTAATTTCCAAAGGTTCTTCTTCTGTGAAATAATTATGCTTTACCGCATTCTCAACCAACAATTGCATGACTGCTGGTGGAAGCATCATCTTTTTGACGTCCGTTTGAATATCTAGGTGAAAAGAAAGGGACTTATCAAATCGGATTTCCAATAATTCCAAGTAATCATTCAGAAAGCTTAATTCCTCCTCAAGCGTCACCAATTCATTGACTTTATTATTCAAAAGATACCGGTAGATATTACTGAGTTTTTGCAAATAGGTATCGGCTAGTTGAACATCTTGGTGGATTAAAACAGAGATTGCGCTCAGGTTATTAAAGAAAAAATGAGGATTGAGCTGCATGTTAAGCGATTCCAATTTGGCTTCGGTGCTAAGGAGTTTCAATCGTTCGGCTTCTAGTTTTTTCTCCCCGTACTTTTTATTGAAAAAGTAGATGGCATTTACTGAGTTCAAGAAAAGATTGATCCGAAACAAAAAGCCCAAAGTCAATAAAAAATTAGGCCTAGTCAATCCAAATGGCCCACCAAACAAAACGCCTGTTACTTCTACTGATAGAAAGGCTATTCCTGAAATTAAAATGAAACTTGAAATGAACTGGATAAACAGCGGATTAATCTGCTTAAGTTTTGAAAGAAGCCAAGATTCAATCAAAAAATTTATTCCCCATACTAGGTAGCAAAGCACCAGTATGAGAATGAAAAGTTGATTTTGTGGTAAGGCAGCCTGGAAAAGTCTGTCTCCTTCCAAAATTAGGATATTGAAGAAGGAATATATTCCCAATAACCCGGGGAAAATCCATTTATATCGATGGCCAAACATTTCAGCTACTCCCTTTCCCTTCTATTTTGATAAATAAGAAAGCAAGGGTAGGGAATTTTATCCCTCCCCTTGCATGTGGTAGTTAAATGTAGATACTTATAGTGTGGGGAGCAAAACTCCATTTATTACATGAACCACACCATTTTCGATAGCCACATCAGCAACCTGAACAGTGTAAGTTTTACCTCCTGCATCAGTTACAGTAACTGTTCCTCCATTTCTGGTCACTGTCAAATCCTCTCCTGCTAAAGTTGGTACAGTCTGAGAACCTTCAGCCAAATCAGTAGAGAAAGCTACTGTTGGTACTACGTGGAATCCTAGCACTTTTTGCAAGCCATCAATTCCAATTGCATTGACCAACTCATCCAATGAAGCTAGCCCCAAGTCTCCCAGCAATTGAACAAAAGCATCATTGGTTGGAGCAAATACTGTAATGGCATCAGCGTCAAGCAATGCCTGACCCAATCCAGCTTCGGTTACGGCATCCAAGAGGATAGTTAGGTTTGCGTCTGTTGCAGCTTCAACCAAATTCGGTAGATCTTCCTCAGGCAATAATACCCCATCGATAACATGAACCACTCCATTTTCTATAGCTACGTCTGCGACTGCTACATTGAAGGTATTACCTCTAGCATCAGTTACTGTCACGGAAGAACCACTTCTAGTCACAGTCAAATCTTCTCCTGCTAAAGTTGGAACTGTCTGAGCTCCTTCTGCCAAATCAAAGGAGAAAGCAGTAGCAGGTACTACGTGGAAGCCAAGGATTCGAGTCACTTCTTCCAAACCAACTGCATTCACTAATTCCTGAAGAGAGTTCAAGTTCAAAGCATCAAGAAGATCTAAAAACGCCTGATTGGTTGGTGCAAAAACAGTGATAGCATCTGCGTCTAGAAGAGTTTGACCCAAACCTGCGGCGGTTACCGCATCAAGTAAAACGGTAAGATTTGCAGCAGTTGCAGCTTCTACCACATTTGGTAAGCTAAATTCAGGAAGTAAAACCCCATCAATTACATGCACAACGCCATTTTCAATGGCAACGTCAGCTGCCACTACATTCGCAGTATTTCCCAAAGCATCGGTAACTGATACTCCGGAACCATCCGCTGTTACAGTCAATTCCTGACCAGCTAGTGTGGTAAAGGTGTTTGTCTCATTTAGATCAGTTGAAAATGCCACAGCAGGCACAACATGGAAACCGAGAATTGTCTGAAGATTTTCTATACCACCGATTTTGGCAACTAGCTGATTCAAATTAGCTGCATCATAAGCTTGAAGCGCAGCACCAAAAGCATCATTAGTAGGTGCAAAAACTGTAATTGCATCAGCACCTAACAAGGCTCCTCCCAAATCAGCTGCAGTCACTGCATCAATTAAAGTTGTCAAACCAGCAGCTTGCGCAGCTTCTACAATATTTGGCAACATCAAATCAGGAAGCATTACGCCATTCAAAACGTGTACTACACCATTTGCAATTTCGATATCCGCAGCAACCACTTGAGCGGTTCTACCCAACTGATCAATCACATTTACAACTCCACCAGCTACTTCAACAGTAATCTCCTGTCCGGAAAGTGTGGTAAAAGTATTTGTAGGCTGTAGGTCAGTAGAAAATGCTACTGCAGGAACTACATGGAAGCCTAGTACCTTTTCAAGATTTTCTACTCCACCGATCTTCAATACCAACTCATCCAAATCCTGAGCCCCAAACACTTCCAAAGCAGCTGCAAACGCCTCATTGGTAGGAGCAAAAACTGTAATAGCTCCAGCTGAAAGAAGCTGATTAGCCAAACCATCAACAGCAGTAACCGCAGCTAACAAGGTAGTCAATCCAGCCTCAGTTCCTGCTTCAACCAAATCAGGCTTAGGTAACTCGATAGAAGGAATTAACACTCTATCAATTACATGCACTGCACCATTTTCGATTTTTACATCTGCCTGAACGACTTGCGCAACATTACCTACTGCATCTTCAACAGTAATAATGTCCCGACCCGC
This sequence comes from Algoriphagus limi, assembly GCF_024919275.1. Lineage (GTDB taxonomy): Bacteria > Bacteroidota > Bacteroidia > Cytophagales > Cyclobacteriaceae > Algoriphagus > Algoriphagus limi. The sequence continues at coordinate 421,897 of NZ_JANWGH010000001.1, read as the reverse complement.
ACGTCTTACGGTCAATTGTTGACCAGCTAAAGTGGTCACAACATTGGTTTCACTTAATTGATCCTGAAAAATCACATTAGGAACTACGTGGAAACCAAGAACAGTTTCCAGATTCATAGGTCCACCAATTTTTTCCACCAACTCATCTAGACTGCCAGCATCAAATTCAGCAAGCGCATTGGCAAATGCATCATTGGTTGGTGCGAAAACAGTAATAGCATTTTGATCCTGAAGTGCAGCTTCCAATCCAGGAATAGCACGAACAGCAGTCACTAAAGTAGTCAAGCCTGCATCTTCAGCAGCTTGCATCAAAGTAGGAAGAGGGACAGGGCCTTGATAATCTTCATTTTCACAAGAAACGAAGGTCAAAACGAAAGCCCCAATAAATAGGTACTTTAAGAATTTGAACATAGCGATATTGGTTAGTTTTCTTTCAAAACTTTCCAATACCTCTTTCTGATTTCGTTTTTCCTGTGAACTGTAGAATAAAAAGGGTGTACTGTCGATCAAGGCCCTTGAAATGAAAAAAGCCCTAAGGGCTTTTCATTTATTTGACGATGTGAATCTTCAACATATTGGTTCTGCCTTTCTCTTTGAGCGGCATACTCGCAGTATTGATAATGATGTCTCCAGAGTTTACATGCTCATCATTCTTCAAAGTATTTTCAATATCCTCGAAAGTAGCATCAGTTGACACCTGATTCTCATAATAGTAGGCACGAACTCCCCAAACCAAAGACATTTGAGTTATCAGTTTTTTATTTCTAGTAAAGACAAAAATATTAGCCTTCGGTCTATGAGAAGCAAGTCTAAAACCAGTAAAGCCTGAAGAAGTAATACCTACGATTGCTTTCGCCATCACATTTCTGGAAAGACGAGCTGCCATCAAGATCAAATTATTACTCAAGAAAGTCGGTTCATCTTGTTGAATCTTATAAAGGTGATGATAAATCTCAGCGTTTTCCTCCAAATAAGTGATAATACTGCACATTGCCTTCACAGCATTAACCGGATAATTTCCGGAAGCAGTTTCCGCTGAAAGCATTACAGCATCTGCACCATCCAAAACCGCATTAGCTACATCATTGGTCTCCGCACGGGTTGGACGAGGATTGTTAATCATACTTTCCATCATTTGGGTAGCGATGATTACAGGCTTGCAGGCCAACTTACATTTCTCGACCATCTTTTTCTGCCAAAGAGGAACAATCTCCTGTGGAACCTCCACACCCAAATCCCCACGAGCTACCATGATGGCATCAGTCGCCTCGATGATCTCATCAATATTTTCAAGCGCTTCAGGCTTTTCGATTTTGGCTACAATTTTACAGCTCTTACCTGCCTTCTCTATTCGCTCTCTTAGATCTAAAATATCTTCAGGAGAACGTACAAATGATAAAGCGATCCAATCTACTTCCTGCTCAAGGCCAAACTTTAAGTCTTCGATATCCTTTTCTGTCAAAGAAGGTGCAGAGACTTTTGTATTTGGAAGGTTGATTCCTTTTCTGGATTTCAAAATTCCACCATGAATGACGGTACAGTTGACATTTTTTCCATCAGTATCATCTACTACCAATTCCAAGTTTCCATCATCGATCAAGATTCGATCACCTGGAACTACGTCATTGGGAAGATTCTGATAAACTGTTGACACCAAGGAGGAAGTACCCACCACAGGGTCATTGGTGATGGTGATTTTATTTCCAGGAGCAATTTCCACCCCATTATTCTCAACCTCTCCTACCCGGATTTTCGGTCCTTGAAGATCCTGAAGGATACCCAAGTTCAAATTTTCCTCCTGATTTATTCTTCGAATGATTTCGATTACTTTTTGATGCACTTCGTGCGTCCCGTGAGAAAAATTCAACCGAAAAACATTGGCCCCGGCTGCTGCCAAACTTTTGATAGTTTCATAATTATTGGAAGCAGGACCAATGGTGGCTAGGATTTTGGTTTTATTGAAATGACTCATTTTTAATAGGTTAGTAGGTTTTCTTTCGACTTTAGTTTAGTGATGTCCAGTTTGATGACATTTTGAATAAATGGGTTTTTTGAAAGTTCTGAAGCAAAAAACTGGGCATCAATTTGATAGGTTTCATCTTGTACTAGCAGGAAGTAATCCATGGATTTGAGCTCCGGTATCAAATAAGACACTTGTCTTTCGGAGCTTAGCGCTTTATTTTTCAAAAGCTGGATATATCCGTGCGGTAAAGAAAGGAAATATTGGCTAATTTTCAGATTGGGAACGGACAAAAACTCAATTTCCAAATCTTCAGTTCGGATCAAGTTGATATTCAATTCCCGATTGATTAACCAAGCCATTTTGTAATCCTTTACAGGGGATACAATGCCCAAAAGTTCAAAATCATAGGTATGTTCTATTTGTAGTTTTACCTTCTTCATAGGGGCACAACATGGCGCAGTTCAAAGTTAGAAATAAAAAACATTCGAAGGGCAGTCTTGATTCTGTCAAAAATTTACTTGAATCATTTCTTTGTCTATTAGCTTTTAAATATATTTCTTTGCGGAGTGTTATTAACTAAACTGATCACAAAATGTCTGAAATTGCACAAAAAGTAAAAGCCATCATTGTTGACAAACTGGGCGTAGAAGAATCTGAAGTGACTATGGAAGCAAGCTTTACCAACGATTTGGGAGCTGATTCTTTGGACACTGTAGAATTGATCATGGAATTCGAAAAAGAATTCAATATCTCCATCCCAGACGATCAGGCTGAGCAAATTGGTACAGTCGGACAGGCTGTTTCCTACCTGGAGGCTAACGTCAAATAATAACCCTTAAATTCATTCCATGAATTTGAAACGAGTTGTTGTAACTGGTATAGGTGCCCTTACACCCATTGGCAATACTTCCGAAGAATTTTGGAAGGGATTGGTAGCGGGTGTAAGCGGCGCTGCACCAATTACCAAATTCGATGCTTCACTTTTCAAAACCCAATTTGCCTGTGAGGTCAAAAATCTCAACATTGACGATTTCATTGACCGAAAAGAAGCTCGCAAAATGGATCTTTTTACCCAGTATGCTATGATTACTGCCGATGAGGCGATTGTAGATTCCGGGTTGGATCTAGAAAAAATTGAAAAATCCAGAGCAGGAGTAATTTGGGGATCCGGAATTGGTGGACTTCGCACTTTCCAAGAGGAAGTTGCGGCTTTTGCCACAGGTGATGGGACTCCTCGATTTAATCCTTTCTTTATCCCAAAAATGATTGCGGATATCAGTGCTGGATTTATTTCAATTAAGTATGGATTCAGAGGTCCAAACTTTGTAACAGTATCTGCTTGTGCATCTGCAACCAACGCCTTGATTGATGCATTCAATTATATCCGACTAGGAAAAGCTGATATTTTCATTTCAGGTGGTTCTGAAGCTGCAGTTACCGAAGCTGGTATTGGAGGTTTCAACGCCATGAAGGCATTGTCACAACGCAATGATTCTCCAGAAACAGCCTCTAGACCTTTTGATAAAGACCGTGATGGTTTTGTATTGGGAGAAGGAGCTGGCGCACTGATTTTGGAAGAATACGAGCATGCAGTTGCCAGAGGTGCTAAAATCTATGCTGAATTGGTAGGTGGTGGTATGTCTGCTGACGCCAACCATATTACCGCACCTCATCCAGAAGGATTAGGGGCAAGTGAAGTAATGCAGGCAGCACTTCGAGATGCGAATCTGAAACCTGAAGATGTTGATTACATCAACGTTCACGGAACTTCTACCCCATTGGGCGATGTCAGTGAAACCAAGGCTATTGAAAAAGTCTTTGGTGAGCATGCTTACAATATGAATATATCCAGTACAAAATCAATGACAGGTCACCTGTTGGGAGCGGCTGGAGCTATTGAAGCAATTGCCTCTATTTTGGCAATTCAAAACGGGATCATCCCTCCTACCATCAACCATTTCACTGATGATGAGCAGTTTGATCCTAGATTGAATCTGACATTCAATAAAGCCCAAGAGCGCGAAGTGAATGTAGCCTTAAGCAATACCTTTGGATTTGGCGGACATAACTGCTCTGTCATTTTCAAAAAAATTAATTAAGAGAAAAGCTTGAGACTCCTTCAGCGACTCGGATTACAGCGTATTTTATTAAACAAAAAAGATCAAAGGCTTGCCTCCTCCATCAAATTGATGGTGGGTCGCAAGCCTTTAAATATTTCTCTTTATAGACTTGCTCTCACTCCTGCCGGATTGGGAAAAGAAAATGAACGAGGCCACAAGATTTCCAATGAACGATTGGAATTTTTAGGAGACGCGGTCTTGGGTTCAGTCGTTGCTGAATATCTATTTCAAAAATATCCCCTCCGAGACGAAGGTTTCTTGACAGAAACCCGGTCAAAACTGGTAAATCGTGAAAGCTTGAACGAATCAGGAATCAAAATCGGACTTCGGACCATTTTACAAGATTACTTTCTCGAGAAGCCTTTTACTGCAAGTAAATCTCTTTATGGAGACATGCTGGAAGCCCTTGTGGGTGCAGTTTATTTAGATAGGGGATATACCTTTACCAAAAATTTTATCTTAACCCGAATTTTACTGCATTTCGATATTGAAGGAATGATTTCCACGACCATGAATTACAAATCGAAAATTGTAGAATGGTCTCAGCGGGAAAATAAGGATATCGATTTCAAAATTTTGGAAATTAACGGCAACCAACGGTATAAAGAGTTTGTTATTGCTCTGGTTGTAAACTCTAAAGAAGTGGCCACTGGAAAAGGTCCAACGAAAAAGAAAGCGGAACAGGAAGCTTCTAAAAACGCCTGTGAAACACTCCAAATACCTACCTAATCCAACTTTCACCCATTCATGTCTTCACTTTCGCTCGCACTCGCTACGGTCAATCAGACTCCTTTAGATTGGGAGGGAAATTTGCATCGAATAATTTCAGCCCTGGAAGAGGCCAAGCAGAAAAATGCTGACTTAGTCGTTTTCCCAGAATTAGCCATTACAGGCTATGGCTCCGAAGATCTATTCCTGAGCTATTGGTATCCAAAAAAGGCTTTGGACCAACTGAAAAAATTGATCCCCCATTGTCAAAATACTACTGTAGCTGTTGGGCTTCCCTATCGCATGGGTGAAAAAGTTTATAACACCATGGCCATTATCGAGGATGGAGAATTGTTGGGTTTTGTCGCCAAACAGTTTATGGCCATCGATGGAGTTCACTATGAGTTCCGCTGGTTTACGCCTTGGGGAGCAAACCAACAAGTGAAGGTTGATTTTTTTGGAAAGGAAGTTTCTTTGGGGGATTTAACTTTTACGAAAAAAGGGGTTCACTATGGATTTGAAATCTGTGAAGATGCTTGGAGAGGTGAAGCACGCCCTGGTTACCGACTTTGCGAACGAAAAGTAGATCTTATTATCAGCCCTAGTGCCAGTCATTTTGCCATGGGAAAAACCTTGGAGCGAAAGAAACTGATTGAGGATAGCTCCAAGATGTTTGATTGCTATTATGGCTATATCAACCTTTTGGGAAATGAGGCTGGAAGGATGATTTTTGATGGAGAAAGTCTCCTAGCTAAATCTGGTAAAACCCTGTTTAGAAATCAGCTTTTATCCTTTCAAGACTATCAAGTGAACTGTGTGATTTTGGAAGATAAAGAACAGGAAATAGCTGAAATAAAAAGCAAGGAGTGGGAATTTACCCAAGCGAGCTCACTCGGATTATTTGATTACCTGAGAAAAAGTAAAAGTAAAGGTTTTGTTCTTTCTCTTTCTGGCGGTGCAGATTCCTCCACAGTTGCCGTTTTGGTTGCTGAAATGGTAAAAAGAGGCTTGCAAGATTTAGGGCTTCAGCGCTTCTGCGAAAAAATAGGGATTTCTGACTTTGATAAATTTGAAGGGAACCCCGAAAAACAATTAGTAGGAAAACTTTTAACAACCGCCTATCAAGGAACGGCAAATTCTTCCAATGACACTTTTGAGAGTGCAAAATCTCTCGCAGAAAGTCTGGGAGCTGTTTTCCATCATTGGACAATCGATGAGGAAGTAGCTTCCTATACGGCTAAAATCGAATCTGCAATTGGGAGGAAGTTGACTTGGGAACAAGACGATATTACCCTTCAAAATATTCAAGCTCGCTCCCGATCTCCGATTATTTGGATGCTCGCTAATCTCAATAATGCCTTATTGCTTGCCACCTCCAATCGTTCTGAAGGAGATGTCGGCTATACCACCATGGATGGAGATACTAGTGGTAGCATTTCCCCCATTGCCGGAGTGGATAAGCATTTCATTTTACATTGGATAAATTGGGCAGAGAAAAATCTGAACCGTCCGGGTCTTGCCAAAGTCAATTCATTGCAACCTACGGCAGAATTACGACCTCAAGAGCGAACCCAAACCGATGAAAAGGATTTGATGCCCTACTCGGTAATTGTGGAAATCGAAAAACTCGCTATTCGGGACCGACGATCTCCCATGGATGTATTTTTAATTCTCAAAGAAGAACTTGAGCTAGAAGACAAACTTTTAAAATCATATATTAAAAAATTCTTCCAACTTTGGGCCAGAAATCAATGGAAGCGCGAAAGGTTAGCGCCTTCCTTCCATTTGGACCAGTTTAATGTAGATCCAAAAACCTGGTACAGATTCCCGATCTTGTCGGCAGGTTACAAAGAAGAGTTAGAGCAACTAGACCAACTTTAAAATGAACATTACCTCCATTTTGAATTACATTGTTTGGGATCCAAATCCTGCTGTTTTCGCTGGTTTTGATCGTTTACGCTGGTATAGTTTACTTTTTGCTTTGGGTTTCATCATTTCCCAGCAGTTCATGGTGTATTTTTTCCGAAAGGAAGGTCATGATGAGAATCTGGTTGACAAACTCACCATTTACATGGTTTTAGCGACTATCATTGGTGCTCGACTTGGTCATGTAATTTTTTACGAGCCCGCAAAATATTTAAGCAATCCAATTGAAATCTTAAAAGTCTGGGAAGGCGGCTTAGCTTCACATGGAGCCGCTGTTGCTATTTTGATTGCGCTTTGGATCTATGCAAAAAAGACTCCTGGGCAAAGTTATTTGTGGGTAGTCGACAGAATCGTGATTGTGACGGCGATGACCGGAGCCTTGATTCGATTGGGGAATTTGATGAATTCTGAAATAGGCGGAAAAGATACTGGAACCGACCAAGGAATTGTCTACGCCTGGGATATTGAGGAAATTCTACAATCCCTCCGTGTTCCGATCGAATCCATTGATGCTTACAAACCTACAGACCGCGCGAATGAGCTGCAAGGAAATGGAATTTTACCTGTAAACATAGAAATTCAAATCAATAAGGGGAATTTCACTAAAGAAACCCTAGAAAACACACTTAGGAGTGATGTAAAATATGCCTTAACTCAGTTCAATTCTTCTAAAGAATACCTAGCTGAGCCTTTAGAAACTGATTTGAATCTAGAATTGAAGGAAGAGCCGGCAATGTATGTGGCGACGATCAAGACTTTTGGTAGAGCCAAACATCCAACTCAGATTTATGAATCAATTTCCTATTTCGTGATTTTCTTGATTTTGCTTTCTATTTGGGCGAAATACAAGGAACGGGTTCCCGATGGTTTGCTATTGGGATTATTCCTAATAATGGTTTTTGGAATGCGCTTCGTGTGGGAATTTTTCAAAGAAAATCAAGTGGAATTTGAAGATGCCATGCAGTTCAATATGGGGCAGCTTCTGAGCATTCCTTTGGTTTTGGGAGGAATAATTTTGGTCGCAAGAGCCTGGAAAATGGGGCTTAAAAAGCCGGCTAATTAAGGTACGGGATCATGTCCATGCCCTCCCCATGGATGGCATCTGGATATTCGTTTGATTCCGAGCCAACCACCTTTGAAAGGCCCATGCTTCAAAATAGCCTCCTTCATGTATTGACTACAGGTGGGTGTATAACGACATGATGAAGGAAAAAGTGGCGAAATGGTATATTGGTAAACCAAAACGGGAAAAATGGCGATTTTTCTAACAAGGTTTTTCCACATAGGTTGTTTATTGTGCATGGCCTCTTCAAAACCAAATGTACTAACTGAAAATTCCCTTTGAGACTTTCAATCAGACATATTTTCATTTTTACTTTCCTTTTTTGGGGATGGTCTGTCAAGGTTTTTGCTCAAGACACCTCCTACTCTCCGGTACAAATGGATACTCCGGATAGTATTTTTGTCAACAATATTTTCATCATTGGAAATGAAAAAACTCAGAAAAACATCATTCTGAGGGAATTGGACTTCGGCGAAGGTTATTATTATGATTTAGACACTTTCCTTGAAATTATTCAAGCCGATCGCAATAAAATCTATAATCTCCGACTTTTTACTTCAGTAGAAATCACTCCTCTATTTACAGGAGGCGATCAAGTGGAAGTTTTGATTGCTGTAAAAGAGCGCTGGTATATCATTCCTTCCATTATTTTTCAATTGGCTGATCGTAACTTCTCCGAATGGTGGACAAATCAAGGTAGGGATTTCTCCAGAGTGAATTATGGCCTTCGAGTATCTCATTCGAATGTCGGTGGAAGAAATGAGAAATTGAGATTTAGTGGGCAACTTGGCTTCACCAGAGCCTTAGATTTGCGATACAGCAAACCTTACATTGATAAGAAGCAGAAGCACGGATTAGCCGGTCAATTCACCTACTATGAACAAAAAACTATACCTATTCGGTCTGCCAATAACAGACAGGTATTTTTCACCAGTGAAACAGAGGATGTGCTTCGAGAAAACCTGTCAGCAGCCATCCAATATACTTTCAGGAGAACTTTCTACAACTTCCACTTTTTTACTGTAGGATATACTTCCACCAAATTAGATCCGGAAGTCCTAGTGCAAAACCCTAATTATTTCCAACATGGAGAGAATAAACTTCAATATCTCTACATGAGCTATACTTTTCAGCATGATAATAGGAATTTGGCTGCATACGCAACAAAGGGAGAGCTACTCAGGCTATCAGCTACTAAATATGGGATTTTCAACACGGAAGATATTGACGAAATCGAAGTAAGCCTGACCGCTAATAAATACTTCACTTTAAATGAACGATTCCATTTTGTTACAGGATTATCTGGCAATTGGTTTTTGAGCCAAAGACAGCCCTACACACTTGTCAGAGGCATAGGTTATTCTCCAAATTTTATCAGAGGCTACGAACTGAATGTGATAGAAGGACAACAATTGTATGTCCACAAAAATAGCTTCCGATGGAAGTTTATCGATTGGGAGATTGATGTTTCCTCCGTCATGCCCCTGGAGCAATTCAGTACTATTCCATTCCGCTTTTATCTCAGTGCGAACTTTGACCATGGCTACGTCAAGGATAGAAATTTTATTCCTGAGAATGCTCGATTAACCAATCGCTATCTTTATGGATATGGATTAGGAATTGACCTTGTAGGCTTTTATGATTCCGTTTTTCGATTTGAATATTCATTCAACAATCAAGGAGAAGGCAACTTCTTTCTGAATATTAAAGCTCCTTTCTAGAGCTTTTTTAGCTAAAAAACCCTATTTGACTTAATTTTTTATTGACTCAACCTGTAGTTTAAAAAATTTCTACCTAAATTAATGGTAGTTTTTTTTTAGCCATTTTTTATGAAGGCAGGTTGCTTTTTATTCTTTTTTCTGGGAATACTATTTTCAGCATTTCCCCAAACTGATCCCTTGACACAAGTTCATGGAGCGCGAAATCAAGGGATCGGAAATCAGCGGGTCCATCTCCCCTCTACTTGGTCTTATTTTAACAATATCGGAGCCTTAGATAGGACCAAAAAGTCAGGGATCGCTGTAGGGTATGATCATCGTTTTGGACTTCAGGAACTCTCGACTTTTGATCTTGCTACAGCTATAAAGAATAGGAAAGGAACCTTCGGCTTGGGAATCAGCCGGTTTGGGGGTAAGCTTTTCAACCAACAAACCATTGGTATTGGATATTCCCATACTTTGGGAGTAAATAGTATTGGTCTGAAAATGGAATATTTCCAGACTCAAATGGAGGGTTTTGGAAGTGGCGGATCATTACTTTTCAGTTTAGGAGGAATCACTGAATTAAACCCAAAACTTTACCTCGGAGCCTCCATTAGCAATATCAACCGTGGCAAAATTAGTCAAGAGACCGATTCTCGTTTGCCTACCTTAGTCCAGTTGGGCTTACATTACCTGCCAACTGAGACGCTCAGTTTACTGATTGAACTTGAAAAAGATATACAACAGTCTCCCCTGCTGAAGGCCGGATTAGAATATCGCCTCAAGGAATGGATTTTTTTGCGAAGTGGTATTAACACCCAACCTTCGCGCTTTTTTGCTGGCTTTAGTATTCAAAAAGGAAATTTGAGACTTGATTATGCCTATAGTCAATTAGCTCCTCTTGGTTCTACCAATCACCTAAGCCTAAATTACCAATGGGGAGATTAATTGTCATTGTTTTAATACTAGTATTTCTGGGAATTCAATACTCATTTTCCCAGCAAGTCCCCAAACCTGAAATCGATCTGGAATCCTTAATTGAACGACTTTTCCCTATTCCAGAAGAAGATGTGGATTACGAACGGATTTACGAGGTCTTGCTACAACTTTATCTAAATCCAATCAATCTAAATAAAGCAAATTACGAAGCATTACAGGCAATGTATCTTCTGACTCCGTCTCAGATAGATGCCCTACTTATTTACCGAAGTCAGTTTGGTGATTTACTATCCCTCTATGAACTTCAAGCAATACCGGAGTTTGATTCAGAAACTATTAATCGAATTATCCCTTTTGTAACCTTAGAAGATGGAGAAAAGCGAACTGAGCCTTTCTGGAAACGGCTTCGAAATGAGGAACAAACCTATCTGATAGTCAGGCATCGGAGAGTTTGGGAAAAAAGAAAAGGTTTTAGTCCCACGGATACTTCAAGTACTGGAAGAATAAGCAGTCGCTATCTCGGTGATCCCAATGATTTGTATTTAAGATTCAGAACTCAGCACTCACGGGATTTTAGCTTTGGGTTTACCTTGGATAAAGATGCTGGCGAGCAATTTACTTGGGATCATCCTTCCCGCCGATATGGCTTTAATTTTTTTTCTTTTCATTTTCAACGATACCAAGTTGGTAAATGGAAAACTCTAGCCTTGGGAGATTTTCAGGCCTCTTTTGGCCAAGGATTGGTTTTTGGAGCAGGTTACACCTTGGGAAAAGGTGCAGAAACGGTTCCTACAATTCGGAGAAGTTCTGTAGGAATTTTACCCTATACTGCTTCTTTGGAATGGGGGTTTTTCCGAGGTGGAGCCGCCACTTATCAACATAAAAATTGGGAATTTACCGCACTAGCTTCCTCAGTACCAAGAGATGGCCGATCAATAGAATTGATGGATAGTTTGGAGACTGAAAACTTTACCATCAACTCTTTTAATCAAAGTGGACTCCATCGCACGCCTTCCGAAATAAGCACCAAAAATCAATTTCGGGAATACAATATTGGCACGGCAATTCAATTTCAAGCAAATTCAAAACTCAGATTTGGATCTACCTTTCTATATACCCAATTCAGTCAGGAATGGATCCCTACAAAAAGACTCTACAACCAATTTGAATTTCAGGGACAGTCAAACCACATGGGTAGCCTATACTTTAACTACAATTGGAAAAATTTTCTCTTTTTCGGAGAATCCGCCCTTTCGAAATCAGGAGGAAACGGAAGTGTTCTTGGATTGATCGCCAGCCTGAGTTCTCAGGTTGACATTTCCATGCTTTGGCGAAACTATGATAAAAACTTCCACAGCTTTTATGGTAATGCATTTGCTGAAAGCAGTCGACCTATTAATGAACGAGGGATATATTTTGGGCTGGAAATCAGACCCATAAAAAAATGGAAGTTCAATGCTTATTATGATTTTTTTCGGTTTCCCTGGCTGAAATACCGGCTCTACAATCCCTCTTTTGAAAATGAATGGCTCAGCAGGCTTAGCTTTCAACCATCGAAGTCTCTCCAAGTATTTCTTCAATATAGACAGGAGCAAAAAGACCGAAATCTTCCTGATTTAAATGAGCCTCAGTCCACCTATCAAAGTGCTACAGTAAGGAGACAAAATGGTCTTTTCAATTTGGATTATCGCATCAGCAAAAATCTTTTTATCCGAAGCCGAGTTTGGTGGAGTCAAGTAACTATCCAAAGCCAGAAAAGAAATGGATTGATGGTAGTTCAGGATATCCGATTAGATCAGAATCGTTGGAAAATTACGGCTAGATATGCCTTATTTGACACGGATGATTACGACAGTAGAATCTATGCATTTGAGAACCATGTCTTATGGACTTTTTCAATTCCGGCATTTTCCGGTCAGGGACAGCGGTATTATTTGATAGGAGAATACGATGTATCCAGAAAACTCAGATTGTATTTCAGATGGGCAAGAACTACCTACATTGACCGGGAAAAAATCAGTTCTGGACTTCAGGAGATTAAAGGAAATCGACAATCCGAAACAACCCTACTACTTCGATATTATCTAAATCGTTAAATTTCCATCAATGGTGAGTTTGTAAGCTACCATTTTTATAATTTGAGACTCTCGTTTATACCACCAAATCTTATGAATAAATTACTCACTACAGCGATTATCCTCTTCGGGATGATTTCTCCTGTTTTTTCTCAAAATCTAGATTTATCCAAATTGGAGCGAAATGAAGGTTTTGTTGATTTTTATTTAGACAGGGAAAAGGGGAAAATCTATCTCCATATCGAGGATTTAGAAAAAGAATTTCTTTATGTCAATTCATTGACTGCAGGTGTTGGCTCTAATGATATCGGTTTGGACCGAGGTCAATTAGGTAATACCAGAATTGTTGAATTTCGAAGGTCAGGAAACAAACTATTCCTGATTCACAAAAACTATGATTTCCGAGCCTTTTCATCCAATCCCTACGAAGTAAAATCCGTACAGGATGCCTTTGCAGAATCCATTCTATGGGGATTCGAAATTGCGCAGAACAACAGTGATGGATTTGTTGTGGATGCCACCAACTTTTACATGCAAGACGCACACGGCGTGTCAAACCGCCTCAGCCAACGTCGACAGGGGACATACCGAGTAGATAATTCCCGCACAGGCCTTTACTATGAAATGACGAAAAACTTCCCGCAAAACACAGAGGTAGAAGCGACAATTACCCTTACCGGAAATGCTACAGGAGGTTTAATAAGATCTGTAACACCTAGTCCTGATGCAGTTACCGTAAGGATGCGGCATTCTTTCATTCAGCTTCCTGACGACAATTACACACCACGTGAATTTGATCCTCGAGGAGGCTTCTTTTCCATCAGTTACATGGATTTTACAACACCGATTTCAGAACCTATTATGAAGCGGTTTATTTCCAGACATAGATTAGAAAAGAAAGATCCCAATGCTGCCGTTTCTGAAGTTGTCGAACCAATCGTTTACTATTTGGATAGAGGAACTCCTGAACCTGTTGCTTCCGCTTTGATCGAGGGAGGAAATTGGTGGAATCAAGCTTTTGAGGCAGCAGGGTTTAAAAATGCCTTCCGAGTAGAGTTAGCTCCTGAAGGAATGGACCTGATGGATGTGCGATACAATGTCATTCAATGGGTTCACCGTTCAACTCGTGGATGGTCTTATGGCAGTAGTATTCGAGATCCAAGAACTGGCGAAATTATCAAAGGACAGGTTTCTTTGGGTTCGCTTCGAGTTAGACAAGATTATTTAATTGCTCAGGGATTATTACAGCCATTTGAGGATGGAAAACCAGCCGATCCAAAAATGCTCGAATTAGCCTTAGCAAGATTACGTCAATTGTCTGCTCATGAAATTGGCCATACTATCGGTTTGGCTCACAGCTATGCCACTTCAGCTTCAGGCAGATCTTCAGTAATGGACTATCCATATCCTTTAATAACCCAAGACAGCCAAGGAAATTTGGACCTTTCTGCCGCTTATGATGATAAAATCGGCGAATGGGATAAATGGGCAATCACTTATGGCTATGGATATCCAAAAGCAGGTGAAGATGAGGCTATATTCTTGAATAGAACTTTAGAAGAGACCTTCGATGCAGGTTATGAATTCATCACTGATTCCGACTCTCGTGACCCTAGTGGTGCTCACCCTCGCTCCCATTTGTGGGATAATGGAAAATCGGCACCTGAAGAATTGCTTCGAATGCTGGAATTGAGAAAAAATAAGCTTCAATCTTTTGGACTAAATGCCATTCCAAATGGAACTCCACAGGCTTTGTTGGAAGAAGTGCTTGTTCCACTTTTCCTCATGCATCGTTATCAAGTGGAAGCTACTAGCAAAGTTGTAGGAGGCTTGGATTATCTATACAAAGTCAAAGGAGACAATCAGCCAAATCATACTTGGATTGATGCAAAACTTCAAAATGAGGCTGTTTCAGCACTATTGAAAACGATCGAGCCTGAGCAATTAGAAGTCCCACAGCATATTTTGGCTTTGATCCCTCCAAGGCCTTATGGTTATGGAAAAAACAGGGAAACTTTTGTTTCGAGAACCGGGCCTATTTTTGACCCAATTGCTCCGGCTGAAAACATTGTAGATGCCGTTTTCACCTTCCTCTTGGAAAGTGGAAGAGCAAATCGCCTACACTTGCAAGCCATGCAGAATTCAAGTCTCCCTAGCTTCGAATCTGTTTTGAATCAGGTTAGCAATCAGTTGTTTCAAAACAATCTGCCTTCTGGTCTAAAGCAGGAAATCAAGATGATGACGGAAGCGAAATTTGTAGACTATCTCATCAATCTTTCCAAGAATGGAAATGCCTCAAATTCGGTACGGGCAATCGCGAGAATGCAATTGGAAAAAATAACTCAAATCTCCTCTCAAGGTGGACTTTTGGGAACCCACAGAAAATACCTCAGCGATAAAATCCAGGCCTACTTAGATCAACCCCATGAAATCAGCAGTCCGGAAAGCCTCAAAATTCCTGATGGAGCTCCAATTGGAATGGAAAGTATGAGCTGTGATTTAGAGTATTAAAAAACGAAAACCTCCGAAATCAAATTCGGAGGTTTTTTATTTTCTCTAGATTCTTTAAAAATCCGTTAATTCTTTTCCCAAATCCCTATCAAATCAGATGGGATAAATAAATTTGAAGAACAATTGAAACCATTAAGTGATCGAGTCGATTTTTACTAAAAATCAAAGAAATTATGAGTAACCCTCTGTTGGAAAAATTCACCAATCCTTTCGAGACTGCCCCATTTGATAAAATTAAAACTGAAGATTTTCTACCTGCTGTAAAAGAGGCTATTCAAATGGCTAAGCAGGAAATAGAACAAATAAAATCGAATCCTCTCCCAACTTTCGAAAATACAATTGAGGCTTTGGATAGATCAGGTGATAAATTAAACGTGATTTCATCCATCTTTTTTAATCTAAATTCCGCCGAAACCAACGACGAGATTCAAAAACTAGCGAGAGAAATATCTCCGCTTTTAACTGCACACTCCAATGATATTCTTCTAGACCAAGAGTTGTTTTCAAGAGTGGCCCAGATTTTCCAGCAGAAAGATGAACTGAAGCTCAGCGCCGAGCAGAAAACTCTCCTAGAAAAAACATACAAGGCATTTGTTCGAAATGGAGCTAATCTTTCTAAAGAAGATGCGACCAAATTGCGGAAAATTGACCAAGAACTTGCCCAACAATCGCTAAAATTCGGCGAGAATGTCTTGGCGGAAACGAATCGCTTTGTTCATTTCGTAGAAAATGAATCCGATGTAGAAGGTCTACCAGAAAGTATCAAAGAAGCCGCAGCACAAACTGCTGAGGAAAAAGGAAAAGCAGGTCAATGGGCTTTTACACTCGCTTACCCTTCCTACATCCCTGCCATGACCTATCTGAAAAATAGGGAATTAAGAAAAACTCTATTCCTCGCTTACAATACCAAATCATGCAAAGGGGATGAATTAGACAATCAGGAAATTATCAAAAGAATCCTTGAGCTTCGATATGAAAGAGCAAAGTTGCTAGGGTACTCATCCCATGCGCAATTCATTTTGGAAGAGCGTATGGCCAAAAGCCCTGAGGAGGTTTTGAAATTCCTTGAAGACCTTTTAGAAAAAGCCAAGCCTAAAGCTGAAGAAGAGGTCGCTGAATTAGCTGAATTCGCTAAGAAACTGGATGGAATTGAAAAGCTAGAGCGTTGGGACTTTGCGTACTATTCCGAATTACTTAAAAAAGAAAAGTATGAATTGGACGATGAGTTGCTTCGTCCCTATTTCCAATTGGAGCATGTCATCGAAGGAGTTTTTCAGACAGCAGGTAAACTCTATGGTCTAGATTTCACTCCCAATAAAGATATTCCGGTTTATCATCCCGATGTCACAGCTTATGAAGTAAAAGACAAAGACGGAAAACATGTTGCCGTATTTTATGCGGACTTTTTCCCGAGAGCTGGAAAACGAAACGGAGCTTGGATGACGAGCTACAAGAGCCAATACGAAGCGAATGGCATAGATCATCGCCCACATATTTCTATAGTTTGCAACTTCACCAAACCAACCAAAACAAAACCTAGCCTTTTGACTTTCAATGAGGTGACTACCCTATTCCATGAATTTGGGCATGCCCTTCATGGAATGCTTGCCAAAACGCATTATCAAAGTCTTTCAGGAACTAGTGTTTATTGGGATTTTGTAGAGTTGCCTTCTCAGATTTTTGAAAACTGGTGCTATGAAAAAGAGTGTCTGGATCTATTTGCCAAACACTATAAAACGGGAGAAAAAATTCCTCAAGATTTAATCGAGCGAATTAAAAAAGCTGCTAATTTCCAACAAGGCTATCAAACGGTGAGACAAATCAGCTTTGGATTATTGGATATGGCTTATCATGAAGGGAATCCATCAAAAATCGGAGACCTTTTTGAGTTTGAGCGAAAAATAATGTCCAAAACTGATCTCCTTCCAAAAGTCCCTAATACGCTAATGAGTACTTCTTTCTCTCATATTTTCCAAGGAGGATATGCAGCAGGATATTACAGCTACAAGTGGGCTGAAGTTTTAGATGCGGATGCTTTTGAATTGTTTTTGGAGAGAGGAATTTTCGATCCAGAAACGGCTCAATCCTTTCAGAAAAACATTCTTTCTGCGGGAGGAACAGAGCATCCTACGGTTCTCTACAAAAGATTCCGAGGAAGAGAACCAAAACCGGAAGCCCTGCTTCGAAGAGCTGGTTTGATTTGATAGAAAAGTCCAGTATATTCTGAAAAAATTTGGATATGCAAAAGCCGTATCAAGCCCTCCCCTCCTTTCTCAAAGCCTTGCTGGTTTTGGTTTTTATCATTGTATTGGTCTTCTTTTTAATCGTGGGCAAAAGCCTTCTTATCCCCCTTTTTATGGGAGGCTTTTTCGCGATTTTATTTACGCCATTAAATAATTGGCTTGAAAAAAAGAAGGTACCAAGAACACTAGCGAGTTTTCTTTCCTTGCTTTTGATGGTGCTTCTAGTTGGGGGGCTTTTGTCATTCATTATTGGAAATGTCGCAGCATTCACCAATGATTTTGATGATGTGAGTGGCAGGGTAACAAACTATGCAAATCAAATTGACGACTGGACTCAAAGCAGTTTTGGTATAGACTATGAGCTCAGAAACAAAGCAAATCTCGAATACATAGAGGAAGTTTTAAACGATCATAGCTCTAGCATCTCCAATTTTGCACTGAAAACAGTGGGTTCTCTTTCTGGTGTGGTTTTGATTCCAGTTTTCATGTTCTTCTTGGTTTTATATCGTGATCATCTCACCAAAATGATGATTATGATTTATCGGGATCGCGACCCCACTCTAGTTAAAATGCGAATCACAAGCCTTCGAAAAGTGATACAGCATTACATTGTCGGAGTAGGTAAAGTGATGCTTATTTTGGCTTTGTTGAATGTCACAGCCTATACTGCTTTAGGTATTAAGCATGCAATCTTTTTTGGGGTTTTAGGAGCCATCCTAAACATTATCCCATACGTAGGACCATTTTTCGGAGTACTCTTACCAGTGGTTTATTCTTTCTTGACAAAAGACAGTCTATTTTATCCTTTGGCTATTTTGGTTGCTTACCAGCTAATTCAATTAGTAGAAGGAAACTTTTTAACTCCAAAAATTGTCGGAGGTAATGTCAACCTCAATGCTTTCATCACCTTCTTGGGATTGTTGATAGGAGGTAGTATTTGGGGAGTGGCAGGGATGATTTTAATTATTCCAACTTTAGCGATTTTAAGAGAAATATTTGATCTCACAGAAGAGACTAAGCCATTCGCTTTTCTGCTTGGTGAAGAAAAAGAGAAACCAAAAAAACCTAAACCAACAGATGAACAAGATCAGGATTAGTTTCCTTTTTCTTCTTGCAATTTCTATCACAGCTTGCGATTCAGTCGAAGACAAAAAGGGACGTTTTCTTTTAAAAGGAAATGAAAAATTGGATGAAAATGACCCTAGGGGAGCTTTGGAATTTTACCAAGAAGCCTTAGATCTTGACTCTACCTATGCGGATGCTTGGTTCAACAAAGCAATTTCCCATCTTCAATTAAACCAATTGGATGAGGCGATTTTAGATTTTTCTGCAGCTATCAACTATCAACCAGACTACCCAGAGGCTTACTTTCAACGAGGCTTAACCTATTTGGATAATGGGGAATTTTACAAAGCACGAGAGGATGCAAATTGGCTTCAAACTAACCAACCTGTTGAGTGGAAGGGGTTCTTTTTGGGTGGATTAGTTCAGGAAAAGCTTCAAAATTATGAATTAGCTCTCGAAGCGTTTGGAAAGGCGCTGGAGCTAAATCCTGATAATTCTGACCTGATCGTCAACCAAGCAACTATTTTCTATTACCAAAAAAATTATGCTAAGGCTGATTCCCTTTTGGATTTGGCAAAGGAAATTAATCCCATGGAGCCAAACTTGCATAATCTGGAATCGATGATTGCCTTTGATCGTGGAAACTATCAAATGGCATTTGAAGCTGTAGAAAAAGCAATTTCTCTCAATACTTCTCAAGCCTATTTTTACAACAACAAAGGCTTATACTTACTCTACCTTGGGCAAGTTGAAGAAGGTCTTGAGTTTATTAATCGAAGCCTAAAAATGGATGCAAACAATCCGTATGCGCTCCGCAACAAAGGAATTTATTACGTTATGAAAGGAGATAAAATCTCGGCCCTACAATACTTACAGGAACTCTATCGGGATTATCCAGAAATGGATTTGGTAGCTGAATATTATGAAAAGGCTCAAAAATTGTGATTCTTCTCTGAGATCACTTCTTTGATTTTCTTTAGTAGTTCCGCGGCATCGATAGGTTTTGCCACAAATCCATCAAAACCACAGGATTCCACTTTTTCCATGATTTCGAGTTTGGCAGCTGCTGTTAATGCAATCACCGGGATGTCGATAATCTTCTTGATTTCTACTGTAGCTTCAAAACCATCCATAACAGGCATCTGAATATCCATCAGAACACAATCGTATTTCTTGGTTTGTACCGCCTCCACAGCCAATGCTCCATTTGGGACTCGATCAAAGGTATAGCCCCATTTCTTGATAATTTTTCCAAGAACTAAAGCATTTACATCATTGTCTTCTGCCATTAACAAATGAAGGCTGGAGAAATCACGGTTAAATCCATTCAGGATTACATTCTTTGGACCCTCATTTTCTACTAAATCAAAATCAACTTCGAAGAAGAAGCGGCTGCCTTTATTTGGCTCAGATTCCAACTGAATAGAGGAATTCATCAAATTGAGGAGCTTTCGGGTAATAGAAAGTCCCAATCCGGTTCCTCCATATTTGGTACTAAAAGTCGGTTTGATTTGGTCAAAATCATTGAAGATTCTATCCTGATGCTCCGGAGCGATTCCGATTCCCGTATCCTTCACTTCGAAGTAAACTCTTACCTGATTCGTATTTTTCTTTAATAATTTAACTGTCAAATCCACCTTTCCATCATGAGTGAATTTGAGTGCATTCGTAATCAGATTATTCAAAATCTGAGAAAGACGGGTTTTATCTCCTTTGACATCGAGGTCCAAATTGGAATCAAGATGCAGGTTCAACGAGTTTTTACTATCGCGAGCGTGGAAGGCAAGCCCTTTCATGACTTGATGTACCAACTCAGTTAAATTAAATGGAGCCTTTTCAATAGAAAGCTTGCCAGCTTCGATTTTTTGGAAGTCCAACAAATCATTGATCATAATGATCAAATTGTCTACTGCGAAGCTGATGGTATTCAGGGTATTTTTCTGCGAATTGGAAGGATTTTCCTGAAGCAAAGAATAAACTGATCCCGAGATTGCATTCAGAGGTGTTCTAAGTTCATGGCTAATCATGGACAAGAAATCGGACTTAATCTGACTGGCTTTCTCAGCTGTCTGACGAGCCTCATCCAGTTTTGCTTCAAATTCTTTTTGCTTGCTGATATCTGTCAGATACCCATACCAAACCATGTCTCCATTTTCCAAGATTTGTGGTCTAGCAGCACCTAAAACCCAACGAAACCCTCCGGGTTGATGCTCGTCCTTTACCCTAAACTGACATTGCCATGGTTCAAGCTTTCTTGCAGAAGCTACCGAAGTCATGATTACATGAGGCAAATCCTGTGGGTGAACTTTGGTGATAGTAGATGAGATATCTGTAAACTCTTCGATTTCTGATTCTGAAATTCCTAATACAGAAGTGATTCCTTTGGAAAGGAAAGAGAAATTCATTCCTCCATTTTTATCCAAAACCAACTGATAGAGTCCTCCAGGAACTTGTTCTGTCAGGTTAATCAAGAAATTACTACTCTCTTCAAGAGTTTTTTCGAGTGAAAGTTTCTCTGAAATATTCTTAAAGGAGAATAAAAAGTATTGATTAGACTTTTCCTCAAAGGTTGTGTAGCAAATCTCTAGTGTTAAAGACTTTCCTTTTTGATTAAGAATGGGTGCCACTAATGGTTGAACTTCCTCTCCTTTTTCGATTTGGTCAAGCCATTCTTTCCAATTCTCAGTTTCCTCAAATAGCTCTTCCAACTGTGTCAAATCATCAAAGGACGTCTCCTTATCCAATCCGAGAAGCTTCCTTGCTGCCTCATTGCAATGAATAATATTTTTACTTCCTAGTGAAACAACCAAAGGCTCAGGGGAACGGAAAAGAAAACTTTCTAATAATGACTTTTCATCAAGTAACTCCTGTCGGGTGCTATCATCAGCCAAATATCCTATCCAAACTTCCCGACCATTAGGCAACTCGGTTTTTTCAGCTACTAATTTTAAATCTTGATCCTTCCAATTGATATTTGCATCAATTTTTGGCTTGTTGGAATCAGTTTCGATTTTAAGCTGAATCTTTTGAAAAAGTGATTTCCTTTCTTTTTTCGATTCAACTTTGAATTTTTCCAAAGCATCTTTATCCCAATTGATCTTCCCTTTCCTTAAGTCCAAATTAAAACTAACTGAATTTGAAAGACTTGGAACTTGCTGCTGAATATGAAGCAATTTTTTCGAAAGGTCTCGCTCCAGATAAAACTCTGTCTGATCCCTCGAAATCAAATAAAAATGGGTTTCAGCAAACTGGACCGAACATTCCAACAAGGCATAACCTCCTGACTTTTTCTTGATCCGGACATGGAAAAAGCCCAGTTTATCCCCTCCTCCTTTATTTTTCCAGATTTTACGGACTTTCTCTAAGTCATCTTCATGAACAAAAGAACAAAGGCTAGTATCAATCAATTCCTCCGGGGCATATCCTAACACAGGTTTGACCGCATCATTCAAATAAGTCAAGTAATCGTGCTGACCTACAGCTAGGATATCCAATCCTCTTTTAAAGAATTCCTGAATTTCCCGATTGGAAGGAAGTCCCTGAGTTTTTATTTCAACCCCTTTGTAAAACAGGTAATAGTTAGTTCCATTATCCTCAGGTAATTCCAGTCTAAATAAAAACTCCTTGCCATCATGGTTAAGAAGTAGTTCTTCTTTAAAAATATAATTGCTGATATCTAGACCCAAACCAGCGAGACTTCGATCTTGAAGTGTCTCTCCTATTTGATCTTCAAAGGATTCATTGGCATAAAAAATATTATACGGATAGGAATCGTCAGCAAGAAAGACCATCTCAGAGGACTCATAAATGATCTTCTTAAAAGTGCTATTAATCCCTCTGTCCTTCATCAATCCTTTTCTTACTAATGTTCTATTTGAGCGTTTTTTGGATGATTCTTTACCTATCGCAAAATTATGTTGTAAACATACAGCAATTTGTATTTCATAGCAAATTTTTTACTTTTCAAATATGAAAAAATGCATCAAAAATTATAGAAATAGCCAATTTTTGCCCATAAGCGGGTTCTAAAGCCCTCTTGAAAAATCCATCCGTGCGATAATCGATACTATATTCTATTTTTTGCTGAGAATTAATCAATTTTCCAAGGGTCAGAACTAATCGATTTTCGAGTCCAAATTCCTTTTCCTGAAGACTAAAAATAGGTTCTGTCGAGATCACTAAGTAGCCCTCTCCGGGATCTAATTCATCTCCTTGCAAAGGCACATCCAATGCTACCCGATATCTTAATCTATATTCTGCTGCTTCATTATGGCTAAAAGTCTGGTCTAATCTAAAACGATGCCCCATCCGAAATCTCCTAAATCGATCCAAAACAGCAAATTGCTGAATCAATCGATAAGCATTTGAGCCATCTTGAATTCTATAAAATAATCCCAAAGCCATACTGCTTAAAGGACTTAATTTCCAATCGTAAAAAGCCATCAGGTCGGTCCGATAATGACGAAATTGCCATCGATCTTCAGGATTTTCAAAATTCCGATAAATAATTTCCTGATTCTCAACTTTAAAATTGACTTTGTTGCCATTCGACAGCTTTTTGGTTATAGCTACTTCTGGGAAAAAGCCTGTAAAAAAGGCTTGTCTTTGGGCTAAACAAGAGAAGCCGAATAGAAAAAATACCAGGAATGATAAAGTTACTTTCCTCATCAAAAAATCAAGTTATCCATGATCCGAATTTCAACTTCCCGTATGGAAATCAACTTGCCTTTTTGATCAAAAAGACCTTCCCAAAAGGCCTGACGGCCCGACTTTTCTTTTGCTATGAATTCGATTTCAAAACGGATGGTAATTCCTTCCATCTCCCCCTCATCAAAAAAGTCTTCCAGATCATCCGACTGAGCGGAATACTGCCTTTGAATTCTTTGAATGCGAAATTCACTAAACTCGCTTGCTATATCCGAAAGGATATTTGACTCAATCTCTGCGCCCAACTCATTCTGTTGGATTTCTATTTCCACATCTTGGATGTTCCCCAGGGAATCGAATTCTACACTGTGAAATTTTCCTTTCCAGGGAAATTTGGCCTCAAAAGAGATCCCCTGATCTGAAATCTCCTGATACCAACGAACTTTTTTTCTGCCTTCAAAGGAATCTTCTAGCCACTCCACTGCCAGCTCAGGCACATCCTGTTTCTTTATTCGCTTTTCTTGTTCAATTTTCTTTTGGGAAAATGCTTTTCCAGAAAAAACGAGGAATACCAAAAAAATGAAGGTTACTCTCATGATTAATTTGGTTGTACAAAAAGAAAAAACCGCTACCAAAAAATGGCAACGGTTCTTTTGATATAAGGTTTCCTATGTGAATTAAGCCAAACCTGCTTTTATCAAATTCAAGGCAGAACCTGCTTTGAACCATTCAATTTGGCCTTCATTATAGGTGTGATTCACTTCAAATTCATCTTTGGAGCCATCTGCATGGTGAAGAACCACTTTCAATGGAACACCCGGAGCGAAGCTTTCCAAACCAAGGATATCGATCACATCATCCTCTTGAACTTTATCATAATCAGCAGGATTTGCAAAGGTCAAAGCAAGCATACCCTGCTTTTTCAAGTTGGTTTCATGAATTCTAGCGAAAGATTTAACTAAAATCGCACGAACGCCCAAGAATCTTGGCTCCATAGCAGCGTGCTCTCGTGATGAACCTTCTCCGTAGTTTTCATCACCAACTACTACTGTTCCGATACCTTCAGCTTTATATTGACGCTGCGTAGCAGGAACTTCTCCATACTCTCCGGTCAATTGATTTTTGACTTTGTTGGTCTCGTCATTGAATGCATTGACAGCACCGATCAACATATTATTGGAGATATTATCCAAGTGGCCACGGAATCTCAACCAAGGACCAGCCATGGAAATATGGTCAGTTGTACACTTTCCTTTTGCCTTGATCAATAGCTTCAATCCTTTCAAATCAGTGCCTTCCCAAGCAGGGAATGATTCCAATAATTGTAAACGCTCTGATTTAGGGTCTACGATTACATCAACCTTTGAACCGTCTGCAGCTGGAGCTTGATATCCGGCATCTTCTACCGCAAATCCTTTCGTAGGCAATTCCAGACCTTTCGGCTCATCCAACATTACTGACTGACCTTCCTCGTTGATCAAACTGTCTTTCATTGGGTTGAAAGTAAGATCACCGGCGATTGCCATAGCAGTAACTACTTCAGGAGAAGCCACAAAAGCATGAGTATTTGGGTTTCCATCAGCACGCTTCGCAAAGTTTCTGTTGAAAGAGGTAATGATGGAGTTTTTCTCTTGCTTTTCAGCTCCATGACGAGCCCACTGTCCGATACAAGGACCACAGGCATTTGCTAAAACTACCCCTCCCATTTTTCCGAAGGTATCCAAGAATCCATCTCGCTCAACTGTGAAGCGAACCTGCTCAGAACCTGGAGTAATGGTAAATTCAGATTTAGCGATCAATTTTTTATCTACTGCCTGCTGCGCCAAAGAAGCAGCTCTGGAAATGTCTTCATAAGAAGAGTTGGTACAAGAACCAATCAACCCTACCTCTAATTTTGCTGGCCAACCGTTTTCTTTCACAGCAGCAGCAAATTTAGAAAGGGGCCATGCCAAGTCTGGTGTGAAAGGACCATTGATGTGTGGTTCAAGTTCAGAAAGGTTAATTTCGATTACTTGATCGAAATATTTCTCAGGCTCTGCATATACTTCTGGGTCACCAGTCAAATGCTCAGCGATACCATTTGCAAGGGCTGCAACGTCCGCTCTGCCGGTTCCTTCCAGATAAGCAGCTGATTTGTCGTCATATCCGAAAATAGAAGTAGTAGCACCAATCTCCGCACCCATGTTACAGATGGTACCTTTACCTGTGGCAGAAAGAGATCTTGCTCCATCACCGAAATACTCAACTACGTAACCTGTACCACCTTTTACGGTTAGGATACCAGCTACTTTCAAAATCACGTCTTTTGCAGAAGTCCAGCCAGAAAGTTTTCCAGTAAGCTTCACGCCAATCAATTTCGGAAATTTCAGCTCCCATGGCAGACCCGCCATTACATCGCAGGCATCAGCTCCACCAACACCGATTGCGATCATACCTAGACCACCGGCATTTGGAGTGTGGGAATCAGTACCGATCATCATTCCACCTGGAAAAGCATAATTTTCCAAAACTACTTGGTGAATGATACCGGCTCCTGGCTTCCAGAAACCAATTCCATATTTATTTGAAACTGAGGCCAAGAAATCATACACCTCACGGTTTTTATCCTTAGCAACAGAAAGATCTTTATCTGCACCTACTTGTGCTTGGATTAAGTGATCACAATGTACGGTCGAAGGAACTGCGACCTTGTCTTTACCCGCCTGCATAAACTGAAGAAGAGCCATTTGTGCCGTAGCATCTTGCATCGCGACTCTATCTGGCTGAAAATCCACATAGGATTTTCCTCTTTCAAAAGATTGAGAAGCTGGCCCCTCAGAAAGGTGGGAATACAAAATTTTCTCGGTCAAAGTCAAGGGTCTGTTGACTGCTTTTCTCGCAGCCGCAATACGCTCTGGATAGCGAGCGTACACATCCTTGATCATTTCAATGTCAAAAGCCATTTTATAGGATTTTAGGTGGATAAAAGGTTCAAAATCGAAGTGCAAATATAGAAAATTAGGGCCGAAATCGGTAACCAAATAAATTCATAAACAAGGCCTTTATCCAAAATTTTGGAATCATTCTCCCAAAAAGTCTAGTGATTTAGAAAAAGAGATAGACAGCTGTCATCAAAAAGATAAAACCTGCCAAAAACAACCAAGAGGTATAGCGGATAAGTTGAGAGGCTTTCACCCCAGTAATGGATAATAAAGGCAAAGCCCAAAAAGGCTGTAAAAGATTACTAATCTGATCTCCATAGGAAAAGACCAAAATCATCTTAGCAGGATCCATTCCTAAGGATTCTGTGACTTGCATGATGATCGGTCCCTGAACGGCCCACTGCCCCCCACCCGATGGTATTAATAGATTTACAAATGCAGCTGAAATCAATGTAAAAGGACCCAGAAAATTCTGATCCGCATTATTTAAGAACAAATTGGATAGTTCGTCAAGTAAACCTGAATAGGTAACCATCCCTAAAATCCCGGCATAAAATGGGAACTGTATAAAAATATCCGAAGAACTCTTTACACCTTCTGAAACTGCTTCTGTAAAACTCTTTAAATCACGGAAGACAAAAAGAGTCAAACCGAAAAGCAAAAAATTCATCAAGTTTAAATTGAAGAAGCTCAATCCATTGGCTGATTCTTTAAAAGCAACCCAAAGGAAAATTAGAATCATAAAAAGGCCAATCCAAAAGCCTACTTTTTTGTTAACTCCAGGAGAAATTGGTCTAAGTGGGTGACTGTAAATTGGATTCTCTTTCGTTTTTTTGGAGCGAAATAGAAAAGTCAGAACTATCAAAAACACAAGCACTAGGCCCAAGGTCATGCCTAGATTTCCCACAGAAAAAATAGTTTGATCTACTGAAATTTGACCTATTTGATCGGCTAGAAAATGATTGGGTTCCGCCACTTTTAAGGTCGCAGAACCCGACAAGCCTCCATGCCAAACTGCCATTCCCAAATACCCGGCTGATGCCAACAAAGGTGCATTGGAAGGAATCTTTTTTTCTTCCATAGCTAGATGAACAAACCTTGCCAAAAGAGCTCCAACGATTAGTCCGAAACCCCAGTTTAAAAGCCCGGCAATCATGGTCACAATCCCCGTGAAAAGGACAGCTTGAAGTAAATTATTTGGTAAATGGGCGATTTTTTTCAAAAAATGATGAATAGGTTTTGCAATGGCTAAGGCATAACCAAAGACGAGAATCATCATCATTTGTAGCGTGAATTCGAGTAGACTAAAAAATCCATCCTTCCAAAAAAGAAGGGTCATCTGAATACTTTCTCCTATCGATTTACCTTGAGATCTTAAAGCAAAAACAGCAGCTATTAAAACCAACCCACTCAAAATCAGCACTAGATCGAAGGGACTTGGAAAAGAAATTGCAACTCGTTTTTTATTCAAGTCTTATTTATTTCGGAGTTAATTTTTTTTCTGTAATATTAGACGAAAATCCACTAAAAGAAAAACTTCTTTTAAAGCCTCAATCAGTGCTAGATTTTACCTTTAATGTATTTTCTATAATCCTGGTGCTAACAAGCTTAGTGGTCATGGTTTTGTCAATTTACATTGCCCTAAGCCTTGATCAGCTTATCAGATGGTTGGCTACCACAATGATTCTAATTACGGTTTGGGGATTTTTTTATGGCCTAGAGCTGGCATCAACCTCCCTTGATCAAATGCTCCATTGGATTCATTTTGAATACATTGGAATTTCCTTTGCACCTGCAGTCTGGCTGATTTTCACACTACGATACACAGGATATCGAAACTGGGCCAAACCAGTTGTCATTATCGGAACTTTTACAATTCCGGCTCTCACACTTTTTATGGTGATCTCGAACGATCTCCACCATCTCCATTATGCTAAAACATTTTTAGTCACCGAGGGAAGCCCCTTCCCTATCCTAGGAATCGAGCGTGGTCCATATTACATCATTCATGTCATTTATTCCTACCTGGCTTTTCTTTTGGGGACAATAATTCTTTGGAGGAGATTCCAATTTTCCGATCCTCTTTATAAAAATCAGACACGTCTTTTGATTGTAGGAGGATTATTCCCCTTGGTGTTTAATTTCTTTTATCAAACTGGATTGATTTCTCCTTTAGGATTCATCGATTTGACACCTTTTGCCTTTTTAGCGACTTATCTGATTCTTGGTTTGGCAATCTTGAAATATGGACTATTCAGCATTAAACCAATAGCCCATAGTAAAATCATGGAGTCATTAACCAAGGGTGTTTTGGTTTTCAATATCCACCAACGCGTAATAGATTTCAACTCAAAAGTTAAATCCTTCTGCAAGGATCCCCAAAAAATAAGAATAGGCGCACAGGCAGAAGAAATTTTTAAATCTGAAGAGTCTCTTCTTCGAATTTTTGAAAACCCAATAGAACAAATTCTCACATTCAAACCCGAGGGAAGTGACCGAACCGTTCGCTTAGAAGTCATGCAGATTAATGACAAAAACTCAGAGCAAATGGGTTTAATTTTTCTCTTTGATGACCTGACAGAAGAACTGGAGACCACAGAAAAACTTCGAAAACAAACCGAGGATCTTCAAAAACTCAACGATTTAAAAGATAAGTTTTTTAGTATCATTTCCCATGATTTGAAAGGTCCGATATTCGGAGTCAAAGAATTGATCCATATGACTCAAATTGGGATGATTTCAAAGGAGGAATTACTTGAAATGTTGCCTGAGGTATCCAAAAATATGGAACAGGTTGCCATTCTTTTAGAAAACCTTCTCGCTTGGGCTTCATCCCAAATCAGGAAAGAACAAGTAGAAATCCAAGAATTTGATATTCTACAATTAATTGAGCAACAAAAAAAATTACTCGATCGAATAGCGAACGAAAAGCAAATTGAAATCAAAATTCAAGAAAGTGAACCAACTTTCATCATGGCCGATCGAAACATGACTGATTTGGTTCTCCGAAACCTGATCAATAATTCGATTAAATTTTCTAAGCCGGGTTCAAAAGTGTTACTCAGTATTGAAAAAGTAAATGAGGAAGCTAAGATTTGTATTCAAGACTTTGGAACGGGAATCTCTCCCGAAAACCTCCAAAAAATTGAGGAAGGAGTTTCATTTACTACTCGTGGAGTAAACTATGAAAGTGGAACTGGACTGGGATTGGTTTTGGTACGAGAGTACATTAGCAAAAATAAGGGGCGATTGGAAATTGAAAGTAAAGTACAGGTAGGCACTACTTTCTGTATTTTCCTTCCTCTGGCAAAATAATTTTTAGAGGCTCAACAAAAACTCCAGAGTATCCACCCCATCAGCATAATCTTTCGGACCGGGAAGTTGAGCGTTCCCAAATTCAACAGCATTTGGCCAAAAATCCTTTTTAGCAACGATGCATTGAATTTTGTTTTTGTTGGCTTCTAACTTTTTCTCCAAATCCGTTTTGTCATTATAAGTTTCATAATAAAGAACCGAGATTGGCGATACTAGCGCCTCTTCCTTTTTCATGATTAAAAAGCCATTATCCAAATGTGGCTCTCCATTTACTAAGAAGATGGATTTATTGTATTCGTAATTATTATGGTATTTGTGGTGATCGGCAATTCCAGAAAAAGACTCCCAATTAGACAACAGAACTTCTACATACATTTCATCCGGCAAGAAGACTTTGGAAACATTTCTACAACCAAGTCCGAAATAAGTGAAGACATCTTCCCCAAGCGCCTTAATTTCTTCTTCGCTTTCATCTCCTTTTAGTATTCCTACAGAAGTTCGGTTTTGTCGAATTAAAGAAGGATACTTTCCAAAATAATATTGAAAATAACGAGAGGAATTGTCACTCCCAGTAGCTATGTAGGCATCCTTTCCTTTGAGCATTTCTGAAACTTGAATATAATTTTTCAAATTAGGTTCGATTTCAATCAGCTTTTCAATCAGGAAATTCATCAATATTGAATCAGCTGAACTCAATTTGGCACTAATTCCATGACCCGCTAATAATACCGACATTAAGTCGTGAAAACCAACAGTAGGAATGTTACCAGCCATTAAAACCCCAACATCTTTGCTATCCTGGACTTTCGAAAAATCATAAGCTGATACCCATTTTTCTAATTGAGAGGATTCAAGCATGTGAATCAATCCAGAAAAAGCTTTGTCGCAGCTAGAATAGGTAAACCAATTATTTTGATTTTCAGCCCTACGAAACAAGCCCTCCTTTTCCTCTATCGGCAACTCTGCTAGCAAATTCCCTAAATTAATGAATGCCTGAACTCTATTTTTGAAAGGTATCATGGGGACAAATTTACCTGATTGATCTAAAATCGGATAGAATTATTTTAAATTAGTTAGTGTGACAACTTTTTATTGTCGATCTGTGTTGTCCTTATTAATTTTGAAACAAATTTTGAAGAGCTATGGCAATAATGATTACAGACGAATGCATCAACTGCGGTGCATGCGAACCTGAATGTCCTAATACAGCAATTTATGAAGGCGGAGTCGAGTGGACTTGGGCTGGAGGTACTTCCCTTAAAGAAGTTACCTTGGAAGATGGGACTGTTGTAGATGGAAATGCGAAGCAGGAACCAGTTTCAGATGAGTTTTACTACATCGTGACAGCAAAGTGCACGGAGTGTAATGGTTTTCATGAGGAACCTCAATGCGCTGCAGTCTGTCCTGTAGACTGCTGTGTGGATGACCCAGACCATCGAGAAACAGAAGAGGAGCTATTAGCAAAAAAGGCATATTTACACGGAGAATAAAGGAGGTAGAACCTCCTTTTCTTTTTTTCATTTATCACTGATTTACAACCTTTTATTGACAGAAAACTGTCGCTTCTAGAAAAATTTGATTGTTTATTTTGAATTCTAGGAGCGGTTTTTGCTATCTTAGTTCCTGATTAATTTACCCAGCAACTAAAAAAAATTACGCATTGTGGAAGATCGAAGAGGATTTGATAGAGATGAAATTTTCTCTAAAAAAGTAAAAGCAGGAAAGCGAACTTATTTTTTTGACATTAAATCTACTCGGGGCAACGACTACTACCTCACTATCACAGAGAGTAAAAGAAAGGCCCATGGTGATTCATTTAGCTACGAAAAACATAAAATCTTCTTGTATAAGGAGGATTTTTTCAAGTTTGTAGAAGCCTTGAATGAAACTGTAGATCACGTCAAAAATGAATTAATGCCGGATTTTGACTTTGAACAGTACGAATCTGATGACCCGGAAAATGAGTACCGGGACGAACTAAGATGGGAATAGCATCCCACAGCTGATTTGAGAGAGTCAGGGAAATAGTATATTTAAGGAGGCTTAAGGCCTCCTTTTCATTTATAGCTATGCAACGGTTTTTTATATACTTAATCTTATTCATTGCTGGATTCATCCTTTTTGCCTGGTATTTTTCCAATATCACGGTTTATCTAGTCCTTTCTCTGATTTTAGCAGCTCTACTTAGACCGCTTACAAATCGGCTTCATAATTTCCATTTGCTCGGACAGCATATTCCAAGGTGGTTAGCTATAATTATTTCATTTGCAGCCATCATATTCTTCTCTGTCCTACTCGGCCTTTTGTTCTTCCCTTTGATCAATGATCAAATAACCGTGCTTAGTGCATTGGATTATGAAGGAATATATGAGCAGATCCAAACTCCCGTAAACCGATTGGAAGAATGGTTGATTCAATATCAATTGGTGCAAACCCCAAGAGGAAGTCTTTTTGAACAACTTCAAACCACACTTCTTGAGACAGTAGCAGGAATGGATTTTGGGAAGTTTATCAGTACCATTATCAATACGACGAGTTCGTTGTTTATTGGAACAATTGCCGTAGCATTTATTTCATTTTTCCTTTTGCTAGAAAATGGCTTGTTGAGAAGAAATCTATTGCATCTGACCCCAAACCAATATTTTGAACTAACAGTCGCAACTTTCACAAAAGTCGAAAAACTACTTTCAAATTATCTTTCGGGCTTATTGATTCAGGTAATTGCAATTTTTTCGATGGCAAGCTTAGGTTTAAGCATAGTCGGGATCGAATATGCACTAACAATTGCTCTTTTTGCTGCCATCGCGAATTTGATACCTTATGCAGGGCCAATTTTGGGTGCAAGCTTTGGTATAATCGTGGGAATCTCAACAGGCAATTTTGTAGAAGGAAGTGAGGTTTCTTATATGATTTTGAAGATCCTAGCGGTATTTGCTGTAGTTCAAGTAGCTGATAATATTTTTCTTCAACCTTTGATTTTTTCAAAATCTGTCAAAGCGCATCCCCTTGAAATTTTTGTTGTTATCTTTGCCGGGGCAAAAATCGCCGGGGTAGTCGGGATGATTTTTGCCATTCCTGTTTATACCATTTTCCGAGTATCGGTGATGGAGTTTTACCAGGGATATAAGTCCTATCAGATCTTTAAAATAAAAACCTAAATAAATGGCCTTACAATGTGGCATCGTCGGACTTCCTAATGTTGGAAAATCCACTTTGTTCAATGCGCTTTCCAGTGCAAAAGCTGAAGCAGCAAATTTCCCTTTTTGTACCATCGAACCCAATGTGGGTGTCGTTACCGTTCCAGACAAGCGCCTTAAAGTATTGGAAAGTCTGGTAAATCCTCAGCGGGTGCTTCCCACTGTGATCGAATTTGTCGACATCGCCGGACTAGTTAAAGGGGCAAGTAAAGGTGAAGGTTTAGGAAATAAATTTTTGGCTAATATCCGTGAAGTTGATGCTATTATCCACGTGGTAAGGTGTTTTGAAGATGATAACATCGTCCATGTGGCGGGAAGTGTTGATCCAATTTTTGACAAAGAGGTAATTGACACAGAGCTTCAATTAAAGGATTTGGAATCGGTAGAGAAAAAAATCAACCGAATCGAAAAAATCGCCAAATCCGGAGATGCGAAAGCAAAGAAAGAACTTGAAATCCTTCAAAAATTCAAAGAAGGTCTTCAAAGCGGATTGAATGCCAGAGCTATTGATGTTGAAAAAGAAGATTTAGAAGCGGTTCGAGATCTTCATCTTCTTACAATCAAGCCTGTACTATATGTGGCAAATGTGGATGAAGGAAGCATCATCAATGGAAACGAACATGTAGAAAAGCTTCGGGAAAAAGTTAAAGAGGAAAACGCAGAGGTAATCATGCTTTGCGCAGCGATTGAATCCCAAATCGCTGAATTTGAGGATGCTGAAGAAAAAGAGCTATTCCTATCAGAATATGGACTTGAGGAAAGCGGTTTGAATCGATTAATCGCGGCTGCCTATGCCCTACTTGATCTTATCACTTATTTTACAGCCGGTCCTCAGGAGGTTCGTGCTTGGACAATCAAAAAAGGTTGGAAGGCCCCACAAGCAGCAGGTGTAATTCACTCTGATTTTGAAAGAGGATTTATAAAGGCAGAAGTAATCAAGCTAGCGGATTATCAGCAATTCAAATCTGAGGCAGGGTGCCGAGAAAACGGAAAAATTGCAATTGAAGGCAAAGAATACATCGTAAAAGACGGTGATATTATGCATTTTAGATTCAATGTTTAACATTTCTTAGAAAAAAATTGTACTTTTGCTTTGCTTATACACCCATAATTACGTTTA
Source organism: Algoriphagus limi (assembly GCF_024919275.1). Taxonomy (GTDB): domain Bacteria; phylum Bacteroidota; class Bacteroidia; order Cytophagales; family Cyclobacteriaceae; genus Algoriphagus; species Algoriphagus limi. Next base: position 388,384 of record NZ_JANWGH010000001.1, on the reverse strand, counting down.
CAATTTTATTAACACTTGTCTCATTTATTTTTAAAAAATCGTGAGAGTTAGACTTATATTTTCCCTAAAAAACAAAGGCTCCTACTTGCCTTTCCACCACCAATACATTTTGGCTCAATTCCTTAAGGGTTTGATTGTCAAAGGTGGACGTGAAGAGTTCTTCAATTACAATTACTTCAACTTCTCTGGCTTAAAAGGTCAAACTAAGGTGAGTAGAAGTGGATTGCATTACTATTCCAGTTTGGTCACCCTAGTCCTATCTTCTCATAGTGAGGATTTTATGGACTACCTATTGGAGCAAGTTTTCGCAACACCAAAAATTGAATTGGGCAACTTGATCCTTTCTCCGGAATATACCGAGATTGAAAACGAACCTGAGTTGGAGACTTCCAATAAGTTCGTTTGTATTTCTCCATTGGTATTAATCACACCTGCATTCAATGAAGAAATTGGAAAGCGATTCATCAGCCCTGATAGCGATGAATTCTCCGATTTGCTTTATGAATCTACCTTAACCAGAATGGAGCGATCAGGATGGTATACGCCAGAGCAAATGGAATCCTTCTACAAGTTCCAAGTGGTACCTGACATGAATTATGTCAATAAATTGAAAGAGCAGCAGAAAAAATTTGCCCGAATCTATTCAGTTTATGACATGGATGTGAAGTATGAAGTTAGAGGCTATACCCTACCATTCACTCTTTATGCTGCTCCAGAAGTTCAGGACTTTGTATTCAAATGTGGTCTTGGTGCTTTCACACATAAAGGTTTTGGTATGCTTGACTTAGCAAATCATCCTTCTGGAAATAGAACCTCTCCTTATAAATTTAAGCGTGAAGGTTTTGTACCTTACCGACCTACTGAGCGAATGCGTCAAAATGTAGCGCCTTCAGAAAGTAGTGAAGAAGAAAGCGAAGAAAATTAATCAAAAAGTCTGCAGCCAACCTGCAGACTTTTTTTTGTTTTTAGACTTTAAGACTTTTTCAAGTTACGGTTTATAAGCGTCTTCGATTTGGCTGAAGGTAAACATAGCCTACTAGTTGATCATAACGCGAACCTAAGGCTCTAAAATAGACTAGCACTTCATATTCATTTTCGGTTTCAAAATAACTTCCCTCAAACTCCATTGAATCAAATTGCTGGTCTTCCAATCTTGCAAATTGGTAATCATACCAGCCCTGTTTCAATAAAAGGGTTGTTTCATAAACCTTTAACTTTGGATTCCATGACATTTTTGCTTCTGGCTTCTTACCCCAATCTGTAAGCGTACCTAAGAGATATATCTCTCGAGAACTCTCCGGAGCAAAAAATCTGAACGTGGTCAAAATATACTCGCTTTCCACTTCAGGGTTTCCTCCAGGCCGATCATTTGTATAGACGATATATTGACCATTTAAATCCAGGTATTGAGAATAGACTTCCCATTCTCTAGGTACATCAACTTTCGTCTCTGCGTAAATCACATCTGACTCAACAGTTACCGAAGCAATATTGGCACCCGTAGCTCTGATGAAACGGAGATCAATAAATCGGAACTCATTTCCAGCCCTAAAAGAGTTAGTTCCATCAAAATTTTCATATCGGATGGTTTTTGAAATCTCATTTAAAAAAGTGGGTTCATTGATCAATTTCGCATGATCCCATCGTTGATTTTGTCTAATCACCACTTTTATCTGAGAACTTGGATTCACCACTTCTACTTTTGAATAATTGACTACCACGTCGATTTGCTGATCTGTTCTCCGATCACTGGTTTGGGAAGGCGGTACAATACTGGCTCCAACAGAAAACAAGTCCTCATATACCATAAAACGTTTTGTTAAGATTGCATCCGATTCTTCCCTTCCTCGGTAAACCTTCACAACATAATTCCCTGATTTGGTAACCCTAGGAATCTCAAAACGGTAGTGAATATATGGTAATCTTGTATTTACCGAGTATTCATAATCTTGCACGTTGAATTGATTAAATCCAGACAAGAAATCATTATCCTTCAATTGGGATGGCTTCCAATCTGCGTCACAATGAATCAATTTGGCAGTGTACAGTTCAGGATCAAATGCGATATCATCAAAAAGCAAGACTAGGCTTCGCGAATCCCGAAGACTGATAGTTGGAGCATCAATTTGACTATCAAATTCAATCCCTTGAGGGAAAATTCTAACCGATTGAATATGATCTCGAAAAACCTGATCCTCAATCTGAGAAAATACATTTTGAGCGAAAGCCAAATAAACCAATAAAAACCCCAGAAAAACCTTCATAAAGAAAAATAGCCAATTTCAGATAGATTGAAAAACATCAGGCAATGCTCTCCTGCAAATTCGCGATTTCATCCACAAGTCTTTCCCAATTTTGATTTGCCTCATCCAATTTGGATTTGACTACTCCATAGGAATCTTGGACTGCTTTGGCTTCAGAATCATTTTGATACAATTCAGGATCAGCAAGTTTTAGGCTAAGCTCTTTCTCTTCTTTTTCTAATTTTTCAACCAACTGCTCTACTTGCTCTAATTCATTTTCAAGTTTTTTCAAGCTTCGCTTAGCATCCTGAATTTCTGAATTTGTAGAATGTGACTTAGACTTGGCTTTTTGCACAGATTTTTCAGCAATTTGAGAGGCAGAGGCTTTCTCTTCATCCTGTTGAGCTTTCCAAAACTCATATTCTTCGTATGTACCCGGATATTCTTTTATCTGGTGGTCCTCGATATACCAAATTTTATTCGCGACTCCTTTGATGAAATGACGATCGTGTGATACGGTGATAAAAGTACCTTCATACTGCTGAAGAGCCTGTATCAAAATGTTGACAGATTGAAAATCAAGGTGATTTGTAGGCTCATCAAGTAACAAAAAGTTAGCCTCAGAAATTAGAGTCTTCGCTAAAGCAACTCTTGATTTTTCTCCACCGGAAAGTACTTTGATCTTCTTGAATACATCATCATTTGTAAATAGAAAGCATCCCAAAACATTTCTGAGCTCAGTTTCAGATTTATTAGAGCCTTCCTGAGCCAATTCCTGAATGATTTCATTATCAAGAGTCAATGCCTCCAATTGATGCTGAGCATAAAAGGAAGGAATCACATTATGTCCTTGTGTTCGAGTTCCAGTAATAGGTTCGGTTCCAGCAATGATCCGTAAGAGAGTGGATTTCCCCCTTCCATTGGCACCAATCAAGGCTATCTTATCCCCTCTTTCGATTGAAGCGGAAGTATTTTCCAAAATCACCAAATCACCATAGCTTTTACCGATATGGTCTAAAGTGATTACATGTCTCCCTGATTTTTGAGAGAATTTAAACTTAAAATTCACAAAAGCTTCATCATCAACAACCTCTTGAACCCGTTCCATTCGTTCAAGTGCCTTTATGCGGGATTGAACTTGATTGGATTTGGTGGCCTTTGCTCGAAACCTCTCGATAAATCGCTCGGTTTGCTTGATCATTTGCTGCTGATTCTCGTAGGCATTTTGCTGGATTTCCATTCTTTCCTTTTTCTCCTTTTTATAGAAAGAATAATTTCCAGGATAGGAAGTCAATGTGTTATTTGCCACTTCTACTATTGAAGTCACACAATTGTCTAAGAAGGTCTGATCATGGGAAACTACCACAACAGCACCTTCATAGGTTTTGAGGTAATTTTCAACCCATTGAATAGATGGAAGGTCAAGGTGGTTAGTCGGTTCATCTAAGAGTAATAATGCCGGTTTTTCAAGAAGCAATTTGGCTAGCATCACCCGCATTCTCCATCCACCGGAAAAATTTCGGAGTGGTTTTTCCAAATCCTCTGTTCGGAAGCCGATCCCTTCCAAAACCTCCTCTGCCTTTGCTTTAATAGTATACCCCTCATTCGCTTCAAAACGCTCCTGAAGAGTTGCCAAACGATTAATAACCTCTTCAGAATAATCCGTTTCCATTTGTTTGAGAACGGCATCAATTTCATCCTGTAGGGCAAGTGTTTCTTTAAAAGCTGCCAATGCAACCTGCAGAATACTTTCATCAGATTGATAGGAAAGCAAGTCCTGATTCAAAAATCCTATGGTACAATCCTTGGCTTTTTGAACTTCACCGCTACTGGGTTGATATTCCCCAGCGATAATTTTTAAAAGTGTAGATTTCCCGGTTCCATTTTGACCTACCAAACCAATCTTATCTTTTGGCTTGATATGCAGGTTTGCATTTTCGTAAAGTGCCCTTCCTCCGATGAAATATGAGAGATTGCTAATCGATAACATGGGGCAAAAATAAAGAATCAACCGCTTATTGAGCTCTTATCTTAAAACAATCCAAAAAGAATTAACTTGTATTCATAAAATCAAATATTCATGAACTACTCTAAAACTATTTCACTTGCTGTTTGCTTCGGCCTTTTGATGGTCCAAGCCAGTTGTCAGCAAAGCTCTGAAAAGCTGACAGAGGTCAAAACTCCTAATTCGAGCAATAAGCGATCAATCAAAAATGCTCAAGCAGATGTAAAATTGGATAGGATTCAATTACCTGAAGGATTTGAAATCTCCGTTTGGGCAGCAGACATCCCCAATGCACGGTCAATGGCTTTAGCTGAAAATGGAGTTGTCTTTGTAGGAAATAGACAAGAGAAAAATGTCTATGCTGTGATCGATGAAGATGCAGATGGAAAAGCCGATACCAAATTCATTTTAGCAGAAGGCCTTCGAATGCCAAATGGTGTCGCCTACAAGGATGGAGATCTTTACGTGGCCGAAGTTAGTAGAATCCTTAAATTCCCTGACATTTTAAATAATCTTGGAAACCCAAAGTACGAGGTTGTTTATGATCAATATCCTACGGAAAGACATCACGGATGGAAATTTATAGCATTTGGACCTGATGGGATGCTTTATGTACCTGTAGGGGCACCATGTAATATTTGTGAATCCGAGGATGAAATTTTTGCCTCGATCACAAGAATTGATGTTAACTCACCAAATCCAAAACCAGAAGTCTATGCTCATGGAGTTCGAAATTCGGTAGGTTTCGATTGGCATCCTGTGACAGGAAATCTTTGGTTTACAGATAATGGTCGTGACATGATGGGAGATGACATTCCTGATTGTGAACTGAATGTTGCAACTGAAGCTGGACAGCATTTTGGCTACCCTTATTGGCATGCAGGTGATGTAAAGGATCCTGAATTTGGTGATAAAGGTGAGGCTCAGGATTTTTATGTTGCTCCAGCTGCAAAACTTGGAGCACACGTGGCTCCTCTAGGAATTCGCTTTTATGAAGGAGGAATGTTCCCAGCTAGTTACAAAAACCAAGCAATCATCGCAAAGCATGGATCTTGGAACCGTAGTAAAAAATCTGGTTATGATGTGGTTCTTGCTAAAATTGATGATGCTGGAAAAGTAACCGGAGTAGAAACTTTTGCATCGGGTTGGCTAGATGATGCTTCGCAGGAAGTTTGGGGAAGACCTGTAGATGTCCAAGAACTTCCCGATGGCAGCCTCCTTATTTCCGACGATGTAGCTAACTGTATTTACAGAGTAACCTATACTGGAAATTAAATTGATTTAAAATTCGAAACCAAAATCATCAAAAGCCAAGGGGTAATACTTCTCTTGGCTTTTGTTCTATTCGATCAATAATCTCTACTTGCTCAAGCGAAAATTGATGAAAAAATTGCCTGAAGACGTAGGCTGTTTCAGGATAGGGAGTCACGGATTTTAATGCAAAGGAATCGTCCTCTTCATTGAGATTTTTGAAACCATAATGAGTCAAAATTCCTTTTTCGAAAACACAAACAGCTTTCTCATTTTCATTTCTACCCTCTAGTTCAATCTTAATAACTCCTTTTCTATCTTGGATTGACTTCAAAAAGTTCTGAACCTTCTCATTGTATTTTTTTGAAGGAATATTTCCTTCACAAGCCCCCTCACATGATTCGTCCATTACACTCCTACAGGTAACAGAACGTAATCCTGAAAGTCTTTGGCATAATTTGAAGCTTTCGGTAGCTTCCTTCAAAAACCCTCTTCCCTCCTCTTGAGAAAAGAATGTCTCAATGGGTTGAAGGTTTTTCTTCAAACGAGCTAATTGAAAACGGGTATACCCATTTCCATCCAAATAAGAATACAATCCCCACAGTGCTTTAGGCTTTTTGATAGCTTGATTATACTTAGGCCAAATCCGTTTGATTTCAAGGGTTTCAAGCAATAAAGCCATGAATTCACTTCCCGTCAATTCCCACCTAATATCTGCAACAGCAGCTTTCAATTCTTGTTTTTGAGGATAGTACAAATTCCCTGAAAAATGGGATCGAAAACGCTCCTGAATATTTATCGCTTTCCCCACATAAATGACCTTACCATGGGAATCAAGCATGTAATATACACCACATGACTTTGGAAGATCTGAATATTTATGGGAAGGAAAATTGGGAGGAAGAAATCGGAAGGAGTTTTTTGACTTTAAAAATCCTCTGACAGTTTCAGGTTGAAACTTAAGCATTTGATCAAAGAGGATGGCCGTAGCCTTGGCATCACCCATAGCTCTATGTCTAGCCTCAATTGGTATTTTTTTGGCTTCACAAACCCTTCCCAAACTATAAGAACTAAGGCCGGGAAACACTTTTCGGGCAAGCCTAACTGTGCATAATTTTGCATTTGTCAAGTCCTTTCCAAGTGAAGAAAAGGCTGTTTTCAAAAAACCAAAATCAAAATTGACCTGATGGGCTACGAAAACTCTACCTTCCAATAATCCCCATATTTTGTCAGCTACCTCTTCAAAATAGGGTGCATTTCTTACCATTTCAGAATCAATCCCCGTTAATCCAGTAATATATGCTGGTATAGACTGCCTTGGGTTTAGCAAGGTCTGAAAGGTTTCAGTTATCTCTTCACCATTATGAATCAGGACGGCTATTTCAGTAATTCCTCCTGACCTACTGTCGCCTCCTGTCGTTTCAATATCAACTATCGCAAATTCCACATCATAATTTAGCTAATTGATATCTCATTGGAAGGTTCTTGACAGAAAAGGTCAAATTCTATGTCCTGATATAAGCAGCAATTAACTTTTCAGCACATCGCTCTCCATCCATTGCAGCTGAAACTATTCCTCCGGCATATCCGGCCCCCTCTCCACATGGGAAAAGACGTTTTATTTGAGTGTGTTCAAAAGTTTCTCGATCTCTTGGGATACGAACGGGAGAAGATGTTCGGCTTTCCACACCAATCAATTGTGCATCATTCGTTAAATATCCCTTCATTTTTTTCCCAAAAGCCTGGAAAGCATCAACCATTCGATTTGAAATAAAATCAGGTAAAAACTCTCTCATCTCTACAGAATTTAAACCTGGTTGATAAGAAGTGTCCAGCAATCGATTACTGACTTTTCGCTGCATAAAATCCATCATTCGTTGAGCTGGAGCAGTTTGAGTTTGTCCCCCGAGTTCCCAAGCCTTTTTTTCAATATCTTCTTGAAAATGCATTGCAGCCAAAGGACCATATTTTCGATACTCGGGTAAATCTTCTAATTCGACGGCCACAACCATTCCTGAATTAGCAAACTTACTATCTCTTCGACTTGGACTCATCCCATTCACAACCAACTCTCCGGGAGCTGTAGCAGCTGGAACGATAAACCCTCCAGGACACATACAAAAGCTAAAAACCCCTCGCTGCTTTCCCTTAAAATAAGTTTGCTGAACCAATGAATAAGAAGAAGCGGGCAAATAGGGTCCTCTATCCACTTCACAATGGTATTGGATACGGTCAATGAGATTTTGTGCATGCTCAATTCTGACACCCAAAGCAAAAGGTTTTGCTTCAATCAAAATTTCCCTTTTGTGAAGCAAACTAAAAATATCTCTCGCGGAATGGCCCGTTGCTAAAATCACCCCAAGACCTTCAAACTTGTCTCCATGCTGAGAAATCACCCCTTTTAATTCACCTTTTTGGATGATAAAATCCTCCACTCGGGTTTCAAAATGAATCTCTCCACCAGCATTTAAAATTGTTTCCCTAAGCTTTGTGACTACTTGAGGCAATTTATTGGTTCCGATATGAGGGTGAGCATCCACCAATATTTCCTCTGTGGCTCCATGATCCACCAGGATTTCTAAAATTCGGCGGATATCTCCTCTTTTTTTGGAGCGGGTATATAATTTTCCATCCGAATAAGTACCTGCACCTCCTTCACCAAAACAGTAATTAGAATCTGGATTTACAACATGAGCTTTATTAATAGCCGCTAAATCTCGTCTTCTGGCTCGAACATCCTTCCCTCTTTCAAGAATAATTGGCTTTACTCCCAATTCGATAGCCCGCAAACCAGCAAATAAACCTGCAGGCCCGGCCCCAACAATAATTATTGGATCAGAATTTCTTACCGAATTATAGTGGTATTCATTCTCAATCCTAGGACTAGGATTCTCATTTAAAAAGACTTCAGCCTCTACAATTACTTTCACTCGCCTTCCCCGAGCATCAATAGAACGTCGATTTTGCCTAACAAATACGCCCGAGGTATCAGAGGGAATTCCAGCTTTTTGATGTGCAACTTCCTTAAAAAGATCCGGATCATAAGCTTCTACCGGATCGAGCTGAAGATTTAATATTTTTTTCATCGTAAGGGTTCTATCCTTAAATTATTTACAAAGGTAGATAGAATTCCATTCTCAATAGAATTGAAGTTAAATAATAAAAAAAGCCACCAAAATTGGTGGCCTACATTTTAAATCTATTGTTAACAAAATCAATTCATTCGATCCAATACCTCAAATCTAGATGAGTTAGAGATAAACTCTGGGACGATCGTTTTTAAATGCCCTACCAGTTCATTTTCAGAATTTTTCAAAACAATGCTTTGGAAAAGCTCAACTTGCCCATCAATCTTGTGGTAGGCGGAAGGCAAAACTTGGGCAATTTTGATTTTTGGATGATGGGTGATTTTAACTGTTTCAAAATCATTTAATAATTCCTCATACAATTTTTCACCTTCCCGAAGTCCAGTAAATGTGATTTTGATATCCTCTTCTTCTTTCTTGCCTGAAAGCTGTATCATCTTTTTTGCCAAGTCAAGAATCTTAACTGGCTCTCCCATATCGAAAACATAAATTTCTCCTCCATTTCCCATCACTGCAGCCTCTAAAACAAGCTGACAAGCTTCAGGAATTGTCATAAAAAATCTAGTAATCTCCGGATGTGTGACTGTGAGAGGACCTCCATGTAAAATTTGCTTTTTAAACAACGGAATTACAGACCCATTGGAACCTAATACATTTCCAAAACGAGTAGTTATGAATTTAGTATGATACTTTTTATGGTTTACTTCTAAATATTCATTCAAGGCCTGAACATACATTTCTGCAGCTCTTTTGCTAGCGCCCATTACATTGGTTGGGTTAACGGCTTTGTCCGTAGAAACAAAAACGAACTTGTCAACCTGCGCAAGCACTGAAAGATCAGCTAGAATCTTTGTTCCTATCACATTGGATTGAATTGCCTCCTCAGGATAATTTTCCATCATCGGCACATGCTTGTAAGCTGCTGCATGAAAAACAACCTGTGGTTTGAAAGCCTTAAAAATCTCTTTCATTTTTCGCTTATTGCGAACGTCACCCAAAACAATTTTTATTGGACAAGCCCCATAATTCTCCTTAAACTCATTTTCAATGTCATAAAGAGCAGACTCTGCTATATCCAGCATGATCAAGAGCTTTGGATGATAATGGGAAATTTGACGGCAAAGCTCACTTCCAATTGATCCAGCAGCTCCAGTCACTAAAACCACTTTCCCCATTAAATCCTCTTGAATTCTTGGGTTATCCAAAATAATTGGTTCTCTTGACAATAAGTCTTCAATTTTTATTTCTCGAATAGCACCAACGGTAAGCCCCCCATTAATCCACTGATCAACTGGTGGAACAATAGATACAGAAATACCAAGCTTTAGACACTCATCGATTATTTCTCTTTTACGTTTAACATCCAAGTCACGGACTGCAATAATTAACTCAGTAATCCCATACTGTTCTTTAAGTTTAGCCAAAGGCTCAATTCCTTGATAGATTCGTATACCAGCTATGTTTTTACCTTCTTTCTTTGGGTCATCATCTAGAAAGGCAACCGTGTTAAATTTGCTATTACTATCTCTTTTTATCGCTTCCTGAGCAATAAGACCCGACTCCCCAGCACCAAAAATTACCCCATGTTTTTGTTCTCGGCTAATAAAACCATTCTTCAAGTAATCGAACAATTCTTTTACCAACAATCGATAAAAGATAAGCATGAACAAGGAAGAAAGACTGGCAATGATTAATACTGATGTAGGCAATAAAAACCGGTCATTCAAGAAATTCCCGTGGAAAAAATTAAGGAATAGAAATAATACAAAGTTGATCAGTACCGTTTTAAAGATATTGGAACCGTCTTTAAAACCGGTATGTCGAACAATACCCTCATAACTTCGAGTATTCTGCATTACCAACAGTCCCCCTATCATAAAGGTAAAACTTCCAGCAACAGCATCGTTTTGTTCGATTAGAGCAAGCTCAAAATTGAATCGTACCAAATAGCCAAATAAGGCACAATGGAATAAAATTAAAGAATCTAGAGTGGCTATTATCCATCTAGGAAGGATTTTTAACCTGGTTAAAAAATTCATAGTAGATATTTCTTCAAATGGAATGATTTATAAAATCTACGATTAAAATTAAATCATGGCAAAATAAGACATTTTAACCATTACAACAAAATAAACTTAGGTAAATAAGAGATGAATCCAATTTTATTTTGCATTTTTTTTATAAAGATCAATTTATAATGGATTTTGAACAAATTATGCTTGACGAAATAAGTAAATATTATTTTTCGATTAAGCTTTTCTTATGGCTTTGTTCTATTTTTCCTTGATTATCAGTTCCTTGGAACTTCCCCATACTCACATGCCCTTGCTGAGAAACACCTTTTCCCCTGATTACATTAAAAAATGTGATAAACAATATTTTTAAATCTAGCCACAAGCTCAAATTATTCACATACCAAACATCCAATTCAAATTTTTCTTCCCATGAAATCGTATTTCTTCCATTTATCTGAGCCCAGCCAGTTATTCCAGGTAGGACATTGTGCCGTTTTAATTGCTTTGAGTTATAGAGTGGTAAATATTCAACCAGAAGTGGTCTTGGCCCAACCAAACTCATCTCTCCTCGCAGAATATTAATTAATTGAGGAATTTCATCTAATGAACTTTTTCTGATTAATCTCCCTAAAAATGTAATTCGCTCGGCATCTGATAGGAGATTTCCTATTTCATCTCTTTTATCGGACATGGTTTTAAACTTAAAAATCTTAAAAATTTGACCATTTTTCCCAGGTCTGTCCTGCTTAAAAAAAGGTTTTCCACCATGTTCAAAACTGAGAATTACAAATAATAATAAAAAAACAGGAAATAAGATTATGAACATAAGGGAGGCGAGAATTAAATCAAGAACCCGCTTACCAATACTCCGATAGCTCACTTTTAAAATGTTTTTGCCAACTCTTTAAATAGAATCTCTACTATTTTCTCCTGATCCTCATAATTGAGATCTGTTGAGCTAGGCAAGCAAATCCCTTTGCGGAATAAATCCTGAGATACTGAGCCACCAAAAAATTGAATTTCTTTAAAAACTGGCTGAAGGTGAAGAGGTTTCCATAAGAACCTAGACTCAATCCCATTTTTCATTAAAGAAATTCGCAATTGGTCATTTGAAAAACCTGTTACACTTTCATCTATCAAAATAGCTGTCAACCAAAAATTGGATCTTGCTTCATTAATTTCATTTTGGAATGAAATCCCGGGAATATTTGACAATAGCTCTCTGTAAGTTGAGTTTATTTGTCTCCTCTTTTCAATGAATCCCTCCAATTGCTCTAATTGAGCTAATCCTATGGCAGCACTGAGATTATTCATTTTATAATTGTATCCAATCTCTAAATGCTGGTAATAGGGTAAATCTTCTCTGGCTTGAGTGGATAAATATTTAGCTTTTTGAATAAGTGCAGTACTGTTGGAAATAAGGGCTCCGCCACCACCTGCCGACAATATTTTATTTCCATTAAAAGAAAATACCCCGATTTCTCCTAGAGTGCCACAATATTTACCCTCATACTGACTACCAACTGCTTCCGCAGCATCTTCTAAAACAGGAATTTGATATTTTCTTGCAATAGCTAAGATTTCATTCATTTTGGCAGGCATACCAAAAAGGTGAACCAAAACAATTGCCTTCGGCTTTTTGCCATTAGCTAAACGGTTCAAAATGGCATCCTCTAATAATTCAGGGGAGAGATTCCAAGTATCAGGTTCACTGTCAATAAAAACAGGCTTTGCTCCTAAATAGATGACTGGATTAGCTGATGCACAAAATGTAAAGGATTGACAAAGCACCTCATCACCTTTTCCAACTCCCAAAAGAACTAGGGCTAAATGCAAGGAACTAGTCCCTGAATTCAAAGCTACAATCTGGTGTGTCTTGAGTCTTTTATTAAATTTTTCCTCGAAACGATCTATAAACTCCCCATTTGTTGCCAACATGCCTGAATGAATAGCTTGCCTTGAATAAGCCATTTCATTCCCAAAAAAGGTTGGCGAAGAAAGTTTATAATAAAAAGACATTAAACGATAAAGAAATTTTACTAAACATAATTTTTTATCTTACAAAAACCCAACCAAAATTCGAAAACAGCAACGAAGTAAAAAATTTAAGAATAGGATTAATTGTAATTGATAGTATTATTTTCAAAATCCTTGGGGTCAATTTTAACACTTTTTTGACCATCCTCTTTTTGAATATAACTTTTTGATAAATCTAAAATCCGGGGTTCATTAGCCACTTTTTTCTTGACATACCTTACTGCAATTCGATCTAAGCGATATCCCAAAATCAATACAATTGCAGAAATAGTTGGAAGCACTATATGATCCGAAAAATTAATTAATACTAGTGTGGTAGAGATAACTATTAATTGAACTAAAGCTAGTACTAAGGTTACTTGGTTATGCTTTAACCCCATTCTCAATAAGAAATGATGCACATGGCTTTTATCAGGAGTCATCGGTCCTTGCCCCCTTCGAATTCTTCTCGTAAATACACGAGCCATGTCATATAACGGAAAAATCATCAATGCGATACCAGTTGAAAATGTCGGTTCAAAACGCCAAGAGGCATCATCAGGTAGCGCCGCATTAAATTCCATAAAAGCAATAACCAAGGTTCCTAGAGTAAACCCCAATGTCAACGAACCAGTATCACCCATAAATATTTTTGCAGGATGCCAATTAAAAAATAGAAAAGCTAAGACTCCGCCAAAAAAACTAAAAGACAGAACTGCAAAACTATCCAATCCTTGGTGTACAAACCAAATCCCTAATAATCCAGAAACAATTAAGCCAGTAGAACCAGCCAAACCATCTATCCCATCAATCAAATTAAAGGCATTAGTCAGAACCAATAATACAAATGCAGAAAAGGTATAAGAGAAAAATAGGTTTAACTCTCCAATACCCAAGAACCCGTGAAAATCTTTTATTCTCACATCTCCCATTACAACTACTAAGACAACGGCAACTAATTGACCCAAAAGTTTGTGGGAAGCCTTCAACTCAACCAAGTCATCTCGTAACCCAACAAAAAACATTAAAGAAATTGCTCCGAGGAGGTACCTAATATCAGGAAGAGGGAATTGCCAGCCCCATATAGCGATACTAACTGCGGCAGCAACAAAAAACCCAATTCCTCCCATTGAAGGAATAAATTTCTTGTGGATTTTTCTACCCCCTGGATGGTCACCAATGCGAGCTCTTTTCAAAACTTTGATGACCGCAGGCATCAATACGAAACCGATAGAAAAAGCGGTAAGGAGAACAAATAAAAATAGCATATCAACACCTATCAATACAATTCAAAATACAATACTTCAAATTTTAAATCCAAATTTTTAACAAATTCTTAATTTTCTTGGCAAAAGAATGATTTTTTTCAAATGCAGAATTTTAAAGACAAGTTGTTTTGCCAAGCACTTGAAATACAAAATTTTTACTTTTTAGTCAAAAAAAAATTTCTCATTTTCTTAAATAAATTTTATTAACCAGCTAATTAAAGCCAAAAACTATACCAAGACTAAAAACAATCAATTGATTACTTTTCGTTTTTATTAGCAAAACTTGACCTTTATTCCTTCAAATAAACCCTCGTAGAATTTGCACCTAATGTCAGATTTCCTGATGAATTCACTCCATCACCCAGCCCAAAAATCACTTCATTAAAACCTTTTGGTATTTCCAGCGAAACCTCCGATTTCCCAATATTATGAACTACAAATATTTCTTGGTCTCCAGATTTTCGAAAATATGCCATAATAGTTTTTGGGTAATCCTTTTCTGACAAAACCAAATCGCCTATTGCGAGAGCAGGATAGGAATTTCGTAGAGAAATAAGTGTCTTGTAATGATTAAAGTAACTTTTCGGATCTTCCTTTTGAAGAGATAATGGTTCGACCTTCCCATCCACGCTGTATATAGGCTCGATCCAAGTAGCTCGTCCAGAATCTTTCTCTTTTTCTTCCCAGAGAAACGGCTCACGGATATGCTCATCAGGCTTAAGCCCTTTCATTCCAATTTCCTCTCCGTAATATAAATAAGGAGCACCAGGCATAGTCAATAAGATACTAATCGCCTGTTTATACTTTTCTGGATCACTTCCCAATTCATTTAGTAATCGAGGCTGATCATGATTGGAAGATATGGTGGCATCAATAAATTCAGGAGTAATTTCTTGGTAGAAGTCCAAAATTTCCTTCTGTTTTTTTGCGAGCAACATTCCATTCTCCTCCTTAAAAGTCTCTAACAATGTATAATGGAAATCAAAGTTGAATAAGGCAGGCAAACCCGGAAGGTAGGGTGCTACAATTTCCTTTTTATCATAAACCTCACCTACTAAATAAACATCAGGCTTAATAGCCTCCATTTTGGCTCTAAATTCCCTCCAAAACTCGTGATTATCCGCCGGCCTATCGTCAGGAAAAATATGCTTAGCGGCATCTAAGCGAAATCCATCCACTCCAACTTCCTCCAACCAGAATCGTCCAATCTCGTAAATCTCCTCACGCACTTTTGGATTGTCAAAATTCAAATCGGGCATGCCTCCCCAGAAAAATCCATAATAATAATCCTCTCCGAATCCTGGATCATGCCATTGACGAATATTATCCGAGTCTAGAGTAATTACTTTTTTATTTAAAAAATCAGCAATAGTATCTTTCTGGGCCCAAACATAATAATCTCGGTATGGATTATCTCTTCCTTTTTTAGATTCCAAAAACCAAGGATGCTCAGTAGAAGTATGATTGATAATCATATCAATCACGATTTTTATATCGCGCTTATGTGCCTCATCTAAAAGCCTCTTAAAGTCATCCATGGTCCCATAATCGGGATGGACTGCTTTATAGTCGGTCACATCATATTTATGGTAAGTTGGTGAAGGCATAATGGGCATAAACCATACAGCATTCGCTCCCAATTCCTTTACATAATCCAACTTTTCCGTCACCCCAATAAAATCTCCAATTCCATCACCATTTGAGTCATAAAAAGATTGTACAAAAATCTCATAGGTTACTCCCGCTTTTGGCCAATAGTTTTTTACCTCGGGCTTCTCTTTTTGATTACAAGATTCAAGTACCACTACTGCCAATATCAAGAGGTTTAGAATGGAAAAATTTCTCATAGAAATAAAGGTTTAATGGAAAAAGAAAAGCCACTGTTTCAAGTGACTTTTCTCTCTTTTCTTACTTCGTAAATTAGTTTCTATTGATTGCATTGAGCATATCGAAAGCCATTTCAAGGCGCTTCACAAAATTCTCTTCGCCTTTTCGGAGCCAAGCTCGTGGATCATAATATTTTTTATTCGGACTATCCGGGCCATCAGGATTACCTAATTGGCTTTGAAGATAAGCTTCATTTTTCTTGTAATAATTCAAGACTCCTTCCCAGGTAGCCCATTGCATATCCGTATCGATATTCATTTTAATAGAACCATAAGAATTCGCTTCACGAATTTCTTCAACTGAAGAACCTGACCCACCATGGAACACGAAATTCAAAGGCTTACCTGTAGTTCCATATTTTTTATTGATATATTCCTGCGAATTTTTCAAAATGATCGGCTTCAAGCTCACATTGCCTGGCTTGTAAACTCCGTGAACATTTCCAAAAGCAGCGGCAATCGTGAACAAATCCCCGATTTGCTTCAAATGCTCATAAGCGTAAGCAACCTCCTCAGGTTGTGTATAAAGCTTAGAAGAATCCACATCAGTATTATCAACTCCATCTTCCTCTCCACCAGTAACTCCAAGTTCAATTTCAATTGCCATTTGCAAACGCTCCATCTTTTTGAAGTAAGAGCAGGAAATTTCAACGTTTTCCTCAAGTGGCTCCTCAGAAAGATCTAACATGTGAGAGCTGAACAATGGTTTACCATGGGCGTCATAGTGAGCCTGACCAGCTTCAAGCAATCCGTCAATCCAAGGCAATAGTTTTTTAGCGGCATGGTCAGTATGCAGAATTACTGGCACCCCATAGGCCTCAGCCATTTGATGTACATGGTGAGCGCCTGAAATTGCACCGGCGATACTTGCCTGCTGTTTATCATTTGGCAAACTCTTTCCTGCGAAAAACTGAGCTCCTCCATTAGAAAATTGAATAATTACAGGAGAGTTTACTTTTTTAGCTGTTTCCAAAACCGCATTGATGGAATTGGTTCCAATCACGTTTACAGCAGGAAATGCAAATTCATTTTCTTTTGCGTAGGCGTACAGGTCTCGTAATTCCTGTCCGTATTTTACTCCAGGTTTAAATTTCATGTCTGAGATAGGTTTGTTTACTTTTTAATAAAGCGCTGATGTAGCACTCGTCTGTTATCAAACGCTTCAAAGATATAAATCCCATTTTTAAAATTACCCAAATCAAATTCTAAATTATTTTGAATTTGGGATTGCTGACCGGAAAGCATCAATCTACCGCTAATATCAATTATGCGATAATTAGCAGCAGTCATCCCTTCCGGAAATTGCACATTCAATTTTCCCGATGTCGGATTTGGGAAAACTTTAAATTCATCTTGTGAAATTTGTTCATCAAGAATAGAGGTCACATAATCCTCTTGAAGGATTCCCTGCTCTGGTGTCGGTAAAGGCTCCGAAGTGAACAAATAAAATTCAGAAGGCCGGAAACTAAAATTGACAGAAGAGCCACTTACTTGGAGTTCTTCTCCAGTAAAGTAGTTGTACCAAGTGCCTGGATTAGGAAAAGCAACCGGGACATTCCCAACATTTCCAACCCCGAAATTCCCATGCATCACCACATCTAAATCCGGATGTTCCAAAATAATGGACTTAACTCCTCCACTAAGATTCAGAGTGGTTTTTTCTGGATTATTGAACACCTCATTACCTTTTTTAAGCTGAATCATTTCTTGATAAAGCTTAAAAAGTCTCTCCCGTTGCGGGTCATTTAAATAGTTCCATCGGGTCGGTTTGATGCCCAATCGATCATTGTTTAATTCTTCATCATACCCAAATTCCCCAAATTGCCAGAGCATTTTTGGTCCAGGAATGCCAAAATAGAAAGCCGTTAAAAGTTGATTTCTATTCACTGCGTTTTCCAGCTGCCGAAGATTAATTGGAGAAGTTTTTCCAAAATTTACAGTTTCCCACATAACCCGCTCCTCATCGTGGGATTCTTGATAGGCTACTAAATTCGGATTTTTCCATCCCCTATTTCCATAATAAGCCCAACCGAAATCTCTATTTTCTCCTTTCGCCATTTCCCGGAAATCAAAATTCATATTCCCCCAAAAAAGCAATCCATAATCAGCCAATTCTTTCTCTTCATCATTGGCTGACAAATGTTCCAAAATCACATAAGCATCCGGGTGATGTGACTTTATCCGATCATAAATCCTTTTCCAGATTTTGATTCTACTCGGATCATACTGTGACCAAATCCCCACATCATTTCCTGAATTAACTTGCGTAAATCCTTTACTCAAATCGAATCTAAATCCGTCAAACTTATACTCGGTCAACCAATAATTATTGACTGAATCGACAAAGGCTGCAGTATATTCACTCTCATGGTTGAAATCATAGCCGACATTAAATGGATGTTTGGCCACACGATTGAGCCATGGATTATCCTCAGTTGGCGCTCCGTAGTCTCCGTCATTATAAAGTCTAACAAATGGATTTTGTCCAAAAGCATGATTCAAAACCATATCCAAAATGACCATGATTCCACGCCCATGTGCCTCATCAATTAATTGCTTCAAGCCATTTTTGGTGCCGTAATATTTATCCGGAGCAAAGAAAAAAGAAGGGTTATAACCCCAAGATAAATTACCTTCAAACTCACCAATCGGCATTAATTGAATGGCATTGATTCCTAATTCTTCCAAATAATCCAATCGATCGATAACAGCCTGATAGGTCCGTCGATCATCAAAATCCCTCACTAATAATTCGTAAATGACTAATTCCTCTGGATCAACTTTGGTATAGGTCATGTTTTTCCATTCGTATGGATCCTGAGCTGTTTGTAAAAAAGTAGCTTGAAAATCAGTTTTACCGCTTGGATAAGGTTTCAATCCAGGATATCTGCCTTGTTCAATAATTTCTTGATCATGGAAAGGGTCAGATACCTTATCTGCATAAGGGTCCCCAATTCGAATACTCGTATCAATCAAGTATTGAAAAATATATTCTTGTTTGGGTGTAAGACCAGAAATTTTCAGCCAAAAGATTTCTCCATCTGGAGTTCGCTTCATCTGATATTCCGGAAGAATTTTCCAATCATTAAAATCTCCAATCACATGGGCTATTCGCTTTCCCGGGGCTTGAAGTGCCAATATCACTTCAGTGTCAGAGATATAATTTATTCCAAGTCTGGCGCCTGATGGGAGCTCCTCAACTTCCGAAGGAGCAAAAACATTGATCGTTATTGATTCTGAATCTGTCTCTCCACCCGATGTTGCCTTTGCTGTTAAAGTAAAAGTCCCCGCTTCGCTTGCTATGAATTGATAGTTCAATGAACTTACAGACTCCGCTTTCTCAACTTCAACTCCATCCAATTCAAAGGAAATATCAGCAGTAGCAGAAGTTTCAGCTTTAAAATCAAAACTTTCCCCCACCTCAAGGGAAACTTGACTAGTTGAAGGATTGGTAATATTAACTGTAAACCCTTGAGCTAAGTCTACAAAAAAATCACCATTGGCAGAGGTTTTTCCCTCTTTGCTACCATCAGCATTTCTAAAAACCAAACCCAATCGATAAATGGTCAGTCCATTGGGATTCTCAAAAAATTCGTTTGGAACCAATTCATAAGTGTAAAGATTACTTTCTCCTTCCACCTTGGTCATTTTAGCTTTGGGATCGGCAGTTCCCCAAGAAAATGGTACAATAGACCAAGTCGTAGACTGAGGGCCTTCTGTTACTGCTCCAACGTGGATGTAAACATCGCAATTACAATCCTTTAACCCAGCAGAACCTTGGGATGCATCATAAATCAACTTGACTGATTGAGATGCATTGGGGACTGCAGGTTCAGTAGTTACCTGAGCTTCAGCCATGGCTCCAAGAAACAACCAGAAAAAGACGAATAATAGCGAGTTTACTCTTTTCATTTAGGTAAATTAATAAAGACAAACCGACTCCAAAAGCAATTGCCTTAAGAGTCGGTTTGATTAAATAGATTGGAAAAAATTAATTTTTTGTCATCGTATACTTCACTTCACTTGGAGTTCGGAAATCCAAGGTAACTGTGTAGTTTCCAGCCTCTGAAACTTTGATATTTGGTCCATCTGCAGTTAGCTCACCATTTGAACCACCGTAGTTAAATCCCCAATCCTGATTTGCACGGAATTTCATTTCACCCACTTTCAAATCAGTCGTGATGGTCAAAACGTTTTCATCTCGGTCAAACTTCATCTTGGTTTCAGCATCCCATCCACCTTCAGTAGCGTCACCAATAATTCCCCAATAAAGCGGATCGCCTAGCGTATAGGTTTTTGCACCCAAATCAACTTTCATGAAGATAGTACCGAATTCAGCCACCTTAATGTTATCACCATCTCTGTCAAGTGTACCATCAGCTCCACTATCTCCATAATTGATATCCCAGCTGTTGGTTTCATTCACCTTGAATTCGCCTGTCCCACCAGGTAATACGTGAACGTAGCCTTCATAAACATTATCAAAATTCACAGACTTCAATACGGTCATTTCATTTTCAGGATTCCATCCCTGATAATCACCAGGAACGTAAATCACAGGAAATTCAACATCTGAATTATATGGTGTAACTGAAAGTGTGACTGTCTCACCATAGATTGGAGAAAGCGGTTGATTAATGCTCGCTTTTACTCTAAAATCAACATCTGTCGGGGTGTCAAACATAGCACCTTTGGACAACAACTCATCATTGATTGCTTCAGCGGTTGACTCGATAATATTGGACGTTGAAGAACCTAATGAAACTGGATTTGCGAAATTTGATCCGGCTAAATCCATCTCTAATTCATAAGTCACTGAACCTGTCATACCAAAATCAGCAGCGGTAACAGTAAAAGGAATCACTTCTTCAGGGTTGTCTGCAGTCAAAACCAAACTTGAACCAGAACTTGGGTTAGCTAAAGTAGAACCTGTCTGAGGAATAATCGGTGGCATTTCATAATTATCACATGCCCACATAGCAGGAATTACAGCTGCAATCCACGCAATTTTTTTGAGAACTTTCATAAGTTTTTTGAGTAATTGTTAATTGATTTGGTTAATCAAATTTTTAAATCAGAATCTCGGAATAATCCAATTGAATGGTGCTTTTTTGTGTTTTCTTTGGAGGGAGTCCCTTGATTCCTTATTAAATATTAAATGTCTGATCGCTTCAAAACAATACTTCGTTGAAAAAAAATAGCCTCTCTTTTGATGCAATCGTTTGCGTTTTCGTTTGCATTCTTAAACTTTTTTTATCGAAAATTTTTGAGCTTTTATGTAATTTCAACGAGTTTGGTAAAATGCTGAATCTTGACTCTCCAAAAAGGCTGGGATTTAGCAAAACTCCCATTCTCGGAATAGTATAATTTATGAAAATAGGACAAGCGACCATTAAGGATATTGCTAGAGAGCTAAATGTCTCCTCCTCAACAGTTTCTAGGGCATTGAAAGATTACCCTGGGATCAGTGATGAGACAAAGCGAAAAGTAAAGGAGTTGGCTGCAAAACTGAATTATCGGCCAAATGCCATTGCCCTCTCCTTACGCAAAAGCAGATCGTTTACTATCGGAGTAATCATACCCGAAGTCGTCCATTTTTTCTTTTCAACAGTAATTTCAGGAATTGAAGAAGTAGCGTATTCGAGAGGGTATAATGTCATTCTTACTCAAACAAATGAAAAGTTTGATCGGGAAAGAAGTAGTATAGAAACCATGCTATCCAATCAAATTGATGGTTTTTTGGTATCCTATTCCAAAGAAACCCAAGAATTTGATCACTTCTCAAATCTTCTTGATCAAGGTTATCCAATAGTATTTTTTGACCGCGTTCCGGACATTCCGAAAGCCATCAATGTAATGGTAGATGACTATCGGGGATCCTATGATGCGGTAAGCCATTTGATCAGACAAGGATACAAACGAATAGTCCATTTGGCCGGCCCAAAAAATCTAACCATAAGTAAAGAGCGAATTCGAGGCTACAAGGATGCTTTAACCGACCATGGCATCCAAGTAGATGAAAATCTAATCGTGGAATGTCCCTTGGGCACCGATGATGAAAGCAGGAAAATCACTGCTGAAATCCTAAAAAGCCCAGCCCAAAAACCAGATGCATTTTTTGGAAATAATGATATGGCTGCTGTAGGAGCCATGATGGCTTGCAGAGATGCTGGACTTAAAGTTCCAGAAGATGTCGGCGTTGTTGGCTTCTCAAACTGGCAATTCTGCTCAATGATTGAACCTGGACTTTCATCAGTTGCTCAGCCAGGATTTCAAATGGGTGCAAAAGCCACAGAAATTCTTTTGGATATCATCGAGAAAAAACTCGATCCCGAACAAATTAATGAGCCAATTACCCTTCCAACCGAGCTTTTGATCCGAAAATCATCGGTTAGGACGAAAAATTGATAAAAATTTGAAAAATTTTATAGGTAAAAGTGCAATCGATTGAATAGTTGAAATTTGATCGAATAACCTATTTTAATTTTTTAGTAGTCCATAAAAATAGCCTTTGGGGGCTTTTAAATCGATTTTTAGGTTTCAGGAAGCTTTCTAACTTAGCATCAATCCTTTGTATGAATTCCCTAAAATTATGCAAATAACCCAACCTTCTTCAACCCACAATCTTTCTAATTCAAGGCATGAGGGTTTAGGACAAATCCAATCTTGGAGCAATGACACTTTTGGAATTGTCGGCAAGGCGACGAATGGATTTTTCAAAATCACAGTTTATAGAGAGAGTATAATTCGCGTCCAAGTTAGTAAGTCGGAAGTTTTTGACTCAAACCCTTACGCAGTAGTATTGGAGCCAACGGCCACTAACTTCAAAACTTCTGAGACAGAACAATTTTTGATTATAGAATCTGAGCTAATTCACCTTTCAATTCAAAAATCCAATTTTGCCATTTGCTTCCGAGATCATTCAGGAAACATCTTAAATGAAGATGATTCTTTAGGAATTGGTTGGCTTGGAACTGAAGTAAATTGCTACAAAAAGGTTCAAAAGGATGAGCATTTCTTGGGATTAGGAGAAAAAACGGGAGGACTTGACCGCCGGGGAAAAGCATTCACCAATTGGAATACGGATTATTTCGGATACGGAATCGATGATGATCCTCTCTACATGAGCATTCCATTTTATTTAGGCACTCATGAGGGAGGTAATTATGGGATATTCTTTGATAATCCTCATAAAAGCGTTTTCAATTTCGGAGCCAGCACCAATCGATTCATGTATTTTGGCGCAGAAGACGGTGATATGGACTATTATTTTGTTCACCGCCCTACCCTCTCCGAAATTATTTCTGATTACACCTACCTGACTGGAAAAATGCAAATGCCACCCAAATGGGCCTTAGGTTTTCAGCAGTGCCGGTATAGCTATTATCCCGCCTCCGAAGTAAAAACATTGGCACAGACATTCCGAGATAAGGATATGCCAGCAGATGTCATTTACTTGGATATTCATCACATGGAAGCCTACAAGGTATTCACTTTTGATGGTGAAAAATTTCCTGATGCCAAAAGCCTTATCAAGGAGCTGAAAAAGAAAGGTTTCCGGGTCGTTGTGATTATGGACCCTGGAATTAAGGCTGAGGAAAATTACACCCCTTATCTTGAAGGAAAAGAAAAAGGCTTATTTGTAAAATATCCTGATGGACAGGAATATCAAGGCCAAGTTTGGCCTGGATGGTGCGCATTCCCTGATTTCACGAAAGAAGAAACTCGAAACTGGTGGGGTGAAAAGATGAAATTTTATCAAGAAGCTGGTGTAGATGGCTATTGGACGGACATGAATGAACCAGCTTCTTGGGGACAATTCACTCCGAATCTTATTGAATTTAGCTTTGAAGGGACTGGAGTTTCTCATCGAAAAGCGAGAAATATCTACGGAATGCAAATGGCACGTAGCGCTCAGGAAGGTGCTATCAAACAACGTAAAAAAGAACGACCATTTATCCTTACACGATCTGGTTATTCAGGAATTCAACGTTATGCAGCCGCTTGGACCGGGGATAATGTTGCCAGCGAGGAACATATGCTTGCTGGTGTACGATTGGTAAATAGTTTGGGAATGAGCGGAGTCGCTTTTTCGGGTTTTGATGTAGGAGGATTTGCCGGTGAGGCAAGCAAGTCGCTCTTTGCTCGATGGATGAGTATTGGAGCTTTCACTCCCCTATTTAGAGCTCATTCGATGATCAATAGTAATGATGCAGAACCTTGGGCTTTTGGAGAAGAAGTGGAGGAAATCTCGAGAAACTACATGAAATTCCGGTATGGAATTTTACCAACTCTCTATTCAAAATTCTATAAAAGTACGGAAGATGGTTTGCCAATTTCCCAAACCTTAGCCATCCATTACCCTTTAGACAAAAAGGTTTATAGCTCCGCTTATCAAAATCAGTTTATTTTCTGCGATGCTTTTTTAGTAGCGCCGGTAGAAAGTACCAAAGAGATTACCAAGGTCTATCTTCCAGAGGGAGGATGGTACTATTTATATTCTGATGAATTTTATTCCGGGTCAAAGGAAATCTATCTGGATTGTCCATTAAATTACCTCCCTGTGATGGTAAAGTCGGGAAGTATTTTCACTATGCAATCATCCGTTTCTCACACAGGTGAACGAAATGACGGAATACTAAGAATCCATGTATATAGAGGAGAAAAAGGAAGTACTTTCGTTCATTACGAAGATGATGGAAATTCCTTTGAATATACTCAAGGAGCCTTTTTCCGGCGAGAAATCAGCTACGATCCAAATCAGAATACCTTGACTTTCAAACAGGCTGAAGGTAACTACCATAGTGATTTTTGTGAGCTTGAGATTTTCTTCCACGGTTTTCAATTTGATTCAGTTCAGGTTAATGGAAAAAATCAAACAGTCATTGAGCAAGATTTTGCTTTCCTAAGCAAACTGACAGAATTTGATCCACTTCCCGAACACGATCATCCTTTTCATGAGATCAAAAATCTCAAAAGCATAAAGATCAAGCACGACAAAAATGAAATTCTGATTTCTGGTCTTCTTTAAGTCAATTAGCCCAAACCCAATATGACCGATCAAAAAAAGCACCTGAGCTTCTGGCAAATCTGGAACATGAGTTTTGGATTCCTAGGTATTCAGTTTGGATTTGCCCTCCAGGGAGGGTTTATGTCCCGGATTTTCCAAACATTGGGAGCAGATAAGGACACCATCCCATTTCTTTGGATTGCAGCTCCTTTAACAGGTTTATTGGTTCAGCCTATCGTTGGTTACCTAAGTGATCGGACTTGGCATCACAAATTTGGGAGAAGAAAACCATTCTTCTTTTTTGGCGCCTTGTTTAGCACCATTGCATTATTCTTAGCACCTTATTCCTCAGCCTTATGGATGGCAGCAGGAGCCTTGTGGATTTTGGACGCCTCTATCAATATTAGCATGGAACCTTTCCGTGCACTAGTTGCTGATAAGCTACCTGATTCTCAGCGATCTTATGGATTTGTAGTCCAAACCTTGATTATCGGTATTGGAACCTGGGTAGCCTCCAATCTTCCATGGCTAATGACTCAATTGGGCGTACCAAATACAGCTCCTGAGGGAGTTGTTCCAGATTCGGTTAAATATGCCTTTGGAATTGGAGCCGTAGTTCTGTTTACCTCCATTCTTTATACCATTTTAACCACTGATGAATATCCTCCCGAGGATTTGGAAGCTTTTCAAAAAGAGAAAGATGCTAATAAAGGCTTTCTAAATGGAGTTAAAGAAATTTTCAAAAATATCGCAGGAATGCCTCCTGTGATGAAAAAACTAGGGGTTGTTCAGTTTTTCTCTTGGTTTGCCTTTTTCACTATGTGGAGCTTTGCTACTCCAGCTATTACGGAGCATGTCTTTGGTGCTACCGACACCACCTCGGAAGCTTATAATAATGCAGCGGACAGTGTTGGGAATTACTTAGGGACTTACGGTCTTGTATCCATGTTTTATGCGCTCATTCTTGCATTTGTAGCTAGCCGAATCCGAATCAACCGAAGACTCCTTCACTTGGCAAGTCTAGTGCTAGGAGGGCTTGGATTCATTTTAATCTACTTCATATCAGAGCCTTGGATGCTACATATTAGCTTTTCTTTAGTAGGAATTGCTTGGGCAAGTATTCTTTCTATGCCATATGCCATGCTCTCCAGCTCTGTAAATCCCAAGAAAATGGGTGTTTATATGGGGATTTTCAACATGTTTATTGTAATACCTCAAATTGTAGCATCCTTGGGAGGAGTAAATTTCCTTTACAAACTTTTATTTGGAGAAGCTGTAATCAACACCATGCTTTTGGCTGGAACCATGCTGATTTTGGCTGGATTGTCTAACTTGCTAATCACTGACAAAAAAGCAATTCACGACTAGTCAATAACTTTTATGAAGACTTTCCGAATAGTTGGAGTACCTGAGCATTTCAACCTTCCATTTCGGATTTTAGCCAAGGAACAGCCATTTGAAAAAGAAGGGATTCATATTGAATGGATAGAAGAGTCCAGAGGTTCCGGTCAAATGAGCCAAATGCTCAAGAATTCGGAAGCTGAAATGGCTTTACTACTTACGGAAAGTTTTTTCAAAGAAATTGACCAAGGGAATCAATTCAAATTAGTTGGATTTCATGTCAAATCTCCTCTCATCTGGGGAGTTCATACCAGACCTGATTTCCCTTATGATGATTTAAAATCAATCACAAATCCCCAATTTTTGGTCAGTCGAATGGGTTCAGGCTCGCACCTAATGGCTCTGGTTCTAGCCGAAAAAATGAATTGGTCTCCTGAAAAACTTCACTTTGAGATTGTGGGAAATTTGGATGGTGCAAAAGATGCATTTCAAAAAGGAAGTAATGGATTATTCCTTTGGGAAAAATACACGACTTCTCCTGAGGTCAAAAAGGGAAACATGATCCGATTGGATGAAATTCCAAGCCCTTGGCCTTGTTTTGTGATGGTTGCTAGTGAAAAAGCATTGAATGAATTCTCAGAGATCGCTATAAAAGTTAGAAATCAAATTTACAGCATCGTTCAATCCTTAAAAACACAAGCTGATTTAATCAATACTATTTCAAAGGCCTATACATTAGATCTTGAGGATGTGAATCAATGGCTTTTGCAAACCAGCTGGAGCGATAATAATCAGATAAGCCGTATTGAATTAGAAAAAATATTTAAGGATTTGATTCATTTTGGAATCATTTCTCGTAAACCGGAAATTTCTGATTTTGCTTTAGTTGAGGGCCTGAAGATTTTGGACTGATTGACTGATTGGAAAATAAATGCAAAACTTTGTTCCATAACCAGGTTTACTTTCGATTTCGATTCTACCTCCGTTCATTTTCACAAACTCCTTCACCAACTTTAATCCTAAACCAGAGCCTTTTTCTTTTTGAGTTCCCAGTTTGGATTTAGTAACTAATTGACTATCAGTTAGTATTTCATCAATCTGCTCTTTAGCCATTCCTATACCCTGATCCAAAACACAATATTGAATCCATTCATCTCCTTTTTCCGAATAGATGGTGATGGCATCTCCAGGATTAGAATATTTTATCGCATTACTAATAATATTTCGGACAGCAACTTCCAACAAATCCGGGTCTCCAAAAACCTTGTCTCTCTCAGTCGTCCTGTCAAATATTGTCAAATCTTTTGCCTTAATCGAGGATTGCAAAAAATTCAAAGAATCCTTGGTAATGCCGCTTAAGTCAAACTCATGAGATTGAACTTCGAAGCCTTCCATTTGAGCCATGGACCACTTTAAGGTGTTGACAAGTGTATTATTGATTGAGTCTACATCCTTTTTGAGGTAATCCAGCAATTCATAAAATTCATCCTCAGAAAGTTTTTTCTGAAGCATTAAATCCAAGGTAGATTTCAACTGACCTATCGGACTTCGGAGATCATGAGACAAAATGGAGAACAACTTGTTCTTTGCCTCATTTATCTCTAGGAGCTCTTTGGATTGCTGCTCCAAAGCGAGGTTTTGTTCCTCAATTTTTTTCTGCTGAACTGTCAGATTTTGATTGATCTTCTTCAAGTTCCTATGCAAGAAATAAAGCCTGATTCCCAGCAAGGCAATGATTAAAAAAGCAAAGCCAAAAAACATCAAATAGCGTCTAGATGTCTCTAATCTGTAAGATTGGGCTTCATTCTGAGCTTTAAGCAGGTCCAATTCTGACCTTGCTAAATCCTCTTCAAACATCCCCTGCATCAGAGCTAGTCTATCTCGACTGGCCTTATTTATAAGGGTATCATTTAGAATTGAAAATTGATTCAACTCCTCATATGCAGCGAGATAATTCCCTCTTTTTTGATAGACTTGAGAAAGATATTTATGACTTTTTGAAAGCTCATCCAAAAATTGGTTTTCCTCACAAAACTCAATTGCATATCGAAGAACCTCTTCTGCTTTAGAAAGTTGATTATTAAGTAGATAAGCATTTCCTAATCGATGAATAACTCCAGCCTCAAAAGATTTAACATCCTGAGCTCTAGCCATTTCAAGTGCTTTTTCATAAATAATTACAGCACTATCATATTTCCCCTCAGCCAAATACACATCACCTATCACCCGATTAGCGAAAGACAGTAAATAAGGAGATCCTGCTTGCTCATTTGTCTTAATTGAAAGTTGAGCGTAAACCATAGCAGAATCTTGCCTTCCACTTTGTGTGAAATTGAGCGCAACATTATTAAGGCTCCTGATTTGGGTAGCTAAATCACCAGCCTCAGTAGCTAATTCATACCCCTTTTTAAATTGCTCAATTGCTTTGTCGAAGTTCTTTTGTTCATAGTAAAGAGCCCCCAAATTATTCATCAGGCGAGCAGCCTGCAGCTTATTTTCAGCCAAAACAGCAAAATCATAGGCTTCCGTTGAATAATCAAAGGACTTAAGCCACTGACCTCGACGGTAGTAGATCCAGCCGATATTTTCGAGTGCGCGACTTCGTCCGTCAAAATCCTCCAATAATTTGGCTAGTGAATCAGCCTCAAATGAGTATTGTAGCGCTTTATCCTGTTCGGACTCACGAATTTCAGTGGCAATTTGATTTAAAAAGGCAACCCGCTCAGCGCCTTTCAAATCCCTCAAAAGTGAATCGGTACGAGTATCTTGTGCCAATGAGACATGGCTGATAAAAAAAGAAATAAAGAGTACTAGGTAAAAAACTTTTGGTCTCACCAGATTCAATTTGGAAAATCGAACGCAAAATAAAGATTATCAGCCTAAATGCTGAAAGGACTTAAAAATTTCTGCAGAAAATCTGAAATTAAAATTGATCCCAATCCCAGTCTTTATTCATTTGGGAAATGGCATGATGGGCTGTCAAATCATATTGACAAGGAACAATAGAAATGTAATTATTAGCAATAGCCCATTCATCATTGTCCTCTCCTTTGTCAAAATTCACAAAGTTGCCAGCCATCCAAAAGTACTTTCTTCCGGTTGGATCAAAACGCTCTGAAAACTCCTCCTGCCATTTCGCATCTGCTTGACGGCAAACTTTTACACCTTTGATAGCTTCATTTCTTTTTGGAGGAAAATTCACATTTAATGCAACGCCTTTTGAAATCCCTCGCTCCAACACTTGTCTAGCTATTTTCTCTACCCATTCCTCCACATGAGAAAAATCGGCTTTTGAAGAATAATCGCAAAGGCTAAACCCAATAGACGGATAACCTTCCAAGGCCCCTTCTATTGCAGCTGACATGGTTCCTGAATATAGAACAGAAATGGACGTATTTGAACCGTGATTAATTCCACTTACCACCAAATCAGGAGTGCGATCTTTTAACACATAATGCTTTGCCAGCTTAACACAATCAGCAGGAGTTCCACTTGATTTGTAGGCTAAAACCCCTTCAAAAATATCTTCTTCATACAATCGGAGTGTTTCCCCAATGGTAATCGCATGTCCCATTCCTGACTGAGGACTATCGGGTGCAACTACCACGACTTCCCCCAGTTTTTTCATGACTTCTACTAAAACTCGGATTCCTTTGGAAGTGATCCCATCATCATTTGAGACGAGAATGAGAGGCTTTGACATTAGTTTTTGCTGAGTTCGTTGTAATAGGCTGTAATTCGAAGTAAGTCTCCGCGCTTGTCATGCTCCAGTCGGTTTTTTCGCATAAAAAGGCTGATTTCATCATCATAGCCTGGAAGCATATCATACAAATCCTTCTTCTTCAAGCTGTAGCGCTGGATTTGATTGTCTTTGAAAAAATAATAATTGAATGCCAATCGATAGCCCATCATATTCTGAGGTCCCCAAAATGGATTCATTCCGACTGGCCCCCAGGCTCCCATATTCCGAGAATCGGTTGCTATATATTCCCTACAAAGAAGTGCAATATCCTTTCCTTCTGTAAGCACTTCGAAAAATACTGGAGTTTCATAATCCCCATTCAGTGAATAAGGTAAACTGTAAAATTTACGTATGCCACCGTAAAGCTCATCGTAAATTTCAAAGTAAGCTACATTAGAAGCAGTGAATGTAATGATGGTCTCATTTTGCAATTGGACAAGATTATTATCTAGGTCATACTTTACAAGACCTGAGAAGGCCTGACCTTCAGTATCGTAGATATTTCCCTTATGCCATATTTGGGATGGAAATTTGTCTTGAGCCTGAGTCATCCCCATTCCCATGATCCAAATTCCAAGAGTCAAAATGGTAAGTTTGATGGTATTTTTCATATCAATTGATACGATAATTGTATTTACTCTGTTTAATCCAGTTTCCTGAATTTAGCACTATTTAAGTATGTTGTGCCCCATTTTATCGCGTTTAGTTTTCAGGTAACGCTCATTATGAGGATTTGGTGCAATTTCGATTGGAACCTGCTCAACGATCTCTAATCCATAACCGATTAGCCCTACCCTTTTCTGAGGATTATTGGAAATCAGGCGGATTTTTCCTACTCCAAGATCTCTTAAAATCTGAGCACCTACTCCATAATCCCGGCTATCCATTGGAAGCCCCAAAGCCAAATTTGCCTGCACAGTATCCATTCCTTCTTCCTGTAGCTTGTAGGCTTTTAGCTTATTAATCAAGCCAATACCTCTACCTTCTTGGTTCATGTAAAGAATCAAACCTTTGCCTTCTTTCTCTACCATTTGCATGGCGGCATGAAGTTGAGGCCCACAATCACATCGGCAACTTCCGAAGATATCCCCTGTCACACATGAGGAATGAACACGAACCAAAATAGGTTCATCTTTCTCCCAAGTGCCTTTAATCAAAGCCAAATGAATCTCGTTGGTATTGATCTGTCTGAAAGCGATTAGGTCAAAATCCCCATATTTAGTAGGCATATCAACACCTATTTCTCGCTTAATTAAAGATTCATGCTTTAATCGATATGCAATTAAGTCTTTGATGGAAACCAACTTCAGATCAAAACGCTTTGCTACTTCTACCAAATCCGGAAGACGAGCCATGGTTCCATCCTCATTCATGATTTCAACCAAAACTCCAGCCGGCTTCATTCCAGCCATTCTTGCGAAATCGATAGCCGCCTCTGTATGCCCAGCTCTTCGAAGTACTCCTCCCCTTTTTGCTTTTAAAGGAAAAATATGTCCTGGCTTACCCAATTCGGATGGATCGATATTTTCATCCACTAGGGCTAATATGGTTTTTGAACGGTCAGAAGCAGAAATTCCAGTAGTACATCCATGACCAATCAAGTCAACAGAAACCGTGAATGGAGTCTCAAAAGCTGCCGTATTCTGACCCACCATTAATTCCAGTCCAAGTTCCTCACAACGGTCTTCCACAAGGGGGGCACATATAAGTCCTCTCCCGTGCTTAGCCATAAAATTGATGATTTCAGGAGTTACTTTTTCGGCTGCACAGACAAAGTCCCCTTCATTTTCACGGTCTTCATCATCTACAACGATGATGACTTTTCCTCCTTTTATAGCTTCGATGGCCTCTTCGATTGAGTCCAATTGGTATTTTTCCACAGATTTTAGCAAGTCGGTTTAAAAGACAAATTTAACTGCTTTCGATTCTAAAACAGGACAGTACCAAATAAAGTTTGGTTTACCCGATAACAATTCCAAGTTCCCGGTCAATATCCATCTGAACTTGCTTCAATCCTAAAAATATTTCTTGAAGCTCAAGAATTTGATTATCGGATAATTTTTCTACTTCCGCATTTTTGATTTTCTGAATAGCTTCTTCCATCATTCTACGGACAAATTTTCGTTTTAATCGAAGAATAGACTTGTAACTTGTTAATGTCAAATCGTCATCTTCTTTTGGGATAAGAATTTGAAATTTCTCTGTCCAATGTATAGAAGCTTCCCGTCTAGGAGTAATCAAATCAATCACTTCATCACGAATTTCCCGATCGGAAATTCCTAAAAAATAATCGGAATCCACGATTTCGCCCTTATTGAGATTTTCTCTGAAAATCTTTAAAATTTTAGCATAAAGTGGATTTTCAAAGGCCAACTCTTCAGTTTCAGACAATAAATACTGACAGAGATTCAATTCTTCATCTCCTAACTGCTGCAAGCCATAATTCAATAAAAGACGGATCAATTCACGTTCTTGAAGGCGAAGGGCTTCTGCAACAGAAAAACCTTCCTTTTCAACAGGAAAAAACTCCTCAATCGGAGCTGCATCCAAAGGAGCTTCCTGTGTTTTCCTAAATTGATCTCGCTGATCTTTAAGTAGAATTTTATTTACTTCTGCGTAAACAATCCCTTCTTCAATATCCAAGAGCCCGGAAGCTTCCTTAGCATAGACAGATCGAATAATAGGATCAGGAATTTTAGCTATACTCTGAACAACTTCCCGAATTACTTCTGCTTTTCGAATAGGATCTCGCTCAAATTCATCTTTATAAAGGTTAATTTTAAACCCGATGAAGTCTTTTGCATTTTCCTGGAGATAGTTTTGAAAAGCCTGTGAACCTACTTTTCTTGAATAACTATCAGGATCTTCCCCATCAGGAAAAACGACAGCCTTTACGGTCAATCCCCCTTCCAATAATAAATCGATCCCACGCAAAGAAGCCTTAATTCCCGCTGCATCCCCATCATACAAAACTGTCACTTGATCGGTAAAACGCTTGATCAATTTGATTTGACCATCTGTCAGAGATGTTCCAGATGAAGCCACCACATTCTCAATTCCCGAAAGATGCATGGAAACCACATCTGTATACCCCTCTACTAAGTAGCAGTTATCCTTTTCTCGGATGGCTTTTTTGGCCTGAAACATCCCATAGAGCACATCACTCTTGTGATAAACAGGTGTTTCCGGTGAATTAATGTATTTGGGCTGATTTTTATCCTTTGTGAGGATTCTTGCTCCAAAGGCTATTGGCTTGCCACTAATATTGTGAATGGTGAAAATGACTCGATTTCGAAAACGGTCATACCTTCGCGAAGGATCTCCATCTTTTTCAAGAATAAGCCCAGCTTTCAACAATATATCTTCTTGAAAACCTGCCTTTTTTGCCGAATTAAGCAAATTATCCCAACCTTCTAGCGCATATCCCAAATCGAATTTTTCGATAATCGCCGGAGTAAATCCTCTTTCCTTGAAATAACTCAGTCCAATGGATTTACCTTCTTCGGTTTGGAGGTTTTTGACAAAAAAGTCTCGGGCAAATCCCAGGGCAATCAATAAACTTTCCCGTTCATTTTGAGCCTGTTCCTGTTCAGGTGTCTGAGTTTCGTCCTCTTCTACCTCAATCCCATATTTTCCAGCGAGATGTCGGATAGCTTCCTGAAACCCAATCCCTTCAATATCCATAATGAATTGAATAGGATCTCCAGCCTTACCGCAACCAAAGCATTTATAGATTTGCTTGGCTGGTGAAACCGAAAAAGAGGGCGTTTTTTCACCATGAAATGGACAACAAGCCCAGAGGTTTTGCCCCTTTTTTTTCAATGGAACATAATCGGAGATTACCTCCTCAATGTCCATTCGGTCTTTGACTTTATCTGTTGTAAGCTTGCTGATTCCCATAGGTTGATAAGGACCAAAGTTAAGCCTGAGCTTTGATTTGATGGCTATTTGGAAGAACTATTTGCCAAAGTAGCGAGTTTAATCTTCGATAAATAGCAAGTAGCTTTCAGAAAGCCATTTCTAGAAACTATCTTGCAGGCAAATTACAAATTCATGCAACTTTCTAAAGAAGCAATTTTAAAAACTCTTTCCCGAGTTCAGGATCCAGACCTTAAAAGAGACTTGGTGAGCTTGGGAATGATCCAAAATATTCAGATTGAAGGTCAAAAAGTAAGTTTCAAAGTTGTTTTGACAACTCCGGCTTGTCCTTTGAAAGAGGTGATCAAAAATAACTGTATTGAAGCCTTAGAAGAAGACTTTGGAACTGGTTTCGAATGGGATCTTACCATGACCTCTCAGGTTACTACCGTACGTGACGCTACTCCTATTCTTCCTCAGGTAAAAAACATCATTGCTATCGCATCTGGTAAAGGGGGCGTAGGAAAATCTACCACCTCTGTGAATTTGGCTGTTGCCCTTGCGGAAACTGGAGCTAAGGTTGGTTTGATAGATGCGGACATTTCTGGACCTTCCATCCCTACCATGTTTAATGTGGAAGCTGAGCAGCCAGCAGTGAAAAAGGTAGGCGAGAAAAACGTCATTATTCCAATCAATCAATATGGAGTAAAATTAATGTCGATTGGATTCTTGACTCCAGCCGAATCTGCGGTTGTATGGAGAGGTCCGATGGCAAGTTCTGCCTTGCGTCAATTTATTTCTGATGTGGATTGGGGAGAATTGGACTACCTTTTGATAGACTTACCTCCGGGAACATCTGATATTCACTTGACCATGGTACAAACCGTACCTGTAACAGGCGCTGTAATTGTAACCACTCCTCAAAAAGTGGCCTTAGCTGATGCTACAAAGGGACTTACTATGTTCAAACAGCCACAAATTAATGTTCCCGTTTTAGGTGTTGTAGAAAATATGGCTTACTTTACACCGGAAGAATTACCTGATAACAAATATTATTTATTTGGCAAAGAAGGCGGAAAGCGCTTAGCTGAAAAGTATCAGGTTCCATTCTTAGGTGAAATTCCAATTGTACAAAGTATCCGGGAAAGTGGAGACACCGGCTATCCGGCAGTTTTCAAAAACGGAATCACCAAACAAGCGTATACGGAATTAGCCGAAGCTGTTGCTCGTCAAGTGGCGATCAGAAATGCTTCACAACAAAAAACTGAAATCGTAGAAATAAAAGCATAAACAATGCAAGCAGAATTAAGAGAACAAATTGAATTTGCTCTAGATGCCATTCGCCCATATTTGGAGGCAGATGGTGGTAATGTAAGGATTGTCGAGCTGACAGATGATATGGTCCTCAAAATTGAGATGACTGGATCATGTAGTTCTTGTCCTATGTCTTCAATGACATTAAAAGCGGGAGTAGAAGAAGCCATCAAGCGAGCCATTCCGGAAATCGTCAGAGTGGAAGCCGTCAATCTTACAGTGGCTTAATTATTAAGTATTTAATGAATAGAATCCCCCTTTTTTCGAAGGCTTTTATGCTCCTTTTGGGAGCAATTTTTTCTTTGAATGAGGCCTTTGGTCAGCAGTTCACTATTGCACCGCTTGATCATTTTCAAAATAGTTCATCGAGAATATCCCATGAGCATGATGAAAAATGCGGTCATGGGGTAATTGAGCAACTTCTCGTCAAAGATATGGGGTATTTTGGTACCCGAGAATTCTTTGAGGATTGGATTGACCAAAAAATAGAAGCACAACGAAATCAGCCTCAAATCTTGGCTAAAACCCAAGAAGAAAAAAGGCTTATTCCAGTTGTTGTACACATCATTCACAATGGAACTCCTGTGGGAGAAGGTGCTAATATTCCCTTTTCCCAAATTGAAAATCAGATCAGGATTCTTAATGAGGACTTCAACCGGTTAAACCCGGATGCGGACAGAACACCAGCTGAGTTTTTACCAGTTGCCGCTTCTGCGAATATCGAATTCGTTTTGGCAAAACAAGATCCTGATGGACTGCCTACCAATGGCGTAGTTCGAATTGAAGGTCCAAATAATTCATACCTTCCGGATGACGCCACCATCATAGGTCAACTCACACAATGGAACCCTGAAGAATACCTCAATATTTGGGTTGTACCTTTAGCCCAGCCATATATCGGCTATGCTTCTTTCCCAATTTCAGATCTACCCGGACTCAACTTCTCCCCTGCCCCTGCTATTATTGATGGGGTGACTATTGATTACCAATTCTTTGGTACAGGAGGAAATTCAACTGCAGCATCACTGGGAAGAACAGCAACGCATGAAGTGGGACACTATTTTGGATTACGCCACATCTGGGGAGACGGTGGATGTGGAGTAGATGATTTTGTGGAAGACACACCTCTCCAAGACAATTCCAATTCAACCTGTAATGCAAACCCCACTAGATTCAGTTGTGACTCCAATGATATGATCCAAAACTTCATGGATTATACACCGGATGCTTGTATGAATTTATTCACGTTTGGCCAAGTGGAACGGTTTGATGTGGTCTTGGCGAACAGCCCACGACGAACTACACTGATTAATAATCGAGCTACGCAAGAACCAGTACTTTTTGATCGAGACTTAGCAATTACTAGAATTATCGAACCAGCTGATTTCACCTGTGATGCGGTTGTCAACCCTCTAGCGGAAATAAAAAACGCTGGACTAGAGACCATTACAAGTGCCCGGATAAGTGTTTCCTTAAATGGCAACACTATCCAAGTCAAAAACTTTAGCCTGAATTTAGAAACCGCGGAAACCGCTGAGATTTCTTTTGATTCCTTCGAATTAATGGGGTCTGAAAATGAGGTGGAATTTGAAATAATACAGGTAAATAATTCCTCCGACGAAAATCCAAGCAACAACAGAGCAATTTCTAATCCAGTGGTCCAAGTGGCGGTAAGCCTTCCTTTGAGTTTGGACCTGAGCAATATTCCTAGTTCTTGGACAATTAAAAACCCTGATGATTCTTTCACTTGGGAACCGACTAAACTCAATATTTCAGGAGAGGAAGAAGATCTAATTTATATTAGAAACTATGAGTATGATGCTGCTGGAGAATTGGATTATTTTATTTCCCCGGTAATTGACCTAAGTGAATACCCAAATGCCCAATTGGTATTCGAAATGGCTCATGCTCCTTATAATCAACAGGGCTTCCAAGACGATTTGATTGTTGCTATTTCGGCGGATTGTGGAAATACATTTGATATTCCGGAAGCGACTTATCAAAAATCAGGAACTTCCCTTACAACATCAGCCGCCACTTTGAATGAATTCATTCCTTCGAATTCCGGCCAATTCCGAACTGAATTAGTCAACCTTGAACCTTTCGCGGATTTGGGAAGAATTCGAATCGCTTTCATCAATTTGAATGCCTTTGGGAACAATATTTACCTGAAGAATATCCGAGTTCTGCAACAAGAGGAGTTCCGCTACAGCTTGACTATGCAGGAGCTGATTACTCCTTTCCCTATTTCTGATGGCAGGTATCAAAATGAAAGAATTGAAGTAACCAACACCGGCAATCTTCCAGTTTCCAATTTTGTATTTGTAAAAAGTGTCAATGGAGGTAGCCAACAGGCCTTTTTGGCAAGTGGAAATGCAGTAGCCCCAGGAGAAACTTTTACACTCACTGGAGGAAACAGTACGAGAGAGGGGAAAAACAGATTAGACTATGGAGTAATTCTCCCCAATTTTGACCAAAATGGTGGGAATGAAAGTGAATTGCGAAGATATGTAGTCGAGACGACCGAGCGTAGCTTGGTTCCTTGGCGACAAAACTTTAATGTTTCTACTAACATTGAGCCTTGGCAAAGTATCAATCCTGAAAATGACAATGGTTCTTGGACCTCTATTCCGGTGACAGGTTCAAGACCAGGAAATGCCAGTGCAGTCGAAAATCCCGTTGCATATAGATCCTATTGGCTGGGAACCCCAATATTTGATCTTGCTAGGAATACACAAGCATCCTTGTTTTTTGATTATACAGTTGGGTCAGTAGCTGAGGACACCAAGCTTGAGATTTTGGCAAGTGATGATGCTGGAGAAAGCTATGAAGTAGTTTGGGAAGCAAGTGGAGCTGAACTTTCAACAGTCGCAGGCATCGCAAATCCAAACAATCAGGAAGAATATGAAAGGGTTTATGTCAACTTGACGGATTTTGCAGGTGATCGGAAAAATGATGTTCGTTTAGCTGCAGTCTTGACTGTTGGCGAAGGTGAAAATTCACCTATTTATCTGGATAATCTTGAGCTATTCCTCAGCGCTAATCCAAATCCGGTGATTCCAGGAGATGGGGAAGCCTTGATCTACCCAAATCCTGCCACAGCATATTTCAATATTGCTTTCAATTTGCCGCAATATGAAAACGTCACCATTCAAATCATCTCTTCCACTGGTTCGGTTGTTCATCAGGTGAATTACGCACAGACTTTAAACCAGACCTACACCTTTCCAAGAGATATATTCTCGCCGGGGCTGTATTTAGTGAGAATGGTAAGCCCTTCCTTGAATGAAATCCAACGGGTATTTATTAAATAATTTAAAATCGAGCCGAATAAACTAATTCGGCTTATTTTTTGCCAAAAATTGCAAGGCTAAGGCAGTCAACTTTGTCGAGAATAAAATTCCCGACTATCTTTATCCATCTATTAAAAGTCAAAATAGACACTCAATTCCTTGAAAAAGATTCTTATAAACCTCTTGTTGATTTTTGGAGCATCCCTCCTTTTAGGATTTGTTTTTTTGAAAATCTACCTCCCTGCTTATACCAATCACGGGGAAACTGTTTCTGTTCCTGACCTTTCAGGCTACACTTTTGATGAAGCAGTAAATATTCTGGAGAAGTCCGGGTTGAATTATGAGGTCTCTTTGGATTCAGGATATAGTACGGATGAAAAAGCTTTGGCTGTATTGAAACAAATCCCGCCTGCGAATGATCAGGTGAAAAATGGCAGGAAAATTTATCTGACTTTGAATGCCAGAAATGCCCCAATGATAAGGCTTCCCAACTTGGTGAATATGCCTTTGAAAAATGTACAAGAAATCTTGGCCAACCTGGGTCTGGAAAGAGGTGAAATCATTTATGTTCCGGATATAGGAATCAATGTGGTACTCGAGCAACAATATAAGGGGAAGACTGTGACAGAAGGTTTTGAAATTCCCAAAGGAGAAAAAATCGATTTGGTCGTCGGCGATGGTTTAGGAAACCAAATCTTGAGCGTTCCAAATTTCGTTGGAATGGATGAAATCGATGCTGAATTTCTGATCCTGGGCTCTGGCTTGCGAATGGGTGAAAAGTTATATTTCAAAAACGATACAGTTCCTCCTGGTTTTGTATTCAGACAGGCACCACCTTTTGAAACTCAGGTAAAAACAGGTGAGATGATTGACCTTTGGATATCGGCTAAAGAAAATTGATCAACATGGGAAAAAGCCGCCACATATTTTTTTGGAGCATTCTTTTGACTTTCATGGTTTCCCAAGTCAATGCTCAACTAGTGGAATTCGGGCCCATTCCTAAGATTCAAATCAAACACCAATCAAAAGCTGACTTAAACGCCCGCCTAAACAGTCAAAATCAACTTCCTTTTTGGGATGATTTTTCGGAAGGAATGGACACCCTAAAATGGGAATTCTCCGGAAGCACTTATAGCAGCAGTATAGGGAATCATGCCCCTTCTTTTGGAGTAATCGTCTTGGATGGTGTGGATGAAACAGGAAGTCCTTACTCAAGACAAATTCGTGAACAAGGCGCTGGCGATTACATTACTTCAAAGCCGATTGACTTATCAGTTATACCCAGCAATCAACAAGAAAGCACCTTTCTGAGCTTTTTTTGGCAAGCAGGTGGAAAAGCTGAAATGCCCGATGAGGGAGATGCCTTAACACTCGAGTTTTTAACAGCCGATAGTGTCTGGGCTACCATCTGGCAAATGAATGGAGGACCAGAGCGAGATCGTGAGAATTTTACACAAGAGATAGTTCCAATTTCCTCTGAATATTTTCATTCCGAATTCCGATTTCGATTTGTAAATCAAGGGAGACTCTCAGGCCCATTTGATACTTGGCTTTTAGATTATGTGTATTTGAATTCAGGCCGAGACTCTGAAGATCTATTTTATTTGGACAGGGCCTTAACGAGAAATAGCTACTTTTTTGCCGGGGATTACGCGGCGATCCCACTGGAGTTTTACTCTGAATTATCTTCAGAGGAAGTGCTTCCGATTGCAAATGAATTCAACAATCTGGAAAACAGATTTCGGTCGATGGAATATTCCATTTTGCTTGCTAATGAATCTGGAAACAGGACTACCGTAAACCTCAATACACCTTTCAACCCCGTACCTAATGCTCAGGAAAGAAGAGTTTTTGAGAGTAATTCCATCAACAATTTACCGGAAATCCAACAGCAGACTGACCTTGAAGTCTTAACTTATCTAACTACTGGAGACAATAACTATTTCGAAATTTCACAAGGTGACACCACCTTTTTCGAAAATATTGATTACCGTATAAATGATACCGTAAGAACTTTCTTTCCAGTACGTGATTACTTCGCCTACGATGTAGGTAGTGCAGATTATTCGGCAGGAATTAATCAGCGATCCGGAATGCTAGCTGTGAAATATGAGGTGGATCAACCTGTTTTCTTAACGGGTATTTCCATCGACTTTACCAATCCTTCCCAAGCTGATCAACCGATAGATATTCTTATCTGGAATAATTTAGAAGCTACTCCCCTATTTAAAAAGGAAACATTAATCCCTTTAAAAGAAGAAGGTGAGGATTTGATTTTCTTCCCAATTGATACAAATATTCGGGTTCAAGGAGAATTTTATGTGGGCTTTGCTCAGTTCAGTAATGACTTTCTGTATGTAGGTTTGAGTAAGGAAAATGATCAAGCCGATAAGATTTTTTATAATATCAATGGAGCTTGGGCACAAAATGAAGAAGTAAGAGGTTCCCTAATCATACGACCACATGTAAGTGTAGCTCCACCATTTGAAGAATTGGAAATTAGACCGGAAAATCTTCGCTATTACCCGAACCCAGTGGAGAGTAACCTTCATATTCAGGGGAATTTTCAAGAGTTACGGATTTTTGATTCATTTGGAAGAGAGATTTTCCCTGAGCGAATCAAAGATGCTCAAGGAGAAATCATTAACTTTATCAAACAAATCCCGGGGATCTATGTCATCAACGTGATTACTCCTCAGGGACCGAAATCAATTCGAATCTTAGTCAAGTAAAATGGAAGATATCAACGTAAAAGAACTCAAAGAGCGATTGGAAAGAGGAGACAAATTCGTCTTCCTTGACGTACGCGAAGAATGGGAATATGATGATGATAATCTTGGTGCAATCAATATCCCCTTAGGCGAACTCCCCCATCGATTAGATGAGTTGGAGGATAAAAAAGACCAGGAAATCATCATTCACTGTAGAAGTGGGGCGAGAAGCGGAAACGCGAAAAAATTCCTGGAAAGCAAGGGATATGATAAGGTCCGAAATGTCTTAGGAGGAATTATTGCTTATCGAGATTTATAAAATTACAAGTTAGGAACCCGGTTAATCCGGGTTTTTTATTTGAAAATAAATGGCTGTGGCGAAAAGCAAAGCGCAAAAATCAAAATCGCCAACCATCCAATTAACTGTCTTTTTGAATCTAAAGGTTTAGATCCTGAAACCTCAGGATGTCTAATACCCATCACTCTTCCCAATAAAAAGGCAAATAATAACCAGCCCTGATATCCTTGCCAAGTAGGCTGGAAAAATACCATTGCATACTGAACGGCAGCAATTCCCAAAGCTAAGGTCAGTTTATTTTGGACCGAAAGGCCTGACTTATGGTAACTTATATAAAGAAAGCCTACATATAGTGGAATTCGGAAAATCAGCTCATTCCCCGGATGATAAGGACTGATAATCCCCAAACCCGCATACATTAAGAAGGCCGTAAAAGTCACCAGAGAAATCTGTCGATGATGTTTCGGAAAAAGACCAAAAATCACATGTCCCCCATCTAATTGGCCTATTGGAAGTAAATTCAGTGCTGTAAAAAACAGAGCTAAATACCCTGCAAATAAGAAAGGATAATGGATCAACTCTGACATCTCAGGCATTCGCTCAGGATCGGCTATTGTTTGACTCATCGTCCAAAAAAGTAGGTTTTGTCCCAGCTCAAAATCAATAGCGTCTTCATAACCATCAAAATTCGGATCTGCGTACTCAGGATGAATTTCATAGATATAGTCGGCGGGAGGAAGATTTGTAAAACCATAAATCAATACTCCCAATGCAACTACAAATCCAGCAAGAGGACCAGCCACACCAATATCAAAAAACTTCTTCCTTGAATTGACAAAGCCCTTCATTCGGATAATCGCCCCCAACGTTCCAATAGATGGTGCACCTAAAAAGCCAAACCAAGCCGGAATAAAGAAAGGCAAAGTACATTTTACTTTATGATGAATGGACGTGAATAAATGCCCCAATTCATGAATCAGTAAGATTCCTATGAAAGGAATAGAGTATGCGAATGATTTGAGAAAATATTCCCAAGTCAAGGCATTTTCACCTGAAACCATAATGGATTTCCCGTAAATCCACTCACTTCCTGCTAATGTGGCAGCTAGGATTGTTAATATGAAAAAAAGCCCGTGTTTTAGATACTCTTTGGTACTATACATGCTTTAAAAAATCAAAAATCACGTTGGCACCTGTTACATGAATCGCCTGAATTCCAAGGGCTGCAGCTCCTTCCACATTTTCTTTCAAATCATCAAAAAACACAACTCTTTCAGGTGCAGTGCCTAAATCGGTAAGCATCTTTTCATAGATTTCAGCTTGAGGCTTGGCAAGTCCCATCTCATGGCTTAGAAAAACCCAGTCAAAAACCGGATCAAAATTCCCTAGCCCATGATCACGCTTTAGGATATCATTTACAGCATGAATATGGATAAGATTTGTATTACTTAATACACCCACCTGATAAAACTGCCTAACTCTTTTCACAAGTTCTAAGCGCTCAGCCGGTATTGTTCCCAAAAGAGAATTCCAAAAGAAATCTACCTGCTCATCAGGCCAATCTTGCTGAAAAAAAGCTCGAACCTCATCTCGAAATGTGGATGAATCGATTTGCCCTCTTTCATATTTTTTATGGAAGTCCGTCTTGTAAAATTCAGCTAATAAATAGTGTAACTCGGATGGAAGATGCTGATTGATAAGGGAAAGTGACCGATCGTAGTCAATATCAATAATGACATTCCCTAAATCAAAGATCAAAAAGTCTGCATCGGGTGTTTTTTTCATCCAGTAGTTTGGTTGTGAATATCCTTTCAAATATGTAACATTGCAGTCCCAAAACCAAGATTAAATGTGAATAGCTTCATCTAAATGAGGTTTATCACATAACTCCCGATAACAATGGGAACTCATTGGTTGAGCTTCTGACTCTCCCGACCCATTGGGACAGGAGGTCGCAGGAAACATAAAATAATAATGGGCTCCCGATAACGATCGGGACTCGTTGGTTAGAGCTTCTGACTCTCCCGACCCATCGGGACAGGAGGTCGCAGGTAATAAACATTATTGGGCCTATAGCTCAGTTGGTTAGAGCTTCTGACTCATAATCAGGAGGTCGCTGGTTCGAGCCCAGCTGGGCCCACAAAACCCCGTTTACTTTCTGTATTCGGGGTTTATTTTTTGAATCTCAACAATATTCTTTAATCTCTTAAAGATTGAGCTTCTGACTCCCCCGATTCATCGGGGCAGGAGGTCGCTGTCCCGATTTGTCGGGAGAGCCCAGCTGGTCCCACAAAGGCTGGATTTTTTCCAGCCTTTCTTTTTTATTTTGTACATGAACTTTTGCTACATCATTTTTAGTCCTTCTTTAAGGAAATTTTACACTCGAATTACACAAGAATCCCTAGAAACTAGGATCCAAAAACATAATTCGTATCAATACGGAAAGCATCGATATACAGCTAAAGCTTCTGATTGGGAATTATTTCTAAGCATACAAGCTGACTCCCTTTCTCATGCCAGAAGAATGGAACTCTATATCAAAAAAATGAAAAGTTCTGCTTTCATAAGAAAACTCTAAGAGGATCCTGAGCTTCTTCAAAACCTTATTCATAAAACAAAAACTTGAGCTTCTGACTCCCCCGATTCATCGGGGCAGGAGGTCGCTGTCCCGACTTGTCGGGAGAGCCCAGCTGGGCCCACAAAACCCCGTTTACTTTCTGTATTCGGGGTTTATTTTTTTGCTTTGAGAAATTCTAAGCTATACTTTCTTCTCAATTTCTGGATTCAGTTCCTCCTACCTTGAAAATCATTTTTTCAAAAATTCCTCGACAATTTCCCTGAAAAGTCAACACAATTTTTGCCTGAGTGAATTCTTTTTGATTAAATTATAAACATTAAAATGTTTAAATAATTAACATTTAGCTCTCACCCTTGAGGCTATTCTCCGAAAAAGCATCAAGAGAAAGCGAACAGGGGTAATTCTTCTACTACCTCGTATTTCGAATCTCGTACTCCGTATTTCACCATGTTCTTAAACTGCCATTCTCACTTCAGCTTCAAATATGGGACGATGTCTGTGGAAGCGCTGGTCGCTGAGGCGAAAGGCAAAAAACTCGACGCCCTAGCACTTACAGATATCAACTGCACGGCAGGTGTTTTCCCTTTCATCCGAGAAGCCCAAAAAGCCGGTATCCACCCTGTGATTGGGATTGACTTCCGCAACGGTGTAAAGCAACAATACATTGGCTTGGCTCGGAATCAGGAAGGCTTCTTTGAACTCAACAAACACCTATCCGAATACCTGATCCACAAACGAGAGTTTAAGTCTCGAGCTCCAGCGTTCGAAAA
Organism: Algoriphagus limi; assembly: GCF_024919275.1. Taxonomy (GTDB): domain Bacteria; phylum Bacteroidota; class Bacteroidia; order Cytophagales; family Cyclobacteriaceae; genus Algoriphagus; species Algoriphagus limi. Next base: position 343,699 of record NZ_JANWGH010000001.1, on the reverse strand, counting down.
TGCTTTTATCATCTACCCTTTTTCGGAAAAGTATTTCTCTCTCCGGCGAAATGAATACATAGGGGTACATCCCAAGCAACTTAATCGTCTGGCAACTTCTCCTTGGATTCGAAGAAAGGAAAAGCTCGTACTTCTCCAGCCAGCTACTTTCACTTCAAAGTTAGAATTCAATGCACATCGCCTTTTGCGAAGCATGGATCTGAATACCCTACTGAGCAAACTTCCAAGCGAAGAACAAGCCGATCCTACTGACCAGCTTTACTCCTATGCAGATCTGATCCCCCGCTGTGAAAGCCATAGCTACCTTTTGGTAAATGCGCAAAAACTACTCGAACAATGCCAGTTTTCCTTCTATTTCCAAGCCGTCAAAAACAAACGAGATATCTTAGGTTCGGACTGGGAGGATTTTGATTTTTTGCGACAGGAAACCTTCAAAGGAGCTATTCGCCGCTATCCTGATCTCAGCCCAAAAATCAGTGAACGAATTACCAAGGAGCTCGAACTCATCCAGCAAAAGGGATTTGTATCCTACTTCCTGATCAATTATGATATCGTGACTTTTGCGCAGCACCGCAATTTCTATCATGTAGGGCGCGGATCCGGCGCCAATAGCATTGTAGCCTATTGCTTGGGAATCACGGATGTAGACCCCATAGAACTGGATCTTTATTTCGAGCGATTCATCAATCTCTATCGGGAAAACCCACCTGATTTTGACATAGACTTCAGTTGGACGGATCGGGACGAAGTAACGGATTACATCTTTAGGAAATATAACGAAGGACAAGAAGAACACGTCGCTCTACTGGGTTCTTACAGTACCTTTCAGTACAATTCCATGCTTCGGGAACTAGGAAAGGTTTTTGGGCTTCCTAAAACCGATATCGAATCCCTAATCCACCATGCAGACAAGGAAGGCTACCAACCTGATCAATTCGGAAAATTGATCATCAAATATTCAAAGGTTCTACATGATATGCCTTCCCACTTAACCATCCATGCCTGCGGAATCTTGATTTCTCACAAATCCATTCATTACTATACAGCCACAGAAATGCCACCGAAGGGCTTCCCCCTGGCCCATATCGATATGCATACAGCTGAGGATATTGGATTGCACAAATTTGACATCCTAAGTCAGCGGGGACTAGGTCATATCAAGTCAGCACTCGAAATCATCTACCAAAACCAAGGGGTGAAAATAGATATTCGTGAGGTAGAGAAATTCAAAAAAGATCCAAGAATCAAGGAGCATCTGCGAACTGGCCATACCATTGGCGCTTTCTACGTGGAATCGCCAGCTATGCGCATGCTATTGGCCAAGATGAAAGCAGATACCTACCTCGAACTTGTAGCAGCTAGCTCCATCATTCGCCCGGGAGTGGCGCGTTCAGGCATGATGCGGGAGTATATTCTTCGCCACATCAATCCCGAGCGTAGAAAACAGGCTCATCCTGTCATGGCCGATATCATGCCCGAAACCTACGGCATCATGGTTTATCAGGAAGACGTGATCAAAGTGGCACACTACTTTGCTGATTTGAGCCTGGCTGAAGCAGATGTACTAAGGCGAGGCATGAGCGGAAAGTCACGCTCTAAAGACGAATTTCAGCGGGTGAAAAATCAGTTTTTCACCAATTGTAAAAAGCTTGGCCGAGAAGACAAAGTCGCTGCTGAGGTTTGGCATCAGATCGAAAGCTTTGCTGGCTACTCTTTTGCAAAAGGACATTCAGCTTCCTTTGCCGTGGAAAGCTATCAGAGTCTGTATCTCAAAGCCTACTTTCCTCTTGAGTTTATGGTAGGTGTGATCAATAATTTTGGAGGTTTTTATCACACCGAGTTTTACGTACACGAGCTCCGAATGAATGGAGCGGATATTCAAGCTCCCCACTTGAATGAAAGCGAATACCTAACCCGAATCACCGGAAAGACCGTTTTTCTAGGCTTCATCCACATGAAGTATCTGGAAAAAGCGACGGTGGAAAAACTCCTGAATGAACGTCGTGCAAATGGCCCTTTTTTAGGTTTGGCAGACTTTGTGGCCCGCGTGGAAGTTGGTTTGGAGCAATTGCTGATTCTAATTCGAATGACTTGTTTTCGTTTTACGGGCAAAACCAAACAAGAACTCCTTTGGGAAGCCCATTTTCTTCAAAACAAGCGAAAATCAATCGTCAACACGAATGAGCTATTTCGAACGGGAGAAATCACCTTCGGCAAAAAACCTCCACAAGTTCCAGATTTAGACGAAACAGATATCAGACAAGATATTCTCGACCAGATTGATATTTTGGAGTTTCCACTAGACTCACCTTTTCACCTCGTCAAAGATCAAAACATACAAGGAATCAAAGCACGAGAATTAGCCCAATATCTGGGTAAACAAGTCCTAATTCTGGGCTATTTGGTGACTGTAAAATACACCCGCACTGTCAAAGGTGAAGTTATGAACTTCGGGACCTTTCTGGATCGTGATGGAGACTGGATCGATACGGTACACTTTCCGCCTGTAGTGAAAAAATATCCTTTCAAGGGCCGGGCAATCTACCGAATTGAGGGAAAAGTCGTCGAAGAGTTCGGTTTCTATTCCATCGAAGTAAATCGACTGGAACGAATGGCTTATTGGAATGCGGGAGACAACTAGGGCGTCCACTTAAATTTACCTTCACTATTATACTCATTGTAAAAAATTAAGGTAAATTGGATTATTCTGCGCGAGTCAATTAGGCTTGCAAAAGACAAAAAAGCAAAGGCTAATTTTTGAAAAACCCAAAAGCCCATATCTTTAAAGATTATTGCTCCATCCATAGCCTGTAGAATGAGCCTAGATTATAGTAGAAAGCAATCCGTTGTATTTTTTTCAGACATTGTCGGCTACACCCGACTAATGGGCAAGGATGAGGATAGAGCATTCGCGCTGATGCGCCAAAACCTACAAATTCATCAGGAAGTCCTATCCAACTATCGAGGCAGAATCATCAAAGAACTTGGAGATGGGATTTTAGCGGTATTCGAGACGGTTCCTGATGCCCTTTCAGCAAGTTTGGAAATTCAGCGTCAGCAAAGTCTCATTCCGGACATATCCATTCGAATTGGACTTCATATCGGAGACATTATTTTCGACAAAGGGGATGTATTTGGGGATGCCGTAAACCTTACATCTAGAATACAAGGAATCGGAGTTCCCAACTGCTTGCTCATTTCTGAGCAGGTAAAGGATTTAATTCCTGACAACTCACAATTCCATACTAGCCGATTAGGTCCCTTTCGCCTGAAAAATGTTGATCATCCGGTTGAATTATTTGCTGTAACCAATCCTCCATTAGCTGTTCCAAAGCGAACAGAGATCATCAAAAATATCCAATATCAAGAAAAAAGCCCATGGAAATTTTGGGCGGTTTTAGGAGTTACGGCCTTTGTTCTTATGTATCTGATTTATTCGGTTTTTTGGAACGAAGCCATCTGGGAAAAGGAAAAATCGGTAGCCATTTTACCTTTTGTCAACAGTTCCGAGAATCCGGATCAAGAATTTTTTTCAGAAGGATTGACAGAGGATGTGATCAGTCAAGTATCAAAGATTGGAAGTATCAAGGTAATCAGTGAGGATGCTGTTCAGGAGTTCAAAAATTCAAATGCTCCACTTGACTCCATTGCTAAGGTCTTGGATGTAAGTACAATTTTAAAAGGTAGTGTGCAATGGATGGGTGATAAAATCCAAATCAATGTACAGCTGATTGACCCAGAGGAAAACAAAAATTTATGGGCTGAAACGTATAACCGGGAAGCAACAGAAATTTTCAAAGTACAAGAAGATATTGCAACAGAAATTGCTCGGGTATTGAATAGTAGCCTAAGCTCTGAAGAGCTTAGCCAACTTTCCAAAACACAAACTAGCAGTTTTGAAGCTTACGAACTTCACTTGAAAGGGCGGGAATTATATTCCAACTACGATAAGGAATCCGTATTAGAAGCGATCGAATACTTTAAGGCTGCACTCAAAGAAGACCCAAATTATGCTTTAGCCTATGCTAGCTTGGCCGATTGCTACGCACAATTAAACTACTTCGGGGAAGGCGACCAATGGCAGGATTCAAGCTTGGAAATGAGTGCTAAAGCTTTGGCTATCGACCCATATTTAGCGGAAGGTTTTAAGTCCCAAGGCAATGTCTATTATTACCGCGGACAGAACGAATACGCCAAGATTTCATTTGAAAAAGCACTTGTGCTTAATCCTAACCTTAGTTCGGCTATCGGGAATTTGGCTACCGTTTACTTTGTCTCAGGTAACTTAACAGAAGCACTAAAACTTCAAAAAAAATCTGTTTCCCTTAACCCAACCAATTTCATCCCTTATCAGATTTGTGGTTGGATTTATCGGGAATTAGATCAATTCGAGGAAGCTAATGAATGGTTTGATCGCTCTTTTTCCCTTCAAAAAGACCCTGTTACCTTAGAACAGAAAGCCTTTATGGAAATTGAAAACGGGAACCTATCTCAGGCCTTGTATTTCATCGACTCTCTATTCATCGAAAAAGATGATACCACTGCAATAGAATATTCAACTGCAGGTACGATTGCTTTCTTTGCTGGAGATTGGAATAAGGCTGAAGAGTTTTTAATTAAGAGCATAGAAAAAACTCCTGATTTTGAACAAGATGAGTATTTCACGGCCCCTATTCTTTTGACCTACATTTACAAAAACGAAAATAAAACTCAAGAGGCCAAAAAGCTTTGGAACCAAGCTAATTCTGTCCGGATAAGTGCCATGGAGCAATTCGGTGATGATTTCAACCTTTATCTAGATTTAGCTCAATTAGAGGCAATTGAAGGTAATCGCATGCAAGCCATCAATTACCTTTTTATCGCTGAGGCAAAAGGCTTGAGAGATGATTTTTACATCATCAACAATCCGATTTTTAAAAATTATCTAAAGGAACCAAAAATCATTTCCATTCTGGAGAAAATCCAACAGGAAAGAATCCAAGCCAATCAAGAACTCCAATCTAGCGACCTGGAAAGAAACAGGTAGGTACTCCATAACTTTCCATTTTTTGGAGTTGGCCTAAATAATAAAAACTGTCTTCAAAGAAGGTATTCCGGATTTTAGACCTGTTGGTTAGTTGACTTTACCAATTGTATAATCTGGATCTGGATCTCCAGGTGCAGCTCCTCTTTTTACATTACCCAGTGTATCAACCCCTGTATTGTGATATAAAATACCGGAGAAAATTGCTGCTGAGAATGAAGTTCCTGAAACCAAGGTATACATCGCCTCTGATCCCCCATCCAAAGGAGCAGTAGTAAAGATATATTCACCTGGTTCTACAAAATCAATAATCCGATCCGTTTCGCTATTATCATAATTTGAAAAGAAGGAGTAGAGATAAGGTTGGCCTGAAATTCCCCCTTGAACTGATCCTATGGTGTAGGTTCTAGCTCCATTGCTGTTGGAATAATTTATACAACCTGGGAAATTTTCCTCAGATGCTTCTGCATCATTTCCTGCAGACATAACCACAGAAATTCCTGCGTCCACCAAATCCTTTATGGCCTGATTTAATTTTCCGGAATTACACAAATTTGGCCCACTTACAGGTTTTCCTAAACTCAGATTGACAATGTCGCCAGCAACTCCATTAACTAAAATATAATCCAAGGCCATTTCTACTCGCTTATCTGTAGTCTTGACATCTTTAATTTTTGCAAACTTGTTTGGACCTGGCTGTTGATCAAAAACCTTCACAGAAACCATTTTTGCTCCAGGATACACTCCATTCATATGATAATTAACAGGGGTTTCGGAGCTACTTGCTCCAATGATACCCGCTATAAATGTTCCATGCCCTGATTCATCAGTAAGAGGATCAGAATTCTTTTTCGCAAATGACTTACTGAGGGAAGCATCTACAGAAGCTATATCAGGATGATTGACATCAATCCCAGTATCTACTATCCAAACTTTGGTATCCTTATTTGGATAAGTTGATTCTCCAGAGCGTATGAGTTGGATAAATTTGCTTGTTCCTTCATTTGAATCATAGCGTAGCTGCTCTTGCATCATAGGCCTTCTTCCTTGCTCAATAAAGGCGGACTGCATCATAGGCCTCCTACCCTGAATATCGATTGAATTTTGAGCTGCATATTTATCAGGCTTTTGATTAACTTTAACCATGATGGATTTCTTCGTTGCTTGATCTAAATCCGTGACTAGAACAGAGACTTGTCCCGAGGACATTTTTATGAATAGTGAATCTCGATCGATATTTAAAGAAAATTCTTTCTTCAGCTCATTAGCCACCTTTGCCTTTAATTGTTGAATAGCTCCTTTACATGCTCCAGATTGAAAATCCTGACACTCCTGAAGCTGCTTCAAGGGTTTAAATTCATTTACATCCTTAAAGGTAATTTCCAGCTCTTCTAGCTCTGGCACTGTTGGGTCAACTATTGGTTCCCCGTCTGGATTGCAGGAGCATTTAACAAATAGAAAAACAAGTAAAAAAGGAAGGAGTAAATTTTTCATAACAGCAAAACTCAACGAATTAAAAATCAATCAATTAGCCTCAATTTATAAAAATCAGTAAAATAAACATTGAATAATCCTATAATTCTTATTCGTGCTCTTTGGTAAGCATTTTCTTGTAGTAGTCCAATTTCGCCAAAATATCAGGTTCAAGTGTCGGAACTTCAATGTCCTTCATTGAAGTCATTTTATCATGGATAATCTTGGCTACAATCACACGAGCGGTATCCTTGTCGTCTGCTGGGATCACGTACCATGGTGCATGGGGAGCGGAAGTTTCGGCAATTGCTTCCTGATAACATTCCTGATATTTTTCCCAAAGAGAGCGCTCTTTTAAATCTCCAGGAGAAAACTTCCAGTTATGTTTTTCATTTTCCAGCCTTCTCAACAAACGCTTTCGCTGTTCTTCTTTACTTAGATGAAGGAAAAACTTAAAAATCACTGTTCCATTTGCTGCCACATGGGATTCAAAATTCCGGATTTGCTCGAATCTCTTTTGCCAAAACTCCTCCGTTATATCTTCCATTTGGTTAATTCCTGGAATATTTTCATTGAGAATGTATTCGGGATGAACCCTTGTCACCAAGACATTTTCATAATGAGTTCGATTAAAAACAGAGTATTTTCCTCGCTCTGGAAGTGCATTATAATGCCGCCACAAATAATCATGTTTTAATTCTAAAGGAGTGGGTGTTTTAAAACTATGTACCACTACACCTCGTGGATTAAACTCCTGAAAAACCTCCCGAATCAAACTATCCTTCCCAGCCGTATCCATCCCTTGCAAACAAACCAAAACTCCATATTTCCCCTGGGCATACTGCGTATCTTGATGCTTACTCAATTCTTCCCTGTACTTATTAAGCATCTTCTTTTTCTTCTCATCTGACATTTTGATATCAATCAGAGTTGGATAATCATCCAGTTTAAAAGGGTGTTTGGCGAGGAAATTTTCAGGGGAAATATTTTTCATACTTCAGTATTTTTAAAACAAAAGTTCAGATAGAAATGAAAAACAAGATAATATTTTAACTTGAGATCAAAATCACCTAACCTAAAGAACAATAAACCATCATGACTGAAATCCCTATTCGATCGGGACTTGGGCAACGCTACCTAGCCCTGGACGTCCTTCGAGGTATGACCATCGCGTTCATGGTCATTGTAAACACTCCTGGTAGTTGGTCCAATTTATATGGCCCTCTAGCTCATGCCGACTGGCATGGCTTCACTCCTACCGACTTAGTATTTCCTACTTTCCTTTTCGTGGTTGGAAATGCTATGAGCTTCTCCATGAAAAAGCTTTCCGAAATGTCTAAAGGAGCTTTTTTTAGAAAAGTTGGAAAAAGAGCTGTTTTAATTTTCGTGATTGGGTGGTTGCTCAACGCCTTTCCTTTTTACGAATACACAGAATCAGGCGCCATCACATTTATCAATATCACTGAAGTAAGATTATTTGGAGTATTGCAGCGAATTGCCCTATCATACTTCTTCGCTGCATTAATCTTGTATTATGGTGGAGTTAGAACTGGTTGGATTTTTTCAGTAGGTGCCTTACTCCTTTACTGGCCTATCATGTATTTCTTTGGAGATTCTGGCGATCCTTATGGTCTCACTGGTAATGCAGCGATTAAACTCGATCTACTTCTTGTTGGTGAAGACAGAATGTATATGGGTGAAGGAATCCCATTTGATCCAGAAGGAATCCTGAGCACATTGACTTCTATAGTCAATGTATTAGCAGGTTTTATTGTAGGAAAAATGATCCAAAAAAGAGGAAATAACCTTTCCACTGTACGGACTTTGCTTATTTCAGGTATCGTGATGATAGCATTAAGTTATCTTTGGGATCTTGGCTTTCCAATCAATAAGAAAATCTGGACTAGCTCTTATGTAATCTTAACAGTGGGTTGGGATTTGATACTTTTAGCCGCCTTAGTTTTCCTAATTGAGGTTAAAAACTCGGTTTCTTGGACATACTTCTTCCAAGTATTCGGAAGAAATCCACTGATTCTTTATGTATGTTCTGGCATCGTGATTTCAATATTCTCCATGATTCCTGTTGGAGACACTTCACTCAAAGGATTTATCTATGCTAAAGCCTTTACTAGTTGGCTTGGCCCTAAAAATGCTTCCTTCCTTTTTGCTATCTCCTACATGTTATTGATTTGGTTGATAGGCCTTTGGATGGATAAAAAGAAGATTTATATCAAGGTTTAAAAGGGAAAGAATTAGAATTTTCTCTCTAAATAGAAATCCAATGAATTCTTATATAGAAATGAATTCATTGGATTTTTTTATTTCAAGCTCCTTCGATTTCTCTAAGCAGTTCCTCGTACCAGTCCTCTCCGTATTTACGAACCAGCGCATCTTTCAAAAATTTATAAAGCGGAACTTGAAGACTTTGACCCAATTGACAGGCAGGATCGCAAATATGCCATCGATCATAGTTAACCGCATCAAAATCACCATATTTTGTAATTCGAATGGGATAAAGATGACAGGAAATAGGTTTTTTGAAATCAGTTTTACCTTGTAAATAAGCTTGCTCTATTCCGCATTTCAGAATTCCTCGTTCATCATAGATTGCATAGGCACATTCCCGATTGTCCCCGATTGTGGGCGTACCCTTATCCCCATCTTTATCGATCACCCAAGTTCCCTGCTTTTCAATAATCTCAATTCCTTCAGGAGATAAGTATTCTTTGACTTTAGGATAAATTTCCTCCAGAATCTTTGTTTCTTCTTCTTCAAGAGGAGCACCGGCATCGCCTTCAACACAGCAAGCCCCCTTACAAGCTTCCAAATCACAGACAAAAAAATTCTCTTTTATATCATCCGACAAGACGGCATTCCCTACTAGAATCATTTCATTTTTTTATTTCTACAAAGGTAATTATTCTTCAAGGAAAGCTTATTGATCAGAATTATCAAAAGAGCTTTGAATCGTTTGGCATTGGATAAAAAAAGAACCGCTCCTTGTCAGGAGCGGCTCAACCCAGCACTATGAAGAAAAGCTATTTTTAGCCTTTGGAAATAGAAACATCACTTAAGACAAAAGGTTTTCAGATGCTTTGATTTTTTTATATTTTTTTTCAAAAAGAAATAATCACCAAACTGAAGAATCCAAAAACACGGCCATACCACCTAAAACCCATGATTTTGAAAAGGTTTTTTAACAGGAATCAAATGATAAAATTTCACGTTATTTGCACTGTGCAAGTCGGTCTGTCGCCGTTCTTTCTCGATTCTTTCGGGATTGAAAGGAGGAAAGTCCGGGCAACATAGAGCGCCATACTTCCTAACGGGAAGGGGACTGATTGGTGACGATCAGTTTACAGATAGTGCCACAGAAAATATACCGTCTCGATAGCTATCGGGATAAGGGTGAAAAGGTGGAGTAAGAGCCCACCGCCTCCGTGGTGACATTGAGGGCAGGGTAAACCTTATGGGTTGAAAGATCAAATAGGCCTCGGGCAAAGAGCTGCTCGTTCGATTTCTGTTTCGGCAGAATTCCGGGGTGGGTAGATCGATAGACCTTGACTGTGAAGTCAGGGCTAGATAAATGACAGACCATCTCTCCCATTTGGGATGAAGATGACAGAACCCGGCTTACAGACTTGCACATTTCTTTCTATCTTAGTCTTTATGTCAAAAATCTTGATCATTGATGACGAGAAAGTCATCAGAGCCACTCTTCGGGAAATTCTAGAATATGAAAATTTTGAGGTATCGGAAGCCAGCGATGGTGAAGCCGGACTCGAAAAAATTAAGAATGAGGATTTTGATCTAGTCCTTTGTGATGTCAAAATGCCCAAAATGGATGGCATCGAAGTTCTTACTCATGCTAAAGAACTAGGAAAATCTCCCCAGTTTATCATGATTTCGGCTCATGGAAGCATTGAAACTGCAGTTGAAGCTACTAAAAAAGGTGCCTTCGATTTCATTCCAAAACCGCCGGATCTTAACAGGCTTTTATTGACTGTTAGGAATGCACTGGAGAAAAAGAATCTCGTAACAGAAACCAAGGTTTTAAAGAAAAAACTCTCCAAGAAATTTGACATGGTGGGTGAATCTAAAGCAATCATCCAGGTCAAAGAAACCATTGAAAAAGTAGCTCCAACAGAAGCCCGGGTCTTGATTACAGGTCCTAATGGAACAGGAAAGGAATTGGTAGCTCATTGGATTCATCAAAAGAGTAATCGTGCCACTCAGCCTTTTGTCGCAGTCAATTGTGCAGCAATTCCATCCGAATTGATCGAATCAGAACTCTTTGGACATGAAAAAGGGGCTTTCACCTCAGCTCATAAACAAAGAGCCGGGAAATTTGAACAGGCACAAGGAGGAACACTTTTCCTGGATGAGATTGGGGATATGTCGCTTTCAGCTCAATCCAAAGTTCTTCGGGCTTTGCAGGAAAACCTGATTAATCGCGTCGGAAGCGATAAAGACATAAAAGTTGATGTGCGCGTACTGGCAGCTACCAACAAGGATTTGAAAAAAGAAATCGAAGAAGGGAATTTCCGGGAAGACCTTTATCACCGATTGAGTGTGATTGTCATCCAAGTTCCAGCCTTGAAAGATCGGATCGACGATATTCCTCTTTTGGTGGAAAAATTCCTTCAGGATATTGCACAGGAAAGCGGGGAAGCCAAACGAAACATCAGTTCCGAAGCACTCAAAAAACTCCAAGAATATCCTTGGACAGGAAATATTCGAGAATTACGAAATGTAGTGGAAAGACTAGTGATACTCGGTGAAGAACCTATCAGTCTGAATGACATTAAAAAATATGCTGACTACTAAAAGTCAGCATTTTTTTATCCATTTGATCTCTCAACGGTGTCTCCTTTTGCGTATGCTGGACATGGCTTACTGGAAGCGCAAGCTCCCAATGCAAGAACTCCAATCAACAAGGCAATCGTGGCTAATTTTTTCATGTATTCTATAGTTTTAAAATCAAATATGTCTAATTAATTGTATTCTAACAATTACTGCACCAATAAATTACACCCGCGGATTTCAGAATTATCTATTCGACCCAAGACTTCCAACTCTCCTTTTTCATTAATCCTTCCCAAATCCTGCGTCTCAATAAATGCGCAAGAATGAAAATTTGCTAAATCAATTACATTAATTCCACCTTGTGATCGAGTTGACCAGCTGAAAGGATCATTGATATCCCGAATCATAACGCGCATACAAGAAGGAAGCGTATAAATCCCTTGACCTTTGGAATATGCTTGAGACATCAATTCAGTCATTCCATATTCAGAATGGATAGTTGAGACCTGGAAAAAAGATTTTAAAATATCATGAACCTCCTCCCGGATCATTTCCTTTCTTCTCCCCTTCATTCCTCCCGTTTCCATAACAAGAAGATTTTTCATTGGTGAAAAGCTCTTACCAGACTCAGCCAAATCAAGCAATGCGAATGTTACACCAAGCAAAAGAACCTGTTTTCTATCTCCCCTCAACTCATCAAGCTTTTTGAGAAGCTCATCCTGATTGTATAAATAAAATCCTGAATGAGGAGATTCTGATTGCTGAATGAAATGATCAGCCATAGCCACTAAGCTACTTCCTTGCCGCTCCAAATAAGCTGGCAAAAGAGCTAGCACATGGAAGTTTTTTATAGCGCCATATTCCTTTTCGAATAATTGTAATGCATGCTTTAAATACCAATCCTTTGACCAGAAATAATGTCGACTGCTTATCATGCCGGTTGTTCCCGAACTGGTAAACTCCCCTTCAAAGCTTTCCAAAGGAGCACAAACAACTGGAAACTCTTTAAAAAAACGAATGGGAATAAATGGAATATCAGATAATAATGTGATTTTTTCAGGCTGAATTTGACGTGCTTCCAAATAGCTCTTATAAACAGGATTCGCCTTGGCCTGAAAGTGAAAAAGTTCCAAAGCCAATTTTTCAAAATCAGATTCCTTCAAATCTGTTAGCTTTTCCGAAAAACTTTTAAAATCCTGCATCGTTTTATAATTTGCATCAAATCGGATAGGAAAACTATTCCGCTACTAAATTAATTCGCCACATGCGTTTCAACAGACTTTCAGGTATATTCTTTTCCATTCTTTTGGTAAGTAGCTGTGTCAACCCACCTGAAAATTTCCCATCCACTCCGTCAATAACATTTGAATCTTTGGAGTACGTTCCCACTTCGGGTCCAGACTCTTTGATTATTGGGATTGACTTTCAGGACGCCGAGGGAGATTTGGGACTTTCTTCTACGGATATTAATCCGCCCTTTAATGCACTGGAATATCAGCGAAATGTTGCAGGAAATTTAATCACTTATTCCACTCGCCCGCCAGAAGCCCCTAACTACAATCCTATCGACTGGGTGATTGATCCAATTATCAACAATCAGGTGGTAAAAGACACGATTTGGGTAAAGCAGAACCCCAATCAGTACAATATTTTTGTAAAATTCTTCATCAAAAGAAATGGTCAGTTTACTGAATTCCGATGGGAAGATCCTCCTTTTTACACCACCTTCAATGGCCGCTTTCCGAGAATTTTAAACAGCGATGAAGGTCAGGCAGTAGAGGGAAATATCAAATATGCTATGTTGTCTTCAGGTTGGGAGTCCATTTTCAGAAATGACACCATCAGAATTGACATCCAAATTCAGGACAGGCAATTAAATCGAAGCAATGAAGTTTCCAGTGACGCTGTAACACTTAGACAAATCACTAGAAACACACCATAAAAAAGGAGACTGTCTTAAAATAGTTGTATCAGACTGAGCGAAGTCAAATTCTTTTCTAATTGATTTAGAAATGTTTCTACTTCGCTCAAGCTGACATAAGTCATTAATAAGAAAGTCTCCTTATTCTTTTTATTAAAGTCTTGGGAATTTCTTCGGATTTACCTCATGCATCAAGTTGTAAACTTTTTCAACAACATCATCCGCACTTGGCTTGGAGAAATAATCACCATCTGAAGAATAAGCCGGTCTATGCGCTTTTGCTGCTAAAGTTTGAGGTTCGGAATCCAAGAATTTAAACAGTTGCTGACCTTCTATCGATTGCTGTAGCATATAAGCAGATGCTCCTCCAGGAACATCCTCATCAGCAAAAAGTACCCGATTGGTCTTCTTCACAGACTCTCCGATCACACCAAATCGATCAAATGGAATCAAAGTCTGAACATCGATCACCTCCAATTCAATACCCATAGAAGAAAGTTCTTCTGCAGCCTCCATCACAATTCTACACATAGAACCATAGGTTACCACAGTCACATCTTTTCCTTCGCGAAGAACTTCAGGCTTACCCATCGGCACGGTGTATTCTCCCATATTTTCAGGAAGTCTCTCCTTCAACCGGTATCCATTTAGACATTCTATCACAATTGCAGGATCATCAGATTGAAGTAAAGTGTTATACATTCCTGCGGCTTGGGTCATATCGCGAGGAACGCAAACAAGCATCCCACGAAGCGTTGAAAGAATCATTCCCATTGGAGAACCGGCATGCCATACTCCTTCCAATCGATGGCCTCGAGTACGAACGATTAATGGGGCTTTCTGACCACCTTTAGTACGATATTGTAAAGAAGCTAAGTCATCAGAAAGCATCTGAAGACCATAAAGCAAATAATCCAAGTATTGAATTTCGGCAATCGGACGTAAGCCTCGCAAAGCAGTACCAATACCCTGACCAATTATAGTACATTCACGAATACTGGTATCTGACACTCTAAGCTCACCATATTTTGCCTGCAAACCGGCGAAAGCCTGATTTACATCTCCAATTTTTCCAACATCCTCACCGAAAGCAAAGAATCGTGGATCTTGCCCTAATTTGTAATCGAAGAAAGCTTGTAAAACCTCTCTTCCATCGACAAGTGCTGTATTTTCTGAATAAACCGGAGAAACTTCCTGTACCTGAAGAGCTGACCAAGCAGACTCAGAATACAAGTGACTACTGTAGCGCTCCAAGTTCTTTTCCTGCTGCTGCTCGTACCAGTTGTGAAGCTTTGTTTTTCCTTCACTCTGATCAAATCGTAAATTGAACAAAGCCTTTCGTACGGTAGAAATCACATCCTTCCGAATTGGATTGATGGTTTTTGAAAGGTCCTGAGCCAATTGGTCCAAAACTACTTTTCGATTGCTATCCTTAGCTGCTTCACGGATCAAAGCAACTGCCTCTGACAATTCCTCTTTGATTTCACCCATGAATGCAGACCAGGCAGCTTCTTTTTCTTTTTTGACCTGAGCTTTCGCTTCCGCATCTATTCTATCCAGTTCATCAGCTGAAGCCAAATCTCTAGAAAGGATATATTCTCTGAATTTTTTAATACAATCCCATTCTTTCTCCCAATCCAGACGCTCCTTAGATTTGTATCGTTCGTGCGAACCGGAAGTACTGTGACCCTGTGGCTGAGTCATCTCCTCCACATGGATTAAAACTGGAACATGTTCTTTTCTGGCAATCTCACCAGCTTTCGCAAATGCATTGAAAAGGCCTTCATAATCCCAGCCTTTCACTTTAATGATTTCAAAACCGGGTTTTTCTTCAGTTCGCTGAAACCCAGCTAAAACCTCTGAAATACTCCCTTTTGTAGTGTGGAATTCTTGTGGCACAGATATACCAAAACCATCATCCCAAATGGCAGTGACCATTGGAACCTGTAGTACTCCTGCTGCATTGATGGATTCAAAAAACATCCCCTCTGAAGTTGAGGCATTTCCTATTGTGCCCCAGGCAACTTCATTTCCATTGATTGAAAAGTCTTTAAACTTCTTGAGATCCTTATTTTGTCTGTAGAGCTTAGAAGCAAAGGCAAGTCCGAGAAGCTTCGGCATTTGAGCTGCTGTCGGAGAAATATCAGCAGCAGAATTATAGCGATCTGTCAAAGATTTCCAGGAACCATCTTCATTTAGCGAACGGGTTGCAAAGTGCCCATTCATCAAGCGACCTGCACTTGCAGGCTCGGCTTCCACATTAGTATGCGCATAAAGTTGAGCGAAGTACTGCTGAACAGTCAATTCACCTAAAGCAAGCATAAAAGTCTGATCTCGGTAGTAACCGGACCGGAAATCACCTTTCTTAAAGGCTCTTGCCATGGCGATTTGAGCCAATTCCTTTCCGTCTCCAAAAATTCCAAACTTGGCCTTCCCCATGAAAACTTCCTTTCTACCCATCAAGGAAGCATGCCTACTCAATAGGGCAATTCGGAAATCATTCAATACTGCTTCTCGATCAGCTTGGGAGTCCTGTACTTTCTTCGCGCTTTTCTCTACTATTGCCATTCGAATCTATTCTAAAGTTATTTTGGGTTTTGATGGAATTTCTCCGAAATCAAAAATAACCAAAAGCATCTATTTTGCAAATATCCAGATAATATAAATTCAATCAAAAATTTTGAATTACAATGTTTATAAAAGCTATTTCAGAATAAAATTCTGCTTATTTCATTTTTATATAAGAAAAATCCGACAATAAAACCTCTGTATTATTCTGTCTATCAGCGCTTTTCCCAAAAATAATTCTCAGAATTTTTACCTTTTAAAATTTATATTTTGAAATATTATACAAGTAATTCCTTGCCAGAGAAATATTATTCTGATTTTTAAAATTTTTCAAAATCATACCAAATACTATTCTAAAAATTGCATTCCTAACCCTCTCCCTGATTATCTTTGCGCCAATATAAATCCAAATCAAGCTAGCCATGATAATAGGTGTTCCAAAGGAAATCAAAAACAATGAAAACCGAGTTGCTCTTACTCCTGCAGGAGCGAAGGAATTGGTAAAAAGAGGCCATACTGTTTACGTACAGCATACAGCTGGAGAAGGAAGTGGATTTTCTGATGAAGCTTACGAAGCCGCAGGAGCAAAAATCCTACCTACCATTGAAGCGACCTACGAAATCGCAGAGATGATTATTAAAGTAAAGGAGCCAATTGAACCTGAATATGCCTTAATTAAGGAAAATCAACTTTTGTTCACCTATTTCCACTTTGCTTCTTACGAGCCTCTTACCAAGGCAATGGTTGCGAGCAAAGCGGTTTGTTTGGCTTATGAAACTGTAGAAAAAGCTGACAGAAGCCTACCTCTTTTAGTCCCTATGTCTGAAGTGGCCGGTAGAATGGCTATCCAAAAAGGTGCAAACTACCTAGAAAAACCTCTAAAAGGACGAGGAATCCTTTTGGGTGGGGTGCCTGGGGTATTGCCTGCCAAAGTATTGATTTTAGGAGGCGGTGTTGTTGGTACTCAAGCTGCTTGGATGGCAGCCGGATTAGGCGCAGATGTCACCATCATGGATGTTTCTCTTCCACGTATGCGTTACTTGGATGATGTCATGCCTGCCAATGTGAACACCATGATGTCTAATGAGTACAATATCCGTGAAATGATTAAGTCTGCTGATTTGATCATCGGTGCAGTGTTGATTCCAGGTGCAAAAGCACCTCACTTGATCACTCGTGACATGTTGAAAGACATGAAGCCAGGAACTGTGCTTGTTGACGTGGCAGTGGATCAAGGCGGATGTATCGAAACTTGTAAGCCAACTACACACGAAAACCCAACTTTCATCATCGACGATGTAGTCCACTACTGCGTTGCTAATATGCCAGGTGCTGTTCCTTATACTTCTACCCTAGCCTTGACAAATGCTACCCTACCTTATGCTATTCAATTGGCAGATAAGGGATGGAAAAAAGCAGCTCAGGAAAACAAGGAATTGGTTCCAGGTTTGAACGTGATCAACGGAGACATTGTCTACAAAGCTGTAGCTGATGCATTCGGAATGGATTACGTTCCAGTTGAGAAATATCTTTAAACCATTTAGGCCTATTATAAAAATCCCCTTAGCCTTCACTAAGGGGATTTTTTATGCTTCTTAAAAAATTCTTAGGATAGATATTATGCCACGAAATCCAAGTATTGCTTACTCAGCCATTTTTCTTCTAGTGCCAACTTACACCAGCCATTACTTTCCTCAGAAATAAACACTTCCTCGGATTTGGGCAGGTTTCCTACAATTGAATAAGAAGTCCCGGGCCCACTTCTCACTCGAAGCACTGAGGCATTGACAGTTGCTCTTTTTACTTCCTCCACATACCGATTATACACCCAATGCGATTGGCTTCTAGAGATTTTTAGCCAGTTGTTCACCTCATCATAGATTCGAAGAACAGCACCCCGAGCCACTGGATTCCGGTCACTAGCCTTAGCTGCTGAACCTGTGGGAGCAACCCGAACATTCAAAAGGTTTGCCGTAACAACTCCATACCGAAGATCAGATGGTACAGGCGGAAGGGGATTTCCTGAAAGCTCCCGCTGTATCAAAGGAGCAAAGTTTTGATTAAAATCCTGCACCTTATTACCACCAAAGAAGTTAGTACCCGGACAGGATTTATTATTCCCCGAACCATCATTTCTTCTTCCCGTACCTAATTCAAACCAATGATGGTAAATAATATTGATGGGATTTACGGGAAGATTGAATTTCTGACAAATCAAGGCAGTTGTTCGAATGATGGAGTTTCGCTGTTCATTTGTCATTTGATCCCCACCAATATCAAAGTTCCCCAAATGCTCAAAGCAGATTGAATGCTGATTATTTCCGTATATACAGGCCGGAGTTGCTTCTAGAGATCTACCCGTCACAATCATTCCATCCGGAAAAATCGTAAAATGCTGGCCGATATCACTCCATCCATTTGATCCCACATGATGGTTTTTCATGGCTAATTGCCTTTCAAAATGATTATTTCCATTGAAATGGGAATAATTTGGAACCCAGGTATGATGCTGTTGAACATAGAGAATTGTCCGAGCGATTCGTTGGGAATTGATCCAATTTTCAAATTCCGCAAGGTTCATTTTCAAAAATCCATATTTCGAATCCATATCTTAAAAGGTAATAGTGAATAAAAAGGTTAGCATTTAAGTTACAAAAAATCGTGGAATAGACTGACTATAAACTAATTAGTGAATATTAATCCACTGAAACTGGTTTAAATAAAAATTCTATTAGTCATCTATTTATCTAAAAATTTACTTTTATGCTATTAAAAACCACAAACAAGAATTGCTATCCGGCACCTCCAAACTTTCTCCCAGCCGAACCCCTTTTTTTAGCAAAGTACTGATGATCGCCATATCTTTGTTGAGGCTGTTTTTCTAAAAATCTTATTCTAAAAATAGAAAATGGATATCAAAGCAAACCTTGAAGCGGTAAAAAATTCATTCAAAAACCCTCAATGCCAACTGGTTGCAGTAAGTAAAACCAAACCGGTAGAGCTATTGATGCGGGCTTATAATGCTGGAATTAGGGATTTTGGAGAAAATAAAGTTCAGGAAATCCAAGAAAAACAACCGCAAATGCCAGATGATGTGCGATGGCACATGATTGGTCATTTGCAGCGAAACAAAGTCAAGTACATCGCCTCATTTGTCCATTTGATCCATGGAGTAGACTCCTTCAAATTACTAAAAGAAATCGAAAAACAAGGCAAAAAAGTAGGGCGGAAAATTCCAGTTTTACTTCAAATCCATATAGCTGAGGAGGAAAGTAAATTCGGTTTTGACAAAAATGAATTGGAAGAAATGCTCACAGACCCGGAATTTCAGCAACTTGAACATGTCATCATCCGAGGCTTGATGGGAATGGCGACTTTCACCGAAAATGAAGAGCAAATCAGAAAGGAATTCAGAGGACTGAAAAATCTTTTCGAAGAGCTCAAAACCAAAGACCTTCCTGATTTCGTACAATTGGAAGAATTATCCATGGGAATGAGCGGGGATTACCTCATAGCTCAGGAAGAAGGTAGCACCATGGTCCGAATCGGTTCAGCTATTTTCGGAGCAAGAAACTATTAATTGAATTTTTCATCATCTTTTATCCTCAAACCTATTTTATCTGTATGAACGGAAAGCAAATCATCCAACTAGCTGCAATTTTGGGAGCACTTGCCGTGGCAATTGGGGCTTTTGGAGCACATGGCCTAGAGGCTACACTTTTGAAAAATGGACGGGTTGATACGTTTGAAACAGCAGTGAAATACCACTTTTACCATTCTCTAGCAATATTCTTGGTAGGAATATTAGCAGTCCTCAAGCCTGATTGGAGAGGACTCAACTTCTCAGCGATTAACCTATTGATCGGAATTATTATCTTTTCCGGATCCTTATACATTCTCTCTATTTTCGGAATTACTTGGCTAGGCGCGATCACTCCAATCGGCGGAGTTGCATTTATTCTGGGTTGGCTGGGGCTTTTTTGGGCTATGAAAAAGAACAAATAAATGTATCAGAAAGCCAAGGTATACCTTCTGATTTTTGGGCTTTTATTTTCTGCCATTCCAAGTTATTCTCAGCTTTCTAGAAGTCAGTATGAAAGGGTTGAGAATGCATTCCAGGAAACGGGCTTTTTTGGTGGGCATTTGACAGGTTTTGTATTATATGATTTGGATTCTCAGCAGGTTCTTTTTGAAAAAAACTCTCAAATCAGATTCACTCCTGCATCGACTACTAAGCTTTTTACACTTTTCGCAAGTTTACTGATATTGAATGATTCTACTCAGACTTTGCGATATGTCGTTTCAGGAGACACATTGAAAGTTTGGGGTTCAGGAGATCCTAGCTGGAATTACCTGAATCTTCCCCAACCTGACTTCGAAGAGTTCTTCGCTCCCTATTCCGTTATCCAATTTTCAGATGCCAATGTAAAATCCCCTGCTTGGGGCTTGGGTTGGCAGTGGGATGATTATTTGTACTATTATTCTGCCGAACGAAGTAGCCTTCCAATTCACGGGAATTTACTCCACATTTTTCCCGGAAAGAGAAATCCTCAGGTTTTCCCAAAAAAATTTCAAAGTAAAATCCATTCTACCAAAAGGGAAATCAAGGATATGGAGCGGGATTTTCACAAAAATGAATTTTACTACAATCCTGATTTCTATCGAGGAAGAGAAGACTACTTACCTCTTATAACCTCACCCGAATTATTCATTGAGTTAGCAGCAGATGAAACCGGAAAAAAATGGATTTATCAAGCAGACAGTCTTCCTGATGACCATGAAGTTTGGAGAGGTACTCCCCTTTTTCCCATTCTCAAAGAAATGATGCTGGAAAGCGACAATTTTCTTGCAGAGCAATTGCTTTTCATGGTTTCAGATCGACTTTTTGGAGAAATCGATACTGAACGAACCATTGAATATTTGATTGAAAACTACCTATATGATCTTCCTGACGGACCTATTTGGGTGGATGGGAGTGGTTTAAGTCGATACAATTTATTCACTCCCCGTACGATGATAGCTCTATTTGAAAAATTGTATCGAATCGTCCCTGATGAAATGCTTTTGGACTTATTGCCGACTGGAGGAGTTTCTGGAACAATAGAAAATGAATACAAAGCTCCCACCCCTTACATATTTGCCAAAACCGGTACCATGAGCAATAATCACAGTTTGGTGGGGCTAATCAAATGCAAAAGCGGCAAACAGTACGCTTTTTCATTTATGAATTCCAACTATCCTTGGAAAGCCTCCGAAGTTCGTCGGGAAATGGAAAAAGTCCTCGTGATGCTTCGGAACATGCTCTAAGCAAAACATTCGATTTATTGGTATTTTGCCCTTTCCTTTTCGAAATAATGAAATAACCATTATCCAAATCCAGTCCCCATGCAAAAAAGAACCTTTATAAAAAGTTTAGGAATTGCGGCAGCGAGTCTTCCATTTATGGGATTTTCCATCGAAAAAGATGAATTCGCGAAAAAACCCCGTTACCCAAACCCGATTAAAAAAGGCGATACAGTAGGATTGATTAGTCCTTCGGCAGCAACAGCCGACCGGATGCAATTTACCTTCGCCAAAGAGGCAATGGAAGCCCTAGGCTTTAAAGTCAAATTAGGTAAAAACTTGCAGAATCGCCGAGGTTATTTGGCAGGTACAGATGAGGAACGGGCTGCAGATTTAAACAGCATGTTTGCTGATCCAGAGGTAAAAGCCATCATCTGTATCAGAGGTGGTTCGGGGGCAGCTCGGATTTTACCATTGATTGATTATTCCTTAATCAAAAAAAACCCAAAACCTCTCCTAGGCTACTCCGATATCACCGCTTTACATCAGGCCATTTTTTCCCAAACAGGTTTAATTTCCTTTCATGGTCCAAACGGTACCGGAAGCTGGAACAGCTTCAATGTCAAACAATTTGAGCAGCTTTTCTTCGATCAGGAATTGCTTCAATTTCAAAATGAGCAAACCAAGGGAGACGACTTAGTCATCAAGTCAAATCGAATTCAAACACTTTATCCCGGGACAGTCAGTGGACGAATTCTTGGTGGAAATCTTACTGTACTCACAGCTTTATCAGGAACTCCTTATTACACTGATTTTCAGAATGCTATTTTATTCATTGAAGACATTGGAGAAGATCCCTACAGAATCGATCGGATGATGAGTACCTTGCGCTTGAATGGAACTTTAGACAAAATCAAAGGGTTCATTTTCGGCCAATGCAATGATTGTGAACCGGGCGGCGGATATGGTAGTTTGACAGTAGATCAAGTTTTGGATGATTATATACTCCCATTAAAAATCCCGGCTTATAGTGGAGCCATGATCGGTCACATTTCCAAACAGTTTATCGTACCACATGGAGCACTGGTGGAAATGAATGCTGAAATGGGTAATTTTACATTGAAAGAACCAATTTTTAAAGAGTCATGAAATGGATGCATTTAGCCGGATTTATTTTAGGGTTTGCAGCCTGCAATCCTTCTGGTCCTAAAAGCAGCGAAACTGAATTTACGGGAATGAAAATCGAAAGTAAAAGCTATTTGGCTTTAGGGGATAGTTACACGATTGGAGAAGGCGTATCAGAAGAGGATCGCTATCCGAATCAATTAGTCCGAAGGCTTAACCAGGAAACCTCCACCCCTTGGCTTGATGCTGAAATCATTGCAAAGACGGGCTGGACTGTGGATGAACTCGATGATGGTATCAATCAAGCAGCTCCGACTGGAGAACCATATGATCTAGTCACGCTTTTAATCGGTGTCAACAACCAATACAGAGGTAGATCCGTTGATGAGTTTCGGGTTGACTTTGAGCAAATGTTGAGAAGAGCGATAGGATTTGCAGGAAATCTTCCCGATCACGTAGTAGTGCTATCTATTCCAGACTGGGGTGTGACTCCTTTTGCAAGCAAGCGAGGCACAAATCAGGAAAAAGTCAAAGCAGAAATCGATGCCTACAACGACACCAAGAAAGCAATATGCAACAAGTTTGGAGTGAAATTTATTGATATCACTGAGAATTATCGAGCGATTGGCAACCAACCTGAGATGGTCGCTCCTGATGACCTCCACCCAAGTGGAAAAGTCTATGAACGCTGGACCGATAAGCTATTTGACCATATTGTTACCATCTATCCAAACCCATGAAAAACCTTCTTTTCCTAGCTATTTCTTTTCTGCTCCTAATTGCTTGTCAATCCCAACCTGAAGGGACCGTTGAAACTTGGTGGATCAATTCAGCCAAAGTTGAATGTACAGGGGTGGGTCCACAAACCTGTTATCAGATATTTAAAGGAGAAGAATTGGATAGGCAAAACTGGCAACTTTTCTATGATCAAATTGAAGGTTTTGATTACGAGCCAGGAAATCTTTACAAAATAAAAGTCCTTGTTTCTGATAAAGCTGAGCCCATTCCTGCCGATGCCTCATCCAAAGTTTACAAGCTTTTAGAACTGATTCAAAAGCTAACTGATCCAAGTCTTCGGCTAACGAATAGCTGGAAAGTCATCAAAGTTGGAGAGACCGAATTCCTACAGGATTTAAAAAGTGGGGAGGACTTGATTTTTGAATTCAATGCGAGTGAAAACACCTATTTCGGGAACTTGAGTTGTAATACAATCCGAGGAGAAATCCTTGAAAATGATGGAGAGAAATTAATATTAAGTCCCGGTGCAACTACGATGATGGCGTGTCCTGATATGACAACCGAACAGGAATTAAGCAAGGCTCTGATTGAGACGAGAACTTATAAAATTGAAGATAAGGAACTAGTCTTTTTCGATTCAGAGGGAAGGGAATTAATCCGCTTTATGGAAGTTGATTGACAGGAAGGGTTTAATTCATCCAGCAGCCAATCCATGCTTTCAACCATTCCTCAGAAAGTTGGTCGAATTCGAAGAATCCCTAGCCGAATCCATTAATTTTATTCCTTGATAATTCATTCAAATCTATGAAGATCATTTGCATAGGCCGAAATTATGCGGCTCATATTGAAGAACTTAAAAATGAAAAACCGGGCAATCCTGTTGTCTTTCTAAAACCGGATACAGCACTTTTGAAAAATGGTGCACCGTTCTTCTTTCCTGATTTCTCAAAAAACATTCACCATGAAGTTGAGCTGGTTTTGAAAATCAGCAAAGAGGGTAAATACATTCAGAAAAAATTTGCCAACCGATACTTTGAAGAAATCGGCCTTGGAATTGATTTTACTGCTCGTGACCTTCAAGATCAATGCAAAGCAAAAGGCCTTCCTTGGGAAATTGCCAAGGCATTCAATGGCTCGGCTCCAATTGGTGACTTTATGCCTGTTTCGGATATTGAATCTCTGGAAAATCTGGATTTTCATTTGACGATAAATGGAGAATTGCGGCAAAAGGGAAATACCAGCTTAATGCTATTTGACTTCGGCACCGTCATCGAATATGTTTCCCAATTTTTCACACTTAAGAAAGGAGATCTAATTTATACAGGAACCCCTGCCGGCGTAGGCCCGGTTCAAATTGGAGATCACTTGGAAGGATTTATCCAAAACCAAAAAATGCTGGACTTTGAAGTTAAATAAGGCTTTTTCCAACTTTCTTGTCGTCTTTTTCCTTTCCATCCTAAGCGCTAGGTCTCAGGAGATCATTCAGGATTATTTCCGTTCCCCAGTCAAACCTGGAGGAAGAAATTACCTTTCTGGAAATTTCTCTGAACTTCGCCCTAATCACTTTCATACGGGCTTGGACTACAAGTTTGGAGGAGTGGAAGGCGAACCAATTTATGCCGCAGCTGACGGATGGGTTCATCGAATCAAAATCTCCACCTACGGCTATGGAAATGTCATTTACCTCAAGCATCCAACTGGACATATCACGGTCTATGGACATCTTCGCAATTTCATCCCCAAGCTACAGCGCTACATCATCGAAGAGATGTATAAACGACAGGTGAATGAGTTGGAACTCATGCCTGCACCTGGAGAATTGCCTGTAAAAAAAGGAGAGCTGATCGCTAACGGAGGTAATTCCGGAAGCTCCGGTGGTCCTCACTTACATTTCGAAATCCGAGACAGCCTCGATCGAGCCATGGATCCACTCCAATTTGGCTTTCCTGAAATTCTGGACAATATCCCTCCTACTCCGCAGACCATCGCCCTCGTTCCTTTGGATATCAATTCGAGAATCAATGGGGAATTTGCAAGAAGAGAATTTACCTTAGTGAAAAACGGGACTCATTATTCCATTCCTCAAACCATAGAAATAACCGGAAGAGTTGGCGTGGAAATTAGAAGTTTTGATCAGCTGGATGGGGCAAGTAACAGAAATGGTTTCCCCCACTTCGAGCTTTGGAAAAACGACTCCTTGACCTTTTCCATGTCAGTGGATAAGGTAGATTTTAATTTCACGCGGCAATTCTTACTCCATACCCACCAAAACCGATTCACCAAACTTTATTTCCAGCCGGAGTTGAAGTTTGATTATTTTTTCCCAAAAACTCCCGTTACTGGCCATCTCGAAGCTGGCATTGGAGAGCGAGTGAATTATCAACTTCGCTTGCGAGATGCTTACGGAAATGAGCGAAAAATAGACTTCAAGCTTTTGGGAAAAGACCAGGAGTTTTTTGTGAATTTGGCAGCAACTCCTCAACGCGCTCAAGTTGATTATCAGGGAAATATTCTCAAAATCGAAGCTCCGAACAGTAATTTGGGAGGACTGGCGAAATTCTATGTAGGAAGCAGAATTTTTGAAATGTTACCTTCCTATCAGGATGATCAGACGCGAGTTTATTTATGGGATATGCGATTCGGAATTCCGGAAGAGGTTGACATTTGCTCCGAGGTGGTTATTCCGGAAGTAAAACAGCGAATCCCTGTTGGGCAAGAGCATCTGTTTGCAGAAAAGTCAGTACAGATTCGATTCGAAGAAAATACGCTATTAGAGGATTTATATCTTAGAATTTCTGAGAATGGCTCCTCCACTAATCCACGTCTCCAAATCAACGACACGGAAGAATATCTCTGGAATTCCATGGAAGTTCTCTGGAATGTATCAGCTGGAAATTATGATAAAAGCCGGACCCATGTGTACCAAGTAAGTCCAAGTGGAAGAAAATCTTTTGTAGGAGGCACTTGGGAGGATGCATCTATTCGGTTTTCGACCAGAATTTTTGGTACTTTTACCCTTGCTGAAGACAAAACTGGCCCAATCATTCGTCCAGCTAGAATCAGTAGAGATGAAATTCGTTTTACCATCCGAGACGAACTTTCAGGAATTAAGGGTTTCGAAGCTTTCGTGGATGGAAAGTGGGTTTTGATGCGATATGAACACAAGAAATCCCTGATTTGGTCAGAAACCTTGGATAAACAACCTTTGACAGGTCAAGTTATACTGAGGGTCACGGACCAAGCTGGAAACGTCAGCGAATGGAAAGGGACCATTTCTTGATAATTTTAATTTAAACCTAAAAAAACTATGTCACTAGAAGTAGGCCAAATGGCTCCTGATTTTGAAGCAAAAATCCAAACCGGGGAAACCATCAAACTTTCTGATTTTCGGGGCAAAAAAGTCATTTTATATTTTTACCCAAAGGACAATACTCCGGGATGTACTGCTCAGGCATGCAACCTAAGAGATAATTACGAAGCTCTGCAAAAAGCCGGATATGTGGTTTTGGGAATCAGTTCTGATTCTGAAAAATCCCATCAAAAATTTATCGAAAAGCAAGAATTGCCTTTCTCCTTGATTGCGGATGAGGACAAGAAAGTTCACGAACTTTATGGCACTTGGGTAGAAAAATCCATGTACGGAAGAAAGTATATGGGAACTGCCCGAACCACCTTTGTCATTGACGAGGATGGAAAAATCGCCGAAATCATCGACAAGGTGAAAACCAAAGATCATACAGCACAAATTCTTCATTAAACACCCAGCCTAATGGAAAAACTAGCTATCGAACAACTTCAAAAAATCTGTACCCAGATGCGTCGGGATGTACTCCGAATGGTACATGCCGTCCAATCCGGTCACCCGGGTGCACCCTTGGGATGCGCAGAATTTTTTGTAGGCCTTTATTTTGACAAACTTCGCCACAATCCAGATTTCAATATGGATGGAAAAGGTGAAGATCTATTTTTCTTATCCAATGGTCACCTTTCAGCCGGATGGTATTCTGTTTTGGCTCGAAGCGGCTACTTCCCTATCGAGGAACTTCGGACATTTAGAAAAATCAATTCCCGATTGCAGGGTCATCCGGCTACGGAGGAAGGATTGCCAGGAATCCGAATAGCTTCAGGCTCTCTTGGACAGGGTCTATCTGTGGCTATTGGAGCAGCTCAAGCCAAGAAGTTGAATAGTGATGATAGTCTAGTCTACGTTCTGATGGGAGACGGTGAATTACAGGAAGGCCAAATCTGGGAAGCTGCCTTGTATGGAGCTCATTATAAAGTAGATAATCTCATCGCAACGGTTGATTATAATGGTCAGCAAATCGATGGCCCTACGGAAAAAGTAATGGACTTGAAAAATCTAAAGGCCAAATGGGAGGCTTTTGGATGGGAAGTCAATGAAATAAAAAATGGAAATGATCTGCAGTCTGTTTTAGATGGATTGGAAAAAGCAAAATCCATGACTGGTAAAGGGAAACCAATTCTAAACCTACTTTACACAGAGATGGGCTATGGTGTAGACTTTATGGTTGGCACGCATAAATGGCACGGCTCCCCTCCAAATGACGAGCAGCTTGCTGATGCCTTAAGCCAATTGGAAGAAACCCTTGGTGACTATTGATTTCCCACACAAAAGAAAAGAAGATGAGCTTAGACTTAAAATTCACATATACTGAGAAAAAAGATACCCGTTCAGGTTTTGGAGACGGATTTTTGGAAGTAGGTAGAAAGAATCCCAATGTAGTGGGACTTTGTGCTGACTTGATTGGTTCACTCAAAATGGGAGCTTTCCAAAAGGAATTTCCAGATCGCTTTTTCCAAACCGGAATTGCTGAAGCAAATATGATTGGATTGGCTGCGGGAATGACAATTGGAGGAAAAATCCCTTTTGCAGGCACCTTTGCCAATTTCGCGACAGGTCGTGTTTACGATCAAATTCGACAATCTGTAGCCTATTCTGAAAAGAACGTTAAAATCTGCGCATCACATGCGGGTTTGACTTTGGGTGAAGATGGTGCTACTCACCAGATTTTGGAAGATGTGGGTATGATGAAGATGCTTCCAAATATGACTGTTATCAACCCATGCGATTACAATCAGACCAAAGCGGCAACTATCGCAATTGCTGATCATCATGGCCCAGTTTATTTGCGATTTGGTAGACCAAGTTGGCCTATCTTCACTCCCGCTGACCAAAAATTCGAAATTGGCAAAGCCTGGAAAATGATCGATGGAAAAGACGTGACTATTTTTGCTACCGGTCATTTGGTTTGGGAAGCAGTGGTTGCCGAGGCCATGCTTCGAGAAGAAGGCATTCACGCTGAAGTGATCAATATCCACACTATCAAGCCTTTGGATCAGGAAGCGATTTTGGAATCTGTTGCTAAAACAGGTTGTGCTGTTTCTGCTGAAGAGCACCAAATCAACGGAGGTTTGGGAGATAGTATTGCTCAAACTTTAATCCTACATCATCCTGCTCCATTGGAATATGTAGGGGTTTATGATCAGTTCGGTGAGTCCGGCACTCCCGCTCAATTGTTGGAAAAGTACGGATTAAATGCTGAAAACATCGTCAAGGCTGCCAAAAGAGCAATTGAGAGAAAATAAAAGTGAAACAATATCCTATCATCAAAAAACCACAGATTCTTTTTCTGTGGTTTTTTCATTTCTAGCATTCATATTTGGATATAAATAACAAAACTCAAAACCTTGATTTTTCATCTTCCAAAACTTGGAGAGGTTAAGCTCATCCCTATCCAATCTACCGATCAGCCAAGGCTTTTCTCTTTGATGAGTAAAATCTACAAAGAGGCCTACCGCTACATTTGGGTAGATGACGGAGATTGGTATCTGGATTTGATATACTGCCAAAAAACACTTGATAAGGAGTTATGTAGGGAAAGATCCCACTATTTTTTTGTAGAAGTCAATGGAAAAAAGGCAGGTATTTTTAAATATGACTATCCCTTTTCACCAAGAGAAACGGAAATACCAAATGCATTAAAAATCCATAGACTTTATCTCGACGCTGATTATCATGGAACAGGTTTAGGAAAGTTTTTGATGGAATACGGAGAATTAGTTGCCAAAGAAAATGGGCTTGAAAATCTCTGGTTGGAAGCCATGGCCTGTCAACCCCAAGCATTACGATTCTATGAAAAAATGGGCTATCAAATTGTCCATAGCTATGTCTTGCCTTTCGAGAGGATTTTACCTGAATACCGGCTGATTCATATCATGAAAAAAGAGGTTAAAGAATAATTCAATGAAATTTCAAGTTTTGCCAAAATTCAGTGAATCATAACGATTCAAAATTCCTTCTTCAGCTTTTTTCTCCGATTTTTTTCCGATTTTAGATTAAACCTCATATTATGAAGAAATTATTTGTTTTTGTTTTGGGCATTTTTCTTTCCCAAAGTATTTATTCACAGACGACTTTTCATGATTCCACTGCTCTTCTCATTTTAGATAAAGTAGGAGAATATTTCGGGCAATTGAACTCTTTAAAGTTTACTACCCAGATTTCAGAAGATGTCGCATTTTCCGATAATTTTTTTATCAAAGAGTTTAAAAACGCCGAGTTTATTTTTCAGGGAAAAAATAAAATGGCAGCAAAAATCTCCAATCAGGGAAAGGATAGGTTTTTCTTATACAATGGAGAACAAGCCATCTATTATGTAAAAGAAGATAATTATTACACAGCTGCAGACGCACCAAATAGCACATTGGAAATGCTGGATTGGCTCGATCAATCCTTTGGAGTTCATTTGTTATTTGCTGATTTCCTTTATCCTGATTTTACTATTTCGCTAGTAGAAAACATGGATTACTTGGAGTTTTTAGGAACTGCCTATCTAGATGGAATAGAATACTATCATATTGGCGGAGCCAATGCTGACTTAAGTTTCCAACTTTGGATTCATCAAGATTTGGAAATGAAACCTAAAAAAGTTGTCCTCACCTATTTTGGCGAACCTTATGCTAGGCAAATGGAGGTGAATTTTGATAATTGGGAAAGCAATGAGATTTATCCTCAGACCATTTTTGAATTTTTACCACCGCCTAATTCTAGACAGATTATCTGGCTCCAAAAAAACCAATAATTCCAACACCTCATGAAGAAGCTCAATCTTTTCATCTTTTTTTCCGCATTTTTGGTCCTTCTCTATGTGCCGGAAGAAGGAATATCTCAGCGAATGGCTGGAAGAAAACCAGCTGCCAGACCTGCTGCAAGCCGACCTGCATCAGCTAGACCTACCGCAAGTCGACCGACCTCCACAAGACAAATGACATCCACACCAAGCAGAACAAGGCCTTCAGCTTCTTCCCGAAACAGCAATCTAGGTCAAGGAAATACGAGACAAGGTGGATCTTTGAATGGAGGTTCCCAAAGAGCTACCAATTCCAGCCGAGTAGAAAGCAAAGTCGGAAACATAAGTAATGATCGAAGTAATTCAATTAGGACAGGAGACCGAAATTCCAACAATCGAGTAAACGTCGATAAAAGCAGAGGAGACGTCAACATTAACATTGATAATAGTAGAAACACGGTAATCAGGAATCAGAGGAACGTTGCTTATCGCCCCCCTTATCGCCCCTACCCGAGACCTCCTTATATGTGGGGAGGTTTTGGGTTTTCCTGGTATCGGCCCTACTATTATCATCCCTTCACCCCTTTCTATTGGGGACCCGTTTGGCATCCTTGGGGCTTTTTTGTGGCCACTCTTGCTGTCACAGCTATTGTAGTTTCTATCGACAATCAAGACTATCACTACGATGAAGGTGTCTTTTATGTGGAGTCTGATGGAGGCTATGTGGTAGTGGAAGCACCGCAAGGAGCAACGGTGAAAGTCATTCCAAAGGAATCAGAAGTAGTAGAAGTGAGCCCAACAATCAACAATTATTACTACGGTGGAACATTCTACGAACAGAAAGATGGAACTTACACTGTGGTCCCTCCTCCCGCGGGGTCAGTAGTATCTAATTTGCCCGAAGGCGCCGAAGAAGTAAAGGTAGGCGATCAAACCTTTGTGAAATATGGTGATACCTACTATATGCCGGTGGAGGTAGACGGTAAAAACATGTATGAAATTGTGCAGGTAGAAGAGGAAGGTTAAATCCACCGATTTACGAAACCATTTAGAATTTGATTTTTGGGAAAAGGGGTAAAAAATGGTAGCTTCCTTTTTTACTTAACCCTGTAACCTACATGCGCAAATTTCTGTTTGCCATATTTATTTTTTCCAGTTATTGGTCCCAATCCCAAACCATCACAGGTGTTGTTCGAGAAAAAGGAACTGGCTTACCCCTTCCTTACGCAAATGTATTCATCAATAACTCCACCTTTGGCGCAGCAACAAATGAAAAGGGAGAGTTTGAAATCAAAGGAGAAATTCCAGAAGAATTTGAATTAGTTGCTTCCTTCGTTGGATATAAGACATCTAGCATTCTCATTCAGCGAAAAGGAAAACAACTCTATTATCAGGCTTTTGACTTGGAATTTTTGGAAGACCAACTTTCTGAAGTTGAATTGAAAGCGAAACGGGATAGGTCTTGGGAAAGAAATCTGAAATTATTCACAGACGTTTTTCTGGCAGTTCCAGACGATCCGTATGGTAGGGATATTGAATTGTTAAATCCATGGGTCTTGGAATTCGAGAAAGTCAAACCCGAAAAGGGATTTAATTACACGCAAGCGACAGCTGACTTGCCCCTTAAAATCGTCAACAAGGCAATGGGCTATCAAATTGATTTTTATCTCCAAGACTTCCGAATGCTCCGAAATGCATCACGTTTTTTCGGTCAAGCTTATTACCAAGAATTGGAACCGGAAGACCCCGAAACAGACAGTCTTTGGAAAGTCAACAAGGAATTGAATTACAAAAACTCGGTTCGGCACTTGGCTCTTTCTCTTCTTCTTCGCAATCCCCAAAGCCAAGGTTTTGAATTGTATTTGGTCAAACCGGAAACAGGTTTCCGAGCTAGAACCAATAATTTTTCGGTAGAAGTTGGTGAATCCATTATCCCCTTGGAAATCGACTCCTTGTATTCTAAGCCTCTGGGAAATGGGAGTTACCGAATTTTTCTCCCTGGGAAAATTGAAGTTCATCACCTGAACAAACCCTGGCGAAATGATTACTATTCAGAGATTTATCACGCGATTTCCTGGCTGATTGCTCCCTCAGGCTATTTTGATGTGGATCGAAACGGTACGCTTATTCATCCCGCTCAATTAGTGCTTTCTGGCTATATAGGAAGGCAAAGATTAGCGAGATCCTTGCCATTGGACTTTGTGCCAGACGAGAGTTTTGCCGATTTCAAAGAGGAATTGGAAGCCTTGCAAAGTCGTTATTTGAAGCTAGATAAAATGAGGGAAAAACCTTGGCTCACCCTCAATAAACCCTTTTACTATCCTGGAGAGACACTCTGGCTAGGAGGAAAAATGCTTTATCAAAACCCTCCGCTTCAAGACAGCTTAAGTAGGATAATCTATATTGATTTGTTGAATTCCAAACTGGAAACAATTCGTCAGGACAGATTTCCAATTGTCGATGGGAGAATTTCAGGAGGAATTGAATTGTCAGACACCTTATCAAAGGGAGATTATCTACTTAGGGCCTATACCCGATGGGGATTGAATTTTCTTGAAAAAGACATCATTCAATTGCCCTTTCCTATCCTATCTACCAATGAACTATTGGAAAACTCAGAATTGGAAGAAGAAGTACTTTTTGGAGACATACTAATAAAAAGTAATTCCAGTCTGCAGGATTCGATCAACTATCAATTGCTAGATCTGGAATTATCATTTTTAGATGCTTTTGAAAATCCTGTTGAGGCACAAGTTATCCTTTCTGCAACTGAAGGATCTATCCCCGTCGAATTGGATTCTAAATATAGACTTGAAAATGCCATGGATTGGCTGGATGATAATTTACCGGAAACATTTGACAGCCAACTTCCCAATTCTATTGACTATGGAATTTCGGTCTATGGTAGGTTTTTTCCCTTCAAGAAAAAAGGTCCACTCGCCGAGAAAATAACCTTAGTCCTAGGTGATTTGGAAGATTATGGAAGGGTTAATTCCGATTCTTCGGGAAGATTCTGGGCCACTGGTTTGAACTTTCAAGATTCATCTCAGATTGCCATAGCGGCCCTTGATGAAAAATTAAAACCGCTCGGTAGGATAGAATTAATTCCTTTTCAATCACCGATTTTTCGGGGTTCTTTTCCCAAACAAAAATATTCCACTCAAAGAGTCCCTGAAGAACAAGAAAGCTTCTTGGACATTAGTGGGGATTACATTCAGTTGGATGAGTTTATAAAAGAAGGCGAAATAAATCTAGAACCTTCTGCTGAACGGAATTACGGCTATGGTGAACCAAATCAAGAAGTGGGGCCTAATGATCTTGAAAGCAAAACCATGGCGGAGATTTTGGGTCTTTTACGCTTCAATATTAACACCCTGAAATTTAGAAATTACACTTTCGGTGAAACCACAGGTTCACCCCTTTTGATCATTGATGGCAGACAATTTTCATTTTTAGAGCCACAAGCTTTCCGGGAAATTTTGTTAGGTTTTGAACCTTCCCAGCTGAAATCCATCAAGGTGTATAATGACAATATTTCCAATGTAATCTTCGGATTGGCAGGCTATGCTGGAGTCATTATGATTGAAACAAAAAATGGATACCGACGAGAAGCTGAAAGTGAACAAAAGTTCAATCCAGAAAGCTTCCAGATTTTTCCCATCAAAGGATTTTCTACTTTTCCTGAATTCCCCACAAGTCCTCCACAAGATCAATACTTAAGCAAAAAAGCTACGATTTATTGGGATCCCTTAGCCGAAACTGAAGAAGGATCATTGAAAATTAAAATTCCTGTTCCCTATGGAATCAAGAAAATAAATCTGAGAGTTGAGGGAGTTACAGAGGATGGCGAGGCTTTTTATCGAGTTTTAGGATTTGATATCAAATAGGAAAAAACTCCCTAATTCACTCAATTTAAGCAAGTTTACTAACCCAAATTTGACTTCATCGATAAAAATAAAAATCTTTATTAAGGTTAAATCATGAATCTAATCCAGGTTTTTATTGAAATCATTTTTGCCAATTAAAAAAATTACAAATGAAGACTTTTAGAAAACTTTTCAATGCAGCTTTTGTGGTTTTACTTCTTTTCGGATGCCAAGAAAAGTCAAGCTCTTTTAAAACCTTTCAAGCTGGATTCGGAAATGCACCAATTATTCCATCTTTTGTAAATCAAAATTCAGAGGATGAATTGGTAGGCGTTTATTTCATGCCTTCATGGAACACCTCCCCTGACCCCAATGTAGATCGAGACAGTTTTTGGTCTTGCCTTCAGGATCCAAAAAATTGCGCTAGCCTTCAAAATACCGGAATTTGGGGACCTCGTGGAAGAATTTATAATAGAAGATATCCTTATGAAGGCCCTTATTTGGATCGGAAGCCCATTAAAGAATTGAAAGGCTTTTACAAGCGAACCGATCCGGAAGTTGCCAGAAAACAACTGCAATACATGAAGGAATATGGGATTGATTTTTTTGCCTATGACTGGTTCTTTGGAAGGCATTATTATTACCATTTATATTTTGGTCCTCAATCAAAAATCTATTATCCCGAGGGATGGAAAATCGATCCCAATCGAGATGGTCGAGTAGCGGTACCAGGTTTGGTGGAATGGGGAGATCAACTGGAAGTTTTGCTTGCAGAAAATGCCAAACTACCCGAGGAAAAGCAAATGAAGTTTGCCATTAACTGGTGTGATGATAGTCATGAGCGGTGGATGTTGTGGCTGAAGGTTGGCTCTCCTGATGAACTTGCCCGAAAGGCAAATTATCCAGGAGAAAAACCGGATAAAGAGCTTTATCTGAAAGTCCATGAAAAAATCACGCAGCTTTGGATAGACCAATACTTTAAGCGGGGAGATTATCTGAAGGACAAGGACGGAAGGCCCATTGTCTATTTTTATTTCCCACAAGATGCTGAATCCAGAGCGGCCTATTATGGTTTGACGCTGAAGGATTTACTTGATCTTTCTCAGGCAACAGCTAAAAAGGCAAAGCTCCCCGGAATTAAATTCATCGCGGTTACAGCTGGTCCCATGCTAGAACGAGAGCGTGCTTATGGCCTTCCCACCCAATGGAAAGCCAATAATCCAAATCGCCCTTGGGAAGGCGGAAATTACCAAAAACGGCTTCTTTTACAGGAGTATGTTCCCAGATTAAAATCCATGGGATTTGAAGGGATGACAGCTTATGTATACCACAATTTTATGGAAAAAGATAACCGATCCTATGCGGATATGCGGGAAACGTATCGAGGCCATTGGAATATGTGGTCAGAAAAATTCAAGAACGACCCAAATTTCGAATATCAGGTGCCAGTCGCTATGGGTTGGGATATGCGACCGGCAGGTGGCACATGGCCGCAGCAGACAGGATTTCCATCTGAACCCTATAAAGACCGAGTTCACAGCACCAAATCCACTTTTCGGGATAAACTTCGCGATGCTGTAGAGGTATCAAGAAAATACCGATCCTCAAATGGAAATACAGTTATGATTTGCTGTTGGAATGAATATTTAGAAGGCAACTACATTGAGCCTACTGAAGGTCATGGATTTGATTATTTAGAAGCCATACAGGAAGTTTTTGGGAAATAAGAGAGCCGGTTAAATAAACACAAGAAGCTTATTTTAGCTCCACCTGTTCTACCTCCATATCTTCCTGATTGCGGATGGCTTCATATTTTTGAATCATTTCCTGTAGCTTCTCAGGATTAGAGTTAGCGAGGTTGTTTTGCTGTCCAATATCCTCCTTGAGATTGTAAAGTTGATAGTCGGAGGAATTCCCCATTTCGATATTTACATTTCCCAATACCTCGGGTCCCGGATATGGAGGAATCATTACCCAATCTCCCTGTCGAAAAGCTGTTCTGCTCGTAGCCTCCAAAACAAACTCGGATCGTCCTTCCTGACTTTTCCCCAAAAAGGTATTAAGTAGATTTTGGCTGTCATTGGAATGAATAGTCGCTCCCACTAATGCACCTATAGAGGCCATCAAATCAATCTGAGTCACCAAAGCATCTGAAACTTGTGGTTGAATTGTTCCTTTCCAAAATACAGCAAAAGGCACTCGGGTGCCTGCCTCAAATAAACTGTATTTTCCTCCACGCAAAGGTCCCCATGGAGTATGGTCACCCAGCTTTTCAACTGAATCATCAAAATACCCATCATTGATCACTGGGCCGTTGTCGCTACTGAAAATTATCAGGGTATTTTCTAGAATTCCTGCTTCTTCCAAAGTTTTCATAAACTCTCCTACCACCCAATCAGCTTCCAAAATCACATCTCCACGAGGTCCCATCCCTGATTTCCCTACAAACCGAGGATGAGGGGTTCGGGGTACATGCGGTTGCTGCATGGCATAATACAAGAAAAAAGGCTTGTCAGAATTAGCATGCTCATCCACAAAAAGTCGTGCTTTTTCGAGAAAATGGTCCGCCATATCCACATCACTCCATTTTGCCGCATCCCCACCTTTCATGAAACCAATTCGAGGAATTCCATTGACAATGCTGTTATTATGACCATGATGCCACTTCATTTCTAGCATTTCTGGATTAGAAAGAGCAGTAGGCTCACCGGGGAAATTCTCCTGATAATTCACTTCGATTGGGTCCTTTGAATCAAGGCCTACTACTCTCCCATTTTCGATATAAACCGTAGGAACGCGGTCTTGCGTAGCAGCTAAAATATAAGAGTAATCAAAGCCAACCTGATTGGGTCCCGGCTTGATTTCCTGATTCCAATCTACATTCCCTAAGCCCAATCCTAAATGCCATTTTCCCACAATCCCTGTGCTGTAGCCGTTTTCCTGAAGCATTTTTGGAAGAGTATATTGCGCCGTATCGATCAATAAAGGAGCTGTTCCTGGAAGAATTTTAGCATTTTTATTTCGCCAAGGATAGACACCCGTCAGCAATGCATAGCGACTTGGAGTACAGGTAGCAGATGAAGCATAGCCATTGGTAAAGCGGATTCCTTCATTGAAAAGTTGATCCATATTGGGAGTATTCAAAGTCCCCGCTTGATAAGCACTTACATCCCCATATCCCAAGTCATCCATGTAGATGATAACAATATTCGGTTTTTTGGCCTCGGTTTGATTTTTTACATCATCAGAATTGGATTGACAAGAAAATTGGAGAAGCAAACCCATTAGGGAAATGAGTAGTTGGATATGCGGTTTTTTCATAAGAAAATTAGATAGAGCGAATAAGGAATACGATTACTAATCAATTTGCCGAAAAAGGAAAAGAATAGCTAATCCCTTTATTTTTTCAAAAACCAAGAACTTTTAGGTAAAGCAATTGAAGCAAATTTGAAACCCAAGATTGCTAACTACATGATCGGTTAGCGATGAAGGAATTTTTCCCCTATTTTTAATCAAACCCAAATCAATTGAGCATGAAAAAACTCATTACTTTCTTCCTTGCCGGAGGTTTGATTTTCTCCGCTTGGGGACAAGGAACCCAGCTACTTAGGCAACCAAGTCTAAGTCAAAATGAGATTGTATTTGTCTATGCAAACGATCTTTGGAAAGTCTCCCGAAACGGCGGTCAGGCCATTCGGCTTACTTCCAATGAAGGAGAGGAAAGCCTTCCCCATTTTTCTCCCGATGGAAAACACATTGCCTTTACCGGTGAATATGATGGCAATGTGGACGTTTACCTCATTCCTTCTGAAGGAGGCGAACCGAAACGACTGACTTGGCATCCTGGAAATGATCTAGTTACAGGATGGTCGGCCGATGGAAGCAAAGTCATCTTCTCATCTGGAAGAGAAAGTCATCCAACCCAAGAGTCCAAGTTTTACGAGATTCCTCTTACAGGAGGAATGCCTCAACCTTTGGTAATTCCACGGGCTGTAAATGGAGAAATATCTCCTGACGGTTCCCATATCGCCTATCAACAAATTTCTTTTTGGGATCCTGAATGGCGAAACCATCGGGGTGGACAGGCAAAACCCATATGGATAGTAGACTTGAAAAGTCTTGACTTAAAAATGACTCCTCAATTGGACGGAGAGCGACATACCGATCCAGTTTGGTTGGGTAATAAGGTATATTACATTTCCGAGAGGGATTATTTAGCTAACCTTTGGTCATTTGACCCGGCTACCGGACAGGAAAAACAAGAAACTTTTCTCAAAGATTTCGATATCAAAACCATAGATGCCGGACCGGACGCCATTGTTTTGGAACAAGGAGGTTACCTTCACTTGTATAATCCTTCTGATGGATCGCTAAAGCAAGTTCCCATTGAAGTCAAAGGAGACTTCTTCTGGGCCAGAGAGCGATGGGTGGATGTTTCTGCTAATCAGCTCCAAAATCCTCAATTAGCTCCAAATGGCAATCGGGCTGTGTTTGAATTTAGAGGTGAAATCATCACCATTCCCAAAGAAAATGGCGCTGGAAGAAATATCACCAATTCCTCTGCTTCAGCTGAACGCGCACCCGCTTGGTCTCCAGACGGAGAAAAAATCGCTTATTTCTCGGATGAAAGTGGAGAATATCAGTTGGTGATTTCCGATCAAACCGGTACCAAAATCGAAAAAACCATTGCCATTCCTGATCCTAGTTTCTTCTTCAAACCCGAATGGTCTCCAGATGGAAATCATCTCGCATTTACGGATACCGATTACAATATATGGGTAGTGAACGTGGAAAGTGGTAGCGCTAAAATCGTCGAAACAGATCGCTATGCTCATCCGAATCGGAGTATGAATCCAGTTTGGTCTCCTGACGGAAAATGGATTGCATATTCCCGATTAATGGATAATCAGTATAAATCCATTTTCATTTATCAGGTAGAAACAGGAGAAAAAATCCAAGTAACCGATGCCTTGGCAGATGCCATTTCTCCTGCTTGGGATGATAGCGGTATGTATCTCTATTACTTGGCAAGCACGGATTTCGGCCTGAATACAGGTTGGCTGGATATGAGCAGCTATGATAGACCGGTAACTCGCAGCCTTTATTTGACCATTTTGAATGAAAATGACAAATCACCGCTCTTACCTCAAAGTGATGAGGGAACGAACATGTCTGGAGAGGACAAGAAGTCTGAAGAGAACAAGATGGTTCAAGTCACAGCTTCTGGAATCATGGATCGAATAATTGCTGTGGATATTCCTGCAAGAAATTATACGGGTTTAGCTCCTGGACCTGAAGGAACGGTCTTCTTCATGGAGAGTATTCCAAACGAAGGAACCGCTTTGAAAAAGTATGATTTCAAAAAAAGGAAGGCCGATGATTTTCTTTCTCGGGTCAATGAGGTAGTTGTTTCAAAAGATCGAAAATCACTCCTCTATCGAAGCGGTTCTACTTGGGGAATTGTGGATACAAATGGAGGCTCTAAAAAACCAGGAGATGGGGCTTTAAAAGCAATTGCTTCCATGAAAATTAAAGTCAATCCGCAGGAAGAATGGCAGCAAATCTACCGGGAAGGCTGGCGCTATCAGCGGGACTTTTTGTATGTCGATAATGTCCATGGAGCTCCGTGGGATGAGATTTATGAATGGTACAAGCCTTGGGTAGCCCATGTCAGACATCGAACAGACATGAATTACATCATTGATATTCTTGGTGGAGAAGTTGCCGTCGGACACTCCTATACTCGGGGAGGAGACTTTCCAGATATCGAGCGAGTTCCTATTGGCTTATTGGGTGCCGATTTTGAAGTGGTGAATGGAAATTTTAGAATCAAAAAAATCTATACAGGAGAATCCTGGAATCCAAACCTAAGAGCACCACTCTCCCATCCCAGCAATCAAGCAAAAGTTGGAGAGTATATCGTGGCTATCAATGGTAAAGAAATAAAACCAAATACCAACCTATATAAATATTTGGAAGGAACTGCCAATCAATACACCACCATTCACTTGAACAGTAAACCTGGAATGGACGGAGCTCGGATGATTGCTACACTTCCTGTGACAAATGAAAACCAATTACGTTTGATGGGTTGGGTGGAAGGAAATAGAAGAAAAGTAGATGAACTTTCAGGTGGAAAGTTAGCCTATGTCTACCTTCCAAACACAGGTCAGCCAGGCTATACTTTCTTCAACCGATACTACTTTGCACAGCAGGACAAGAAAGGTGCTGTTATTGACGAACGAAATAATGGAGGAGGTTCTGCAGCTGATTACATGGTCGATATCATGGCCAGAGAATTACATGGCTATTTCAATTCCAGGGCAAATGACCATAAACCTTTTACCACTCCTATGTCTGGAATTTGGGGCCCTAAGGTCATGTTGATCAATGGCCGAGCAGGTTCCGGAGGGGACTTACTTCCCTACTTATTCAATAAAATGAAAATAGGACCTTTGATTGGTACGAAAACATGGGGAGGATTAGTAGGAACCTGGGACACCCCTCCTTTTGTGGACGGAGGTCGAATGGTAGCTCCTAGAGGCGGATTCTATGATATTAATGGTGAGTGGGCAGTGGAAGGAGTTGGTATCTCTCCGGATATTCCTGTAGAGCAAACCCCAGCTGAGGTAGTTGCCGGAAAAGATCCCCAATTGGAACGAGCGGTAAAAGAAGCCTTGGAGCTTTTGAAAACAGAAGGAGTGGAACTCAAACCTGAACCTGCTGCTCCGATCAGATACTTTAGACCTAAAAAGGATAATTAAGAATGCCAAAGTCAAAAAAACTGCCGAGATTCATTTTTCGGCAGTTTTTTTAATTTTAATATATACACCCAAGGATGAAACAAAAAGGCCTATGAAGTGCATTAAATCATCCAAATTCAAGTTTTTTGAACAAATGCTTTCTGTTAATTCAATCTCATTTTATTAACTTCCATTTCAATTTTAATCTAACTCTTATGAAATCTAAATTATTCTTACTCGCAATCGTTGGTCTATTTTTCTTTTCTTTTCAGGCTGAAGCACAGGTCAAACTTCCAAAAATGGATCTTTCTTCACAGGTTTTGGACATTCTGGACAATACCAAGGGCTTGGGATTAAACTCTGATCAGGAATCGAAACTCAAAACAAACAATAAAAGCTTTGTGGACGAATTGATGAAAATCACAGGCGGCTCAGGTTCTGATGATGATAAGAAAGCAAGCATCCTGGGTTTAAAGGATAAGCGAACCAAATTTTTGATGGATTTACTGGGAAATGACCTGGTGAAAAAATACACCGGTCAAATTTTAAAAGGAATAAATCCTCTCAAATCCAAGCTGGGTTTAGCAGCATTAGCATTC
This sequence comes from Algoriphagus limi, assembly GCF_024919275.1. Taxonomy (GTDB): domain Bacteria; phylum Bacteroidota; class Bacteroidia; order Cytophagales; family Cyclobacteriaceae; genus Algoriphagus; species Algoriphagus limi. Next base: position 302,463 of record NZ_JANWGH010000001.1, on the reverse strand, counting down.
TGATTTAAGAAAAAGTCTTACCGAAAGTAAGATCCAATAGCCAAGTTTCTTCTCAATTCAAGTCCTAAGTGATTTGAGCTAAAGAGGTAGCTTGGCTTTTTCTTTTGATAAAAAAGATTAAAAACCACATAGAAACATAGGGAACATTGAATAAATCTAGGCATTTATGGATCCAAGATTATTCAAATAAAAGATGTCCCACCCTATCAAGAAAAAAACATGAAATAGTTGAAAATTTTACTCAGAACACTTGAGCACCACATAGGCCACATAGGTTCAGGTATCCTTTTTAAATTCTATTTCTTATTTTCTTTCTCTGCCTTTTTCTGTTCCTTTTCTAGCTTTTTAAAGTATTTCCGGAAAAGAAAATTGGAACGGAGGGCTTCCATATTTGTATTGAAATTATCCGAGCTATTTTCCAAATTGATCAAGGTCTGCATCAATGTCGCCCGGAATAAAGAGTCCTCTAAAATCAACCCAGCAGTCCCTTCTCCCCTTTGCACCTCTTCTAAAATCTGATTTACATTCATCATTAATTCCTTGGCTTCAAGAGTAGTTTGCTCCATTTGGCTTAGCGTTCGCTCAAAATTTTGAGTCATCACCGAATCGGAAATCAGGGAAGCCGCCAAACCATCTCCACTTTGAATATTTTCCAATAATTCCTTACCAGCCTGAGCCATTTGGGTAGCCTGATTTCCAGCTCTTGTAAAAGATCGAATTGTTCCTTTTAACTCTTCAACAAGTAGTGTATCTGAAATCATTTTCCAGAAATTCTCATTTTCATTTAATTTTTCTGAGATCTGGGCCAAATTCTTCAGGGTAGTTTCCAAATATCCACCTGAGGAATTCAGCTGACGAAGCATATCCTCTGAGGATACCTGCTCCAAAGGATAGAGCACATCCCCTTCCTGAATAGGTGGAGCTATTTCCTCTTGCGGATGAATTTCGATAATCTTATTACCCATCAGGCCATCTGTATTGATAGTAGTTTTGGAGTTATTTTGAATATAAGGAGCCATGGATTTGTGGATTAGAAGCCTTACGCGAATTATCTCTTCGTCCAAAAAATCAATATCACTCACAGTCCCTACGGTCATCCCCTTATACCGCACATTATTGCCAGTCAATAAGCCATTTACATCGTTCAATTCAACATATACACTCATGGAAGTTCCCCAGATATTCTGGTTTTTTCCAATCATGTATAGTGAAAATACCAGGAACATCAGTCCCGCGAGTACCAAGGCACCCAATTTAGCATTTGATATTTGCTTCTCGTTTTTCATAATCCCTCAAAGAAATCCCTGACTTTGGGATCTGTGTTTTTTAATAGTTCATCAAAACTTCCCTCTGCATAATTTTTTCCATCAATCAGCATGATGACCCGGTTTCCAGTCATCCGAATACAGTTCATATCATGCGAAATTATGATTGCCGCTGTTTTATATTTTTTTTGAATGCTGAGCATCAATTCATTGATTTCCCTACTAGTTATTGGATCTAAACCCGTAGTAGGCTCATCATATAAAATCACCTTTGGCTTCAAAATCAGCGTCCTCGCTAAAGCGATCCTTTTGCGCATCCCTCCTGATAATTCCGCAGGCATCATGTCAATGGTGTGGGAAAGTCCGACATCTTCCAGGGCTTGCAATACAGCAGCTTCTGCTTTTTCTGCCCGCTCCTCTTTCGTCCAGTGCCTACGCAATGGAAATTCCAAATTTTGACGGACAGTCATGGAATCATACAAGGCATTACTTTGAAAAAGAAAGCCTACATCCGCACGAAGCAAATCCATTTCGTCCTGATCCAATAAACTGATATCTTGATCCAAAATGACTATTTCGCCCGACTCAGGGTCGATTAGACGGATAATACATTTTATCAAAACCGACTTTCCAGATCCTGACTTACCCAGGATCACCAAATTCTCCCCCTCAAACAAGGAAAGGGAAAAATCGCGCAATACATGATTGCTTCCAAATGATTTATTAAGGTTGGAGACTTTGATGATGGGCTTTTCCACTTTCTCTTTCTTAAGTCAAACCCAAAACATCGGCAATCTGAACTGCCACCAAATCCAAAATAAACACCAACAAGGAAGCAACAATCACAGCTGTAGTTGCTGATCTACCTACTCCCTCTGTTCCTTTCTGGGAATTATATCCCTTATACGTTCCCACAATCCCGATCGCAAAACCGAAGAAAATGGTCTTAACCATGGAAGGAATAAAATCCCCATAAATTAAGGCATCGTATGCCTGATACCAATACAAAGACCAATTCACATCTCCTTTCAAATTGACCCCCAAATAGCCCCCATAAATGGAAATAGCAATAGCCAAACTAGAAAGGATGGGTACCATCACGGTAGATGCCAAAACCCGGGTCACCACCAAATATTTAAATGGGTTGGTTCCCGAAACTTCCATGGCATCAATTTGCTCGGTTACACGCATAGATCCGAGCTCAGCACCAATTCCTGAACCAATTTTACCAGCACATATTAAAGCCGTAATCACAGGCGCTATTTCCCGAACCAAAGCCAATGAAACCATGGATGGAATAAAAGACTCTGCACCGAACTCTAATAAAGTTGGTCTAGTTTGAATTGTAAGAACAAGCCCCATTATAAAGGCAGTAATGCCAACGAGTGAGAACGTTTTATACCCAATCCAATAGCACTGATTTATAAATTCCTCCCACTCTTGCTTAGGTTTGACCACTTCCCGAAAGAAGCGACCTGTAAACCGGGCAAGATCTCCGACCTCTTGGAAGAAGGGATTGTTTATTTTATCCAATAGAGCCATACGAATTTCTCTTATTCTAATTTCCTCATCTTCCAGAGAAATTCGGTAGAAGAAACTCAAGTAAAAAGATGATAATTGTCAGTTTATTAGGTAATGAGTAAAGCCACCATTTAACTCATTCAAAATCTTCCCCTCTTCCCAAAAAAAGCCTCCTCTTTTCACCATTCTGTTAAAAATCAAGCGAAGTTAATCCATATTTATCCTGATTATTTTGCGTCTATCCCATATTTTCAGAATTTTATAGAAATATTTAAATTAAAAGACCATTTTTTATTTCGTATTCGTATAATTAATCAAACTAAAATTCAAGCAAATCTCTATTAACTATGAAAAAACTATTCTTATTTTCTGCCTTCGGTTTTGCCCTGATTATTTTTCTACAGGCTATGCCAAAAACTGATACCCCTATTCAACCGGAACTCAATGATGAAGCTCCGGCAATTCCCGAAGATGTAATGGCTGTAGTTCAGCAAAAATGCTACGGATGCCACAATGCAGAGTCCAAAAATGAAAAAGGAAAGGAGAAATTAGACTGGGATGAATTGGAGTCGGCGAAAAAAGGAAAGGCTCTCGCAACCATGAAAAAAATCACCGAAGTTTTAGAAGGGGATGAAATGCCACCGGAAAAATTCTTAGAGCGAAAGCCAGAAGGCAAATTAACAGATGAAGAAAAAGCCACACTTTTAGCTTGGAGTTCTGGTAAGAAAAAATAAAATCCATGTCAAAATTTTGGAAATATGTTGGGATTGGGCTATTGATAGTTTTAATCGCTATTCAGCTCGTTCCCAACGAATTACCAGCTATTGAGCCTGAAAATCCAGCGGATATTCATGAAAGTCCTTGGATGGAGGAGGAAATCTCAGTAGTCATCAAGAAAGCCTGTTATGATTGCCATAGTAATCAGACCAAGTATCCCTGGTATTCCCATGTTGCTCCCTTTTCCTGGTTGGTGGCAAAAGATATTCGGGAAGGACGGGAGGAACTCAATTTCTCTGAATGGGGAAATTACGACCCGCTCGATCAATTGGCTATTTTGGATGATATCTATGGAGAAGTTGAGGAAGAAGAAATGCCTCTTCCCATTTATACATGGGTTCATTGGGATGCAAATTTGGAAGATTCAGAGCGACAGGCTCTAATGGAATGGGCTGAGCGAACGATGGACGAGATCGCTGAGACTATTGAATGAATTTTGCCAACAGTCCACGGTTGACGGTCCATGGTTGTTAGTTGTTAGTCCATGGCCCATAGTCGATAGTAAATAATTAATAGTCAATAGATTATAGACAAAAGAAATAGGAGAATACCTATTTGGTATTTTGTATCCTCAATCAACTTTAAAAAGGAGGAATACGGACTTTTACAAAATTTTTATAATGCCTAAACAGCTCAATCTTTTCTTCTTTTTTGAAGAACCGTATTGGAGGCTCATATTCATCAATCTATGGACCATGGTCTATGGACTATTGACCATGGACCGTTGACTGTCGACTGTCGACTAAAAAAGCTTCACTACTCCCCCAACTTCAAAATTCTTCGGGCTCCTTGGATAACTAGGACAAAAACTATGGTACCTATTACCAAATCCGGTTTATTGGAATCCAACCAATGAACCAACAAGCCCGCGACAATAACTCCTAAATTGATAATGACATCATTGGAAGTAAAAATCATGCTGGCTTTCATATGAACCTCATCCTTGCTCTTGGATTTTTGCAAAAGGTAGAGACAGTATCCATTCGCTAAAAAAGACAGGAATGAGATAATGATCATCGTATTGAAATTCGGAAGTTGATCTACCAAGAAAAACCTTCTCAACACCTCCAAGAATCCAAATACAGCCAAAAAGATCTGGAAATATCCCGCAATTTTGGCAATCTTTTTCTTCCGAATTAAGGTTCCTCCTACAGCATACAAACTGATCCCATACACAAAAGAGTCTGCTAGCATATCCAAGCTATCTGCTGTCAAACCCATGGATTTGGAAATGAACCCCGTGATGATTTCTATCAGAAAAAACCCAAAATTGATGGCTAAAACTGTCCAAAGGAGTTTGCGCTGCCGGGCATTCTTTTGAAAATCCTGATGAGCAATCTCCTCGGTAGAAACCAAATCCCCTCCCAATTTCAAATCCAAAATTGCCTTTTCGATGGCTTCAATATTTCCTTCATGAAATACAGTTAATGTCCTTTTAGGAATATCAAAATCCAAATTTTTAATCCCTTCAATTCCATCCAGTTTCATTTGGATCAAATTCTCCTCGGAAGGACAATCCATTTGGGAAATATGGAACACACTTTTCTCCATCAAACAGGGATTTATTCTAGAGATTTGATTCTAATGCGAAAGTAGCTAGAGCAGGCATGAAGAACCAAGATATTCGAAAAATAAAGAAAAAAGCTCCCAAATTCTTGGAAGCTGAAATATAGGATCGAAAAACTACCTAGTGCGGAAAAGCTTTTTAAGCTTGCTTACAATTGAAGGCTTTTTGGATTTGATTTTCTTCTTTTTAGTTTCCAAATCATCTCCGTAGTAATTATACATGTACTTGTTGTTTTGAGAGTATAAGTAGGTGTTTCCGTATCCGTAGTTGTAACCTTCATAGTGGTATCCGGAATTGATAATTCCATTGAATACACCATATACATTGGAAACCTGCTTGTTATTGAACAAGTCATTAATCATTACCAAGTGGTCTTTTACAGTATAATTCTGTCTAACCACATAGAGATTGATGTCAAACAAACGCATCAAATCAATGGTCTCGGAAACCAATCCCATTGGAGGAGTATCGAAAATAACCACATCAAACTCAGATTCCAAGTAGGCTAGGAAATCTTTTAGCCTCTGGGTTTGTAACAATTCGGCAGGATTTGGAGGGATAACACCTGATGGCACGAAAAATAAATTTTCATGCTCTGAAGGGAATACAATTTCCTCAGCCTGCACTTTTCCAATCAAATAAGAAGAGAGTCCTACCTTATCATTGTGATTGAAATAAACCGCCAATTTTGGTCTACGCAAATCACCGCCCACTACAACGGTCTTCTTTGATCCCAAGGCCATAGCAGAAGCTAAATTCAAGGAAGTAAAGGTTTTTCCTTCACCTGAAACAGAGGAGGTAACCAATATCTTCTTTGTATTTTTCCCACTGGCTAAATAGGTTATCGCAGATCTCAAGGAACGGAAGGATTCAGCAACAGCTGACTTTGGATGCTCCAATACCACCTTATTGGTGCCTTTGGTAGAAAATCCAATAATACCCAATTGCGGAATCATGAAATGCTTCTTCAAATCGCGCTGATCCTTGATTGTATCATCAAAAATATCCCGCATTACAATGAAGCCAAATGGGATTAAAAAGCCCATAACAACAGCCAAAGCATAGTTTTGCTGCTTCTTAGGAAAGACCAAAGTCCCTTGTTTGGCTGTATCTAAAATTGCATTATCTGAAACATTTGAAGCTCTTGCAATTCCTGCTTCTGCACGCTTTTCAAGCAAATAGGTATAAAGTGATTCTCGGAGCTTAAACTCTCTAAAGATCCCAGTGTACTGCGATTCGGATTCAGGAAGTGTTGCAAACTCCGCATCATAGTTGGCAATTTCTCGCTGAATGCTTCGCTGTTGCTTTTTCGTGTTTTCAATAAGGTTAACCACATTCTCAAAAAGTGCATCCTGGACTTTTTCCATTTGCACATCGATCTTGATCACCTCGGGATGGTTTTCATTTACAGTGGCTAGTAACTTTCTTCGGTCTTGTGAAAGGGTAACCAAGGTTTGTATCAAACCATTTAACAAAGGATCAGGAACACCGATTACAGATGGAGCAATCACATCAGAAAAATCTTTACTCTTCTGCTCCATATAGCGTTTAATTTCCTCAAAATAAGCCAGCTGATAATCCAATTCAGCATTTTGCTCATCTAGGGAATTCATTTTGCTCAGGATATTAGAAAATTCTGCAGAGACATCCAACAATTTATTTTCAACCTTAAACTCCTGGAGTTCCCTTTCTTTTTGCTTCAAAGAATCCTCCAAGTAGCCTAACTGCTCTTCGATAAAGGAGATAGTATTTTCCTGAATTTTGTTTTTCTCATTCAGGTCATAATCAATGTAGGACTCCATCAAGGCATTGATATAGTCCCTTCCTTTTTCTACCACTTTGGTGGTGGTAGTAATGGTTAAGACTGAACTAAAATGAGTTTCAAGGGAAACACTTACTGATCTTGCCAAACGATCTTCCAAAGTTGAAGGGTTGATGAATTTAAAGATAACGATGTCACCTACCCTGCCTGGATTTACCAAATGAACTGTAAACTTTGATCGGGCCGTTTCTACCTCTTGTCCAAAAGTGTAAGTCTTATTAAAAACATTTTCATCTCCAGCAGCTTGAGCAGGATTAAAATCCAAAACACTACCTTCCGGAGGCATCAACTTAAAATTCTCATCGGATAGAATTACTAACTCTACAGGAGTATCTGTCACCTGCAAATGATTCCAATCCACATCAATTCTGATAGGAGATCGATCATATAATTCAATGTCCTTAATATTAGTTTTAGCAAAATACTCTACATCAAAGTGTAATTTTTTTAAAGCCTCCCGAGCCAAATTTTTGGAACGTAGCCGAAGGATGTCATTTTCAAGATTAGGACCTGAATTAAAAATATTAGATCTGTCTAGAATTCTTGATTCTGGAGAATTGTTAGTCTTAATCACTATTGATCCCCGAACTTCATATTCCTCCACTGTATATCGATGAAAGAGGAAAACGCCAATCAGAAATATTATAATGAAAAGAGCATACCATGGCCAATACCGAGAATATTTCGCTACGACGTAGCGAATCTCTAATGCTTTTTCTTCATTATCTAATTGACTGAGATCTAACTTCTCCATGGTACTTAATTCCCTGTTACTAAGTTAATGATTAACAAAGTAGATGCCAGCAATCCTGCAAAAAGTGCAAGCGAGGCAGTTAAGTTATCTGCAGTACCGATTTGTCGGATTTTCATCGGTTCCATGTACAAAATATCATTGGGTTGAATGAAATAAAAAGGACTAGCCAACAAGGCTCGGTCATTCAAGTTAATCTGATGAATTTTTACTCCCCCATCATATTGACGAATTATAAAAAGCTTGTTTTTCTTACCAAGCAAGGTTGTTTCTCCAGAATTAGCTAAGGCATCAAAAATGGTGGCTCTGTTTTTATAAATAATCTGAACTCCCACGCTATTGAATTCACCTAAGGTGGTATAGCGTATCCCAGCAATTCGAAGTTTGACATAAACTTCCTCCTTAAAAAACTTATTGATTTCAGTTTCTACCTTCTCTTTTGCCTGCTCTTCAGTAAGACCGGCGATTTTGATCTTTCCCAATTTAGGAACTTCCACCATTCCATCTTTATCTATGGAATAACCCATAAAGTAAAGGGGATCTGAACCTTGGCCAGTGCCACCTCCTGCACCTCCACGGATTCCTCCCATATTGCGACTATTTTGATAGGAAAAAGCCTCCGTCAATTCTTCATCAGAAGACGCAAAGTCAATCTCTACCATGTCATAAGGCTGGAGAATATATTCATAATCTATTTCTGCGAAAGGAATAAACTCATTCAATTCATAGGAAGTGCTATCAGATAAATTTTGAAGGTAGGTAATTCGTTTATTGCTTATGCAGCTAGCTCCCAAAAGCAATAAAAAAAGAAAATACAGTGAGATTTTTCTCATACACATAAAATGCAAAAGCCTCTCAAATATAGATAATTTGTTGGGGTGAAGAAGTAGAAAAAGGGAAAATACGAAGCATGATTTATGAAGTACGATTTACGATGTACGAAATACGAGGTGGATTGATGAAATAATGAAGAATTATGAATGTTGAATGAGAAATGAGGAATGAGGAATGGGGAATGGGGAATGAGAAATGGGGAATGAGGAATGGGGAATGGGGAATGAGGAATGCAGAATGATGAATATCGAAGTTATTGAATAGGTCTCACGAGGAAAAAGACTACTTCCGAGCCAAATTTCAATAGCCCCGCCTACGGCAGACAGGCCATGGTTTTAACCGTGGGTACCGGAGATCCGCCTCCGCAGCCAACGCTGGCGCACAATCTAAAAAATGAAAAAGAATAATCGGTGCCAGCAAAATGGAAATGAGGTTTTAGGAAAGTTTAGGAATTGACAATTTCTAAAATAGAATAATGAATATTTTAGATTTTGAGTAGGCTCCAGAGGAGCCCAACATTGGTAGCCCGGGGTTTCAACCCCGGGTAAAAAAGTCCCCCTCCATTAAAGCGCTGGCGCAGAATCTAAAGAATGGAAATGAGTAATTTGTGCCAGCAAGATGGAAATGGAAATTCAGGATTAATAAAGATTTTAAATATCGAATGTAGAATGATGAATATCGAAGTTTTTTCTATTCCCGAGCAGGATATGTTCCTTTTGGATTACAATCTCAGATAACACCAAAAAGAAACTCCTAGCCGATTTAAACAAAGTATTCTATTTTTAGAGGATGTTATTTCGAAAAGGAACCGAAGCCGATATCCCCCAAATCATCCAACTTCTCAAAGAATCCTTGGGGGAGAGCCTTATGCCGAAATCAGAGGCATTTTGGAAGTGGAAACATGAACAAAATCCCTTCGGAAAATCTCCGATTTTGGTAGCAGAAGATGAGGGAAAGCTGACCGGTATTCGAACATTCTTAAGATGGGAGTTTCAAGATAAAAATCAAACAATCCTTTCAGGACGAGCTGTGGACACTGCCATCCATCCTGCTTATCAAGGAAAAGGCTTTTTCACTCAACTCACCCTCAAACTTCTTGAAGAATTACAAAATGAAGGGGTTCAATTCATTTTCAATACCCCAAACGAAAAAAGTCTTCCCGGATACCTGAAAATGGGTTGGGAAACCTGGGGGAAGCTTCCCCTTAAAATCAAGCTAAAAGTTCCCCAAAAATCTAAAGAATCTCTCCCCGCTTCCGATTGGTTTCAAATAGACTCATTGATCAAGAAAATCGAAAATGAGTATCCGATTCTACCAGGGATTCAAACGAAAATTGTTCCGGGATACCTTCATTGGCGTTATTCAACTTGTCCTATTACAAACTACCATTATTTAAGCGATGAGGAGACTTTTTTATTGGTTTACCGACTTAAGGATGGTAAAAAAGGCAAGGAGCTTCGGGTAACAAATTTATTCACATTCCCAAATTTCAAAAAGCAGGAACTCCAAAAGCAATTCAAGGAATTAAGCAAAAAAAGTGGAGCGGTATGGATTAGTTTCTCAGGCTTAACCTATGATTCCAAAATTCTCAATTTAGGATCTGTTCCAATATTAACCCAAGGTCCACTAGTCACCCTCCGGAAACTTCAGGATGGATTGGATCCTAGATTTCTGGATTGGAAATGGAGTTTAGGGGATTTGGAGTTGTTTTAAATTAATTGGGAAATAAGGTTGAATATGCCTACGGCGAAATATGCTTTCAGTGAGATATGCTTCACTTCGTTCAGCGCCTGCCTGCCGTGGCAGAAGAAACACTCAGCTGCGCTTCGTAAGATACGCCTTCGGCTAGATATACGCACCTCAGTCGTGCTTTCCCACCACAGCAGAAGATATTCCTTACATGATGTGTCGCCTTATTAGAAAGACTCGCTTTATAATTAGCTATTCAGTAGCAAAGGGGATTAAGGCCCCAGCGGGGTCTAAACTTGATAACCTCGCCTATGGCAGCCAGGCACTCACGACGGCTATATAAATCAATAGCCCGCGGTTTTAACCGTGGGTATATTGGATATATTTTTTTCAAGCGCTAGCCCATAATCCTTGTTAGGAAACTAGAAGTTAGTGCCAGCAAGAGGGACACGATATCAAAACCTTCAAGGTCTTTTTAGCACCGTTTATTTTATTCTCAAGGCACCTTTCCTTAGGTTTGCATACTAACAGTAGGCACATTGACCCAAAAGATCAAAATACTCCACCTGATTAAATCCCTCGGCCGAGGTGGAGCTGAGAAACTGATTCCTGAAACTGCTTTGGTTCATGACCAAAGCCGCTTCGAGTTTCACTGCCTCTACTTTTATCGTCAAAAAGAAAATATCATAGACGAACTGGAAAGAGCAGGGATTCAAGTTCATCTTATCCCTTCTGGAAATCTGGGTCTATTTTTTCAAGTTTCTAAGGTCAAAAAATTCATTTTAGAAAACGGATTTCAAATCATTCACGCCCATCTTCCCTGGGCAGGTATCCTGGCCCGAGCGGTGGGAAGACAAGTTGATATTCCTATCGTCTACACCGAACACAATACCTGGGATCGCTACAATAAGGTTTCCTATTGGGGTAATCGACTAACTTTCAAAAAGCAGGATGTCGCTATTGCAGTATCCAATGAGGTAGCCTTATCCATGCAATTGAACTCTATTTGGGATCCTTATAAAAGAGGGGAAAAGCCCAAAATTCAGGTTGTTCAAAATGGAGTGAATACGGAAGTATTTAAGAGTATCAAGAAGCAAGTAGTAAGTAGCAAGACGATAGAGGATAGAGAAAAGGGATTGGGGATTGAGGAGTTAGGAATTGAGGTGAATAAAGAAAAAGAAGTAGCTATCCCTAAACCAATTTCGGTAAGAGACTTAAAATCAAAATTAAAAATCCCAAAAGAGGCGAAAGTGATTGGGAAGGTAGCCGTCTTTCGGTCGCAAAAGCGGCTTTGGTTATGGGTGGAGCTGGCTTTGCGGATTTTGGAAAAAAGGCAGGATGTACATTTTCTCTTGGTAGGTGATGGAGAATGGAGGGGAAGATTGGAAAAGCAAATCTATTCTTCAGGAAAGGCTAAAAATTTCCATCTAGTCGGGGTACAAAAAGAGGTAGTCCCCTACCTTAACATTATGGATATTTACCTCAGTAGCTCGGAATTCGAAGGGCTTCCCATAGCGATGCTGGAGGCAATGGCCTGTGAGATTCCGGTAGTTGCAACCCGAGCTGGTGGAATTGGAGAGGTTATCCAACATGGAGTACAAGGCTACTTATCCGGAATCGATGATTGGGAAGAGCTAGAGGAATACTGTTTGAAAATTCTGAATGATAATAAATTACAATCCAGCCTCGGAAAAGCAGCGAGATCACAAGTAGAGCGGAATTTCAGTATGAAGCGTATGGTAGGTGATTTGGAAAAGATTTATCTTCAAGTCTTGGATAAAGGCTAAAAAGCAACCTTCAATTCGGATAGAAAACCAATTCTATTTTTCATTCCTAAACCCGCTCCAAAATCTCTTCCCCTACTTCGCTCATGGATTTGGATTGGAATCCGAATTCCTCATTCAGTTCGTGAAATTTTTGAAGGATTTGCTCGAGTTCTTTCATACTGCTTTCTGGATTATGACCGAAGTTATGAGGGTGCCACCAAAGATGATAATACTCCCCATTTCTGGATGCCCATTCCATCTCCCCCAATACGCGCTTGAGTCGAGCCTGATTAATTAAAGGAAGGCCAGGATTATAAGGCCTAAGAATTCTAGAAGCAGGAATGATCACAGGTTCATTCGGAAAATGCAGAATATCTTCTCTTCGAAAAGTTGTTCGCTCACCCGTAGGAATAAAGCAATCAGCAGAGCGAAACCATTTTTTACTCCAACTCTCATGTTGGGTCTCCTGCCAAAACCAGTTCTTCGGATTCCCTCTAACAAATTCATAGCCCTCCTCCAAACAAATGGGAAGGTATAATTCATTGATATGATTTCTTGGAAAAACAAGAGAACGAAGCTGTACCCCAAACTTATCCGATGCAATCTTTTGAGTGGCTCGAAGATCACTGCGAAACTGATCCGGACTTTGCCCTCTTACTAGGGTGTAAAAATGGGCATAGGAATGCGAACCTAATTCCTGAAAAGGGGTACCCAAAATCATCTTAATCAAATCCGGCGCAAAATGAACCTCAGGCCGAATGCCATGATTTTTTGCCCATTGATAGGCTGATAATTTTTTATCTCGATAAGATGGCAAATGTTCGGGAGAATACTGCTCCCATTCCTCCTCATTCTCGGCAAAGAGCATCCCCACCGTAGCCCAGGTGACCGCAATTTCATTTTTACCAAAAAGATCTAGCATTTTGGGAACAACCTTTCTGGTATTAGAAAAATATTTCGGGCTGTAGTTTGCCCCTACTTTGTCAAAAATCCCCCAAAGCAATTCAAAGTCCAGTGAAATGGTAAATATTCCGGGCATGGTGAGGTATTACTTTAATTCTTGAAGATAAGAAAAAGAAGAAATAATAGAGGGATTAGAGATTAGGGATTGGGGATGAGGGATGAGGGATGAGAGATTGAGGGATGAGAGATTGAAGGATTGAGGGAGGACCGAGCGTTAAGAAAAGCTTGATGAGCATTTTAGCGAGGGGCCAGGGTGCAGGGTGGGATTAAGGGATTGGAGACTAGAGATTGAGGGATTGAGAGATAAGGGATTAGAGATTGAGGTATAAGGGATTCTCTTTTCCCTATTCTCTTTTCTCTATTCCCAATTTTCTATTCCCTTCTTCCTTTCCTCAAAGAATTTACATGCTCTCGCTTCAGATAAAAAATATAGCCATTCAAAACTCTAATTGCCTCTAAAACATCTTTTTTAAGTTCAGTAAATAGCTCTTCATCGATATAATTATTGTCCCTTGCCTCAATCAAATGATCGAGTATTTCAGATAAAGATCCTCGTGAATTATAATAAAACTTATTGGAGTCTAAATAATGAAATCTACCCCAACCTTCTGCTATATTGGCTGTTGAGGAACGAGAAGCCCGGAGAATCTGAGAATATAACTCATACTTTTCAGTTCGTGGTAATTTTGGGAGAACTTCTCTTTTCAACCTACGCTTCAAATTGTAGGCCTTTTGCCAACAGATCAAGTCTTCAAAGCTATCTGACTTTTGCATGATTTTAAAAATTAAATAAAGAGGTTAAGTGATGAGGGATTGAGAGATAAGGGATGAGGGATTGAGGGTTGAGGGATTGGGGAACAAGAGATTGAGGGATTAAGGGATAAGGGATTGGACTTTATTACCTTATCTCTTTTCTCTAATCCCTTTTCCCTACTCCCTATTCCCTATTCTCTTTTCCCTTCTCTCTTTTCTCCATTATTCCCCACTCCCTACAATCCCCACGGCAACTTCCTCTCTTTCCCTTCTCTCCCGCTCGACGATGCGATTATAGATTTCTGCGCGCTTCTTGATTCGGTTTGTTTTTTCCCAATCCATAAAGGCCACGATCACAAAAAGCATGTAATACATAATCTGGGACTTCTGACGGATGATGATTCCCAAATTCGACATCACAAAGGTCATGGAGATAGAAATGGACACAAAAACTACCGCCGACATCTTCACCATGGCAGGTGCAATGCGGATGTAATCAATAAAGCTCTTCTTAAAAATCTTAGAGAACATATAGATATAGAGGGCATTTTCCATGGATACAACCAATCCCAATGCATTCGGAGAATCCACAAAAAGAGGTCGAAACCAAAAAGTAAAAAGCTTCATAGGTAAGCTATAAGAAGTCATATCCACTGCTGAACCAGCAGACTGCAAACGCTGTGCATTCAACTCTGTCTCTTCCTCAAAACTTTGCATTACATTATTAGGATCAAAGCCCAGGTAAATAAGCAACTTATCATACACTAAAATACTGATTACAATACCTGCAGCAGCAGCTAGGTATTTCTGATACATAGGAACCTTTTCCCTACCGAGAATGAAACCTACCCCCATCCCTATTAGAACAGCAAACAAAATATGGGGACGAATCATGTAGCAAATAAAGCCTCCCAAAATCATTAAAAAGATTCGTTTCCCAGGCCAGGAAAGACCATAAGTCAAAAATGCTAAGCCTGCAAAGATATAAGCTCCCTTTCCTAAGGATGCCGTCCAAAAGTGCATATTAGGCAAAAACATAAAAATGGTGATGGCATCCCAACCTTCGAACTTAGGATTGAAACGCAAGTTTTCCTTCATAAAGCAATAAAAGTAGACAAAGCCCCAAAATCCCACCCAGGTGGAGAAGAACATCATCATATCATAATTGAAGCCGAACCACTTGGCAAATGGATAATTAACCCATTCAATAAAAAGTGTACCTGGTTCAAAAGCATCAAACCAATTTCTATAATGTTTATAACTAAGAAAATACATCAGGGAATCGGAACGATTGAATTGAGCATAGGTCCAATAAACCAACCCAAAAAACATATGATACCAATACATTTGGTTCAATAGTCCAGCTTTCAACCATTTATGCTCCTTTTGAAGGTTATTCAAAATAGGTTGAGAGACGAAAAAAAGAAAGATGACTAGAAGAACTGCTCCAAGCAAAGGGAATTCAGGTTAGTTTATTTCAAATATAAAAGACTTAGAGGTTAAATGTTAAACGTTAAAGGTTAAGAGTTAAAAGGTTCTAGGTTTTGGGTTGAGAGTTGGGGAATTGTTTAATTGGGGAACTGTGGAATTGAGGAACTGTCGAACTTATGAATTGACGAATTGACGAATTGATTAATTACCCCCCTAGCCCCCCTTGAGGGGGGAATGGTCAATTTTGTTTAAGGAGGGATTTGTAGAAATGTTCGAATTGGAGGGTGACTTGAGGGAGGGAATAATGGGTGGTGACAAGATGGTGGGCTTCATCGAGGATTTTTTGTTTGGAATCTTCATCTAGGGTCATGACTTCATGGATGGCTTGAATAAAAGCTTGGGAATCATTAGGGGGAATACACCAGCCGGTTTCCCCATTTTTTAAAATTTCAGGAATTCCTCCTACCCCGTAGGCGATGACAGGAATTCTATGATACATGGCCTCTAAAATCACAGCTGGAAAGCCCTCTATTAAGCTGGGAATGAGTAGAATTGAATTAGTGGATAGATGAGAGAACGGATTGGAAAGTACTCCCAGAAGCTCAACTGATTTGGTTAACCCTCTTTTTTTGATTTCCTCTTTTATCTGGGGGAAAAGTGGTCCATCTCCTATCAGTTTTAACCTTGTATCAGGATATTTCTCTTTTATTTCACCAAAAATATTTAGCAGTCCGGTATGATTTTTTTCAAAAGTAAATCCCCCTATATGAACTAATTCCATTGTCCCATTTTTTTGACTTTTTGTTGAAGTGCCAGGAAATTGAATACCAATAGGAACAATTCTCAAACTCGGTTTTTTCAATGAAAAAGCTGCATTCATATCATTTTGAGAGGCTTCACAGACGGAAGTAATCCCTTGCACCTGATTCAACAAAAATTCATTGAACTTCCGTACTCCTACATTTTGGATATAGGTACTCATCAAAGAGGCATTTCGAAAAATGACGGGTGTCTTCCAGCCAAAAAGCTTTTTAGAAAAAACGGTAAACTTCAAAGTATCAGCTGCATTGGCTTGAATCAAGTCTGGTGACTCTTTTTTCACTAATTCCCCAAAATTTTTCCATGCTGACCAATCCCAAAATCTTTTATTGAGGGGTCTGTTTAAGTGAATTTGTTTACCCGAAAATGGAAGGTTTGCAGAACCTTGAAAAATAGATATTAAGACCACCTCATGCCCCAGCTTTTGTAATTCTTCGGAAAGTAAGGCAGTAAAAAGTTCTACTCCCCGAGCTTGGGGTTTCTGAATTACCTGAAATATTTTCATCTTCTAAAATAGGAATCTGAGAAGATCCAATGGCTGGAAAAGTTAAACGTATGTGTACCCAAAGCTGCTTCCTCAGGTTCCAAAATTCGGACGGTTTTCTCCAAATATGATTTCAAAGTCAATTCTTGAATCTCCTGAATTTTAATCCGATGACCATATCTTTTTCCGGAGTCCTGTGCAGGCCTGTATAGCTTTCCTTCCCATTCAAAAATCCTTCCTGCCGGACGGGAGGAGCGGACATCAGAAACAATAGGGTTTGCTGCATGGGCTTCCCATTGAGGTTTTAGTAAGGATTTTGAAAAGTATGCATTGAGTTCAACAAAAGGTGAAGCTCCGGTATGAGGTCTTTGATTTACAAACAGCCAATATCCCTCGTCAGTCTTTATTATTGTGGGGTCAAAAGCTTCTCCCTGAAAAAATAACCCTAGATTTTTCCAGGTATAGGGAAAATCCACGGCTTCATAAATAAATAGATTATCCGCCTCCCCAGATTCTGGAATCAGATAAAAAGAACCGTTTTCTTCCCAAATAAAAGGATAGGATAAATGCCAATTTTCTTCCAATGCAACTGTCCTATCTATCAAAGATTTTCCATCCCATTTTCCAACACATATTCTACCCTTATTCTTTTTAGCATCAAATTCTTCATAGAAGACCCATGTTTCTTCCCCTTTTTCAACAGGAAAAGGATCAGCCCAAAAATCTCCTTTTTTATGATCATTTTTTGGAGGTAAAACCGATTGAAAATCAAAGTTTGGTTCAAGAGGATTTTGGAAAGGCTTTCTGGCAGCAACTTTTATTTCCCAATGAGGCTTTCTTGAATTTTCTTGATTCTTTCTAAGAGAATTTCGTTTCCATAAATCAAACCATAGCCCCAGCATTTCAGAGGTTGTTGGAGGAGTAAGAATGGGGCCCTTTTCTTTTAGATAAATTTCTTTTTTCCCAAGGTTCTTCTTCCAAGATTCTAGCCCCTCAAGGTTAATTTGCTTTAAAACTCTTGCAATAAAATAACTGGATTTCCAGAAGACCTTATTGGCATTTCGCTGCACAGAAAGCGGATCCGTTTGGGACCAGGATTGATAGAGAATAACTCCATCATCCAATTTTTCATTAAGCTTTTGAAGTACAACCCCTGTTGTCTCTTCCTGCTTCATTACTTCCCAAAAACAGGGTGGACCTCCCCGGAAACAGCTAGGATCCCCATGATGATAAGACCAAACTCCTAAGGGGGCAATGTTTAAAATTTCACCACGAAGGATTCGGAAACCAAAACGAATAATCAGATCAGGCTGATAGGATTTGATTTTTGCTAAAGTTTCGGAATTGAAATAATCTGAATACTTTTTTTGAATTGGCTTGCCCCTTAATTCAGGAACTTTCCAATGGGGGATTGATTTCAAGTTTTTCTTAGCAAAGGCATCCGGTTGCTTTAGGAACAATTTTCGGTCAGCCCATCGATAAAAGCGATAAATAAAGGGAGATTTTTTACCGCTAGGTTTGGGACTTTCATTCACCACTGCCAAAACAATTTGAGTACGCTCCACTTTCATGGTTTGATAAATCGCTTCCCATACCCAGGCGGAAACCTCTAAAGAATCCAATAAAAGAACTATTCGAAGCATTTAGATTCTACTATTTTTTGGCAAGATTAATAAGAGTCTCCTCATACTGTTTGGCTATCTTCTCGATATCAAAGCGTTTGATAGCTTGATTTCTTGCCTCTTGTCCCAAATGATACATGAATTCCGGGTTTTCAATAGCAAATAGCATTTGCTTTTCTAAGGCTTTATTATCGCAAACCGGAAAAATCAAAGCTGATTTATTGGATTCCACCGCTTCCAAATTCATCGGTATTTCCGAGGCTATAATAGGAATCCCGGCCATCATGGCTTCCACTAAAGCACCGGAGAAACCTTCGTACCAACTGGGAAACAGGAAGCAGTGAGCAGTTAGTTGGCAATCTTTATTTGAAGCACAGGGGAAAGACCCTTCGACTCCGCTCAGGGTGACATTTGTTTTCGGGTTGTAACCATTTATCAAGGCATCTATTGGGTTTGGGATTTTCCCAGGGAGAAAGACTGAGTTTTGTAGGTCAAGTTTTTGGATCAAACTTTCCAGTTCTAGGCGGTACGGTCCATCACCAAATATGGTCAGGGTACAATCCGGATATTTTTTGATAACTGCAGCAAAGGCTCGTATAGCATCTTGAAAACCTTTACGCTCAAGAAGACGACCGTAAGAAATGAAATTTCTAATTGTAACCGTCAAGCCCGTCACTGCGAGGCTTTTACCTTGAATGTCTGACTTATCCCCTAATTCTTGAAAAGCCGAAGCAGTCTTATTGTTGTCCTTTTGTTCCTTAAGTACATTATCCCTATTCTCTATTCCCTTCTCTCCATTCCCTTTTCCCCTTTCTCCAATACCATTCCATACCAATTCAGGAATCATTCTACCACGGTAAACTACCGTTATCTTTTCCCTATCAATCCCCAAAGTCTTAACATGTGAATCAACCAAAGCTTGAGCATTTGAAATCCAATGAAAGGGAATCCCCGAAGTCAGGCGATCTAACCAATAAACCACCTGATGTTTCCAGCCTTTCTTATCTTTCCAAGCTAATGGTGCATAACTGTCATTTACCAAGGTTCCGACCAAAGGAGTATTTGTAAACCAACAAGCCAATCGACTCATAATATCTGCCCGCCACAAAGATGAAACAACCAAATCCGGTTTCTCTTTTCGAATAAGCTGAATTAGTCTCCAAGTTCCCTTTAGTAAATGATATCGCTCTGGGATATTTAAAAAAAAGAGCCGGATTCCGGCTCTATCATATACTTCTTTTAACTCATGATGAGGATAAAAATAGACAAGAGCCACCTCCAAATCAGAACTGAACCGAGAAATTAATTCAAAATTACTCCGCTCAGTACCGGCATTTATTAAGGCGTCTTGTGTGAAGAGGATCTTCAATTTTTTGATATTTTCAAAGTTATGGGATCAAGAGTTTTTCCAGTGTAACCTTTAATCCCGTGCCAGATTCCCAAAATTCTAAATCGAAATCTATCCCATTTATTTTTCCCAAAAAGTGCGATGTGAATTAAATATTTTGATTGCCTATAGAAATAAAAAAAGAGGTTCTCTACAGAAAAATTTGATCTAAGTATCAAAAAATGATTTCTTGCATGATAGTATCCTCTCCAAATTATCCCTTGGGAATTTGGTTGAGAGCCCAAATGCTTCCTATCAACTTTTACCTCATCAGATTGAACTACCCCTACAAATAGCCCTCTTTTCTTTAACCGAAGACAAAAATCATAATCCTCACACATCATAAACAAGTCATCCCGGAAGTTCCCAACTGAATCGTAAGCCGACTTAGAAACCAGCGCATTATCAGCTAAAATAAAACCAACTTCGGTAATCCTATTGCCTGCATCTACTTCTTTAGGAATTCCACGCTTAAGGTCAAATCCTGTAATCCCTAAAGCTCCATTTAGATTTATTTTTTGGGCATTATCATACAAAAATGATAAAACCTGAGGAGTAGGAAAACTATCATCATCCATCAGCCAAAAATATTCTGGATTTAAGCTGTTCTTAGCATAACTGATCCCTATAGCTAATCCAGCTCCAAAGCCTAAATTTTCCTCCTTGTTGATTATATGAAATTCAGACTTGGTTATTAAAAATTCTGTTGTTCCGTCAGTGCTTCCATTGTTTACAATTACAATAAAATCCGGATTTTTAGTTTGCCTCTCTATATAGGACAGATTCGTCTTAAGAATTTCCAGTCTATTAAAGGTTACTAAAACTAAAGCGACTTTTCTCTCAGTCATTTCGAATGTAAATCGTTAGCTCTTTGGAAGTAAATTTCGAAAAACCCATAGACATTACCACTCCATCAATCATTGAAGAACACCCTTCTTTTATATGATCATGAACCTCTAGCATTATCATTCTTACATATGGAAGCCAAGTTTCAGCTTTATATTTAAATAATTCATACTCAGCTCCTTCAATATCAATTTTCAATAGATCAATCTGGTTTATGGAATATTTGGTGATTAAATCTGGAATAGTGATGGACTCTATCTTATTTCCACCTTTTGAATTTGTAGTGTTCAATCTGAAACCCCAGCTATCAGAAGAAGGATTGCTAATAGAAAGGGAGGTTTCTTCATACCATAGTCCATTTTTCAGAGCTTTGATATCTGGAATCCCTGAAATATTTCTTTCCAGAATCTTAAAATTTTTACCCTCTGGCTCAATCGCCAGTACATTAGATGTTGGAAACATTAGCTTAAACCATATGGGAGAATAGCCCACATTTGCACCAGCATCAATTATTATTTTGGGTTCAAACTGATCAGGAAAAAAGTTGTATACTTCATCTATAAAAATCTGTTTAAAAACTCGAATGTCAGAGTTCCCATCTCTAATCATTAACTTCTTACCAATTCTTTTAAAAATAGATCGAGCCTTAAACTTAGTTGAAAGGTTCTGAAATCTATAACCCAAGGAAATAGACAGTTTATCGAAAAGACTCATAAAATTAAATATCTATTGTCTTATTTTTTACTCCATTAGAGTAATGCCAAAATGCTAAGGCAATCATTTTCATATTAGAAAAACCATACCTGAAACCATATCGAAACCCATAAAACATTTTGAAAAACCACTTTTTGATTAAGTTTCTTTTCATTGTTTTTAGGGTTAGACTGTCAGAAATATATAGGAGATTTCTAAGGCTATAGTATTCCCTCGAAAGTTTTTTTTTCTTTTTATATGGAGGCCTTTCAAATTCTATTCTTCCCCACATTTCTCTCGCTTGTAAAAAAAGAGAAGTATCCACAATTAAAGAATATCCTTTTCTTGAAACCTTCAAACAAAAATCTAATTCCTCAAAACCGAAAAATAAATCCTTATTTGGGAAAATTCCTGCTTTAACCACCTCAACTGAAACTAACATACACATCCCTCCCGCAATGGTATCAACTTCTATCCAATCCTTCTTTTCCAAAAGACAGGTTTGAACACGTTTGATCACTCCCTTTTTCCGATCAAAGAACTGTCCGACTGCCCCTAAAACCCCACAAAAGGGATTGATATCCCGAATAGCCAATAAGCGCTCAAAGCAATCCGAATGAAAAGGCGGATCGTTATCATCCCCCCAATAAATCCAGTCCGACCCTTCCTTAGCACAGAGTTCAAGACCTTTGGCAGCAGCCCCTGCAGGTCCAGCATTATAGCCCATCCGATGGTAGCGAAGTCGGGAATCAAGCAAGGAAGCTATGGCATGGTCGGTCTCCAAGTTTTCAGAATTATCTATAATCCAGATAAAATCAGGAGGATAAGTTTGAGAAAAAACAGCCCTTATCGTATCCAAAAGTATTTGTGGTCGATGATAGGTGATAATGAATGCTCCCAGCTTAATCAAAGCTTACTTCAGTTTTGTAAATTTTCTTTGCTATGGGGGGAATAAAAGTCAAACTTAATCTAGCCCAGGTGCCGATTTCCCAAGGTTTGAATTTTAATGCCTTTATCAAATGATACTTGGCTGAAGGAAAATCCCTAAACCGAATATAAATCACTCCAGCTGACTGATGATATAAAAACTTAACATGATTAGTCAGAGTTTTAGAATGCTTTTCCAAAATATACTCCAACCCATCTAGGATATTTTTTGTGTTTTTAGATCCCCCTGACTCGCTTTTAAAATAATTTACGCTTACCCGGGGGATCATTTTATATTTAACATTTAGCAACTCAATTCGGTGAAAAAGCTCTGTGTTTTCCGAGAATTTAAGCTTTTCATCATACCCTCCTACTCTAGAAAAAACAGATTTTTTTAACAAAAAAGATCCTGCAAGCTTGCTCAAATTCGATGAATGTGAAGGAAACCAATCCTCCCTTACCTGTCCTTTGGTATAGCTTACACCAAAATGAAAATATTGATATGAAGGATTTTGTTGAATTTCTTCTCCCATGTTATAGAGAGTACCCGGAAGAAGCATATCATCAGAATCCAAAAAAACCAACCATTGTGCCTTTGAATTGAAAGCCCCTTTATTTCTTGCTGCACATACGCCTTTATTTTCCTGAAAAAGGTAAGTGACCCTTTTATCCATCAGGTATTCTTGTACAATTCCTTGTGAATCATCCGTGCTTCCATCGTTAACCAGTATCAATTCCCAGTCTGAAAAGTCTTGAGAAATCACTGAATCAACCGCTCTTTTCAGTGTGAATTCAGAATTGAAAAAAGGAATAATGATGGAGATTTTAGGATCCAAAAATTTTTTGGTTTCGTTTGTATCCATCAATAGCAGTACGATAATTTTTAAAAAAAGCCCAAAATTTGGCTCTTACTACTACAAAGTCCACTTTCCGTTGATAAGTGTTCCTAGGTAAAATGAATGTTTTTATCAATCCCTTAATCAAAATAATGAAACTAGAGAGAAGAGCCTTTTTAAAATCGCTAAAATTAGAATATTCATCGAACTGATAGGCTAGCAAAATCGGAAAACTACTACTAATACCCTTCTTTAAGCGAAGATAGTATTCAAAATTAATCCTTTCTTCCCCAATATGATGATAGAATTTTGAGGATTCTGAATACATTAAATCGTATCCCATTAGTTGTATAGCATGGCATAACTCAACATCACCTCCTGAAGTCAATTCTTCCCCTTTTCTACAGGAAAGTAAGGACTCAAATCCCTTCTTTTTTAAATCATCCAAAATAGATTTTCTATAAAAACAACCGGCACCGTATAAATGGGCAAATTTCGGTAAGGGCTCTAAATGATTTCTTTGTGGACCTAAAGCATAACTTTTAGAAAAAAAAATAAACCAGTCTGGCACCTTTTGTTCAGGTAATATTCCAAGACTTCCCAAAGCACCTACCTTTGGTTTGGAATTCAATATTTTTAGACCTTCCTCCAAAAAATCAGGGAAAAGTTCATTGTCATCATCGCAATCTAAAATGAAATCGTATTTCGCTAAACTCATCCCAAACCAAAATGCATACATTTTACCGGGCTTTAAGTATCGTTCTACTCGATAGTCAATTCCAGAGTTTTCGAGAAAAGATTCAGAATAGGGAAAAGTGTTATCAGATGAATTATTGTCTATTAGTATCAATTCCCAAGGAAAGGCAGTTTCTTGATTAATTATTGCCTTTAACGTTTTCTGGAGTTTTGTTTCTCCATTGTAGGTGCAGATGATTATACTACAACTCAAAATCTTGATATACGATTTATAATGGCTCCAAATACTTTTCCATATCGGATATGATTCATTTTTTTCAACTGAGGTGCGAAAACCATTCGGGAATGGTTTAAACTCTCCTTTTTTGAATACCCCAAATGAATAAAAAAATGTTCTACATAGAGAAAAGTCTCTTTTTGCAATTCTTCTATATCCTTTATTTCAAAAAAATATCCCCAGGAAAGATAGGAACTTAAGCCACTCCAATCTTTAGCTTTTATTTTCCAATTCCATTTTTCTTTTTCTTCCCTATACCATTCAATTGCCTCATGTACTTTTCCTTGATGAAGCATAACACCAAGCATACGGATCAGGTGTTTCTTTTGGATTTCTGCATAGTCTAAATCGTAGTCTTGATTAAAAGGCGCATCTTTAGGAAGGCGAGGATCTTTTATCCCTGCTCTTTGACTCACTTCAGTCAATGCCTGATACATCACTTGGGGATTTCGACTCATGCTATTGGGGACATAGCGATAGGCTACCAAAGTTTCAGAAATCGATTCCATCCTAGCTCCCATTTTACCTGCACGAATCCAAAAGTCCCAATCCTCACAGCTCTTCAAGGAACTGTCAAAACCTCCAAAGCACTCAGCAAAATCCCGGCGAATCAAAATGGAATGGCAAGGACCAATATTTTGAGTTAGTACCTTTGGATAGATTAGACCATCTTCACCTGGATTGTGGGAATGATATTTTCTACCATCGGGATAATTCCAATAAGAATAGCCGCATCTAAAGAGCTCACTTTTAGGATTTTCCTTTAAAAATTCTGAATACGTTTTCAGACAATCTGGATAAAGCCAATCATCTGCATCCAAGAATAGTAGGTATTCACCCCTTGCGACTGCCATTCCTGTATTTCGAGCTGCAGATAAACCTCGATTTTCTTGATAAAAATATTTTATCCGTGATTCTTGCTTGATCAGTTTCTTTGCAATCTCCTCTGTATCATCCTTACTTCCATCATTTACTAAAATGGCTTCCCAATTTTGAAAACCTTGACATAAAATTGATTCAAAACAGTCATTCAAATATTTTGAATGATTATAGCATGGAATAATAATCGAGAACTGAATATTAGGGTAATCCAAATGTTCCTCCTAAAACCTCTCTGTAGTTATCTAATCTATCAACCCCAAACTCCTCAAGTGCTATCATCTGATACTCATTCCCGCGATTTCTCAAGGCTATATAAGTCTCCGAATTTGGAGTCCATTGATCATGGATAACTCCACATTTTCGGGTAGTCCCTACCTTCAACCCAGCCAATTTAGCACGAATAAAAAAATTCTGATGCTCTCCTCCTTTTAGGAGAGGATTCCAGCCTTCAAAAGCTTTAACTTTCTCAGTTCTGGCTAAAAAGAAATTATGAGTCAAATCACAAATAGTAACCGGATTCATATAGGCAACTGGAAATAGTGCTATCCGACCTTTCTCAACACTCAGGCCAGCATGGTATTCATAAAACTGATAACTAGGTAGTGTCAAATCAAATCTATTCAAAAACTTATTGAACTGAAGCAAATACTTTCCTAATCGGGTTTTACGGTTATGTTGCCGAAACACTCCTCCCAAAATGTCTAAATTAAAGTCATTCAGTAGTTTGATCATTAGGGGAATTCGGGTTCGTTTGTCAAATACAAAGTCATCATCACAAAGTAAAAAATAAGGGGTTTGCACCAACTTTAGCATTTTATTTCTACCCTCTGCGGTGCCTGTATCATAAGGAAGTTCCAAATAGTGGATTTGAAGGTCAGGGAATTTTGCTTTTACAGATTTTCCATAAGGCTCCTTACTATCATCTGCAATTAAAATTGGGCCTTGAAAACCATATTTCTGAATCGAAGAAAGCAGCTGAATTAAATGAGCTTCTCGCTCTAGGGTCTTGATCAAAATGGAAATATCATGGACACCCAGAAGACTGTAATTAGAAACTCTTTCAAAAGGAGCTAAATCAATCAATTTCATTTTTTCATCATTAATTTGCTTAGCCATCGCTTTAAAGGATGTACTTTTAACTGCCTTTCTAAAAAGGCAATTCTTTTTTCAAAAATTTGATTCTTTGTTTCATACAATTCCGGATGAACCAAGGAAAGAGAAGAACTTGGAAACTTAGAAGCTAATTCATTGGAATCTTTAACCACCAAAAATATATTTTGCTTATACCAAAAATCCACGTTAGGATTGTTCCAAATTAAAGGACGAATAATATCCAGAAATACATAACTATGCTTTGAAAATTTTTCTGCCCAATAAACTGGCCATTGTTCATTTAAATGATTTTGCCCCCCTTGTCCAGGAATTGCTGCGGAAAAAAGAATTATCTCTGAGTGACGTTTTAAGCATTCTACCAAGGTGTCAGCTGCTGATTCAGGCAAGTGTTCGGCAACTTCTAAACAAATGCATAGATCAAACTTTTTACCCAAGTCTATAGGCTGAGTAAGGTCATGGGATACAAACTCCTCATCAATTAAGTACTTCCCTAAAAGCTTTCGGTCAACATAGTCACCGTCTACTCCTTTTACATCCCTAAACCCCAATTTCTTTGCAACTGAGAGCCAAGTACCTATTCCGCAGCCTATATCAAGGATGCTATTTGGAGAAAAAAAATCAAATACTATTGGAAGAATGAGGTCAGGAGCCTTTTCATTGTGGGTTTCTTTTGTATGAATGTACTTAATCATCAAAAAGTTTCGGCCTCCCAAGTAACCATAGGGTCAAAAGACCCAATTATCAAGGGGTTTGGTTTTTGAGTATAGGAATTGGGTGATAAGTATTCAAAGGCTAACACATCTTCATGATGTTCAAAATCATTAAGACCATCTCCAAACCAAACAGATATTTTATAAATTCCAGAATGCAGAGATAATTCTTTTAAATATGCTCTAATTAATCCTTTTTTACCACCTTTTGGATGGTAATCTTCTTTATGAAATCTAGGATTAGACCCAAAGACAGGAGCTCCAAGCTGGTTATAAATAACAAAACCTACTACAGGATATTGAACGTGCCTAGAAGATTCAAAGCAAACCTCCAAAATAAATTCCCCATTTTCAATTCCTTTAGGGTCAATGGCTACCCATTTAATAGATGCATTTGGTATATCAAAAAACTCCTTTCTCAAAGAAAACTGATATGAACCAAGGTATTTCGAAATCGTATGATTTGTTTCACCAGTTGCTATTACTTGACCATCCTTTAAAAGCATACACTTGGAACAGAGATTTCGAATAGCTTCCATTTGATGTGATACAAATAAGATCGTCCTTCCCTGACTCTTGCTGACATCCTCCATCTTTCCTAGACACTTTTTCTGGAATTCAAAATCTCCAACAGCTAAGACCTCATCAATAATCAAAATCTCAGGGTCTAAGTGAGCTGCCACAGAAAAACCTAAGCGAACTTTCATTCCAGAAGAATAAAACTTGACAGGAGTGTCAATAAACTTTTCCACGCCTGAGAAATCGATAATCTCATCCAGTTTCGAATCCATCTCTCGTCGAGTCATCCCGAGAATCGTCCCATTCATGTAGATGTTATCTCTCCCAGAAAGCTCAGGATGAAATCCAGTTCCAACTTCTAATAGCGAAGCTACCCTGCCATGGATTTCGATCTTACCTAAAGTGGGTTCGGTGATTTGAGAAAGGATTTTGAGTAAGGTGGATTTACCCGCTCCATTTTTTCCAATAATTCCTAATACTTCTCCCTCTTTGACTTCAAAGGAAACATCCTTTAAGGCCCAAAATACAGATTCATCCTCCTGTCCAAACCGGTTTAGGCCCCGAAGTCGCTTTAGATTTTGCCAAGGAGATTTAATGATATTTCCAATCTGTCCTGCCAGCGTTTCCGCTTGCTTTTCTTTGAGGCCAAGGCGGTAGCGTTTGGAAAGACTTGAAACAGAAATAAGAGTTCTCAAACTATTTTATTAAAACTGAGTATTTGGAATTACTAAATCTTAAAATTTTCTTTTCAATAAGGAAGTATGAAAAAAACGATATTATAAAGGAGACAAAAAATTTCAATAAATAATTTAAAAAAGGTTCAAAAATTTTTATTTCACGAAAACAAACAAAAACAACTACATGCCATAAATACAAACTATAGGAAAGTTTTCCAAAAAAAGTGAAAATTTTACTCCGGAATAATCTCTTTATACTTGATTCCTGACCTTTAGAAACAAAATTAATAATGACAAGACAAGTTAAAAATCCAAATATTCCTCTATAACCAGATTTAATTAATTTAGAAATAAAATCGAAATCGATTATTGAAAAAGTAAACAATAACATTAAGGAAATAAACATTACAAGATTATTCTCGATAAATTTGAGAGAATAATTCCTTCGTAATAACCCCAGAATAGAACCAAAAAAAATAGAATCCATGAAGATTGAATTAAAAAAAAGATATTTCTGCAGATAAAAACTAAATAAAAATATCAAGAAGGAAAGAAATAATAGGAACTGGAATATAGCCTTGCTTTTAACTATTTGAGTCAAAAAAACAATAATTAAAGGCCACCAAATATAAAATTGCTCTTCAACACCTAAAGACCACATATGAAACAACATAAATGGTTCAGTTGCCACTCCCCAATACCAAGATATATTATAAAGATAAAAGAAACTCACTACAAACTCTTCAATAAAGATATCCCAAGATTCCTTGAAAAATAACAGTACTAATACTAATGAAACTATTAGGAAAAAAAAAAGTGCTGGGAATAATCGAAAGAATCGTCGAGCGTAGAAAAATTTAAAGTTAAATTTACCATACCTATCTTTTTCTTCAAAAATCAAGGTAGTGATTAAAAACCCAGATAAAGCAAAAAATATATCTACACCTATTCCACCATTTGAACCAAAATAAATATTTGAATGTGCAATCATTACTAGAAATACAGCAAGAGCCCTTAAGCCATCTAATTCGGGGATATAACCGAGTTTTTCTAATCTTAAATCACCATTCATATTCTCGGAGGACAGAAGCTAATAATACAGAATTAAAATTAAGGTCTTTAATTGATGCTTTCTTAGAGATTTTTATTACATCTCTTATTTCAAAAGATTCCAAAAAACAAAGTTCGAAATGCTTAATGGAAACACCAGAATAATAGTCTAAAAACTTAAAATCACCTCCAATAAGTTTATTTGAAATTTTAATTCTAATTGTTGGAATACCATATGATTCTGCCAAGACCAAACCATGAAGAGAACTACTCAAAATCCTTTCGCACTTTTTGACCTCATTTGCAAATTCAAAAATGTCAATTCTTGGATCGATAACATTAATTTCGCTAGCGAATCTACTTTTAATTGAATGGATAATTGGCTCATTCATTTCTTTAAAATGAGGGATAATCCCTATTGAATACTCTAATTTTTGGTCAGGGTTGTAATACTCTCTGAACAAAAGGCCAGGATCGCCGAAAACTTCACATTCAATTCCGAATTGGTCTTTAATCTTTTTTCCCGTCAACTTTCCTCTAATTGCTAGAACTTTATTTGGTGAAGTACGCAGACCATGACCTTCTGAAAGGAATCCAGACCCCCAAACTGAGTAATTTGAGAGTTTGGAGTTAAGAATACTTCCGATACCCGTTACTACTTCTCGATTGCTGAGGTTAAAAACCTTGTTTGAACTAAATACCTTCTTTCCAAGAATTGATTGAAAGACGAAACTGTTTATAGAATCACCCCAATTCGTACTGTGATCCCAATAATAAACAAGAGGAACGTTCGAATAAATGCTTTGAAAAGTAGACCTGATATTAATGGTCTTGTTAACAAAACTATTCAGATTTACTTTCACTCGATTCAAGATCTATTCTGATTAAATTAAGATTAAAATTCTCTCCCCGGAATTCCAACCACCGTTTTTCCATCTTCCACATTATGAATAACCACCTCTATAGAAAGACTATCCCAAAGCTTGATTCCTGGTAAAATGGTTATATTTTCCCCAATGGAACAGAAGCTATCAAACTCAACTTTACCAAGCAAAACCGCACTAGGATTTACTTCTGTAAATTCTATAATTTTTACTTCATTATAGATTTGGGCTCCGGTATTGATAAGGCACCCTTTCCAATTTGGGTATTTGCTCCGGTAAAACATAAGTTGAATATATCCGCTTCCTCTGCTCTTGAAGAGAAATTGCTAAAGGCCACTCTTTTACCCTGCACGGAAATCAACCTCCCTCCTAATCCTGTGAATCACAAATAAAACTGATATCATGGCTAGGGATTACCTGTTCCAAGGATAAAGAAGGGATCCTTTTCGAAGTAGGACTTAACCTGTTCCTCAGTATGAATAATAGGGAAGCGATCTTGAAAGACTTCCCCAGGATTAATCTCATCGAAGAAGTACAGATTTTTGGTTTTTCCTTCTGAGATCAGGATATCTAAGAGTTCGAAAGCATGTCCACCAGCACCGGCTACAAGCATATTATTTTTTTAATAATAATTATTTTTGATAAACCTGAATTTAAATGCTCAAAACTCAATCCATGCATCCATAAACTTTTTTACTCCCTGAGCATTAAGATGAGAGGAATTATAGAAATTAGCCTTTTCATAACTAATTTTATTTAGAGAAAAATCTAAATAAGTGATATTAAGTTGTTTAGCAGCCTCTTCCCATTTCTTTTGAATCTCATTATGATTATTAACCATTCCAAAATAATCAAAATAATATGGAGATATTATCCATGTGACCTTTACTTTTTCTATCAAATCCCTATTCAAGCATATAAAATCAGAAAATAGGTTTTCCTCAAAATTCACCAAAACCCCTTTTGGATTTTGTCCCCTAAATTTATCAAAAGCCCCATCCCAAACTTTATTTTGCTTTCTAAACCCTTTTTTAAGAATTGGATTATAATCGTATTTTCCAAAAAAGGAATAAATACCAATTACCTTCATTTTGGGATTATACGAATATCTATACAAGGGAATTTGAAATTGGTAGTTTGGGGTTTCATGCATTGAAAGCATTTTTTTAACAAATGAATTTTCCATATAAGGGACCAACTGTTCAAATCCATAATAATCAGGCACCGCATTAAAGGAATGATAATCAAGGGACCAAATAAGCTCTTTTGGTTTTTTGTTTTTACTTAAATACAATTCCAACATTAATTTCTGAAGAGGATAGGTGGTTCCATCAAATCCTAAATTATAACAAGATTTTCCAGTGGCCTTCTCTATATATTCGCAATCAAAATGAACAAGTGCTCTCGAAGAACCAACTATCAAAATTTCAGCATCAATTCCACCTTGGATAACCTCATTCCATTTAGTGATTTCTCTATAATTTGAAGTTTTTAATCCCTCCTGAATCATATAATCTAACAAATAAGCTAATCCTAAACAGATCAAGGAAAAAATAAGCCCTTTCAGAAGAAATTTATTCACTAGAACTCAGCTAAAATTGGAAATAAATAAAATTCTGGGGATTAAAGAATGCTCCAAAAAACAAAATAGTCATTACAACCCCCACATACCCTATATAACGTAGGAAGGGGAATTCGAAAGCGAGAATTTGTTTTCCTTTGAAAATCCACTCTAAACTTAGCATCATGATTACTGCTGCAAAAGGAAGTTGATAAAGTGAGAACCTAAAGCCCTCATTTAATGGATTATTGAAAAATGCATTTATATACTCAAAAGCAGTCTCTATACTATCTGCCCTAAAAAAAACCCAAGCAACAGTAACCAAAGTGAAAGTTCCAATTATTTGAATAACCTCACCAAAAGAAGGAACCAAATGCCTTCCTTCATCCAGATAGGTTCGATTCTTACCTAAGACAAAGAATGGAATAAACAAGGCAGCATGAATTGCTCCCCAAGCTATAAAAGTCCAATTCGCTCCATGCCAGAATCCTGAGACTAAGAATACGATAAAGATATTTCGGATGGCTTTGGCTTTGGAAACCCTGCTGCCACCCAGAGGGATATAGACATAATCCCGAAACCAAGTTGACAAAGAAATATGCCATCTTCTCCAGAACTCGCCAATATCTCTTGAGAAATAGGGAGTTTTGAAATTAGTCATAAGATCGAATCCAAAGAGTTTAGCAGTTCCAATAGCGATATCTGAATAGCCAGAAAAGTCCCCATATATCTGAAAGGAAAAGAGTACAGCTCCCAAAATCAGTTCTAAACCAGAAGCTGTTTGATAATTCTCAAATATAGGATTGACCACTAAGGCACAATTATCCGCAATCACCATTTTTTTGAAAAGTCCCCATAGAATCAGCTTCATCCCATCCGATCCTTGTTGATATTCAAACTCTCTTTTTTTAAGAAACTGAGGTAATAAATGTGATGCTCTTTCGATTGGTCCTGCCACGAGTTGAGGGAAGAAAGCTACATAAGAAAAGAAGGCGATCGGGTCCTTGGTTGGCTCCATTTTCCCCCGATACACATCGATGGTATAGCTCATCGTTTGGAAGGTGTAGAAGCTAATTCCGACCGGGAGAATAAGATTCAGCGTGCTGGGATGAGCCTGGAAACCCAATAAGTTGATAAAGTCAGAAGCTGATTCGATAAAGAAGTTGAAGTACTTGAAAAAGCCGAGGAGGCCGAGGTTGAAGGTAAGGCTGATGGCTAAATAGGCCTTTCTCGTCAACAGTCCACTGTCAATAGTCGACAGCTGATTGGTCGTAAAACCGGTATTTGGTGATCCTTTCGGGGAGATTGCTTCGTCGTTCCTCCTCGCAATGACGGGCCCCATTTTCAACCCACACAAATAATCCACTGCCGAACTGGCAATAATCAACCACAAAAACCTCCAATCCCACCAGCCATAAAACACATAGCTAGCGAGGAGGATAAAGGCATTTTGGGCTTTAAGATTCTTCTGAAATACAAACCAATAGAGTAAAAATACTATTGGAAGGAAAATCAGAAATTCGAAAGAATTGAAAAGCAAAGGCTTTAATTAATTGGTAATTATGAATTAAGAATGGAGAATGAATAATTAGGAATTGGGTCTAACATTGAACATAGAACTTCGAACCCTACGCTACATCCGCAAATATTCTCTCCATCCGCCTAAAGTAAAACATCCCAAAAACGAACACGACCACCACCACAATAGTCCCCGGCCAGATCCATTCCCAAGGCATGGGATAAATACCCCCTAAATCCCCCTTGAGGGGGACTTTGGATTGTGGGTAAAATTGAATCTTGGTGATCATTTCTTGGTTAGCTGAATCTTATTTCCCCTCCTACAGGAGGGGTCAGGGGAGGTGCTAATTCTCTTCAAGGGAGGCCCGGAGGGGTCAAACCTTTCGAAATTCGTTCAATTACACTTTGAAAGTTATCCAATATCTCTTCATTTCGAAACCGGATTACTTTTAACCCAAACTCCTCTAAAACACTTGTCCTCCCAGAGTCATACTCTTTTTGATCCATTTGATCATGGACACTCCCATATACTTCAATCACTAACTTTTGTTGATGACAATAGAAATCAACTATATAGTTTTTAATTGGGTGCTGCCTTCGAAATTTGAATCCTTCCAGAGATTTATTTTTAAGGAAGTTCCATAAAACCTTTTCTGCTGGAGTCATTTCCTTCCGCAGCTCCCTTGCTCTTATCTGAATTTCTGGAGAAGCTCCGTAAAAAAGGTTATCTGAGTAGGACATTTATTTACCCCCTAGATCCCCCTTCAGGGGGACTTTGGTTGTGAATTCATTGTAGTAGTGATTTAGCATTTTCTTTTTAGAAACGAAACTTTCTCCCTCCCCTCAAGGGGAGGGTTGGGGTGGGGTTATGCCACATCGGCAAAAGTCCGTTCCATCTTTCGAAAGTACATCATCCCAAAAACAAACACGACTACTGCCACGATAGTCCCCGGCCAGATCCATTCCCAAGGCATGGACCTGTCCAGGAAGGCGGCGCGGAAACCCTCAATTACACCTACCATGGGGTTGATGATGTAGAATTTTTGGTATTCTGCTGGAACTGCTGAAGTGCTATAGACTACTGGAGCAGCATAGAGTAGGAGTTGCACCAAGAAAGTCAGCGCATGCTTCACATCCCGATACTTCACTGCCAAGGCTGAGAGAAACATCCCTATTCCCAGACTGCACATCAAAAGCTGAATAATCAGAAAAGGCGTAAAAAGCACCCCCCAACCGGGAACCTGCTTGAAATAAATCAGCATAAAGATCACTACCACAAAGGCTATGGTAAAGTCCAGCATCTTGGAAAGCAAGGCGGATAGCGGCAAGACCATGCGTGGGAAATAGACCTTGGTGATCATATTGGCATTTTGAATCAGGGAATTGGCTGATTCGGTAAGCGTGCCGGAGAAGTAATTCCAAGGCCATAAAGCCAAGTAAGAGAATAGAATATAAGGCATCCCATCCGAGTCCACCTTGGCTAAACCGCCAAAGACTAGGGTAAAGACCACAGTCGTGAAAAGCGGTTGGATAATCGCCCAAGAAACACCAAGAATAGACTGCGCGTAGCGGGCCTTTATACCTCTTAGCGTCAGGAAATACAGGAGATCCTTATAGCGCCAGAGCTCCTTGAAGTCCACCATCTTCCATCCGGAGGAAGGTTCGATTATTTTGTAGTGTTGGGAAGAGTTAATTGTTAATTGTTAAGCGTTAAAGGTTAAGCGTTAGTTTAAAGTGTTCGAAGTTCAAAGTTAAATGTTGAGAGAAATTGACTAATGATATACTAGGGAATAAACAGACGAATAGATCATTTCCCAAAAATTAAAATACCCTGTATATCACCAGGATCAGCATCGAGAATATCAACCTCAACTTTTCGATTTACTTTTTCGAAAGTCTTTAATCTGATAAAATCCAAGTATTCACGATCCAAATTATTCCCAATCAAAAGCATTTGAATAGTTCCAGAGTCAATCCCTTTTGCATAGTCACCAATTATGTAAGCTTTTTGTACCTCCCCCATTCGCTTGACAATTCGTTCCATTAAATCATCTAATCCTAAAAACTTACTAACCATAGCAGTAATTTCAGAGAAAAATGGATGTTTGTCATTTGCTCGGTAGATTTTTGTCTTTCCTTCCTCTTCCGAAAGTAATAATCCTGCATCAGTTAGGCGGTTCAGTTCCACCCGAACGGAATTAGTAGACTCATCAAACTCCTTAGCCAAAGAACGTAAATAACCTGAATTCTGATGAGCAAAGAATTTTAATAAAAGTTTAATACGGGTCTTAGAAGTAACTAAAGAATCAAGCAAAAATCAGGGATTTAAAATTTAATGACAGCTTCGCCCTTTCACTCCCAATTAGGAACTAGGCAACTGAGTAAAAAAATTACTCAACTGAAATTTATAATAAAACTTTAAATACCAAAAATCCTCAAATAGTTTTTTTTTAGAAAAAATAGCCTGTCTTAATATAATTAGCTAAATAATACCCTCCAGAAAGAATATGTAAGAAATAACCAAGCCCAACTACTTTAAATTTCCAGAGCTGCTTTGAACCTTTAACCCCCTCTTTTTCAAATTCTTTTAATAAAATTTTTAACATAACTACATAAAGCATAAACAATGAAATGGGTATTTGCCAATAAAAATTAGAATGCAAAAACCTTTCAGGGCCTTCAGCAAAAAGGAAATAAATTAAGATTGAAATTATTGCTATAAGGGAAGAAAACTTAAACTCCAAATCCTGCAAGAGTACTTTTCCAAACAAAATCACAGATAAAAACAACACAAAAAAACTACTCAAAATATCCAAAACAGGGCTTTCAGAGAAATAAGTCCAAACTGCAAATGGTTGAAAAAGAATTTGTCCTTTTTCTCCAAAATAAAAAAATGGGCTTTGATTTGGATTCAGATCAAAGATTATAATTTTTGAAAAGTATATAAAAACCAAGAAAGTAGCAGAAAAACCTACACTCATAAAGAATTTCTTTTTTGAGTCACTTTTTAATAACAAGTATGTAGGAAGAGCAGGAATATATGCCAACAAATAGTTTGGTTTTGAGAGAAGGATCAAAAAGGAAATCAAAATCAAATCGTATGGAATGGTAACACTTTCATGTTTTATCCAAGAAATAGCACGAATGAAAAGCCAAAAGCAAAATGGAAAGACAAAAATTGTACTTCCATTATGCCACAAGTTTGGAGTAAATTTTCCAAGATATAAGTACTCTCCTTCTAAGCCGAAGAGATACAGTGGAAAGAAAAACATCAAACCAATTGGAAAAACCTGAAAAACCTTAATAGTTGACAGGTGAAGCGACAAATAATCATAGGTCTGCCTGTATTTAATCATCCAGCAAGTCGCCATTAAAACCACCATTCCAATGTTCAAACTAAATGAACCCGGAATTAATTTAGCTATCCCTACAAAGGAAAAATAATAAAGAGGTGGGAAAGGAAGTTTCCCTTTTTCGGAAAAGAGTTTCCAAAGATGGATATGGGCAGGAAAATCAGATAAGATGGAATCCGTAACCATCAAATAGTAAAGACTGACTAAGAATAGGAAAAACAGAAAAAATGAAACCCAAAAAAAAGGGGGATATAAATCCAGTAATTGTTTAATTCTCTTCCATATTTTCATCTCTTCGAAAAATACATTAATTCTAAATTAGTGGTCTCGAAACGTTTACTCTTATTAAATCCAGGTGATATCTTATTCATGTAATCCGAAAAGGCCAAGGGTCCGGGTAACTTAAATGCCAGAATGTAATAATCTTCCAAATCGCTTTGTTTGTTAAATCCCCTTTTCTGATAGGCTTTTCGCTGAAAAGAGCTCCTTGAAATCCAACCATAAGAAAGAACAGGAACTAGATTTGTATAATTAAATTGATCTAAAAAATTATATTCAAAAAAGCCTTCTAGAAAAACCGGCGTTTCAGAATTAGTATACGAAAGCAGATCATAGAACTCTTTATTAATTATTTTTCTTCCATCGGCTTCTTTCAGAAAATTAAATGTATGAACCACTAAAAACCCGACCAAAACTATAGATGATACATTCCAAAAATTAGATTTAAGAACTGAGTATTGGATTTTAAGAATTGGAAATAAAAGAATTAAGAAAAACAAAAGATTTACTCTCCCCAATAGCATGTTAAAATGATTAAAGGTCAGAAAGAAAGTCAACCATGAAAAAATAAATACCAGCTTCTTTTTCCATGAAAATTTCAAGTATAAAAATCCAATTAGCAGAGTTAAAATCAACATTGATTTAAAAAGCTCCGTTAATTGAACTAGAATAATTCTATAAAAGCCATTTTTCAATTCTTTCAAAGAAAAAAGTTCTTTATCTAATTCAGCTTTTTTTTGAATTAGATCTTCCTTTCCTATTTCTAGTTCCTCAAACATCCAACGGGAAAAGAAAAACCAATCAGTATCCTTTTCGATTTGATTTGATCTTGACTGCATTACGAACACAGGATGATCAATTACTTTTGATCTTAATTTATTGAATTCCAAAAACCCAGAATCAACAAATTTTCTTTCGTAAAGTCCTTTCCCGGAAAGGACAATCCCTGCCAGAAAAAAAACGAAAGCTCCAATAATTATTGGCTTTCTAGCGGAATAGGTAGAAAACATAATTTCAGACGAAATGTAACCTAGGCAGATCAACCCTACGGATTCCCAACGAATCAATAAGCCCAAAAAAACAGCTATTGCCCCGAAAATTATGGTTAAGTACTCTTTTTTTTGAGATTGAGACAAAGCAATTAAACCAGCTAATCCAGCGTATCCTGCTATCAAGGTAAACTGAGAAAAAAATGCAAAATGAATGGAAATAAGTAATACAAAAATATTCCAAAACCTCTTATTGGAATATGGGATTTCGGAGTATTGAATTCTATTGAGCAAAAGAAAACCAGATAAAAAATCTACCAAAAACCAAAAAGCCCCGTACCAATTGAATTCCGGAAAAAGTAGGTAAAGCTTTGACAGAACTAGACTCAAAATAGGATTTATGAATAAGGCATAAGACTCGGGTTCACCTGTGTAAGCTCCCGAAACCAGCCACATCATAATTACATCGTCATTGGTCTGAAACCTCCAGGGTAAAAACCAAACTATCACTAATGAAGCAATTAATAAAAAATACCAAGATCTCAATATGGTAATACGCTTCTTCAATTTCTTATTCAAAAGTATAGATCAAGGTAGGTTCTACAGTGAAATTTTCAGGTAAAGAGTCAATTGGATAATAAAGTATTTGTCCGGCAGAATATCCATTCGGAAAGAATTTCTCCAATTGCGCTCTATCCCAAATTCCTGGATTTTTGGAAATCGTCTTACCCAAAAGATAGGGAATTCCACTTATTCGATATACTGCTAATATGCCTTTTTCTTCACCTGTTTTCCTTTCTAGATTTTCTAAAACATCAATTTGGCTTGGAAAAAGTTTTATTGATTTGTGAGGTAAATATTCCCAATTTTCAGAGGCATTCCAAAGCCCCTTTTGCTGAAAAGGATGCCACCAAAGCCCATTAAAAACAAGCAGTAAAGTCATCAAAGAAATCCCTATTCCAAACCTTGATTTCCATTTTGCAGGAAAATTATCCATCAGAAGGTAAATTCCAATAATCCAGAAAACAGCATAATGAATCCCTATTCGAAGCCAATAGACATTGCTCCCAAAGTGTAGGATAAAAGGCAGGAAAATTAATAAGACAATCCAAGGAAGCCTTCTTTCCCTTTTTGATTTGGGAGAGAGATTATTTAAAGTAAAGGCCCAAATTCCCGCACCAAGTAATAAGAAGAAGTGATTCCATTCATCGGTAATTTTGGTTTTGAAAAATAGGAATGAGAAAATGGGCAAAACAATAGCTAGTTGCAGGAATGGATTTTTAAAGCTTTTCCGAATCAACCAAACTGCTCCAAACATCATTAAGCTCCAAAAAAGTCCTACCAAAGTGTGTTTGGTTAAAATCCAAAATTGATAATCTCCCCTACTGCTTTGGATAGCTATACCTTCACTCAGTCGGCTGATTGCATTCTCTCCCAAAGTCCAATGGAATGTAAGTTCCAAAACAAAAAATGGAAGAACCCATGCAAGTAGTTGATACCAAGGCCTTTTTTGAAACCAGAAGACTAGGATTAATGAAATCCCTCCTAGAAGAATTGAGGTGGTCACTTTGACATATACTAACACCGCTAGGACTAAACCAATCAAAATGCTATTGATCCATGTCCATTTTGGTTGGGCAATTAAAGCCAGCCAAAAGCAAGTCAGTACAACCGTCAAATGATTATAAGAAAGGCTGGCAGGAAGAAAACCATATCCGGCAAGTAACCCCAAGAAAGCTAATAGATATACCTTTGAAAATGGTGCTTTTTGGGGATTTAATGAATTATAGAAACTTGTCAAAGCCCAAGCTCCTAAAGCATAGAATGCTAAACGGAGTACTCGAAGTCCGACAATTCCGAAATGGATTCCTGACCATTCATAAAGTAGTTTGAAAAATAGGTCGTAATTGAATATCCCTCCTTGATTTTCCTGGAATGGATGAGCCAACAGGACATACAAACCCTCATCCGACACATCAAAGCCACGATTTATCCCTGCCAAAACGATGGCTACAGCTAAAATCGCGGCTCCGAGAAGGAATTTGGGCATGATTTGAGTTTAAAAGTTGTAAGGTTGTAAAGTTGTAAGGTTGAAATAAAATCAAAAAACTGAATATTGATAAGTAGTCATACTTAATTCTTTATTCCAAACTCTTTACTAATCTCTTTGGGAAGGTCGTAGAACAGAGGAAGTCGAAGGAGGCAATCACTGAATTTTTCAGCATTGGGGAGACTCTGCTGAAAGGATTCGGGTTGGGCTTGAGCGATAAAAGCGCTTTTATGGAGGCTTTGGTAATGAAACACGGCCAATATTCCCTTTCTCCTTAATTGTTCTATATAAGTTTGTCTTTGATCGGCATTTTCAAAAAGAAGATAAAATAGATGGAAATTTCCTTCATCCTTTTGGAAACTTACCTTGGAAACATCTCCTACAACCTCTTTCAAGGATGTCTCCAAAAGCTCCAAGTAAACTTTTGGAAGAAGCACAGGATCTCTTTTTTCCCCTGAAAACCAATTTTGATAATCCTCCCAAATCTGCTTCCGCCGGGCTTGGATTTCATCCAATTTCTCTAATTGAGCCCAGAGGAAGGCTACATTGATTTCAGAAAGTAAAAAGCTACTTCCTAAATCTACCCAACTGTATTTATCAATTTCACCCCTGAAAAAAGCAGAGCGATTGGTTCCCTTTTCCCAGATAAATTCTGCACGCTGGATGAAACGCGGATCATTCACCACCAACATCCCTCCTTCCCCACAGTGAATATTTTTAGTCTCATGAAAACTAAAAGTGGAAAGATGACCAATACTGCCTAATGGCTGATCTTCCAAGAAGCTATTTATTGCCTGTGCAGCATCTTCAATAAGATATAAATCGTGTTTTTCTGCCAAAGCCTTCATTTCAAGAATCGGACATGCAACACCCGCATAATGAACCGCCACAATTGCCTTGGTTTTTTGTGTTATCATGGATTCAATTTTGCTCACCTCTAGATTTGGAAATCCTTCTTGGCTATCCACAAAAATTATTTTGGCCCCTCTCAGCGCAAAAGCGTTGGCAGTTGAAACGAAGGTAAAAGAGGGAACAATGACTTCCTCTCCTTCTTGTATATCCAAGAGAATGGCAGCCATTTCGAGTGCATCTGTACAGGAAGTCGTCAAAAAGCAACGAAGAAAACCATATCTCTCCTCAAAAAAGTTTTGGCACTTATTCGTGTAATAACCATTTCCGGAAAGTTTTCCCAGATTTTCTGCTGCATCTTGGATATAGGCAAATTCATTTCCTGCAAGGAAAGGCTTATTAAATGGGATAGCATAATCCATAATTCAAATTAATTAGAAAAGCTTAACTCTGAATCTTGGAAAGGTGAATGAATTACCTGAATCATCCCTAATATCGGTAATCATCAACAATCCTTGCCCGCATACCACAACCGGATTCCCCTCCTTTTTAAAAATTACTTTTCCCGGAGTTCTATTAACTATTTGAACGTCTTCAACCACTTTAGCATCAAAAATTCTAAGTTTCTCCCCTTCAAAATTTGTCTTTGCCCCCAAATAAGGTTCTCCACTAGCGTAGATTTTCCGTAGTATCATGTCGGAGTCCATAGTCCAATCAATAAAATAATCATCCTCATCCCTCCAAAGACTATAAGTTGCTTGTTGATTATTTTGAGGAACTGATGGAATAGGGCGATTTTCCTCTATATAGCTAGCAATTTCCAAGAACATTTCTAGATATAGATTAGCAACCTTCTGGATTACCTGATTAATTTTTATCGGGTGCTTAATTCGTATGGATTTTTGGAAAATGATATTCCCTGAGTCAAAATCTGAATTTGCAAATATGGCCGTTGCTCCAATTTCTTCATCCCCTTCTATTAATGCTGTAACTAGAGGATTAAAGCCTCTATATTTTGGTAATAAGGAATCATGAAAAACGATGATTTCTTTTTTTTCGGGAGGATTGATCAACCACCTCCAACCTAAAAGAATTAAATAATCACTGCTAGATTTTAAAATATTAAATTCTGACCTCTCTAAATATGGTAATTTTCTTTCTTTACACCAGGTAATTAATTCTTTAGAATAATCATTCTTAACTCCTTCGTCCCTTCCAACCACGACACAATCAATTAAAGAATAATACTTTGATGGTAAATTCTGAATTAGGAAAAAGCCTTTAAAACCTAGAGATAAAAAGGTGATCATATAACATTCTCAATTAACACGTTTCTCGATGATATAAATCGGTCGATTCTTGACCCCTTCAAAGGTTTTACCCACATAAAGCCCGACTACGCCTAAGGTGATCAATAAAAGCCCGGCAAGGACCCAAATGGAAATTATCAAACTTGCATAACCCGCAACAATAATTTCCCCCCGTAAATAGCGAATCAAAGTAAATAGGGCAAATAGAAAACCCGTCAGGGCTACTCCTACCCCCAATTTTACCGTCAAGCGAATAGGCTTGTCACTGTATGCCAGCATGATATCCAAAGCCAAGTTGAAAAGCTTTCTCGTTTGGTAGGTGCTTTTCCTGTTTTGATTGGATTGATGTGCAACAGGAATGGAAGTTTGCCGAAATCCAACCCATTTAATCATGGTAGGAAAATAACGGATAGATTCCCGCATGCCGATCACCTCCTTAATCACCCGATGATGATATATCCCAAAATTAGCTACTGTTTCATCTTGCTCTGAGCCAGTCAAATAAGAAAGGGTGCGATAAAAAAACTTGGATCCCAATTTCCTCAAAAAATGGTCTTTCCGATCCACCCGCTTTCCGACAACAACATCATATCCTTCCATAGCCTTCTGATAAAGCCAGGAAATCTCTTCTGGGATGTCTTGTAAGTCACAGTCCATCACCACTACCCAATCCCCTTTTGCCTGATCCAATCCAGCCGTTATCGCATAGTGTTGCCCGAAGTTTCTTGAAAGTTTAATCCCCTTTATACATCTGTCTTCCCGAGCTAATCCCTTGATCTTTTCCCAAGAATCATCCGGGCTTCCATCATCCACTAAGATAATTTCAAAGGTTTTTTCCAATTGCTTCAAGACCTGACAGATTCTTTCTGTCAATTCATCAATGGTATGCTTTCCAAAATAAACTGGAATTACAATCGATATGTGAGGATTAGAATTAATAGCTGGAGGCAATAAATAATGAGACTTCTAAAATAGAAAATGACTTTGACATCCCGGAAAGAAATTAAAGAAGCTCAAACCAAATCTGGAAAAGTAGGAATTCTAAAAACAGAAGATTATAAATCATAAATTTTAAAATTCTTTGATTTGTTATATCAAAAACAGATATAATATAAAAATGTGGAAAACTTTTGTCTCTTACTCTCAAAAATTACCCTGTTTATGGTATTTTTTTTTCGCTTGAAGATTCTACCTTTGAAATAGGGTGATTAAGCAACTTTTCTCATAATTGTTTTCGAGAATTACAAAAGGGACTTTTTCCACTACTTTTTAATCCCTTTTTTCCGAATTCAAAATTTGGAAGTCTAACTGAAAAAAGAGCCTGATAAAATTATCAGGCTCTTTTTTTATACAGGTTGAAAATGAGGTTAATAAAAGCGGACTTCGCAGTTAGGGTTAATTTCTTTAAATCGATCCACTGCCCTGCTTGTCAATCGGGTATTAAAGCAAGATAACTTTTGCAAATTCTGTAATCCCTCGATGGGTCTTAATGAGCGCAAATTGGTACTGGCTACATCCAATTCTTCTAAGCGAATCAAATTCTCCAGACCTTTCAAACTCTTCAAATTGGTTCCCGAAATATTTAAAGTCCGCAATTCAAGCAAGGAAGCCAAAGGAGTCAAATCCTCAATCCCCGTATTGGAAATATTCAGTTTTTGAAGTTGGAACAAACCCGATAAAGGAGAAAAGTCAACAACCGGCATTTGAGAAAGACTCAAATCCTCCAATAGCTTCATTTCAGCAAGTGCTGAAATATCAGAAATTGGAGCATCAAAAACCGATAGTTTTCTAAGGTTGACAAATTCCTTCAAAGGAACTAGGTCTGGAATTGAAACACGCTCAAAGCTAAGTGCTGCTAATCCAGTCAAATTGTGTAACTGTTCTGTGGATGGGTTCTCTGGCAAACTGAATTGTCGGCGAAGCAATTCCTTCCAAGAAGTACCTAATACATCCCACCAGTTATTCAATTCCTCTACTCGATAAATCAGCGTCAAGTCTGGCTTTTTCAGTAGCACCTCCGGTACTTCCTCTTCAAAAAACGCCGCTCCATCTACATTCAAATAGGACAAGGAAGACATCCCAATAACAGGCAAAATGCTTTCGACAGGACTTCCAGCAAAATTCATAACCTGAATGGAATCCTGATTGGCCAAAGGATTCAAATCCCGAACTTGAGTTTGGGTAGCCTGGATCCTAGTAAGTGTTTTTACCTCAGAAAGCGGAAGCAGGTCTGAAACAGGATTATCAGAAAAGTCCACTTCTTGTAGCTTCACAAATCGGGTAATCGGTTTTAAAGTCTCAATATTCAATCCGGATAGATCCAGTTTTTCCAAACCAATCGTAGAAGTCAAAATCTCAATATTCGGAGAATCTCCCCGAATTTCTGGATTGGCTTTTCTGAGCGCATTTTTCCAAGGTTCGGATAAAGCTGACCACCAACTCTCCAAATCTTTGACATGGTGTATAAGAAGGACTTGTGGATTTCTTCTGGAAAAATTATCAGCAGACGCAATGGAAAGTTTGGTTTCATCCGCTAATACCTTCCTCAAATTGGGTTTTCCATTAACCCCAGAAATATCTGCTACCTCCGTCCCGGTCAAATCCACAGTTTCGAGTTGTTCCAAACCAACCAAGGGAGTTAAATCTTGAATATTTGTCCGGGATAAATCCAGATATTTCAAAGATTTAAGTTGGCTTAGATTAGAGAAATTAATCAGGTAATTTCCTTTTAAAGTGAGCTGCTTCAATTGCTTCAAATTCTGAATATTCTCAGCATTGTTGAAGCCACTTTCCGTCAAATCTAAGGATTCCAGACTATCAAACTCATTCAACACCTGATAGCTCACAATTGGCGTATTGACCAGTTTGAGTGATTTTAAAGACTTCAGATTTTGAAGCTCGTCAATTTCCTGTATTTGGGTTCCGGATAGATTCAAACTTTTAAGTCGGTCCGAATATTTAATAAACTGAATATCTGAAGTTGGTGTATTGGATACATCCAAATATTCCAGAAAAGTTACATTGGAGATTGGACCCAAATCCATAATGCGAGTATCACTTAAATCCACGTAACGAAGATCTCGAAGGGATTCGAGAGGACTTAAGTT
The DNA here is from genome assembly GCF_024919275.1 of Algoriphagus limi. Lineage (GTDB taxonomy): Bacteria > Bacteroidota > Bacteroidia > Cytophagales > Cyclobacteriaceae > Algoriphagus > Algoriphagus limi. The sequence continues at coordinate 257,886 of NZ_JANWGH010000001.1, read as the reverse complement.
TAAAAGGGAATCAGTACCAGAAATATCCAAGGAATCCATGGATACAAATCGGTATAACAAATCCAAATTGATGGAATCATTCTCCGAAAGTGAAAACTCTGCCCTGAAGAAGGACTTCCAATGCGGATCCAAAATTTCCCACCACTCCAAAAGCTCTTCGTCTCTGCTGAGTTTGGTGGTATAAATACTAACTATTTTTAGCTCTTGAGACTTTTCATCCAAATTAACCTCTACGAACCGGGGCTTAGTATTATTTACTTTCACACCATCCTTTCCAGTAGCTTCAATTGTTCGATCCAAGGATACTACAAAGAAAACATCTCCATTTTCTTTTTGGCCTGGTTTGACATCCCGGATTTTGAATTGAAAAGCGACATTTTGATAAAAGAACTCAATGTCCTTCATGTAGGCAGTAATATCCTTATTGATGACCACCTTTCGGTCAAGTAAGAGGTCATCTTCTACCTGCACGGTGCCATCTCGGAAGATTTTCAAATAACTTTCCCGGATAATTACATCCTTATCCCGGGTAGGTGTATCCTGGGCTCCAATTGTATTGAGCAAATATTCTAAAAATCGGACCTGATCCTCCACTTTGGAAGTATAGGATTTGATTTCTTCTTCGGTATATCCTTTGAGGGTTTGTGAAAACCCCGAATTGATTCCCAAAAAGAAAACAACGACTAGAATAAAAAAACCTTTAATTCTGGCCATAAATAAACTTTTGAAGGGTTTCTTTATCTCCTGGGTTAAGCTTGACAAGACTAGAAATCAACCAACCTGTATTAAATCCTGGACGGTTAAACTGGGAAACTTCAAAATACCATCCTTCGATTTGAAAAAAGTGAAACCGAACATCACTTACAGTATCAAATCGTAGATTCCCTTTTTTCATTTCATAAAGAAAAATAGAAAGGTAATCCGGGGAAAATGAGCTTCCGGTAAAGGCTTCCGGCAATTCAGAATCCTGAAAAGCTCTACGAAGATTCATAAATCCCAATTCATGAGAAAGTGGATGCAAGAAGTCTTTTTCATCGCCTACTGGCTTATCAAAAAGATTTCTGAAAGGACCGAAATCCACGGCATCAATCACCCATTCATATCCCAAACCTTGAGGCTGAATTTTTAAAATCAAATTGGCGGTTTCCCGTTTTCCTTGAAAAAAGAACTCTGCTTTGACCTCCGCAAACCAACCTTCCCGATGGAAGCTTAGGTATTGAGGGTAAACCTCTGACATGACCTGCTCTGCAAATTGGGACTTGAGAGCCGGAGTAATTCCGCTAGTTTGATTATCAAATAATACTTGAAGAAACCCTTTCCGAAGGGATGGATTATGGTAAAGTGAGTCTCCCGGATAAAAGCGGACATTCCCATTGATGGATTCCTCCGCATTAAAGCGCCGAAAAAATTGATTGAGTTGTTTGGTCGAAGCGGCAAATCGACCATCATCTTTGATTGTTCCGCCAGAGCCTATGCCCTGAGCGGAAACAATCGAGATGCTTGCGATTAAAATCGCAATGGTAATAAAGGTTAATCTCATGCTGAAGTTTCAGTCACTCGTACATCACCGAGCATTACATCCCAAAATTCGATGGTACGACCAGCGATTTGAGTTTGTTTTTTCTCAACGTAAATGGTGATGTCTTTCTTTGTGGTGTCTTTGTAATTCATTCCTGTTTCAATAGAAGTACCTTCGAAACGCTGGAAGATTGTAATTACACCTACATATCTACCGTCAGGCTGACGTTCCAAATCAGAGATGTACTGAATATCATACCAAGTAATATTTACCCGGTCATAGTTCAAAGCCATCAATCGCTCGAAGTATCTTCTGACTTTGTAATACGCAATTTCTGAAGAATTGATACTGGACACTCCCATTTCAGCTCCAGGAGCAAACAGTTCTTCCGCACGATCCATTACTCGGTTTGCCTCGGAGAATTGTGTGTCTTTGCTTCCAATAATAGCGATGTATTTACTAAGGTCTTTTACCTTTTCAAGAGCCAAGGAGTCGATTGCTTGCTTTCTTGCGGGGCTTATGTTCTCGGACTGTGCCATTGCTGTGAAAGAGCTGGCTAGAAAAAGACCAAGAAAAAGGATTAGGGTATTTTTCATTGTATATAGGTTCTAACGGTGATTACTTTCTTCTTAACTCAAGCTCAGAAACCTTTCCATTAGCATCCAAACGGATATCACTAATGAAATTCAGGTTCTTTTTAGTGTCCTTCAAGTATTCAAGATACTTACGGATGGTGGTTGGCTCATCGTAATCCTTTACACCATTTTCCTCGTGAATCACGATTAAAACAGGTGTATCTTGATTGGAAAACATCGCTAATGTTTGCTCGATGGATTGGTTAGCAATTCCGGTATTTCCTGAAGCAGCCACCGAATTGAAAGCGTTTTCAAGCTTTTCTACAGCCACTTCCTCAGCTGTTGGAGCTGGTGGTTGAGGAGCTGGCTTTTCTTCCACTCGTTCAACGGGAGCGGGTTCTGGTTCAGGTTGCACAGCCTTCTTTTTGGACTTGCAAGCTCCCATCGCTAGAACCATTACTAGCGCTAAAATCAAGGAGCGATTCAGCGTGGAGGTGAATAAATTTACTTTCATTGTTTAGGGTTGAATTAATTATTTTGAAAGGTTTATGGAAAGTTTCAAGTTCCTTGAAATTCATAGCAAAGTAAATAAAAAGCATTGATTATCTGGCAAAGGGCGGTCCAAAACCCTAGGATACTTTGTCAAAGATTCTAAAAATTTTTACGAGCGGTGGATGAAAAAAGAAATTACAGAAAACTGAAAGGATCAGATAGGTAATTTCCTACGGTTTCAGCTTTTTAAATAAACCTTGAGACAAAATTCTGGAGATTCTGGGAGAGAGAAGGAAGACAGAAATAAAAACTAATCAAATAGACGTATTAAGGATTTCTTATAGGCAAAAAATACCCATTTTTGGGGATGTTTTCGTGTTTTTTTAATACCGATATTTACAATGTGTTAAGTTTTTAATCAGGCAATGCCGACCGAAAATGTCCAGGGTTTCCTTGGGCATTTTCTTTTTTACTTGGAATCAGTTGGGGAAAGCCTAGAGGAAATCAAGTGTCTGAAGAGCAAATAGGCGATCCCAGTTCCTATCAACAATATTGAGGCAACTAATGGTGAGGGATAGCTTTTGGTTTGAATAAAAAACAAATAATTAATTAAAAGTTGTAATGCGGCATATCCCAAGGAGATGAGCACATGGCTAATTTTAAATTCATTTGCTAGGATTTGATAAAGGTGCGATCGGTGAGGTTCAGACAACTTCTCTCCCTTTCGGTATCTTCGGACCATTGTTAAAACCACATCTACTCCATAAATCAAAAGAAGAAGAATAATGGACCACTTCCCTACTTCTAAATACCATTGAGTAAGGAAGTAAATAATCAAATAAGCTAAGCTGATACTTCCCACATCACCTGCAAACATCAAAGCTCTTTTTCTAAGGTTGAAAAGAAGAAAAACGCAAAGGGCCAAAATCTCATATTGTATAAGTTGACTCTGGAAAATCGGCAAATAGCTTTGGACTGCCAGCAAAGAAGAGAAAAATACTAACCCATAAAGGCCGCTAATACCATTAATGCCATCCATAAAGTTGATTGCATTGATAATGCCTAATGCGATGAAATAAAAGATGGGAAGTAAGTACCAGTCCATTTGACTGAATAGATCCAATTGGTAGAAACCAAGGGACAATGCCACAAACTGCATCAAAAAGCGAAACTTCCTAGAAAGAGACTGAATATCATCCCAAAAACTAATTACTGATATTAGAAAAAGCCCAAGAATCATAAAGGTGTCTTGGAAGCCTGAAATCACCCACCAAATAACTGCAGCAATTGGAAAAATAATCCCTCCTCCCCTTACTGTGACTTTAGTATGGGAAGAGCGGTGGTTGGGTTTGTCGATGATATGGAGTTTTCGCCCAATTTGTAGATATATAAAAGAAATCAAAAGAAAACAGAGAAATAGGACTGTTTGGTCAAGAATCATATTCTACAAGCTGGGTATTTTTATGAATTAGAATTTAATTGATGTGTGAAATTAACAACTCAAAAAATTGAAACGCATCTATAAATTAATTTTGTTGAAAAATTTTAAAAGTTTCTACATTTTTCGAACTCTTGCTCCTGGATGTTTTTAGTGATCTTCACTAACAAAATTATCAATACTTAAGGAAGTTTCGGACTAAACCAATTATTTCGGGCTTCCAAAACCGTGTAAATAGTATATGCTATTCAATTCCATTGAGTTTTTCCTTTTCATTATACCAGTATTTTTCCTCTATTGGTTCCCTCTTTCAAAAAATGTGAAGCTACAAAACTGGCTTCTTCTGATAAGTAGCTATGTTTTTTATGGCTGGTGGGACTGGAGATTTCTATTTTTAATATTATTTAGTTCGATCCTTGACTTCATTGTTGGAAGGAAACTGGAATTTGAAAAAAATCTAAGAATTAGAAAGGTCCTACTCTGGCTAAGTATTGGTGCCAATTTGGGATTGCTGGGTTTCTTTAAATATTTCAACTTTTTCATTGATAGTTTTGCAGAAGCCTTCACTTTTTTTGGTTATCCCATCCAAATAGGACGCTTGAATATAATATTACCTGTAGGAATTAGTTTTTACACTTTTCAAACTATGAGCTACACGCTTGATGTTTATAAGCGAAAATTAACACCTACAAAAGACCTTCTTAGCTTTTTAACTTTTGTGAGCTTTTTCCCCCAGTTGGTTGCTGGCCCAATAGAGCGGGCGAGTCATCTATTACCCCAGTTTTTCAAGCGACGTGAATTTGATTACACTTGGGCAATTTCTGGAGCCAAAATATTCCTTTGGGGACTATTTAAAAAAGTGGTAATCGCTGACAATTCAGCCATACTTGTAGAAGGAATTTTCGAAAATTATTCCCAACAATCCAGCCTTTCGCTGATATTAGGTAGTATTTTCTTTTCATTCCAGATTTACGGAGATTTTAGCGGGTATTCAGATATGGCAATCGGATTAAGTAGAATTTTTGGTTTTGACCTTATTACCAACTTTAAATTCCCATACCTATCTAAAAATGTAAGCGTTTTTTGGAAAAGGTGGCACATTTCACTCTCTTCTTGGTTTAGGGATTATTTGTACATACCCTTAGGCGGAAACAGAAAAGGGAAAAACCGAGCCATGATCAATGTATTTATTGTGTTTTTAGTCTCTGGATTTTGGCATGGTGCAAATTGGACTTTCATTATTTGGGGATTAATTCATGGGATCGGCTACCTATTCTATTTTGCTTTCGGAACAAATAAAGAAGAGGAAGTTTTCTCATTGAATCCAAAAACTATTGTTCAGGTAATTTTCACTTTTTTAATGGTTTCCTTCGCTTTTGTTTTTTTCAGATCACCTTCTGTTTCAGACTCACTGAATTATTTGAATGGTATTTTCTTTGGTCATGGAGAAGCAGCGTTTTTTATGTCGAGCAGCAGGCACCTTGTCATGACTGGAATCACTTTCCTTGGAATTATTATTTTAATGAGTTATGAAATTGCCGCAAATAGAAAAGGGGCTTTTGAGGTTTCTCTGAACAAATTTGACTTGGTTTTATGTGGAATTTCTATTCTATTTTTGGGAGCCTTTAAAAACCACCTTGATTTTATTTATTTCCAGTTTTAGGCCCTATGAAAAAGTTCTTATTTCAGATTTTCACTTATCTACTCATTACTTTTTTAGTGGGATTAAGCATCACTGGTGCTGCGGATTACTTCCTTTCAAAAAGCTATTTTTACAAACCCCAGTTTATTTCAAATTATTTCTCATCAGCGTCTAAATTGGACTATATCATAGCTGGTTCTAGCCGTGGATTGACGACAATTGATACCAAAGAGGTTGATTCAAAACTTGGGGTTAAAGGATTCAATATTTCCATGGATGACACAGGACTTCCTAGCCAATTCCTGATGATAAAACATTTTTTTGAGTCAGGTAACACTGCAAATTATTGTGTTTTAACACTTGATGTAAGTCATTTTGAAGAGTCTGAAAAAAAATTAAACGACAATGATTATAGATTCATCACTTACAGTGATAGGTCATATGTTCATGAATATTATCGAGCTTATGAAACGGGAATTATCCGTCCTTTAACATGGTCTAAATATTTTCCTCTTTTTGCTTACAGTTATTATAATATGGAATTGATTTGGCCTGCTGGAATGGCGGCTTTAAAGCCTAGGTATAAAAACAGGTTTGATGAAAAAGGAGACTATTCCTATCCAGATATGGTTTTTTCTAATGATTCTCCTCCAAAAGTTCAAGAGATACAGAAAGCGATTAAAAATCCAATCTTGGAAGAGATAAGGGCTTATCTACAAACAAAAAATTCTGAACTCATCCTTTATATAGCACCCTATTTCAATAAATCAATTTATGTAACTAACCCTTCAAATTATCCTCTTATCAATCACGCAGGGGCATTGCAAGGTGCTAATTACTTTTTTGATATTGACCATGTAAATACACTAGGGAAGCAAGAAGCTACTAATCTTTTTATGGAGGATTTTCAAGCGATCTTAAAAAGTAATTAGTAGAAGAAAAATTACCTGCAATTCTAGCCCCTAGGTGGATCTTATTCAAAAAAGGATGCTATGTATTCCCATTGTTTATCGGGGGTACAATATTTTTGAAAATAAGAATGCCCGCCCCTTGCTATTTTTTCATGATAAGCCTTGTCCCTTAAAACTAAGTTTAACACTTCTTGATACTCTGATGAGTTCTCGACATAGTGTATCTCTTCCCCCTGCTTTGGGAAAATGGGAAGGTCAATTTCAAAAGGAAAAGAAACAACAAATGTTCCTGCATTCCAATATTCCGCTAAACGCCAACTAACTGCCCCAAGTACTGCTGGGTTATTAAGGTTAATCAGGGACCTTGAACTAAGTTTTGAAAATTCTGTTGGAGAATATCGCTTCAGGTTCAACTCTTGATCATACCCAAAGTTATTCCCATCCGACCTCGGGATAAACCCTCCCTCAAATTCAATTTGAGGATGGTTTTTACAGACTCTAATAAATTCTGCTCTAATTTGATTTGCCCAAGGTTCCTTTTTCCAGGTACTTCCCGAAAAAAACACATAATTACCAAACTTAAATTCAGGTTTCTGAAGTTGGTAAACGGGGCGTTTTTTTAGAATATAAATTTCTCTGGCAAAATCCCTTAGAGACAAGCTTTTCAACCATCTCAGCCCTATAAATTTCATTTTTTTTGAAATTATATTTATAGGATAATGCGGAAAAATAGGCTTTACTTTTGGTTGATTATAGCTTTCACTCTTTAGTAATTTATTGGTGGCAAAATAAAAATCCGACTTTTTATACAATTCCTCATTAACTCCCACGGGGTCATGATTATCAATTACGCCCAACTTTCCTTTCCACTCAAAAATCAAGTATCCACGATTTTCAAAATGCGAAAATTCAGGAGCGGGATGAAATTCCACTTGCTGATTTTCTATTAAACCCAAAAGATAGTAGGAACTGTAAGAGTTGGGAATAGCTAGTAATTTGATAATTTCATTCATGTCAATCGATTGAAATCCCAAAAAGGAATAACTCAAAAAGGTCTTGTTGCTAAATAATCGTTAAGCATTTTTTCTGCCTTTTTCCAATCTTCTAGAGTATCAATATTGGCATAAAAATCATCTATATTTTCATAAAATGAAATTTTTTTACCGTAAAGAGATCCTTTCTGCAGAGTTTCACTTTTAACCAAATACATACACCCATCTCTGAAATATGCCTTCGGTAATTCCTGCCTTCGTGAAATTATAATTTCCTCCCCAGTTGCAATTTTTAAGTATCCATCATCCTTTTCTTCAAAAGTCCAATGAGGATTGTATTGAGAAGGTACAGGTAAAACAGTAATCAAAGAGTCTGCCTTTGACTTTATAAATTTTTCGATAGCTTGGTCTAAATGGTGCAAGGACCGAAAAGGATAAGTCACCTCTAGCAAACAGATAGCATCAAAGAATTGCCCCTTACTGTGATAGTATTCCAAAGCATGTTGTAAAACTGGTAAGGTTGGTGTTTGATCTTGCGCTAATTCTTGGGGACGTAAAAAGGGGACATCTACTCCTAATTCCCTTCCAACCTTAGCTATTTCAGGATCTTCCGTGCTTAAGACTACAGTTGAAATTTTTTGTAGTCTATGAGCAATAGAAGTAGTATAAAACAATAAAGGTTTTTCCCCTAGACTTTTGATATTTTTTCTTGGAATTCCTTTTGAACCTCCTCTAGCAGGAATTATAGCAAGTATTCTCATTGGTTGAATGATAATTTTTCGCCTAAAAAAATATCTATGAATTGCTTTTGTTTACTAAACTGCCAAAAGTCCTTATTAAGAAGAGATTTTAAAAATAGCTGATCACTATTTCCTGAGCCAAATAAATCCTCCTTAGAGAATTTACTAGAAGAAGCAATTTTAATTGCTTTTTTAACTTGCTCTTTGCCATACCCACAATTGATAATATCCTCGTGAAGGGCTCTATTTTGTTGTCTGGTACCCACATTAACGACAGGAATACCATAATACGGAGCCTCACGGATTCCTGCACTTGAATTACCTACCATAAATTTGGCATTTTTCAAAAGAGTGAGGAAATACTCAAAACGAATTGATGGGAAAATTCTAAATCTAGCAATACCAGCAAGCCTCTCAAATTCTTTTAGAATTAATGCACTTCCCAAGTCATTATTCGGATAGATAACCACATAATCCTGTTCACTTTCGAGAAGAGAATCCACAAAATCTCTAGCATAGATAGCCATCTGATCAAATTCCGTTGTTACTGGATGAAACATTGCCACAGCATAATCTGTGAACTGAATTTCATAATAGGATTTCACTTCTTCAATAGAAGGCAGGTTTGGTGAAAGCATTAAATCAACATCTGGAGATCCAATAACATAAATTGAATCTGGAACTTCCCCCATTTGAATAAGTCGTTCTTTGGCCCTTTGGTTAGAGACAAAATGCAGATGACTCATTTTTGAAACAGCGTGCCGAATGATTTCATCAATCGTTCCTGAAACTTCACCACCTTCCACATGTGCAACCAGGACATTATTGAGGGCACCAACAATCGAACCTGCTAAGGCTTCTATTCGATCACCGTGAACTACTATTAAATCTGGTTTCAATTGAGTGATAAAAGAAGAAAATCCCTGGATAGTCTTTGCAAGACTTAAGTCCATGGTTTTTTCATCTGTATGATTGCTAAAAGGGTGGATATTTTGATAACCACATTTCTCTACTTCAAGTAAGGTGTAACCATATTCTTTAAGCATATGCATACCCGTCACGAAAATATGGACTTCAAATTCAGAGCGATTCTTAGTAATCTCAATAAGAGATTTCAATTTTCCAAAGTCAGCTCTCGTTCCTGTTAGAAATACCAGTTTCTTCTTATGCAATATCATCCCAAGTCACTTGTAAATCCATCTCTAGATTTTTACTCGCTTTTTTTCCAAGAACAGCTTCATAGTGCTCAGCAAGTATTCCACCTTTTCCAGGTCGTTTTACCCAAATATTTTCTTTAGAAAAAATCTCTCCTTCTTTGATGGGCTTAATGGTACAAATCGTTGCAAATGCAAAATCGATAGTTACTTTTTCTTCTTCAGCTGGACCTTTTTTTCCTCCTCTTTGCAGCTGAAGAATTTTAGAACCCTCAATCAATTCCCGACAAGCTTGTTCATCCATAGAACAAATAATATCAGGACCTGGTCTATCCATATGATCGGTAAAGTGCCTTTCTAGAATGGATGCACCTAACGCAACTGCGCCAAAACATGCATGATTGCTAAGGGTATGATCGCTAAGTCCAACTATAGCATTTGGGAAATTTTCTTGTATTTCAACCATTGCACCCAATCTGACCAAATGATTAGGAGTAGGGTACAGATTGGTGGTATGCAGTAGAGCATAGGGAACTTGGTATTTTTCAAATATTGCCACTGCCTTTCGAATACTGTCAATCGTATTCATGCCAGTACTCATAATAATAGGCTTACCAAAGGCAGCAATATGTTCCAATAATGGATAGTTGTTACATTCACCAGAACCTATTTTGAAAGCAGGCACATCCCACTTAATTAATCGGTCCGCCGCTGCTCTGGAAAAAGGTGTTGATATAAAAATCATCCCCTTTTCTTCTACATATTCTTTAAGTTCAAGTTCATCGGCTTCATTCAAGGCGCAACGTTCCATGATTTCATAAATGGATTCTTTGGCATTTCCAGGAATGGTCTTTTTTGCTGCAGCAGACATTTCATCTTCCACGATATGCGTTTGATGCTTCACTACTTCCACCCCAGCTCTGAAAGCAGCATCTACCATTTCTTTAGCCACCTGTAAGGATCCTTCATGATTAATCCCTATTTCAGCTATAACTAAGGGAGGAAAATCAATTCCTACTTCTCTATCCTTAATTTTAAATTTTTGCATTTGATATAAATTTTTTGCGTATTTCTCAATTAAGCTCTGAGTTATAAAAAGAATTTTGACAAATATATCTATCTCTAGTTGCTTTAGAGAATTTCTTGATTCGAACTATTTATAAGAATTTGGTAATTAACTGATAACAAAGAGCAAAGCCTATTTTTAGTTTCAGAACTTCCAATACAGCTTTTTTTAAGAACATTTAATTAAAGGAAATGGAATAAACTCTATAGAAGACTTTCTTTTAAGTCTCATTTATAACAATGACAGAACTTGAAATAAGAAATGGATTAATATTTTTCGATCCTACTCCTTCAAATATTGAAAGCCAATTTTGGAAAAAGCTCCTAAAGGGATAAACAATCTTGATTTTTTAACGAATCAAGACAAAAACACCGGATCGTTCTACTTTCTCACCGGATCTAGTGGTGAAAATAGCTCGGTAAACATAATTCCCATTTGGTAATTTTTTGCCGTTTAATGTTCCATCCCAGCCCTGTGTTTCCAAGGTATTGGCTTGAAAAATCAATTCTCCCCATGTATTAAAAATATAAAATTCCATGGAGGCAACCCCTCTAAATTGAGGTTTGAAGAACTGGTTTTTAGTTCCATCCGGTGTGAATGCATTCGGAACCATGATCACATAATCATCAAAAACCTGAATAATTCTTTGAAATTCTGCTTCACAACCAAATTCATCAATTGTTGTTAGGGTCACAGTATACGTGCCTTTCTTTTGATACTCATGTATTGGATTTTGAGAAGAGCTAGTAGTACCATCCCCAAAATCCCAATTCCAAATAATAATTTTCCCCTGTGAAACATCTTGGAACTGAACAGGTTCTTGAATCTGGACCTCAGCATTAGTCAGAATAGTACCTCCACCCAAATCAAACTCGTAATTAAACTCAGGGATCAATTCAGTGTCTGAAATAATTACTTGAATTCGTTGTTCTGGAGACCAACAGGCAGAACCCTGAATACTTGAACTCACCCAGTAGGACCCTGTTAAATTCACCGCATTGATATCTTCTAATCGCATGGCTCCACCATTCGGGTCTACTATATTATAATCATAAAGATTTGGATTAAATCCTTCGATAAATTGAGTCAAATCTACTGTTCCATTTGGATCGCAGACAATAGATGGATTTGATACTCTTAAATTGGGTATTGCATAAACCTTTACCTCAACAGGTAGAAGCTCCGGCGAACATACTCCTTCGCCTGTAATTCCAACATAATATGTGTATGGCTCTGCTCGCCCAGATAATCCATCTATAGAGAGTTCTCCTGTAGATGGATTTACCTGATAGGTTAGAGAGCCTGTGGTTCCGGAACTAATTTGACCTGAACCATCGGCATTTTGATACCAGGTGAAAATAGGGTTAATTCCCGATTGGGTAGTAGATGCCTGCAAACTAGCCATCTCTCCTTCACATATCGCTACATCAGTAGCGGATAGCGGGGTAGGCAAATCCAACAACTCAATTTGACTTTGAAGAGATAGTTGACAGTTAACCCCATCAGGGTTTTCATCCAAAATCACAAATGAATAAGTACCAGAACTTAAATTTTGAAGATCCACCTGTCCTGATGATATCGGAAAGGTTCCAAATAAAGAACCATCTTTTGTTACCTGAAGGGTATAATTTTGATAGCCCCCATCAATAGTAAAGGTAATGCTACCATCACTTTCATTGCAAGTAGGTTCTACTAGCACAGGATCTGTGTAAGTAAGCTCCGAAACTGGGCCAAAAACTGAGATATTAGGAACAGAAACCACACACCCAGCCCCACTCCTAACGTAGCCTGTGTAAGTTCCAGGGGATACGTCAAATACATTTGAGCTTTGCCAATCTGTTCCATTCAATGAGTATTCAAATGTTCCGTCTCCTTCACTTCCTTGAAGTGTAATCACACCTTTATCCCCAAAACATATTTCATTTGCTACTGAGAAACTAAGGGTCGGAATTCTATTTACTGTGACTTGAGCAGAAGCTACAAATCCTGCACAAACACCAGCGCCTGAGACACTTACATAATACGTTTGAGGAGAATCTGTGTCAGTCAAACCTGAAACGATTAACTTACCATCAGATTCAACTTGGAAGATATGTCCATTTGAATCTGGATTCGGGTTCGATACAATCGGTATGGTAGCTGCGGCATCTTTAAACCAAGAATAACTAGGATTTGGCGCAGTTGGATTGATGGAAGGCACAAATACAGCATCCTCACCTTCACATATTTCCACATCGTCGACGAAAATTTGCGTAGGTCCATATACCAAAGTTACTGTATTTGAAGTCACTAAACATCCTTCAGAATCCCTAACAGTCAAGTAATAATCTCCAGGAGCTAATCCATCAAATTCAATACCTGGACCATTAAATGTAGCTGTTTTATAATCTGAACCGTCTTTAACCAGTGTCACTTCATAGGGCGACCAGCCCCCAGTGACACTAGTAGAAATCACTCCAACGTCAGCTCCACATGCAGGATCAATCTGGGATAATGCGTCAACATCCAATGCCGCATCCGGCCCATCCACCACTACGGTGAAGTCTTGGATACAGAATCCTTCATTGGTTACAGAAATTGTATAAGTACCGGGGGCATAGTCGGAAGCTTCCAATTCAGCTTGATCCATTGTAGCCCCTCCTAGAATATATTCATACAGAGGATCGCTACCAGCGGTTATGCGAATCTTCCCATCTGCAGCACCAAAACATTGCTCAGGATCTGTCTCAAAAATAGGAGCAGGAACAGTCCTTACAAGTACTTCCGCAGAGACTAAGTCATCGTTACAGACGACATGGAGGTAATACGTGTATGGGTTTCGATTCCCTTCCAATCCAGTAATTGTTAGCACCCCTTCTGAATCGATTGAGTAAGATATTGCTGGATCAGTTGGATCAGGACCATTCGCTATTTCTTGGGTTTTGGCGGCATCCTTAAACCAAACTAAATCTGAATTTGAAGAACCGGAAATGATATTAACTGGCGTAAATACCACTTCTTCTCCTGCACATATTTCAACAGGAGCCACTACAAAATCTGGCCTTGGCTGCTCTACAAGCACAAAACTCTCTTCAAAGACACAACCTTCTCCATCTGAAATGATTAAGAAATAAGTATCTGGTGCAAGATCAATAGCCTGAATAGGATCAGTTGATACGATAGGTCCACTCGCACTTCCTTGTCTCCATTCTACGGAATAATTACCCCAGCCTCCGCTAATTTGAAGATTTTCAATACGGCCATTTGCTAAACCGCAAGTACTACGGATAATATCCGGAGTATTGATACTAATTGGTGCTCCAGGACCCTCTACAGTCACATTAAATACTTGTGGACATTTTGGTCCATTTCTTACTTCAATAGTATAGGTTTTCGGTGCAAAAGTTAGTGCTTCGAGTTCCGATTGAGTTAATTCAACTCCACCATCAATGCTGTAAGTGAAGGCAGCCAAACCACCATCTACCACTCGAATTTTCCCATCAGCGGCTCCGAAGCATACTTCAGAATCCGTTTCAAATACGGGCTCAGGAACAATTCGGACTAACACTTCAACAGGGACAATTTGTCCTGTACAAGCAACCTCCAAGTAGAACATATAAGGTTCCTCAGCACCTGGTAAGTTAATGATCGATAAGTTACCATTTCCGTCAATCGCATATTCAATACTAGGATTATCTGAATCAGTCCCAGCGGTTATTTCTTGGGTAAGGCCTGCGTCTTTAAACCAAAGTAAATCTGTTGGAGCTGACCCAGGGATGGTATTCACGGGTGAAAGGAGGACGTCCTCACCAATACAAATATCGACAGGTGCCAACACATAGTCAGGATCTGGCATCTCTTCTATTGTAAAATCAAAAATTTCTGTACAACCCTCTGAATCTGTGATGATCACAAAATAGGTATCAGGTGCCAAGTCTATTGCTCCTGTTTCACTTCCTGGAATAACAGAACCTGTTTCACTTCCTTTTCTCCATTCTACTTGATAAGGTGCCCAACCTCCCGATATTACTAAATCGGATATAAGGCCATTAGCTTGATCACAGAAACTTCGCTGAATAGTAGGCGTATTGATTGATATTGGACCGGTTGCTCCATCCACTATCCCCTCGATACTCAATTCACAATCATTATCTCCTGTACTTCGAATCGCTAGTTGATAAGTAGCTGCCGGCAAGCCTGAAAAAATATTGGAAGTTTGCCAAGAGACACCTCCATCAATACTATACTCAAAATTCCCATCTGATCCTGCGGCATTAACTTCAATTATGCCATCTGCAGCCCCAAAACAGCCTTCATTTTCAATAGAAAGTGTAGCAGATATGGGCTCTAGTACAGAGATCGTAGCTTCAAACGGAGGATTCGGACAATATCCTGGACCTTCAGCCAATAAATAATATGAATAGTTTCCTTTTTTTAATCCTTCAATAGTTAATTCCAAACTAAAGGGATCGATGGTATAGGTCAAACCATTCTCATCAGGAGAATCACTTGAGGTTATTATTTCGGTTGCATTTTGGTCCTTATACCATGTCAATGTCACATTTCCCGTAGTATTAACAAAGGGTAAAACAGTAGCTATATCACCCTCACAAAGTTCATCTGACATTTGTTCAATGGTAATAGGGATTCCAACATCATTTATCAACTCTCTTTCAAAAAACCTTGTACATCCATTACTATCTGTAATCCTTACTAAAAAATTCCCTGGAGCTAGATCTCCAAAAATTGTGGATGTACTAGGGCTAGAGGAACTTGAAATTAGGACTCCATTCTTAAATAATTCTAAAGTATATCCTGGAGTTCCGCCCGAAAACGACACTTCAATCAATCCATTTTCTTCTCCACAGGCAGGTTGAATAACTTCTTCCTCTACCAAAAACAATTCAGGTGCTCCAATTACTTCCCTTGTAATGGTCCCAATACAATTAGAGCCAGCTTGGACATCAATAGTATAAACTCCTGGAATAAGTCCAGAAAAAATATTAGAAGATTGAAAAGCACCTCCATTTAAACTATACTGATAAGTTCCAAATCCACCTGAAGCATTTACAACAATTTGACCTGTTGCTTCTCTACATAAGTCATCAGTTACATTAGCATCAATAGTAAGCGGAGGTAACACTAAGACTTGTACCCGCCTAAGTTGACCCGCTGGAGTCTCACAAAGGTTTTGGCTTGCATCAGCTGCTACCTCAACAAAATATTCATAAGGTGTAGTATTCTGTGAGAGTCCCGTAATAGTAAGAACTCCAGGAGCGGTAATTGAATAAGTAACATTTCCTTCTGTTAATCCATTGGTTATCGGTTGAGTTTTGCCATTATCCTTATACCACAAGTAGGAAGGATTATTTGCATCAGAAGGATCTTCTAATTGAGGTTCAAATATTACAGGTGTTCCTTCACATATCTCTTGATCATCTAAAGTTACTTGAACAGGGCTACCACGTTCATCTGTAAGAGAAAAAGGACCAAAAACGTAATCGCAAGGAGAATTGGTTGAGGGATTTCTAACTACTAATTCATAATCACCCAAATTTAAGCCAGTTACCCCAACTACTGTTTGAAGATAGTTTCCATCGGAAGTAGGTCCTGACTCAGTATAATTAGTCGCAGGAATAACAGATAAAATATTACCATTTGAATCTATTTCTCTCCATTCATAGCTATAGCCAGGAATAAGATCTTTCAATATTGCATTTGAAATAGACCCATCAAATTGCCCATCACATGTAGGTCCAATAATTGTAGCCGATCCATCAATGTAAGGGTAAGGGTTAATTGTAATATTGATAGGTTTTGGATCTGAGATTTGACCAAAATTATCCGTTACCGTATACCAAATTGTAGTTGTACCTGAGGCTCCTGTCGAAGATTTAAATTTAATTCTTGGAATTTCTACCTCATTCCCATTTACATTTTCTTGAAATAAAAATGCTTCAAAGTCACCAAGATTGGTTGACTCAACCAATCTTTCTTGTTTACAGACTTCAATTTGACAAATTCCCGATTCACAATTTTGAACATTAGTAATTTGATCCAACTGGTCTTGAACTGCTAGCGCTTCAGCCTCTGTTTGATACAACTGAATACATTGAATTTGAGAATTGATATTTTGAAGATCTACATCCAATTCAAAAAACTCTTCCTCTCCTATACAAGCACTCGCATTTAAAGGACTTGTAACCGGTTTATTTAATTGATTTTCATTGGATACCTGAACTGTCACATTTCGAATTTCCTGGTAGGCTTGTTTTGAACCTGTAGCACCAGCAAATCCGAGTTTAAAATTTTCAGGAACAGCTTGACTTGGATTAAAGAAAAAATTATCAAGTATTTCAATAGGAGTACTTACCCCTCCTATCAACAAATCTACATCAATTAAATAACCTGCAGAAGTATTAGATGGATCTACTGGCCTAAAGTCTATAAATACTTTTCTATAACCATCTTGTGAACAGTCCTCTACTCTACCTGGAGAACTCAATTTAAAAGTAGGCGAAACAAAATATTGAGAGGTATTTGGCAAATTACCTACCCCTTCTGTAGCAGCCGCATCTGGAAGAATCGCATCTTTATAAGTAACTTTACCTGCAATAAATTGATAACTATTGTAAGGGGGGGTGATTTTACCAGAAAGTGAATACTTTTTCGGCATTCCATTTCGACGATATTCATCTGTTTGCCTAATTTGTGGACCACGTACCACAACGCTATGAGGATATCTTGGAACCGCAGTAAGTGGCGCTATGTCAGCAGCTGTATATCTTGCCCAATAATCAGAGGGCCGTAAAAATCCGCCATACTTCCGTTGGAATTCATTACCAAAATTTCCCCAAACATCAAAACCTATTCCTAAATAGCCTCCCTTTAAACCACCAAAATAATTTTCACCTTCTGATAAGAGATTCGATCCATCTCCTGGGTCACCTGTAAATGCAAAATCGCCAACTGTAGGATTGTGATTTCCATGAGGAGCATATCCTAAGGATCCTCCAATACCTCCAATTCTGAAGTCACTCTCTGGGATGGCCCCATCGTAAAGAAAAAAGCTTATCCCATCGCCAGGCTCTAAAGGATTTGAAGGATTATATATAAAGTATTCAAAAGATACTTTTATCCCATAAGTAGAAGAAAATGGTAAGTCAATAAATGAATAACCAAGCTGACCATTTGTGCTAATATTTGTGAGTTGAAGAACACCATTATTCTGACCAGGAGCCGCTGTTAACACAGCAGAACCACCTACTTTAGTATTTACCCTTTCTAAGATATTACCTGTAAAAGGTTCACAATAAGGAAAACCTTGTCTAATAGGTTGTATTTCAACACCATTTTGATTCGTATTTTGAATTCGAGCTACCCGTTGGGTAAGCGTATCTAAACGTGCAGATAAATCAGCCTCAGTCTCAAAAAATTGAAAATCCCTGGTTTTAAAGACAATCCCATAAGCCTGCAGCAAGGCCATGCTAAAGGCCAAACAAAGAATAAAGTAACCAAGTAATTTCTTAAAATTCATCGAATTCGTATAACCATCAAATTGGATTCGGAAAGAAAAGCAATAATCAGACCTATCTGCTTTTAACCTTAAAATCGAATTAAATAAAATCTTTGATCTTTAAAGGGCAATTGATTCTGGGTATTCTAATTTTCGAAAGATTTTTTAATACAAATAGAAGAAGGCTTTGGATTAATTTAAAAAATATGGTTTAAAATACTGAGAAATTTAACCTAAAATAAACTGGATTTGATTTGAGGAGTTTTCAAAAACTTTCAATTGTTCAATTAGATTTAAGATTCTTTTTAGCTTCCAAAAATCACTTTGTACCAATATGAATTAAAAAATAAGGGTCGGATAAGGTGATTATATCCTAATGGATTTTTTTTAAAATCATTCACAACCCGCTTGACATCTAGGTAATTTAGCCAGCCCATTTCAAAAAGAGGACTTTTATGCATGTGCTCCAAATGTTCTCGAAACTCCTCCACTTCCAGAAAATACATACTCCACGGAATCGCTAGACCTATTTTCTCGTGTTGCTGAATGTAATCCGGTAATTTTTTACCAATTGAATTCATCGAAATCCACTTTCCTTTTCCTTGGGTAGAAAAATATTGATCTGGCAGACTATTTATCCCTGTTACTAGGCGATGGTCTAGGAACGGCTCCCTACATTCAATGGAAGCCCCCATAGTAGTTCGATCATTTTTATCATTCAAAGAACCCAAATGTGTAAAATGGTCAAGATACAACAACTGCCTCAATGGATTTTTGGGGAAATATTTTTTAGCTTCCTCTAGCTTTTGAATTCGATAAGTAGGTAAAACATTTAGAGAACCTAGCCCTAAGTATTCCAAATCTTTTAAAAACCAATCATTAGCATTGGTTAAAATGTGAAAATCGGGATTAGTAAAAGAGATGTACCTCTTAATTTTTTTTAATCGGGAAGATTTTATCCAGCGGTCTGGTATATATTCCAAATACTTTAAAACGTCATATTTCAATTTATTGCTGAATACTTTATGACGGACATAGCCAGCCATCACTTCATCAGCCCCCTCACCAGTCAGCAAAACGGAAACCTTCTTTTTGGCCTCTAATGATAATCCCAAAAGCAAACCATCTGTGAAGTGCATAAGAGGTTCATCGTTAATTTGGATACTTCGATGAAGAATACTTCTCAAACTTTCTCCCAAAAATTCCAACCCATGGTATTCAACCCCCAAATCATTGGAAAATCGCTCTGCTAGTTTTGATTCGTCTTTTTCAAACCCCTTAAATTTCAAATTCCAGCTACTTAAGCCCGTATAGCCAAGCTGGTGTTGAGCGAATAAAATACTACTGCTATCTAGTCCTCCACTTAGCATGGTTCCAACAGGAACATCGGAAATCATTCGAAGTCTTACCGAATCGTAAAAGGTCTCCTCATACCATTGCAATGGATTTTTGATGGGAGAATGTGCCTTTAATTCCTCACCTAAATGATACCAGTTTGCATATTTTCTCAATCGAACTCCGTCCTCCCAAACCTGGTAATACCCCGGTAGAAACCTTTTAATATCTTCAAAAACCGTATTCTCACCACTCACATGTCGGTAAAAAAACAATTCATCCAGATGCTCTTCAGCAACGATTTTTTCAAGACCTAAAGCAAAAAATGACTTGGGTTCGGATGCGAAAGCCAAAAGATCTTCACTTTCGGACCAAAATAAAGGCTTCACCCCAAATCGGTCCCTAACAAGTATCAGTTCTCGGTTGGAGCCGTCCCAAAAGGCAAATGCAAAAAACCCATTTAAACGGGGCAGTATTTGTACTCCGTATTCCATCAATAAGAATAGGAGAACCTCTGTATCGGCGGAAGTCTTGAATCGATATCCCTTATTTTTTAATTCAGGATAAAACTCTTGATAATTAAAAATCTCGCCATTAAAAACCAAACTGAAATTTCCACAAGGAGAAACGAATGGTTGATTTGCATGCTCACTCAAATCTAAAATAGACAACCTTCTATGTCCCAGAGCAAGATCATCCAAGATTTGATATCCACCTGCATCTGGACCTCTATGGATTAACGCATCCGTCATTATTCTGAGCCTCTCCTCAGAAGCAGGAACATTTTTTTTATTCCAAAAACCAGCTATTCCACACATAATTATTTCTGAGCTAGCAACTCAGCATAGCGATTAAAAAAGTATTTCATATTGTCTTCCATGTTGCAGTTCTGCTCAATGTACTTTCGGTTCCTTTTGATACCTCTTTGATATTTTTTAGGATTCTTTAAAAATTGTTCAATCTTATTTGCCAAATCAACTGGATTACAAGATTCTGCCAATAATCCATTTTGGCCATTTGCAATAAAAGCTCTATTGGCAGGAAGATCAGTGACTATTGGAAAACAACCACATGCCATCGCCTCGAAAAGGGAGGCAGAGACCCCCTCGGTTTCAGGAAAGGCAATGTAAATTTCTGCCTGAGCTAAATAATTTGGAAGATCCTCATTCGAGATCCTACCCAGCCAATTAATTTGTTTCTGAAGTCCCAGAGTTTCTGTTTGAGAAACCAATCGCTCCATTTCAACTCCATCCCCTATAATCAGGCAATTCAAATGAATGCCCTTTTCTTTTAAAATAGAAAATGCAGTTAAAATTTTATCATGATGATAAATAGGAAAAAGACTTCTTGTAACGATAGCTGTGAATATTGGTGCTTCTAAGGATTTTTCAAAAAAGCGAAACTTACTAAGGTCCAAACCTTTTGGCCTCACAAGTATTCGACTGGGATCAGCGCCTGATTTGAGCATGGCATACGTCATTACGTAACCCCACGCATGGATTAGATCAACCCTTCGATACACTCTTCTCTGCAAAAAGCCTTTATACCAACCCCTAAATCCACTAGAAGGCCAAATATCAGAAATTCCTTGTTGAGCGACTACTCTAACCTTGGCTCGAACTGCTAAGCTAAAAAAACCGTAACTGGTAGACCTTTCAGCCAAAACTATATCATACTTTTCCTTTGAAAAAATTAATCTCCAGATAAATAAAAAAGCTTCGAGCTTCCGCTTAGTTCTACTGCCGCTATGAAACAATTCTCGAGTTTCTATTTCATGACCTGAAGCCTGTTCAACTCCTTTTATCCAAGTAATGGCATCGGCCCGGTAAGTTTCACCTAAAAACAAAATTCGCATATATTAGAAATTACCTATTACGGAAAGCGGCCTCCATCCTAATTCAGATCTTGCTTTTGAATCTGAGTAGGTAAGGGAAGAAGAAAGCTTTTGAATTCGATATGAATTAATAGGAAAAAATGGAATCACATCTCCCAACTTACCCAAGTATTTAATCGGTAATTCAGGAATAGAAAAACATTTTCTACCCATTTTTTGGCAAAGAAAATCATCAAAATCAGCTAATGAGGGATGAATTCCATCTGTTAGATTAAAGATTCCTTTTTTATCTTTCCAATCAGGAATAAAACGTGCTACATCGGTAGCTAAAACCATGGACTTTCGGGCATTACCTTTACCAATTCTAAAATAATAGCCTTTTTTAATCGCTTTTATCATGGCTCCTAAATTTCCCGGAGGATTAGGCCCAACAATTAGAGGTAATCTTAATATCAAGAAATTAACTTGATGAGAATTAGCCCAATTTTCCCAGATAGTTTCAGCCTGGATTTTGCTTTTTGCATAAGGGCTAGTTCCTTTTAGCGGACTAGACTCATCAATTCCCTCTCCCACGTCATCACCATATACTGCTACAGTACTAATTAAAATCATTTGCTTTGGCGGATTTTTAATCGCATGCAAAAGATTTCTTGTACCCTCCACATTTATTTTAAAAAATTCAGCTTCCTGCTCTGGACTTTTGGGAATTGTGTGGGCTTTCCCAGCTGCATGAACAATCAAATCTACATTTGGAAGAGTAGGTATTTCTTCACTTAAATCTACTGCAATGTCATTTTGATAAGACTTTCCAAGTCGAATTATTTCATGATTTTCCAACAAATGGTCAACCATAATAGCTCCCAAAAATCCATTAGCTCCAGTAATTAGGATTTTCATTAGATAGATTTTTCAATTGCATTCAACATTTTAGATGCTAAAAAATCTTTATCAAACTCCAAAGCAGCAAGCTTTCTAGCTCTTTGTCCCATTTCTTCTAATAGGCCTTTTTGTGAATCCAATTCAATCAACTTTTCGGCAAGCTCAACAGGATCATTCGGATTTAACGTAAACCCAACCTGATATTGATTTAAAAAATCCTTCATCCAACCTTTGGTATTTTGAACCACTGGAACGCCTGCAGCTAAGGATTCAAAAAATTTATTGGGAGAGGAGGTGTCCAAAACAGGAGTGCCTTTTAGTGGCACTAACGAAACCATCGCTTGTTGTACAAGCCCAACTAATTTTACTTTGGGCATCAAACCCCAAATAGTAATGGTTTCAAGTTGGTATTTTGAAATTTGTTCTTGGATATATTCACGTTGCTGTCCTTCCCCTACTACCAGTATTTTTAAATCAGTCCGACCTTTTTCTTGAAGGACTTTAGCTGCTTCTAACAGCCATAGAGAATTATTTACTTGACCTATATTACCGGTATAAATGGCGTATTTTTTCTTCTCCAAAAACCCCTCACCTTGAAAAGGTGCTGGTGTTGAAAACAAGGGAATATTCGCAGCATTGGTGACATCAATAACTTCAACCTTGGGAAATCTTCGTTTAATGTTTTCCTTCATCCCAATTGAAAGAGCTACAACTAAAGATGATGCTTTGTAACACCTAGCCTCTAATGAGTAGGCAATTTTTTGAATAAATTTATTTTTCAAAAGACCCAACTCAATGGCTCCTTCAGGCCAAAGATCCCTGGTTTCAAAAACGAGTTTTCTTCCTCTGATATATTTTGAAATTAATCCAGGAATGCCAACAGTAATTGGTCCGGATGAGGCCACCACTACATCGGCAGATACAGTCAATGCATACCATGTAGAGCAAATAGCGTAGGCTAAAAATGTAAAAATTCGCCTATGAATTGGCTGCTTATTGTCAATTCGAACATTTATTACCGTTACATCAACCCCTTCAAAATTTTGGTGCTCAATGAACTTAGTTGCCTTTAAATCTGATTTGGAATAAATACTTGTGACTACCCGAACTTCATGTCCTTTTTTCACCCATTCTTGGGCAAATTCATGGACACGCGTTCCCCAAGAACCTTTTGGCGTTGCATAATATTGATAAAAGTAAAGAATTTTCACCTGAGTAATTTCATGAAAAAGGCTGCTAGCCTTTTATTTTTTTCAAAGACTGGAAATAGGCTAATGAAAAAGAAAAATTTCCATTTGTTCAACTTTAGGAAGTAGGGTCCAATTGAGCTTTTTGCTTTAGGGTAGAAGCTTTTCTTAAATCGGACAACCCCATCGCTTCCACCAACAGAAATATTGTAAAAACCGTACCCCAATTCAACTGCATTTTTAATGGAAAACCATTGCAATAAATGCCCCAGCTTCAAATCACCTTTTGAACGGTCCACTCCACCCATAATGTAGGACTTCATCAAGCCTCCATTTGCAGTCCAAATAGCCCCCATAATTTCTCCATTATATTCTGCTAATAAAATTTGATAATTTCCTTTTGAAACTCCATCTACTAATGACTCTTTAATATCTCGCCAATTTCGTATCGAATATCCTTCCCTTGCTGCATTTGATTCAAAACACTCATAAGCTGCTCGAATTTCTTCTAAGGTCTGAGCTTCATGAAAATCAATTGAAATCTTTAGGCCTGCTTTAATATTCCTCTTGGCGTTTTCAGAAAAACTTTTCAATAATTGAGGATCACTTATAGAGTCTTTCCCTTCCTTCAATTCAATCAGATTAAAATCAGTTGGAAGGTAAATTTTACGAAAGATTTTTCCTCGTTCGAATCGAAAATGAGCAAATAACAAATTCCAAGTATCTTTTTCATCCTCAAAGACACTTGGATTTACTTGCACACAAAATGCATTTAAACTTTTCGCTCTCTGAATTAATACATCTATAGATTCTTGTAAATAGGCTTCTGAAGTTAAAAATGGTCCCCAGGGGCATATGTATGCTAAAAAAGGTCCAGCTTTAAAAATCAGGTTTCCAAAACCTGCCACTATTTGGTCATCCTCTACCTTGAGAAGAAGCTCATAATCAATCCCATAAGCCTTATAAGACCCGAGCCATGAGGAAGTTTGTGTAAACATTCCATTTGGGTCATTTTTTTGAATTCCATCCCAAACTTCAGTCCATGGTACATCTTTTGTCCAAATCCAACTTTTCACATCAACTGACCTCTCTGACAATGCCATCAAAATTCTTAATTTTTAATCCTTTTGGAGTTAGAAAATATTCAATCTCTTCAAACTTCTGGTAGAAAGAATGTAAGTCTCTTAATGTAGGGTTCCATAGCTGACCTTCCTCTATAAGTTTTCCAATTCTTTCAAATCCTTTTTTTGCTTCAGGTCTAAAATCCCAATGCTCATTCTCAAATAATCGCCCTTCATGATTTAGACCTGTATATGCAAAATAAGTATGGGCTATAACTAAGCCATTTTCTTTTACAAACCTTTCAAGTGATTCCTTAGAAAAAGCAATATCATAGTCTCTAACAGCCAATGTTTGGAAGGCATCAATTTTTGTATCAAGCTGATTAGGCGCCTCAAAAAAAACAGGTCCAAAACGATTAAATTCAAATACTTCTTTTGATTTAGAAAACTGTTTACGAATATTTTCAGGCTTGATGGCTAAAGAAAAAAAGCTTTTCCCACTTTTAAGAAATTTCAAAAAACTATTGCCGGATTTTTTTCTAACCAAACCTCTGAAATCAGCTCCCAAATACTTTCCTTGTTGTAATAATTCTTCAGAAACCCCATACATTAGAAAGTTTCGAATATTAGTCTTCCAATTTCTTTTTAATCCATTTGCTTTTGCAAGCTTAGAAGACAATCTCATGTGGCCTAATGTAGAGTAAGTGGGGTTGATTTGATTCAAATTAAAATAATTGGCTTCTCCACCATCTATATAAGTCCAAATACGCTTGATACCCTTTTGAAAAACATGATCATACCATTCACTCCAATTTCCTAGCTTTTGTTTGGTATAATTATAAGGATGAAAACCGTGATCGATATAGGTATCAATAGGTTTCAGCTGTTCTGGAGCTTCAAAATTTAAAAATTCTTGCTCACTAATTTCACCTCTATAACTCTGGCTAAGTGCATGATACGCCAATTCATGGCCGTCGGCCTTCCATGCCTTCAATTCTATTTTTCCTTCCGGGTGCTCATAACTTGCATTTTCTTTTTTATGCGTATAGTCATAAAGAAAAAAACCTTTGGTTGTTTTTATTCCAAGTTTTTTAAAAAACTCACGTTGAATTTTTAGATTTTGGACTGTATCAAAATCTGAATGATCTGTGAAACAAATTGTGGGGAAGAAACCTATTGGAGTTCGTGCCCATTCCTCAGCTACTCCCGATGACCATAAAAAGCCATTTTCTATTTTAATTTCACTCAGAAATCTCTTTGACCTCAAAAAATGACGTATATCCTTTGAATCATAGGTCATTGTTGGACTAAGCATTGGATGCCAAAAAAACCATCGTAAATGATGAGGAGTTTTATATTCCCAACAGCCAGTGTTAAGCTTGGGAACTACTAAAAAATCTGATTTTAGTTTTACAATTTTAGGGCTATGTATATTGGCTACAAAAGATGTTAATTTAGGCGATACCCAGGAATAATCGAGATATCTCCATTTTGTAATGGGAGAAGAAAAATAAACATCTAGCCAAATTGCTCTTAAGGTTACATCCTTTGAAAAATTTATTGAAAAGTCAAACTTTTGATCTGAGCGTATTTCAATGAAAGTATAATTTGAAGTAGACAATTCCCCCCCATCTTCATCAAGGATAGTACAACTAATTGAATCAATCATTTTTGGTACAGAGAATCTCTTTTTTAAGGTAAAAACCCAAAAATCGGAATCCTTTTAATCTGACTAAAAACTGAAAACCAGCTTTTTCAATACCTTTTATTGAAGAAATATTATCCTTAGAAACCAAAATAAAAATTTGCTTTTGTAGCCTGTAAGTAGTGGCTATATACTGGATTGTTCTAGGATAAATCCCCATCCCTCTATAATTAGGATCAGTTAAGCAATCACCGATAACTAAAAACGGTTTCGGAAAATGAAAGCTTGTCAGAAGATGGCTTTTGTGAAACACCCTACTTCTATGAATCAATTTCCCCTTGATTTCTATCCTAAATTCGTCTTCTTTTTTCTCTAAGGTATTTCCTTCAACAGCAACTTCGATTTGCTCCATTTCCTTATTTGGAAAATGGTATACCAGCATTTCAATTTCAAGAGGTTTAAAAAACCTAAGTTTTTTGAGTAATTTCATTTTCTAACCTTCTCTTTCAATAAGTTGGAACTTTCCTGTCTTTGCTTTTGGGAGAAAGCTTACTTTTTCAAAAGAAAGATCTAGTGATTCTGAAAATACTTCTTCAAACATTATTTTCACCTCAGAATGATTAAGTAAATTATATTCCTTATTGAGTACATAAAGAATACGTATTTCACCTTTTTTATTTTGCACTACCTTAAATTGATCTATTTCAGGGAAGTTCTTTAATACTCTTACGACATTCTGTACTGTTATATATTTCCCACTGGGGGTATTGATGAACTCTGTCTGTCTTCCAATTACTTCCCCTAAAAGAGGAAGCTCCATTCCACAAGGACATTTTTTAAGTTTAGACTTGACTGCCATGTCTCCTAATTCATACCGAATTAAGGGTGTCGTAAAATTGTCCAATCCAGTCAATATGACTCGTCCTACTTGGCCTGGCTTCACTTCTCTATCGTAGTCATCCAATAACTCAACCACGACATGAGGGCTCATTATGTGATAATTTCCTTCAGAACATTGAGAAGCAATCAAAAATCCTTCTGATGCTCCGTAGGTATCAAATACTTTACAAGAAAAGGCTGTTTCAATTGTCTCACGAAACTCTGGCAATAACTTTTCGCCTAATGAAATCACAGACTTGAATCGTATAGAAGTGAACTTATGATTTATAGCAGTTTTAGCAAATAAATAAAGGCTTGATGCATATGCTACAAAATGGTCCCTGGGATTTTTTTGAAGATGATCTAACTCTTTAAGAATTTCTTCTTCACTATGACTCATAGCTGAGATATACCGTGTATTTAAGAGCTTATCTTTAATTGCTTTTTCTTTGGAACGATTCATATTTACACCTGTTTGTAAAATTGAATTTCCAAATTCATAACTAGCCCATTCCCACCATAGAATTTGTAAAGCACGGTTATTACTAAGTACTTTTTTATCAAAAAAAACTTTTGAGGGGGGACCGGTTGATCCAGAAGAGGTGATTGCAATAAGCTTTTTAACGTTTTTTTCTGTTATAAAAAATTCCAAATTATCCCGAAACGATTGCTTTTTAAGAACAGGGAAATTTTTTAGCCATACAAAGGGATCTGTATTACTTGTTATATTTTGCAAATTATAGAATGGAGAATTCTTCACAGAAAAACTTAATATTTCTCTTAGTTTTTGGCTTTGTAATTCATCAATCTTTTCTTTTGGTAATCTGCAGATCTCACGCCATTCTTTTAACTTCGAGACAAACATTCCTCCAGTTGCTAGATCCCCAGCCTTTAAGACCAGATTTTCCAGAAAAAATTTCCTATTTAATTTCAAATTGAATCTATTTTTCAAGAATTAATTGTGGCCTACTCCTTTTTATTTTTGGTTTTTTGGTAGCTCCTACTTTTGGCTTTCTAATGATCAAGACACTTAATCCAATCAATGCCGGTGTCACATAAGTTCTCATTGCAGCATGAAATGAAGTATAAATTCCAACTAAGTAAAAGGCAAAAAGAACTCCTTTGATGATTGGATTCTCATTGTATTTTAAAATTGCCAAGCCAATCCAACAAAGAATTAAAAAATAAATAAATCCAAAAAATCCATGCTCAGCTAACAACCTGCTTACCTCAACGTGTGCTACTGTTCCATTTAGAGTTTCCCTTAAAAACCGAGATGCTCCAGCGCCAACTCCAAAGATGAAATGATCAAACCAAAGATTAACATCACCTATAAAAATATCTAAACGACCTGTTGTGATGGTATATAGAGTCCTTTCTTTAGTTCCTTGAAGAGTCCCCATGGTTTCTCCTTGATACCGTAATGTCAAAAGCCCATTTGTAATCTCATTTACTACAATGAAAGAGAGCGCGGCAATTATTATCCCGGGAAGAACATATTTGCCAATCTTTGGTAATTTATACTTGTAAGTCAATCGACGAGGGGAGGTTCTAACGAAGAATATAATAACAATAACTCCTAGTAATGCTCCTAACATTCCTCCTCTAGAGAAAGTAAGTAAACCTTGAAAGGATAAGGCAAATAATATTAAAGCGTCAACGATAAAATAACCTGAAAACTTCCATTTATTGATCAACATGATAAAAATGAAGAGGGTACCAAGACCAAATAGAGTTGAAACCTGATTTGAACCAAATCCTCCACTTAGATCGACATTTCCTCCTAATGAAAATTCAACCTCATCGAAATCAGGAGCTTTTAAAAAGGTGTATGCTAAAACACCTAAAATTGGATACACCATCAATCTTATAATACTCCCCAAATTCAGTGAGCTAATAACCTTTTTATTAAAAAAAGTAATGGCTAATGCTACATTGATCGGCCCAAGAACGTTAAAAATGATATCAGACTGTTGAACTTGTCCAGAAACATCCACAAAAAATGCGGGGAGTA
Organism: Algoriphagus limi; assembly: GCF_024919275.1. Classification (GTDB taxonomy): domain Bacteria; phylum Bacteroidota; class Bacteroidia; order Cytophagales; family Cyclobacteriaceae; genus Algoriphagus; species Algoriphagus limi. The sequence goes on along the minus strand of NZ_JANWGH010000001.1, from coordinate 229,028 downwards.
AACAAACCAGCATTATTGCCCCAAGAGAGCCGATTACCTTACTTCTAATAATCCCAAAGATCAGACCTGCGCAAAGCAGATATTTACCTAGCTCATAGGGAATAAATGGGGAAGTCCTTGCCATCCTAGCAAGAAGTTCAAATGAAATAAGATAAAACAGTAAAGAGACCAAAATAAAAATTGATCTCTTCTCTTTCATTACATAAACAGCTGAACTGATTAAAACAAGGTAAAACCAGGCAATAATTCCAAATGGGGTAATTGTAGCTGAAAACCCTAATAGAATATGAATTAGGATTAAAATAATAGGTTGTTTATTCTGAAGAAGAAATTTGATCAATTTTCAAAAAGATTTAAATGAAAATTAATTTTTAAAATTTCAGAATAGGCTTTAAAAAAGTGCTTTGGCCCATAAGTTTCATAAACATGTTGTTGGAAGGACTCCCCTTTCCGCTTTCCTTCCATAGGATGATTTATGAGATACTCCATCGCATTTGTTAATTGAAGAATATTACCGGGGTCAATTAGTTCTCCATACTTCCCATTTCCTAGAACATCTTCGCATTGCCCTACTTTTGAACTAATTACCGGTAGACCAGCTAAACCATACTCCAATAATGCAACAGGGAGACCCTCTCGATCGGAAACCACTAGGCCAGCATGTACTTGTCCCATTAATTTACTTACATCAGGATTAGCATCTTCCACCGAAACTAAGTTTGACAGCCCTTGATTTGAAACCAATTCCATGCATTCATTTTTCCAACTTGGATCGACAGCTTGGCCTACAAGTCTAACCTTAAAATCTAACCCTCTACTTTCTAAAACTTTTGCTGCCTCAATTAAATATTTTTGACCCTTTTCAGATCTAAAATTCGCTAGATGAAGAAAAGTAAAAGGTTCTACAAAAGTAGATGAAACTGCGTCCAATAAAGGGAAATTTCCAATATATCGAATCTGGGATGACTTTTTGATTTTTGATTGAATCCAATAAGACTCAGTATTTGCATTTGCAGTAATGATAAAATCTATCCAAGGAGATAAAACTTTTAATTCATGACGTGGATTATTAGTAATAACCTCTTGACTAATTCCCAAATGATCATGCCATATCAACCTTAGGCTGGGCTTAAAAAACCTAATCGCAACTGCCCAATAGATTGAGGTTCCATGAGCATGGATTACATTGGGTTGAAATTGATTTACTAACCTAAATAGCTTTAAAAAGGCTTTAAGGTCAAGAGTTGATCTTTTATGCAAAAGCTTTACTTGGTCAGGATTTTTAACAAAGTCAGCTAGTTTTCCTGAGCTTCTGCTTACTACCAAAAGATTATTTACTTCCTTTTCTTTAAGGTAGTTGGCTAAATTTACGGCCATTCTTTCAGCTCCTCCCGGGTAAAGCGTATCTACTAATTGGAGAATTTTCAATTTTCTTGTCTGGCTAAAAGGGCTGAGATCTCTTCTTCAAACCTTTCCAAAGTAAACTGCCTACTCCATTCGCATGCCTTCATTACTTTTTCTGAATATAAATCTGGAGAATTAATCAAGAATTCCAGTTTATTTGAGATCCCCTCCAAATCATCCCCTACTAATTCCCCCCTTTGGCCATAACCAAGCATCTGGGGAACACAGGAAACAGGTGAGGTAATAGGTAGACAACCCCAAAACATAGCTTCTGCAACTACCTTAGGCCATCCCTCACTTTTAGATATAAAAATCAAAAAGTGAGCATTTTTATAGGCTTCTTTAACTTTATCAGCAGGCTGATTTCCATGTATTTTAACTCGATGAGATAATTTATTTTTTATAATAAATTCTTCAATAGTAGTTCTTTCCGGTCCTTCCCCGAAATAATCTAATTGGGCATCAATATCTTTGTCAATCAGACTTTTCAAGACTTTTACTGAAAGAACAGGCTGCTTTCCTCCATTTAAGCCTCCAACAAACAATAACTTGATTTTCTTTTTTATAGAAAGCTCTCTTGGAGAAAGGTCAAGTTTTTCACTTTCAGAATATGAAGCTGTAAAAAATGGATAAATATTATTGGATTGATTTGGCCATTCACCATAAACCAACACCTGCATATTTTTAGTCAATGATGGATTGCTAAGAATTTTTTGCTGCAAACGATACGAAAAAGGTTGATTACTTTGAGGGTCCCAATTACCGGCATACTTGGCTGTTTTTATTTTAGATGGAAAAAAAATTTGAACAATTGTCCCTACTAAACCCATATTTCCAGGACATCGCAAATGTATATGGTCTGCATCCTTCATTTGCATCCAAACTTTGAAAAATATATTAGGAAGCTTCAATAAGGAAAGAAAAATTGACTTAGGAGAATTAATAGAGAATTCTGGAACCGTTATTAAGGTTAAATTTGAGTGTTGATAAGGTAAATCTATCGGGTCTGGGCCTTTTCCAAAAGTTAAAGGAGCTACTACTGTAACCTGATTAGCCCCTTTAAACCATAGATTCATTTCTTTTACATAAGGGCCATAGCCAAAATACTTTTGGTTGTGATATTTATGGACGACATGTCCAATCACCAAAAGCTTCATGAAATCTGTAGAATTTTCTGGTAAAATTTCAGATTCTTTTCCGTAATTATTTCAGGATCGAACTTGGAAAAAACTTTAGTTCTGGCAGCTTTCCCAATTTTCAAAAATTTATCTCTACAATGGAAAGCCTCTAAGACAGTATTAGCAATATCTTCTGGGGATTTCGGGTCACAAAGCCAGCCATCAACACCATGCACAATCGTTTCAGGACCTGGACCTGTTTTTGAAAAAATAACAGGTTTCATCATCGACATGGCTTCGGGTGCGACTAACCCCTGAGTTTCCATATGGGAAGGAAAAATACAGATTTCAGCTTGCTCATAATAACCAGGTAAATCATCATGTGAAACGGGTCCATGAAACCTCACCCTATCAAGAGCTTCTTTAGGCATAGTATCTTTTAAAAATTGAATATATGAAGTCCCATTTGGAAAAAGCCAGTCTCTTCCATAAACCTCTAAATGGATTTCAGGAAACTCCTCCGCTATAATCGGAAGAGCTTGGATTAATTGTCTAATACCTTTTTTTTCACAGACTGTCCCAGCAAAAACTAATCGGAATGGGATAGCCAACTCATTATCAGCTGGATAAAATTTTGTTAGTCCAACCGGATAATTAATAATTTCAACTGGTTTTCCATGATAAGAAAGGTATTTAGCTGTATGATTTTTCACGTACTCTGACACGGCGATGAATCCGTCTGACTTAGAAAATGATTTGTGCTCTTGATAAGCTTTCCAATTATCTATTTTACGATTCTCCCCTTCTGCAAAAAAATGATGCCCCCCATGCAATCGAATAATATATTTTATTCCTTTTTTTCTTTTCAAAAAGGCTAAAGTCAATTCAGAACCCTCAATAATATCTATGGGAGAATCTAAATTTAACTTATCTAGAAATTGATCAATTTTTTTAAAATTTCTCCACCATCCTATTAATCTAGCCTTACTTCCCGGAAAATTAACTACTCGGACACCCTCCTGAATAAAGTCTTCAAATTTATTTCCTGAAACCCCTACTACAGTAACTTGATGCCCTTTATCCACCAAACTTTTGGAAAAGGTCAAAAGAAAACTTCCAATTCCTCCATGAATTGCTCCTTTTCTAGGGAATTCTTGAGATAAAAAACAAATATGCATACCGTTTAAGGCTTTAATTCAGTTCTTCCCGAATAAATGATACAATTCTAGACGAAGAAGTTTTGAGTTTAGGGTTTAAAACAATCCTTTCTAACCATTTTTTCCGATCTTTAGCTATAGTAAGAGGTTGATAAATGGCCTGCTTTACTTTTGATAAAATTTCTTCTGGAGAATGAATCCAGCCCACTGCATCTAAATCTTCCATTGATCGAAAGTGCTGAAAGTTATATATGGTTTCTGTTTTCCAAACTTGACTCTGAGTATGATCATATCTTAAGTATAAACCGGGATGATCAAAAAATGCAAAATCCAAGGCCATCGTTGACCCAATATTTATCACAGTTTGACAATGGAAAGCGAGATTTATCAAATGTGAAATATCCTCAGGATAAGGGAAAAACTGCTGCCAATATTTGCCCTTCTCCCAAAAAGGATTAATGTGGAAAATTTGAGGAAACCTTTCCAAAACAGCCTTATATCTAGCTGTGTTTTCTACAGGCACTTGTCTAAAAATGATTTGGATATCTTCCTCATTTTTCAAAGCTTCAGCTATATCAAATAAATATTTATCATCGTAAGGTGAGGTTTTTATATCATCACCTGAAAAACAAATCCATTTTTTACCTGGATCTAACCCAAACTTTCTTGCAAATTCAACCCTATCTTCGATTAGGTCATTTTTTACATAAAAATCAAATTGAGGAGTTCCGGTAATTTTTATCTGCTCCACTTTTACTTCAGGATAATAAAATCTTAATTCCTTTGCCATATATTCGGACCAAACAAGATAAAAATCCGGACGTATAGCCAGTCTAGCTTTAGGTAAATTGTCCCAAGAAAAAATTGCAGTAATGGTTTTTATTCCCAAATCTTTTGCTGCCAAAAGAGCTGGGCTAGCCGCAGGAAGTCGTTGATGCGTACAAAAAAGAACCTGAGGATTCATCTCAAATAGTTCCTTTTTATACGTTAAATAAGCTTTGCTACCTCTAATCCTCGAATCAAGTAACTTTTCTGTTTGTAGGATACTAGTATAGTTATCCAAAAATTTCCCTAAGAACTCAGACAAATTGAGAAGCATCTTCTTTTTAAAAGATAGATTTTCCTTTTTCCAATTTGTCATTATGGTTTCATTTTGGGTCAATTTTGCCCCCCTCCTTAACCTAGAAAAAGCAATGGATTCCCGGAGTATTTGTGTTATAACATCCTCTTTATAAGTTATGAGATCAAAAGAATCAATTTCAAAGGAGTTTATTCTCTCAGATTGACGGATAACTTCAGGACTTAGTGCATGCCAAACCTGTAATTGAAACCCTGAATTATGAAGGTCCTTCATAATATCCGAATAAAGATAATTCCTGATACCTACTCCATCAGGTATTAAAAAGCAAATTTTAGCCTCTTTAGTCAATTGGAGATGTAGATTTTAAATAAATCAAAAGCTGAAGTAAATCACCTGAATGAAAAAATCATAAAACTCGATCCTGCTCTAGTTGAATTTTTAATTTTGGAGCAGGTGGTCTTTTATCAAACTTGATTTTAAAATATTTTGATAAAACTCGTTTTACAAACTGAGATTTTTTTTTGATTTGAAGTTTTGGAAGCTTTATTAATTCAGGAAACGCATCACTTTTAAATATTAATTTGAAATTTTTCAAATTAGTCTCCGTAACATGATTCCCCATATGATAAACCCAAGTGTCAAAAGTACTTAATCTCCAAAACCCTGCTTCATCGATTGGCCGATCTATCCAATTACTTTCGCTACTTGAAGAAATTTTGATAAAACAAGGTTCTGAAGGCATAGAGAATATTGCTTCTCTTCGTATTGTCATGACTTGATGACCACTGCCTAAAACAGCTTTTCCTGTCTTTGATCTTACAACAGGTAGGAGACTATCATAATTAATATCGAAAGACCAATTGTAGCAATAATAATTTTCTTGGATATCCTTCCAATTAGGAGATTTTTCAAAGGAAAAAGATAATCTACCCAAAGCGACTGCCATTTGGGTTGAACTAGAATAGTAATATAGATGCCTTGATATAGGGAAAGGAGCAACAGATCCTGCTTTGGGGAAATCTAAAAAAACTTTTTCCACTGCTTCTTGCCAACCATTTCTAAATAAAATATCGCTATCAGAAATTGTAATTAAATCTTCTCTACAACTACGAGCAGCTCCAAGGATTGCATCTACTTTACCAATATTTTTTGAATGAGAAATCAATGTTTCAATCTTTCCTGATTCATAAAGAGAATTCAACCAAGTTTTAGCCTCAATACAAGAACCATTATCTACAACTGTAATCGCAGATCGTCCATGTTGAGTCAACCAAGCTGACTCCAAACATATCTTATAGACTTCAAAAATATTTTTAAAATATCCATTAAAGTCAGGAATAAAGACAGGGATAATAATCCTATGGAAATATTTCTTTTCAATAAATGGATTCAGCTTAGCTGGATTTACTCCTTCTCTCATTTATTTGGGATTAACTGAATAATCGGATCTGCAAAAAATTAAATTCCCAGACCCATTGGTTTCCTGAACTAGTTTTGCAAGAATTTTGTAATCTTTTTCTTTTAATAATTGATAAATGGGAGAATTCAAATCTTCTTCTAGAGATAAGTCTGTTTCTACCATGATCAAAGAGGGTCTAAATTTTTCCCAATTATTTGAACTAAGAACCTCAAAATCTAAACCCTCAACATCCACATCCAAAAAATCTATTTTGTTATATAAGTCAAAATCATCTACTAGTTCTTCTAAAGTACATAGTGGTACTTCAATTTGTGATTCAATGTAATTTGTCAGGTTGTTCGCTACTAAGAAATCATAATTAAAGGTATTCATAGATGATAAATTTTCCTTCAACATATAATAAGTCAACTTTCCGTTATATGAAGAAATACCTCTTTGAATAAATTGATCTTTGGGTCGAATAGTCGAAAACATACTTTTTACTCTTGGGTTAGGATCAACAACAAATCCATTCCAACCTTTCAAGTAAAAGTAATAGGTATTTGAAAAGGTAATAGGCTCAAAACACCCAATATCTAAGTATTTTCCCTGGAATTTATTTAGTAGCTTAAATAGTTGAATATCTTCTCCAGATTTTGAAAAAGAAACCCTATAGCGACTATTGATCCAAGTTCTTACTTTATCTTTCATTAAATTAATCATGAAATAAAAATCAATTTCAAATAAAAATTCGATTTAACTTAGATAAAACATTAAGTAGTTTGAATAGCAATTAAGCTTCCAACAAGGCTTTTTCCATGCGATCTACCCAAGAATCAAGAGAATAAAATTTATTCATATTTAAAGCCAATTCAGGCTCGATTTCTTTCCATCTGTTCGTTCTTAATAAATCCTGAAATAAGGATGTCCAACTTTCAAGAATATTAGGATATTCTACAAATGATTTCCTAGAATAATCGGATGTAACCTCTTCAATCCCTCCATTTTTTGGACACAAAATAAAATTCCCACACTTTATTGCCTCTACTAAAGAAAGTCCAAAACCTTCTTTCCAAAGTGAAGTGAAAAAATAAAAATCACTAATTTGCAGGTATTTGGCTAATTCTTCTGGTTGTAAAACTCCAAGAACTATTACTCTTTCAGGAGTTTTGATTGGTAAGTTAGAGGTGCCTATAATTAAAATTTTAATTCTTTTGTCCTGACTTAACAAAAGTGGAAGCATTTTTAAAAAAAGATGAATACCCTTGACTGGCCTTGAATTAGCCATCCAAGTGATGATAATATCATCTTCCTCAAATCCCATCTTCTTTCGTTGTGAAGATTTTTCTTTTTGAGAGAGCATATTAAATATTTCCGAAGAAACCCCATTCCCCAGAACCTTCACTTCAGGAGTAAATTGTAAGCTATTTGACAAACTCTCTAAATATCCCCTTTTAGTTAAAAAAAACACTTCATCAATTTTATACATTAAGGAAGGTGGAATATTCAATAGATGGCCATGGAAATAATAAATTATTTGAGACCCTGCCGGTAATTTATCTTTTATCGATGCTATTGCTTTTAAAATACCCTGATCATCTATTACAAGGATTTTTAAAGGTTTATCATATTTCCCAATCTCAAGAAGGGATTTGGTATAAGCTCGATAGATATAGCTTTTCCTCCTTTCAAAAGAAAGAAATCGATGAACTAGCGATACTTGGTTTTTATTGCATGTAATATATTTACCACTAGAATTTGGATTTGGAGAAAGTATGAAATCAAAAATCTGAGTATTTTTTAAAAAATAATTCATTTCATCTGTCCAACTACCTATTCCTTCGAAGGGTAAAGGCAAGTCAGAACATAAAACATAACATAATTTTTTACCCTGCATCTTAAAAATTAGAACTCTTGCAATTCCACCATTCTCTTAAATACTTTACTTTCTTCAAGAAGATCATCAAAACTTCCTTCTCCTACGATATTTCCAGTATCAAGAACAAGAATTTTATCTGCCTTTTTAACAGTACTCAACCTATGGGCTACAATAATAATGGTATACTTTCCTCTTAGATTATCAATATTTTCTTGAATGGATCTTTCTGTTTCACTATCAAGTGCTGAAGTAGCCTCATCTAATATCAGCACATCCACATTTTTAAATAATTCTCTAGCTATTGATATCCTTTGTTTTTGCCCACCACTAACAAGCATTCCATTATCCCCTAACTTGGTATCTTCCTTATCTGGTAATGATTTCACAAATGAATCAATATTAGCTAGCCGAATAGCCTCCTCAAATTTTAAAATATTCTCCGGAGATTTTTCTGCCCAAAAAGTGACATTGTTAAATATGTTATCATTAAAGATTACAGGTTCTTGGGTAATATATCCAAATCGCCTTCTGTAAGAACTCTTATCAAAATATTTTCGGGACATATTATTAACAAATACATCACCATCTGTTGGTTCCAACAATCCAATAATAAGATTTACCATAGTTGTCTTTCCACTTCCAGATCCTCCAACTAAAGCCAAGGTTTTTAATCTCTCGATATTAAGGTTTATTTTTCTTAAAACAGGAATATTTGGGTTGTATTCAAAAGATAAACCATGAAGTTCTATTTTATTAATTATGTCAATTTTTGGTTTTTTAGTAGGAGATTCTTGAAGTGATCTAAATTCCTCCATCAACTCCATTGCTGCAACAATTCCCCCATAATGAGCCAAAAAACCTTGCCAGCTAGTCTGTAAAGAAATAACATAATTGAGAGCTCGGTAGAAAAACAATAAAGAAGCCAAAATGGATGCCATTTGACCACCCAATAGATTTACTTGGACGAGTATAACTAGAGCTACAACAATTAATACAATCGGTTCCCTAGTAGAGGACAAAAAGGCATTATATACTCCTATTTTACGTTGTTGAATTTCAATTGAATCAATAATTGCCTTGAGTTTAAGTTTGTATTTAGAAAAATAATCAGTTGCTTTTAAATACTTGAAGTTATGTACGGCTTGGATAAGATAAGATTGAAATTCATGATTGAATGCCGTAACGCCCACAGATGCTTTTTCAGTAAACTTGAAGATTATTTTAAAAATAAAATTAGATAAAAAGCCACCAATACTAACTAATATCGCAAATTGAAAATTAGATAGCATAGCCAAAGTCACGTATACCATCAACATAACCACATACTGAATGGTACTAAAATATGTTAGGAAACTATAAGTAACCTTAAAAACTTCCCCTGAGAGGGTATTTTGAATTTTTCCAGCATCTAAATTAACAAAGTTTTTATAGCTCATCCCACCCAAACCGTCGACCATCTCGTATCTGAGTTTTTTGACAAATTCCATTTGAAGCTTTGTCTTAAAAATACCATCAAAAAATTTCAAAACAGACTTTAGGATGAAAAGGACTACCATTACGGTCAAAATGACATTAATGTTTAATCCAAACCCAAGTTTCTCAATCCAATCAAGAATAAAATCCAAGTTCCCCAGATTATCACGATTTTCATCTGTAATCCCATCTGCTGCTATAGTGAAAATTGGAATAAATAAAGCTAATCCAAACCCATCTAAAAGACCAACCAAAAGGCTTAATCCAACTAGAAGAATAACCTTTCTACCAAGGTATTCATAGAAAAATGAAAAGTACTTGAAGTACTTTGAAATAAATTTTTTCAATGAAATTAGTTAAATACTAAAACGTCTTTTATTCTTTTTATCAGTATCGTAATAACCATAGCCATAGCCATACGAATACCCATAACCTCCATAGGAAACCTTTGATGCATCTAAACCATTAAAAACTGCATAAATGTTCTTAACTCCTTTTTGCTCTTTTAGACCATTCACGGCATCAATAAACGACTTTTCTGAATAGTTTTGTCTAAAAACAAAGAGAGTAAAATCCACTAAAGTAAGAAGATCCAAAGTTTCAGAAACTAAGCCTACAGGAGGAGTGTCTAGGATAATCACATCATAAGTAGACTTCAATTCATTAATAAGTTTTTCAAAATTTATTGAAAACAAAAGCTCTGATGGATTTGGCGGAATTGGTCCAGAAACTATCAAATCTAAGTTTTCGTATTGTGTTTGTTTGATAATTTTAGTCCATTCTTCCTCTTGACCACTTAAAAAGGTAGAAAGTCCAATATCATTCTTTAACCCAAAATCATCATAAATTTTAGGTTTTCTCATATCACAACCAATCAAAACAGTTTTTTTGCCTGTTAATGAATAAACAGAAGCAAGATTCATTGCACAAAATGTTTTTCCTTCACCAGAAATAGTCGAAGTAATCATAAAAGTCAGTTGCTTTTCTTTCGGGACTAGAAATTTAATATTTGACCTGAGAGAACGGAACCCCTCAGCAATTCCAGATTTACCCCTTCCAAAAACAACTAGATTTTCTTTAGATTTATTAAAAAGTATGGTAGCTAATACAGGTATTTTGAGTTTTCTTTCCAAATATTTTGGTTCCTCAATCTTCGTTCTAAAAAACTCCTTTCCCAATACAATCAAAATGGGTAAAAACAATCCCAAAAACCCCGCCATCAAATAATTTCTAAACGGCTTTGGAGTAATCTGTAAAAGCCCTGCTCTTGCATATTCAATAATTTTATTTGCAGGAGTATTAGATGCTTTTGAAATAGCTGATTCAGCACGTTTTTCAGACAAAAAATTATAAATATTTTCGGTAAGTGTCGTTTGCCTTTGGATTTTAATTAGATTTTGTTCGGCGACAGGCAAACTCCTAAATGAAGATTCAATCTCTTTCTTTCTGCTTTCTAAGTCATTAATCGTCATTTGGTTATTCCTCTCAACATTGTCCAGAATCTCACGGATAGAAGCGCTCAAATCTGACAACCTTTGATTTGTAGCTTTGACAATGGGCGAATCCTCGGTTTGAGTAGCCAATAATCTAGACCTATCAACTTGAACAGACAGCAGGTTTTCAATTAAACCATTCAAATAAGGATCATCAATCCCCAATCCAGAAGGAACAACAATCTCATTATAGTTCTCCCTAACCAAATAATCCTTTAAACTCTGATAATATTGACGCTTTAAATTAGCCTCTGCAAGTTTAGATTCAATTTCCGTTAGCTGTCCGAAAACTGCCGACGATTCAGAACTTAAATTAAATATCTGGTTAGAAGATCTATAGTTTTGTAACTGATCCTCGAATGAACTTAAAGAATCAGCAACTCCAGCAACCTGACTATCGATAAAATCTATTGTCCTATTTGCAATTTCATTTTTTTCCTGAAGTTCCAACTCCAAATAGGTTTCCATGAGTGCATTCAAGTAAGCTTCTCCTTTAGCTCTACTTCTCACTAAAAGGCTTAAATCTAGGATGGAAGAATTTTTTTGAGAAAGTTCTACAATTAAACCCAAGGAATATACATCAATCAAATACTTTTTATCTCTAACTATAAAAATAGAATTACCAGATTCTGTTCCTGAGGTATTATTGACCCTTATCTTAAACTGGGGAGTTTCTATCCATTCTCCAAATTTGAATTTTTTGGGTTCAATCTTTTCCACCCTTTGATAACTTCCATCAGGAAGTAATTGAGTATAGCTTTCATTAGGAAATTTTAGGGTAAATTCCTCGGCTGAAGACCAATCAACATTTATCTCCCCATGAAGTAATTGGGGAGCCTTCCAATCCAATTCAACAACAATTGGTGTTTGTTTGTAAATCTCCTCAAGAATAAAAGTACCTTTTTTAAAATACTCTACATGGAATTCTAGTTTATCTAATGTAGCCTCCGCAATGGGACGGGACTTCAAAATAATCATCTCATTAGTTAACCCCATCCCCTGTTCTTGCAACGCAGGATTTTCAAAAAATGAAAACCCTTTATCATTTTCTTTAATGAAAAACTTGGATGAAACTCTATAACTTGGTGGTGTAGTTTGAGTAATGTAATAAGCAATAGTTAAACAGACTACCAAACTTCCCAAAATCCATGGCCAAATCCGAAGGATTTTTGGAAGGATGGATTTGAGATCAAAGGTACTTTCCTCTTCTTGTAGAAAATCGTTCTCTTCTTGATCTATAGACATATAGAATTAATTATTTGGAATTAATGTCAATATTAATGCGAGAGCTGTTATTGTGCTTGTAAGAAGTGTTACGGTTTCCAATAATGTATTTCCAGCTCCTATTTCTCTTACCTTCATTGGCTCTGCATAAATCATATCATTAGGTTTTAAAAAGTAAAACTCTGAACCAAGCAAGTCTCTATCTAAAAGATTAATTTTGTGAATTTGTGATCCATCTGGATATTGCCTAACCAGAAGCACCTCATCACGTTTAGCCACCCTACTTAAATCTCCTGCAAATGCAATTGCTTCAAAAATCGTAACTCTATTCTGAAGTATAGTGTATTTTCCTGAACGATTAAACTCTCCTAAAGCACTAAATCTTACTCCACCTAACCTAACTCTTACAAAATATTCATCCTCTTTTACGTATTTGATTACTTTAGACTCAATCAGAGTCTGAGCATCTTTTGTGGTTAAGCCCAAAAATTTGACTTCACCTACTAAAGGTATTTCAACCATCCCCTGATCATCAATTGTATAACCATTCATAAAAAAAGCATCACCGGCTCCTTGATTACCTCCCATCTGGGCCATATTATTATTTTCCGCGGATACGACATTGAATATTCTATTAAGCTCAGGATCAGTGGTTTTTATACTGACTTCTACGATATCGTTCACTTGTAATAAATAGTCTTCAGTTTGATATCCATATCGATCACTTGATTCTACTAGCGGCCCAGTAGATTCTTCCAATTCTTGCATATAGATGAGTTTTTTATTTGGAACACAAGAATACAGACCTATTACCAAAACAAAGACAAAAATTATTCCTTTAATAATTTTCTTCATAAAATGATTTTTATTTCTTGGATTTATTTGAAATTTTTTCAAAAATATAAATTAAATAGACTTTTGAGCCTTGAAAAGTCATAGTCTTGCATCTACCAAACATTTATCCAAAATCCCCTTCACATCAAAAACTACTTGTTGAGAAGATTTTGCTATTTCCAATTGTTTGAATTCCTTGTGGGCAACTGCCAAAATAATAGCAGAATAAGAATCTAATGTCGGTGAATTTGGAAGCAATTCAATTCCATACTCATGTCTAACTTCATCTCCATTGGCCCAAGGATCATAAACATCCACATCCATATCAAAGGATCTGAGCTCATGGTAAATATCTATCACCCTGGTATTTCTAACATCCGGACAATCTTCCTTAAAGGTGAATCCTAAAATCAAAACTTTTGAGTCTATCACCTTCAAATCCTTGCGCATCATATGCTTGATTGTCTCAGTAGCAACATGCTTCCCCATACTGTCATTCAAGCGACGGCCGGCAAGAATAATTTCAGGGTGATATCCAACTTCTTGGGCTTTTTGCGCAAGATAAAAAGGATCTACTCCTATACAATGCCCTCCTACTAATCCAGGCTTAAATTTCAAGAAATTCCATTTTGTACCTGCAGCCTCTAAAACTTCATGTGTATCTATTCCAAGTAAATTGAAAATTTTCGAAAGCTCATTAACAAAAGCAATGTTAATGTCTCGCTGTGAGTTTTCAATTACTTTTGCCGCTTCAGCCACTTTAATGGATGAGGCCTTATGGGTTCCTGCAACAATAATCGTTTTATAAAGCTGATCAACATATTCTGCTACTTCAGGAGTACTTCCTGAGGTTACTTTTAGAATTTTGGATACAGTATGTTCTTTATCACCCGGATTAATTCTTTCTGGAGAATAGCCTACAAAAAAGTTATAGTTGAACTGTTTACCAGAAACCTTTTCCAATACCGGCACACATTCCTCTTCTGTAACTCCTGGATAAACTGTTGATTCATAAATTACTACATCTCCATCCTTTAAATAGCGGGCTATATTTTCTGAGGCCTTTAACATTGGAGTAAGAACAGGGCGGTTATGCCTATCTGTAGGAGTCGGAACGGTAACAATATAAATATTGCAATCCTTTAGATCCTCAGAATCCGTGGTATTGTACAATCCAACTGACCTAGAGATTGGATTAGATTTTGACAAAACTGATTGGAGTAACTCATCCTCCACTTCCAAAGTGAAGTCATGACCAGCATTGAGATCATTGATTCTTTTTTGATCAATGTCAAACCCAATAACAGGAAATTTTTTGGCAAATTCTACTGCCAGTGGTAATCCAACATACCCTAAGCCTATTATGGCAATTTTTGATTCAGTTAGAGGTTTCAACATAGGGAATTTAAAATGCTTATTATTAGACACTTATAGCTTCGCTCTTTCAGTCCCAAAATCAAAAAGACCTAGCAGAGATTAATGAAGCCATTTTCAAAGGTTTACTAAAAATATTTAGTTGCTGAAAATGATATTAAATGATTAAATGAGTACCAAAGTTACTCACTTTACATACAGGGCAAAACTAATAGAAAAGCCTTTAAAAAAAATCTTCAAATCCTTCTATTTATCGAGTCCATTTCTGTTCAAAAAATATAGCAGACTAATTTGACCGAAGAAGGCACCTATGTGTTTTCCTTGGTAAAAATCTGGCCTGCTATTTTGCTCAGATTGCCACTGATAATTAAATGCATGAATATATTGGGCTTTGGCAGAGAGAATCAAATGATTCCATTGTTGATCCCAAAGCAAACCAATACTGTAGTCAACCCAAGGCTGCTTGGAGGAATTTCTTACAAATGCCCTATAAAAGAAATCTTGATGATTAACCAACCTCTCTAAAAGCACACCCCTTTTGTTTAATCCTGAGATTTGACTGATCTCGAGACTTTGCACATTAGAACCCACCCCCGGACCTGCCCCCAAAGCTTCACCGTAATTTGAAAACCCTCTTGCCTGTCCATGAGTGTGCCAAGTATATCCTCCCCCAAATCCAGCATAGCGAATAGTTCGATTGACTGATTGTTGCTGATGCAGCATTTCTCCCCTCAATTGATAGAACCTTCCCTCTTTCGAGGTTGACCATAATTTTTTAAAACCCGCCAAATAAGCTCGAGCATGTTCAGGGTTTAAGATTGCTTCACGCCAATTGTAGGCGTGGTCCCTCCTTCCATATTCAAAATAAATTTCAAACTTCCCTTTGGGGATCACCCATCGACCAAAAAAAGTCACTTGTTGATCCCTTCCCTCTCCATCCTTGTCAAAGCCATAAACAGTTTTTTGAAAGGGCTCAAAAATGGGGAAATAATCAACAAATTTATCCCCCTGTTGCTCTGAATATTGTTGATTTGTCCTAGATACTCCAAAATAAAAGCCCGGAATCCATTTCGGCTGATAAGTAAGAGTAATTGCGTTGAGATACTTATAATCCCCCGTAAACCGATTAAACAATCTCTGATTCAAATTTGGAAGTTGGGAAGGGAAATACCCTGAATCTTCTAATCTCCCGACTATGATTTCTACCTCAAAACTTCCTAAGAATGTTTTGGCAGGTCTTATAGTCCTAAGGGTTAAGTGAGGAAAACTCCTTGCATTATTACTAAACGTAAGGGAAGAAAATTGTCCGGGCCCCCAAAAAATATTTTCGGTAGAAATCCCAGCCTCTAAAAAGCTTGCCTGAATTGTGATTTTGGATTGTCCCCACCAGAAAAATGAAACCGGCTTATCTCCAAAGCGTTCAGGGTAGTCTCCAAAACTCCAATAGAAAAACCTCGCTCGATTTACTGATTCGGGAAACTCTCCAGAATATCCTTGAAAGGGTCGATTTTGAGCATATACAAATTCAGGTGCAAACTGAACCCGAAGGATTGAATATTTCAAAGAGAATCCCATGCTTGTGTATGTCTGAACACCTACATTCGGAAGCATGGGACCATTTCCCCAACCATATGTCCTTTTAGTATTTAGAGTTACAGTTTGCCTTAAGGGAAGTATGGAGAAATAATTATTTTTTTTATCGAGAAATAATGAAAAGTCATTTTCAAAGTTTCCTTTGGAGATCTTTTCAAAGTCAGATTTAGGAAGATCAAAAGGACGCAAGGTGAAAGAAAAATTATTTGTATTCACACCCAAAACTTGTCCTCTTCTATAAAACTCTTCCAAAACTGGAAAGTTGGGCTGCAAAGATTGGCTCAGAGTAAGAGGAGAATAACCAATCAGTACCAACAAGAGAAAAATCAACCTGTAAATCAAAGACTTTATTTCTGAATAACTAAATTGGAGTCTAGTAATCAACGTTTTAAAGAAATGAAAAAGGCTTTTTGGACTTTAATTTTTATATATCTAAGCACGTATTCGGCAACAATTTTTTGTCAGGAAATACATGCAATAGACTTTGGAATTGATCCAAGTGGACAAAATGATAACAGCAAAATCATCAATGAATTAATCGATTCTTTATCCCAAAAAGGGGGTGGCATCATTTTAATCCCAGAAGGAAAATTTCTATTAGATGATGCTATTATTCTGAAATCCAACATTATTTTCCGTGGCAAATCCCAAGAAGAGACGATTTTCTTTCGAAACCCTGATTCCGGCAATTGGCAAAACACCAAAGCACAAGGCCTTTTCACAACCAATCCTTCCATTTTGAATAATGGAGTTATTGTTGAGCATCTTCGGGTAAATGGGAATTTTGAAAAAAAAGCCAGTGGCGGAAAAGGTGGGGTTTGCCTACGAAATTGCACTAATTCAACCATTCGATTTGTAACTACTGAAAACACTTGGCATGGATCAGCCTTTTATGACTATAAAGGAGTAAAATCCGGTAATCTAATAGATAAGGTAATTTCCCTTAATGCTCACACCTTTACCTCCAAGGATAATTCGGGTCGTCCTCGCGGAATATTGGTCACAGATGCAGGTACGATTGTGAAAAACAGCAAAAGCTCCCATGCCGGTACTGGATTTTATGCAAGTGGAAAAGATATTGTTTTTGAAAATAACCATGCAGAATATTGGTTTGAGGACAATGGCTACTACCTGATAGTCGACAATCTCCGGATTTCAAATTGCTCAGCCAAAGGCGGCGATTCTCCCGAAAAAGGATTCGGATCCGGTTTTGCAATTGCCTATAAAAAGGGAGCCTTGATTGAAAACTCAAGGGCTGAAAATTGCAGCAACTATGGGTTTCGAATTCATGTACCGCAGTCAGACACACAGCTTATAAATAATGAGGCAATTGGCTGTGGAAATGGGTTTGGAATTGAAATCGCCTCACATCCATTTCCAGAAGTTTCATCAAATCTTCTCTTTAATAACAATACCTCCGAAAGAAGTGGCCTCCACGGATTTTTATTCAGACAAATGAGTGATTCCAAAATCATTGGAAACAAAGCCATCAATGGAAACCAACGTGGTGTAACACTTTCCACTCGAGGTGCAATTGCAATTAAGGAGTATGTCTCGAATTGTGAATTTGAAGAGAATCAATGCTTCGATAATCAATCCAAAAAAACACAACTTTATGGACTATATGATTTTTCTGTGAACCAAATTACTTCAGAAGCGAAAAAGGGCAAAAACAACAAAATCAAACATAAATCCACCTCCGGGACCGATGTTTTTCAGTAATTTTTTAAAAGCATATTCTTGACAAAGCCAAATAGTTTAAGCTGTCTTCCAATTCTTTTTGGTTCCGTAACAAGGCGATAAAACCACTCCAGTTTCAGATTAATCATCCATTCCGGTGCTCGCTTAGTTTTTCCAGCATAAATATCAAAACTACCCCCCAATCCAATATAAATAGCAGGATGTATTGCTGAGAGCTTGGTCATTAAGCGCTCTTGTGCAGGCGAACCCATAGCCACAAATACGAAATCTGGTTTTATTTCAGTAATTAATTTTTCCAAGCCAAGCATTTCTTCTGGCTGAATGTATCCATTTCTGTATCCCACTAGATTGATTCCTGGGAATTCAGACTTCAGTTTTCCTACCGTAGCCTGTATGATTTCTTCTTTTGCACCGATAAAATAGAATTTTTTCTCTCGGTGATATTTTTTAACAAATTCAAGCCAAAGTTCAACTCCTGGAATTTTAGCAACATTGGACAAGCCTTTCTGCCTTAAGGCCCATACTGCTCCAACTCCATCCGGATAACCAATATTCCGATTAATCACCTCTTTTAACTCGGTATCAGCATTTCGTATCTTTTCAGCGTTTACAGCAACTAATAACTCGTTTTTTCCCTGAGAGAAATTCATCAGGGATTCTCTATCAGGGAATCCAAAAATTCGGATTCCATTCACCCATCTATATTCTGGATTAAAAGAGTGAGTGGACTTTTTTTCGGAGTTTTGAATTGACGTCTCCTGCCCTATATCTGTTTGCTGTAGCAATTGCACCTCTTGATAAATTGAGTCTAAATTCCTGATTTTGAACGTAAAATTCTAATATTTTTTCTTTTAAGTCTATAACGTTCCCAGGTTCAAAATCGATACCGTTCTTTCCTGAATCCAAATAAGTAGCCATTCCACCTTTTCCACTACCTATTACGGGTAAACCGCAAGCCATGGCCTCGAGTCCGACTAATCCTAAGCTTTCTTCCAATTCCGAAGGAAAAACGAATGCATCCCAGGTCAAGAAGATTTTTCTGATTTTATCCTGAGGAATATTACCTAGAAACTTTACTTTCGAAGATATATTGAGCGTTTCACAAAGTTTTTTAAGATCGGCTTCCAAAACCCCCGGCCCACAAATTTCGAGTTGCAATTCTTTAAAAGATAATTTGGCAAATGCCCTAATTAAAGTCTCTAGCCCTTTCCCCCTATCAAGCCTTCCCAAATAACCTATTCGATAGAATAGTTCTTCCTTTGGTCTTTCAGAGTAAAATATTTTAGGATTAATCCCCCCTGATGGATAGATCTCGATTTTTTCTTTCTCAACAACCAAAGCTGTTAGTTTAGAAACAAAAAAATAAGAAGGAACAATCACCAAATCAGCATTTCTGAAAATGGGAAGGTTCCATTTTCTCATCCATTTATATAACCTCCCTTGTCCCAAAATATCCGTCCCATGGGCATTCAAGACGATCTTTTTTTTATACCTATTTTTCCAAAAATGAAAAGGAATCAATGAGTGCTGCAGGAAATGCACGTATACCAAATCAAATTCCCCTCGATTCAATTTTTGGATGGATTCAAAAATAAATCGAACATATTCTAATAGTAACCGAAATCCTTTTTTCTTCCCGTAGATTACTGTTTTATCAACTATTTGAATAGAGTCATCGGGAAATTCATTTTCGAAATTTCTGACAAATACCCCAAAATTCGGACTGCTTTCCGAAGGGTACATATTAGAAATCATGTAGATTTTTAGCTTTTCCAAATTTTTGGACCGAGCCCATTAACGACACCAAGGCTAATCCCCAACATAGCGGAGTTAAAAATATGACCAGCTAAAAAAGAGATCAGGAGCAGAATAAGGTTTACAGCCCAAATTGGCGATTCAGATAAAGAACCACTAAAACTGCGGATGGTAGCCCAAAGAAAAATACCTAAAACAAGGCCTAAGCCCAGGAAACCATTCATAAACAACAAATCAAAAAAATCAATTTCTATAGTATGGGGATCCCCATGATAAATTCCCATCAATTGTAAAAACTCTTGGTTTCCTACTCCAAACAAGTAGTCCCAGAAACTATAAACGCTTGGAAAAAAAGACATGGCACCTATCACCATTTCATTTCTCCCTGATAAAATGAATGTCAATAAATCTAAGCGTTCGTAAAAAAATAAAATCCGGTCTATCAAGCCTGTTGCTTGAATACCCCAAACAATTAAAGCTCCCATTCCTATCGCCAAGAAGGGTAAAGACAATAGTCCAACAAACCTTCCTATTGTAATCCTTTTCTTGAGGAACTTGGGCAATTCCAATAATCCAACGATCAGAATTATACCCAAAATGGCTGTTTTTGAAGTATTCAAAACCCCTAAAACCAGAAGAAAGAGAAAAAAGATAAATCGGAAAATTCCTGTCCAATTTTTTGTCTGAAACCAAGCCACACTAGCAAAAAGCAAAAAGATCCCGGCGACTTCATTACCCGCAAAAAAGAACCCTCTTCCTCCAATACCCTGTCCTTCCGGACTATCATATTGACTGTAGCCTATTCCCAATACACCCAATAAAATATTTACGGCAATAAGCCAGAAATTAAACCAAATAAAGACATTCCAAAATTTCTTAAGTCTTAGCGAGTTAAGATCTAAACTATAGAAGAAAAAAAAGGATATTGGGAATAAGATAAGCTTAAGGTTATAACCAAAATTCCCCACTACCGTACGAGTTTCCCCCGTCAGCATCGCTTTAAAAAGTAGAGGTAGTAGAAAAAAAAGTATTAACGAGAATGAAGCCAAAAATATCATTGGCTTTTTGAATAAGAGATAGCTAAGCATTCCAGCCAGCATCCCCATTTTGTACAGTTGGGAAATACTGATACCTACTCCAATTCGCATCAAAACCCCATTTAAGCAATCCACCAATAAATAAGTAATTGCCATAAAAAGAAGAATTCCCTGAAGAAGGGAAAAAAGGATTTCGATAGTCTGATTTTTAGCTAGACTTGTCAAATTGAATTTTGAAATACGCTACCAATACCCTCACAAAACCAAGCAACAATCCCAAAAAGACAGACAAAGCCAAGATTAATGGAATATTGGGTTTGGATACTTGGTAAGAAACCACAGGGGGATTAATAATCGTAAGTTGTGGGATATCCTCCTGAACCTTGATTTTAGCTTGATCCAGCTGCACTGCCAGGTTATTATAAAGATTACTTGCTAGGTTATATTCAGCCTGTAAACGTTCTTCTTGAGCTCTAGCAGAAGAAAAGCTTAAATTCTGATTCCTATCCCTGAATACAGATAAATTATTTTGTGTTTGATAAAATTTCTCCTGAGCCTCCTCATAGCGCTCTTGGATAAAATTCAAATTTTGAATAGCCTTCTCAGTCTTGTATTCAATCACATATTCGGAAAGCAATTCAAAAACAAAAACAGCCACCTGAGCAGACACTTCTGGCGAAAGCGTCTCAACTTCTAAGGCTATAGTCCCAGTCTTTGCATCATTCGTGAGGGTTATGATCTTACGATACTCATTAAACATCGGTACTAATTCCCTTCTTAAAAAGATTAAGGAATCCTGTAATTCAGTTTCTAAATCCAAAGGAGGAGGATCCTCGCCAAACAATACATTCGGAAGCCCAATGGTATATTTCTTAATCAAAGATGGAATAGAAGGCCTTCTATTCTCTTCTACAAAAAGACCAAGCTTTTGAATTTCACCATCTACTTCAATGTTCTTCTGACTAAGTCTCCAAAGAAAAGGATAACTGTAAATTATTTCTTGGTATAGCTGGGGAGAAAGTGAACCTATTTCCTGGCTTCCATTCATTCCTCCTAGATTTAAACCAGATAATCCACCTAGCTGCCTCATCAAATTATTTGAGGAGGAGCTGCTTTGAGCAATAAATTTTAGGTTGGAACTGTAATGATTTCTAGTAAGTAGAATCACCACAAAACCAAGTCCCAATAAGGCTAGAATAGCCGTTAAAAATCTTTTCTTCTGTTTAGAAAAAAAGCGGATCAAATCTCCGATATCAATGGTTTCATTAGCCATAAAATGGGTCTTTTTTTTCTAAGTATAGGCGATAAAGAATCCTGATAGGACGAAATTTAAACAATTTCAGAATGCTATTTTTTTTCCAATCTACTTCATCATAAAAATAGCGGATCAAATCAGGATTGAAATTTTTAGACTTAATTGATTTAGCAATTTGGGCTAGTAAATATTTATTAGAATAATTCTTCAACAGAATTTCATCTTCTTTTGTAGAATTTGGCAAAAGGGATTTTACAGTATTTACTAAACATGGAACCTCGAATGTTTTATTCTTTCGAGTAACCATATTAACACTATCAATATGATAGGTCCCAGAAATCTGATTCCAAAACCCCACTTTTCCCAATTGAAACGCCAATCTTAACCATGTATCAACATCTCCTCCTGTTTTACATAGGCTTTCAGGAAATCCACGAGATTTTTTAAAAGTATCTTTTTTAATTGCTGCAGTACTAGTCCAGATAACAGGAGAATTTGAAATTGAAGTTTTAAGAAAATCTGAAAAAGAAAATACACTCAACTTGTTTTTTGGATATTGCTTAGAAGAATGGCAGGTACAAATCCTTGTTCCGTTTGATACCTCCCACGCTGAACCAAAAAATTCTATTTCTGGATGAAGGTCGATTTGAATTTTTAGATTTTCAAGATAGTCCGTTTTCCATTCATCATCTGCATCTAAAAAACATAGCCAAGGTTTAGATGCTTTGGATATTCCAAAATTCCTAGCTGCGTACCCTCCAGGTCCCGGAGAATTCCTATGGTAAATTTGAATTCTTGGATCTTCAAATTGATTAATTACCTGAAGAGAATTATCAGTTGATGCATCATCTACAAAAATCAACTCCCAATCTTGAAAAGTT
Source organism: Algoriphagus limi (assembly GCF_024919275.1). Lineage (GTDB taxonomy): Bacteria > Bacteroidota > Bacteroidia > Cytophagales > Cyclobacteriaceae > Algoriphagus > Algoriphagus limi. Next base: position 206,370 of record NZ_JANWGH010000001.1, on the reverse strand, counting down.
TGATTCAATACAGAACCAATTGATCTTGAAATATGGGGAGCTTTATTATGATTCGGAATGATTATAGTAAACATCAAGTTCTCTCTGCTTGCTTACCGGTAAAATCAAGCTTAAACAGTTCCTGTACTCCTATAAATTCTAAGTACCAGCGAAGTGAAAATAATTTAAGCCGCTGATAAAAGGTGTATTCATTAAATAAAAAAACAGTTACAGGAGGCCTAAGTAAAAATAAGGAATAGCTTATTTTCTTTACCAAAGAAAAGTCCCTAAAAAACTTAAAGTACATTCCTCCAGATGTTCTTCTTTTTTTGCTTTTAAGAGAGGCTATTGATTTTCTAGCGGGGTGTTTTACAACCACATTTTCTCCATAAACCAATCTAAAACCATTAGTGCTGGCTTTTTTTGTCCAATGAAAATCACCTCCCGATAAAAGCCCCTCAGGGAAATTTCCAACCTCATGAAATACACTTTTCTTTACAAATAGATTTGCTGTTATACTCTGACCATTGCTCTCTACATTTCTTTTTTGGTTAAAAGAAAATTGTTTTTCAAAGATATAGGCCAATTCTCCTCCGTCTTTCTCTTTAAAAAACTCTACCTTACCTCCGACCAAATCAGCACCTTTATTCAAAAGATTTACTCCCTCTTCAATCCAATCCTTTGCAGGAAGACAATCTGAATCAGTAAAAGCAATTATTTCTCCACTAGCATTTATTACCCCTAAGTTCCTTGAGGCATAGGAGCCTGGTAATGACTGTTCTAATAATTTTACATTTTTTGACAAAAAAAAATTATTTGGTGGAAGTGAATTGGGGTCATTGTTGACAACAATAATTTCTAATCTTTCTTGGGGTAATGTTTGTTGTCTGAGTTGTCCTAAACAATCGGCTAATCTATCCCACTCCTTAAAAGTTGGAATAATTACACTTATGATAGAATAATCATTCATCTAAACCTAATTCTATTCTTTTTAGCTGATACAACTCATATACTCGTGCGGAAGCAGTCTCAGGATCAACCTGGTTTTTTAATCCCCACTGCTTTTTTTCAATTGAATATGATCTTTTATAGTCCTCAACTAAAAAATATTCAGCATTGGAGTATTCTCCAAACTTTTGCAAAGCAAATCCTAACTCAAAACCTGGCGGATTGTAATTATAACTGTAAGGAGATTTGGAAAGATTGCTTTTAAAAGAGTCGGTTCCAATCACTTTAACCATGGACTTAAATAAAGAAGAATTAAAAAATGGCAATTCAGGGTGAACATTATGAATCAAGCCTAAGGCGTATAAATTGAATCCATGGTAGCCAACAGACTTCAGATAATTGTATTGTTTTTGGATTTTAGGAATTCGAAACTCCTTATAGCTTGCCAATAACCTAGCTTTCTTCCCTACTTTTTGATAACCTCTAGGGTGATGCATAATAACACCATCGGGATAAACTTTCATTAAGTCGTCTAAAGCACCCAAAAAATCATTGGTTTGATCACTAATTTCTGCATCACCGTGCTTTGCCAATAAAGTTCCAGAGGCGGCAAACCAAAGCTGGTGATTGAAGGTCTTATCAAAGCCTTTTATGCTTCCATCTACATTGACAATTTCCCATGCTCTTTCTCTGGATTTATAAGGATGAAGTCGGAAAACATCCTTAGCTAAGGAAAAAATTCGCTCATCCCCAAAGAACCGGAAAGCATATTCTAAAGCCTCTATGGTCCAAGCTTGCCCCATTAGGCCATTTGAAAAGTCTTTTTTGGGATTTTTCCGATGCCAAAAAGTTGCATTCATCGGTCTAGCCTCTTCAGACATCAAATAACCCAAGCATTTTTCTGCTGCTTCTTTGAATTTCTTTTCTCCGCTCAACTCATGGGATTTCAAAAAAGAAATCAACCAATGAGACGTATTTCTTACGGGTGTTTCAGGATCTTTATAAGGACCATTATGCCCAGGCTGAAAAGAACCATCAGGATTCTGTTTGGAAAGGGCGGACCAGCTGGATGTGACAAGTAATTCTTCCGTATTCATCAATAAATCCTAACGAAAAGGGGCTATCAAATTTCCCAAAAACACCTTTGAAGAATCAATTGGGTTTACTTTTACCATATGTTTCATTTGTGAAAGACTTTTCACGAAATCCTTTTCTTTTGCATATAATCTAGAGAGTCTTCTTCTAATCTGATAAATTCGATTTGATATAGCTCTTTGCTGAGAATCTTTCAAAAAATAAAGCTTCATTTTTTGAAATGTATCTAACTGGTTTTCAAACTGCTGAATCGTATTTTTACCAGACCAGACACCATTATTGTGAACACGATAGCACCCTGAAGTAAAATTTAAGAATCCCACAGGCCCGTATTCTGTAGCTATAGCACTCAAAAAATTATCGGCATTAAATACCTCGAAAAAAATATCAGGAAATCCATTTTTGAAGGCTTCCTTCTTAAACAATGTTGTTAGAATCTTGGGTTTGTATTTCTGTAAAATTACTTCATGAGAAATTGTTGGTGATAATCTGATCCCATCCCAAGCCTCTTTCTTTAAAATTTCACCCTTCTCATCAACTTCAGAATAATTAGTGCATGAAGTTGAAAAATTAGGGTTTTTCTCTAAGAAATCGACCTGTTTTTGAAGTTTATATGGATCAGTCCAATAATCATCTCCTTCACAAAAGGCTATATATTTCCCTTCACACCTAGGGAAATTATATCGAACAGCATTCCCTCGAATTCCTTTAGAGTATTGATTTTCTTTTTGTATTAGAACTTTAAATATTTCAGGGAATTTTGAAGCATATTCCTTTAATACATCAGAAGTCCCATCTGTAGAAGCGTCATCATAGACGACAACCTCCATATTAAAATTGATTTTTTGCTTTAAAATACCTTCAATGCATTGCCTTATATAAGGATAATGATTGTAGGTGATACAAGAAACTGAAACCAAAGGTTTTTCAATCATTATCCTTTACTTTTCAAAATAAAAATGGGTCTATTCCTAAACTCTCCCAAAGAATCAAATCTTTCAATATTTTGGAGAGATAACTCTCTATATTCTGTTTTTCCATCTTTCTCCTCAGGAATACCAATTGATTGAATTTCCCATTTTTCTATGGTAGCAGACTTCACAAAATCAATCATTTCAGATTTCGTACCATTCTTAAATAGAAGCTCATTCCGATCACCTTTCCAACAAAAACCCATCTGCAAAACCATTATGTTGGTTTTATCCGAAAAGTAATTGATAGCTTCTTTCATTTTTTCTAATGCTTCCTCTTTTGAAGATCCCTGATCCCCAAAATCATCTCCCAAATGATGGATAACATTAAAAAGTAGTACTATATCTATACGATCATTCTTTAAATCCGAATAAAAATCGAAATACTTATTTCTAACATCTATATTGAATCCTAGGATATCTTTAGCCTTTGAAACAAAATCCGAATGATTAGGATTTCCCTCCACATAGATTACTTCTTTTGCTCCCGCTTCAATTGCCTCAAAAGTGAAAAAACCAGTATTCCCACCTATGTCCAAAACCCTTTTTCCTGAAAAATCAATTTGGCTTAATAACCAATCAAGCCTTTCCTGTTCAAACCTTGAAATAAATTGTTTTACATCCTCATGGATCAAAGTTTTTAGAGCTTTTGGCAAAATTTGATATCCTGAATGCTTACTATTCTTTTGATACAAATCAACCAATATATCTTTTTCAGTTATGTTCATTTAAATAAATTTTTAAAGTATCGTTCTTTAAGTAAATATCACTAGCTATCAATTTGTGATAATCCATATAAAATTGATCTTTTGAATATTGATAAAACTTCGGAGTCTTCTCTTCATTCAAATTCGAAATCAATCCACCTGACCAAAAGTAAAATACACCAGGCATATAGGCTCTTTCCACTCTAGTATCTTTCAATCCATTATCCAGAGAAAAGTCATCAAATAAGGACATGTTAGAATCTAAAATTAATTGTGATGGCCCCCATAATCGAGGATTTGCTTCAATCATCACAAAATTTTGGCCATCATATTTAACCTCAACCATCACTAATCCAGAAAATCTGATTTTTTGGAAAGCTTGAATAAACTTTTGTGTTATTTCCTGATTATGAATGGAAGATGATTGGGCTAATATCATGGAAGCACCGGCATCCTGCTGAATCAAGTTTTCCTGAGAAAAAATTGAAATCCCTCCATTTTTTGAAAAGTAGAATAATAAGTAAAAACTAGAACCATCAATGTACTCTTGAAAATAATATTCTGATAGGTTCTCTAATCGATCTATTTTTTTTAAGTCGTTTTCAGAAAAAACCAAAATTGGCTTTTCATTAATTTTTGATAGTCCTTGTCCATATAATTTTGGCTTGATTACGAATGGAAATTTCTTTGGTATTTCGAATGAATCTTTTGGTACAGGAATACCTGTTGAACGACAAAATTCAGAAAACTTATATTTATCCGAAATCAGAGAGTAGGTCTTTTCATCACATAAACCAAACTCAATATGATTCTCTAATAATATTCTTCTATTACTTAAAAGGAATCGATTAAGGAATTCTGTCGAAGGCAAAATAAAAACAATATCTACATTCCGCTTTTGCCTTACTTTTTTACAATAATCTAGAAGAGAGCCAATTTCTAATTCATTCTTTGCTCTTTTCCCTAAAACATTCTGAGAATATGAAGTTTGGAATATAATATCATCATCTCCGTTGGCAATAATATCAAAGGGAATCTGCTCAGTTTTAGCATATCTACAGAAAGCAATAACTGCTCTCTGATTATTACCTGAAAAGATAAGGACTGACTTGGAATCCAAAGCGACTTATTTGTAAATAGAATTTATAATTCTACAAATCAAATCAACCTCCTCAAGAGACAATTCATAATAAAGGGGAAGGCATAAAACCTTGGAAGCAATTTCTTCGGTAATCGGCAACTCTTGTTTTTCAGTGTATGGGAGCTCTGATAAACTAGGATAGAAATATCTTCTTGGAAAGATTTGAGATTTATTCAGTCTATCCAAACATTTTAAGGCTGAATCGCTATTCTCAAAAATTACTGGGTAATAGGCATAATTAAAATCAGCATTTTTTAAAAAAACAGGTTTTGAAATATTTAAGTCTGCTAATTTTTGATCATAGAGATTGGAAAGCAACTTTCTCTTCGCGATGATATCATTAACCTTTTTAAGATTTACCAATCCCATAGCAGCATGAAATTCAGAGTTTTTACCATTTATCCCCAATTCACTGAATTTATAGGGGCCATCATGTCCAAAATTCCTCATGAAATTCATTCTGTTATGGATTTCTCTATTTTTTGTAAATACTCCCCCACCCTCAATGGTATGAAACAATTTGGTGGCATGGAAACTTACAGTGGACACATCGCCATATTCAAAGATAGATCGACCCTTATAGTTGACTCCAAAACAATGAGCACCATCGTATATTACTTTTAGTTTATGTTTCTTGGCAATATGATCAATTGCCTCAACATCGCAAGGATTCCCATATACATGGGTTGCCAAAATAGCAGATGTCTTATCCGTAATCGCTGCTTCAATTTTTTTTGGGTCAATATTCAGCGAATGAGAATCTATATCAACAAAAACAGGCTTACAACCTTCCCAAACTATACTAGAGGTAGTTGCTACGTAAGAAAAAGGAGTAGTGATTATTTCACCATGTAAATCCAAAGCCTTTATCGCGATCTGCAAAGCAATTGTTCCATTTCCCAGATAAAGAAAATTTTCTACATCTAGGTATTCGGAAATTTTCAATTCCAACTCATTTACCAATGGACCATTATTGGTAAGCCACTGCCTTTTCCAGATACCTTCAAGGTATTCCTGATATTCAGACATTGGAGGTAGATATGGTTTCGTTACCGGAATCATCTTTTTAAAATAATCGTTCGAAAATCAACAAATGGCTCCGTTTTGGCACCCCAGGAGATAAGAAAATAAATGCAGACTCCCATTAAACCTCCAGCGATCAATTTTATCCAATCCAAAAATGGGACATTTTGAATCAAATCTTTTACAAGCCAACAAGCAAATCCAGCTATTGCACCTACAAGAAAAATCGGGAATATATCTCTGATTTGCCTCCAAACATTATACCCAATAAATCTACCACTGTAGAAAGAATTAATCCCAAATGCAACCAAATTAAGGATAACTTGTGTCCAAAGTAAGGCAAATATCCCAAAAGGAAGGGCTACAACTATTCCTAGTACCGTTAAGGATTTTTTGATGATTTCAAGCTTCAAATATAAATCACTTCTTCCTTTTACCTTGAGTATATTTAAATTATAGGAATGAATAGGGAACATCAGTCCTATAAAGCATAAAATCTGGAAATAGGGTACAGCAGGAAGCCATTTCTCGGTGAGTACTATTCTAAATAAAGGTTCAGCCAATACTATAGAAAATACCATCACTGGAGTAAGCCAAAAAAGGACTTGCTGCATAATGCGTTTGTAAGCAATTTTTAATTTCTCATTATCATCCTGAATCTCTGAGAACATTGGAAAAGTCACTTTGGAAAGTGTATTGGAAATATTCTTTACCGGTATTTGCTTCAAAGAATCAGCCTTTGCATAATACCCTAATTGAGTGACTGGGAAGAATTTTCCAATTACTAAATGGTAAATATTTGAGAAAACTGAATTTATTACCCCAGCAATCGTCAGTTTAGCACCAAATCCGAAATGGTATTTAAACCTTTCCCAATCAACAACCCATGAAGGCCTCCACTTAGAATAAATCCAAAACTGAATACTGAGAAGTAAATTTTGGGCTAGGTTCATTCCTACCAAAGCCCAAACTCCAAATCCTTGTATTGCCAAGACCAATCCAAAAATCCCACCAACGATGGTAGATGGAATCGTTACCTTCATTTCAGTTTTAAAATCCATTTTCTTTACTAACCTTGTCCGCTGAACGGCTGAAAATGGATAGATAAGGAAAGTCAAACAATAAACTTTGATAATAGACTCTAAAGCAGGTTGATTAAAGAATTGGCTAATTAGGCCAGCACTTAAAAACATCGCAAGGTATACTAATAAACCTACTGCCAAATTGATAAAAAAAACAGTGGAATAATCCCGCTGATCTGCATCTTTCGTCCGAATCAAGCTGGAAGTCATCCCAGCATCAATCAAGCTATTTCCCAAAGCCATAAATACAGCGAGCATACCAATAAGCCCGAAATCTGCAGGTTCCAAAATCCTTGCTAAAAAAACAGTAACCAAAATCATGGTTATCTGAACGCCAAACTGTTGGGTAAGACTCCAAAAAAAACCATGCAGAGTTCTGGTTTTTAAGCTCATTGTGCAGGGATACCCATTATTTTTTTTCCAGAAGCTTGATTTTTTGTCACCACGGCTCCGGCGCCAACAATCACCTCGTCACCTATTTCAACACCTGGAAGTATAATAGCTCCTGCCCCAATTCTGCATAATTTCCCCACTTTAGCCCCACCCAAAAGGATGGCACCTGGGGCTATTTCTGAAAATTCACCAATAGCGCAATTGTGATGGACATGAGCTCGGGTATTGACCAAAACTCCTTTTTCAATTTGAACCTCTGGACCCAAAAATGAAAATGAAAATCGATCAAATTCTTCCTCTTTTTCAATTGAAGAGATAGAATAATCTCCCTTCAATCCCACAAATTGCCCCCCCTCTTTTTCCAGAAGAGTAATAAGATTTTTTCTAAAGGAGGGATTGCCCACTCCTAAACAAAACCTTGGATCTTTCTGGAAAATGCTATTCAAAGAACTCATATTTGTAATCACTGGGATTCCACCAAGTCCTTGGCCCTCCTTACCTTCGTCCTCATCAAAAAAAAGAAGGTCCTTTTCATCAAACCCATTTCGTTTTAAAAGTTGAAGAACTTCAAGACCATGACCGCCTGCTCCTGCTATTACCATAAACTCATACAGAAAAATCCCCTGAGTGACTCAGGGGATTTGATGGATTATTTAGCTCCAATCCCGTAATGAACAAAGCCTAGGGAATCAAGGTATTTTTTATCGTAGATATTTCGGCCATCAAAGATAACCTTGTTTTTCAACAGCTTTCCGACAGCATCCCAGCTTGGAATTCTAAACTCAGACCATTCTGTCACTAACAATAAGGCATCTGCATCTACGCAGGCATCATAAGCGTCCTTACAGTAGGTAACCTTATCAAACAAGTAATGCTCTTTTGCCTCTTCCATAGCCTTAGGATCGTAAGCTCTGACTGTGGCACCGGCAGCTCGAAGTTCATCGATAATAACCGCAGCAGGAGACTCCCGCATATCATCCGTATTAGGCTTAAAGCTCAATCCCCACATCGCAAAGGTCATTCCGCTCAGGTCCTCTCCGAAGTGAGATTTAACCTTGCTCGCCAAAATATATTTTTGATCATCATTTACATCCTCTACAGCCTGAAGAACTCGAAGGTCATAGCCGTATTCTTTGGCTGTTTTTATGATCGCTTTCACATCTTTAGGAAAACAAGAGCCACCATAGCCAACTCCAGGGTAAATGAATTTATTTCCGATTCGCGGATCTGAACCAATTCCTTTTCTTACCATATTGGCATCAGCTCCTACTTTTTCACATAGGTTAGCAATGTCATTCATAAAGGAAATCTTCGTTGCCAACATGGCATTTGCAGCATACTTGGTCATTTCTGCAGAAGGAATATCCATGTATATAATTCGCTCACCGCTCAACTGGAAAGGCTTGTATAAGCGCTGCATGATTTTTTCTGCTCGCTCATCATCCACTCCGATCACGATTCGATCAGGTTTCAAAAAGTCTTCAACTGCAGCACCTTCTTTCAGGAATTCTGGATTGGAGGCAACAGCAAAAGGAAGGTCTGAACCTCTTTTGTCCAAGGCTGCCTTAATCGTGGCTCGAACTTTTTCGCCGGTCATAACCGGCACAGTACTCTTAGTAGCTACCACAATGTAATCGGTCATCTTTCGTCCGATTTCATCTGCAACAGCCAATACATACTTTAAATCAGCTGAACCATCCTCTCCCGGAGGAGTTCCTACCGCAATGAATGCCACTTCAGCTCCTTGAATCGCTTCGCCTAGATCGGTACTGAAATGAAGACGACCACTTTGATAATTTCGAACCACGATTTCTTCTAATCCCGGTTCGTAAATTGGCATAATCCCCTGCTTGAGCTTATCGATTTTCTTCTGATCAATATCTACGCAGGTCACTTCGATCCCCACATCAGCAAAACATGCTCCTGAAACAAGGCCTACATACCCAGTTCCTACAACAGCAATTTTCATAAATAATCGGTTATATTAATTTAATAATTGTTGCACTAAGATTCCCAACGTTGCCAAACTAGAAGCAATCCCAATCCAACCAGCAGTTGAAATTCGTTCTCTTGGTGGTTTTTGGGGAACTACAATTTCTGCCCCTGGCTCTACAGTTGGGTAATTTTTTATTCCTAAAAAGCTTCGTGTTTGTGCTGCATCACCATTTGCATAGACCACGTAGGCTTTACTTTTTCTTGCATTTTCGGTAAATCCTCCTGCTTTAGAGATATAATGTTTTAATGATTTCCCCTTGTCAAAACGGGTGGTCGTAGGCATCAATACTTCTCCTACCATCCTCACAGTCTGCAATTGCTTTGGTACTTGAAGAATGTCACCTTCCATTAAGATCAAATCGGCTTCAGAACCAGGATTTTTAAGAATATATTCTAAGTCGATCCCTACTAAATCCTCTTGTTTGAATCTTTCTTGATTCAAAGCTGGATCAATGGAAAGCGTATCGGAAAAAGTAAAAAATTCATCCATCCCAGATTGTTCGTTTTCTTGTTCCAACCTTTTCTGCTCGATTTCCGCAAGCTTTTTATCCACACGTTCAAAAAGTAATTTCTCCGCCTCATTCAGTTCACGGTTTGTCTCGGGATTTAATCGTTCCCACATCTGCCTCAAACTTTCCTCACGTAGTTCTTCTTCGGTCTTACCTTTATAATAAACGGTCCTTCTGATTAAGCTAGCACCTTTAGGGTAAGCAAATTGAGATAATCCTCCTGACCGGGTAATCAAATCAGAAATTCGCTCATTTGCATTTCCTAAAACGAATTCGCCTGGATATCTTACTTCGCCTCTAACTGCCACAATTTGCTCTCTCTCAAAACCAGGACTTCTTCTAATAAATACATGATCAAATGGCGTTAAAGGCTTGGAAGCTTCTTCTTCGCTCAATTGCAAGCTTGAGTTAATTGTCAGGGTAGAAATCTCAGCGATTTTCCCACTACTTGCATCCCTCGCTCTGCTCGCAATTTCAATGGAACTATTTGCTGCCGACTCTAAAAATCCCCCAGCTCTAAGAATTAAATCACCTACCGTCATATTAGAGGCGAATGGATAAGTTCCCGGAAAATTCACCTCCCCTGAAATCTTCACATAATATTCTTCTTGAATATCATATCGATTAGGTATGAAAAGAAGGTCTTCATTTTTCAAGGCTGCATTAGTTCCATTCCCTTCTAAAATTTCTTTCAAATCCAATGAAATAGCTCCGAGAGTCAAGTCAGGATTGGTTCTGTATAAAGTTGCTCGATTCGTGAAGGCCTCAGGCTTTAATCCTTGTGCTTTTTCAATCAACTCCAAAACACCCATCCCTTCATCCAAGGAATATTCTCCAGGGCGGTTAACTGCACCGGTGATTTGAACTCTATTTTGAAATCGTTCCAAAACTTCTCCCACTAAAATCTCATCACCATCCTTAGGCATAAAGGAATCAAAACTAGCAGAAGCCACATCAATTACTTTACGTTGATTATCCTCAAATCTTCTAATTGTAACCCGGTCTTGAAAGGCTAAAGAAGAAAACCCTCCTGCATACTTAAATAGGTCCGATAAGGAATTACCTTGTTTAACTTCAAAATACCCCTCTCTTCGCACTGGACCTATCAGTTCAACTCTGGCCTGATAAGCAGGAACAATAATCACATCATTATCATTAAGAGTAATATTTGAGCTTTGGTCTCCATTGATCAAAAAATCATAGATGTCAATAGTAGCTACCAATTTAGAATCTCTGTAGACTTGAATGTTTCTGAAAGCTCCAGTTTCATTAGGACCTCCTGCAGAATACAACGCGTTAAAAACTGTAGCGAAAGAAGGCAAGGTATAAGTCCCTGGCTTAGTCACTTCTCCTACTAAGGAAACTTTTATGGAACGAATATTCCCCAATCTCATCTCAAGGAATGTATTCGGAGAACTTCCTAAAAGCCCTGAGTAAATTCTTCCGAGACTAGTTTTTATTCGAGCTCCAGCCGCCTCAATCGTAGATCCTCCAACTTGAATTGGACCAATGTTAGGAACAAAAATCTTTCCCTCTGGAGTGACCGTTAAGTCGTAGGACTGCTGAGAAGCTCCATAAATATCAATCAATAATTGATCCCCTGAGCCAATCACATAAGAAGATGGTGTTGGAATGTTCAAACTTGGGCTAAAATCCAATTCCCGATTATGAAAAAGTTTAAATCCAAAAATCTTCTTCTGCTCAGGAGTCAAATCATAATAAGGGTCTGATTTGCGAAGAGAATCGAACACACCAACAGAGCCCCCGAAATCCTGATTTCTGGAAAAATTACCATTCTGATTTTGATTTGAGGAATTAGACCCGTTCATCAATTCATTGATTCTTCTAGAAAGCTTAGCGGCTTCCGAAGGAGGCATCCCCCTTTCCTGAGCAATTGCTACCAATTGAGTTGAATTAATTCCATTGGCTTCTGCCCGCTTTACCAATTGTTCTATTTGGGCATTGGAAAGATCATCAACTCTTAGGTTTTGTATATCTGCAAGACTCTGGGCCAAACTAGCATGTATGGCTAGAACCAAAATAAAAGCCATTAACCAAATCTTCCGAAAGACTTTCGTGAACATGAGTTGGTCTTTAGAATGAATATTTTCCAAGTAAGTCAATGAATTAAATTGAAATGTTCCAATTTGTAAAAATCGTATCGAATACGAATTGGTTTTTAATTAAGTGTTTGAAGTTAAGAATATTTTGGTTGAATTTGCTAAGGTGATTTCAAGGTTGAAACTCAAATTGAAAATTGGTATTTGAACATAAACCCCGGATACAGCTTCGCCCTTTCAGTCCCAATTTAGACTTAGCAGTCAGTAATTCTGAAATCAGGACAAATCCTAGATTCCTATATTTTTATCAAAAAGAACCAATCCGGAAGATTCCAAACGATTGGTCTTTAAAGTGAATATCACTTTTCTATTGATCAGCTCTTCCAATCTTCTGGTTAAGCCCTTGATATAGTCTTGGTTTAAATCTTCACCAACTACCACTACATCAATTTTACCGGAGTCCACCCCCCGAGAAAGGTCACCCACAAGTAAAACTTGCTCAACCTCTCCCATTCGCTCCAAAATCTGCTCCAACAGCTTATCTAAACCCAAATATTTTCGGATTATATCTCTGATATTGGTATAGAAAGGATGATTTGTGTTAGCCTTGTAGGAAATCTTATTCTTATCGGATTCTTTTACTAAAACCCCAGCTTGGGTCAGATTATTCAATTCCTTTCGGATAGCATTAGTTGATTCACCAAACTCATCTGCCAATCCTCTAAGGTGACTCTGCGTATGGTGATTCACAAAAAACTTTACTAATAGCCTCAACCTGGTCTTTGAGGTGATAAGAGAATCAAGCATTAAAAATAAATTGAAAACCGAGTACCAAAGGTACTCATTAGAAGGAATCGATAAAAATTATTTTAATTCTAATTTTTCAAACTAAAAGTAAAAACCTTTAAAACCATGAATTATCCCATATAGATATTTTGTGGCTTCTTCTTCAACATATTTCGAAGTAATTGCCCACTCCAGGAAGAAAAAGCGCCCAACAAAAAGCCTAGGAAACCAGTGGCCAAGATCATATAGGTTCCATTTCCTAGACCAAAAAGTTGAGCCATCTTGTCAGGTAAATTACTGCCCGTTTCAGCACTTAGGTAAAAGGCTAATCCCATCCAAGCAAGCCCCATCCCAAAGCCACCTCCAAAAAAAGCAGCTCCACCTTCAGGTTGAACAAGAAGGGATAATAGTCCCAGACCAATCATAACTCCCCAAAAAGGAAGGAACGGATTTAAGAATATCACCAAGACAATAGACAATAGGAGAAACAAAATGAACTTCATGATTAATTAGTAAAGGTAGTTTGAAACAATAAATTTTCTTCCTGATCCTCAGTTCGAAGATCAAAATTTAGGTAATCCCCATTCGCCCATTTGGAAATAAAGTTACTATAAAACTTACTCCCTGGGTTTCCGGATTGGCCACCAGGATATATCCCAAAGGCTTTAATTGGTGTCCCCAACTCCACGACCATTCTCCAGGAAGCTCCATGTCTCTCGCTGGTTGCATTCAAAATCCCTCTACCTCCACCTGTGTATACATTTTCAACTGAAAAAGGCCTGAACTGAGGAACCAAGTGCTGAATACTGGTCCGCTTATAATTAGCCCAAGTATAATCCCCTTCTTCTTGCCCCCATTCACTCATAGATTCCACCATTTCAGCAAATCCATTTCTCACGTGATCCCTAGCTGTTTCTATTGCTTCTGTCCCCTTATGATCGAAAAATTCACTTTCAGGGCTAAGTTTTAAAAGCCTTACCGTCTCATAATTATTTGGATAAACAACCGATATATCCCATTCCATCCAATCATTCCAGATTTGATTGTATGTTTTATTCCACCAATTGTAAAATAAGGTTGGACCTTTTTGATTGGGGTCTGCATAAAAATCCCAGGATTTAAGCTCGTTTAGGTACTTTTCAGCTTTTTCACCTTCTCCAATTTCATTCCCTAACAATTCCAACATGACCGGAAGTGCCTCTGCAGCATGAAGATAATAGTCATCGAATTGGAGCTCCTTCATTTGATCAATTGTGATCGAATTCATCTCCCGAAGACGATTATTCAACCGCCTATTTCGATAATGCTCGTAGCTATTATCGAAAACATAATATGGATAAGAAGGATCAACTGGATGCTGATTTGCCGAAGACACAAATCCTCTCTCAGGATTTAGAGTACTAGGATTCTGCTCATTGGGAATAAAGGCTTGCCATTCCATTTGAGGATCAGCACCATCCATGAAGAATTTACCTTGCTTTTCCCACTTTACTGGAAACTTCCCCTGAATTCGCATTGCAATATCTCCTGAAACAGAAGCAAAGACGAAGTTTTGGGCTGGAGCTGTAAAATGATTTAAGGCATCATTGTAATCATCATGATTCTTTGCCTTATTCATTTTGATAAATGTCAGTTGCTCATTGGAACCCATATGGGCTGTCCATTTCAAAGCAAAATTCACATCCTGTCGTTCACTTCCAAAAGTCCTATCATAAACAACAGGACCATAATGGGTGTATACAACAGTATCATAGTAAGGCTCTTGACCTTTGATTTTTATCTCTTCTATTCTATGGTTTGCCTCTCTCCACTCACTCCCGTATCTGTATGTTTTTCTGGAATCATCCTGAAAGGTGATTTTATACCAATCTCTTGCATCTTTGGTGGCATTTGTAACTCCCCAAGCGATATTTTCATTAAATCCTGAAATGACGCCCAAAGCTCCTGGCAAGGTAGCGCCCTTCACGGTATGCTCCAGTGTACTGAGTTGCATGCTGTACCAAAGTGAAGGAAGGTTTAAACTTAAATGAGGGTCATTGGCCAAAATCGGATTCCCATTTTTTGTTTTCCATCCTGCCACGGCCCAGTTATTTGAACCAACTCCTTCCTCGGGTTGCGGCAAAGGGTCAATTACCAACTCATCATTTGGATAAGATCCAGCATCTGGATTCTCAACCTGGATCGGTTCAAAATCCCAAACTCTTTCTGCTTCAATCACAGGATCATTTTCTGCAGGAAATTCAGGAAATAACACATTCAATTTTTCCTCACCGAGAATCTTTCGAAGGTTAGAATATTGCAAATCCCGATCTCCAACTAACATGTCAGACATGTATTTCAGAAGGAGTAAAGACTTGTAAGAAGACCAGTTTTCCGGACGATAATTCAAGATTTTGTATTCTACGGGAAGCCTAGCATCATCCAAAGATGCAATGTATTGATTCACTCCATCAGCATAGGCCTCTAATAGGTCTAACATTTCAGGATAATTCTCTTTGACAAACTCATACCCAAGTTCGGCTCCATAAGCAAGTCCTTTTCTACGGGTCATTCGATCTAATTCCAGAGCTACCGGACCAACAATTTCTGAAATCCTACCTGCAGCAGCCATGGTTTGAAATTCCATCTGCCATAAGCGATGCTGCGCAGTTACATACCCCTGTACTCTATAAAGATCCTCCTCATTTTGTGCAAAAATGTGAGGGATCAAATTTTCATCATAGGAGACTTTTACAGGAGCTGAAAGACCTTCCAACTGAATCGTTTCCTCGGCCAATTGATCCTCACTGTACATATTTTGCCAAAATCCATGGTTTGGATCTAATAATGGCGCAACAGGAGGTGCAGGCCCCATCGGAATAGACACTACATAACCTAAGACAACCGTGATGAGGAATACTAAAACAAAGGAGAAAACTTTCATGAATGAATAGGATGATTCAGAAGCTAGCAATATAAGAAAAACAGGAAAATCTCGATTTGTTTTTCACTTTGGATAAAATAAAAAACCCGGTCTTTTGAAAAAACCGGGTTTTCAAAACTTTATGGACTCTTATTGTATCTGAATTGGAAGCTTAAGCTTTTCCCATCTAATTACTATTCCTGGTTCCTCGATATCAATGGAAAGCCTTTCCTGAGAACTTTCTTCCCACTCTGGACTAACCTCTACTCGAAGTACATCCTGCTTTTCATCATATTGAAAGTGACCATGCTCCAAATCCCACTCAGAATTAAGAATCACAGTCCAATCACCATTTTCCTTTGGGATGGTGAAAAGAGAATACTTGCCCGCAGCTAAAGGCTGACCCTCCACGGTCATTCCTTCAGATAATTCAATGAAGGTTGCCTCATTAGCTCCTGTTCTCCAAACAACATTATACGGCACCAAATCACCCCAAATTTGTCTTCCTTTTACAGATGGAGAGCCGTATTGAACTTTAAAAGGCTTGCCAGAAATATCTCCTTCTTTTACTTCCAAAGGACTAGGGCGGCTCTCTTGCTCAGATTCAGTAGTCATTTCTGTAGCGGAATTTTCTTCCGTTGTTTCGGAGTTTTTGCTACCGCAAGAAACAAAAACCGATAGGGCCACTAAGGCTGGAACAAATAGGTATCTCTTTTTCATAGTCACTAATTTATCTTAAAAATTCTTCATTTATGAAACGGTCAATATTGTTTTACCTTATTAAGGACTAGTATTCCGTCATGCCAAAATAAATAATTTCCAATTTAGCACCACTTTTGTTTGATTACGGATTCAATGGAGGACTTGTTAAGCTTTCTTTACTTTAATCACTCATTTTACTTATTTCACGATTGATGAAATTTATCGCTTGGTTACTTTTTATTGTCTCCCTCCTGATTTTTGGCAGTGTATTCATTCGCCCGGAAGATTTCCCATATGTCGGACTCCTTCCCTTTTTCATCCCATTGATTTGGTTGATTAATTTCTTTCTTTTTTTAGTCTTATTTATCGCTTGGAAAAAATCAGCCTGGATACCATTTATAGCCCTTTGTATTGGATATCGTTTTTTAGAAATCAGTTTCCAATGGCATCCAAAAAACGATGATGCTGAAGGGCTAAAAGTCTTGAGCTACAATGTCCACTTATTCGATTATAAAAGAAGAACCGGAGGGAAATTTGACCCCAATATCTTCTCTTGGATTCAGGATCATCCAGCTCAAATCAAGGCTTTTCAGGAGTTTTACCAAGACAATACATCCGCCTCCCGAAACGCAGTAGACTTGCTTGGAGAAAAAAATAACCGAGAGATTTACTATGAAATAATAGAGGGAAATCCCAAAAGAAGATCCTTTGGTCTTGCTATTTCTTCTTCATTCCCCATAATAAACCAAGGAAAGGTCTTCGATAATAGCCGGACTAATGGGGCCATTTTTGCAGATATTTTATACGAGGGAGATACTATTCGGATTTACAATTGCCACTTGGAATCCATGAAAATCGAATCGGATAAATTGGATGAATTGGAGGAAGTAAAAGCCAACTATCGGCAAACACTAAAAAAACTTCATGAAGGAAGCTTAAATAGAAGCAGGCAAGTTTCAGTCATCGAAAAACATATAGAAAGCTGCCCATATCCAGTCATTTTGATGGGAGATTTGAATGAAATCCCTTATTCCAACAATTATTTCCGCTTAAGCGATATACTTAAAAATGCTTTTGAGGGAGCTGGAAGAGGCTTTGGCTTCACCTATAATCGAATATTATTTTTCTTACGGATCGACCACATTTTTGCTTCCGAAAAATTGGAACCGATTCAATTTGAAACGCACCAAGAGGTTGATTACTCAGACCATTATCCCATTTCGGCCACTTTCCTGATTAAAGATTAAGTTTTTTGACTTTGCTTTCCCATACCTTTTTTAAAGGAATGAGAAATAATGGGAGAAAAAGCATATCGGCTGACAATGCAAAAATGAGTGCCAATGCTATTAACAAACCTGTATAAAAGGTCACTCCAAAATCACTGAATAAAAATAAGCTAAAGCCCAAAACGAGAATTAGGGTGGTTAAAACCAAGGCTTTTCCGGTTTCCAGATAGGTTCTTTTTAAGGCATAGAAAAATGTTTTTCCTGATGACAGTTCGGTCCGCAAGCGAGCCATAAAATGAATGCTGTCGTCCACGGCTATTCCAAAAGCAACAGAAAACAAAATTGCAGTAGTCAATTTCAATTCAATACCCATAAGATTCATCACAGCCAACATCATGAGCAATGGGATAATATTCGGAATCAATAAGATGAAAGAAATCCGCCAAGATCGGAAAAGTATACCCGCAATCACCCCAACCAACAAAAAGGCAACTCCAAGTCCTCTTGCCATTTCAAGAGTCACGGACTCATGTCCCCGGTCAATCAGATAGGAAGTTCCTGTCCATTTCACTTTTAATAGTTCTGGATCTATTTCTTCTTTCACAAATTCAAAAAAATCCCGCCTGATCTCCCCCATTTTGAAACTTCCCAAATCTGGAAGTCTTCCACTAATCCGAGCAATCCGGTTTTCAGAATTATAGACTGCTGGTAAGAATTGCTGAGGATTGGTGTCCAAAATTCGCTTCATTCGAAGGTATTGTCCTTTGGAAGGAAATTGAAATGCTTCAGAATTCCCCTGATTTTGCGCTTGATTTAAAACTTCAGCAACAGTCAAAGGCGATATCAAAGAAACTCCACTAAAGTAGTCTTGAAGCTTATTTTCAATTTTTTGAATCTGTTCTAAAACCTCATAATCAAAAATATTAAGTTCCTCCGAAGGTGTCAAAATGGCAATTTCCAAAGGATTTGAGCCTCCAAACTGTTGGTCAAAATATTCAAAATCCTCTCGTATCGGGTGATTGGAAGGAAGATTATCTAATAAAAATCCATTGATTCGAACCTGTGAACCTAAAACCAAGGACAAAACTGATATACCTACAAAAACCCAAATCACCAGTGTTCGACGTTTAAGCAGAGCAACGAAAAGCCTGTTTAACACCCAATTTTTTGAAGTATTTCTTGATCTCTCTAGTTCCGGGATTTTTATCAAAAACAATAAACCAGGAGTAAGTAGAACCACGGCGAAAAACATCACTAAAATTCCAATTCCAGTAGTCAGACCAAAATCCTTTAAAGCTGGAACAGAAGTAAACCACAAAGACAAAAAACCAAAGGCAGTTGTCATCATGGTTAAGCCAATTGGAATCAATAATTGCCTGAACGTTTGATCTATACAATAATCTTTTGAATATCCTTTTTCTAATTTTTGTCTCAGATGAGAAAGCAAATGAACCAAAGCTCCTAAGCCAACAATCAAAAACAAAGTGGGTTGCATGACAGACATCAAAGCAAGTGGATTTCCTAACCAAAGAATCACCCCAAAAGCCCAAGCAACTCCAACTCCAAGCACAATGATTGGAATCGCCACTCCCCACCAAGACCTAAATAGGACTATTAACATGAGTAACATAACCAACAGGGATAAGCCCAAAAAGAAGCTGAATTCCGCCTGCATCAAGTCCACGAAATCCCGTTGTGTTTGAATTTTTCCTGCTACGGCTCGAAGAGAAAGATTGGAATTTGATATTTCATCCAAAATTTGTCCATAAAGAGCATCACCTTCATCTTTTGTGAGATTATCTCTATTCTGAACTAAAAGCAAAAGCGATTTTCCATCCTTTGAAATAAATTTTCCTTCCAATTGAGCATTAAACCGATTAACCAGAACTGAATCCTCGTCTAATAAAAGCACTGGCTGAAATCGAATACCAAAAGGAGAAATCCGAGGTTGCTTTAAATCTAAAATCGATAGCGTCGTATCGACATTTTCCAACAATTGAATTTTACCTTGAAGGAGCTTAAACTCGTTTAAAAAATCCGGTTCCCATAGTTTTTTTCCCTGATTTTCGAAAGCCATTAAAAGGTAGTCATTATCCTCTCCAAATAGCTGAGCATAGTTTTGATAAAATCCTAAATCTTCATCATCCTGAGGAAAAAACTGCTCAAAATCATAATCAAACCGGATTGTAGGCTGAAAAACCACAAAACTCATTGAGAAAATGAGTGCAATAAAAAGCAAATAAAAAGCTTGACGCTTTGACCACATGGAACTGGAGATTCTTTGACTTATGACAATATTAATCAGAATTGAAGTCCATTGTTTTCATTCCGATTTTCAAAGGAAGCTTGTATCTTAGATCATCGATTAATTTCAATTAAAAAACCATGAAGCAATACCACGAATTAATGCAACGAATCCTGGATGAGGGAGTGAAAAAAACTGACCGTACAGGAACCGGGACGCTGAGCATTTTCGGCCACCAAATGCGTTTCGACCTATCGGAGGGATTTCCGGTTGTTACCACAAAAAAACTTCATCTTCGTTCGATTATCATTGAATTGCTTTGGTTTTTAAGAGGAAGCACAAACATCGGCTGGTTAAAAGACAATGGAGTATCGATCTGGGATGAATGGGCTGATGAAGATGGAGATTTAGGTCCTGTTTATGGCTATCAGTGGAGACACTGGCCGGACGGAAAAGGTGGAGAAATTGACCAAATCAAAAAACTGATTGATCAAATCAAAAATAAACCAGACAGTAGAAGACATATCGTCAGCGCCTGGAATGTAGCTGATGTAGATCAAATGGCGCTTCCTCCTTGTCATACACTTTTCCAGTTTTATGTAGCAGATGGCAAACTTTCTTGCCAATTGTACCAGCGAAGTGCAGATGTCTTTCTGGGAGTTCCATTTAATATTGCTTCTTATGCACTATTCACGATGATGGTTGCCCAAGTCTGTGACCTGGAACCTGGTGAGTTCGTTCATACCTTTGGAGATGCACACCTTTATTTAAACCACTTAGAGCAAGCTCATCTCCAACTCAGTCGCGAATGCCGCCCTCTTCCTACCATGAAGATCAATCCAAATGTCAAGGACATCTTTGGATTCAAGTATGAGGATTTTGAATTGGTTAATTATGACCCACACCCTCATATCAAAGCACCGGTAGCAGTTTAAAACTTTACCTCTTTTTGATATGCTAAACCTTAAAAGAGAAACACTAATCGAACAATACATTTCGGGATACAATCATCTTGATGTACCGGGAATGCTAAAGGTTTTACATCAAGATGTAGTTTTTGAAAATTATTCAAACGGAGACAAGACTCTTGAAACTAAAGGAATTCAAGAATTTCAAAAGCAAGCTGAAAAAGCCGTAAAGCTTTTTGAAAATCGAGAAATCTCTCCGAAAAAATGGATACATCAAGCGAGATATACAGACGTTCACCTTAATTATCACGCAGTCCTTGCAGAAGATTTTCCGGATGGAAATAAGAAGAAAGGGGATGAAATCAATTTATGGGGAAGAACGGTTTTTGAGTTTAAAGATGGATTGATTTCGAAAATCCAGGATTATTCCTACAAAGTAAAAAAGGCTGTCAATTTTAAACTGACAGCCTTTTTTGATGATTTAATCTTCTAATTCATATTTAAGCGTTCTTCCTTTCTCTACTGCAGGAAGACCTTCCGTCATCCAAAGCGGAGCCGGTGCCCCTTTCAAGTAATGATCAAAGAACTGGCTCAGACGGACAGAAAGGTCCTTTCTGTTTTTTCGCTGTCTTAAGTTGTGATCTTCTCCATTATACTGAAGCAACCAAGCAGGACGATTCAAGCGCTTGAGAGCCATAAACATCTCAATACCCTGATACCATGGAACTGCTCCATCTTCATCATTGTGCATAATCAATACCGGGGTTTGAACTCTATCCATGAAGAATAAAGGTGAGTTTTCGATGTAATAAAGCGGCTTTTCCCAAAGTGTACCGCCGATTCGAGACTGTGTTTGCTCATATTGGAACATACGGCTCATTCCTGTTCCCCATCGAATTCCACCATAGGCAGAAGTCATATTGACGACAGGAGCTCCGGCACCAGCTGCTTTAAACATATTCGTCTGGGTAATCAAATAAGCCACCTGATAACCTCCCCAGCTTTGACCTTGGATTGCCATATTCTCAGCATCGACAAAACCTTTAGCTACTATGGATTGTACTCCTGGAATAATGCAGTTGTAAGCACTTGGCCCAGGTAACCCGAGGTCATACTTGATATCAGGAACAAAAACCAAATAATCATTACTTACAAAATATGGAATATTGATGGTGGAAGCGGAAGGAGCTGGCGTGCGGTAATTATGCAATCCATCGCTGTTTCGCTCGTAGAAATACACCATCATTGGATATTTCTTCGCAGGATCGAAATATTCCGGTTTAAAGAGCAATCCCTGTAAAGGAGTCCCATCGTTAGCTAGATAACTTACCAATTCCACACTACCCCATTTGATTTGAGCTTGCTGTGGATTGAGGTTGGATACCTTTTTGAGGTCTTTGAACTTCAAGTCACCTACAAACAAATCAGGATTTTCTTGATAAGTACTTCTTCTAATTAAAATCTCATCCGAATCTTTGGCTTTCTTTAAACCATAATATCGGTGAGGGGTCATTAAGATTTTCTCTAGCTTTTTGCCCTCATAATCTCCCATATACATTCCTGACTCTTTGGTCATCTCATTGAAGGCTGAGAGATAGAGGGTGGATTTTGGATCAATGAAGCGCTCTTCGGATTCAATGGATTGTCTTCTGAATTCAATCTTGTTTTTACGACCCTCACCTCGAGTAATCATCTGAGCGGATCCGGGATTTTGAGGATCAATTTTCCAAATATCATAGCGATCATTAATCAAAATAGCTGCGTCATCGGCTAACCAACCTCCAGAACCATAAGAACCCGGCAATGATGGCGAATCATGAAGTTCTTGATAAAAAGGAACATCAATATTCTCGGTTAAATTGATTTTCTTTTTAGACTGAAGATCATATGCGACCCAAGCAGAATCTCGGGAAGCGTACCAAGTCACATACTTTCCTGCTGGAGAGAGGCTAGGCATACCAGGAACATCCTTTTCAATAAGTGTTCGATCTCCAGTATTTAAATCAACTAGATAAATATCGCGGCCAATTTGAATATTCCAGCTGTATTCCCGTCGATAAGGTTGATCGGACCAAGCAATTGCAACCTCATTTTCGATTTTACTAGGAAGCATTACATTTTTTACTTCCCGATCTTCGAGTTGCTTGATTTGTTTGCTTGAAAGATCCAAAACAGCTTTATAGGCACGTTTTTCTTCTCTGGATTTATTTCGAAGCTGCATAGGTTGAATTTCATCATCCTGCCAACCCCATATATCCAAGCTCACCCGATCCTCATCCAAAATAGTAGTGTCTTCCTCATAAGCATAGGTTATATAATCCTCTGCTACCCCGAAAAAGAGCATCTTTTCATTTTCAGAAAACTGTAAGGACTCATCTTGACTGATTCTTCCTGACTCCAAAATTCCAGTAGCATCTTTATCAGCTACAGCCTCTAAACTCCCCGATGCAGTTTGATATAGCATCAATGAGTAGTAAGGTTTTTCTGATTTCGTGGAATCATCTGTGGTGACAAATGCCAAATAGGATGAATTCGGAGAAAAACGCATGCGGCTATATTCTGTATATCCTTCATGAATTGTGGATTCAACTCCAGACTCAAGATTCAAAATATGAATAGCTGCATTGTCTAAGGTATCTTCCTCTGCTAAAACAAATTGCAGGAAATCCCCATTAGGAGAAAATCCAAAGCTTTTCACACGCTCAAACTCAAAGCTTTTTCCTCCATCTAAACTTCGAACCAAGAGTTTGGTACCATCCGTTTTTTTAGGTTTTTCAGCCTTTGCTGTAGAATCGGCTGGATCTTTTTTAGCTGGTTTTTCTTTTTCAAACTGAATAGCAATCCAACTGCCTTCTTTTTCAGGAATTGAAAAAGCCTTCACCTGAGCAAATTTTTCCAAAGACCCTTTTTTCAAATCATAGATAAAAAGACTGTCCTTGGGCATATCATCCTTTTTGGTCTTTTTGAGCTTCAAAACCCGAACAGAATCATATTGAGGTACAATTTTTCCCACCGCGAAGGCATCATCTGGAGTAAAATTCCATCCCGATGCACGAGGAATAATCATCTTCTGGGTGGGCTGACGATAAGGCATGATTTCCAATCTTGCATCTCCTTCCTGTGGAGAAATCATGTAACCAACCCATTCCCCATTTTTAGTAATTCGATCGGAGGACAAACTCTCCCATCCGTCATAGTCTCCATGTGTCAAAGATCGTTTTTGCTGAGCCTGAACATGAAAACTAAAGAGCAGGGCTACCACAAGCCCCATTCCTAGTGATCTGCGTAAAATTGACATAAATAACTCGTATTAGTTTAGCTTAAATTCCTGCACAAATAACCCTCCTCTCGTAGAGGAAAGTTTTATTTTTCCCTCCACTGGCTCGTTACCAGATACTTCTACTTGGAAAGTAACGGTTTTAGTCTCTCCTTTTCCAGTATGTCCGGAGTAGATGGTTTTGTCATACAATTCTGGAGAAATGATTTTCACTTTGGCATTTTCATACCCCTCTGTCAATTCCTTTTCAAACTCCAAAGAGACACGGTCTTCCTGAACAATTTTGACAAGTTTTGCCTGCTCCAAAGCTACCGGCAATCCTCCTACATTTGTCCATTGGAGAGTGATTTCATAAAGTCCATCTTTTAATTTTTCAACTACCGGATTTTCCACCTTTAATTCAGGTAGGCGCTTAGCCATAGCCAAATTGAAAAGTGCCTGCTTCTTGGCCCAGTCTTCCAGCTGCCAGGTTGGTCCATTTTGCCCAAAGAACTTCGGATGGAACCCTCCAATTTCAACTTCACCTAATTCTGGATGCACAAATGGAGTCCATGATTTAAATCCTCTCCCACCATTTTCTTGTTCATCCCAAACCAAGCCGTCGTAATCGTCATATATTCCGTCTTGGTTGTAATCTTTCATTGCTCCATTATTCCAGAGCTCATCTCCATACCATATACTGCCAAAATAGAAATACCCAAAATCCGGCCCGTGGCCAAACAATGGAGACGGCTTCAAAGGATCTCCAGTCATCCGATTGACCTTATATCGGGTTGCATAGGTTTCATAAACATCTCCAGCCCAAGGATAAGCCGTGTAAGACAATCCAAGCTCATCCATTTCCTTGTAAATCGCTAAATCTTCCGGATACATTCGCTCCTCACTTTTGGAAGTTGATGGTGGACGGAGATGCATAGGAACTCGAGTATCCATGGAATTAACAACCGAAATATTCGGATGGCTCAAAATCCAGAGAACAGTAGATCGTGTCTCCGCTTCACTTAATGGAAATTCACCTGCACCATATTGCGTGTATCCTCGTCCTGTTAGGTCACCACCAATATCAGGACGCCAATTTTCCGGATAATTCCGGTGTAAGTCCAATCCTCCTACTCCATCTTCATTGTAGCTTCCATCTCCATCATTATCAATCCCTTCTGTATAAACCAAATAATCTCCTTTTCCAGGAAAAACCCGCTTCATCAGCTTTCCTGATGGGTGTTCTGGATCAATAATGAAATTGGCTTTTTTCTTTTCTTCCTCCGTAACCGCCTTTTTTCGGATTTGGTAAATGATACCATCTCCGTCCAAATCCTCTTCAGGATCCTCGTCAATCAATCCGTCACGATCGTTGTCGTGAGGTTTTACTGTACTCCTATTGCGCTGAGCGGTGTATAGGTATAGATTAGAACCATCCGGATTATTCTGTGGACGCAGGTAAATAGCCTTAGTATCTATAAGGTGAGTGATTTCCTCATCCTTGCCGTAATTCTCCAACAAATGCTTTGTCAACCAGAGAATCGACTCACTCGAAGTAATCTCTCCAGAATGTCGTCCGCCTTCAAAGTAAGCAGCTGGTTTGTCTGTATCCTTGCCAGTCTTTTTATTAGCAATGGTCATTTGATAAATTGGCCGACCTTCATAAGAATATCCGATCACATATAAATCGGTGATGTCCGGATAATCAGCCGCCCATTTCTCATACCAATGATACATGACCTCAACTGTATGGTAGTGATCAAAATTCAAACTTTCCCCCGGGGTGTACTCCACTTCTGGAAAAGTTTCCTTTTTGAAAAATGAGGGACCATGTCTTTCCCCTTGAACTGTGTAAAATTTAGCTTTTTGATTTTTTTCAGGAAAAGGTTTCTCCTGCCGAAAATCCTTCACTTGGGAATAGGCCTGTCCAGTCAATAGAACCGAAAAGGCCAAATAGAAATAATTTCGCATAGGAATGGTGGTTTCTTGACTAATAAAAGTAAAAATGCAGGAGAATCCCTGCACCACCATTTAAATAAAAATGAAGAAAATTAAGCTTACTTCTTGATTGTCAATTCAAAAGCTTCAGCGGAATACGAATCAAATCCCGGAACAGGCTTCAATTCAGGTAGCTTTCGGATCAAATAATCTAATCTCTCCTGCGTACCTCGGTCTACCTCAGTCATCATCTCATAGCCAGAAAGTCTTCCTCTTGAATTAACTAAAAGGATCACTTTTACCTCTTCAATTTCTTGAGACTTTTTGGTTCTGAACAAAAACGGAGAGTAAGAGTCAATCATTTCCAAAGTATACTCAGGCCATGTCCAATGGGACTCTAGGTTATTAGCAAGGTTTTTTTCAATGACCGTCAAAGGCTCCAAATTACCAGACTTGAATTGTTTGGAAGAGTTGACTTCTAAAGGAGTTTCAACTGTGCGTAACCTTATATTATTATAGGCAACTTCTGGTCCCATCGAGATAATACTTCGATCTCCTTGCGCGAGAGAAGTTTTCGCAGGCTGAAAAGCTGTTAAGGAAACAACCAAAATCGCCAAAATGTACCGAACCAATGATGCTTTGAATTCCATGACTTTCAATGAATATTCAAAAATACAACAAAAAAATTTTCAAATACAATTTTTTGCATTTTATTTTTTAATTAGGAAAACAAAAAAGCCTTACCAACGGCAAGACTTTTTTCAGAATATAAACCCAAATATAACTTTAGAGATTAAAAGTTCGATATCAACTGATAATTCGGAAAAGTGACTAGTACTCAAAATATTAAGTTTCTATTCACAGGTATTTCCAAATTTTCTCAAACTTAATGAATCAGCCTCAAAGTAAAAACATTTTCAATTCAATTACAAATTGAAAAAATAATTTTGCAATATTTTGAACAATCTCTAATTTACTGGCAGTTTCTTTAAAAATCATCTAAATCCTAAGCAAAAAGATGGATAAAATTTTAGATATCGACAACATAGACCTCAAAATCATCTCTCTCCTCAACGAGGACGCTAAAACACCATATACAGAAATAGCCAAAAAAGTATTTGTGTCATCTGGGACCGTCCATGTCAGAATGAAGAAATTGGAAGATATGGGTGTAGTCAAAAGTGCAACACTCAATATCAACTTCACCAAATTGGGATATGATATTGCGGCTTTCCTGGGAATTTACCTTGAAAAAAGTTCACTCTATGATACGGTCATAGAACGTTTGAAGGAAATTCCTGAAGTTGTTAACGCCTATTATACTACTGGCAATTACTCCATCTTCGCAAAGATCATTTGCCGGGACACCAATCATTTACGACTTGTGTTGGATAAAATCCAAAAAGTAGAAGGAATTGACCGAACTGAAACATTGATAGTTTTGGAAGAAAGCATCAATAGACCAATTCAGTTTTTCGATAAAGAAAGCAAATAGACAAACTATTTGGACTAAATCTAAATAAATATTACAATTAAAAGGAAGTCTCAAAAGGGCTTCCTTTATTTTTTGCTCAAGCCTTTGCAAAACTAGAAACTGGTATTTCTAGCTCATTTTGATTGACAAACAGCATCTCTGATAGAATTTTCAAATGAAATTGAACATTTATTTTTCAATTTAAGTTGTACCTTCGCATTCTAAATGTAATTAGTCTAAATAACTCACGCATGAGCAAAGACAATCAGATTTTAGAGGAGTTCACTTCCAAAGAATACGAACACGGTTGGTCTGTCAACTATGAGGCTGATGAAGCTCCCGTCGGATTAAATGAAGAAATTATCCGTTGGATTTCCGCTAAGAAAGAAGAGCCAGAATGGCTTTTGGAGTGGAGACTGAAAGCTTTCCGTACTTGGCAGACAATGGAAGAGCCGGAATGGGCTAACATCCATTATCCTAAAGTGGATTTCCAAAAACTCAGATACTACTCTGCCCCAAAGCAGACTAAAAAGCCAAAATCCCTTGACGAAGTAGACCCTGAATTGTTGGCTATCTATGAGCGTTTGGGTATTTCACTTAACGAACAAAAGAGATTACAAGGTATTGCAGTAGACGCAGTGTTAGATTCTGTTTCTGTAGCAACCACCTTTAAAGATACACTTGCCAAGCTTGGAATTATTTTCTGTTCTTTCAGCGAAGCTGTAAAAGAACATCCTGAGTTGGTGAAAAAATACTTGGGTTCTGTAGTACCCATGACAGACAACTACTATGCAGCTCTGAACTCCGCTGTATTTTCAGATGGATCTTTCTGCTACATCCCAAAAGGTGTAAGATGCCCAATGGAGCTATCCACCTATTTTAGAATCAATGCAGCAAATACTGGTCAATTCGAACGAACATTGATTGTTGCGGAGGATGAGTCATACGTTTCTTACCTAGAAGGGTGTACAGCTCCTCAACGAGATGAAAATCAGCTTCATGCAGCTGTTGTTGAAATTTATGCTGCCGCTCATGCTGAAGTAAAATACTCTACCGTTCAAAACTGGTTTCCGGGAGATAAAGAAGGAAAAGGCGGTATTTACAACTTTGTGACCAAGCGCGGAATTTGCGCCGGAGATCATTCTAAGATTTCTTGGACTCAGGTTGAAACAGGATCTGCAGTTACCTGGAAGTACCCTTCCTGTATTTTGAAAGGTGATAACTCTGTGGGAGAATTCTATTCTGTAGCTGTTACTAATAATATGCAGCAAGCTGATACCGGAACCAAGATGATTCACATTGGTAAAAACACCAAATCACGAATCGTTTCTAAAGGTATTTCCGCAGGAAAATCCCAAAATTCTTACCGAGGTCAGGTTCAAGTAATGAAGCGAGCAACCAATGCTCGAAATTTCTCCCAGTGCGACTCCTTATTAATGGGAGACCGATGTGGAGCACATACTTTCCCATACATCGATATTCAAAACCCAACCGCTAAAGTGGAGCACGAAGCAACCACTTCCAAAATTGGCGAAGATCAAATCTTCTATTGCAATCAGCGTGGAATCGACACCGAAGATGCAGTAGCCTTGATCGTGAACGGGTATGCAAAAGAAGTATTGAATCAATTGCCTATGGAGTTTGCGGTAGAAGCACAAAAACTCTTGGCTCTCACCTTGGAAGGATCTGTAGGATAATTCCACAATGAACTATTGAATCAGAAAAGAAAAAACTCAACTATGCTGACGATAAAAAACCTACATGCCTCTATTGAAGGAACACCAATCCTAAGAGGTATTAACTTGGAAGTGAAGGCCGGAGAGGTACATGCTATCATGGGACCTAATGGTTCAGGAAAATCCACTTTGGCTTCTGTACTTGCCGGTAGAGAAGAATATGAAGTCACCGAAGGAGAAGTAATCTTCCAAGGAAAAGACTTGTTGGAAATGGCTCCTGAAGATAGAGCTAGAGAAGGCGTTTTCTTGGCTTTCCAATATCCCGTAGAAATCCCTGGGGTTTCCTCTACTAACTTCCTTCGTACTGCCTTGAACCAGGTTAGAGAATACCGTGGTCAAGAGCCCTTGGATGCGGTAAAATTCCTTTCCTTAATGAAGGAGAAAATGAAATTGGTTGAAATCGACCAAAAACTTTTGAGCCGTTCCCTAAACGAAGGTTTCTCTGGCGGTGAGAAAAAAAGAAATGAAATCTTCCAAATGGCTATGTTGGAACCAACTTTATCCATTTTGGATGAAACTGACTCTGGATTGGACATTGACGCTTTAAGAATCGTTTCTAACGGGGTCAACCAGTTGAAATCAGACAAAAACGCGACTATCGTCGTAACTCACTATCAGCGATTGTTGGATTACATCGTACCTGATTATGTGCACGTGCTTTATAAAGGCCGAATTGTAAAGTCAGGAACCAAAGAATTGGCTTTGGAACTTGAAGAAAAAGGATACGATTGGATCAAAGAAGAGGTAGATTCAGCGGCAGTTTAAATCTTAAAAAACAGGCATGAGTACCTTGACAACACAAGATACATTCGATGTATTGCTAGAATCTGCTCCTCAAAACTTTTCAGCATTAAGAACTGCTGGAAAAGAGCTTTATCAATCAGCTGGACTTCCAGTTGCAAAAGCTGAGGAATACAAATTCACAGCAATCACAAAAAAACTGGAAAAAAGCATTTCTGACTTTAGAGCTGCTTCTCCAATTTCTATTTCTAAAAACCAAATTATCGAATCCACTTTCAAAGGATTTGATGGTTATACTTTGGTTTTTTCAAATGGAAAATTCCTTCCTGAACTTTCAAGCCAAATTGAAGGCATTGAAGTGAGTGGCTTGAATGAAAGTACTGGAGGAGTTGGAACAATCGCCAAAGCAGAAAAAGATGCTTTTGCAGCTTTGAATCAAGCCACTTTCAATGGAGGAATATCAATTAAAGTTCCCAAGAAGGTTCAAGTAGATAAGCCAATCCTTTTGCTTTCTTTCAATCAATCCAATGATGGTCAGGTGATTACACCTCGATTCTGGATTGAAGTGGGGGACTTCGCAGAAGTTACCTTTATTGATCAAAGCGTAGGTTTGGTTGATTCTCCTTATTTCATCAACAAAGTGGTGGAAGTAAAAGGTGGAATCAATTCTCAGATCAATTACTACCGACTTCAACATGAAGGAGATCAGGTAATTGAAGTGAGCAATATCGAAACCGATGTTTTGGCTGACGCACGATTTACTTCCGTCAACATTTCACTTTCTGGGGATATGGTTCGAAACAACTTGAGCCTTAATCTTTTGGGAAGTAATTGTGAAGGAAACATGTATGGCATCTACTTGCTTAATGGAAAGACCCATGTAGACAATCATACTAATGTGGACCATACTATTCCTCATGCAGAATCCAATGAGTTGTATAAAGGCATATTCGATGAGCAATCCAGAGGAGTTTTCAACGGAAAAATTTTCGTAAGACAGGATGCTCAAAAGACCAATGCATTTCAACAGAACAACAACGTGTTGCTTTCTGAAGATGCCATTGTTAACACCAAGCCTCAATTGGAAATCTGGGCAGACGATGTGAAATGTTCACACGGTTGTACAGTAGGTCAATTAGACGAAGAAGCCCTATTCTATCTTCAGGCGAGAGGAATCGACAAAACTTTAGCAAAAGGACTTTTGCTTTATGCTTTTGTTGGTGAAGTCTTGGAAAAAATTGAAGATGAAAGCTTCAAAAATCATGTTGTCGGATTGATTCAGAATCGTCTCGGCAGCAAATTCTAAGCTTTTTCATGAGATTTGATATCGATGAAATCAGAGGCCTGTTCCCTGTGCTTCATCAAGAAGTGCATGGCAGGCCTTTGATCTATTTTGACAATGCCGCTACAACTCAAAAACCCAAGGCGGTCATTGATTCCCTTTTAAATTACTATGAGCATGATAACTCCAATATTCACCGGGGAGCTCATGCGCTAGCTGATCGTGCTACTCGCTACTATGAGGAAACTCGAGAAGCCATACGCGATTTTATCAATGCTAAAGAATCCGCTGAAGTCATTTTTACAAAAGGCACCACGGAGAGCATCAATTTGGTAGCAAAAACTTTTGGAAACAGATTCATAGGAAAAGACGATGAAATTCTGATTTCTACTATGGAGCACCATTCCAACATTGTTCCTTGGCAAATGCTATGTGAAGAAAAAGGTGCTCATCTAAAAGTCATCCCTATCACTGAAGAAGGAGAAATTATCTGGGATGAGTTTGAAAAATTGCTTTCCCCAAAAACTAAACTGGTTAGTATCGTCCACGCATCAAACGCGCTCGGCACTATTAACCCAGTTGAAAAAATCATTGAAGCAGCCCATGCTGTGGGTGCAAAGGTGCTTTTGGACGGAGCACAATCCACTTCACATTTAGATATTGACGTTCAAAATTTGGATTGTGACTTCTTTGCTTTCTCAGCTCACAAGCTTTATGGCCCAACTGGCTTGGGTGTATTATACGGAAAACGTGAATTATTAGAGGCTATCCCTCCATTTTTGGGAGGTGGAGAGATGATTAAGGAGGTGACCTTTGAAAAAACCACCTACAATGAAATCCCTTTCAAATTCGAAGCAGGCACCCCAAACATCGCTGATGTAATTGCTTTCAAAGAAGCCTTAGTATTCATCAATTCCTTAGGAAAGGCTCATATCAAAAAGCATGAAGATGAACTTCTTGCTCATGCCAATGAATTGACAAAACACATTAAAGGATTCATTCCTGTGGGAACAGCTTCTGAAA
Source organism: Algoriphagus limi (assembly GCF_024919275.1). GTDB lineage: Bacteria > Bacteroidota > Bacteroidia > Cytophagales > Cyclobacteriaceae > Algoriphagus > Algoriphagus limi. The sequence goes on along the minus strand of NZ_JANWGH010000001.1, from coordinate 174,248 downwards.
AAGTATCTGTTCTTTCTTTCAATATCAACGGAATGCATCCTTTTGATGTGGGGCAAATGCTAGATGCCAGAGGAATTGCCGTTCGGACTGGACATCACTGTACGCAGCCTTTGATGAATAGATTTGGAATTGAAGGAACTGTCAGAGCAAGTTTTGCTGTTTACAACACCAAATCAGAAATTGAAAATCTGGCAGAAGGAATTGCCAGAATTGCTAGAATTAAAAACAAATGAGCAGTATTGCAGCTATACAAGACGAGATTGTTTCAGAATTCGAAATCCTGGGAGATGACCGGGAATCGACCATTTTTTACATCATGGAATTAGGTGGAAACTTGGCTGATTTTCCAGAAGAGGAACAAAAGGATGAAAATCTGATAAAAGGTTGTCAATCCAAGGTATGGCTCATTGCTAAAGAGGAAAATGGAAAAGTTCGCTATCTAGCTGATTCCAATACGGACATTACCAAAGGCTTGATTTCCTTGTTGATTCGAGTTTTGGATAATAAAACTCCAGAAGAAATCATTTCTGCCGATCTTAATTTCATTGACAGAATTGGAATGGGGAATCTTATCGGGAGCCAACGGTCGAATGGACTTGCAGCCATGATCAAGCAAATGAAATTTTACGCATTAGCTTTTCAAACCAAACTCAATGCTTGAGATGGAGAACGAGAATAAAAACGAATTAAAAGAAAAGGTCGTCCAAGCAATCAAGCAGGTCTATGACCCTGAGATTCCTGTGGATGTCTATGAGCTTGGGTTGATCTATGAAATAACCGTCTATCCGGTAAATAATGTGTACGTCTTGATGACGCTCACCTCACCAAATTGCCCTTCTGCTGAATTCATCCCTTCTGAGGTGAAGGATAAAATTCAACAAATCCAGGGTGTCAATAATGTGGAAGTGGAAATAACTTTTGACCCGCCCTACTCTCAGGACATGATGTCTGAGGCAGCGAAACTTGAATTAGGATTTCTATAAAACTTAAAATAATCAACTGATATGTATCCAGAAGAACTAATTGCATCAATGAGAGCAGAACTCACTGATCTTGGCTTCGAAGAATTTCGAACAGCTGAGCAAGTGGCTTCTCATTTGGGACCAGACCATAAAGGAACAACCTTCGTGGTGATCAACTCTGTATGTGGATGTGCAGCAGGAGCAGCTCGTCCGGGAGTTAGATATGCACTTGAAAATGCTTCTAAAAAGCCTACCACTTTAGCAACTTCTTTTGCCGGAAATGACCGAGAAGCTGTGAACAAAGTTCGTGAAATTGTACTTCCTTATCCTCCCTCCTCTCCTGCTATGGCCTTGTTCAAGGATGGAGAATTGGTGCACTTTATCGAGCGTCATCACATTGAAGGAAGAAATGCAAAAATGATTGGAGATCATTTAGTTGAGGTTTTCGAGCATTTCTGCGAATAAATTTAGCCCTTCGGGGCTTTTTTTATTTATTTGGCAAAAACTGAAAAAAGCAGGATAAAATTCCAATCCCTACGTCAAAACAAATGGTGGTTTTAAAAACTTTATTTTTTATAAAAAATCACATTTCACCCTTCACCAAATATTCATAAACGAAATGTAAATATCCCTAAATAAAATAGGGGATTTTATTAACTTAAGGGCAGTATTTGAGTTTTTCTTATTAGCAATCCAAAATAAATTTATATGTCTGAATCTGTTAAGCTGTCCTATGATGGACAGGATTTTGAATTTCCGGTTACAGTCGGAACAGAAAACGAACCCGCAATTGATATTGCTAAACTTCGGGCTTCGACTGGACTAATCACCCTTGATCCTGGATACAAAAACACAGGATCTACTACCAGTGCAATCACCTTTCTAGATGGAGAAAAAGGGATCCTTCGGTACAGAGGTTATCGAATCGAGGATTTGGCAGAAAAGTCCACCTTTTTGGAAGTTGCCTACCTTCTGATTTATGGGGAGCTTCCTTCTCAAGCTGAATACGAAAACTTCACAAAGGAGATCACCCATCACACTTTGGTTCATGAAGACATCAAAAAAATCTTAGACGGTTTTCCTTCCAATGCACACCCAATGGGAGTTTTGTCTTCTTTGATTTGCTCTCTTTCAGCTTTCTATCCTAATTCTTTGAATCCAAACAGATCAGAAGAGGAAGTCAACTTGAGCATCATTCGTTTGATTGCAAAAATGCCAACTTTTGCGGCTTGGGCATACAAAAACGAAATGGGGCATCCAGTAAATTATCCAGACAATACCTTGGATTATTGCTCCAACTTCCTAAAAATGATGTTTGCGCTTCCTGCAGAGAAGTATGACGTGGATCCTGTAGTTGCTAAAGCTTTGGACCAACTTCTCATCCTTCACGCAGACCATGAGCAAAACTGCTCTACTTCCACTGTAAGAATTGTAGGCTCATCTCAGGCTTCTATCTATGCATCCATTTCTGCCGGTATCAATGCACTTTGGGGACCACTTCATGGTGGCGCGAACCAATCTGTAATCGAAATGCTAGAGGCAATCAAGGCTGACGGTGGTGATGCTAAAAAATATTTGGACAAGGCTAAAGACAAAAATGATCCTTTCCGATTGATGGGATTTGGTCATAGAGTTTATAAGAACTTTGATCCTAGAGCTAGAATCATCAAGAAAGCCGCTGACGACGTTTTGGGCAAATTGGGTGTAAATGATCCGATTTTGGACATCGCAAAAGAATTGGAGCACGCTGCTTTGAATGACCAATACTTCATCGATAGAAAGCTTTATCCAAACGTAGACTTCTACTCTGGAATCATTTACAGAGCATTGGGTATTCCGACTGATATGTTTACGGTAATGTTTGCCTTAGGTCGTCTTCCGGGATGGATCGCTCAGTGGAAAGAAATGCGTGAAAATGGCGAACCTATTGGTCGTCCACGTCAGGTATATGTTGGAGCCAATGAACGTGACTATGTCTCTATGAATAAGCGCTAATTATTATTTGATTCAGATCAAAGACCAACCCAAAAGGTTGGTCTTTTTTATGCACTATCTTTGGCAAACTCAAAAATTAACCCAACTACAAAGAATTAATGAAAGCAAGTACTTTGGAGGAAGCAGTAGCCCTCACCAAAAAATTCACAAGCAGACCAAGTAACGAAGAATTGCTAAAACTATACGGACTCTATAAACAAGCTACTGAAGGAGATAATGAAACAGAGAGACCGGGAGGTTTTGATTTTAAAGCCGCTGCAAAGTACAATGCCTGGTTGAATTTTAAGGGCCTTTCCAAAGAAGAAGCTGCTAATCAATATTTGGAACTGGTGAATAAACTTGCTGAAAATCACCTATAAAAAAAGAGCCTGCAAATTCTTTTTGCAGGCTCTTTTAGATTTAAACCTATTTTTACTTTTTGCCATATTTAGAACCAAAAGGCGTTCTTCTCAGCATGTAATCTACACTCCCTTTATATGCATCGGTTCCCGTTCCAAAAGAATGTCTGGAATTAGAATATAGATTATCTCCCCGATCATTAAACATCCTCAAATCAACCATAGTATCATATTCGATTGTGGTGGTGGAAGAACTACTGCTGAAAATATTACCCTTTTTAGAAGAGCTGCCTGACTTTTGGCTATAAGTAGAAGAACCATAAGTACTGGAAACGGATCCTTTTGTTGTCACCTTCACTGCCCCAAAAATCACAAACTCCACACCCAAAAGCTCTGCAAGTTCAGCAGGAGTAAAAGAGTCCATGTTTTCTTGATTTATTCCTTGTTTAGCCAAAATTGCATTGGTGGTTAAAGGATCCTGAAGAGTCAAAGTATTGTACTCATTCCTGACAGTATTAGCAGCTTGATTTTGGGTAAAATTCCGCAATTCGTCAACCGTCAGGCCTGCATCATTTGTGATAATAGCAAAAGGAAGAACCGCGATTTTATTATGTCGATCCGGATGGCTTCCTGCATGGCTTCCATCGGTAGGCAACTTAGATGGATCATTCCCAAAGTTCTCAACCCTTCCACTTGCAAACTTTATTTGAGCGACATCTGATTTTTGGATTTCGTAATCAAAATCCTCCCCCAAGTACCTGAACTTAATAAGGATATCAGTGATCCCTGTAACCTTACCTTCTTTTGTCTCCCCAGAATTTAAAATCAAAACATCTACCTTTTCTTGTGCTAGCAAGGGATTCTGATGAAGGAAGAACAGAAAGAGAGAGGCAAATAGGGTGAATTTTAAGGTTTTCATTGTATTCTTTAAGAAGGTGGTTTTCTTAAAGTTCTAAACCACACAAGATTAAAACAAATTAATTCGGGTTTTTCTTACTGAATCGCTCTGCTAAAATCGACCCCAATATCAATTGCTGAAAATGGTATAACATCACCGGCAACAAAATCAGACCCAATAAAGCAGGGTCAGGAAAAATCACCTTTCCTATAACGACTCCGTGCACTAGGGATTTTTTGGAACCACAAAACAGGGCTGTAATCCGATCTGCAAGAGAGAATGAAAAAAATCGACTTACCAATGAAATCGCTATCCAAATCAAAATAAAAAGCCCTAACATAGTCAATGCTATTTGAACCAATGTCCAAAGCGAATACGGGGTAAATACTTTCTGAAAAAATGAATCAGAAAAGGCTGTGAAGACAATTAGCATAATCACCGATTGATCCAAGTATTTCAACTTGGCAATGTGGGATTTTATCAAAGGAAATATCAGTCCATGAAGCAAAATCCCCAAAATAACTGGAATAATCACCTTGATCGTCAAATCCAAAAAGGTAGGTAAAAAATCTACTTCTCCCTGCCACATTCCCTCAGCCAAAACTCCCATCCAGGCCGGCGTAATAACAACACCCAAGAGACTGGAAATACTAGCATTAAATATTGCAGCAGGAATATTCCCCCCAGCAATACTAACCATTACCACCGATGCACTAACAGTTGAAGGGAGAGCAGATAAATAACTGATTCCTAGTTTAAAATCACCTTCTATCCAAGGTAGAAATTGAAGTAAAAAGAATACGAAAATCGGAAAAATCAAAAAAGTAAAAACCTGTATAACTAGATGAAGTCTCCAGTTTGATAGACCAGATTTAAGCTGTTGTGAATCCAGTTTGACTCCATAAAAAAAGAATACGAGAGCGATCCCTATATTGATAAATGGCTTCCATTTGATCGGCCCAAGAGAGCTGCCTATTTCAGGAAAAAGCCAGGCTAGAAAAATCGCCAACATCAATCCTAATAGGAAATTGTTGAAACCGATTTTCTTCAAAAGGGATTGAACTTTGCTCATTTGCGATCTTCCATCCTTTTTAAATTATCACACAAAATGGCTGTCGCAATCGCAACATTTAGAGACTCCGCCTTACCAAATGAAGGAATGGCCAATTTCTGACTCACTAGATTTTCAATGATTTTTGAGACTCCATTGGATTCATTTCCCATCACCAAAACTCCAGGCTGGATTTTTTGAAAACCATGTACATTTTCTCCTTCCATAAAGGCTCCATAAACCGGGCCCTCATACTCTTCTAGCCATGATAGCAAATCTCCATAACTGAAATCCACTCTACAAAAAGATCCCATGCTAGCCTGAATCACTTTAGGATTGTAAAAATCAGCTGTTTGGGATGAAAAGAGCAATTTTCGAATCCCATACCAATCCGCAATTCGAATGATAGTACCCAAATTCCCAGGGTCTCGGACATCATCTAAGGCAATTATCCACTCATTCTTTTTCGGCTTAATAGGGAGATTTTCCTTCATTTTGACCAAAGCCAAAGCCATATCATTACTTTGATAAGACCCCATACTTTCGAGTTGTTTTTGGGCAACCTCCTGAACCTCCAAATCCAGTTTGGAGAGAAATTGCTCATGTTTATCAAGGAATTGGGAAGTTGCAAAAAGGGTTTCTGTCAAAAAATTTGAATTCAATACTTCTAATACACTTTTTTCACCTTCCACAAAGAATCGTTGAGAAGCATTTCGGTATTTCTTTTGATGTAAGGATTTTATAAACTTAACTGTATTTTTGCTAAGCATTCCGTTCGATTTATCCGTCTTGAGGTTCACCAAATATATACTTTTTCTTTCGCTGCTTGGATTTATTCAGGCTTGCTCGCTGACCAAAAATTTGAAGGAGGGAGAATATGCGCTTTTTGAAAATAATCTAGAAGGAGTAGAACAAGCGGATGAGGAAGCCTTAGCAGGTCTGATTCAACCTGAGACCAATTTTAGAATTCCGTTACTCAATGTTTCTCCTGGAGTAAGTATTTACCGAGTTGGAAAAAGCTTTTTTGACAGTGCTCGGGTGGCCAGAAAGAGAGCTGAAAAAGAGCAGGAACTAGAGGCAATCAAAGTTCAATTAGACTCCATAGGGGATGACCGAAAACTTTTAAAAAAGTCCGACAAACTAGAATCCCGAATCGAAGGATTGGATCACAAAGCGGAATTTGGAAATGGACTCATGCGAACCGGAAATCCTGTTGCCCTTCTGGATTCTTCATTGATTGACCGAAGTCTAAAAAATATGTCCGGTTACCTTCAGAATAACGGTTTTTTCGATTCCAGCATAGATTATGAAGTAAAAACCAAGGGCAAAAAAGCATTTGTAACCTACCGAGTTACTGAAAAAACACCCTATAAAGTTGACTCTGTCTATTCTCGTACGGACAATGAAGCTATTCGGAATCTGCTCACCCGAGTCAGTGCAAAAAGTTTCTTGACTAATGGGAAAACTTACGCTCAAAATGACATCATCTCAGAGCGAGATCGAGTAGAGGAATTACTCAAAAACAATGGTTTTTACATGTTCTCCAAGACCTACTTGGAATACTATGTTTACACCGACTCAATAAACAAAAAAGTTCAAATCGAGCAACGCTTCCAAAAACCTACTTTTGCTGAAAAGCATCGAGTTTATACCGTTGATAAAATCAATTTCCGAGTCAATCCTCCATCCGATGAATTTGCAGATCGACAAGTCAGCCGGGAATTAAACGGGATTGATTTCAATTTTTATAGAGATCGATATTCAGAAAAAATCCTCGCATCCAGAGTTCTCTTTCATAAGGGAGAAACTTACAATAGAAATATTGTCATCGAGAGCCAAAAGCAACTGAGCAACTTGGACTTATTTCGATTTGTAAACATCACCTTTGATACGCTCGGCACCTCACTGACTGCCAATATTTTCACTCAACCTGCTCAAAAATATCAATTGACCAATCAAGTGGGTCTAAGCATCACAGAGCAACTTCCGGGACCATTCTTTAGTACCTCTTTGAGAAATAGAAATTTCTTTAGAGGAGGTGAAATCCTGGAGTTTAATTTCAGAGCTGGCTTGGAAGGTGTAGCTTCTGCTACCAACCAAGGGGTTTATCAAAGCCGTGAATTAGGGGTTTCTGGGTCAGTAATTTATCCTAGATTCTTGATTCCTTTTGGTGGCCGAAGGGCTTTGGAAAAGTTTGGAAGATATAATCCAAACACGAGAACCCAAATCGGATATAATTACACCAATCGACCGGAATATACCCGTCAAGGTGTCAATGGATTACTATCTTATACCTGGTCCACCTTGAGCAATAGACAGCAGTTCACCATTAATCTTGCCGATATAAACTACATTAGGACGCCCCGTATTACTCCTGAGTTTGGAGAAATACTTCTGGATCTTGCCAATCAGGGGAATAATTTGATTTGGTCCTTTCTTCCTTCCTATGTGAGTAGTGTTTCCGGGCAGGCCATTATCAACTTCAACCGCTATGGTGATTTTCAGAGCAGACCTTCTTCTCTTTTGCGACTTTTCGCAGAAAGTGGTGGTACTTTACTTAATTTCACCAACACCCAGAGCAATAATGAGAATACCGAGATTGCTAATTTCCAATGGCTGAAATTCCAGGCAGATTTTCGTAGATATTACCCAATAGACAGAAAGCAAACTTTCGCCTATCGATTAAATTTTGGAATTGCTCAACCCTATGGAGTCAGTAGCGGGATTTTACCTTATGAAAAATACTTCTTCGCAGGTGGTGGTACTAGCATTCGAGCGTGGCAGGCGAGACGATTAGGGCCGGGAAGTTATCAACCCACCCAAGGTGAAGGAGGAAAATACGACTATCCATTTGAGCAACCCTCTGAAATGATTATTGAGTCCATGTTGGAATACCGAAGAAATCTCTACGGATATTTTGATATGGCATTGTTCATAGACATTGGTAACTCCTGGGTGGTTGGGGTCGATCAAACCCGGCCTGGTGCAGATTTTAGATTCGATCGTTTTTATAAGGAATTGGCAGTCGGAACAGGCATTGGACTCCGAATGGACTTCGATTTCCTTGTCATTCGTCTAGACCTTGCCACCAAAGCGATAGACCCTTCAGAGCCTGAAGGAGAGCGATGGGTGCTGGATAATATTTCATTCAATAGACCATTTGGTATCAAAGGACAAACCGTACTGAACTTTGGTATTGGATATCCATTCTAAATCAACATGTCACGAAAAAGTAAATCGGAGATAGCAGAAATTTACCAGGGAATGCAGGATTATATCTGTTCCGAACTGGAAAAATATGACGGAAAGGGAAAATTTCGGGAAGACAAATGGGAAAGAACAGAAGGCGGCGGAGGAAGAACCCGGATTTTTGAAAATGGAGGAATTATCGAAAAAGGTGGTGTGGCATTTTCAGCTGTTCATGGTCCGACCCCAGAAAAAATCCTGAATAAACTTGGCTTGGAAAAGGCAAATTTCTTTGCAACAGGCGTGTCAATCGTTTTGCATCCGCATAGCCCTATGGTTCCCATTATCCACATGAATATCCGTTATTTTGAAATGGAGAATGGAGTTCATTGGTTTGGTGGAGGGATTGACCTAACCCCACATTACATAGTCCCGGAAGATGCCCGCTATTTTCATCAGCGTGTAAAAGAAACCTGTGATCAATTTGATTCTGAATACTATCCTAAATTCAAAACATGGGCAGATAACTATTTCTTCCTGAAACACCGGGACGAAACTAGGGGCGTGGGAGGAATATTTTATGACAGGCTTTCCGGGAAAAATGATGATCATTTCGAAAATATTCTAGAATTCAGCCTGGGGATAGGAAGACTCTTCCCTGAAGTCTATGGACATTTCATGACCAAAAACTCCAAAATCCCATTCGGACCCAATGAAAAGGCATGGCAAAATCTACGAAGAGGAAGATATGTAGAGTTTAATTTGGTTTGGGACGCAGGCACCAAATTCGGCTTGGATACTAATGGCCGTACAGAAAGCATACTCATGAGTATGCCTCCACAGGCAGAGTGGACCTATATGTATGAAGCAAAAGAGGGAAGTCAGGAGGAGTTTACTCTCGCGCATTTGAAAAAGAATATTGACTGGCTAAACTTTCCATCATGATCGATTTACTTGTTCACCTGGATGAGCAGCTGTTTATTTTTCTAAATTCCCATCATTGGGAATGGTTTGATCCAATCGTCGATCAATCCACTAAAACGATCACATGGGTACCACTTTTTGCGTTTTTGATCTATAAAATATACAAGTACGATCCCAAAAACAGCTGGTGGGTTTTCGGCGGAGTCGCCTTGACAATCCTACTTGCAGATCAGGCTACTTCCACTTTTATGAAACCCTATTTTGAGCGACTTCGGCCCTGCCATGATCCTCGATGGGATGGCTTGATTCATAATTACGGGCGCTGTGGCGGGCTTTATGGCTTTGCTTCTTCCCATGCAGCCAATACTTTTGGAATGACCACTTTTTTGAATTTCAAAATGAAAGGAAAACTCAAAGGTTTTGGCTGGCTTTATCTGTATGCTTTTTTTGTGAGTTACACCCGAATATACCTTGGGGTACATTATCCCCTTGATTTATTGGTTGGAGCTTTGGTTGGTGTTTTTTCCGCTTGGATATCATGGTTTCTGATTGTCATCGTCAAACGGGAAATAATTAAAAACCTGCTACGCTGATACCCAAATTCCTTGAGTTGGATATTTAAAACAAATCAGCTTAACTTTGGTCTATCACCTTAAAACCTCCTCATTATGAAAAAAGCAAAATCATTTCTATCCCTAATTCTGGCCTTCAGTTTCTTAAGTGCTGTCACTTTTACTTCATGTGGCGGTAAGAAAGAAGAAGCTAACGAAACAGAAACCGAACAAAGCAGTGAACATCCATCAGAACATCCTTCTGATAGCTCCGAACATCCGTCTGAGCATCCTTCAGACAGTGAACATCCTGCTGACACTACAAACTCTTAATAAAAAAAGAGGCTATTTGAAATAGCCTCTTTTTTTTAACTCTTTCCTTTCCTTAAAAAAGAAAAACTGGAATTAGCTTTCACTTCTTTCCCATCTATTTCCAAATAAGGAAAGGCTATGAAATTTATTGGCCCTGACTCGGGACCCGGATTGACTTCCAAATCTCTTCCCCTACTCAACTCAATTCGGTTGGCAGGGTGCCTTCCAAAATAATACGTTGCCAAAGCTGTATATTTATTTGCCTCAGAAATATCCACAGGCCACCACTTTCCTTCTGCATAGAATTCCGCCCAGCAATGATACCCATCTATTCCTCCTTCATCTCTATCAGAAGGGATAGACGCTCCTATCGCAAATCTTGCAGGAATCCCCACCGAACGCGCTAAGGATATAAAAAAGGAATGAAACTCAGAACAATTTCCAGTTTTGGAATCACAGGCATAATTGGAGTCTCCATTTCCATAATCCCCAAACTTCATATAGCGCATGTTATCGATGATGTAATCGTACAAAGCTCTCGCTTGGATTAAATGGGAATCATTGATTTTCGGCCCTAAAACTTCCTTTGCGATTTCTTCAAATCTTCCTCCTATTGGCATCAGCCGATTCGATACTAGATATAATTCATCGTCTGGTTCGGGAGCTTCATAGGGACCTTTTTCTCTTCTTTCCACTGAATAAGTGACAAGAATTTCTTTACCGCTATCCTCAGGTCCCAATTCCATATATATGAAACGATTACCAAACTTAGCATCCTCAATCTCTTGAGTTATTCCGGCCAATTTCATATCCAATACCTGCACAGTTTGGTAATGATCGGAAACAGCAACGGGAATCCACATTTTTGCATCACCCGAAAGGTCAGGAACTTGGGAGCGGTAATAAAACTCAAAGGAATCTGCTCCTTCTACAATCCCCAAAAGCTGATTGGAAGATTGCTCCAAAGGGATCCGGTACCAGGTCTTATCCTCCTTATTTTGCTTCCATGAATAAAAAGGTTTCCCATTTAATTTATGAACCGTCGTTTGAGTGACGGTCATGTCACCCGGTTTGCCTTCCATGAAAAAATCCACATCATACACATCTCCACTTTCATCTACCAAATCCACACATGCAAAATGACGCTCGGGACCTAAGTTTGATAAGTATTCCGTATGGACACGAACCAATTTCATTTTGAGGTCATGTTCCTCATCCTTCACAGGAAAGACCCCGTCATTTTCCTTGGTTTTTTCTGCTATGTAAGCATTAATTCCTTCTTCTATTTCTGCAATTGAAACCTTTTTTGGAGTTGGGGTAATTTCAGAAACTTCCTTTTGAGGTGCTTGGCAGGCAAACCCGATAAAAACTAGAATGAAAGCGTAATTTAACAGGTAGTATACCGACCTTATTGTAGAGTCTAATTTTTTCAATTTCATGCTTAAAAATAGCTGAAATTCTAGGAAACATCTATTTCCAGCTTTGGCCCTTTATAGATCCTAATACCTAGAAAGGAAACGAGATGCGATTTTCAACTCCCTGAACGTGTAGCGCTTTTTGTCCCGATGGGTACCCATTCGCTGTATGATATTTTGTAGAGAATCCAAAACCTCAAGCGTATGAGGCCCTTTATTGATCATAATGCATTCCGCCATGGTAGCCTGTGAAGCATCGGTGATTTCAGCACGGGTTGCCAACCCTGATTTATGAAGCGTTTCCATCACTTGAGTTGCCCAAATAACCGGCACATGTCCTGCTTCGCAAATCCAGAGAATCTCATCTTGAACTTCACTCATTCGTTCAAATCCAACTTCCACCGCCAAATCCCCCCTTGCGATCATCACTCCAAAAAATGGGCTTTTCATTCCTTCCAATAGCATGGCGGGAAGATTACGAACAGCCAATGATGTTTCGATTTTCAAAATCACAGATGGGATTTTTTCATTAATTTTTTTCATCTCACCCATCAAATTGGCAAGGTCTCTTGATCGATTAACAAAAGAATACCCAATCAAATCCGCATGCTTTACCGCAAATGGTAAAACCTCTAAATCGTAATCGGTAAGCGGGTTAATCTTGATTTTTGAATCAGGAAAATTGATCCCTTTTTCAGGCTTAAGATTCGGCTTCTTTTTGATGATTTTTAAAATTCGAACTCCAATCAGTTCATTTCCAATTTTCTTTTCAATAATCCCCTGGATTTTCCCATCATCGATAAATACCCGTTCACCAATTTTCAAAAATCTCAAGATTTCAATTTCAGTTGGACTGACTACCAAGTCTTTTTTCTCATCCAAGCCTTCATAACTAGCCCCGAGGTAAATTAACTGACCTTCTTCAATAGGAACTTGATCCAGTTTTTTCTGCTTTCCGATGAATTTGGTCCTGATTTTTGGACCAGCCAAGTCCATGTAAATTCTACAAGCCTTTTTAGTGTTGGATTGGGCTTTTCTAATTAAATCCAAAATATGAGTCCATTCCTTTTCGGTTTCGTGAGCCAAATTTATTCTAGCCACAGTCATTCCTGCATTTAATAAATCTGAAACAAACTCGACTGAATTGACCACGGTACTATCCAATGTAACCATGATCGCTGGATGATGAGGAACTCGGGAAGCAAAAAGATGAGAAACATTTTCTGATAAAATCTCTCTGGAAACCTGATAGTTACAAGTAGCAAAATCCTTTTCCTCCAAAGAAACTCCCAACCGTTTTTGCACTGCCTGAACCTGATGGCGAATATGGCTTTCGGAATTGGAAAGTGCAGAAAGACCCGCATTGTGAAGCCGAAGTTGAAGATCTCGACGATCTCCTTGACGAAGAGTGAGATAATGGATCAGATTTTTCCAGGAATTGAATTGTCTGGGATGAATATTATCCGAACACTTCCTCCTTCTCTCCACCTCGGCAACCATTTCCTTTTCCAAGGTAGATAGCTCTAATCGAAGTGAATCCAAATCAGTTTCCATTTGATTTAACTTTAAGCTCCAATCAAATCAAGTACTCGTTGTAATTTATCCCCTACCTCTCCAGCAAGTGGTTCGATGGCTGGGTTTTGAACAGCTGCCATCGCAGCAGCGGGATTCATGATGGCTACTTCAAAAGAATCACCTTCCAACTGACGAATAGTCACATTGCACGGAAGCAACACACCGATATGCGGTTCAGCAGTCAAGACTTTATCTGCAAAAACTGGATTGCAAGCACCCAAAATCAAATAAGGATTATAGTCCTTATCCAACTTCTTTTTCATAGTTGCCTGAACATCAATTTCTGTCAAAACCCCAAAACCTTCTGTTTTTAGAGCACCTTCTACCTTTTCCCGAAGTTGCTGCAAGGATGCTGATTTGACAGTAATAGCCTGGAAATAACTCATAGTCTTTAGTTTTTGGTTGAATCGTAATGAAATTAAAAGGCCTAAAGGAAAAAGTTGGTAACTATCCTCACCCGAGCTACAAAATTCAAGCTTTTGCCCTTTTCCAAAGGCGATTTTTGCAACCCCAAAAGGTGATATAAATCAGGGGAATGAAAAAGGTCTGCTATTTTAGCAGACCTTAAAAAAACGAACCTTATGCGTTAGTCATGCCTCGAGCCCTCTCTCGCTTTGAAAATATGCAGTACTGCTGGAAATATGGCGTCTAGAGACTCGGTTGCTCCTTTGGTTGAACCTGGGACACCTAAGACCAAGGTGTTTTTGATCATTCCCGCGATAGATCGGGAAAGCATAGCCAAAGGAGTTCGCTGCTGCCCGTAATTGCGCATAGCTTCCTCAATTCCCGGCACCCGCTGCTCAATAATATTTGATAAAGCCTCTGGAGTCACATCTCTTGGCGACAAGCCAGTTCCACCTGTAAAAATCACCAAATCAATTCCCTCATCCACTGCTAAGAGCGCTTTCTCTTCAATCTGAATTTTTTCATCGGGAATCACTTCCAAATCATCCACTTCTACTCCAAAATTTCTAAGTTTTTCAGCGATCATTCTCCCTGCCTCGTCTTCATTTTCTCCCGCAGAAATGGAGTCAGAACAAACAATTACAGCAGCTGTCAAATGCTTATCCGACAACTTTTTGAAATCGGATTTACCTCCCTTTTTCTGTACAAGCTTTATTTGTTCAATGCTAATTCCCTTATCAATTGGCTTAAGCATATCATACATGGTCAAGGCGACAACCGAGGCGGCATGCATGGCTTCAACCTCCACTCCCGTCTTGTAAACCGTATGAATCTCCACCAAGACCCGAATCTCCATCTCGCTGATCTCATAAGTAACCCCTGTAAATTCAACAGGAAGTGGATGACAATCGGGAATCATATCAGCAGTTCGCTTGGCAGCAAAAAGTCCGGCAACTCGTGCGCATTCAAGGACATCTCCCTTGGGAACTGTTTTATCTTTTATAGCCTGAATGGTTTCAGGTAAACTCACTTTCACAATTGCCTGAGCAATGGCTTTTCGAAGTGTGGTACTCTTATGGGTAATCTGAATCATCCTTGAAATATTAGCTTAATCAATTCAAGGACTAAGCTCTAACTTTTCAGATAGGGAACAAAAAATATTCAATAGAAGGTAAAATCCTTTCCTAATTCTTAATGAATGGCTTTTCAGCAAATTAGCTTAAAACCATATCCACGAACATTTAAAATCTGTATTTCCGGATCGGCTTGAAGCTTTTTTCGAAGTTTGGTAATAAAAACATCCATACTTCGGGCATTGAAAAAATCATCCGATCCCCAAATTTGATTTAAGATCAAAGTTCGATCGGTGATCTCATTGGCATGCTCCAGCAGCATCTGCAACAATTGACTTTCCCGTGCGGTAAGTGGTGTCTCTGAATCACCCAATTTTAGTACCTGCTTCGTCGGATGAAACTCGAACTTGCCAAGTCCAATCCAATCGCTTTGATTCTGACGGGTCCGAAGTTTATCCAAATGGGCTTTGATCCGGACAATCAATTCCTCCATACTAAAGGGTTTTCGCACATAATCATTTGCACCAATTCCAAAACCCTTGACTACATCTTCTGTCTGGCTCTTGGAAGTAAGGAAAATAATTGGGGTGTAGGGATCAATTTTTCGGATTTCGGTTGCCAAGGAAAAACCATCTTTTTTTGGCATCATCACATCCAAAACCAGAATATCAGGTTTGTTTTTCTGATAACTTTCCCAAGCTATTTCTCCATTTTCGCAAAGCTTGACTTTGAAGTCTCTGCTTTCCAAACTTTCCTGAATAATCATTCCCAAAGCCAGCTCATCTTCCGCCAGCAATACGTTGATTTTGCTCATGGCCAATAGGTGATAAAAGTGGTCAAATTCTTACTCGTGTCCAGCTGGATTTTACCATTATGCTTTTCTACGATCTTTCGGACATAATACAATCCTATCCCAAAGCCCTTCACATCGTGCAAATCGCCTTTCGGGATACGGTAAAATTGCTCAAAAACACGCTCCTTTTGTTCTGGGCTTATATTTCCTCCATTATCCTGAATTCGGATTTTGTTATGTCCATTTTGATCAAGACAAATTTTGATCTCATTTCCCCCATACTTCACCGCATTATCAAGAAGATTAGAAATGACATTTTCAAAATGAAAGGGGTCAACTGTTATCGGTTTGGGATGAGCCGGCAGAATTAAATCTAAATGCTTTTCCGGAGCCAGCGTTTGAAACTTCTGGACCAACTGCCTCAGGATAGGCTCAGGCTCAATAGGTTCTTTTTTCAAAACTAACTGATCTGTATCAAGAGTGGCTGTCTCCAAAAGCTTTTCCACCATTTGATTCAGTTTATGCATCTGGGTTTTCGAAATCCCCAAATACCGCTTAGTCTTGGAAGGGTCATTTTCAGGATTGAAATGCTCCACTCCTTCAATTGCAGATAAGGTTGTTGCTATTGGTGTTTTGAATTCGTGGGTAATATTCGAAATCAAATCTTGCTTGATTTCAGCAATTTCCTTTTGGTTTTTGATGGTTTGATAGAGATAAGAAAATGCATAGGCGATTATCCCCAAAAAGACCAAAGCCGTCAAAATCTCAATCGCTCCTCGTTTTAAAACTGTAAGGGCTGTATTTTCAAAATACATTTCCAAACGCTGTCCAACTGGTAAAAAAGTTGACCTTGACACCGTTTTGAAAGGCATTTTGGGAGTATCGGCAAGTAGAAGACTATCTGACTCTTCCTCTCCTGTCAAATGAACCAAGCGATAATTTATATCAATCCCTCTTCTATCCAATTCCTCGAATAGAAAAGCATTGATTTTATCAAAGTCCAAACTATCTCTCGTAATAGAAATAATAATCTTACTGGTCAAAAACTCCAGCCTATTGATGCTATCGGCGTTGGTTTTTCCCATGAAGATTTGCAAATCATTTTCCTGATCGAGTGCGATTTTCCGAGCAGTATCTAAAAGGACAAAGCTTGAGGTAGAATCCTGAACTTCCCCATTCCAAAACAAAGAATCCAAACCTCCACTTTCGGCATTTTCAATTGCCTTAAATAAACGGATGCTATTCCCAACCCTATCAAAAAAGTTCCCTACACTATCGGGGCTGTTTATCTTTACTTTAGTGACACTTGTACGGGTTTTAGCAGAGTCATTTGTTTCTGTATTGATAGATTTGAAATCGGTCAGGGTAATTACGTCCGTTTTTGCCAACTCGGCATAATAATTCTCAACCGCATTATCCAGGCACTCCTGAATATCTCCTTGTAGCTGAGTCTGGATCAATTCAAATTCTGAGGTAATACGCCAGGCCTGAACAGCCACTGCAATTAGCAGTGTAACCCCTATTAAAATTCCGATCCGCTTGAATTCCAGCTTTTTCACAATTCAAAGTTAAGAGTATATAATAGCCAAAAAACGGAGGTTAACACTCGTTAACAGTACTTAACGGATAGTTTTGTGCTAACTTTATTGATTTGCTAAAAAAACAGAAACACGATGAAGACGAAACTACTTATTCTAATTGCCTTTATGATGGGGAGTGTTGGCCAAGTCCTTTCTCAAGGCCTAACCGGAAGAGCTTATTACAAATCCTCCTCCTCTTTCAAATTCGAAATGGATTCAAGTCAAATGAATCCGGATCAAATGGCGGAAATCCAAGCTCAACTTAAAAAACAAATGGAGCGGGAATATGTGCTCTCATTTACTCCCATTGAATCCAACTGGAAGCAAGTAGAAAGCCTAGGTGGTGGTCCAGCTACTGCTTCCTCAGGGGGGATGCAAATCGTAATCAATACGGGAAGTCAAGACCGAATCCTTTATAAAAACATCGCAGAGCAAACTTTTGAACAGGAGCAGGATGTGATGGGAAAAGACTTTTTAATTAAGGATGTGCTGGAACCAGCTGAATGGGAATTAACTGGTGAAACCAAGAAAATCGGGGAATATACAGCTCAAAAAGCAACGTACACCCGAATTGTGGATTCCCAACGCTTTTCTACCGGAATGACCGAAATGGAAGTGGTGAAGGATACTTTAGAAGTTACCGCTTGGTTTACGCCAGAAATCCCAGTTCCACATGGACCAGAAAATTACTTCGGTTTGCCAGGATTGATCTTGGAACTAAACAATGGAGGCCGGGTACTTATCTGCGAGCGAATTGAATTAAATCCATCTGCCGAGCCAGTAGCAATTGTCCGACCTGATCGAGGAAAAGTAGTAACTCGGGAAGAATTCCGAGCCATCCAAGAGGAAGGAATGAAGCAAATGATGAATCGCTACCAAGGGAAACCAGGTGATGGAAATCAATTCACGATCCGAATAGGTAACTAAGCAAAATCAAAAAAAGATCTACAAGACTAAACCAACTATGCTTTTTTTGAAACGATTGCTTTTGCTCTCTTTTTTCGCAGGGATTGTCATTCCAGCATGGGGACAAGGGAAGGCCTTAACTGGAAGAGTTTTGGATTCCCTTGACCGCCCAATCCCCTATGCCAACATTGTTGCTATTAATCAATCCACTCAGAAAATTGGTGGGTTCGGAATTTCAAATGATGAAGGAAAGTTCAAAATCACCCTGAACCCTGGCTCTGAATATCTTTTACGAGTTTCCTTTGTCGGGTATAGACAGTTTGAAATGTCCGTGACAGAATGGGATTCAGAAACACCTTTTTTGATTGTACTGGAACAAGCAGATACGGAATTGGGAATGGTTGAAGTGGTTTCGGAGCTGCCAGTTACCATGAAAGGGGATACCTTGACCTACAAAACCGATGCTTTTACCACCGGGAATGAACGGAAATTAGAAGATGTGCTCGAAAAACTCCCGGGCTTCCAAGTGGATGAAAACGGGGAGGTAAAAGTACAAGGGAAAAAAGTAGACAAGGTATTGGTAGATGGAAAAACCTTCTTTGATGGGGACACCAAATTGGCGACTAAAAACCTTCCTGCCAATGCCGTAGACCGCGTTCAGGTATTGAAAAACTTCAATGAGGTTTCCCCTATTCGAGGACTGGATAATAATGAAACCCTTGCCTTGAATATCGAATTGAAAGATGGGAAAAAGAATATGGTTTTTGGCGATTTGGAGGCTGGTGGCGGACCAAAAGAACGATATTTAGGACATGCCAATGCATTTTATTATGCTCCAAAGCTCAACTTAAATCTAATCGGAGGAAGCAATAATGTGGGAGAACAAACTTTCACACTTCAGGATTATTTTCGATTCAATGGAGGGTTGGCAGGACTAAGTTCCCGATCAGGTTCACGTGTTCAACTAAACGGGGATGATATTGGTATCCCACTAGCCAATCGAACGAATGCAGCCCAACTCAACACTCATTTGGGAGCACTCAATTTCAATTACACTCCAAGCAGAACATGGAGACATGCAGGCTTCCTCATTGGCTCTGCTTCCAAAAATAAATTAGGCAGCAACTCTTTCCGCACCTATTTGAATTCTGGGGAAAATGTCCAGGAAACCCTTGCCTCTGCAAGTGAAGTTGAGAATGCATCAGCTTTGGGAAAATACTCCCTGACCTATACGCCCAAGGAAGAAACTTATATTCGATACAGTGCTTTTGGAAAAATTTCAGACATCAGCAATACCAATTTACTTCAGTCTAATTTTGGTCAAACCCAGCAAAATCTGGCATCTATCAACTCTCGGAACCCTTATGCCATTCAGCAAAAATTCGAATGGTATCATGCCCCTTCCGAAAGACACGTTTTCTCCACAGAGTTGAATTGGGAACGAAAATTCACTGATCCAATTTTTGATCTAACTACGAATCTGAAGCCGATACTAGGTTTGGCAATCATTCCGGATGCAGAGCAATATCGATTGATTCAGTCCCAGGAACTTCGAACCGGAACCTTGGAGGGAGCATTCAATTATTACTACATCCTCAACCCCACCAATCATTTGAATTGGTCTTTAGGATACCAGCAATTCAAGCAAAAACTGGAAGGGGAATTGAATCAGGATGGTTCCGATGAAGAATTCCAAGCCTTTGACAATGAGAATGAATTTGGCTTTCAGGACCTGTATGTAGGGATGACTTGGAAAACCAAGTGGAAGAAATTCATCATCAGTCCATCAATTTTTGCTCATCGCTACACCTGGCAGGATCAGCAATTTGAGAATGAACTTTCTTACCGGAAAATTCTGGCTTTGCCGGGACTCTATGCCAAATGGAATATCAAATCTAACCGTTCGCTAACCTATCGCTATCAGGTAGAAGCCAATTTTATGGATATCCAAAAATTAGCTCAGGGACTAGTATTACAGGATTACAATGCGGTTTTTCAGGGAAATCGAACTTTGGACAATGGACTCTTTTCCAATCACAACTTGAGTTACAATCATTTCGACATGTTTTCTGGACTGACTGTTTTTGGAAACATGAATTACCAACGAAAGCGGGATGAAATCGTGACTTCTACGGATTTTGCAGGGATCAATCGCCTCCTCTCTTTGCAAAATATTGAGCCTGTTAATGAAACTTTGAATGGGGATATTCGCCTTGATAAGGCCTTGAATAAATTTAAATTTGAAGTTGGCGGAAACTGGAATGCCTTTTCAACCAACTTGCTTCTGGATGATCTCCCGGCGCAGAATAAGCAATTTTCACAAACCTATGACACCAAGCTAACGACGACCTTTTTTAAGGTTTTGGAAGTGGATTTTGCCTATTCCTTCACTACCAATCGCTATAATTCAGGAAATCTTGAAAACACATTTACAACACACAGCCCACGAATTGAAATAGATTTGGACATTTTCAAGGGGCTGAGGTTGAATGCGGATTATACTTACAACACCTACCTAAATCGGGCCGCAGGAACTCAAAGCGATTTTGACTTCTTAAATGCCTTTTTGACTTATCGAGGAAAAAGTAGCCCTTGGGAAATAAAAGTTTCCGTATGGAATCTGCTTGACACACGATCTATTCGTAGAGATAGCTTTAATGAAAACCTCATTAGTACTTTCTCTTACCTGGTTCAACCGAGATACGGATTGCTGACCTTAAAGTACGATCTGTAAACAAAAATCCCTTTCCATTCTGCCTCTCTTTCAAGGGTGGTAGAATGGAATTTCTTTTTCCTGATTTTTAACTGACTTCTATCATTTTTTTTACAAAAAATAATCAGGCTTCGATAGCTATTTATACCCTTTTTTTGAAACAAAAACGACCATGAATGACCTCGAAATAGCCAAATCCGTCAAACCCATGCCCATTCGCAAAATCACAGAGAGGCTTGGGATTCCGGATGAGGACTTTGAAATCTATGGACGCTGCAAAGCCAAGCTATCCCTAGACATAATTGACGAAGAAAAAATCACCCAATCCAATCTGATTTTAGTTACTGCCATCACTCCTACTCCCGCAGGAGAAGGAAAAACCACCGTCACTATTGGCTTAACCGATGCCCTAAATCAATTAGAAAAAAACACCATCGCAGTTATCAGAGAGCCAAGTTTGGGGCCTGTTTTTGGAATCAAAGGAGGCGCAGCTGGAGGAGGTTGGTCGCAGGTCATCCCCATGGAGGATATCAACTTGCATTTTACTGGGGATTTTCATGCAATTGAAAAAGCCAATAATCTTCTATCTGCCCTGATTGATAATAATATTCAAAGTAAAACCAGAAACCTTGGCATTGATCCCCGAACCGTTTTGTGGAAGCGAGTCATGGATATGAATGACCGGGCACTTCGTGGAATCGTTACTGGTCTAGGAGGAAAAACCGGTGGAATTCCTCGAGAAACCGGATTCAATATCACCGCAGCCAGCGAGGTAATGGCTATCCTTTGCATGAGCAAAGACTTGGAAGATCTAAAGAAGCGTTTTGCTAGTATTTACGTTGGTGATCGCTTTGATGGAAGCCCTGTGTATGCAGGTGACCTGAAAGCTGAAGGGGCTATGGCCACTTTAATGAAAGAAGCTATCAAGCCTAATTTGGTACAGACCTTGGGACATCACCCTGCTTTGATTCATGGCGGACCTTTTGCCAATATCGCACAGGGAACCAACAGCATCATCGCTACAAAAATGGGCCTGAGCTTAGGGGATTATGTTGTGACTGAGGCGGGTTTCGGTTCCGATCTTGGAGCTGAAAAGTTTTTCAATATCAAATGTCGCGAAGCAGGTATTTCTCCAAAAGCAACAGTTCTAGTTGCGACCATTCGCGCATTAAAATACCACGGAGGAAAACCACTCAAGGACCTGACTTCAGAGGATCTAGAGGCATTGGAAAAAGGGTTGCCGAATTTGTTGCATCACTTAGAAAGTCTTAGAAGTTTTGGGATTCCAGTAGTAGTAGCCGTCAATGTCTTTAGTAGTGATACAGCAGCCGAAAAGCAGCTTTTGCTAGATTATTGTGAGAATTTGGGAATTCCAGTGGCTTTGAGTGAGGGATGGGAAAAAGGCGGAGAGGGCTGTCTTAATCTTGGCAAACTTGTCATTAAAGCTGCTGAAAATTGCCAATACAAATTCAAGCCGACCTATGCATTGGACGATTCGGTAGAAGAAAAAATTAAGAAAGTCAGCCGAACCATCTATGGTGCATCCGGAGTAGTTCTTTCAGCGAAGGCTCAAAGCCAACTCAAGAAAATCGATAGGCTGGGATATAATCACCTACCTGTCTGCATCGCCAAAACCCAGAAAAGCATCAGTGATCAGGAGAAGTTGATCGGAAGGCCCCGTGATTTTAAGATTACCATTCGGGAATTCGAGATTGCTGCAGGTGCGGGCTTTTTGATTCCAATTGCAGGTGAAATTCTAAGGATGCCAGGCCTATCCGAAACCCCAGCCGCGGAGCAAGTAGATATCTCACCGGATGGAGTAATTTCAGGGTTGTTTTAAAAATTATGAAGTTGGGTCTGGAAATAAACTAAATAAGGAGGGATTGAATAATGAATGTTTTTCATATGAGAATTATTCAATCTTCTTATATGAAAAGTATAGCTTCCCATCTTCATGATATTCATTAAACTCAGTTGGAGGATAGGTCAAAGGATCAGTTGGTTTTCGCCCCCAAAGGTAAATTCCTGTTTGAAGGTGATATCTTTCATTCTCTATATAAATTGAAGGTGAAATATTATACCCATAGCTTAATTGATTTCCATCATTATCTACTGCCCAATATTTACCATACAAGGAATTATCATTGTATTGGCCTATTATCATTCTATATTTAGAATTAGTACTATGTGCTATTACATCCCAAGTTCCTACAATTGCTTCCTTATAAAGAGCGAGTGAGTCAATAAATTTCGCAGTTACCTCAAATTCAATCTGATCTTTCATATTCCCATCCTTATCCTTTACCGAAGCAAGAATTATATTTTTCTCAGCTTTACCTGGTGAAAAAATAATTACTGACTTTCCTAAATTATCTATGGGAGATGAATTTTTGTTTAAGGTTCCATCTCCTTCAATAACTTCCCAAGCAATAGGGGCTCCAATTGGAAACACATCCGATTCTTCTGGAAGAATATCAAGCTCCGCCTCAACATATAATTCTGCTTTGTTTGGAGAATTTATTTCAGTTGGAACATTTCCTCCTTTTGAAAGTGTAAAGCAAGGGTATATTTTGCCATTTATAACCTGCCTACAAATTTGAATATCACTTAATACAAGCATATCCCCAATCAATTTTCCGGTTATAAATGCCGCTTCCACCTTTTCATAGGCATTTAGAAATTTTGCAAGATTCTTAAGGTATTTATCTAAACTACTTGGGGTACTCCCATCAAAATCATCAAAAATACTGGAGCATTCTGCTAAAGAACCAATAGAGCCTGAAAAGAGTGTTGAGAATTGGCTTAGGAATATTTCTGCGGTCAATTCTCTTTTAGTAAGTAAATCTACAAGGCTTTTAGTTGTTGCATCAAAAAAATCATTTAAACAACCCTGTTCAAAATATTCTGAAGGACTCAAACCCTTTAATTTTATTCCAAGAGCTGAAAATACGGTCTGATAGGAATTATAAATATTAAATCTAGCGGCCTCAAATGATAAGGCTGGATTAAGGGAAAGTCTGGTAGGACTTCCAAATTGGATTTCATATTTGTCCTCTATTATTACAGGCACGACCAAAGATTCTGACCTTTCAAATACCGCGTCTAGAAGATCCCCAGTAATAAATTTCCAAATACTTGTTAAAGAAGGAAACATTACCTTATTCCCTTCTAACATAAGTCTTCCCGTAAGAGACTCTTTGTTTTTATCAAAAACTTCTACGCCCCAAACCGCTGTAGTAGTTCCATCATTTGAAATGGTAAAACTCCCATTTGAATAACTAATATTTGGTTCAACAATATTATCCACCTCTGGAATACTGAAGATTCTTGATGTTAGCCTAGAGTCAATAGGTGCTTGAGAAAAAAGATTCCCCAGCATTTCTATTACTTCAGAATCATCAAGAGGGGATATTCCCTTCCGAATTACATTTTCTACTACGTTTTCGAGAGATTTATATTGAGGAGTCTTTTCGAATTCATCAAGAATAATTTCTAGTTCATCATTTTCTACTAATCCAGACCAAGGAGCCAAACCAACTATTGCCCGAGTTGTTGTTTTAGCATTTAATGTATCTTGAGAAGAATTGCTTATTGAGGCTAATAGAATATCCCCATCCTGATCTTCAACCATTAGGACTTGTTTACTGTTTTCTGTAACAATGGCCTTAAAAGTCCCATCATTATTAACCTCGTAAGATCCAGCAGGAGAAACTATTTTTAAACTTTCAGGATTTATGGATTCAGGTAATTCTACCAATCCAGTAACTAGACTTTGGCCAGGTGTCAATGGAGGGTCACTTGTCCCCCCATTTGGATCTTTTGTTCCAACTGAGGAATCTGGATCATTAATAACCGGCTGTGAATCGTCAGAATCTGAACAAGAAAAAACACATGCTACCATCGAAATAAAAAAAAGTATCCTTAGAGCATTCATGTCGTAAAGTTTTAACACATAGGACGTAATATATGAAAAATCAATTTTCAATTCGTAATTAATTTATTGTCTTTTATCCATCTAATTATTTGAGTGACTTTTTAATAATCACATGATTTCTTTGAAAACATCAATAGATTTAACTGACTAATATTTTTTTAAAAAGTAATAACACAAAGATTCTTTTTTAAGAAAGAGTTTGGCTTTTGTTCGCCCTTAGCGAGAGGATTCGAAAAATTAAAAAAGGAATTACGAATCGGCTATTCATAACTCCTTAAATATTTAGTCGGGGTGACAGGATTTGAACCTGCGACCACACGCCCCCCAGACGTGTTTTTTAGCCTTTTGAGTTATACTATTTTCTTTTGTTTTATTCATTAATACACTGTTTTTCAATGAATTAAAAATATTTACACTTTGCGGGGATTTGTGATATTTTTCGAAGTTTTGTGCAAATTTTGTGCAAATTTATTTATTTGCACAAAACAGCTATGGAATGCGACCACAAATCAATATCTTTTTGGACACTAGAAGAAAGAAGAAAAATGGATTATTTCCTGTGAAGCTTCGAGTCTACAATCCTATCACACAAAAGAAAAAGCTTTACCCTACAGTTTTCGATCTTTCGGAGAAGGATTTCCAATCAGCTTGGGAAAGCAAAAGAACAAGAGAAGAATTTAGAGCTATCCGAAAAAAACTCGTTGCACTCGAAGATAAGGCAACTGAAATCTCAGAGTCTTTATTCCCTTTTACCTTTGATGCATTTGAAGAGAAATTATATAGTAAACCAAAAGTCGACCACAGAAATGTCTTTGCCATTTTTGACCAAGTAGAAGCAGAAAAACTAGAGTCTGGAGCAATTTCAACTGCTGAAAAGTATAGACTAGCTAAAGTATCAATCCAAAACTTCTTAAAATTCAAAAACCAAAAATTCGATAGATTAAGCTTTGACAAGGTCACAGTTCATTTTTTAAAATCTTATCAGAATTATAGCGAAAATATAAAAGGTCTTTCCGCTGCTACTATTGGTATTTATCTAAGAAATCTTCGTGCAGTTTACCGATTAGGAATAAAACTAGGTATTGCTAACCAAGAGATGTATCCCTTTGCTTCAGATTCATTTAAAATTCCAACAAGTAAAAAAATAAATAAAGCACTTAACGAAGAGCAATTAAAACAACTTTGGAACTTTCAGCCTATTACGGAAGACCAGGCTAGGGCGAAAGATTTCTGGTTTTTTTCGTATTTCTCCTATGGTATGAATACTCGGGATATTTGTGAGCTCAAACACAGTTCGCTAGATAATGATTCTTTCCAATACATCCGAGCAAAGACTAAGAATACCAAAAAAGAAAGGTCTATCAAACAGGTACCTTTGAATGAGTCCTTGAAACAAATTATTGAAAGGAGAAGGAATCCCAATTCACCCTACTTATTCGGAATAATTAGTGAAAAAGACTCTCCGGTCCAAAGACACGAGAAAATCAGAAACTTTAATAAGGTAATAAACCACCATTTCAGGGCTTTTGCGAAATCAGCTGGAATAGAGGAACATCTAGCAAATCAAATAGGCACTTATCATGCACGACACAGCTTTGCTACGGTTTCTATTCGAAAGGGAATACCCCTTGCTATGATTTCTGAAATCCTTCATGACGGAAATTTGAAGGTAACTCAAAATTATATCAACAGCTTTCCAAAGGAGGCATTTAAAGAACTGAGTCAGAATTTAGAATTTGACAAAAAATAAGTATATGCCAATAGATAACTCTATCCTTTTAGGTAATAGTAGGTTTTCAAAACCAGTAATGCATATTATTCAAATTCTTAAAAGACCTTTAATCATAATACATGATGGTGATTATAAGAACACAATCAATGGAATTCACCTCGGAGAGCAAACCTTTGAAAAGGTGTCACAGTATTTAACTAATGAAAATTACCCCTTATCTGACAAGAAAATAATCCTAAACCAGTTCATCCCCTCTCTTTACTTACAAGGTGAAATTAATAAAATTGAAGATTACATTACATTCTTAGAAGGACATGAAGATCCATTTAAGACCATAAATGAATATGCTATATCACTCAAAGAATTAAGAATAGCCCAAATAACATTCGATAAATTACTGTCTGAATTTTTTGATAAAATTTCTCCAAACAAAAATGATAGGAATACTTCAAGGTTAACAATTGATCAAATCGCCTTAAAGCTCTATTATGAATTTTTCAAGGATAAAAAGTCGCTCACAAGGGAATTGGCCATGCAAATAATCAAAGAATATGGTCTCTGTTCAGGAGATAAACTTTACCAAAGACACACATTTTATGCAAAGAAAACTAACCGGTTGGCAGTACCTGAAACAAGAAAAAAACTAGAAAATAAAATTCAACTTTTTAATTCAGTCATTGATATTTTGCCTAATGATTACAAAAAAATAGCCCAAGAAGAGCTAGAAACAATAAAATCAAAAGGAAAATCATTGTTACCTTAAAAAAGTAACCGGTTACTTCCGGTTCCATTTTTTTAAATCCCCCAAACTTTCGAGAGACAAACAATATTTCTCGAAATGAAGAATCCATTTGAAGTACTAGAAGCACGATTAAGTAACATTGAATCCTTATTACTTGATCTAAAACACCAACCAAAAGAGCCTCAGCAGACCTCCCTAACACCTGAAAAACCGCTGTCTATTAAAGAAGCAGCGGAATTCCTAAACCTCGCTGTTCCAACCCTTTACAGCAAAGTATCCCGAGGCGAACTACCAGTTATTAAACGTGGTAACCGTTTGTATTTTTTATTGGCAGACCTCAATAATTATCTAGAGGTAGGACGGAGAAAATCTAATTGGGAATTAGAAGCCGAAGTAGAGCAATACTTAAAAAGCCCCAAGAAAGGCTAAAACCTACTTACAACAAAAAAACGTCAAAAACTAGCCTAAATACTTCTGATATAATCCATATAAAATATAGTAAAATGAATTTGAATCCTAAACACCGATTAGACAACCTAAATAATCCAAAAACCTTTTTGGATCATATTGAGGAACTAAAAGTCAAAAATCAAGCAGTCAGTCATAACGAAGTATTACTCCATCTGCTTGATCAAGTTGACCCCATTAACTTTCAAACATTAGCTTATCCCGATGAATATGAAACTTTAAAAAAAGAGCTAGAAGAAGCATCTCATAATGAGAAAGATCAAATTCAAAAAAAGCTAGAAAGCCTTAAGATATGTTCGAAGCATTACATAGTGTTATCAATAGACCATATCCTATCACTTGCAAAAGAAAACAACTGGGCCCTATGCAAGAATAACAACTTCATTTATGCTTATAATGGAACATATTGGGCAGAGATAGATATTGAACTCTTTCAAAAATTTCTTGGTGAAGCTGCCGAAAAAATGGGAGTACCCTTATTTTCAGCTAGGCACTTCCAGTTCAGAGAACAGTTATTCAAACAATTTCTCGCTACAGCTTATCTACCCTACCCGCATGCAAACCAAGAAAAGGTTCTAATTAACCTGCTAAATGGGACCTTTGAGATAAGCCATAAAGAAATACAATTGAGAGAATTTGATGATTCTGATTTTCTAACCTATCAATTGCCATTTCCATATGATCCTGAAGCTGAAGCACCAATTTTTGAGGAATTCTTAAACAGAGTTTTACCCAACAAGCAAATTCAAAAAGTTTTAGCTGAGTACTTAGGGTATGTTTTCATTAGAAATGGGAGCAAAATTCTTAAGGAAGAAAAGGCATTAATATTACATGGGACTGGTGCAAATGGAAAAAGCGTATTCTTCGAAATTGTTAATTCATTATTGGGAAGCCAGAATGTGAGTAACTTCTCATTGCAGAGCCTAACAAATGAAACAGGGTATTATCGGGCAAAAATAGGAAATAAGCTCCTAAACTATGCAAGTGAAATTAATGGAAAGCTAGAGACTGCGCTGTTCAAACAAATAGTATCAGGTGAACCAGTAGAAGCCCGTCTTCCCTACGGACAGCCTTTCATTTTAAGAAATTATGCGAAGCTAATCTTTAATAGCAATGAGCTCCCTAAAGATGTAGAACAAACGGCTGCATTTTTCAGAAGGTTTTTGATTATCCCCTTTGAAATAACTATCCCAGAGGAGGAACAGGATAAAAACCTCCATACTAAAATAATTGAAAATGAGCTTTCTGGAGTGTTTAATTGGGTACTAGAAGGACTTAAAAGACTATTGGAGCAAAAAAGGTTTACAAAATGTGAAGCGATAGATAAAGCCGTAAATGATTATAAACTTTCTAGCGACAGTGTAAAAATGTTCTTAACTGAAAACCAGTATACTCCTTCACTATCCAATGAAATCCTTCTGAAAATCATGTACCAAGAATATAAAGTATACTGCTTGGAGGGAGGTTTTAGACCTTGCAACTCCAGAACTTTTACAAATCGGATAAAGCAGTCTGGATTTGATACACATAGGAAATCCTTAGGATATGTAGTTTTTGGGGAAAAAAAATATTTATAACCAAACTTCACTTTCTACATCAACTACATCCAATAATGAAGAAGATGTACCAAATGTAGTACTCAAACAATAAGTTTACCTAGAATGGAAAAGAATTATAGATACCAGTTTGACATAAGTAGCAAAAAATTCCATTGCCCTTCCTGCCAGAAAAAAACTTTTGTCCTTTACGTGGATCCAGAGACAGGAGACTATTTACCAGAGCAATATGGAAAATGTGACCGGGAAATCAAATGCGGGCATTTCCTATTACCTCCTCTTGAAACAAAATGCCTGTTTGTTCCTTTTGACTCCATCTTGAAAAATAGCCAAAAAGCCTATCTGATTATTCAAGGTGCAAACAAAAACTACCTTCCAAAAGCAGCAGTCATGGAAATCCAAACTGCAGGTGCATACGTAGCGGAGTATTTCCTAAGGAACTCAACAAGCCCACCTAACTATAATCAAAATGACTGTAAGTACTATTCTTCGGAAGGAATATCCTATACCCCTAAAAAGGTACCAAAAAAAGAAAAAAATCATGATCAGGTTTTCATTCCATTAGAAATTCTAAAGCATACTCTAAAAACTGAGAGCTATAAATTGAATGTATTTATTCAGAACCTATTATTTCGAGTGCCATACCCTTTTGAGTATCAGGATTTAGAAGAAGTTATTTCCACATATTTCCTTGGTACGATATCAAAGGGAGAGCAGAAAGGGGCCATAACATTCCCCTTTATCGACAAAAATGGAAAAGTTAATGCGATTCAAGTAAAACAGTTTGATGAAAAAAATCACACACTTAATAAACCCTCTTGGATTCATTCTCTACTCAACCGAACCAGTAAAACCAAACCAGCTTGGCTAGAACCCTACCTAAGGCAAGATTTAAAGGTTTCCTGCCTTTTTGGGGAACATTTATTATCAACGTTTCCAAAGAATCCTATTGCACTTGTGGAGGCTCCAAAAACCGCTATATATGGTGCTTTGTACTTCGGGTTGCCAAGAGACCATAGAGATTTGATTTGGCTTGCTGTATTTAACTTGTCTAGTCTAAACCTTAAGAAATGCAGGGTATTAAAGGGAAGAACAGTCATTCTTTTTCCTGACCTCTCAGCAAATGGAAAAGCCTATAAACTCTGGAAAACAAAAACTCAGGAAATGCAAAGACAAATGAAAGGAACACATTTCATTGTTTCTGATTTATTGGAGTTTAACGCAACAGATCAAGAAAGGCGTGATGGACAAGACCTTGCAGATTATTTAATTCGTCAAGATTGGCGAGAATTTAGAAAAAACAAATCAGAAGAATATGCAGCCATATTTAGAAGAACTAAACAGGTTAGAAAGGAAATTAGAACGACTGAAGGCCAGACAAGAGAGATTTGGCGAAAAATTAAAATGGTACGAAGACAAATTAGAAATTTCGAAGTGGACGAAGAAGCGTTTCGAACAAATAGAGAATTACTTAAAAAACATCGGGGCTGGTAGTCATCAGAACGACACAACCCCATAAAGAATTTACTATATATATATTATATCAACTATGGATGTCAATCTGCAGCACATTGAAGCTGGAATCAGATACTTTTTAACAGAAGGTAATGATGAGCTCACTCCCGGAGAAAAGTTTGTCTTTATCCTAACCATTAGATTGATTGATCAGCAACATATCGTTACCAAACAAGAGATCTGTAAAAGCAATCAAGCTAAGCCTGCGACCACCTATGCTTTCTTAAGATCTTTGGAGCACAAAGGATATCTAAAGTCCAATCGGTCAAAGCAATACTTCTCTAGAGCATTTATCTCAATAACTCAAAAGGGGCTCCTATTCAAGTCAAGAATGAAACGGTATATACTGAATTCACCCTACTTTTGATTTGGGTCAAAACACTCAATAAACTTTGTTTTTTGGTTTTTTAAATATTGTAATGATTAAACCAATCCCGACGATCACATCAATAACATTCCATAATTCTCTTCCTAAGGACACTTTAAAGAAAGGCTGAAAGAGTAAGGCCAATGCTCCATAAATTACCAGCTCGGTCTGAGCTTTGTCTTGATTTGCGCGGAAGGCAAGTAACCCAAACCCTACAAATGCAATGAATCTTACCAACTCATAATAGCCATATGGCATGTCGGCTAAACAAAGGAATAGAAGAATTGCCAAAACAATCTTTATTTTCTTCTCCATAACCCTTAATACTTTAAGTGCAATATAATTATATCAACCCCTTAATTGGGTCTTTTTATTGTTTGCTAATTTAAGGTTTACTTCAAAATGCAGAATTAAAAATTTATGATGAGCGGTATTTGCTAAGGAATTTTTCACCTTAAATTTACGTCATCATCAAGAATCAGTATGTCTGATACCAACCGAGTCAAACACAACGGTGGTCAAGCGATGAGGGCAATGCAGGCCAAAAATGTTTACCTCTACCCTATACAACTTCTTGATGATAACATGTTTTACTTAAACCCATGTTATCATGTACACTTCATTCACACATTTTCCCGAATCATTGATTCCCAATAGTACTCCCACCAAAACCTTAGAGCAGGAAATCATTCCCAAGCATCATTTGGATGTAAGCCCGGATTTCCTGGAAAAGGCAATGACTGATGCTCTTCTAGAGCAGCAGGTCATTGTTCACTGCCAGATTAATCCGGGGTTTTTCATTTATCCCCTGATCAGAATTTGGCCTACTACCTTTCTAAAGCCCAAAGGTTCATCCAATAGATCCAAGCTGCTTCACGCATTTAACATTTCCTTTTACCCGGAATGGCTGGAAATTTATCCTTTCCGAACCCATGTATTCACGCTGATCTTCGAAGGGCTACCCAAAGACACGGTTAAATTTGACCTGGAGGAAGAAATTCCAGAGCCTGGAGGTTTCTTCGTTCCGGACATCTCGAGAAATGCATCTGATGTGTATAAGGTGAAAGTGAATTAAAAAAAGCTATAGTTCCTGAAACCAGAATTGAAAATTACTATCAAAATTACCTTTTAAATAGCATCAAAATGAAAGAGAATATAAATACCGAAACCTCATTTGCATCATTCCCTGAGCATTATGGGAAATTCCCTTATCTCTTGGTCAGGATATCCAGTGCCGTTTACATGCAAATCCCGATTCGCTTCAATGTGGATATATACAAAGAGAATTTCAAGGGAGTTGAAATAAATGACATCTCTCTAAAGCTGATAGAAAAATACAAGGAGGATAAAACTTCCAAGCTCCACGATATCATCATTGATAGAACAAGGATATTCAAGATTGAATTTGAGGAAGAATGGAAAGCACCAGTTAGGTTATGCCTGGTAGAAGATCCTGAAACAGCGAATTATTTTGAGGGAAGAGAAATCAATCCGAGTCATTCTATTCCGAACGGCGGAACTTTATTAAATCAGTCAAGCAAAATAATTGCCATGAATTCGGATCATTATTTAAAAGAATAAATAAAATTCTAATCCCTATCGCAAAGTAATCGGCAGGATAAGCTAGCCAAATATCAAATTCAATTAAAAAATCATCAAGAATTCTGCAAAGCTATAACCTACCGAATCAAATATCACGTTAATCTAAATTCAAAAAACATGAATTAACAAGAAGAATAAAAGAACAAGAAGCTATTGACTATAGAGCAGATACTAGAGATAATGAGCTATCCGGATTATTGGAGAAGTACTCTGAAGAAAGCAGCAGAACGAGGGGAGTTTATGAAAGAGGCCTAGGAGAGGTCCAAGGGATTAGAATCGTTTGTGTAGTGAGCATCACCCAAAAATTTAGGGATGCTTATTTAACCTAAAAACCCTATATTGCCTGATCAATCCTCATTGTCTTCTTCATTATCACCTTCTAAATACTCCATATATTCCCATTCCGCACAGGATACTGCATCATCCTTTGATCTGAAATATCCTATAGAATCAAACTCTTGAGCTTCTATCCAAAATACAGGCCCATAATTCAAAACACTTATTGGGAATTCACCATAACTGCCTTCACCAAGGATAGTTTCTACTTCCTTTGCTTCATTATGAATGAAATCAGATATGAGGTCATACCAATTTCCTTCAATCCCTTCGAAAGGAATCCCTTCAAGTAGTTGGTTAATAATACTATTACCAATTTGGTCTCCTAATCCAGCCTTAAGCTCATTTTGAATCGCCAAATCCTTGATAAGATCACTAAAGAAGGAATCCAAAGGTACAGTTTGATTAAAAAGGTTCATACGTTCAAAATTATATTCCTTGAAATGCTTTTCTTAGAACAATAGCTAATCTTTTTTAATTAAAAATAACTCATTTTCAATGAAATCATCTAGCATTTCATTTACGATTTGACACATTACATAAACCCACTCAAAACTTTTATAAACGGATTTGATTGTTCGAATTTCAACCGTACTTTTAATCCATCATCAAGAACCAGTCAACTGGTACCAACCGAGTCAAACGCCACGGTGGTAAAACGATGAGGGTCGCTGCAGACCAAAAATGTTTACCTGCATTCCCTTTCTTTTCTTGGTGATGACATGTTTTACCTAAACCCATGTTATCATGAAACCTTACACTATTTCTCAAAACTTAATCCTACATTTCAGGGATGGGAAAACTAGGACATTTTCCGCTCTGGAAATCATGACAGTCTCCACTACCCTTTCGGTTAATGAATGGATTAATGAGGAACAAAAAATCCTGCTCTTCTCATTCCTTAATTCAAAGGTGAATAACCAGCTTGATTTGACAGAAGTCTCACCTTTTGCCATCCTGCAATTTGACGATGAGGGATTATTCACCGGTGCAAGCCTAAGCTTAGGAAATTCTTCAGGCTCTTTTGGAGTACTTATTAAGGCCAGACAAGTCTTGATTTTACCTTTTGAAAAGGATTTCCCTCTGGAATCCGTGGTACGAATAGAAATAGACCAGACTGAAAAATCGACAGGGCAAATTTTTGTAGAAAAGCTTAGAAGAATGCCTTTTACCAAACCCAGTGGTTCATTTGGCTTTATCAGAACAGTAAACCGTCCATTAGATAATCAGGGAGGTGAAAATGAATAAGTCCCGTATCCAATCAATCAATTCACATTACAGGCTTGCGGTGGGCAAGTATTATGTCATGCATGCAGGGTTGTCATCGAGTCTATTGTCATACAATAAGAAAGAAATCCGCTTACTTATCTCATATGATTCACGGTGGAAAAAGGATCCAGCTACGACTGCTTACCAGGTTGCCAAATCTTGGAAAACAACCAGTAAGGCATTGGCAAAAGCCGAAACCTATCACGTTACGATCGAATCCAAGCTAATTCGTGAAGATCAAAAAATGATTTGCACGGTTATGGGGAAGTTAGATGAGGAATAGGTATTCTAAAAGGAACTAATGATATCTTCCTCCAATCTATCTTCAGATTAACAGAAGGACATTTGATGGATCGGTATTAGAAACTCCTTATATTACTGTTGATAGAGATGCTTCTTTTTGGATACCATTTAGATACTTAAGGAAGAAGTCAAGAATTATCGAAATAATATATTAATTATGAATTCTAGAGGTTTGATTCCCCTTTGTGCAAATTACTTTATATCAAATCAACCAAATAAAATTTATCGAATTTCAAACAGTGATTAAAGTGAAGCCATTTCCAAAATTATCTTAAATAAACTATGATAACCTATCGAGATACTAATATCCCAATCGAATGTCCATTCTGTGAAACCGATACAAATTGTGAACATTTATTTGCTCAGTATGATTCGACCTACGGTATTATCGAGTGTGGATATATTTATGATCGGCATGACTTTGATCATACACTTGAGAGGTTTTTCATTTCAAAAATTCACAAATTTGATTACCCAAAAAATCTTTTGCGATTTAAAAATCAAATCCTACGAGACTTTTGGGATGAAATAGTTGCAAATGAGTATTGTATTTTCAATCAAGATTCCAATAAATGGGAATTTTCTGACTTCCCTGATACAAGATACTTGCTATTTGACCTACTAGATGACATTATCTATCCAGAAAACGGTGAATTTGAGGCCGGCCCAGGATCATCTTGTTCTTACAAAATTTATTATTCGGAGGATCCAGAAGAGGATTATGCTAGCTTGATAAAAAGCTTAAAGGCTTTGCTTGATGATTGATAACTCTTAAAAAGGGAGAAGATGTAAGACCGATTTCATCATAGAAGATGAGCAGAATATAAAGGCTGAAATCCCTAATTGCTTAGAATAGTTAATTGAAGAATTAAATTGACAAAATATTAGAAGATATTTTATAATTTATAAAATAGTTATGGGAATACTTGTGATTCTTTATTCCCTATTGTTAATAATCCTAGGGATATTGTTAATCTCAAAGAATTTAAAAAACCCTAAATGAAGTATGATGATTATCTGATTTGACAAAAGGTCCATAACCTAACTAGAAATTTTCTCCGAAACTTCAGTATACCTACAAAATGGATTTGCCAATCTAATCTGACCAGGAGATTTGCACTCAGGCTCAAATATTTCAGGACTTGCTACTAGAATAAAAAGAGCCTTAGCCCTTGAAACCGCAACATTGAACCTATTCGGGCTATACAAGAAGTCCATTCCCCTTGGTGCATCTTGAGGATTAGAAGTAGCCATTGAATATATCACCACAGGGGCTTCCTGCCCCTGAAATTTATCCACTGTACCTATCTCAATATCGGGAAGAGCTTCCTTTAATAAGTTCACTTGAGCGTTATACGGAGATATAATTCGTATATCATCTTTAGTAAGTGCCCTCTGTTTTCCTTCTCCATCTTTCCATGTTGCTCCACCACTCAACAACTCAATAACCAATCTTAAAACTACTTCTACTTCTTCCCCGGATGAATTGGTGTTTCCCTGATGATTTACTTCAAGCAACCGAAGTCCAAAACCACTTAATGGGGCATCCCCTTCAATCATTTGATTTTCAAGACCACCTTTAGGAAGCAACCTGCCCTCATAAAACATTTCAGAGACAAAATCACAAACCTTAGGGTGCATCCTCCAAGTTACTCCTAGAAAAATGCCTTGGTCCTCTGAAATGGTTTGGCTTTGTTGTAGAATATGCCCCAAAGCAGATACTTCGGTACCACTTGGATGTACCCCTTTTTGGGGCTGTTGGAGCTGCTGTGGATCTCCTAATAAGACTAAATTTTTACAGGCACCTGAAACTGAGAGTGTATCAATTAGTGACAGTTGGCCAGCTTCGTCAATAAATAGGTAATCAACTGAATCTTGTAAATCTTGAAGACACCAAAAAAAAGATGTCCCTCCTATAACTTGAACTTTATCGAGCTTTTGTAGAATCTCATTTTTGTCTGTCGTAGTCCGCCAATGTGATTCACTCTCAGATTCATTAGAGACCTTTTGAATCATTTCTATATTGAGATGATCCTTTATAGCTAGCTCATGTATCTTATTCATCAAATTGGAGATAACCTTATGACTTAGGGCTGTTATCCCTACCCGTTTTCCTTCGTTAACCAATCCAAGAACCACATGGGCTCCTGTATGGCTTTTTCCGGTTCCTGGAGGCCCTTGAATAGGAAGAATACTATGATCTAGTCTTTTAGCCCAGTTTAGAGCAAATTCGACTTTATCTTCTGAATCAGGTACATTTTCAATTACTTGAGGTTTTGACCTCAATAAAAGATGTCTACCGGCTGAATACTGTGGACTATCATTTGAAATCCCATTCTCAACCACCCACTCAGCAAGGCTTATAAGCGCTTCTTCTTTTTTAGATAAGTTGATGTTTTCGATAGAGAATACCGAAAATGGATGGATATCTCTTTTGGAAGGACCTTTTTTAATTTTTAGAATACCACTTGGGAAATCAATATATTCTACTGACCCGAAAGAGTTCCCGTCCTGTGTTCTTAAAACCAATCCTTTTCGAATATCAGACTCCTGACTGGGGAAACGATATGTATCAATAACCGATTGTTTGATAGACTTTCTCTCACCGGTAAATTCCAGAAAAGCTATGGCTCCGCGCTCCTCTAAGAGCTCATCATCAGGAAGCTCTATCAAGCGAAAATACTCCCACCAGAAAGACTTCTTTTCTCTACGATACCAATCCAGCATATGAGCAAGAATATATCTTGCTTGCTGCTCAAGATTACGTTCCTCTTCATCAAAGGGGACATCAAGAAGCAACCTATCCATTAGTGGCTGAATTCTTTCCTGGTGTGCAGTGATTGCTTCACTAGGATCTCCATTTGAAATTTGTGGCCTTGGTATCTCACGCCCTGTATCTATCAATTCTTGCCTCAAACTTTCAAGCCATTCATGGAGTTTTTGGGTCGAAATGCAATCATCTTGGTTATAGAGTTGAATTGCATTTTTCATTTCTTCATTGATGCCTTGGGTTAATCCAAGCTCCATCAAAAATTCAAAATCTGCTTTAAAGCTTGACAGCTCCCTCAGGTCCATCTCTCTCTCATACCTATAAAATTTCTCCAGGTCCTTAATGGAATATTTTTCTACACTTGCCCGAATACTTTGTCGAACGACTCCATAAAGGTCAACAAAAGCCCCAGATCTAAGTAGTCCATCCATTTCATTCTCCCGAGTGGCATATTTACTCATCAACCTTTTAAAAGCAACTGGCTCATAAGGAGCATAATGGTAAATATGCAGGCTGGGGTCGCAAGACTTATTTTCAATAACCAAATCTATGAAAGCCTCAAAAGCCTTTTTTTCTTCAATGGGATTTTGAGACCAAATCGAATAATAATTGCCTTGGTGAACCCACCCAATCAAATACTCCAATCCTGATGCTTCAATTAAAGGATCTCCCTCCAAATCAAGATAGATATCATTATTTGATGGCTCTGGAAGTTTATAGAACCCGGTTCCTGGCTCAAGATCAAGCAATTCGAAAACTGGCCTTTTTTCCACTTTCCCCTGAAGCTGAATACGAGCCTGCTCTCGGAGTTTATTATAGGTTTCTTTTGCACCTCGAATTGGTGTAAATGGGATTGGATTGGGCAGCTTTGCTAAACTTTCAAGGGAATTGACATAATGTATTCGTAACTCTTTGGTATGGTTGTTCCCGAGTCCTGCAACAAAACCCAAATGATCATCCGCTCGCCGTTGGGAATTACAATGTTCCCACCAGTTACAGATATCACAATGTGGAACCGGATCAGGATAAGTTACTTTGGGGTCCTGGATGGCATCCTTTAAATTCCGCTTCACGAGACGGACATAGGCTGCAAAATCATCCACTCGATATTGAATTTGGGAATCAGGTGTTTTTATATGCATATATTCAGGCTGTACTCCCTGCATTCTTGCCACAGCCTCTGAGTAAAGCCCAATTTGTAAAATTGTACCTGCGCGTGTTTCAGAGGTCAATTTTGTATCAACTACCTCATAAGACCAATCCCCAAAAGCGCTACTTCCTGGGACTTTGATTAAAAAATCTGCCCAGCCTTCCCATTCTCCATCCTCCCATAGCTTTGCTTGGTATATAATATCTACACCTGAAATCATCGCCTCTAATACTTCCTTATGAGGAGTGTTGGAATCACGAGATATAACAACAATGGATTTACCTTGAGATTCTAACTCTTGCAAGTATTGTTCTTCGAAGGCAATCCCCTTTTCTCTCAAAACTTCCAAAACACGATTAGACGTATAGGGCTTCTCCAAAGAGCCTGTTGCAGCCAGCTTATTCAACTGGGTCAAGTGTCTGCAACTTATATGGTTAGCTAAATCAGAGGGAGAAAAAATTAGGTTATTCTTAAAAACTCTCATATGTTTTGAATGAAGATTGATACTAACACCAAAGCCTAAAGGCTTCTTGAAAAATAGTCTGGTTGTAATTGGATTTCGAATAGAAATTGTTCTAGATCCATTTGTTCCTGGATAGGAAATTCAATTACAAGGTCATTTGCAAAATTCTCCACTAATCGAAAAATTACTCCATTATAGTCTCGATAACGCATGGCTAACCAAGTACCATCTTCCCAATCTCTTCTCTCCTCATTTAACAGTTTCCCAGACCCCATCGATTCTAGAAGAAAATGGGCCTCAAATCCAATGATCCTTTTCGGCGCCTCAAGGTTATAATAGCCTTTTCTAATAGCGAATAGCATTTCATTATTGGAGAGTGAGGTATCACCCTTCCTAATGGTTAAAATTGGGAACATCTCATTTCCTACCTTTAGCCTTTTGCAGCCAAGCAATTCTACGTAACACCCAGATCCATAAATGGCTTCCAGAGCCTCCTGATATTTTTTCTCACCTGATATTCTCAATCCTAAGATTAGATACCCATCCTCTGAAAGTAATGAAATCGCCTTTTCCAAGAAGGCTGTATAGTTATTAGTTGAATAGCCTAGGATAGAAAAAATGAAATCGAATTTCTTTTCACTATGGAAGGAGAAGTAGTCACTAGAAACAATCTCAATCTCAGGGTTCACAGACTTCCAATTCGGAAAATTGTCTACAACAACTACCTCTTGCGACTGATCAAAAACATGATTCATTAAGTAATTACAAGCCCATCCATTTGCCCCACCGAGCTCAAGGATTCGATTTGGTTGTATTCTCAGTTCCTTTACAATAGATAAGATTTCCTGGAAGATCCCTTCACTAATGTCAATTTGTGCACTCAAAAGAAGCTTGAAAAGTGACTCGTCTCCCTCAATAAATTTCATCATCTTCTCTTCATCCTCTGGTCCTGCAAACGATTCTTGTAGAATCAAGTATTCATCATATCGAAGGGGACCTAATAGTTGCTTGAGTGCCTTATGGAATTTTTCTTCTTTTTTTCCGGTAGGATCAACCGACCATGACAACTCTGTTTTGAAGCCAAAATCTTGTAAATGTTTTCTTAAACTCTTCATTAAATATTAATAATATAGTTTTGCAATAAAATGATTAAACAATGGTGACTTGAAAACGAACCTGCATAACTTCATGATTTGATAGAAACTATCCAGCCAAATGGATTTCAAGGGAAACTATTATAGGCCCATTTGAAATTAGCTTTTTCACAAGCTGTTTAATTAAGCACATAGTATGTACTTTAATAATAAGTGAAAACCCCTTAATAAGGGCGCATTTTGATATCACCCTTCCAAAAGTGGCAAGAGATGCGTGGAGCGTTAATATTTATCTAGAAACCAGTTTATCCTATGAAGGCATTTGGAATTTCTAGCAAAATAACCCACCCCCCAAAATCATGTGGATTATTGCCATAGTAGCCAACTTCCACTATCAAAATACCCGAGTCTTTGGATATTTTGGCTTCCAAAATAGTAGCCAGTTCATCAAAGTCAGCAAAATCCTCAAAATCCGCCTCACTAATTCCTGGTCTCATGGAAATAAAAGACTCTGAATCTGCATCAAGTATTGCAATCACGCTCGGAGGAAAATCTTTTACTTCCTCAAATGGATCGGATGGCAATAATAGCCCTCCAGTAAATGGACAATAGAAGGGTTGCTGGCTATCACTAGCAGTTGAAAAATCTAGTTTCAAATACTCCAATTTCTTCATAATAGAATTACTTTAAATGTTAATTATTGGATTTGAAAGGTTCCGAACAATATGCTCAAAATCGCTTTGAATGTTTTTTGATGATACTGTATACAATAGGTGTGAATTATATTGGGATGCTATGACTCTTTGACCAACTTATTACCACCTCTACAACCGGGAAAGACAAAATACCCAAGGCAAACCTACAATGAGTCCTGATCAAACAATATCAATTGACTCTGAAAACACAGCTATGGTAGCAGTAACACTTTCTAAGATAATTGATTAGTTGTCAAAATCCCAAGCCCTCCTATTAGACTTGTCACAAAATGTCAGTTCTTCTAACTAAAAGAGTTTCTGATATTCTTCATTTGACGAACTTTAATTGTCGGGAAAAATGAAATACTCTATTTCTCCTTAACTTGAATTGAGCAATCAAGTGGTTAATATCCGACCTCATTTGTCTCCATTCCGAAAAAACATGAATTACACAGATGACTAACTCTAATAATTATGGAAAATCAAAAATTGGAAGACCTCAAGAATGAGTTCGAGAAAGAACTTGACCGTGCTTTTGTCAATGTCTTTCTATCCCCCAAGTATGACGATCATATTTCATTAGAAGATGACAGTTTCTTCGAAAAAATTTATGGGAAAGAAAACTTCGAGAAAATGATGGGTAAGAGAAAAAAAGATACAGATAATCAAAATAATAAGTAAGGTTAAGGGTTCCTGAAAAATAAGAAGCATACATTACCCTTATCAAAAAATTGTTTCTAAGTACTAATTAAATTTTTATTTTAAGCCATCTTTAAATTTGGTCGCTCAAAGATTTTTTCTGAAGATTCAATGGATATTCACATCAAGTACAAATGCTAGTTTAAAATTATATCAAATCACCACAAATACTTTGTGGAAAATTGATGCTCTGCAATTGAATTATGAAACACACTTTGCTTTCTTCATACCAAGTGTAAAAGATCAAATCCTTGAGAAATTAAACGAATTAGTTATACATGAAAGAGGCGCTTTTAAATAAAATTTTAGAATTAAGAACTACAGTAGGGTTCTTAATGGAAGAAACAAATTGGTGGAACACCCAATTTTTTGAATCTACCTCTAACGATTTTTTAGGTTATATCTTCCCGAAATCTATTAATCAAAAAAAGGATTTTTACCTAGACCTTATTAGATATTTAGTTGATATTGAGGTGGGAGCTAACTATTACCATCTCTTCAGGTTGCCCGTTCAGGTTGAAGAGAAATTGTATAAAATGTCTGATTCTCAAGAGAAAGTCCAGCCAATAACCTATGATAAAGCCATTTTATGTTTGAAAAGCCTTTCTGAGGACTTATCAATTGAGCCACACCAAGGACCTATTAATATCGGGTCATCAGAAGCGATAAGTTCAGACATCATTCAGGTTCTAGCCGCTCATTACCTTTCAGCTTTTGAGAATGATTATAAAGTACACCCTTATCTGAATTAATGACATCTGCCAGATTTAAATACAATAGTAACCTTGCCAAAGGATCTGGATTGGTCAATGAAACTCTGACCTTGATTGAGTTTTATGAAAATGGCGAATCCAAATCCGAATTTATAACTCGATGCATTTCTCATAATGTTCTCAATAAATCCACAGAGCATAGAACAAAAGACATTATCAACTTGGTATTCTTTGATCGGTATTGGAGAGACAACGAAAATGTCGTTCAGTATTTAAAATTATTGCGAGAAGCTGGACTAAGTTTAGATGCACTTAAATCTTTAATGTTCATTTATACAGCACGGGCAAATCAGGTACTTTTTGATTTTGTTTTAGAACTGAGAAAAGAAAAACATTCAAAAAAAGTTACAAGGGAGACATCAAAGGCCTTCCTTTTAAGAGCAATTTCAGATGGATTGGCACCTGGATGGAGCGATTCTATGATTACAAGAGTATCTTCCTACTTAGTTTCATGTTTAAATGATTTTGACTTACTGGATAATGAAGGTTTCCTCAAATGGAATTTACCTGATTCAAGAGTTTGTAATTTTTTCTTGCATGAACTTCATTTCAAAGGTTATAGTGATGAAAAAATGGCCCACGATGAGCTTTGGATCTTGTTGGGATTAGACTTTTATCAGTTGATCAAAGAGATAGAACGGATCTCCTTTAAGGGGTTAATCATTTTCCAATATTCAGGAGAAATTCTAAAAATAGGTTGGACTTTTAAAACAATGCAGGAATACATAGATCATGAATGTAGATAAACGGTACAGCGACTTATTGGATTATTTGGTTCAACCAAAAGCTCATGACCACAGTGGAGATAAAACCATTTGTTATTTGACCTTTAATCTTGACGATATTCAGTATGTCAAAAGAAGATTAAATGAGGGTTGGTTGGACCTAGCTAGACATCGGGATTTTGAACCGGAAATTTTATCTCTACACGAGGTTTTAAAGTCTTTTTTCAGTGAAGATGATTATAGAATCGAAGCTGGGCAAGATGCTGTAGAGGATGAATACGAAATGAAAGATGTATTTGAAAGCTTGGGAGAAAACCTAAAGAATCAACAAGTACTTGAGAATGCAATCCTATCTAAACAAGAAGAAGTCAAACAACTGAAAAATGGAATTTTGTTGATTACCGATGTAGAGGCGATTCATCCCTTTACCAGATTCGGTCCTATTGAACAGAAAATTTACAATCAAATTGAAG
This sequence comes from Algoriphagus limi, assembly GCF_024919275.1. Taxonomy (GTDB): domain Bacteria; phylum Bacteroidota; class Bacteroidia; order Cytophagales; family Cyclobacteriaceae; genus Algoriphagus; species Algoriphagus limi. The sequence continues at coordinate 130,905 of NZ_JANWGH010000001.1, read as the reverse complement.
TCCCGATGATTATCATGTACCCGGGTGAAATATCCGGTTCCGCATTAAAGTTTTTGGGCTTTTATCCTGAGGACGGAAATTACAGATCAAAGCACTTTTAAAGATTAAAGCAATGACGAAGATTAAAGAAATATTTGGTTCAGATAAAAACATTTACAGACCAATTGAGAAGGTGGTCACCTTCGGAAGTGCATCAGAACTAAATCTAAAAAATGAAGTTTCTGAATATGTAGTTACTGATAAGTTAAGAGATAGTTTTGACAAAATACTTGATTCCTTATACCGAGGAATGGAAGAAGGAACTCATGAGGTTGGTATTTGGGTAGCGGGGTTTTATGGTTCAGGTAAAAGTTCCTTTGCTAAGTATTTGGGGTTTGGCCTCAAAAAGGATTATAAAGTAGATAACCAGCTTTTTTTAGACAGACTTTCCAATAGGATTAATTCTACCCCTACAACACAACTTTTTAAGAATATAGTTAATAAATTCGACCCTGCAGTAATCTTGTTGGATTGTGCAACCGAACAAATCAAAGGCGGTACACTACCTCCCATCCTTGAATTAATGATTGCCAAGGTAAATCAATTAGCAGGCTTTTCTTCAGATGAAAAGTTAGCCGAATTTGAAAGGATGTTGAGTAATGATCACAAGCTTGACTACTTTAAGAAAAGAGTTTTAGAGGAATATACTGAGGATTGGGATCTGATAAAAACAGGAAAAGGTGGAAGTGGAATGTTGAAAGCGAAAGAAATCGCGAGCCACATGGCCCATGAAATCTATCCTTATATCTGGAAAGACCAAAGAGCTTTTAAAATCCTGCGTATTGAGGATATGAGTAGTGATAGGCAAAAGGTTGAAAATCTTCTTGATACAGTGAGAAGGATTACCGGTAAGGAAAATATAATTTTTGTGGTGGATGAAGTGGGCCAATATATTTCTGCAAAGAGTGGATTGATCACCTCATTAGCAGGGACAATGGAAAACCTTAAAGATATTGGAAGTGGAAAAGCTTGGCTATTGGCAACAGCCCAACAGACGCTAACTGAGGATAATCCAAATGCAAGACTAAATTCAGATAAGCTTTATGGTTTAAATGCACGATTTCCAATTAAAGTTGAGATAGATTCGTCTGATATTAAAGAGATCTGTACCCAGAGGATTCTTGGGAAATCCAGCAATTTCTCCGATCAACTACGGAATCTTTACAAGGCGGATGGAGAAAAGCTTCGCCATTATACCAAGCTAGAAAAGTGTGAACGTACGATGTACGTTAAAGACGAGCTGGATGAAAAACTTTTCATCAACCTGTATCCATTTTTGCCGCAACACTTTGAGATCATCATTTCTCTTCTTGGCCGATTGGCAAAGATTACGGGCGGGGTTGGTCTGCGGTCCGCAATCAAAGTCATTCAAGACATTCTCACCGAAAAATTAGCGTCTGAAAGCAATCCTTTGGCAGAATTTGAAGTGGGTAAATTGGCTACTACCTACCATATCTATGATGTACTGAAGGCTGATATCAGAAAATCCTATAGCCATATCGTTGGAGCAGTGGATAAGATTACCACTCTTTATGGAGAATCCTCAGACCAGGCCAAAGTCTCCAAATCCATTGCGGTATTACAGTTACTTGATGATTTTTACCTCTCCACAAAAAATGTGGCCTCACTGATGCATCCTCATGTCAAAAGTGATTCTGTCTTTGCTGAGGTGAGTTTGATTATTGATGAGTTGAAAAATACTCCTGGATGCACACTAAATGAAATCGATGGGCAATTGCGGTTTATGACCGATGCAATCATCAGTATTGAAAATGAAAAGAATAAAATAACTCCTTCAAGTAGTGACATTAGGAAAATCTATGAGGCTGTTCTTACTGATATCTTTTCCCCTGTTCCAAGTGCCAGATTGTTAAATACCAAAACAGTAAGATCAGGGGTCAATTTCAACCAAGATGGGAAGGTTTTTAAATTATTGGAGACCAATGAAGAAATCCAAATGGAGGTTCTTTTATTGAGGCCAACTGAATATTCAAAAGAATTGGAGAATCTTTTGAAGTCTAGTACAGATAGATCTCAGTTATCAAGATTCTTTCTCATAGGTAAGATCGAAAAAGACATTACCAATGACATTATCGAAATAGTAAAATGTGAAGGAATCTACAATACCCGAAACAGATACGAGGATAAGGAAATTAATGATTATCTGAATAGCCAAGACCAAGAAGCAAAACGGCTTAAGGACAATGTCAGAAGAATCATAATTCAAAGTTTTGAAAAAGGTGAATTTGTTTTTAGAGGAGCAAATAAACCTGTGGTATCCTATGGAGCTAAATTCAAGGAATCTGCTAATGGAAAATTGAAGGAAGTAGCTGAACTTGTATTTGAAAAGTATAAACAAGCTCCGATTCAAATCGGAGGCGGCGATGCTGAAAAACTACTTACCTATGCAGATTTGAAGATGCTTCCCCAAGCACTCAACCATTTTGATTTAATCAAGGGAGACGGTAGCGTAGATCTGGATAAAGAGGCAATTAAATCTATCAGGGAGTATATTCTCAAAGAAGATCTTGTGGAAGGAAAACGACTTCTTGATCACTTTGATACAGCACCATATGGCTGGAGTAAAGACACCACCCGGTTTTTGGTATCTGCCATGTTTATTGCATCCGATATTAAACTTCGGGTTAGTGGTCAAGACATTAAGGTAAAGGGGCCAAAGGCGATTGAAGCTTTGAAAAATGTAAACGGCTTCAACAAAATAGGGATTTCCGCTTATCAAGCCACTGAAAAGCCGTCTATGCCAATGTTAGCTTTATCTGTGCAACGATTGGCGCAGTTAACAGGAGATCAAGTGGCACCTCTTCAAGACAAAATAGCTGAAGTGGTAAGAAGGCATTTTCCTGAATTTCAAACCAAGTATTCTTCAATCAAAACAAGGCTAGAATACCTAAACCTACCCGGACAGGATAAGGCGCAGGAAGTTCAAGATGGAATATCCGAAGTCCTCAAAGGGGAAGGCTCTGATGCAGCCTTCCGCTTAGGAAAACCGGATTCTGATTTGTTTGAAAATCTGAAATGGATCGGAAGTGTCTACAAAGGTTTTGAACAAGGAATGGAGAGTGCTTTCAAAGAAGCAAATTCCCTGAAAGAAAGTATTGATGCCTTGCCAGATTCAGGGATACTCAAAGAACTTAAGGAAAATACCCAAAAAGACTTCGATACTATTCAGGACATCATTTCTGATGACACTTTTTTTGATCGTGTATCTGACCTAAAAGACGCTATTTCAAATATCAAAACACTTTGTTCTGATTACTGTCAAAAATTACTTGCTACGGAAAACGAAAAAATTGAAGCTGAGGTAAAACAAATCAAGTCAGGCAAAGACTGGTATAGTTTAAGTTTAGAACAACAAGAAATTCTTTCCTCAGAGATTGATGGGTTGGTTATTGAGAATAAACAGGGACTAGACGGAATCAAGGATATTTTGAATTCCAATTATGTTGTAACCAACAAGATTCTATATGTCAGGGAACAACAAGCAGAATATCTTAAATCCAAACCTCTACCAGCAAAATCTCTTGAAGGCGGTAGAAAAGTAAAAAAAGACTTTACCGCCTTCTCTAAGACCATTTCATCCGAACGTCAACTTGATGACTTGATATCTGCCTTGGAGGCGGTTCGAGATGAATTAAATGCAGGTAATGAAATTGAAATAAACTGGTAAGATGTCTTTATCTCAAGGAGCTAGAAATAAAATCAAATCCTTCGTACAGGCTGCGAAGAAGCTGTTGATGAGTGAATTTGAAACTCAACTTCAACAATTTTATGGTATTCGACCCAACGGAACCTGCCTTCTGGTAGAAGAACTTACCGCAAGGGAAGCCTCTGTAATCGAAACCGCCAGACTGTTGAGACAGCGTCTGCATTATTTGGAATCTACCATTGCGGGAGACAATAAAGCACCTGAAGCTGTACGGCAATTGATACGGGAACAGGCTTTTACCATTCTTAACCGTTTCGCTGCCCTCCGAATGTCTGAGGAGCGAAACATCATCCGAGAATCCATCCGCAACAGTTATAATTCGGAAGGCTTTTTAGTATACGATCAGTTAACCGGTGGTGCTAAAACAGCAGACCAATTCACCCGATACAAATGGTATATAGGTCATGTTTTTGACGAATTGGCTATCGACCTACCTGCAGTATTTGACCGCTTCTCCCCATACGCTTTATTGTTTCCTTCGGAGCGGGTTTTATTGGATTTGTTACTGATCATCAATGATGAAGAACTGAATATTTATCGGGAAGCTGGACACCAGCCTATCAACCTTTGGAGAGAAGATGAAACGATCGGGTGGATCTACCAATACTACAATAGCAGAGAAGAAATATCTGAAATGCGGGTGGCATCTGATGCTCCACGAAATAGTAGAGAGCTGGCAGTCAGAAACCAGTTTTTCACTCCTCGCTATGTCGTCCAGTTCTTAGTGGACAATAGCTTGGGTAGACAGTGGTATGAAATGACCAAAGGGCAAACTGCCCTAAAAGACCTTTGCCAGTACATGGTCAAGCAATCTTTAGAAATCTTTTTGGAGAAAGGGGAAGCTATTCCTGAGACCAAAATAGATGGGGCACATTATGTGGAATTCAGAGCCCTCAAAGATCCCCGTGAGATTCTCTTTCTCGATCCTGCCTGTGGTTCTATGCACTTTGGGCTGTATGGCTTTGATCTTTTTGAGCAGATCTATATCGAGGCATGGGATCATCATCCAGCTCTGCTTCGAGATTTACGGGATCAATACCTTCGGGAAGATTTCATCAGAGAAATTCCCGGCTTCATTTTACGATACAATATTCACGGAGTGGATATTGACCCAAGAGCAATCCAGATCGCAGGACTGAGTTTATGGTTGCGCGCTCAAAAGAGTTTTGATGCATTGAATATCCAACCGGCAGACCGCCCTTCAATCAGTAAAAGTAATCTGGTCATCGCAGAACCACTTCCTGGGGATAAGCAACTGCTCAGTGACTTTTCTAAATCCCTTCCCGGACCTATTGGGAAATTGGTAAGGATTATCTGGGATAAAATGCAACTGGCAGGGGAAACGGGTCTTCTGCTTAAGATTGAGGAGGAACTCAAGAAAGAAATCGAAATCGCCCGACAGGAATACGAGCAGTATAAAAACTCCACCACACAAGCGTCCCTCTTTGGCAGCAAAGAAGAGAATAGAGCGGCTGAGATGGCAGCCATCTATGGAAAAGGCCAAAAAATCTCCAAGGACTTTTTTGATACCGCAGAAGAAGAAGTACTTAAGGCTTTGAAAAGCTTTGCAGAAAACGCTGAGGGGGAAGATGCATTCCAAAAATTACTTTTCGCAGAAGATACCGCTAGAGGATTTGCCTTTATCGAATTATGTCGGAAGCGATATGATGTAATTGTAATGAATCCTCCGTTTGGAGCAGCATCTGAAAATTCGAAGGTTTATATTGAAATAAATTACCCACTTAGTAAATATGATCTGGCTTCTGTATTTATCGATAGGATGTTGCAAATGCTAGATAAAAAAGGAGACCTGGGAAGTATTACAACTCGGACAATTTTTTTCCTTGGATCATTCACTGCATGGCGTTCAAAAGAATTATTAACCAATAACCATATAAGGTATTTTGCTGACCTAGGAGGAGGTGTTCTAGATGCAATGGTTGAGGTATCTGCCTATATAATCGGTAAAGGATATTCAAAAAATTTATCAAGTTTTTTTAGAGCAACAAAAGAATCTAAGAAAGATCACTACTTAAATAAAATCATTAAAGACCAATTAAAAGATTATTATTTAGTTAATACTGAATCATTTAAATCAATATCAAATGAACCTATTTGCTATTGGATTGATAATAAAACTTTAGAGTTTTTTAAAAAATCTCAAAGATTTGAAAATGAAGTTAGAGGTGCAAGACTTGCACTAAAAACCGCGGATAATTACAGATATGTTAGAAATTCTTGGGAAATTGATGAAAAAAACATTGCTTTAGAAAGAAACTCAACATTCCTAGGAAATAATTGGAGTTATTTTTTGATGAGTGATTCAAGTTCAAGATATTTTTCAAGTAATGATACAGTCGTTTTCTTTAAAAATGACGGCTTTGAATTAAAACATAATTTTAACAGTGCTGGACAATTGAAATCTAGGCCAATGGATACTTATGGTGTTTTTTATAGGTCTGGATTGAGTTGGAGCTTTAGGACGGCAAAATTCCAACCACATATAATTCCTTTTGGAAATATTGCAACAAGCGGCAGATGTATAGCTGTATTTCCGGATCTAAAAGAATCAAAAGTTACTGTTTCTCTTTGGAACTCCGAATACATTGACTATTGCTTAAAGTTGAGTATGGAGTGGATTGAAAGGCCAAAATTTATCAATGGAACTGTTAATCAACTTCCTTACCCTGAGTTACCATTAGTTCTTCAGCAAAGACTTTCTGAAATGACTGAAAGTCAGTATGCCCGGGTTAAATCTTGTTTTGATATCGACGATAAAAGCCTTGCATTTGTAAACAATGAAATGTTTAAAATGACTAGCATTACAAAGTTTTCAGATATACGAATAGAAAATTTAAAAAATAACAAGGAGGCGTATTTAAATGACTTATCAAATCTTAATAATTGGGTGTATGACTATTTTGGGATAACCCAAGAAGAGCGTGAAGATATTAAGTCTATTATTTCAAAGGCTGGAAATGATAATGAGGGCAAAGTATTTGATCAAACAAAGGAAGAAATAATTCACTCAATTTTTTCAATATTGGTTGGATGCGTTTATGGTAGATGGGATGTGAGACTTTTGAAAAACTGGAAACAGGAATGGAGCGATGAAGATTTATTCAAAGCCCGAAAACACAGCCCATTTTTATTTGGACCAAGAGAATCTACCTTAGATTTAGTCCTTCCTCAATATCAAGAGAGGATTAAAGAAATCTGGAATACTCCTTACCCAATTGAGGTATTGGATGAAGTAGCAAGCGTATCTGACATAAATCCTTTAACCTATAAGTTAAAAGAAGTCATTCGATATTTTTGGCCGGAAACCTTTGAGACAATTGAGGATGAATTAATTGAACATTTTAAAGTAAATGACCTTGCAGAGATTTTTGACAAGCACAATAAATTCTTTGATGCTCATTTAAGGGATTATACGAGGAACAAGCGGGTCTCCCCTATTTACTGGCATATGGGTGTGCCTTCCGGGAGATTCACTATTTGGGTGTACTATCCAAAATTAAATGAAGGCTCCCTGTTTAAGATCGTCAATGAATTGGTTGACCCTAAAATCAAGGAAATAGCCAAAGAGGTGGATGTACTCCAATTCAACGGTTCGGCCAAGGAGTTGAATGATCAAAAGGAATTTTTGGCGGAATTGGTAAATTTCAAAGAGGAGTTGTTACGAGTAGCGCAGCTTCCATACAAACCTAATCAAGATGATGGTGTTTTGATTAATGCTGCACCTTTGCATAATCTCTTCCGGCATTCGAAATGGAAAAAGGACACCGAAGCTTGTTGGAAAAAGCTACAAAAAGGAGAATATGACTGGGCTCACCTAGCCTATAGTATCTGGCCTGACCGAGTTCGCGAGAAATGTAAGAAGGATTTGAGTATGGCTATAGCCCATGGCCTAGAGGATATCTGTGAAGTCAAATCGAAGGAAAAGAAGGAGAAGAAATCGAAGGAGATTAAAGAAGAAAAACAAACGAGATTTTTATGAAAATAACCCCTACCCCACTCTCTATTAATCAACTTTTTAGTACAAGAAATGAACAATTTTATATTCCTGCCTATCAAAGAAGGTATGCGTGGCAATGGAAACAGTGTAAGGAGTTGTTTAATGATATCAAATACCTTACAAATGAAGATTCACATCTCCTAGGAAATCTCGTTTGCCTCATAGGCGCACATTCAGCAGATATTAACCAATTAGAGGTTATAGATGGCCAACAGAGAATTACAACATTATCCTTATTGCTTACTGCTATTAGTAAATCACTAAAGAAAAAAGAGGATTTTGAGGAGGCTCAAAAAATAGACAGCCTATTAACATCCAGTGGTTTAGATAGAGTGAAGAAAAATAAGGTTGAATTAGGGGAATTGGATAATCCGGATTATATCAAAGTTTTGAAAGGAACCGATTCAGATACAATTCAAAATTTAAACCTCAAGAACAACCTCCAATATTTTTCTGATTGGCTTGAAGAATTGACTGATGAAGAATTTTATTCCTTCCATTTCAAATTAATGGATAAGGTATTAATCATAAGATTGGATGTTTTTCAAGCAAAAGACGCCTATAAATTATTTGAAACAATTAATAACAGGGGGTTAAGCCTGAGTGCCACGGATATTATCAAAAATTTTCTCCTTGGGCATGCTTCAAGCCTTGACAATGAAACGCTAGAATCTGTTAAAGAAAATTGGAAAAACATCATTGTTTCATTGGATGGTATATCTACCGACGAATTTTTCAGACACTACATGTGCTCTCAATTGAAAAGAAAAATTACGTACACCTTTTTAAATGACGAGTTCAAGAAACTTTACATTAAGAGTGTCAAAAATTGCGAGGGTTTGGCCGAATATAGAGTTTATTCAAGACTCAAGACTGAGGATTTTGAAAGTGAGATCGTGGAAGAAATAGATACCGAAGATGAGATCATCGAGGAAATTCAAGAAAAGGATTTAACTGAATCTTCTGAAAAAATTACTGCAACTGAATTTGCCAAAAATTTGGCAGGTTATGCAAAAACTTATTCTTTGATACGGAAAAGGAAATTTGCTAACCAAAAGATCAATAATGCCATTTTTGATTTACAGAGAATTCAATCGGTGCCAGCTTATACATTCCTTTTGGAATTATTCTCACGCGAACAATTTTCCTATTCAGACAAGCTAGAAATATTGAGGATGATTGCAGTCTTTATGTTAAGGAGACACATTTGTTCCAGACAAACAGGTGTCTTGGATAATATTTTTTCAGACTTGGTCCATAAACTAGACGGTGAGGATGTAAAAAATGCAATTAAAGAAAGGCTATTGAAAGACATGCCAGATGATCAAGAGTTCAAATTAAACTTTACAAAGGCTGACTACAAAAGAAGCATCAATAGAGCTAAGTATGTTTTAGAGCAAATTGAATACACTCTTCATGCATCTACAGGAGAATTCACTATAAATTCAGGAATGGATGTCCATTTGGAACACATTATTCCTCAGGTAATTACAACAAAAAAATCGAAAAAGGAATTTGGTGATTGGGAAAAATATCTAGGAAATAATTCAAAATTGGTACATGGAGACTATGTGAACAAGATTGGAAATTTCACCCTACTTGGTCAAAAATTGAATATTGACGCATCAAATAATCCTTTTGAGGACAAATTGGTAGAATATCAAAAATCATCTTTCAAAGTCACAAAAGAGATTATAGATAATTATCCTGAGTTTAGATTTAATGAAGTTGAGAAAAGATCGAAAGTGTTAGCTGAAAGGGCAATAGATATTTGGAAGATTTAATGATACGAGAGTTTATAAAAAAACATTTTCAGAAAAAACTTGAATCAGGCAATGGGCTGGTTATCTATGATCCAATCCGATTCTATAAAGAAATTGTGCAAGAGCTTCAGAGTTTAGATATCAAGGTTGTAGATGCCTCTGAAAATGTAGTCTTAGCACGTGAGGAAGCCTTGGACTATTGGGTACAAGAGATGCCCAAAAATGAAAATGCAAAGCTTGTGGTATATGTCCCATTTGAAGCTAAGAAAGACCAAGATGATTTGACTTTTGACCCATTTATTATATTCTCTGCTGGAGGAAAAGTATTTCCGAATGAGGCAGCCGATGAATATAAGCAATTGTGTTTGGCCGCCTTGCCGGAAAAGGAATCCAAGATCGAGGAATTTTTCAGGGAGGATAGTCATCCCTCTTTTGATGCCATTGATGCCTTGGTGGATGGAAATAATTACCCTAAGCTAAAGAGTGGTTTAAAGGCCAGTTCTTATGTAGAAATATTAATGGCCATTCTAGCTCCATCTTCTCAGCAAGAAGACTTTTTACAATCTGATAAAACTTGGGTAAAGGAATTGAAAACCTTTTCCAAGAGTATTTTAGGAGTAGGATTACAAAAGCAAAAGCTGGAAGGGATTAGTAAAGAACTTTGGAACCTAGTTCTTTTCAGTGAATTTGCTCATGATCTACCCATCTCACTTCCTTCCAAGCTGAAAGATGTTCCCTTGGCGGATATTAAGGCAAAGCAATTAATTCATGATGTCTGCAACCTACTAAGGAAACGAAAAGACTTAGAGGAAATCTATGTAGAGCAAGCCATACGGGTAAGTGAAGAACTCTCTTTGCCCAAGCTTTTTGCCAATGAATCCAATTTGGGATATATCAATACGTTTTCCTTTGAGGATTCTGCTTATTTCAAGGTTTTTAGGGATTTCCTTCTAAAAGGAAATCTGGATGATGCTAACCTGATTCTGGAACAGTCGCTAAACTCAATTTGGAGTGCTTATGATGAGGAAAGACGTTTATCCTGGATGATTGGAAGAAAAGCACTCTCGATCAAGAAATTAACCATAAAATTAGAAAGCAAACTAAAGCAAAATAAAGATCTCCAATCACTTGTGGAATGGTATTCCAGTGAAATATGTGAATTAGATACTCTTCATCGTGAATTGGATAAAAATGTTGCAGAAATAATCACGGTTTCCGAATTACTGAGATCAGTTCATAAGTATGCAGTTAATGCCTACCTAGATTTTACTGAAAATCTTCAAGAATTATTCCTTTCCCTCATTGAAAAGGAAGGTCTTACTTCCCTTTCTATTTCAAGAAATATCGACCTTTTTGATAGGAAAGTTGAGCCCTTGATCAAATCAGGTAAAAAAACAGTTTACTTTTTGGTCGATGGAATGCGCTATGAGCTTGCCAGACAACTAAAATCCAGATTGGAAAGGGCATCTTTTGATACAGATTTACAACCTTCTCTAGCTTTCATTCCTACAGTAACAAAGTTCGCAATGGCAGCTCTTATGCCTAAAGCTTTTTCAAATCTTAGTCTCAGGATTAAAGGAGACAAATTAGAACCCTATCTATCGGATGTAGAGTCTTCAACAAGAGATTCAAGAATCAAATATGTAGCCGGAATTTATGGAGACAAGGCTTCATGGGCTTGGGAAAAAGATGTTTTGGCAGGGAAATATATTCATTCAGAATTACTTTTTGTTACAACTACCGAAATTGACCAAGCGGGTGAAAGTTCACCGGACAATGCACAGCTACTAATAGAGCAGGCTCTAACCAAAATTCTTAAAGTCTCCACTAAATTGAAAGAAGAGGGATACGAGGAATTTGTCCTTGGTTCAGATCATGGATTTGTTTTGCTGCATGAGTACAAGGCAGGCAACAAAGCCGAAAAGCCAGTAGGAGAATGGTATTTGCAAAAACCAAGATGCTTAGCAGGAAAAGGGTCTACAAATCCCTACCATTTAGAATTAAAAGCCTCAGATCTTGGGGTACAGTCTGAAGTAGATCAATTTCTTTTTTTAAAGAATTTTGCCACTTATGAAAAGGGGAAACAATTCTTCCATGAGGGAATATCATTGCAGGAGATTATTACCCCTTGTATGACTTTTAGACCGGAAAAAGTCATTCGAAAAGATGAAATTCAGGTAAATCTAACCTATAAAGGAAAGACTTCTGGAGAAATCACAACGATGAGGCCGATTTTGGAAATTGCATCCTTTAGCCAATCACTATTTGGTGGAAATCTAGATATCCAGATCGAAGCGATGAGTGGAAATAAGCCAGTAGGGGTATTAACCCCTTCTGAGAATGTAAATTCAACTACCGGATACTTGGAAATCGAACAAGGAAAAACCTTGAAGTTTTCCTTGGCTATGGATGAGGAGTTCGAAGGAGAGTTCACAGTTTTTGCCAAATCCCCTTCTTCAGGATTAATCCTATCCGAATTAACCCTAACCACAAATTATTTGTAACCTATGGACGCATTAGACATCAAATTAAATGAATGCTTTCCTGGCAAGGTTGTCAGAAAAGATTTGGTTCATGATATCAAAAAAGCCGCTAATGTTCCATCGTTTGTATTGGAGTTTCTTTTGGCAAAATATTGTGCTACGGATGATCCAGAAGAAATAGCTGAAGGCAAAAAAGCTGTCTTAGAAGTAGTTGAAAAAAATTATGTCAGACCAAATGAGGCTAATAAAGCCCAATCACTTGTACAGCAAAAAGGAAGACATAAGTTTATCGATCGAATTCATGTAAAATATACCGAAAAGGAAAAACGTCATTGGGCTGAAATGGAGAATTTTGGTTCAAACAGACTAGCTATTAGCGAAAAATTCTATAAAGAGAATGAAAAGCTTTTGGAAGGAGGCGTTTGGGCAGAAGTTGTTGTGGGATACAATCCCATAGAGGAAGACAATTATGCATTCTACATTGAAGAATTAAAGCCGATTCAGCTAGCCCGATTTGATTTCAATAAATTTTTAGAAGGCAGACGGAATTTTTCTACTGAAGAATGGATAGATGTTGTCTTGAGGAGCGTAGGGATAAACCCTGAAATTATCGATAACCTTCCAAATGAATACAAAGGAAGGGTTCCAGAAGGCAAAAGACTTAAATTACATTTTTTAGCTCGATTGATTCCTTTGGTTCAGGCCAATTATAACTTCATTGAATTAGGCCCCAGAGGCACAGGAAAATCTCACTTCTACACGGAATTCTCTCCATACTGTACCTTAATTAGTGGTGGTAAAGCCAGTACCGCTACTCTTCTTTATAATAATGCAAGAAAGAAAGTTGGACTGGTCGGTTTTTGGGATACCATAGGTTTTGACGAAGTAGGAAATCTTGACATAAAAGATACCGATACAGTTCAAATAATGAAGGATTACATGGCAAAGGGTCGTTTTAGCCGAGGAAGAGAAGTAATCGCTAATGCTAGTTTTGCATTTGTTGGTAATATTGATCAATCAATCGAGCAAGTAGTAAAATCAGACAAACATTCATTATTCTTAACACTGCCTAAAGCCTTTGACTTTGCGATTCAGGACAGGTTTTTCTTTTACCTTCCGGGATGGGAAATACCAAAAATGGACCCAAGATGGTTTGCATCAAACTACGGATTGATTACGGATTATTTTGCTGAAGCCTTTCATTACATGTTTAAAAACAATAGCTCTTACAGCAATATTCTTTCTGAGAAAATGAAACTAGGTCCCAATGTAGAGGGCAGGGATGATTTAGCCATCCAAAAAACAACAATGGGGCTCCTTAAACTAATTCACCCGGACGCAAACCCTACCGATCAAGAATTTGAAGAAATTTTAGAGTACGCTATTGAAGGAAGAAGACGGGTAAAGGAGCAGATGAATAAAATGAAGGAGGATGACGAATACAGTCGTATAGATTTGTCTTACTTCAATAGTAAAGGTATTGAGAAGGTAATCTATTGTCCTGAAAGCAAACTAGTTTTAACAACCATTTCTTCCGAAAATCAAGAAGACATAGAAGTTCAATCAATTGACCTTCCCTCTCCCACTCCAAAAAATGATTTGCCGAATTTGGAAAATCATGATTTCATTACAAAAAAGGCAATTGAAAAGAATCTTAAAATCCGCTATGGTGATGTGGGTTACAGCTATGAAGATGTTTTCAAGGATTACTTAATTGGTGCTGAATCCGTAACTATACAAGATCCTTATATTAGGCAAAAACATCAGATTTCCAATTTTTTAAAGTTTGCCGAACTCTTGGTAAAAATCGGAGATTGTAAGAAACTTCACTTAGTGACATCTGCAGATGATTTAGAACAAGAAAAAGAAAACAAATATGCTTTTGAACAGATTGGTAATAGCCTTTTCGAGCATGAATTAGATTTTAGTTTCGAGTTTTCTTCAACCGTTCATGACAGGGAAATAACTACATCCAATGGTTGGAGAATTGTGATGGGAAGAGGCTTGGATTATTTCCAATCATTAGCAGGCAACTACTTTCAAATTGGTACAAATGATCAAAGTTTAAGACCTTGTTTGGAAACTAATTTTGATTTTATTAAGACTCTATAATGATAGTTCAGTTTCGGACTATAGATAATTTTTGATGTATTCATAAAAAGAGAAATACAAATTCAATCGAATGAGTATTTGTTTATAAAATACTTTCTTGGGGCATTACCTTTGAATTGATCGTATAAAGTGAAGTTTCTAATTCCAATACTTCTACACTTAGCTTAAAGAATCATTTTTTTGAAGATTAGGATGCAACGATTACAAAAAATATTTAAGATGAATTTAGGTTTAACTTACAATTATTGGTGTTGTTTACTTTCAAAGAAACAATTTGGACACAGCTTATGCCAATTTTCGCCTACCTGATTATAACATCCAGGTGTTTCACATTCATTTATCCCGAAATATAATTCGTAAGCCTGCCCTTCATAAAGACCTCCCCAAAACACATAACCACTTAATCCCTTTTTCTTAATTATTTCAGCGATTAATTTCATCCGGAGATCATGATCAGATTTTTTTTTATAAACTTCTGATTTTGAAAACCATCCTTTTGATTTTAAAAAATCCAATTCTCTTTTTTCATTAAAATATTCAACCAAATGATATGATAAAAATTGGGAATTATCTACTTGGTAAGTATCCTTAAACTTTCCACCTATATCGATAAATTTTTCTATCTGTTTTTTATGTTCTTCTATCGAGGTGGTCAATATTTCTATTCTCGTTCTTTTTTTAGGTTCATTAGCTTTATTCACTAGAAATACAAGAACCATGTATACAATTCCTGACCAATAAAAAAACAATAACAAATCCACGATATTGCTTTCCCATATTTTGCCACGAGCTATAGTTACACGAATTACAAATAAAATAAATACCAATATGAATAACGGAAGGCATCCATCACTAATGTGAATATTTTTTTTCTTCTCCTTTTTCATTTTTTGGCATTTATAAATTTGGCTAAGGGCCAAAAGCAACTGTGAATTTTTATCGAAGGTCTCAACAGAAAATATTTCATCAATATTTAAAAAGAAATTAAATACTTTTTCTCAAAATTTTAAACTAAACCTAAAAGGAATAATCCACTACCTCTTGAGGCTGCCGGAGAACTTTCAAGGTTACAAACTAAAAATTAGAAATTCTTATGATTAAAGCATTTGCAATTCGTTAATTCACCAAAGCACTGTAAAAGGATCAAGAATAGCCAAGAAAATAAATTGTCCGTTAAATACTACAAAAAACATCAGCTCAAACGACCATATTCTTGAAATATACCCCTGCTTTCTGAATTCTTTGAAAATAGACCAAGCAAATATCGATGATACCAAAATGAGAACCATACAGTATATCATTGAAAAAACTGAACTAGAGACCCCGAAATTAGTAAAAACACCTTCATAGGTGTATTTAAATGGAGCCTCTAAATCACTTGGCAAGTACTCATGGTATCTAAATAAACCATAACAAAAGATTGCCTGAAAAAGGATCAATGATAAAGTTCTATAATCAGTAAACATTTGTTTTAAATATTCTCTAAAAGTCAATTGGGCTTGAACTGGTTCAGGTAGTTCAGGCAAATCAAAAAATTGAGACCTATACCAATTCATCACTGTAAATAGAAGGTGAATTGATATTAAAGCATCCTCAGTGGATGCAGGAGCATCTATGCTAGAATGCCGGGATAAATTCCCCAATATCCTCAAATTATGGATCCTAGAAAGGATATTATTTGGAATGACCTGCTTGATTGAATCGTTTTGTAGAATTTCGAATAAAGTACTTGGTGGTTCAGAGTTTTGTAAAACCTGATTCCAAATCTTTTTAAAAATATCTTCTAAAATTGCTGTGATTCTTAAAATGGCACTATCCGGATCATTACTAAGGTAACTTTGAATCCTTTCGAATTGGTCATCGTAAGACTCAAAACTATTTTTTAACACGATTAGCTTCGTGTTTGCAATTTCAAATTCTTCAGATCCTATCAAAACATTCCTATTTTTCTAAAATTTAAAAAAATCCGCTACTTGTTGTATAATAGAATGGCTTTTTCTAATCGGGATAGTATTTTTTCTCTGAATTTTTTTGGCTCAATTACTTTCACACTTTCTGCATAAGAAAGAACCAACCTTTCTAGCTCATAATTAGGAATAACATCTAGCTTAACCTCTAAGATATTTTCCTCCATCCATTTTGCTTTTTGGGATCCATGAAGAGGTTTGGTAAAAATGTATTTCCCAGTCTTTCCAAAAAAATGTAAGACGATAGTTTGTATTTCCTCCCCTTCCGGTTTTGTCACACCTATCATATCCTCAAAATATTCATCCCACTTAATCTCAGTATTTTCAACAAATTCAATTGATAATTCTTCAATTTCTAAAATTCGATCAATAGCCAGGTTCCAGTCTGACTTTCCTGAGCCAGGATTAAAGCCAAACAAAAACCATCTCCCATTATACTGTTTTAAAAAGTAGGGATGTAGAGTGAGAATATGAGGATTTTCATCCTGATAAGGATGGTAGGTGACCTTTAATGGCTTCTTGTACCGCAAGGCGTTATATAGCACTCCCAAATGATCTTTCCCTTTTAAGTATTCATTTGATTCAAATTCCATCAGCTTATTTCCAGAATCATGAATGGAAAGTCCTTGACTAAGTTTTGGAACCATTTCACTAATCCATTCAAACTGGGGCATCCCCTTGAATTGTGTTAATATGTCTATAGCTTCTTTTAGCTGATCGATTTCAACTTCATTGAGAGGCATATTATTGATAGAAAAGGAAAGTTCTTTGTATCGATAAAAAACTTTCTTCCCATCCTTATGGCGTTCCAAATCAACCGACCAACCTTCTGAACTTTCCATAAATTTTATATCATCAAAAATTTGCCTTCTTGAAATCCCTTTAGATTCGGGATCAATTTCAGCCAATACTTTTTCACACTCTTCTATCAGATTATCAATGAAATAACGCTTGCCTGGATTTCTGAAGCAGTTATCAAGTACTTTATATCGTATTAATGCGTTTTTGTTAGTTGACATTTTATTCTATTTTCGAAACACGACAAATTACCAAAAAACAATCAGTGCATGAAGACTGCATAGATTTTGTTTTGTTTTGTCTCAGTTCTTTGAAGGTCTATCGCAAATTATTGACTCGTGCTAACTGGAAGTGCCTTTTTAGGTCTTCAAATCGGTTGGTTTCTCGGTTCAATCCGAGATGAAGGTTTCTTGGTTAATTTCCGAACAGCTCCTACTCCTCTCAGGATGGTCGTGGGAACTGAGCATATGGGAACAACAATGAAACAATATTCTACTACAGTACTTAAGCTTTAACAAACTTAAGCAGGGTATAAATGAAGAATAATGCGATAGACCCTCAGGAATTTTTTCGAATATTTTATGAGATTAGATCCAAGCCAAGTTCAACACCTTAGAGAGACGTTTGCGAAAATTCAAACGAAACAGGATTTTATTACATTATTGAATGAGATTAAACCCATGATATATGGGGAGAAAACAGTTCCTTTTGAACTGAAACAACTAACCTGGTATGGGAATCCAAAACTTGGTGGAAAAAGATATTTTGAATTCCAGATTAAAAAGAAATCTGGTGGGGAAAGGAATATTCATGCCCCAGTTAATGGTCTAAAAGCCTTACAAAAAACAATCTCCATATTATTGCATTGCCTCTTTGAACCACATCAAGCAGCTTTGGGCTTTGTATGGGAAAGATCAATAGTTGACAATGCCCGAATCCATGTGGGTCAAAGATTTGTTTACAATCTGGATTTGAAGGATTTTTTCCCAAGTATCAATCAAGCTCGAGTTTGGAAGTGCCTTCAGCTTAAACCTTTCAATTTGAATAGAGAAACCTCTAAGGAGGTTCCTCAAGAAGTGAAGTATGGGAATTTATTAAAGTTAACAGGCCATAAATACTTTTCGATTGAAGGTAACTATATCAAAAATAGGGTTTCAATAAATAAACCTTTTGAAGATAATCGTTTAGGTATTGCCAATCTAATTGCGGCTATATCCTGTACCGAAATGGAAGTTCAGCGAAAAAATGATTCAGGAGAATGGATAAAAGTCAAAAACTCAGTTTTACCACAAGGTGCTCCAACCTCACCAGTAATCACCAATATTGTTTGCCAACGACTTGATTATCTTTTATCTGGCCTCGCCAAAAGGTTTGGTTTGAAATACAGTAGATATGCAGACGATATAACTTTCAGCTCAAATTACAATATTTTTAAGGAGGGCAGTGATTTCCAAATTGAATTAAATCGGATTATTTTAGATCAAGGATTTTATATCAATGAAAGTAAAACTAGGGTTCAAGGAAAAGGATATCGCCAAGAGGTTACAGGACTTATTGTTAATGAAAAAGTAAACGTACCTAAGCGTTATCTTAAGCAACTTAGGATGTGGCTATACTTTTGGGAAAGGTATGGATATGAAAAAGCTTCAAAATTCTTTTTAGATAGATATAAAGCTGATAAAAGCCATGTTAAAAATGATAAAGCTGATATGGCAAGAGTCATAAAAGGGAAATTGGATTATTTGAAAATGGTAGTGGGAGAAACCTCATCTTATTTGAAGTTGAAAAATAGATTTGATGTTTTAGCAAACATTGGAGGAACAGAAATTAAGAAAACTAGAGCAGAATTTTTAGAGGACGTGGTTGATTTATTGATCAACGATGGAATCGAAAAAGCAATGGATCTATACAATGAGAAAAGCTAATCCATGGAAAAGAAGAAACTAACAGCCCTTCTTAATTTAATTAGTGAATTGTCCGAGCTACCGGAAAATGAATGGTTTAAAAATCAACTTATTAAACAATTCAGTACGCACTCAGAAAACGTTTCGGAAAATCATTCATCCTATTCTAATCCTATAAATTTAGATCAGAAGGTAAATTTAATTCGGAAATACCTAGCTATTGATTTACAAAATTTAATTGACTATTCTGGCTTTGAAGAGCCTTCCAAAGAGCAGCTGTTTAGAGACTGTTTAGAAATGTGCCGATTTGAAAAAGGAACTCCAAACCATAAAAAGGATTTTGGGGAATTCTGTAGGTATGCTCATCTTCAAGCTGAAGAAATGATCAATTTCTTTTTCATAAAAGCATCTGGATCTAAAATCTCATTATTAGATAAGTACTTAAAGGAAAACCTTAGTAATTATAATCCAAGCAAAACCCCAAAATCTATTTTTCATATTAATTATTCATATAAACTACAAGCTCTCAAAGGATTACTTCAAATTAGCAAGAGATACATAGATCATCTATTTTTTCTAAATGATTTTAGAAACGAATTGAGCCATAGAAATTCACTTTCCAAACAAGATGACGATAAAACCTTGATTGAATATCAAAAACTGGGCTTTAATGACTCATTTCCAGATATAAGAAATCTAAATGGTTATGAAAAAGGAATATTAAATAAAGGCAATTTTATTATTTCGAAAAGAAAGGAAGAATTTCATAAAGTTTACGAAACTCTTGAAGGTTTGAAAGAAAATATCCTTGAAGGAATCAATAAGGGTTTAAAGTTACAGTTGAATTCTAATTCATTAGGCAACATAAACCCTAGCCTTGATAAGTTAAGAGAAAAATTTCAATAGCATTTCAATAGCCTATTTCACTTGTGCGAATTGGTCGCATAACTGCTCAATAACTTTGATTTTAACTTGAACTTATGAGCATTTTAAAACATTTTAAACATCTATCCCTAAGCGAAGACCAAGAAAAGGCATTGCGGGATATGGATCTATTTTTAGATAATAATGATCAGGTCTTCATTCTTAAAGGATATGCAGGAACCGGTAAAACAACAATTCTAAAAGGAGTTGTCGATCATTTAAAAGACCTCAATAAGCCAGTGCAAGTTATGGCTCCAACAGGTAGGGCTGCTAAGATTCTAAGAGATAAAACCGAGTTTGGTCAAACTATCCATAAATCCATCTACAATTTCCAAGAACTTAAAACAACTGATGATGAAAAGGATGAAGCAGGTTCATCATTTCATTATTTTTTCCCAATTAGAGAGATGGAGGAAAATGAAACCGTCTTAATCATTGATGAAGCTTCTATGATCTCTAGTAAGGAATCAAAGCATGAACTATTCACTTTTGGCACAGGAATTCTTTTGGAGGATTTGATCACATATTCCAAAATCCCTGTTTCCAAATGCAAATTGATTTTTGTAGGTGATCCAGCACAGTTGCCTCCTGTGGGTGATAAAAATTCATTTGCCTTAAATGAAGATTTTTTCCAATCCTTAGGATTAAAAACTGCCTCTGCAACACTAACTTCAGTCAAAAGGCAGGAGCAAAATAGCATTTTGGAAAATGCGTTTCGAATCAGATCCCTTATTGGAAAAAAAGAAAAATCTTTTTATCAACTTGACTTCGACCAGATCAATTCTTTTGAAATACCAACAGACCAAGTACCTAAAGAATATGTAGACCAATTCCCAATTCCTGAAATTGGTAATGGTATAATTATCTCTTTTAGCAATAGCCAATGCCACCAATACAATATCGGAGTTAGAGAAAAACTTTTCCCAAATCAAACTACTGTTCAAACTGGTGATGTATTAATGATTATTCATAATAATTACCATACCTATGGAATAGAGTTAATGAATGGGGAAATGGCTAAAGTAATGAGCGTAAACCCAGTTACATTGGAGCGCAGAAATATCCCCGTTTATGATATCATTGGAGGACGACGAATAAAAAAACATATTACTTTAACTTTTCGGGAAATTTCGATCCGGATGGCAAATCAACTTGAGGACTTGAATTGCCTGATTATTGACTCACTTCTCAACTCCCCCAATAGAGACCTTCACATCCTTGAAATGAAAGCCTTGTATGTGGATTTTGTGATGCGCTTCAAGGAAGAACAGGAAAAAAATAAAAACCTAGGGAAATTGGTTCTTAGAGTTGGTTCACCGGAATTTAAGGAGCGATTGAAAACAGATCCATATTTCAATGCAATTAGGGTTAAATACGGTTACGCAATTACTTGTCACAAGGCCCAAGGTGGAGAATGGGATACAGTTTTTGTCGATTATTATGGGCGGACCGGTTTGGCTGATGATCCTTTAAGATGGAGTTATACTGCGACAACCCGAGCTCGATCCAAGTTTTTTGCGACCAACGCACCATTTATTACTCCTTTTTCAAAATTTAAGATTAATCCTATTGGGGCTGTATCTCAGGTTCCAAGCAATGCGTTGAGCCTTGATTTGATTCCCATTTCTCCATTTCATAAAGAAAATCAGCATCTCGCAAAAAGTCTGAAGTATTGGGAACTCCAAGAAAAACTGGATAATTCACCTTATCAAATCACGCTTGTCCAAAGTTTGGGAGAATACCGTGAGCGATATACTATCCAATGTGAGGATCAAATCATCCAGATTGAATCTGATCACAATGGCGCTGGTATTTTCAACGAATTTCATGCTTTGCCAAATTCCAATGTCATTTGGAAACAGGCATTACTCGATTTGGTTAATCGGCCTTATCAAATTCTTTATTCTATTGATTATATCCCTTCCCTTGAAGTTCTCAAAAAACTATGGGGAATCATGCGTTTGGCAACGGAAGAAATAGATATCACCATCACCAATGTTGAGGAAAAGCCAGATAAGTTTTTCGTAAATTATTTCCTGAAAACGGATGCCAAAGCAGCTTACATCCAATTCTATTTTAATGGTAAAGGTCAGTTGACAAGTGCAAATCCAAAATCCTTATTGGGAGAAAATGATCAAAAATTGAATAAATTAATTCATAAGCTTCAGGAGTATGCCAGCTAAAGAAATCAAAGAACTACGTCAATCCGGAAGACTTGAAGAAGCGTTGGAAATGGCTAAAGCTGAATTCGATGAAAACCCGGAAAATATCTGGACCAAGCGAAATCTAAGTTGGGTATATTATGAATACCTGAAAACTAATGCCAGCTCTGAAAACTTTGAGGAATTTGTCATATGGTTAAACCAATTAGTAAAATTAGAGCTGCCAGAAGGTGAAAAAATGCTTTTCGATTCCCTGTCTTTCCAAATAGGGAAACTTCTGTTTGCGTTGACCAAGGAGGAATCCATTCCAATACAAAAAATCAAGCTGATAGCTGATTTAATCCAAAATTTCCATTTTTCGAAACCTTCAGATGGATATAGTTTTCTTTTAAAAGGCTTTCACAAAGGCTTAAAAGGGACCGAATATTACCTCGACTTTATCGATTGGTGGGGGCTTGAAAATTTGAACGAACATGATTTCCAAAAGGAGAAGCTTCCTAATGGGAAAGAAATTATGGCTTTAGCGGAGCAAGTATATATTTCATATGCTAAACATCTTTTACCTGAAAGAGATGCTTTAGGTAATGTCTACTTTAATCGTGATAAGGCAGAAGACTTCATTCCCAGACTTGAGGCTCTTAGTGAAAGTTATCCTAGCTATCAATACCCTCCTTACTTCCAAGCCAAATTACTGTTAGCTTTAGGGGATAGAGAAAATGTCTTATCGGCATTGATCCCCTTCGCTAGAAAAAAACAAAATGACTTCTGGGTATGGGAAATTTTAGCTGAGGCAGTAGAGGAAAACTCTGACAAGGTGTTCTCATGTCATTGCAGGGCTCTACTTTGTCCAAGTGCTGAGGAGATGCTTGTTGGTGTTCGACAAAAGACTGCGGATGTCATGATTCAAAAAGGACTATATTCGGAGGCAAAGACAGAAATCGAATCCATCCTTAAAGTAAAAGAATCCTATGGCCATAAAATCCCTTCAATCATAAACCAATGGGTCAACCAACAATGGTATATTGAGGCAAAGGGGCAGGAATCAAATAAATCCTTTTACCGAAAACATGCTTATTTAGCAGAGGAAATACTCTTTTCCGATATTCCAGAAGAGTCGGTTATCGTAGAATTTGTTAATTCCGAAAAAAGCATACTCAATTTTATCGCTTCAGAAGAAAAGTTTGGTTTCTTCAAATTCGATCGGTTTATAAAGAAAGTCCAGCCGGGAGAAGTGTTATCGGTAAGATTCAATGGAGGGACCAAAGGAGGGCGCTACAATGTTTTGACTTGCAAAAAAGCATCAGATGATTCCTTCAAATCCCAATTTCAAAAGGAGGTGGAGGGTATAGTCAAAATCAAACCCGGAGTAAGCTTCGGGTTTATTGGGGATGCTTTTATCCATCCCTCAATTATTACCAAGTATAAGCTTAGCGATGGACAATACTTTAAAGGACAAATTATCAAAACCTATGACTCCAAAAAGGAAAAGTGGGGATGGAAACTTTTGTAATCTCAATAAAATCTGAAAGTCTATGCTAAACGAATTGAAGGAGATAAAAGAAAAACTTAACCAACTTATTCTAGAGGTTGAGCGATTAGAAAACGCTATTCATGGAGAAGAAATAATTATCGAGAAAAAGGATTTTAAATACCTAAATCATTTAGGGAAAATGAATTCATTCAGGCATGTCTTTGAATATTTAAATGGAGTGTTTTTTGAACTCCCTGATACTCCAGGATCTAGTAACTCCTACCGTTATCATTTTTCAGTCTATACAAGGTTACTAAGTGGGGAATTGGATAAACTCATTCTTTTAAAATTAGAAAAGGAGTACACCCATAATGGGTTTTTGATTACTCACAAGGTAGAAGATTGGCCTAATGCGAAGTTTAGAGAAAATTATCGTAGTATATAGTGTACAAAACCACATTTTATTTCAATCAATAGATAGAAATTCTTAATAATATTAAATGGAAGAAACTAAGGAACTATCAGAAAAAGAGCAACTTATTGAAAGTGCTTTAAAAAAAATCCTTGAAGGCGGCGACGTAAATTTCAAATTGGCTATTTGGGATTTAAAAATGGCCGAAGAAAAAACAATTCAATATTTCGATTCAAACAATAATCCTAATTACAAACTTGATTTAAAAATTGTCCTAATCAGAAGATTTTTAGAAATCTTGTCTGGTCTAGGAAAATCTAAGGATGAATTAATTAAACTATTATTGAATAGGGTTCATTTTAAAAAAATTGGAGGTGAGTGGGAGTGTGTCGAAAATATTGAACAGGTCATGTATAATGGTTACCAAGGGTTCTTAACTGATGAGTTACCAGAAATTTGGCTGAAATCAATAAAATATGATGCAATTTCAAAGGAATTTGAAAGCTCAGAATCAGAAGAGCGCAACGGCAAATCTCAGCTTGATAAAATAAAGTCAATCATCAGGAAATGAAGAGAATGGCAAGTGCAAAAAGACTTTACAATAAATATCTAATCTTGGATTCCTGTTTAGAACAATTTTATATAAGGAAGACGTTTGGATCAAAATCAATTGAATTGAAAAAATGAATAAAATTTTAGTCGATCAAATTAAGACTGTTTTTCCAAAAGTTGAAAACCAGCAAAAAGAAGGCAAACTTGAATCTTTAACTATTAGCGATTATCCATTAAAAGGAATCTCAATCCGAATTAATGATCGGGCAATAACCCTTGATTTTTCAAATTTTAAATCCGTTGACTTCAAGTTGATTAAACTCTTTTTTTTGGATAGATTAAAATATGATAAGGTTGCCGTGTATGATTACACAAATGAAACCCTATTTAACCTCTACTTTCAAAAAAAATTCTACTCCCAATCAAAAGAATTTGAGGAAGCTATGTGGAGGTATGGGATTTTGAAAAATGTTTTGAATGAACTTGAGAAGTTTGGAGAGTATTTGAAGGAGAAGTAATGATAGATTTTTCCTTTTGATTTTTATTCTAGTATTCCAAACTAATTTAATAAGCTTTCTTCTTTAAATAATATTTAAATAGTGTCTCAACTTTGTATTTGACATCATTTCGGAATCTTCTTAGTGGGGTTCTATTAAATCTATACCAGTCTTAGAATAATATATGAGAGTATTAAATCACTTTAGTCTTGAAAATTTCAGGCTTTTCAAAGAAAAAACATCCTTCGATCTAGCTCCCATAACTGTCTTGACCGGAACCAATAGCTCTGGAAAAAGTAGCCTAATTAAAGCCATCCTTCTTCTAAAGGCTAACTTTGAAAAAAATAAGTCTATCGAAGAGATTGATTTTTCTGTAGGTAACCACAAACTGAACGATTTCAAAAATTCATTGAATTATGACAGTGAAAGCGATACCATGTATTTTTCATTTTCCAGTTATGTAGAATATATGGGGGTCCGATTGATCGAACTTGGGTATAAGTTGACTGGGAAAGATGATAATAAAGGTTTGCTTAATTCATTTTCTATTTCTACTAGTGACGGTGAATTGATTTTTTCTGCATTCAGGGATTTTGATGATGAAATAGGAGGGAATATTACATATAGAATTGATATAAAGTACTTCATAAAAAATTTAGATGATGAGGTACTCAATGTAAATATTAAAAAAAGGATTTATGACGATCCGTATGAAGATTGGGTTCAAAAATATTGGTTAACAAATAGGGATGAACTTTTTAATCTTAATCCTGAAAGTGATGAGAATAAGATCTATTTAGAAGCATTGGAGGAATTAAAGACCAGCGGTCTTAAAATGGAGACAGGATGGAATAAGAATGAGATGCGATTTTTTAATCAGTCTATTGTGGATGGATTGAGAACCGTCGGAAGAGAGGTAATTTCTTGGTTAGAATTAAATTTTAAACATCATGGATTTCAACTAAATAGAACAGATTATGGTAATTTTTTTTATGAGGATTTTTCAGAGCATGTACTTAAGAGTTCTGTAAATCAGATATTTTATAATTTTGAAGCCATTAGCCATTTTTCTTCCTTGAGATCGGATTCAAAAAAATACTATACCAAAGAAGATAAAGGTCTTTTTTCATTGTTTACTCAATATGAAAAAGTAAACGCTGTTTTTAATTCTGAGATCAAAGAGTTTGTAAAATCTCAATTGCAAGCTTTTGCTTTTGGAGATACCATTGAAGTTGCGAATCACAAAAATATCCTTACCGAAGTATATCTTGTAAGGAGTGAAGGCAAGGTCTTGTTATCAGATCTGGGATTTGGCTATACACAATTATTACCAATTATTATGAAGATTGCACTAGTTGCGCATCTTGGTGAAAAAGACAAGAGATTTTTTCTCCCTCCCCTTTTTGATGATGTTCTTGAGCCAACTTACTGGGATAGTTTCTTTTTACTTGAAGAACCTGAAAGTAACCTTCACCCTGCGTTTCAATCAAAAATTGCTGAGCTGATTGCTTATGCTGCTGCCAAATTTAGAATTCGCTTCATTGTAGAAACTCACAGTGAATATTTGATCAGAAAGCTACAGTATCTAATCGCAAAAAGAGATTTGATAAATTCTGATGCAGTGACGATTTATTATTTCAATAAGCCTGGCTCAGAAGAAGCGGAAGATTCTCTATTTCGGACTATTCAGATTGAACCAAATGGTCGTTTGACGGGAGGATTTGGCTCAGGATTCTTTGATGAATCTGATAACATTGCTTTTGATTTATTCATGTTAAACCATGAGCGTCAAAATTGAATATGAAGTTTCCACAAGTGTATTTTACATCACAATTTCTTGAGGAGTTTAATAAGCAGGTTTTACGGTCAAGGCATTCTGATCTTCACAATTTGGAAGATAATGCCGAAACAAATCATGAAAGCTTGAAAAGGATTAGAAATTTGCTTTTGGCTAGTGATTGCTATACAGATATTACTTTGGATGAACTGAATCAGTTTCGACATTTAGATGGCGAATTGGCTCAAACTTTTAAAGAGATTCTATTACGAAAGCTTATAAGGAACAGTACTCTGGCAGATAAACCAAATTTATTTCCTAATGAAATGGGCCATAATTTTGATAAAGTCAATTGCTCTTATTTTCTTAATCAATCAAGTAAACATTGCAATGAATTCTCTGATAAATATGGGAAAATTGTATTGGGAAAATCTTTTCTTGAAAAACCCTTTTATCTTGAAAAGTCGTTTTCAGTGGAATCTACGACAAAGGATATTCCGCAAGCCGATCGTATTCAACACCCTTGTTCAAGTCTAATTATATTAGACCCTTATTTGCTACAAAATAAGGATTCAACAGGTCCGAAAATCAAGAAATTAATTGAATTTCTAAAGGTCTTTATTCCAAAAAGATTGAAAGGAACATTCGAAATAGATATAGTTACTTTCAATCCGGAAGAAAAATATATTAGGGCACTTACTCAAAGAATTTGCCAAGAAATAAAGGTTACTGTTTCACTGCACATTTACTTTCCCCCTGGCGATATTTTCAAAGAATCAGATCGCTATTTTATTACGGATTACTCAATAACTGTTATTGGACATCCACTAGATCGAGAGTCTTATATTTCTAACAATTTTATTCCTTCAAATCCTACCATACATGGAATTCATAAAGGGATGGAACTCTGGTTTAATAAGATAAACAAGGTGAAAAAAATGATTGAGGTCCTTGAAGGAAAAGACTATATAGGAAAATTCGTCCAGAAGTATAGTTGCAATTGCACTATAGACATTGAACCATCATCCCCCAAATTAGGTAGGCGCCATAGAATCTTTAATTTTTGATTTCAAAGTTACTTTTTGTCAATGAAAAGCATTTAACTACCCAATCCCTCTCCCATCCACCATCCTCTTCATCGTGTCAAAAAATGCTCGATAAAAGGATTCGTCTTTGGCATAAAGGCGATAGAGGTCTAGTTCCTTTTTGCGTTGCTGGCTCATGACTTCATCCAAGATCTTTTTAAATGCCAAATCCAGGTTTTGGCTGTCCTTGTTTTCGACAACTTTGGTTTGATAATCCTGATATGCCTGAATATGCTTGCTCAAGATTAGAAACTTAAACCGCTGATATTCTGGAGTAGCTTCCCATCCGTGAATACATCGTTCATGAAAAGACCTGATAATCTCATCCAATGGGTCTTTTCATCTTCTCAATGCGCACCACTTAGATTTGGGGGTTGAGGGTCTAATTCTGTCTCAGCGTCATCCAATCCGATCTTTTGATTTAATCGAGTACGCTCTAGCCCATAAGTAGATAGATCTACAGCATCCAACAATTCATCAATCAATTCGTCCTCCTTCGTCTTTTCAAGAAGTTTTGGAATTAAGAATTTTAGGAACCAAAAAAGATTATGCCACAGCTAGTTTGTGGGGCGAAGAAAGCTTTATTCCGAAAAGATTCTTTCAATAGTCAAATTCCTAAGTACTTCACGAAAATCCTTTTTGGATAGTCTTTTCCGAATACATACTTAGTTACTGGACAGAGCCAAAGTTTATGCTTTGTTAGGGACTCATAATAAGCTCCTCCATCCACTTCAGCATGCCCTACGCTATCCAAATATTCTTCATCGTAACCCAAACCTGTTCTCGTGAGTACATCATCAAAATCATCGAATGGATTATCCGAAAAGATAATATTCTTCTCTATTCCATTATTGGATATTTTATCCAAATAAGTATCTGCCCCACCAACCATCATTAAGTTGGCTTTTGTACCAAATCCAAGTGTCAAAAACTTTGGAAGGTCAATGTACCATGTCCTCCCTTCTTTGTAAAACCTGTGTTTTTTCAGCTTCATATTTGATTTACTTTTAGCGAGTCTATATTTTAATTTGACTACCCAACCTATAAGCCAAATTGTCAGGATTGGCCAGATTACCCAAAATAGCCAAACATTAATCTCATTGTTAGTCATGTCAAACAGCTGCGCTGTGATTACTAGGCTTTCTACACTTAGATCGAATACTTTATCAATAGTGCTCATAAGTGGTAACTGTTTTTTAGAAGTTAGTTTTGTGGATCGACTAGTATATTTTTTGAATGCTTCTGAAATCAATGGATTGATTTTGTATCTGAATAAGGCTCGACTCATCCTTTTGAGCCAAGCTAATTATTCCTGATTCTTTTCTTCAGAATTCTCAGAAGAAGTCCTTTTTCTTTTGCCCTGAAGACTTTGATTTCACAAAATCCTCCAACTCATCATTGATCAAGGCAAATGTTTTTCGGTAATTAGCTTTATCGAAGCTCATTGAGTTTTTATTCTCACGCCCAAACTCTCTTGTAACTTCATTGATATCAAGCCCAGCTCCTAGAAATAAAAAATTCCACTTCCCGGTTTTCTCATAGGCCTCAATAATCTGCTTGATTGCTCTTCCACTATAATTCCTAGATGAATTTTCAAGCCCATCTGTAAGAATCAGCATAACTACATCGGATTGATCTGCATCTAGAATGGCACCTGCTTTACTTTTTACGAATTCAATACTTTCACCAATCGCATCATATAGAGCAGTCATCCCATCGGGATAAATTGTACCCCAATCTATTTCGGCCTTATCAATATTTACAATCTCCTTAGAAAATCTTAGAGCTTGATTAAAGGCACATATCGAAAAGGAAATTTCGCTATCTGGATTTTCAACTTGCATACGGCTTAGTTCTTTAAGTTGGTTATTGATTACCTGTCTAGCCTCTACCCAACTGTCAAGCATACTTCCGCTTTTATCTAATACTAGGTGGTAGAAAGTTCTTTTCTTCATGGCTTTGTCTTTTGTTTGAGTTTTGAATGATTGGTTTTTCATAGTTTCTTTAGATTTAATATTTTAAGTAGTTGAGGTGTTACTTTATCTTTTGGACAATATAAACTTAGATATCATCTGTGCAGTGATCCTTCATAGTTCTTTTTTGCCGTTTCTAGAGGTGTTTTTGTATTAACAAGTCATTTTAAATAGGGACTTTGCTAATAAATGCATCTTGTAATCCAGGAATCCTTTTGATGTTTCTTAAGGATTCCTGGAAACTTGTTATTTATACATCATCCGATTTTTCGGAGGTAGTTTTGGTCTCTTGACAACTGCCGAACCCTTTCGGCTCTTGTTCCCATTACCCCATTCTGACGTTGGATTTCCTCCCTTTGCTCAGTAATGGCTTGAAGCCTTTTTTCACCTACCATTTCCTCGGCATAGAGCATTTTTTCAAAGAGGGAATCTGCCGTAGAAGATTTGGTAATGAGGAAGAAGATTTCCAGGGAAAATACGGCTACAAAAAACAGCCCATAAAAGAACATGCTGAATCCGCTACTCAGTATAAAATCATGCAAGTCAGTGACCTTACTCAATAAGGCGTTACTTTTCTTGGTTGCCATTTTTTGACCATAAATAATGGCTTCCTGACCAAGACTATCCTTCATAGAAAGAAGGCTAGCTTCCATCTGTGCTAGTTTGGCGGTATCAGATTTATAGATTCCTTCTTTCAGAAGTGCTATTTTATCAATTCCAGCCTTACCTGAACCTCCTGATCCATCAGCCTCATTCTTCCAATCAGTCTTTGAGGTTTCTACAATCCCTTTCTGGATTTCAACAGAATTACTCAGCTCAGTAATCAGGTGCTTATTTTCAAGCAAATACTTTGCGGCCTCTTCTTTCTGAGTTTTAGCTGATAGCTTCTCTCGATATTCTTCCAGGTCGCCACCGAAAAACATTAAATCCAATGCTATTGAACCCAAAATCGTCGCAATCACAGCGAATACGATACGAAATCCCTTCAGCCAATTATTAACGCTTTCTTTGGGAGTGGCAAGAAAGCTTTTGTCAATAATAAGAATTAGAGCTCCAACGAATAGGCCTCCAATGATCGATTTTATCATCCCCGCTCCCAACAAATCATACCCAATATAGAATCCAGATATGGTCCAAAGTGAAACAGGGATTAGCATCAAGGAGCCAAGCGTAACAATTTTCTGCTTGCTAACAGTTGTTTGGGCTTTTACTACCTCATAGTTGTAGCCGAAAAGGGCGGAGAATAGTCTTAGTAACATAATTACAGCGTGTTAAAAGGCTTGAACATCAAATTCTCGTTGCTCCATTGTCTGAAGCCTTTCTTGAAACCGGCCTTGTACCGTTCCACTGATTTCTCAATGTACCCTTCACCAACTGTGGCAAGATCGAATTGCTGCTTCAAGTCCCACTTTTGCTCCTCAAGCCTTTCTTTCTGAAGCTTCACCTCCCTGTATTCAAAAGGCATCTGCTCCTCAAACTGTGGAACCAATGTCCTATCGATTTTCAGTAGTTGCTCGTCAATCTCTTGAATAGCTTGAGAATATACCTCCTTGAAGTCACAAGCAATCAAATTGACGTTCTGATCCATGGTTTCAAAGTTGGGATCATCTAATCCGTCTCTCATGCCCATGGCATAGTAATCCCTTGACTTTAGATCCTCCAAAATGCTTTTTTTTGATCTTCTCTTATCAGCTTCCTCCCCTGTAAAAAGTTCATCAGGGTGCATGTCCTCAATAAATAGTGATTTATCTATTTGAGGAATATTTGATTCCATTGTCTCAATTGAAGCTTGAGATTGCTGCTCAACCATGATGGGAGTCTTTCTTCCAAATAGTCTAGTGAAAATGCTCATAATGATTTAAGAATTAGATTTCTTTAATTGGAATTGGAAATTGTTGATGCCCGTGGAAATGACATGAATTACAAACCGTAATCAGAAAGTATGGATGATACTCCCAAGGTTTAAGCCATTCACCGGATACTTTATATCTATGGTATTGTCGATGATGAACTTGAAGATTGGATTCAATACCACAGACCCTACATTTATTTGAATCTCTTCTTAGGATTCGAAGTCGAAGTTTTTTCCACCTAGGATCTTCAAGGTTTTCTTGATAGATCATTTTATTCCTCTCGATTTGCTCAGTCATGGGAGTATGTTTAAAGATTTTGGTTAGCAGTATTCATTTTTGACACTATTATTTTCTCAATCTTCATATATGCTTTATTCTTAGCTTTGGCTTGAATCCACAAGACGAAGAAGACAGTTGTCAATAGAGGGTGGATTATGACGAAAATCCAGATGTTGATTTCTTCATATGTCATTCCGAAAGGGACTTTAAGAATGTGAAGGAATTCCACGCAAAGGTTAAATAGCTCGTTCATAGGTATTTCAGTTTTGATTGATCTGTCTTTATCTGTTGACAATTCAAATTTCAATATCATTTGTGCAGTGATGCTGCATAGATTATTTCGATAGTCTTTTAGGCTTCTTTTTTACTGCATGAACAGCTTTAGGATTCTTGTAGCAAGTGATCACTTCTGTTCTGTTTTTATTGGTTATCACCAAAAGGTCTCGTGTTTCTTCCATTTCTTTTTTCCCTAAACTGGATGCTTTTGATCTTGGGATATAATGGAATTTCAACCCCTGCTTATGGATAATCTCTCCAAATTGAATCACCTTAAAGACTGCCTCCTCCTTTATTCCTCTCTGAGAAATTCTTGTTTTTCCATGGAGGCTAAACTTGATGTCGAATTGTTGAAATGCTGTATTCATGGCTCTTTAGTATTTGTGGTATGCCAAAATAATTACAAGCAATGATCCAATTCTATGAATTGAATATAAGACGCTGTTTTTCAGGTGTTTAATAAATTCAAAGAATAATTTTGACGCATAATAATTATGCGTTAAATTGTTTTTTATTCATTAATCATGAGAATTTTAATTTCTTGGCAGGCCTATAACCATGATTATTCGGATTCCTCACGGGAGTCCATGACACGCTATCCAAATAAATCGGGTCCTTCTTATTCAATTCATCAGTTTTTCTGGGAAGACTCCAGCTATGAAAAGCATATTCTATTAAATAGTAGTGATAAGGAAAATGACATAAAGAATTTCAAAAATTTCCTCTCAACACTTAAAGAAGATTTTCCAAATCGAAAAATTGAGGGAAGAAAAATTCCAATCGAAGACGTAATTAGCGTTTCCGAGATAATTTCAAAATTAAACCCTCTTCTTGCGGAATTTGCCCAAGATGAATTAGAGTGCTACATCAGTCCTGGAACTCCGGCTATGCAAACAGCTTGGTACCTTTTGGGGACTACTTATAAGCGGAACTTGAAACTTTTTCAAACTCGCCCTAAAAAATTCACTGAAGATGGCAAACCAGAACGCATTTATATCAATTTAGATTCAGATCTATTTCCAGCAAATATCACAGCTGCTGAAAAAGTAATCGATAGCCCAAATATTAAATCGGGAAATGGGATAAAAATTACTAAAAGCCTAAAACCTATTTACCTAAAGGCTGAAAAAATAGCTCAGACTGACCAAGTAGGAGTTCTGATCTTGGGAGAAAACGGAACGGGTAAGGAAAACCTAGCAAAATATATCCACGATAATTCTAATCGAAAGCACAAACCATTTCTTGCAGTAAACTGCGCAGCCTATTCTGATGAATTACTTAGAAGTGAATTATTCGGTTATGAAAAAGGAGCATTTACAGGAGCAAATGAAAAGAAAAAGGGAATTATAGAAGCAGCTCAAGGAGGCACTGTATTCTTAGATGAAATAGGAGACATTTCGTCCAAAATGCAGGTTTCACTTTTAAGGGTACTTCAAGAGCGAAAAATTCAACCGGTTGGTTCCACCAAAGAAGTTGAAATAAATGTAAGATTTATTACTGCCACAAATCGAAATCTGGAAGAACTCTGCGAAGCAGAAAAATTCCGTTGGGATTTATTTTTTCGACTTGCAGTGACAACACTTCAGTTGCCAGCTCTTCGAGACCGTGGAGGAGATGAAATTGAAGAAATGATACATCATTTCAATGAACAAATGGTTGATAAATTTCCAAAAAAGGAAAAACTGAAAATCAGTTCTGAAGTGATTAAAAAGCTTCGTTTATATGCTTTCAAGGGGAATATCAGAGAATTGCAAAACTTATTTATTCAATTCTATACCTTCTGTGAGAATGAGGTTAAGGCCTCAGACCTTCCAAACAGAATAATTGAAAATAAAGGTGACCCTCGATCATTGATGGAAGTTGAAAAAAATCAAATTCTAAAAATATATAGGGAAGGAAGAAGGTCTTTAGTTGAGATGGCTGGGATCTTGGGATGTACGAGGGATACATTAAGAAAAAAACTAAAAGAGTATGGGGTTTATGGAGGGGATTGACACAATTTTTTTTAAATTAAATTAATAATTGACGAAAATAATCGAGCTATGGGATTGCCATTGAACAGCTACACACTTTTTGAAGCAATTGCTCAAAATGATGGAGAATTACTTAAGGAAATGATCCCGGTAAATTTTAAGCTTTTTGCCATCCTTTTGCATGACCCTAACTCTGATCCCGAATTCGACCGTATAGTCGGTAGAAGTTTTTACAATTGGCACCTCAAATCAGGAAAAGAATTACTATTTACTGCACTTGCAGACCCTCCAGAATCATGGATGGCTTGGGCACGAGAAAATAAAGGGCAAGTTTTCGGAGATAATCAAGCATTAAATGAATTGTTTAATCCAAAAAACATTTATCAAACTTTTAACCCATCTCTCACAGCATTATTCATTTCGGAATATTTAAAAATTCCTTTCGGGAATCTTCCTGTCATAATATTTACCCCTGATTTAAACCTGCCCTATTTTTATTGGATGCCAACAAATGCAACAACAGTAAGCAGTCAATTAGATTGGTTAAAAACGATTCCAAAAACTTATGAATTGCCTTCACAATTAGCAATTCATAATTCAAATAGGGTTAGAAAAGTAAGAGTCTGGCCAAAATTCAGTTCTGTTCTTGTTGATTTAAGCCGTAAAATTTCAGATTTAGGGCATCGAAATTACAATCAATTCTCTTTTAGTCACGAACAATTCAGACTAAAGCCTATAAACAAAAGGCGAAGTGATAGAACAATTGAACTTAATTTATTTTACTCAGGTATCGAGTTTTTAAATCGGAAAAAAGACGAGTTTATCGATTTTGAATCGGGGATGATGGAAAAACCCAGATTTATGATAGTCAAGGATCTCAAGTCCCCTTTATATGACAAAAAAGAGCCTGAAATAAATAGATCATTTTTTCAGAAACTGTTCAATATTACCCCCAAAAAATATCAAGTTAAACCAAAGAGTTTTGAGGTTTTGGTTTCTGAAAATCTTAAATTCCTTCAAAGGGAATCCAAATTATTTTTTCAGCAAGGAATAGAAATGGCAAATTCTCTTCATAGTACAACCCTATTTGATTATTCACCATTAATTCTTCCTTTTGCCAAATCATTTGAAAAAGAACTGTCTTACTCAATTGTGCATTGGGTAAGGAGAAACTATGATATTACTCTTCCGCTTTATTTTTACGAATATGAACCTGGCAAAAATGCCCAAGTGGTATTTGGGAGAAACTACTCAATTGATTTTAATCAATCTCTAAATGACTCTTGGGTTAGTCCTACATTAGGTGGTCAGATATCAGGTTTCAAGAAGGCTGTAACAAATTTTGGAAGCCACCCATTTAAATCAGATGAAGATTATCAGGTGTTTTTAAATCTAGCCTATCAGATAAAAAATATAAGAAATAGGGCTTGCCACTCTGAGAGAACCACAAAATCTGATCTTGATAAGATTTTAAGTTGCTGGAAAGGTCTCTTTGAAAGAAAGTATTTTGAAACGCTTTACAAATTAAAAAAGGAATATATGGGCCAAACATTATGAGCTTTATAAACTCAATTGACATTGACACAAAATCAGGGTACAGATCATTTGAACTTCATCAAGGAGATATTACACAGTTGGGTTTTCCTGTTGGTGGCATTGTTGTGTCTGCATTTTCAGGGGGATATATTCCTGTGCCAGGAACAATCTTAGGAGCATTTCATGAAAAAGGAGTTTCCGTAAAGCATTTATTCGAAAACCAAAAATTCGATTATCGTAACCCTTTTAGCGTTTGGGTTGCTGAGAACAGCTCGGAGGCGATAGATTTTGACTATTTATTTTGCCTGGAAATAAAAGGGACAGAATTTACCATTCAAGAAGCTATTCGAAATTTGTTTACCGTCTTGACAATTGCTGAATTGAAAGGGCTCGAAATTAAAACCCTTGCTATTCCTCTCCTAGGTACTGGTAACCAAAAAATTGACCCTGCTAAAATTGTTGAGGATTTGATCCAGTTGAGTCTTGACTTTTTAAAATACAGTCGTCACATAGAAAAAATTATCTACGTGGCTTTTGATGATGAAAAAGCAACTTTTCTCCATTCTGAAATGAACCGGATATTAGGAAGAAATATGGTTGTAATTCCAAGAGGTGACCGAATTGAAAAACTAAAAAAAGGTATCAAAAATGAAATAGAAAAAATCAGGAGATTAGATGTGGATGATGAGTCCTTCAGAAATATCTTAGATGCCTTTAGAAGGGAAGATTCAACGGCATATGAATTTGGATCAACCTCAAGAAAGGTCCTGGAGTTTATAATTGACTATTTGATTAAGCCAGAACTCAATATTTCTCTTTTCAAAAAAATCGCTATTCTGAACCAGTCCAAAATTGCTAAGTGGTACATTCAATATTTTCACCTTGTGAGAGAGTTTGGGAATCTAAACGTTCACCATCGAAGCGATAATCAAATACCCTCAGAAATGGAATTGGAAGACGTGGAGTTAGGATTGTCTGCTCTATTTAGAATTTTGGCTTTTTTCAAGAAGTATCTTAAAAATGAAATGAATCTCGATTAAGTAAATTTAAGATCTTAATTTAAGCATTTAATTTTTAATTTAAACTTTTTTCATCCCTCATACCCCATCTATCAAAAGTAACTTAGGCATAGTTAGGTCTCTCAATTCAATGAAATAATTTACCATTAAGTCAATATTTACATTTAAAATGCTCAGATTTTAAAGTTTGACAATATCTGCCAATTAACTTTTCCAACTGAAGATATTTGTCTTTAATGTCCTAAAAAGTCCGATTTTTACATTTCTCTCATTTTTCCTCATGAACAGCTTCTTCAACAAGGTAATTTTTGCAATCTCAACCATGGATATTGAAAGTTTGAATCTCCTCTTAGATTCCTCAATACCCTATTCAGATGTACCCAAAGAAATATTCTTAAAGCGATTAGGCAAGGTGTTTTCCACCTTCCGAGAAGAAGGAGACACTTTACTGATAGCACAACCTGGGAATTGCTGTAATCTTGAATGTAATCCTGAGTCGGCCCGTACTGCTTACCGCTTTGTGGGCAATAAAACTCGACTGTATTTAGATCTTCGATTTATTACTGAAAAAAGTGATGACCAAAAAGATTACCGAATCAAGGATATTTACAGTTGCTATTCCTTAAACTGTCTTCATCCTTTTGATTGGTATGAAAACCACATCCCTTTTAGTTTTTTCGATGATGAGAAGGTTGATTTCCCCAAAAATCCCGATTTAATTATCTACATAGAAAAACAAAAAGAAGCAATGAGAGATTTAAATTCATATTCAATTGATATGACTGAATATGAATTGCGGTCTTGGCTAATGAGGCATCAATCTACTTTTGACTTTTTTGAAAGTTATCATGAAGGAGGCTATTATTCTTGGTCTTTCTTTACGATGCGATACAGTTTATTCTTGGATCTAATTAGGTTTGTTGAACACATCACGAAACCATCCTTTTTAGAAGAAATATTTGAGGAAAAGGATAATTCTGAGGAAACTTTAATCAAAAAAATCCTCTCTATCGAAAAAACCTTGCTTAAACATAATCACACATACTTAATTTGGGTATGGAAAAATGAAGAACAGTACAATTTTTATACTAATACAGCTTTTATTAGAGGGGGTATTTTCGATCAATTTGCCAAGCTTTGGGCTTGGTTTAAACCAAGGCATCTTGATTTGCTTAAAAAATATTTTGCATTAACACCCCTTGAAACAGAGGAATTTTGTACAGAATTAAAGCACGAATCTAGTACAGATACTATTCATACTCTTTCTTTTCATTTGGATGTTAGAAAAAAAGCCAGATCAAATGGAGAATATATCCCAATGGGTTTGTGGAGTGAAGATCAACCAATACCCTTTTGGAAGGATGATGTTGATGAAACTAAAAAAGCCTAATTTTCGATAAGATTATTAAAATGAACACTCAAATACTTCAATTCCAATAAAATATCCTCTTGGGTTATACGAACAGGCAATCCCCCACAATCATCAAAGCTTACATTTTTGAATCTCAAATACGGTAAAACATCAACTAATAATTTAACTCCTTGATAAGTGTTATAATTGCGTCCAGTGACATGTTTTACAAATGCATCAACAGGGTACCAATTATTTTTAAATAGGAAGGCATAAATATTAATTCCATGATTAAAACTCGCCTCACCTTGATTGAAGTCTAAAATTCCTTGATCAAACTGTTCTCTCGTCATAGTTAATTCAACATTTCTATTAAATAAATACTTATTTAGTATCGTATACAATACTCAGAAAAACAAATAAAATTTCTCACTCAATCCTAAGTTTAATATTATGATTTTCTACATAGACCCCAATCCTATTCACTAAAGGGGTTTCTTGACTCTTTTTAACCCAATCAGGAATCTTATTCTTTATCAAACCATCAATTATAGAAATTAACGACCACCCCCCCATGCTATAATCTATTTTTTCCTCAAGAATAAAATCTAATAATTCATCATCAAATTGGAGTGTTACCCCATTATCTGAATAAAACTGGTTTGAAATCTCTTCCAGTTCTCGACGAATCATCTGCTGAAAGGATTTCTTGCTCAATTCTGGAAATAAAATGTAATTGACTCCTAACCTTCCTACCAATTCAACCCCTAGCTTCTGTTGAAGTACATTTTTAATATGTTGAGCTGTCAATGCTTCACCGCATGGTTCCTTCTCTTTAGAGAACATTTCGTTCAAAGTCCCTGAAATGATAAAAACTGATTGAGAAACATCTACCCTCTCTGGGGACAAAGCTTTCATCAAAATATCATCTAAAAATCCCATAATTTGAACCTCATCCATTGTTTTGATTCCATCAAGAAATTCCCGGTAAGATGGAAAATCATGTAGCCTAGAATTAAATAAAATCTTGGCTTCATATCTCGAAAACACAAATTGCTGAAGTTCTTCTTCTATCAAATTATCGTTAACATAAGTAGGTTTCGAATTCATTATCGGAATGCCCCTATTTTCAAAATACCTAGGGTTCTTGGAAGTAATCATTCCTTGGTTCACTTTCAAACCATTTTGAAACCAATACATATATTCCTGATGGATTTCACGTATTTTCTTTGCCTGAACCCCAGAATTCTTAATTTCCAAAAATCCATCCCCAATCATTTTCCAAATTAGATTTTTCGTGATTGAAAGATCAAAGGGGTTTTCCAGATTTTGACCGATAAGCAAATGTGCGTTATCTAAGAAAAAAACTGCTCTTATTTTGTCTTGGATTTTGGATAAGGTATACATCGTATCCACAATCTTTGGTAATCTCAATTGGCTACAGTCATACTCAAAATAGTAATCTTTCAGATTTAAGAAACCAATCAATTCTTTGATCATAGAAGTCTTTCCAACTCCGGTGGAACCCCAGAGATTAATTACCAAAGGACGAATTTGCTTCTCAGGAAAGCAGTACCAAGCTTTCAATAAATCTGTCAAATCATTACATGGCTCCTCCATTCCTGAAAAGCGAAAAATCAGATTTTCTTTTGCCAACTTGATTTGATCGTATTTCTTCAAAAACCCAACTTTTTCCATTTTCAATTACCTTAAATTCACTTTGATTAAAGAAAGGGGTTTTATTTTGCTAATTGCTATTCGGTCCAAAAAATATCACCTGAAACTTGAAATGATTTTGATTTTTCTGGAGGCAAAAAATATAGCCCCAATAAAAGGAATTTTGTATCATTATATAATCGGTGTCTTTCCGGAGGAGCACCATTTTAAACCTCTTTAAACTTTCGTGATTTATGGATTTAGATGATTTTAACTTTCAGGAACCTTTAGATTTTCACCCTATCAAAATCAAACTCAATTCTGGAATAGTTACCATTCTTAATGGATTTGATTTGTCATTTACCTATGGAGGTGTGATGGAAGGAGCTCCTGGAGAATTTCTGAATCAAATTATCATGGAAGACATTAAAGAATTTAAAAAATGGGGCGAGCGTAAGATGTACTGTATTTCACCAAGTCCTGAGGACTACCAAAAAGTTTTACCCTTTTTCTGTTGCTTCGCTTGGTTACATAGCTATTCTACTGCCCAAGACCAAACAGCTGATGGATCTGAATTAGTTATTCAATGGTTTGAAAAATCAATTGATGAGAAACCTATTCCTCAACTCATTGAGAATGCAGTAAAAGGGATAGACTGGTCTAAAGAAGCAGAGGACTTTTGGTTTTAAGCTATTATTGGGAATCCACCTGAGCAAAATAATAGCTTATGAAGCTTGGTTTTCGTCAACTCCTAAGTTTCAATCAACCATTTATCAAATTCAAATTAGAAAACGGGAGGATGATTTCTGTAATGGGTATTATTACCACTTTTATTTAGGGAGAATTTTTTAATGACCAGGAATCTGATATTTCACAGAATTAGAAAATCATTGCAAATATTCAATTACCAGATATTTGGCATCCAAACTCAGAGTTGGTTGACTCTTTTGTGAAGCAGAAGTAATTTCTAAAAACGACATCAAGTGAAGAGAAAAAACAAAGATCTTACCTCGATATTACCTTTACCGCTGGTTGTTTTGCGACAAAATAGCAAAAATTTATCTTACAAATTCAAAATTGGTTTTTCAATGGTTCGAAGGGGATATTGACTTGAATAATCTTCCAAATATCATCCAAGAGGCAGCCAGAGGCTAGATTGGAAAAATGAAGCAGGAAGAAGTCCTATTTGAGTTTACTGTAATTCAAAGTGACAGAACTATCTATAAAAATTGAAGAAATTACTACTCCTAAATAACTGGTTCAAAACTTTCCAATACCCAATTAGGAATTTATTCAATCATATAAATCATCAAAAAATCCAGGTCTTGAAGGGTTTTTCTCCATTTCAATTCTTAACCTTCCAACAGGATCTTCTCTCATACGAAATGGAGCAAAATGGAAAAAACTTAATGCTCCAGTTCGTCCACTTGAGTTTTGTTGTATTAATAATTCTACCAACCCAATAGTAGTAAAACCGTCCTCCCCAATAGTAATACCATATTGTTCTGGACGATAAAGCTGAATTATCTTATTAGAATAGGTACTAACCAAATCACTCCGAAATATGTCAGATAAAATTGGGCGCCTATCCCCTCCTCGTTTTTCAGGCATTCTGGAAGTTAGAATGCTGACAAAAACAGAAATATTTGTGTATTCAATAAATGATTGAATTTTTGAAAAGTCTTCAAAATATCTCTTTAAATCATATTGCCACGCATAACTCCTAAAATAATCATCCAAAATAATGTAATCTACCTTATTTATCTGCGCTATTGTAAAAATCTCTTCAAGGCTTATAACACGATGTATAACTTGAACTTTTTTTGAAGTCATATTTATGTAATGCTCATAAATTTTCTTGAAAGCCTCTTCTGAAAACCCATTTTTGAAAACATCCGTATTGGTCATCCAGGACGTGAAATGCATTACGAATTGTCTTTGTGACATTCGAGGAAAAGCAACAATTCCTTTAAAATTCTGCATTTGAGAAAAATTCATCATTAGATTAAAAAGAAATGCGGTCTTTCCATGTCCTGGTCTACTTGCAAGGGTAACTATTTCATTTGAGAATCCACCTTGAATAAGTTCGTCTAGGTATTGAAATCCACTAGAAATAGGTGGTGAAAATGTTGATTCAATACCAAGTTTTTTGAAAAATTCTTCTGGATTCATGTTTGCATATCTTTTTAAATAATTTATTGAAAAATAAGGGAAATAATAATTCCTTTATTTCTTTCGACATCAATTGTCATAAAAAATACATGACACTTTTTATCTTATGGTTAATTGTATACGTGATATGACCAGATCTTAACTCAAACAAATACTAGAAATATAAATATATGGCTCAATTGGAATTATTTTATAATTAGGGTCCTAACCTTGTGAAATCTATTTAGAACAAAATATTTAATACACTAAATATTTATTTAAGTCCAGGTTTTTTTAATTGAATTTAATTGACGATAAAGGTTGGATGGTGATTATTCTCCCCACAAACCCATCTTATTTCCCCTTGCTTTCCTCTCTAGTTTTAAAAACATCTCAGAATATTTAACATTCGGAGGAACAGTCATAACCTGAGCATACCCATTTTTGAGAAGATCAGCATTTAGAAACAATCCGTCTTCTAAAAACACATAGGCTAGAGTACGACCGTACCTATCAATTCTATCCACATCATATTCTAACCTAACCTTCTTTCCTTTCAATCGGGAATTAACATAATTAGATGCCTCCCTCCCGTAGTATTCAACTGGCTTTTGAGGATGTCTCGTCTCAGGGGTATTGACACCAATTAATCTAATTTTTTGACCCTTCTTGGTTCCATCATCAATCCAAAATGTATCCCCATCTACAACCTTTGTCACTTCAAAAAACTCAATCACATTATCTTCTGTAGAGTGAAATGAATAGCTTAAAATTAAAAAAATAATAAATACATATTGTTGAATAAATCTTAACATATCAATTGACTACTAAGCTTTTCGTCTTTATTAAATTTTTAAAAATCAATTCGGAATATGACAAGATTATTTGATACCAAGAAATTCTAAAATATTCTTTTGAGCCAAGTCTTTAGATGAAGAAATTGGTAAAATATCGAATTTTTTTACTCCAGATTTTTGCAACCAATCTGACCAAAAGAGTTTGATTATCTCATAGTCTTTTGGGTGAACAGTAGCATTTCCAGCTACATCCAATGATCTATCATTAATTTCTAACACGAGCACTTCAAATTCTGTTAAAACAGGATTATTGACAGGTACAATCCCATAATTATTTTTAAGGAAAAAGTTTTCAATAGATATTTCTCCAGAATCCTTGTATGCTTTCCTAAATTCTGAAATCTTATTTGAACTTAAATAATAACATTGGTTTCCATCCTTACACCCTTCATCTCCATATAATCCAGCCTCAATGTAACCATCAGTAAAGATTATTAAAATATTCCTATAAACCCCTTGATAAACAACGTTTTGATATTCAAATTCATTTAAATCTTTACCAAGATTGGATTGACTTAACGAATTTAAATAAGAATAAATATCAGCCCCATAATTATCCTTTTCAGCAGATGTATAAACTTTTTTTAATTCACTTTCAAATCTTTGAAGATCAGAGTCAAATGTCTTAATAGAAGATCTGTTTCTTAAATAGTCAATTCTTTCAATTTGTCTATTATCAAATATTGAAAAATCTAATCTCATTGCATCTAAGTCCACATTGAACCTAGATATAAGATTTTTATTAATAAAGTCGAAACTATAAATATCATATTGATTTTGGTTTCTTTTATAAGTCAATACTCTCTCCACATTTCTAATAAAGTCCAAAATAATTTGAGTATCTTCTACAGGCTTAGGCCTTATTTCACTAATAACCCTATTAGATAAATCTGGAGCAAAAATTATATTAAAATGTTCAATTTTTTTCTTAACTATCGGTTCACTAGTTATAGGGATCTCTGATTTTGAACTACCACAAGCTGAAATCCAAATAATTAATACCGCAAAATATATTCTATTTAAAGTCATTATTTAATTATTCTAAAATCTATAAGCTTTTTTTGAATCTTATCTTCTTTCCATTTCCTAGCTTCATCAAGAGCAAACTGGGCCATTTCAGTCGCCTTCCTGATTGCATATATCTCATGTAAATAATTACTCCAACCTTCTAAGTAAATATTAATTCTATCATTAATCGAATCCATAGAA
The DNA here is from genome assembly GCF_024919275.1 of Algoriphagus limi. Classification (GTDB taxonomy): domain Bacteria; phylum Bacteroidota; class Bacteroidia; order Cytophagales; family Cyclobacteriaceae; genus Algoriphagus; species Algoriphagus limi. Next base: position 87,081 of record NZ_JANWGH010000001.1, on the reverse strand, counting down.
ATCGGAAGTTTATCATTATCAATATGAGATAAATAAATAGCTGTTATACTCTTTATGTTTTGAATTTTCAAATTCAACTCGGTCTCTAACTTTTCAAAAGCCATGGCTTTTTGGGAAGGAAGAAAACCTTTAACTGTATCCAATAGATTTACTTCATTTTCATGAAAAATAATTTGATCCTCTTTTTCTGCTATCTGATTATTAAACTCTTTGATTCTCAAATTTAGATCTTCAATTTCATCCTTTAATTGAGTAACGATTTTCTTCTTCTGTTGCTTGTCAATATCTGGATTCCTTTCTTCGAAAAAGGAAATCAGCTTTTTGTATATCAATTTAAACATTAGTAGTCCAAGTGCGCCAAGAATAAATACGAGGTAAAAATTTACATCTGAAAATGCGTTAATCCCTTCCCAAGGTTCATTAATTTGCCCTGACAAATATTTGATTTCATGGATTGACTTGGCTACTCTAAAGGCTATAAAAACATCAACAAGGATTATTAAAAAGAGAGACCAAAAAAAAGCCCAGCTCTTTTTCAAATCTGTTAAAAAAACGTCAATTAAGGACAAGGATAACGGAATAAAAACAAAAAGGAAAACGATTGCTATCCCTCCAAAACCTTTATCTAATGAAAGATTGATTGCATCAGGATTAAATATATCTGGAGGTAAAATTTGTGCTCCATTTAGCTCCGCAGTTTTTGCATCTGCTTCACTAAAAATAAGAATATATGCTGCAGATGAGTAAAAAACAATCAAGTAACCTAATATCCCAAAAAATAGTATTGAAAATGGAATTAGTTCAAACCACCGTAGAGCAGGTTTAACAAATTGAATCTCAATCTCTTTAATTTTTTGATTAATAACCTCCTTTTTTCTTTCGATTTCTTTTATTTCTATATCATGTATTTTTTTGATATTGTTCCTCAGACTTTCAATAATTGACGCTATAGTATTGGACTTTTTAATAATATTTTCTTCTTTGGCTGAAAATTGAACCTCTAAAGTTTTTTTATTCAATTCAAATTTCTCATTTGCCGCATCAATAGTTCTAACCTCATGCTCATTGATTTTAGATTTCAAGCGGTTCTTTTTATCCTCTACAACATTTATTTCATTAATAAATACTGAATAAACGGAATCCAAAGCCGAACTTAAAATCTGGTGATCACCGTTATTTAAGCGAGATCGCTCATACCCCTCTTGTTTAAGAAGCTGCCTGTCAAAATCACTGACTTCAGCGGCAATCATTGAATCCAAAACTCGCTGATATTCCAGCTTATCTTTTTCTTCTTGATTTAGTTCTAAATCACTTGCCCCACTTTGCTCTGCGAATGAATCTTCATTTTCTTTTTGCTCTTCATTAGAAGAGGAATCAAATCCATTCGGCTTACTAATTAAATTATTGATCCAAGCCTTAAGTCCTTTAGGTTTCGATGTGCTTACTATTTCTCCTCTTGATTTAATTTTTTCAAAATGATCATTCATTTTATTTACCATAGAAGGAATATCTGTTATAGTAATACTCTCATCATTATTCGTCCTAGCGTTAACTGACCAATTGTAAGATCCGTGAATAGCAATTCTATTATCAATAATGCAATACTTTTGATGCATCATTCCATAACCTGTGTTTTTAACTTTTAGTACTTCCCCTCCTGATCTTGTAAGCTCAGAAAAGTCAAGTTTTTCATTATTAACATTATCTGAAATGATTACATCGACAGAAACTCCTTCTTTTGCTTTCTTAACAAGAATTTCTAACAAATCAGGGTCCGTGAACCAAGCTGCTGCTACTTTGATAGTTTTTTCAGCTTTATTTAACTCCATGGAAAGCCTATCGAATATTTCTTGATTATCAAAAATAAAATCTTGGTTACTATTAAAGCTATCGTAATTATCCATCGGTCAATTTTTCTTTAAAAATTCATATTTTCTATCATAAAAAAAATACCCATTTTTAGGTATTTTTTTTTCAATATTTTTTTGTATTAGGCGATTGTTTTAAAAGAAATGAATTTAACCAAATGAGCCCTCTTCTACCTAAAAACGTATTCAACATAGCCTTAATTTATAATCTAATATTTCAATAAATTAAAAATCAAGACTGGTTGCATTACATGGAAGATCAGCTGGGCCTATACACTCACATAGATAATTAATAATCCAAAAAAAAAAACTGATTTTTTTGACCGGGGTAGGGTCAAAATTGAAATTTGATTTTTGATTTTACCAGTTGCGAAAAATTGGACTTGTTAAACTTCATAACAAAAAACATAAGCTATCGGAAAATTTTTGTGCAAATTTTGTGCAAATAAAAAAGGAGCTACGATAATTAAAATCGTAGCTCCCTGATAATCAAGTCGGGGTGACAGGATTTGAACCTGCGACCACACGCCCCCCAGACGTGTACGCTAACCGGACTGCGCCACACCCCGAATTAATACTTCTAATTTTCAAGTACTGAAAATCAATTCTATTAAACTTTTAGCAAATTCAACTCTTCTTTAAGATTTGAACCTGTAACCATACTTCCAGTCAGGATACACTAACCTTCCCGATAAATATCGGGATGCGTCACACCCCGCTAAAAGAAAATATAGAAATTTTGAAAGATAAGGTGCCTCCCTATTTTAAATCTCTCCTTTGCGGGAGGCAAATCTAAAAGATTCAAAGAAAAAATCCATTTTAGCTATGAAATTATAGCTATCCCAAAAAGCAAGAAAAAGTACTAGTGAGAGATTTTATCTTTGAAAATAATTGAGGCAGTCTCTCCCTGACAGCAGGATCCACAAAGGGTGACATTAGTCTTATTTCTGCTAGCTGTACGAAGAGCTTCAGAACCGTTATTAAAAGGACCTAAATAATCCCTATTGATCGCATTTGGAATTTGAGGACAATCGCGATCGTGTATTTCAAATAAATTATCCTGATTAGGTTCAGAGGAGATATAAAAGAATTTCATAGTCTGATTAAATTTCAAGCAAAAACAGACCCCTAAATTACGGATCTAAAAAACACGAAAACATCCCCTAAAATGGGTATTTTTCGGGGGTTTAATTTCAATTTTTCACTCCTATTCTGATTTCACTTTGTCTCATGGGCATGGAATCAATCTTTCTAAAAATCCAATCCCAATCAAATTCTGATTGTTTCCCGGAAGCTTTTACACCTCCATCCAACCCAATGAGATACCATTGACTTCCACCTTTTTCCTTGTTTTTTACTTTTAAAAATGAATCTTTTTCGAGATCGATTTCCTCTGAATTCTGAACGAGATTTTGACCCTCAAATCGCACAATCAGGAGCTTCCTTTCTGAAATCTTGCTTTCATATTCTTTAAAGTCCACACAAGAATCTTCAGAACAATCAAAAAATAATAGAATCCGCTTTTCCCAGCGAAAATCCTTCAAGCCTTTCGGCTGAGAAATATCCAAACTCAAAACCATCAACAAAGGGATAAGAAAGTTCATGTTTTGACAACATCCGAATCATCCGAATGTTTGTTACAACAACCGCTCAAGCAGTTCCTCCCATTCCCTATCCAAGGAATAAGTAGGCCGCTCCTCACCTGCTATTCGATACCAATAATCCGCATTCCAGAGGTCTCCTTCCTTTCGATGAAGGTAGGCATGAACCCTGGCCGAAAGCTTTCCTGAAAGATGATCAACCTGAGAATGTGCCATGTCCCAATTCCCATGAAAATCCCACCATAAGGCTAATAATTCAGGTGTAAAAGAAGGATCTGGTTGTTCCAACCTTTTGAATTGCTGAACATTCATTTAGATATGATTTTAATGAATTGTCATTTTTTTAGACAAATTCTAAAAATTAAGCCTGAAAAGCCTAGTAATATTATCAGTTTTTAAAAAAAACTTGTGCAAAAATCACAAAACAGAAAATATTTTACCAGTTGGCTGGAAAGTTAGAAGTCCTATATTTGCCAAATTATTTATCCAAGGAGTCAAAAGAAAAAAATAAATGGAAAACTTAATCTACATTTTACCAGCTTTTGGGGTAATCGGATTAGCCTATATGTTCTATTTAAGAACATGGGTAAACAAGCAAGATCAGGGTGAAGAAAACATGAAAAAGCTTGCTGGTTACGTCAAAGAAGGAGCTATGGCATTCTTAGCAGCTGAATACAGAATGCTATCCATTTTCGTTGTCGTAGCGGGAATTCTGCTAGGTATTGTTTCAATGTTGGTTGAAACTACCCATTGGTTCATCGTTGTGGCCTTTGTAATCGGAGCAGTATTCTCAGCTATTGCCGGTAACATCGGGATGCGAATAGCAACAGACGCCAATGTAAGAACAACACAAGCTGCAAGAACCAGCTTACCAAAAGCCCTTCAGGTTTCATTTAGAGGAGGTACCGTTATGGGTCTTGGTGTTGCGGGATTGGCCGTATTCGGTCTTTCTTTACTGCTTGCACTTCTCGTTCAATTTTTCATTACCGGAGAGCAATCATTCTACATGGAAATGACTATCGTTCTTGAAACACTTGCGGGTTTCTCTCTAGGTGCTGAATCCATTGCCCTTTTTGCTCGTGTGGGAGGAGGTATTTATACTAAAGCTGCGGATGTAGGCGCTGACTTGGTTGGTAAAGTAGAGGCTGGAATTCCAGAAGATGACCCACGTAACCCTGCTACAATTGCAGATAACGTAGGTGATAACGTCGGTGATGTTGCCGGAATGGGTGCTGACCTTTTCGGTTCTTACGTAGCCACCATGTTGGCAGCAATGGTATTAGGTAATTACCTGATCAACGATATCAACAATGGCGCACCAATGAATGACGCCTTTGGCGGAATGGGGCCAATCCTATTACCAGTTTTGATTGCCGGTATCGGTATCATTTTCTCTATCATAGGTTCTTGGTTTATCAAGATTAGTGACAACAATGCAAAAGAAGCACAAGTACAGGCGGCATTGAATAAAGGAAACTGGGGATCGATTATCTTAACAGGTATTGCTTCTTATTTCATCATTGATTGGATGCTACCTGCAGAAATGCAAATGACATTCTTCGGTAAAGGTTTGCAAACCGTAAGTTCATTCAACGTATTTGCTGCCGTTTTGATAGGCTTGGCCGTTGGAGGTTTGATTAGCTACTTTACAGAATACTATACCGGAATGGGCAAAAAGCCTGTGATGACCATTATTCAAAACTCATCTACAGGAGCTGCAACCAATATCATCGCAGGCCTTTCTCAGGGTATGATGTCCACTTTCGCACCAGTACTTCTTTTTGCCGGTGCAATCTGGGGAGCATATGCTTTCGCAGGTTTCTACGGGGTAGCGATTGCTGCATCTGCCATGATGGCTACCACAGCAATGCAGTTGGCTATCGATGCCTTCGGTCCAATTGCTGATAATGCAGGTGGTATCGCCGAAATGAGTGAATTACCAAAAGAAGTACGAGAGCGAACAGATATTCTTGACTCTGTTGGAAATACTACTGCAGCAATTGGTAAAGGTTTTGCGATTGCTTCTGCGGCATTGACAGCGCTTGCTCTTTTCGCAGCTTACGTAACCTTTACAGGAATTGATGGAATTAACATTTTCAAAGCCCCTGTTCTTGCTGCTCTTTTTGTCGGAGCGATGATTCCAGTAGTATTTTCCGCCCTGGCAATGAGCTCTGTAGGTAAAGCGGCAATGGCAATGGTCAAGGAAGTACGACGTCAGTTTAGAGAGATTCCTGGTATCATGGAAGGTAAAGCAGAACCTGAATACGACAAGTGCGTAGAGATCTCGACGACTGCTTCTTTGAAGGAGATGATGCTTCCTGGTTTATTGACTATTGTTTCTCCAATCTTAATCGCGTTTTTAACACAACTTACGACAGGAGATACCATGCTTGCTGCTGAGGTTCTTGGTGGATATATGGCAGGTGTTACAGTTTCTGGGGTAATGTGGGCTATCTTCCAAAACAATGCTGGTGGTGCATGGGATAATGCAAAAAAATCATTTGAAGCTGGTGTAATGATCGATGGACAAATGACCTTCAAAGGTTCGGAAGCTCACAAAGCAGCTGTAACCGGAGATACTGTCGGAGATCCATTTAAAGATACATCTGGTCCATCCATGAACATCTTGATCAAGTTGACCTGTTTGGTAGGATTAGTAATTGCGCCATTACTATCTTCTCATGATTCTCATGGGGAAATCGCAGATGCCAAAGTAGTCGAAGTCAAAAAAGAAATCAAGTACGAAGAGGGAAAGAAGATCGTCACTGAAACCAAAACGGTGGTGAAATAATTTATTTCAACCTTTTTGGAAAGGCTACCATTTTAAAAATGGTAGCCTTTTTTGTTTTCAATAAATCTCATCTATTTGTAATAAGGTGTTTTAAGTATCGAAAATTTCAACACTATCCGGGATGCCCTAGCCCAAAAGCAGGAGACTTTTTTTAATTTAAGCTTATGAAGAAACTCCTCCCCTTGCTGATACTCCTAGTATCGGCTTCCTGTACGGTACAAAAAATTCAGAAATCTATTTCAAAATCTGATGTTTTTGAAAAAGGACATCTGGGATTTATGTTGGTGGATCCTGCAAAAGAAAAACCGCTGGTAGCCATCAATGAAGACAAGTACTTTATTCCAGCATCAAATACAAAACTCTTCACCTTTTATACTGCCTATACTGTTTTGGGAGATGGCTTGGTGAATGGGCTCAACTATCTGGAAAGAGGAGATTCTTTGATTTTTTGGGGAACAGGTGATCCGAGCCTATTGCATCCGGATTTTAAGAATGATAAGGTCATCGAGTTTCTGAAATCCAGCAACAAGGGGCTCTATCTTCTTGATAATTTTGATCAGGTTAATGCCTTTGGCCCAGGATGGGCTTGGGATTGGTATCCGTACTACTATGCTACCGAACGATCGGCTTTTCCCATTTATGGAAATGTAGTGCGCTTTAATTCTAAGATGGATGCAAGTCTTTTTTCAATTTACCCAGAGCGATTTAAGCCTCTTTTAACAGCCAAGCAAACGAATGATTGGAGTGGATTTAGGTTTAGCAGAGAAAGGTTTGAAAACAAATTCACCTATGAAATTGCAGATGAAATTGAAATGGAGGAATTCGAGCGGGATATTCCTTTTATCACTTCAGCAGAATTGACAGCTCAAATGCTCAGTGAGGTTTTGGATAAAAAAATCACTGTTATAAAGAATCAGCATTATTTCAATTTTGACCCTAAAAAGCTTGAAACTGCACCCGCAGACAGCCTTTATGCCCAGATGATGAAAATCAGTGATAATTTCCTGGCCGAACAATTATTGCTGCTCGTCTCTGATCAAATAAACAACCACCTGAGCACAAGAGAGGCTATCGATTATGCAAAGGAAAACCTATTGGAAGATCTACCAGATGAACCGATGTGGTATGATGGTTCTGGTCTCTCTTCCCGAAATATGTTTACTCCCCGATCCATTATTGCTCTTTTGGGAAAAATACGAGAACAAGTTCCTTTAGAGAAAATTGAAGCCTACTTTCCGGCTGGAGGAGAATCGGGAACCATCCGAAATTGGTATCCATCAGACCCGGGCCAGCCTCCTTACATTTATGCAAAAACAGGTACGCTCAGCATGTCCAATGCCTTGAGTGGCTACCTTATCACCAAAAGTGGGAAAATCCTTCATTTCTCCTGCTTGATGAATAATTACCAAATCCCTTCCAATGATCTCAAAAAGGAGCTTCAAAAAGTGCTTTACCTCATCCACGATACCTACTAGACCATGAATAAATATCTCCTTTCAATTCTCTGTTTTTTCTTCATCACTCAAAACCTACTCTCCCAATCGTTTACCATGGAGCAAGTAGGAAAATTCACTTTTCCTTCAGAGTTGACCTCTGACCAATCAGGAACTCAGCTTGCCTGGGCATTATATGAGCAGGGAAAGCGAAATGTATATTACGCCAAAGCGCCAGATTTCAAGCCCGAAAAACTCACCTTCTTTGATAAAGATGATGGACAAGAAATCACCAGTTTGAGCTTCACACCCGACGGAGAATACTTAGTTTTTGTGCGAGGTGGTGATCATGGTGGAGGTAATGCTTCCTCTACGGTCAATGCCGAAAATCTTCCCAAACTCCCAAAAGTGGAAATCCATTCTATTGATCTGGCTTCAAGGATGATTGAGGAAATTACTGTAGGAGATAACATACATCTTGGACCGTCAAATACCATTTTATTCCTAAAAAATGGGCAAGTCTGGGAAACTACTACACATAATATGGAAGCTCCCAAGCAGCTTTTTGAAATCAAGGGGAATGTCACTTCCATGGAATATTCTCCGGATGGAAAAAGCCTTGCTTTCACCGTCAATCGCGGGGGCCATCAATTAATTGGAATTTACCGGGATGAAAATACGCCTATCCAATTCATTGCTCCATCTTTTCATCGCTATTCCCAGCCAAAGTGGTCTCCCGACGGAAGCAAAATCGCTTTTATCAAAACTTTGGGAGGAAGTGGAGCCGCTTTTCCACTGTTAGAAACTAGACATATACCATGGGAAATTTGGCATGCCGATGTTACAACTGGTGAAGCTGAAATGCTTTGGAAAGCACCAGAAACATTGAGAGGTTCGTATCGCTATTTCTTTTTCTCCTATCCAAATGAAAAGGAACTGATTTTCGAATCCTATCATGATGGTTGGCAGCATCTCTATAGCCTGGATTTGCAAAACAAAAAAGAAACGCTTCTCACACCCGGTGATTACATGGTTGAGCAAATCAAACTGAGTCCTGATGGGAAAAGGGTTCTCTTTTCTGGAAATTATGGCAATAGTGAATTGGATAAAGATCGTAGACATATTGGTCGGGTAGATTTAGCTAGTAAAAAACTGAATTGGGAAACTTCAGGAGAAGGAATTGAGGCCTACCCTGTAGCCTTGGCGGATGGAAACTTAGCGTTTTTCTCTGCTACAGCTCAAAGACCACATTTGGTCACCCTGAAATCCAAAGACCAAATCACTTTACTTCAGGAAGATCTAATTCCGAGTGATTTTCCTAAGAAATCTCTCGTTACTCCCAAGCAGGTCAAATTCCAAGCTCCCGACGGAACGACAGTCTATGGTCAGCTTTTCGAAAAGGAAGGAGGTCCTTCCCAAAAACCAGGAGTAATTTTTGTCCATGGTGGACCACAGCGCCAAATGTTGCTCGGTTGGAGCTATATGGATTATTACACTAATACTTACGCTCTAAATCAATATTTGGCAGAGTTGGGATTTGTTGTCCTTTCTGTGAATTACCGATTGGGAATAGGATATGGATATGAGTTTCATAGACCCGCTTATGGCTATTACCAAGGGGCAGTTGAATATCAAGACATCAAGGCTGGAGGAGAATTTTTGGCAAGTCTTGCTCAGGTTGATGAAAATAAAATCGGTATTTATGGGGGAAGTTATGGTGGGTTTTTGACGGCCTTGGCACTAGCTCGAGATTCCGAATTATTCAAAGTTGGGGTAGATATACATGGAGTTCATGACCTCGATGGACGCTATGATTTGCCTGAAGGCTATGAAGTTGCACCCGACTATGAAAAGGCTTTGGAGGTAGCCTGGAAGTCCTCTCCTATTGCTGATATTGAGACTTGGACAAGTCCGGTTTTATTTATCCATTCGGATGATGATCGGAATGTAAACGTATCCCAAACCACAGATTTGATTCGACGATTTGACGAATTAGGAAAACCTTACGAGGCAATTTTAATCCCAGGAGACACCCACCATTGGATGAAATGGCAAAACATGATTCAGGTTTCCAGCGCAACAGCTGATTTTCTAAAAAAACACCTAATTGACTGATCTATGGCCGAAAATAAAACACAACCAACTGATGCCTCCGTGGATGATTTCCTCAATCAAGTGGAATCACCAAAAAAACGGGAAGACGCATTTCGCATCAAGCAAATTATGGAAGAAGTAACTGGGGAAAAAGCCGTGATGTGGGGACCTTCCATCGTGGGATTCGGTCAATATCATTACAAATATGATTCTGGACGGGAAGGAGACTTTTTGATCGTTGGCTTTTCTCCTAGAAAAACTTCGCTATCAGTTTATCTTTTGGGTTGCATGGAAACCAGTTTTGATGAGCTTTTTGCCAAACTTGGAAAACATAAAACAGGGGCCTCCTGCCTTTATATCAATAAATTGGCTGATGTAAACGAAACTGTTTTGAGAGAGTTGATCAAAAAATCCTATAACTACATGAAGGCCAAATACCCTACAAAATGAGGGTTCATATCCTAAATGGAGACGCCCTTTTTGAGCATTTTCCAAAAGGGATTACCGGTGAAAAAATCATCTTTAGGGAATGTCTACTAGACGGACCTGTAAATGGAAAATCAGAGGAAGAATTCTGGCAACTCCGAAAAGAATTTATACAATCTGATTTTGGACAGAATACAGATTATGATTCCTACAGCAAGGCTGAAATTTTAAAGATCAAGGAAATAACATCTCATACTGAGGTCTTTCTATGGTTTGAAGAAGATCTTTTTTGCCAAGTCAACTTGTGGAAAGCTATCGATTTGCTTTCGGCTGTCAAAGACGAAGCCTTCCTTGTGACTCCGGGTTCAGAACACCCTTATAGTTTTGCAACATTGGATACTGAAGGTTTAATTGAAAGATTTTATTCACCTATTCAATTACAGAGGGAAGATTTTTATCTGTTCGCTGAATTATGGACTCATTTTCAAAAGGCCGAAGTTTTCGAAGCAATTCAACTAGCAGAAAAATTCAAGTTAAAATTCCCTTTCTTATTACCTGCTGTTGAAGCTTGGCGAGATATGGTTCCCCTTGGTGATTTCCCAGGAAAACCGGTCCAAACCTTGAAAGACATTCAGAAAGAATTCCAAACGGATGATTTTGGAGTTATTTTCCGTGAATTCCAGAAACGACTGCCCATCTATGGGATGGGAGATTTGCAGGTTAAAAGACTTTGGGATGAAATCAATCTTTGGAATTGAAAGGTAAAATGCGGTCTTCATTTTTAACGTGGGGAGTTATAGGAAACCACATAGTCACATAGATTACATCGAGAGAATATTCCAGGAAAAAAGCGCTTAGAATTCATTTAGCAGCTGATAAAGAATATCAAAAACTATGTTCCCTATGATGCTATGTGGCAAAAAACAATCTGATTTTCCGGAATTCTGAAAATAGGGAAATAAAACCTAGGCAAACATTAATCAAATTTTACTCGAGGTTTTTGATCTTTCTTCAACAGATGCGCAAATCATCATCCCTAACCTAACCTCCTTGGATAATTACAGGTTCAGTAAAACCTAACATCAGTTTTATTAACTTCATGCCATGCATTGGTTTACCGAATTTGAAATTTCACCATCTCCTCTTCCTATCTCCCATCAGTCCAAAATCCTGAGCATGGGTTCCTGCTTTGCGCAAAGCATGGGTACAAAAATGGAAGCGCACAAATTCGACATTTCGATCTATCCATTTGGCACCATTTTTCACCCTATGACTCTAGCCGACCTGCTGAAAATGGCTCTCGAAAGCGGCCCAATCGATGAAAACCTGATCGTGGAAAGGGAAGGGATTTATTTTCATTATTCGGCTCATTCGGATCTATTTGGAATCAGTAAGGAAGACCTTCTACAGAAATTCAATAAGAAATTAGAAATTGCCAGAGAATCTTTATTAGAGGGTAGCCATCTGATTTTGACTTTTGGGACTGCTTGGATTTATGAATTGAAGAACTCCAGTAGAGTTGCCAATTGCCATAAAAAACCGCAAAAAATTTTTCAAAAACGACTTACTGAATTGGAGGAAATGAAAGTTTCCTTGAAGGAAGTATTCAAAGAACTGACAAACATTAACCCCGATCTAAATATCATCTTAACAGTCAGCCCGGTGAGGCATATCAAAGATGGAATTCCTGAAAATCAGCTTAGCAAAAGTTTGCTCCGGGTACTTTGTCATCAATTAGAGAAGGAATTCGATTCTGTCACCTACTTTCCATCTTATGAAATCATGATGGATGAATTGCGGGATTATCGATTCTACAAGGAAGATCGAATTCATCCCACAGAAGAAGCAGAAAACTATATCTGGGAAAAATGGATGAAAACTTATTTCTCATCCGAAACCCAACAAAAAGTAAATGAAATAGCTAAAGTAATGCGAGAATTGGCTCATCGCCCATTGAATCCCCATTCGGTATCTCATCGGAAATTTCTCCAAAACTTACTCGGCAAACTGGAACGATTAAATTCAGAATTCGATTTTTCAATTGAAATAGAAAGTGTTAAAAGCCAATTGAAAACTAGCTAAGAACCGGAAGTTCTTTTTCATTCTTTTCAACTTTACAACCTCATAACTATGCCTAATCGTCTCATCCATAGCCAAAGCCCCTACCTTTTACAACATGCCCACAATCCAGTTGATTGGTATCCTTGGGGACCAGAAGCTCTGAAAAAAGCAGAAGTCGAAAACAAGCCCATCTTGGTCTCTATCGGCTATTCCGCCTGCCATTGGTGTCATGTAATGGAACGTGAAAGCTTTGAGGATGAGGTTACTGCGGAGTTGATGAATGAGTATTTTGTCTGCATCAAAATCGATCGGGAAGAACGACCCGATTTGGATAATATTTACATGGACGCGGTGCAGGCTATGGGCTTGCAGGGTGGCTGGCCACTGAATGTCTTTTTAATGCCCAATCAAAAGCCTTTTTATGGAGGCACCTATTTCAAAAATGAACAATGGACACGCCTGCTCGCTAATATTGGCAATGCCTTTAAAAACCATGCTGATCAATTAGCCGAAAGTGCAGAAGGATTTGGGCGATCATTGAATCGGTCCGAAATCGAGAAATATGGAATAGTTGCGAGTGATGAAGAAGCGAGTGCCGATGATTTGGTAGAAATCATCACCAAGCTCAATTCTCAATTTGACAAAGAATGGGGAGGAATGAACCGTATTCCAAAATTCCCCATGCCGGTTATCTGGAATTTTGTGCTGGACTATGCCCAGATCAGCAAACGCAAAGATTTAAAAGAAGCGGTCTATTTCACATTGAAAAAGATCGGAATGGGAGGAATTTATGACCATGTCCGAGGAGGATTTGCCCGCTATTCTGTGGATGGGGAATGGTTTGCTCCTCACTTTGAAAAAATGCTCTATGATAACGGGCAACTTTTGGAATTGTATTCCAAAGCCTATCAACTGAGTAAAGACGGCTTTTTTCTGGAAAAAATTGAAGAAACCATTCAATGGCTACAAGCAGAAATGCTTGATGAAAAAGGAGGATTTCACGCAGCTCAAGATGCAGATAGTGAAGGCGTTGAAGGAAAATTTTACACTTGGCGATATTCCGAATTGGAACAATTAGTTGGCGATGAGTTGCCTTGGTTGCGCAAACTTTACAACCTCAAAATTCACGGAAATTGGGAAGATGGAGTGAATATTTTGTTTCAGACCTCAGATTATGAATCCGTGGCAAGGGAATTCAAAATGTCCAAGGATGAACTCTTGGGAAAACTAGCTGAAGTAAAAGCCACTCTTTTAGAAGTTAGAAATCAGCGGATTTTCCCTGGTAAAGACGATAAAATTATAGCTGGCTGGAATGGATTAATGTCCTCAGGATTAATTCAAGCCTATTTGGCTACTGGAAATGAAAAAGCTATTGATTTAGCCTTAAACAATTTGGACTTCATCCGGGAACATATGATTATCGATGGGGTTTTGCATCGCACTTACAAAAACGGTTCGACCTATACCCCTGCTTTTTTGGAAGATTATGCGGCTGTTATCAAAGCATCCTTGACGGCTTTTGAAGTCAGTGGAAATATTACCTATCTAAAATTTGGAGAGGATTTAACGGCATTTTGCATGGGTCACTTTTATGATGAAAATGAAGGGTTTTTCTTCTTCAATGATCCCAAGGCTGAAAAATTGATCGCGAATAAAAAGGAGCTTTTTGACAATGTCATTCCGGCTTCAAATTCAATCATGGCTCGAAATCTTCACAAACTTTCTTTGCTTACTTACAATGAAAAGTATGCTGAGATATCGAAGGCCATGCTTAGCAAAATGAAGGATTTGATCCTCAAGGATCCGGGATTCTTGAGTAATTGGGCAAGTCTTTTATTGGAGCAAGTTGTCCCGACTGCGGAAATCGGAATTATTGGAATCGGGGCTAAAGAAAAGGCTTTGGAGTTGCTTCGAAAAGCTCCATCCAATCTGGTAGTTGCCTGGAATGAGGAAGTGACAGAAAATGCCCCAATTTTACAAGGGAAAACTCCCGATTCGACGGGAAATGCCTTAATTTATGTCTGCTTCGATCATGCATGCCGAAGACCGGTCTCGCAGGTTGAAGATGCCATTTCGCAATTACCCAAATTGAATTGATTCTGTGCTGAGCCTTTTTGAAGAAAAAGAATTACCTGAAAGCCAACCTGAATTTTCTTTTGCAGATGTGATTTTACCGGTGCCCATTCCCCGAATGTTCACCTATAAAATCCCAAGAAACCTGTATTCGGAAATTCAAATTGGGGCACGGGTAATTGTCCAGTTTGGCCGAAAAAAAATTCTTACCGGAATCATCGGGAAGGTCCACAACAAGCCTCCACAAGCTTATGAAGCAAAAGCAATTTTGGAGGTATTGGACCATCAGCCTTCAGTCAACCCACTTCAAATTCGATTTTGGGCTTGGATGGCGGAGTACTACTGCTGCCACATTGGTGAAGTCATGCATGCCGCACTTCCCTCAGGACTCCGATTATCAAGCGAATCACGAATTCAAGTCAATCCAAATTTTGATAAAGAAAATAGCCCTTATCCACTGGATGAGCGGGAAGAAAAGATTTTGGATGCCTTGGAAAATCAATCCGAGCTGAGCTATGATGACTGCGAGAAAGTGTTGGGGATCAAAACCATTCACCCCATTCTCAAAAGTTTGGTTACCAAAGAGGCGATTTTAATTTTTGAAAAGGTTCAGGAAAAATATACTCCTAAAATTGAAACCAGAATCCGGCTTCGCTCTAATTTGGCTCAAAACAAAGAAGCACTTGAGGAGCTCTTCGCCCAACTTAGCGGAAAAGTAAAACAGGAGTCCATTCTACTAAAATACCTACGGAATGTCCCTGTTTTCCAAAAACCGGAATTGAACGAAAAAGGACTGGATAAAAGCACCTTATTGGAGGAAGGGGATTCTGAAAGTTCCTTGAAAACATTGATCAAAAATGGTGTATTCGAGTCCTTCAAGGTTGTGGTCAATCGATTGGAAGAAATACAACCCGAGCGGACTGCCTCTGAACTTTCCCCTATACAACAAGAAGCTGTAGATTCCATCAAGTCTCAATTTGAGGAAAAGCAGACGGTCTTAATTCATGGAATTACGGGAAGTGGAAAAACTGAAATCTACATTCGGCTCATTCAGGAAGTTTTGGAAAGCGGTTCTCAGGTCTTGCTTTTACTTCCTGAAATCGCTTTGACTACTCAAATTGTAAGTCGGCTTCAGGAAGTATTTGGTTCGCAAATGGGCGTCTATCACTCCAAATACTCAGATAATGAACGTGTAGAAGTTTGGAATGGGGTTTTGAGTGGGCGATTCTCTTTTGTGGTGGGTGTGCGCTCATCCCTATTTCTGCCTTTTGATTCCCTGGGGTTGATCATCGTGGATGAAGAGCATGAATCCAGCTATAAGCAATTTGATCCAGCGCCACGGTTCCATGCCCGGGATGCTGCTATTATGCTGGGATATTTTCATCAGGCAAAAACTCTTTTGGGTTCCGCTACTCCTTCTTTTGAATCCTATTTTAATGCCCAACAAGGAAAATATGGACACGTTGAACTACATCAGCGCTTTGGAGATGCTCAGTTACCGGAATTTTATTTGGCTGATTTAGGGGCTGATCGAAGGAAGAACTTACTCAAGGTAGATTCGACTAGGCTTTTGCGGGAGAAGATTCAGGAAGCGCTTGATAAAAACGAGCAAATTCTAATCTATCAAAACCGGAGAGGTTATTCTCCCTATGTACAATGTGAAGATTGCGGTTGGACGGCAGAATGTGTACAATGTGACGTTAGCTTGACATACCACCAGTTTTCTGAGGAATTGCGATGTCATTATTGCGGCTACAAGGAAAAAGTGCCAACCTCCTGCCCTGCTTGCGGTAGCACCCAACTTTCAACCAAAGGAATGGGAACGGAACGTATCGAGGAATCCTTGAGTTTGCTTTTCCCTGAAGCAAGATTAGGCCGAATGGATTTGGACACCACCCGAAATAAATATGGCTACCAACGGATATTGGATGAATTTGGAGCAGGTCAAATTGATATTTTGGTGGGAACCCAAATGATTACCAAAGGATTGGATTTTGGAAGAGTGACAGTGGTTGGTATTTGGGATGGAGATCGGATTCTGAATTTCCCTGATTTCAGAGCTGGAGAGCGTGCTTTTCAGCAAATTACCCAAGTGGCAGGAAGAGCAGGAAGACGATCTGTAAAAGGCCAAGTCGTAATCCAAACCCGAAATCCAGAACAAGACATTTACGCCAAGGTCATAGCAGGAGATTACAAGAATTTTTTCCGGGTAGAAATGGCTGAAAGAAAGCAGTTCTATTATCCTCCCTTTGTCAAACTAATCAAAATCACCACGCGCCACGCTGATTTCAAAACTGCAGAAAAAGCTGCAATAGCCCTGCACCGGGAAATGGCTCAAATTGCTGTGAAAAAGATTGTTCTCGGACCTGAAAGAGCTTTGATAGGGAGGATCAAAAACCAATACCAATTTGAGAGTTTGATCAAACTAGACCGTTCCGGTGCAACCCAACAGGAGTTTAAAAAAAGGTTAGCAGAAATCTTAGAAGAACTGCAGGCTAGGTCAGAGTTTCGATCCGTCCGGTGGATAATTGATGTGGATCCAAGTTAAGCCACAACTGATTGATTTTGAACTTTTTGCATAAAAAGTTAATTATGCGTATAATTAGAAAAAAATACGCATACCATGAAGAAGCGCTTAAACATTACCATCGATGAAAAGCTACTTGAGAAAATCAAGCAGTATGCAGCCAAAGAGGAAACCAGCATTTCAAGTTTGGTAGAAGAGCATTTCGAAAAGCTAGTCAGCCGAAAAACCGGACTTCCTGAAGGAATGTCCCTCGTGGAGTATATGCGGTCGCTGCCAAAATCCAAAATTGAGTTTCCTGAAGATTTTGATTGGAAGGAAGAATACTACAAAGCTAAAGCAAAGAAATTAGGCTATGAAGATCTTCTTTGATGTAAATGTGGTTTTAGATTTTTTCTTGGAAAGAAGTCCAATACAGCCCTTAATCAATCAACTTTTTGAAAAGTTAGAGAACGGTCAAATCCAAGGGTTTATAAGTATAAGTGTAATTCAAACCTGTATCTATTATTTAGCACAGGCGAAAGATTACGAAACGACAAAAGGAATCGCTCGTATTTGTTGCCAAATCTTTGATTTTCTTGATGGAGATAAATTGGATGTAATCAACGCATTAGAATTAGATCATTTGGATATCGAAGACAGCATCCATTATTCCATTTGCAAATATCATCAAATCGAAGCCATAGTTACCTCAGAGAAGGATTTTCTCAAATTATCCAATAATTACTTGCCTGTATTGACTCCCGAGGAACTTGTACGTAGACTGCCATCTGACTGAGTTTGGATAAAACCCAAAACATCATCGTAACCCTTTTTCCAAGTCCAGAAATACTGGGTAATCATCGGAATATGTTTGGTTTTAGGATAAAAGGAATAAGTTAAATCAGTACCTTTTTCATCAGCCACCTTTCGGAATCGCTCAACTGTCAAACGAATCCCAGGATAGGTTTTCTCTCCTTCCATCAAAAGCATGGGGATTTCATTTCCCTTTAAATAATAAATAGGGGAATAAGCTTTCCAAACCTCAGAATTATCAGTAAAAGCATCGTAATTGTCCGTTCCATTTGGTCGATCACGCATTTCTTCTAAAAACCAATACCAATCCAATCCAGCCGGATCGTTCAAAATGGCACCTTTCAAAGGATTAGATAAATTCATCGCCTGCCATGATTCATTTTTTACTGCTGCCAATGCCGCTAAATGACCTCCTGCCGAATGTCCGGAAATGAAAATCTGATTGGGATCTCCTCCATATTCTGATATATTTTCTTCAACCCATTTCACAGCCAAAAGCACGGCCTGCTCCATTTTGTCGACTTGATATTCAGGTGCAAGTGGATAATCAATAATGACAGTCACCACTTCCCTTCTAGCCATTCGATTTCCCAAAAAGTCATAGATCTCTTTTCTGCCTTTATTCCAACTACCTCCATGGATAAAAATCAAAACAGGTAGGTTATCCGCTCTTTTTGGAGCAAAAACATTCAATTCCTTTTGAGGTAATTCCCAAGAATTCTCGGTTTCGATGTAAGGAATCTCTTTATCCCGTACTACAGATCGAAATGCGCAGGATTCCAGAAAGATGAACAGGATCAATAAATAGTTTTTCATAATCACAGAATTGAAAAAATAACTTGGAGTCGGAATCTTTGTTTGGGGAAATTATTGTTGCTAAGTTGACAATTATCATAAAAAAACCAACCGCATAGGTTTTTATTTGATCATTGATTCTTTCTAGCACATGAACTACAGAATCCATTTCATCTTGGGATTTTTTCTAGGCTTTGCTTTTTTTTCCTGCAGCAATTCCGAAGAAACTGCCATCAGTCCCCAAATTCAGTCTATCACTGAATCGGTGTATGCATCAGGCAATATCAAAGCAGTCAATCAATATGAAGCCTATGCAATCGGTACAGGTCCTATTCAGGAAATTTTCGTGAAAGAAGGCGATGTCGTCAATGAAGGAGACCCCATTTTGGCAGTGTATAATGAACGTGAAAGATTGTCTCGGGAAAATGCTGAATTGGCTCAGGCTTTTGCTGATTATCAAGAAAATCAATCCAAGCTTCGTGAACTTCAACTTGCCATTGACTTGGCGAAAAGCAAATTTCAAAACGACTCCCTCCTTTACGCAAGACAAAAAAAACTTTGGGAGCAAAATATTGGAACAGAAGTGGAATTCGAGCAGCGTAAGTTGACCTATGAAAATTCAAAAAACAATTACGAATCAGCTTTAATCCGTTACGGAGACCTCAAACGTGAAATCGAATACAATTCCAAAAGCGCTTCCAAAAACTTGGCAATCAGTCGGGTTTTGGAAAGTGAATTTGTGGTAAAAAGTAAGATTCACGGAAAGGTTTATGCACTTCCCAAAGAGCAAGGAGAAATGGTGGGACCACAAACGGTCGTGGCTGTTTTGGGTGATGAAAAAGACTTCATCATGGAGTTGTTGGTTGATGAATATGACATTTCAAAAATTGCCTTAGATCAGCTTGTGATTATCCGAATGGATAGTTATGTCGATCAGACTTTCGAAGGAAAGGTCACGAAAATCTATCCGTTGATGGATACGCAGTCCAAAAGCTTCACGGTGGAAGCTGTATTCACCAAATCTCCCCCTGTCCTTTACCCCAACTTGAGTTTGGAGGCCAACATCATCACAGCTCAAGTTGAAAATGCTCTGGTAATTCCGAGAAACTACCTCTTGAATGATGAAAAAGTAATTTTGGAAGAGGGCGACACCATTGTAGTAAAGGTTGGTTTGAAAAATTTTGAATTCGCTCAAATCCTGGAAGGATTAAACCAAGACCAACAATTGATCAAACCGTGAAGCCAAGGATGAGGAAAAGCTGGAATATATCTAATCATGGTTTGAGCCAATGGACCATTAATAAGCAAATCCCGTAAAGATGAAATGGTCTTTGATTCTTGAGTTGTCCAAAGCCCTCATGCTGGCCCGATTCAAACAGACGGCGGTTGCAGCTACTGGGGTGATGTTCAGTATCACCATGTTTGTGACGTTACTGGGATTTATGAATGGACTTAATTCGATGTTGGATGGCTTAGTCCTTAATAGAACGCCCCATATCCGATTTTACAACGAAATCAAGCCTAATCCCAATCAACCGGTTGACATAACCGACGAATTTCAAAATACCTGGAATATCATCCGATCCATCAAACCAAGTACAAGCCGTCTAGCGATTTACAATTCAGAACAAATCATCCAAAATTTGGAGAATGACCAACGGGTTTTGGGTGTAAGTCCAAAGGTTTCTGCACAGGTGTTTTTCAACGTTGGCACGATCGATTTGACAGGAATTGTAAGCGGGATAGATGTGCAAAAAGAAGCACAGCTTTTTGCCTTTACTGATTATATCACGGCAGGTAATTATGAAGAATTGAATCAAACCAATACCATTATTTTGGGGAAAGGCCTTGCCGACCGAATGCTGACAGGGATAGGTGATGTGATTCAAATTACCACAGCTCAGGGAAATAAGATGCAAGTTAGGGTCGTCGGCTATTATCAGTCAGGGCTAGGCGATTATGATAACAGCAATAGCTTTGCTTCCATTGGTACGGTACAAAAAATGCTTGGCGAACCTCCCTCCTATGTTACGGATATTCAGGTTAAGCTTCACAATTTGGATTTGGCTCCTTCCATGGCTCGTGAACTTGAAAAGATTTACAATATTGATGCAGACGACATCCAAACTGTAAATGCCCAATTTGAAACCGGTACCAATATCCGAACTTTGATTAGCTATGCGGTTGGGATTACCCTCTTAGTTGTTTCCGGCTTCGGTATCTACAACATCCTCAATATGATGATTTATGAAAAACTGGATACCATTGCCATTCTAAAGGCAATCGGATTTAACGGTTCGGACGTAAACCGGATTTTCATTACCATTGCTCTTTCGATAGGTGTGATTGGTGGTGGTATAGGATTGGTATTTGGATATTTTGCCTGCCTGGGAATAGATCAGATTCCTTTTGAGACGGAAGCTTTGCCCACCATCAAAACATTCCCGGTGGATTATAATCCCAAGTACTATTTTATAGGAGCAAGCTTCAGTTTAATTACAACCTATTTAGCAGGATTTTTCCCTGCCAGAAAAGCTAGCGGTGTAGATCCAGTGGACATTATTCGAGGAAAATGAAAAATCATCATCCAACGGCATTACAAGCAGAAGGGGTTGATAAATTTTTCTTCAACCCCACCAAAACTCAAGTTCTCAAAAAGGTAAGTTTTGAGGTGAAACAGGGGGAATTTGTCTCAGTAGTAGGAAAATCCGGGTGTGGTAAATCTACCCTTCTCTATATTCTTTCTACTATGGACACCGATTACCAAGGCAAGCTCCATATGGACGGGGAATTGATTACTGGCAAACCTAGAAATTACCTTGCCCATCTCAGAAACGAAAAAATCGGCTTTGTCTTCCAGTTTCATTACCTATTGAATGAATTTTCGGTACTGGAAAACATCATGATTCCAGGTCTAAAGTTGGGAAAATATTCTAGAGAGGAATTGGAATATCGAGCGATGGAAAAACTTCGGATTTTTGAAATGGAAGAGCATGCCCTAAAAAAAGCTAATCAGCTTTCCGGAGGTCAAAAACAGCGGGTAGCCATCGCCCGAGCCTTGATCAATGACCCTTTGCTGATCATGGGAGATGAACCTACAGGAAATCTGGACAAGAAAAACTCTGATATTGTCTTCAACAAGTTTAAGGAACTTGCACAAGAATTCAAGCAAACCATGCTTGTAGTAACCCACGATCAAGAATTCGCTGAGGGAACAGACCGAATTATTGAAATGGAGGACGGAAGAGTGATTAGGCAGTAGGCAGTTTTCAGTAGGCAGTTTGTTTGGGTCAATGCCTAAAAAACGTTGACCATTGCACACTGCTTACTGCTTACTGTTTACTGAATACTGCCTACTGAACCGCCGGTTCCTGCTGACTCAAGCAGTGAAAACTCCCCAATCCCCAGATGATATCTGTACTATCGATTCCGATCACGCTACGTCCAGGAAAACAATCCGTGAGGATATCCAAGGCTTTCTGATCATTTTTATCCCGAAAAGTCGGTACCACCACCACTTCATTTCCAATGTAGAAATTGGCATAGGAAGCCGGAAGTCGCTGATCTTCCCAAATCACCGGACCTGGCATAGGTAGCTCCACAATGTTCAGTTGCTTGCCGTTTTCAAGGCGCATTTTTTTGAGCAATTCCAGATTTTCGGCCAAGATTTCGTGGTTTTCATCAGCCTTGTTTTCCTCGATCACAGTCACCACGGTGTCTTCATTCACAAAGCGGGTGATGTCATCAATATGCCCGTCCGTATCGTCTCCAATAATCCCATCCCCTACCCATAAAATATTTTGAACTCCATAGTAATCACAGAGGTATTTCTCAATCTGAGATTGATTGAGATGTGGATTTCGGTTTTTGTTGAGCAAGCAAGCGGTCGAGGTCAGTAGCGTTCCTTTTCCATTAAATTCCACTGAACCGCCTTCCATGACTATACCCGGCTTAAAGCAGGGAAGTCCCAACTCCTCAGCAATTCGAATTGGAATCTGATTATCCAGATCATAAGGAGGATATTTATCACCCCAGGCATTGTAATTCCACTTGACAACAACCCTTTTCTGCTCGGCTTTCGGATTGATCAAAAAGGCCGGGCCATGATCTCTACACCAAGCATCATTGGTGGGAAATAGATGAAAATTTACATTTTTCAAATTGGCTCCAGCTGCTTCCAAATGCTTGGTAGCTAAGGCTTTCATCTCCTCGCTTCCTACATTAATATTGACTTTCTGAGCATTGGCCACTGCTTTTACAAATTGAGAATAGGGTGAAAAAATCTTTTCGATTTTTCCAGGCCATGACTCTTCCTTATGCGGCCAACTCAACCACATGGATTCCTGTGGAGCAAATTCAGCAGGAAAATAATAACCCAGTTCAGCAGGGGTAACTTCCCCACTTTTTGCCAATTCAAATAAATCTTTCATCAATTAGTCTTCGTCAAGGAAACGCTTGGTAATAGGATCGTAGGAATCAATTCTTCGATCCCGTAAAAAAGGCCAGTGAGTTCGATAACGATCCGAACCTGTCAAATCCAATTCCTCCACGTGAATTTCTTCTTCCAAATGAGGAGCTTTGTAAACCACTCTCCCGAATGGATTGGCCACAAAAGATCCTCCCCAAAACTGCATCTCCCCTTCCACACCGGTACGATTAACAGAAACTACAGGAATCCCATTGGCTACTGCATGGGATCTTTGAATAGTCTGCCAAGCTCCATATTGTTCCTCATTGGTCAATTCGTCCTGATCCTTGTGCCAGCCGATGGCAGTGGGGTAAACCAAAAAGTCAGCACCTTTCAAAGCAGTAATCCGAGCCGCCTCGGGATACCACTGATCCCAGCAAATCAACACACCTATTTTTCCAAACTTTGTTGGGAACACTTTATATCCTAAATCGCCAGGGGTGAAATAAAACTTCTCATAATATCCAGGATCATCCGGAATATGCATTTTTCGGTATTTGCCCAAATAGCTTCCATCTGCATCTAAAACAGCTGTGGTATTGTGATATAGACCCTCAGCTCGTTTTTCAAATAGGGAAGCTACAATTACTACACCTAGCTCCTTAGCTAAAACACCCAGTGCATCGGTAGAAGGACCAGGAATGGCTTCCGCTAATTTGAAGTTTTCATAATCCTCCACATCGCAGAAGTAGAGGGATCTAAAAAGTTCCTGTAAAACTACCACCTGTGCCCCTTTTTGAGCAGCTGTACGGATACCTGCAATAGTTTTCTCCATATTTTCGGCCACATTCCCAGAGCAACTGAGCTGGACCATACCTACTTTGACGGTTTTATTTGCCACGGCTTCGACGTTAAAATGAATGGACAAAGATACCGTGGATGGTGGGGATTGACAAATAGGGATTGAAGAATGAAAACAATTAAACCGGAATAGGAATTTCAGCAGTTGACTGGACCGAATCCTCTTTTGTAGTTTTGGGTCCAAAACCGTCTATCACCTCATTTATGACTTTGTTTTATCTTTTCTCCTTTTTGACATTTCTAGAACCCTCTTTCTTTACCCCCATTTCTCAGGAAGAAAAAATCCCGGTAATCATCGATGCAGACACAGCCAATGAGGTGGATGATCTTTTTGCCTTAGCTAGGGCTTTAGCAGATGAGAAATTGGATATCAAAGGGATTACATCTGCACAATTCCATATATCTCCATTTGCGAGTGATTCTACAGTCAAGGAAAGTCAAACGATTAATGAGCGCTTGATAGAGCTGGCAAACCGACAAGAAATTCCATTACCCATAGGTTCAAACTTCCCTTTAAAATCAAACTCTGAACCTCAGCGATCCCCTGCCTCTGATTTTATTATTGAGCAGGCTCTCAAAATGGAAGGAGATGAAAAGTTGAATCTAGTTATTCTTGGCAGCTGTACAAACGTGGCCTCGGCCATCCTTCAAGAACCTAGCATCATACCGAAAATCAAGGTTCATTATCTGGGTATATGGCATGATCCAGAAACCAACAACTTCAACAAGAAGGAATTCAATTCCGGGAACGATACGCTAGCAGTCAATGTAATTTTTGATACGCCTGAATTGGACTTGACCATTATGTCTGCCACAACTAGTCAGCATTTGGTTTTTGATAAGGAAAAAGTTGATCAGCAGCTTAGAGGGAAATCCGAACTAGGGGATTACTTGATTAACCGATGGGAAAGCTACACCCGATGGTGGACAAATGAAGACCCCGGGAAAGAGCGTTGGATCATGTGGGATGTAGCCATTATTGAAGCCTTAATCCACCCGGAATGGAGCAAAGTGGAAGAATTTTGGACTCCCGAGGAGAATACCAGAAGAAAAGTAAAAATTCATAGCAGAATTAATACTGAGAAAATGGAGAAGGATTTTTGGGAATCCTTTGAGCGGGCTTTTCACTGAATTTCATCCGGAACTTCCTCAACTGAAGGCCCCAACTTCCCTTTAGCGGCATTTTTCAAATCATGGGAAGAATAAAATTTCCCGTCTTTTACAACTGTGTGAACACTTCGGGTTCGATTGATATCTTCGATAGGATTGCCACGGATAATCATCATATCCGCCCATTTTCCTGGACTAATACTTCCTGCTTTATCTGCAATTCCTAAGGCTTCTGCATTTTGCTGGGTAGCAAAATAGATGACTTCGCCCGGAGGAATCCCGATCTCAACCATGGCAGCCAATTCTCGATGCATAAAAAAACCACCAATCCCTCCGCCTAGATAATTATCCAATAATAAGGGTCTGTCAGTCCCAACTGTAATCAAACCGCCAGCCTCATAATACCGCTTCAGAGTTCCCTGCTTGACTGGATAAATCAAGGCGCAAAGTTCATTGAATGCAGATGGAGTGTTTTTTGATTTGATGATGTCCTTGGTGAAATCCGTGAAATATTCATTTTCAATGGCAAAATCAAAAAAGATAGGAGAATCAATCATTCCGATCGCGCCATAAGTTGCCAACGTTGCATCGAAATAAACCCCATTATCGATATAGAGCTGAATAATTTCATTTAACATGGGATCGGCTGGATCGAGCTTTTTCAAGCTTTGATACGCATCAATGGAATCAGCAAGCAATCTCCCTCCCAGAAAATGCTCTACCCGGTCGATTCCCATTTGGATAGCTTCCTGAGGATTGACCGAATTTCTATAGCCTGAATTCAAATGGCCGGTGACAGTTAAATCATGCTTATGCGCCTGATCAATTAGAACTTTCAATTGTTCACTTGTAATTCCCTTTGCCTTGAAACCATAAGCTCCCCGATTCGCCCAATAATCCACACGCTGACGGATTTCAGCATCGGAAATTTCAGGATTCCAATCCGGAGCAGCCGTTCCAAAATAGGGCCCTGAGTGAAGAATCCTAGGTCCTGGAATTTGGCCAGCATCAATTTTTTTCTGCAAATCCCACATTTTTTCCGGCTCAATTTCTCCAGCCGGAAAAGTACTCGTCACCCCATTTGCCAGAAAAATCTTCGGCATGGCAAGCGTATCATCGTAAGCCTTACCTTCAAAACTGACACGATAATGAGCATGTAGATCAATCAAACCCGGAAGGATATAATCATCATCCGATAGCTTTTTCACATCCCAATTCATCACATTCTCACTTCCTGTTCCAAACTTCCCATTGACCAAATAGATGGCCGAATTCTTTTTGAAGTTTTTCGTATCGGTATCATAAACCCAACCTCCAGTTATGATTTGATATTGGGAAAAAGCTGGAATCCCTAGTAGAAAAAGGAAAAGTGAGAGCAGGATATTTTTTGACATAAGAGAAAGGTAAAAAACGATTTGATTTCTCTTCAATATACGCTTTCTAAGTTTGAGGTATTAAAGAAGAGATTGAAAAAAATAAACGAAACAGGTTTGCCTCTCCAAAAGATGACAAACCTGAAAAGCATTTAATTATTTGACTTTAACAATACCAAATCAATTACCTGCGAATATGTAAGCACAACCATGCTTTTGGGCCCGTTGCAAAGCCCAAACTCCAGATGGTACAATTTGAATCCCAGGTAAAACCCCATTCTTCCATTCTTCATATACCACCGCAGGATCCATTCCCATTTGGTTTGCTTTATTTCCACTATAAACGTTTAGAGCCAAATCACAAACACAGAACAAAGCACCTCTTGACTGAAGATCTTTGATCCCTTGTACTATTGGAACAGGAAAATCTCCTTCTTTTGGTTCATAATATGGATTTCTTAATGCAGGCTTTTTAGTAAGCTGATCATTCACACCCACAAACGCACCCAATTCATACTTTTCCCATAGCTCTGACTTAAGAGCAAATGGAACTGCCGAATGCCTCAATACAGACATGGCTGTAATATCTTCATCTAACGAACCAGTTTGATTATTTGATAGATAGAAAGCCCAATTCCAAATTATCGGGAAACCGTCATGAGGGGTTGAGCCATCAAATACTACTCGATGTTCTCCTTTGATTTTTTTAAACCATTCTTCGGCTTCATTGAGCATTTTCGAGGATTTAGATGAATCAGCGAATCCTAAAGTAGGTGAAATCAAAGTTCCTAATCCGCCTGCAGCTCCACTCAGTAAAATTGAATTCAGAAAGTCTCTTCTGGTATTTGATTTTGGGGTTTTCATAGTGTAAAGGGGTTAAGATGAGTAATAAATCGAAAGGATAAAGCTCTGGCTATGGCCTTATCTCAAACCACCTTAATTCCTTAAAGTGGTCAGAAATTAATTGTTACTAGGTGATTTAGATTTTTAAGAATCCAAAAAGGCTATGGCAGAAGATTCGTGTAATCAGAAAAGAGATTAAGCATAGCCTAAACTAATCTCTTTGAAATTTGTGGGAGTAAATGTTCTAAAAGTTATAATTTTTTCCTGATTAAATCATCATACTTATCTGATTTTAAATAATATATGGCTTTTAAAGCTGTAACTAAAAATTGAAATATTACAATTATTTAATACAATACAAAATTCATTTTGAATAGAAGAAATAGCATTTGTCTTAACCTTTTGATCATCCATAGAATGCTTTGTAATATTTCTCTAGGTTTTCAAAAGCCCTTTTTCTATTTTCACATATTGACACAATAGAACCCTTTTAACATGAAGAAACAACTTCTATCCGCATTTTTCTTCCTATCATTCAGCCTTTTAGGCTTTTCACAGGAAGCATTATTTGGAGGACAGCAAATCATCTCACCTGAAGTCCATGCAAACAACACCGTCACATTTAGACTTCTGGCTCCTGATGCCGAGAAAGTCGAGATCACAGGAGACTTTTTGCCAACCGAAAAAATGAAAACTCCAATGGGTGAAATGGATGGCCCAGGTAAGGTGGAAATGACAAAAAATGATCAGGGAGTCTGGACTTTTATCTCAGAGGTTCTTAATCCTGAGTTATACAATTACTCCTTTATTATCGATGGTTTCAAGACAACTGATCCAAACAATCCATTTTTGATCCGAGATGTGGCCTCAAGCACGAATATCTTTATCATTGGAGGAGGTCAGGGTGAACTTTACAAAACCAATGACATTCCTCACGGCACTGTCGCAAGACGCTGGTACGATTCTCCTGGCTTGGGAATGGATCGTAGAATTACTATTTACACCCCACCCGGCTACGAAACATCCAATGAGAAATATCCTGTTCTATACCTATTGCACGGAGCTGGCGGAGATGAGGAGGCTTGGATTTCGCTAGGTCGAACCGCACAGATTATGGATAATCTGATCGCTGAAGGAAAAGCAAAGCCGATGATCGTCGTAATGCCGAATGGAAATGTGATCCAAGATGGGGCTCCTGGAGAAGGAAGCATGGGCTACTATAAGCCTCAGTTTATGGTACCAAGAACCATGGATGGAACTTACGAAGGAGCTTTCGAAGATATTATCAAATTTGTGGAAGGCAACTATCGCGTAAAAGCAGATAAAGCGTCCCGGGCTATCGCAGGTCTTTCTATGGGTGGCTTCCATACTTTGCACATCTCAAGGTACTACCCGAATACTTTTGATTACATCGGCTTGTTTTCTGCAGCAATAATGCCTCGTGAAGATGCAACGGGTAAGGTTTACAGTAATTTTGACGAAACCTTACAAAAGCAAATGGACAATGGTTATAAGCTTTATTGGATAGCAATTGGAAAAACAGATTTCTTGTACGATGCCAATAAAGAATACAGAGCTAAACTCGACACCATGGGAATGCCTTATGAATATGTAGAAAGTGAAGGCGGACATACTTGGAGAAACTGGAGAGTTTATCTAAGCCAATTCGCTCCAAGATTATTTTAAAGCATTTTTCTCTCAAACCTATAAAGCTCCTTCGGGAGCTTTTTTAGTATCCATCATTATTTTGCGGAAAATGACTCAAAGATTTCCTTTTTTGAATTCTTCAGCTGCATAATTAGCAGCTCTTGCAGTCAAAGCCATATACAAAAGTGAAGGACTCTGGTTACCTGTACTCGTCATACAAGCTCCGTCCGTCACAAAAACATTTTTACAGGCATGAACTTGATTCCAGGAATTAAGCAAAGAATTTTCTGGTGAAGTTCCCATTCGAGCCCCTCCCATTTCATGTATATCCAAGCCAGGCGCCTGCTCGCTATCGCTGATTTCTATATTTTTCACTCCTGCCCTTTCCATCATCTCCTGAGCCTGAGAGAGAAAATCCTGCAACATTTTTTCATCATTTTCATCATATCCCACTGAGGTCACCAATTGCGGAATTCCAAAAGGATCCACTTCTTTTTCACTTAACCTCACATGATTTTCCGATTTGGGAATAGTCTCCCCTTGCATATACATATACACATGCCAATTTCCAGGTTGACTTTGAGCCTCTTTAAACTCTTTCCCAAAAGTCGGATTGGACATTTCTTTCCCTCTTCCTCTCCATGCTCCCGAAAAAATGGTATAACCACCTACAAAATCTAGATTTGGATCTTTTTGACCCAAATTCCGAAAATTAGCAATGATGGGTTCAGTGGGGTTTCTACCGAAATAATACTTATCCTGAAACTTTTCCAATTCTCCAGAAACCCAACCTCTGTAGTTATGAAAAGCTACATATTTCCCCAAAAGATCATAATCATTCCCCAAGCCATTGGGAAAGCGATTGGATTTGGAATTGAGCATAATTAGCACACTATTCAACGCTGAAGCATTCAGGAAAATAATTTTGGCTTTAAATTCAATGGTTTCCTTGGTATTCGCATCAATCACCCTTACCCCACCAGCCTTTCCGGTTTTTTCATCATAAATCACCGAATGGACTACTGAATATGGACGAATAGTTAAATTTCCCGTACGATCAGCCCAAGGCAAAGTCGAGGAAACAGAACTGAAATACCCCCCAAACGGACAACCACGCATGCACATATTCCTAGCTTGGCATTGCCCCCTTCCTTGCTGTATATGAATCTCCTGTGGATCGGTCAAATGGGCCCATCTTGCGTGAACCATATGTCGGTCTGGATAATACTCTTTAATTTTTTGACTCAAATAGCTTTCAGCACAATTGAAATCGAAAGGCCTCATAAACTCCCCATCTGGCATAGCGACAATTCCATCTCGAGTCCCACAAACTCCGATAAACTTCTCAACATGGGAATACCATGGCGCGACATCTTCATAGCCAATTGGCCAATTCATCCCATAACCCTGTAATTCTGGAGCTTTGAATTCAAACTCACTCCAACGCTGAGTAGCTCTTCCCCATGTAAGGGACTTTCCACCTACTTGATAGCCACGAATCCAATCAAATGGTTTTTCTTGAACATACGGATGGTCCTTGTCTTGAATGAAAAAATGTTTTGTCTCTTCTCCAAAGCCTGCGGCCTTGCTTATCAATGGGTTATCTTTTAAATAATCCTGAGTAACCCGTCCCCGGTGTGGAATTTCCCATGGTTTTAAGTTAGCAGTTGGATAATTTTTATTGTGGACTACAGACCTTCCCCTCTCCAAAACCAAAGTCTTGAGTCCTTTTTCACACAATTCTTTTGCAGCCCAGCCACCGGAAATTCCTGAACCTACTACAATTGCATCAAATGAATTTTCCATTGAAAGTATATTTGGGTTTCTCTATAGATCTTTCTCTGTCTAAATTTTTCTAAAAATTTTTCCCAAACCATATAAAATCAAAAATATTAATTTACTTTGCATTACAAAGTACTTTTAAAATGAAAAATCCCGAAAAAGAATTAGCCGAAATCAAGTCCATGATGGAGCGAAGTACACGCTTCATTTCTCTCAGTGGGCTTTCTGGAGTTTTGGCAGGAATCTATGCATTTCTTGGTGCCGGAATTGCCTGGTATTGGGTTTATTATCCAAGTTCTGGATTAGGGTTTGATTCAGAAATAAACTCCACCGCGGATTTGCAAAGCAAATTATTGGTGGTGGCTATATTGGTTTTGGTTTTGGCGATTGGAACAGCCTACCTGCTTAGCCAAAGCAAAAGCCAAAAGAAATCACAGAAATTTTGGACTCCAGCAAGCAAACGGTTTCTTCTTGCACTATTCATCCCAGTTATTGCCGGAGGGCTTTTCTCTTTCGCTTTAATTCATAAAAACGCAT
This sequence comes from Algoriphagus limi, assembly GCF_024919275.1. Taxonomy (GTDB): domain Bacteria; phylum Bacteroidota; class Bacteroidia; order Cytophagales; family Cyclobacteriaceae; genus Algoriphagus; species Algoriphagus limi. The sequence goes on along the minus strand of NZ_JANWGH010000001.1, from coordinate 56,059 downwards.
ATGAATTTCTCGCCCCTGCAACCTTGACTTTCTATGGACTAGGCTTAATCAGTGCTTCGCATTTTACCCTAGGAGAAATAAGAAACTTGGGTATTGGTCAATTACTATTAGGGATTTTGGCAGCCTTTTTCCCTGATTTTGGATTGATATGTTGGGCTTTAGGCTTTGGATTGCTACATGTAATCTACGGCTCCATGATGTATTACCGATACGATCGATAAGGTGAAGGGAGAATACGATAAGGCCTTTGAGAATATAGTCCGATTGCGCATTATGTCTATTCTGATGGCTAATGAGCAATATGACTTTAATTCCTTCAAGGAAATCTTGGAGGTCACTGATGGAAATTTAGCCTCTCATCTACGCAATCTGGAAAACCAAGGGTATATCCAGATTGAAAAAACCTTTGTGGGTCGCAAACCCCAAACCAATTACCAAGCCACCAAGGATGGCAAAAAGGCTTTTGAGGCCCATCTAGAATTCCTTGAAAATTTGATCAAATCCAATAAAAGCTAAAAAAAATTTATTCATATACTTTGAATTTCAAAGTACTTTCAAACCCGTAAATCATGAATCCAATTTCTTCCAATCCTCCAATTCGAATAAAAGACCTACTGCTTCCAGCAATTCTTGGTCTTGTTCTCCCTACAGTTTGGTTGGTTTTTCTTGCCTTGGCCAATGAAAACATCTTCCAACCCTGGATGTACCTCCCACTCACCCTCATTCCCCTGAGCGGTTCAGCAGGAGCCATATTCTTTTACTTCATGGGATTTCACTGGTTTCCCCATGGAGCCAAAAAACTTATCGCAATCATTTTCAGCAGTATACTATACTTTATTATCCTTTGGTTGACTTCTGTCTTTGTCTTCAACTATACCGGACACTGGCATTAATTAACCTTCAAATCTTCGTAAATTATTCAACACATAGCCCACACAGATATGAAAGAGCTACTCCAAAGCAACCTTGATAATCCGGCAGAACTCGAAAAACTCTACCGCAAAAACAAATCGGAATTCAAGAAAGAATTCGATGAATTGTATCCCCAAATCCAAGATCGTGGCCTGGCGGAATTTTGGCATACCCGACTGCATTATGAATCGGATGCCATCAATTGGGGAAGTTTGAAAGACTGGAGAGTCGTGATTATTGCTTCTCTTTTAGCTGGGCTTTATGCAAAACTCCCGGAAATTTTCTCCATTGAAAACGACCTGTTTTATGCAAAAAACCTAGGCTTGATGGTTTTTCCATTTGTCTCCATATACTTCATTTGGATCAACAAACTGACCTCAAAAACCATCCTTACAGTAGGCTCCCTCTTTGTCGCTTCCCTACTTTATATCAATATTTTACCAAATGATGAATCAAGTGACACGCTCATTCTAGCCTGTATCCATTTACCATTACTTCTTTGGGCAATTTTGGGCTATACCTATGGTGCTGGTAATCTAAAAGACTTAACAAGCCGACTTGCTTTCCTTCGATTCAATGGAGATGCTGTCGTAATGGGTGCAATCTTGGTACTATCCGGAATGCTTCTATCCGGTATCACTATTGGCTTATTTGGCTTGATCGGGATTAATATTGAGAAATTTTACATGGAGTATATAGGGATCTTCGGAGCAGCGGCTATCCCCCTTCTTGCTACCCACCTTACTCAAACCAATCCTCAATTGGTCAACAAAGTTTCCCCTATCATCGCAAAGATTTTCAGCCCAATCGTATTGGTTATGCTGGTCATTTACCTTGGAGCAATTGTCTTTTCTGGAAAAGATCCTTACAACGACAGGGAATTTCTCCTTCTCTTCAATCTGCTATTAATCGGAGTAATGGCTTTGATCTTTTTCTCCATTGCTGAAAGCTCTGATGAAAAAAGTAAAAAATCCGGGACCTGGATTCTAATGCTTTTGTCTTTGGTCACTTTGATCGTTAATGCCATTGCGCTTTCAGCCATTGTATTCCGAATCAATGAATGGGGATTAACTCCTAACCGAATGGCTGTTTTAGGAATCAATGTTTTGATGATGATTCATCTAGTTCTGGTAGGTAAAAAATTACTTCTAGCAGTCAAAGGAAGAACTGAAACACAACAAGTAGGAAATGTTATCTCCTCCTACCTGCCAGTTTATTTCATTTGGTCTGCTATCGTCATTTTCTTATTCCCAATCCTATTTGGATTTTCATAAGAAGAAATAATAATTGAATCCTTTATGAGGTTAAAATCACTTCAAATCCCTTTTTTGGGTAAATTAGTGACCAAATGCTTATCACTATGAAAAAATACCCCTTCTTATTGAGCGCCTTATTGGCAGTCGGGCTGGCTTCTTGCAGCCAACAACCCGCAGAGACAACTGAATCGACAGAAACGACAGGAACTACCGAGATGACTTCTTCTAATTTTGGAGGCTTGGCCCTATACACCTTACGAGATGCGATGGGTACTGACCCTAAAGGAACCCTTCAAAAAGTTGCAGATGCAGGCTACGCTTATGTTGAGGCTGCAGGTTATGCTGACGGAAAATTCTATGGTATGGAGCCAGCTGAATTCAAGAGCTACTTGGAATCTATTGGCCTTGAACCAAAAAGTACCCACATGGGCGGTGTGACCTTGGAAAATGCAGATGAACAAATCGCAGCAACCAAGGCTGCCGGATTTGAATACTTTGTCATTCCCGTCCCTCCTATGGGTATGTTTACCTTCGGGCCAGATGGTATGGGAATGAAAGGCACCAAAGAAGATTTGGTGAATATTCTTTCCACCATTGGTGAAAAGTGCAGTGCTGCAGGACTGAAACTTTTGTACCACAACCATGACTTTGAATTTAAGCCTATGGAGGATGGTACTATCTTGACTGACTATATCTTAGAAAATACAGATCCGGCTCATGTGAATTACCAGATGGACCTTTTCTGGGTTACCAAAGCAGGTGCTGATCCTTTAGCATATTTCGAAAAATATCCGGGCCGATTCAAAGCATGGCATGTGAAAGATATGAACGATGAAGGCAACTTCGCTCCTGTAGGAACTGGAAATATTGATTTTGCCAGAATTCTGGCTGAAAAAGATAAATCAGGAATGGTTTACTATTTGGTAGAGCAGGATAACACCTTTGGATTAGATCCATTGGAGGCAATAAAAATTAGCCATGAAGGATTGAAAAAATTCGGTTTTCAATAAACCAAACTTAACAAGCCAACCTTCGGGTTGGCTTTTTTATTTTTAAATTCTTCCCCTTCTAATAATCCCATGCAAGACAATACAACAATAATTATAGTCGTATCTATCTTGGCACTTCACTTTCTGGTTGGAATCGGCTGGCTGATCTATAAAATGTCAGGTTCGGATAAAAACGAAGACTCCAATCATGACGATAACTAAAAAATCAACAACCTTATTTACCTCAAGCGATTTCTCATGCAAAGATTACTCTTGACCATGTTTTTCCTTTTCTCACTTTCTCTTTCCACACTTGCCCAGTCGACTTTTATTCAAAATAAAGTGATTGCTCATCGTGGAGCTTGGAAGAAGAATTCATTTCCTCAAAACTCCCTCGCTTCCCTTCGCGAAGCCATTCGTTTAGGTTGCGAAGGTTCTGAGTTTGATGTCTGGATGACAGCTGATGAAGTTTTGGTAGTCAATCACGATGCGGAATTTGAAGGAATGGATATTGAGCACGCAACTTATGAAGAACTTCTGACCAAGAAACTTCCGAATGGAGAAAAAATCCCTACCCTTAAAGAGTATCTTCAGGAAGGGATGAAGCAGCAAAAAACTAAGTTGATCTTGGAGTTTAAGCCTTCTGAAATCAGCGTAGAGCGAAGTGAAAAAATCGGTGAATTAGTTGTAAAGATGGTTCATGAACTTCAAGCGCAAGATTGGGTAGAATACATCACCTTTAGCTATGAAGGCGGGTTGAAAGCAATAGCGACTGATCCCGAAGCTAAGATCTCCTACCTCACAGGAAACAAATCTCCAGCTGAATTGAAGGAGTCGGGATTTTATGGGTTTGACTACAATTATCGGGTTTTAAAAATGAAACCTGAATGGATTCAGGAAGCAAGAGAGCATGGACTTATCACGAATTCCTGGACTGTCAATGACCCCGAAACTATGAATTGGCTATTGGATCAAGGGATTGATCAGATAACCACAGATGAACCTGAGTTATTGCTGGAAATTCTAGAATCTAGGAAGTAGAAAACACTAATTTGATTTCTTAGAAGTATGGAATTTTAGCAACTGAGATGATTTAACAAAATCAGAATTTTTTCACCACATAGAATCATAGCTCACATAGCGTTTTGGAGAAGGAAATACAGCAAATACCTAAACCCTAAGCATCCTAATTATTGGTGATTTTTGCTATGTTTTCTATGTAACTATGTGGTTATTTTGACTTTGAACCAAAGATTACGAGACCTTATTTATTACATAGGTACACGTTGTATAACATAATTGGAAACTGATTTACCCTTATTAAACTTTCTGAATTCCAGATAAAAAAAATTTAACCATAGTCAAAAAAAATCCCTGATTGCTAACGCTCAGGGAATTTTCTTTTAATAAAATATATCTTGTTTACTTCGCTGGAAGTAGTTTGGATCTTACCTCACCAAATCCAACTCGGACACCATCTTTTTCGGCATAGCCTTTCATGATGACAGTATCCCCATCTTCAATAAACTTCCGCTCCTCCCCTGTTTCCAATTTGACAGGTTTACTTCCTTTCCAACTTAATTCCAACATGGATCCAAATGAATCCTCCGTTGGACCGGAAATAGTACCCGAAGCCATCATATCGCCCACATTGATATTACAGCCATTGACAGTATGGTGAGCCAATTGCTGGGCAATATTCCAATACATGTATTTGAAATTGGAGCGACATACTCGGCTCGCTTGCTTCGCTCCCTCAGGCTGTATGTAAGCCTCCAGATTAATATCAAAACTATGAGCACCTTCACACTGTAGATAAGGCAAAACTTCCGGGTCTTGCTTTGGTCCTTCCACTCGGAAATAATCCAAAGCCTCCAAAGTCACTACCCAAGGAGAAATGGAAGAAGCGAAGTTTTTACCCAAGAAAGGTCCTAGGGGAACATATTCCCATGCTTGAATATCACGCGCAGACCAGTCATTAAATAGCACAAAGCCAAAAATGTAATCTTCTGCTTCGGCAGTAGAAACCGAGTCGCCTAATTTGGTTGGTTTGCCGGTGATAAATGCCAATTCCAGCTCGAAATCCATTCTTCTACTAGGTCCGAAAGAAGGGCTTTCCATATCAGGATCCTTAAACTGACCTTTTGGTCTGTGAATATTTACCCCTGAAGGAATGATGGAAGATGCCCGACCATGATAGCCAACAGGCAAATGCTTCCAGTTTGGCAAAAGGGCATTTTCGGGATCGCGGAACATTTTACCCACATTAGTGGCATGTTCCATGGAGCTGTAAAAATCTGTATAATCACCAATTTTGACGGGTAGAAGCATTTCGGCCTCCTTGCGGTTGACCATTACTTTCCCTCGGATTGAATGATCACGAAGTTTCTCATTATCAGTAAGCAATAAATCCTGTACCCGCTCTCGAATTTTTCGAGTTTGGTTTTTGCCTAAAGCAATGAGTTCATTGAGTGAATCCTGAAGAAATATTCCTTCAGGAAGGAAAAGATCCGAGAAGAAGCCCTCTTGATCCAATACACTCAAGTCTACAATTTTATCTCCAATTGCAATTCCAATTCTGGGACTAAGGCGCTTATTTTTAAAAACACCAAAGGGTAGGTTGTAAATTGTAAAATCGGAGTTTTTCGGTATTTCAACCCACGTTTTCAGCTCAGACATCATCATTCGTTTCGCTACAAATTAAAAATTTGAGAGGGCAAATTTAAGGCTTATCCATGAAATGAAAAGTGAAAGGAAAATTTACTTGGAAAAGAAAATCTCAAAGCATTATCTAATCTTTTAAAGCTTTCAAGTAAATTCAGTCAGTCCAAAATTTAATCTTATGTATAGATTCAATCCTCGAGCGCTCGTGCTCTTTTTGTTTTTCCTCTTTACGCTACAAATTCAAGCCCAGGAAATTTCGATCCTGGATCAATTAGAGGAAGTAGCCATCGTCGATCAAAAGGTCATGATGCCAATGCGAGATGGTATTCGTTTGGCAACTGATATTTATCGGCCTAAAACAGATCAACCTGTTCCTATTGTATTCTCCCGGACCCCATATAATTTCAATACCTATGGAGATGGAGAAATGCGAACCCGTACTCTCCAAACTGCCCTGGATTGGGTAAAAAAGGGTTATGCCTATGTCGTTCAAAATGAACGAGGAAGATTCTTCTCAGAAGGAGAATGGGATATTCTCGGCACACCTCTGACGGATAGTTATGATGCTTTTGATTGGATGTCAAAACAAGCCTGGAGTAATGGCAAAATCGGCCTGTTGGGCTGTTCTTCCACAGCTGAATGGCAAATGGCTGCCGCTTCCTTAAATCACCCAGCTTTGGCAGCTTTGGTTCCTCAGGGATATGGTGCCGGCGTAGGCCAAATTGGAGAATATTTTGAGCAAGGAAACTGGTATAGAGGTGGAGCAGGTCAAATGCTTTTTACAGCATGGCTCTATGGCACACAACATGATCCCTTGGCACCTAAACTGCGAAGAGGAATCAGTCAAGAAGACTTACTACGCCTTCAGCGATTTTATGATATGGCTCCAGAATATCCACGAGTGGATTGGAAGGAAGGATTGGCACATTTACCTGTTCAGGACATTATCAAAAATGTAAATGGACCTCAGGGAATCTATGAAGAAATGATCACCCGGAAACCAAATGATGCGCGCTGGTATCAAGGCGGATTATACCATGATGATATGCCTTTTGATAAGCCAAGCATGTGGTTTGTGTCTTGGTATGATGTCTCCTCTTCTCCAAATATTGCTTTGTACAATCATGTGCGCCAAAACGCCATCAGCCAAATGGCCAGAGATAACCAATACTTGGTCATTGCGCCTGTTTTGCATTGCTCCTACACTCGAGCAACAGAAAACACAGTAGTTGGTGAGCGAAGTATGGGCGATGCGCGCTGGAATTACGATGAAGTAATCACAGCTTGGTTTGACAAGTGGCTCAAGGGAGAATCCAATCAGACAATTGATGCATTACCAAAGGTCACCTACTTCACCATGGGTACAAACGAATGGCAGTCTTCCGATGTCTGGCCTCCAAAGGATGCAGTTATGACTTCCTTTTATTTGGACTCAGAGGGAAATGCAAATACCCGAAATGGAGATGGAAGACTTGTTTCAAAAGCTCCAAAAAAAGAAAATCAGGACATCTTTACCTATGACCCGATGAATCCTGTTCCTTCCTATGGAGGGAATGTGTGCTGTACCGGAAATGCCGTCCAAGGAGGCGCTTTTGATCAATCAGAAATGGAATTGCGGGATGATATATTAGTTTATACCTCCGAGCCATTGGAAGAAGGGGTCGAAGTATCAGGATTTATTGAATCCTATCTATACCTCAGTTCAGACGTAAAAGACACTGACGTTACAATCAAATTAATTGATGTCTATCCAGACGGAACGGCTTACAACTTGGATGAAACGATCCAACGTGTTCGCTATCGCGAAGGCTATGATAAAGAGGTTTGGATGGAAGAAGGGAAGGTCTACGAAATCAAAATGACCCCTATGAGTACATCCAATTATTTCGATAAGGGACATCGAATTCGAATTGAAATCACGAGCTCAAACTTCCCGAGATTCGATCGCAATATGAATACCGGAGGTAATAATTATAATGAAAGCGAAGGAGTAGTTGCTACGAATTCTATTCACCATGGTGGAAAGTTTCTTAGCCGAGTGGTATTGCCGATGATTAAAAAGTAAAAATATATTTTGATTCCATATTTGAGGCTGTCTAATTAGTAGAGACAGCCTCTTTTTATTTTTTACAAACCCATTCAATCAAGGCCTTTTCCCCTTTTTCTGCTATTTTTGCGACTTCGAAAAATAAAATCATAGCATGTCTATTTCCAGTAAATACGATCCGTCACAGGCCGAGGCCAAATGGTATGCCTATTGGATGGAGCACAAGCTTTTTTCATCGAAAGTTGATTACAACAAAGAACCCTACACCATTGTGATCCCGCCACCAAACGTAACCGGCGTCCTTCACATGGGTCATATGCTAAACAATACCATCCAGGATGTCTTGATTCGACGCGCTCGTATGCAGGGCAAAAATGCCTGCTGGGTTCCCGGGACAGATCATGCTTCCATTGCTACTGAAACCAAAGTCGTTCAGCTTTTAAAGGAAAAAGGCATCGACAAAAAAGATATTTCAAGGGAAGATTTCCTTAAGCATGCTTGGGAATGGAAGGAAAAGTACGGAGGAATTATCCTAGAGCAATTGAAAAAACTCGGTGCTTCCTGTGACTGGGATAGAACTGCCTTCACCATGGATCCGGGTTTGAGTGATGCCGTGATTTCTGTTTTCGTTGACCTCTACCGAAAGGGAAAAATTTACCGAGGAATCCGTATGGTCAACTGGGACCCAAAGGGACAAACAGCCCTTTCGGATGATGAGGTATTCATGAAGGAAGTGGCTTCGAAATTATACTACATCAAGTATAAAATCGAGGGTTCTGAAAATGAATATTTGACCATCGCCACTACCAGACCGGAAACTATCATGGCCGACTCAGCCATTTGCATCAATCCAAACGATCCACGTTTTACTCATTTGAAGGGAAAAAGAGCGATCATTCCTTTGATCAATCGGTCCGTTCCAATCATTGAGGATGAGTATGTGGATATGGAATTTGGTACGGGCTGCCTAAAAGTAACACCAGCTCACGATCTGAATGACTACGAACTTGGAGTGAGGCACAAACTCGAGGTAATCGACATTCTCAATGATGACGGCACCTTAAATGAAAAGGCGCAAATTCTCGTTGGTGAGGACCGTTTTGTAGCAAGAAAGAAAATAGGAAAGCTTCTTGAAGAAGCTGGTCAACTGGAAAAGATCGAGGACTACAAATCAAATATTGGTCACTCCGAACGGACAGATGCGGTTATCGAACCAAAGCTTTCCTTGCAGTGGTTTTTGAAAATGGATGAAATCACCAAGCCTGCTTTTAAGGCTGTAATGGATGATATCATTCAACTTCATCCTCCGAAGTTCAAAAACATGTACCGAGTTTGGATGGAGAATGTTCGGGATTGGTGTATCTCCCGACAACTTTGGTGGGGACATCGAATTCCTGCCTATCACCTCCCAAATGGAGAATTTATGGTAGCGAAAACTGCTGAAGAAGCGCTTCAACTTGCCAATGAACAATTCAATGCTAACTTCACCCTAGAAGACCTAAAGCAGGATGAAGATGTATTGGACACTTGGTTTAGCTCCTGGTTGTGGCCGATTTCGGTTTTTGATACGGATGTCTTCACTACTGGAAAACCAAATGAAGATTTAAAATATTACTACCCTACCAATGATTTGGTGACAGCTCCTGAAATTCTCTTTTTCTGGGTTGCTCGAATGATCATTGCAGGCTACGAGTACATGGGCGATAAGCCATTCCGAAATGTCTATCTGACAGGGATCGTACGGGATAAATTGGGTAGAAAAATGTCCAAGTCTTTGGGCAATTCACCTGATCCTTTAGAATTGATTGCTCAATACGGAGCAGATGGTGTCAGAACAGGCATGCTCTTCTCCTCTCCTGCTGGAAACGACCTGCCTTTTGATGAAAAGCTTGTCGAGCAAGGAAGGAATTTCGCCAATAAAATCTGGAACGCATTCCGCTTGGTAAAAGGCTGGGAAATTGATCCAAACTTGGATGGTTCAGCAAATGATGCAAGTATAGAATGGTTCGAAAACCGATTCCAGCAAGCCTTGGCAGAGATCAATGATCATTTCGAGAAATTCCGTATTTCGGATGCTTTGATGGCTACTTACAAGTTGGTTTGGGATGATTTCTGTTCTTGGTATCTGGAAATGATCAAACCTGCCTATCAGCAGCCAATCGATCAAAAGACTTACGATCAGACAATTGTGTTCTTTGAAGGCATTTTGAAGCTTTTGCATCCTTTCATGCCTTTCTTGTCGGAGGAGATTTGGCATCAAATTCAAGAAAGAAGTGTGGAAGAATCTCTGATTTTGGCAACTTGGCCAAGTCAGACTTCTTTTGACGAGAAAATCATTGAAGAAGCTGCTCAAGTATTTGAAGTGGTATCTCAAATCAGAAATCTTCGAGCCTCCAAAGGCATGTCTCCAAAAGAGGCTTTGGATTTGACGATCAATTCCAAAAACCCTGAGTTATACACTCGATTTGAATCAGTACTCACCAAATTGGCAAACCTATCTTCACTTAATTTTGGAGAGAAGGTGGAAAACGCCATGAGCTTTGTTGTGAAGGCTGATGAGTGCTTTATTCCTATGGGTGATTCCATCGATGTAGAGGAAGAGAAGGCCAATTTGCAGAAGGAACTAGAGTACACGAAAGGCTTCCTGGCATCTGTGATGAAAAAGCTTTCCAATGAGCGCTTTGTCAACAATGCCCCTGCTCAGGTGGTAGAAATGGAAAAGAAAAAACAAGCTGACGCTGAGGCCAAAATCAAGGCCTTGGAAGATAGCTTGGCAAAATTGGGATAAAAAAACTCTCCCTGGTTTTTCTAGGGAGAGTTTCTTAGATATTTCGAGAGGCTATTTCAAAAGCCTTCTATTATAAGCCTGAGCACCTGCCTTGCCGGCTGGCAGGGAGTCGAAAGCTATTTCCATTCAAGGTGATTACATTTCGACTACGCCCAATGTGACATTTGGTAATTTCAGACAGCCTCTTTTTTAATGGCTCCAATTGTAGCCATCAATCTGCTCAAGGCAAGCAACAAGCAATTGAATTGAATCTGCGATATCTTTTTTATGCGCCATTTCAATTACCTGGTGCAAATGTCTAGTTGGGATTGAAATCGCACCGGCAATTGCACCTTGTTTACCCATTCGCTGAACCCCCGCTGTATCTGTTCCTCCAGCAGTTAAGATTTCAGGCTGCCAAGTGATATTTTCTTTCTTGGCTGTCTGCTTCATAAACTCCACCATGCGGTAATCGCATATAGTCATCGCATCCATGATTTTGATTGCAGTTCCTTTTCCAAGTTCGGTTACTTTCTCATGAGGCTGAGCTCCCGGCACATCAAAGGCGATCGTGGTATCTAAGGCAATGCCAAAATCCGGGTTTATCCCATGAGCTGCAACATTTGCTCCCCGAATTCCTACTTCCTCCTGAACCGTAAAGGTTGCATAGACATCATAGGCAGGATTCTGGATTTTTTTCAAAGCTTCAATCAAAATGTACACTGCTACACGATTGTCAATGGATTTACAGTTGACACAGCTTCCCATTTCCACCAAATGACGCTCTCTCGTTATTGGGTCACCTACAGAAACATACTTTTCAACCTCTTCTTTGGACATCCCCAAGTCAATAAAAAAGTCTGTTGTTTTGGGAAGTTTATTTCGCTCCTCAGGACTCATAACGTGGATGGGCTTTGTCCCCATCACTCCTATCAAGTCTTTCTTTCCATGTACAATTACTCGCTGAGCAGTCAATGTCTTTGGATCAAAACCGCCTAGCGTGTGGAAACGAACAAATCCTTGATCATCGATATGAGTCACGATAAAACCAATCTCATCCATGTGGGCGGCCACCATTACCCGCTTTCCATCTGGATTTCGCTTTCCTTTTTTTATCGCGATCACGTTTCCAAGATTGTCAGTTCGGATTTCATCCACATGGGGCCGAACTAGGTCAATCACTAAATCACGGATACGTTTTTCAAAACCCGGCGCTCCGGCAATTTCACACACTTGCTTTAACAGGGAAATATCGATAGTCATTTGTCTTGAGATTTATCTTTTTTGAATCAATTGCTAAAATACTAAAATGAAAAAAGGCGTAGAGATTTTTCCCGACGCCTTTTAAATTTTTATAATCAATTCGATTAATATGCTCGAATAGTCTTTCCTTCCATGTAGTTTTTGAAAGCTTTATTTACCACCCAAGTTCCTCCATCGGTTGGGTAATCGCCTGTAAAGTACCAGTCTCCAAGATGATCAGGAATGCAGCGATGAAGAGAATCAACTGTTTGATAAATAACTTTCACTTCTGCACGAATTTCAGGAGAAGTAACAATTTCAGCGATTTTATCAGAGATTTCCTCATCAGTAAATGGCTCATACACTCGCTTTACAAAGTTTTCGGAAGCTCTTTGGTTCGCTTGGCAAGCTTCATAAACTTCCTCCATGATATTATCAATCTTGCGCTCTTTCAGCAAAGCTGTCGCTGCTCGGAAAGCAATAAAGTCCTTCATTCTGGACATATCAATTCCATAGCAATCCGGATAGCGAATTTGTGGAGCGGAAGACACGATGATGATTCGTTTTGGATTCAATTTATCCAAGGTGGTCAAAATACTTTTTTCCAAAGTAGTGCCACGAACGATACTGTCGTCGATCACTACCAAGGTATCCACGCCAGGCCTTACCACTTCATAAGTCGTGTCATACACCGAACTCACCATGGTATCGCGGTCGTCATCATTGGTGATGAAAGTTCGAAGTTTGACGTCTTTGCTCACCAACTTTTCAACCCGAGGACGGAAATTCAACAATTCCTCCAAATCTCCTACATGAGGCTTTCCTTCCAAGAAGACTTCTTTTCTCTTAGCAACAAGGTATTCTTCCAACCCTTCAATCATACCCAAAAAAGCAGTTTCTGCGGTATTTGGAATGTAGGAGAATACTGTATTCTTCAAATCAAAGTCGATAGCCTTCAAAATCTGAGGAATCAAGGCCTTTCCTAAGTTCTTTCGCTCTTGGTAGATATCAGGGTCTGTTCCTCTTGAAAAATAGATTCGCTCAAAAGAACAGGATTTTTTCTCCCGAGCCGGTAAAATTTCCTCTTCGGAGTAAGAGCCATCTTTATTGATTACCAAAGCATGCCCTGGCTGAATCTCTTTGATGGCTTTGAAATCAATATTAAATGCAGATTTAATCGCTGGCTTTTCAGATGCTACGACGATAATCTCATCATCAGCATAGTAATAGGCCGGACGGATTCCAGATGGATCTCGTACCACGAAACTGGAACCGTTTCCAATTAGTCCACACATCGCATAGCCACCGTCAAAGTCCCGACAAGATCTTCTTAAAATCCGAGCCACATCCAACTCGTCTTCAATGAATTGGGTAATTTGTTCGTTGGTGTACTGATGCTTGTACTTATCAAAAATTCGCTGATTTTCTTCATCCAAGAAGTGGCCGATTTTCTCCATTACGGTCACTGTATCGGTTTTTTCCTTCGGATGCTGACCCAGCTGAACCAACTTTCCAAAAAGCTCCTCCACATTGGTCATGTTGAAGTTGCCTGCCATGACCAAATTTCGGCTTCGCCAGTTATTTTGCTTTAAAAAAGGATGGCAAGTCTCGATGCTGTTTTCACCATGCGTCCCGTATCTCAAGTGTCCCAACCAAACTTCCCCGGTGAAAGCAATATTTTCCTTCAACCATTCCGCGTCGCTTAATCCATCATGACCTCCAAGCTTTTTCGCCTTTTTATACTTTTTGCTGATCTTTTCAAAGATGTAATTGACAGCTGAAGGCTCAACAGATCGATATCGGCTGATGTAGCGAGTACCGGGCTTGGTGTTGATTTTCACATTGGCGACGCCTGCACCATCCTGACCTCGGTTGATTTGCTTTTGCATCAGGACATACATCCTGTTTGAAGCATAGGCAGGCGTACCATATTTATCAATGTAGTATTGGGGTGATTTGCGGAGCCTAACCATGGCTATACCGCATTCGTGTTTAATTGCGTCACTCATTGACCGGGTGATATGTTAGCGTGATGATACAAAGGTACAGCAATTTAAAGGAATTTCAGGGCGAAAAGTTCAAATCTAGATTTCGGATTCAAACAATACCCCAAAAGCCTTAAAACCGAAGCATCACATAGCCTTGTGGCACGTAGGTCGTCGCCGTAGTAAGCATAGAATGAGCGATTTCCACTCCTGGCCAAAGGTCTTCTTTTTTCAATTTGCGCACCACCATGGATTGGCCACAAACGAGAATATCTGCTCCTGCTTCTTTCAAAGCATCGAGCACTTTCAAATTCGGGTTTTCTACTTCGAAGCGATCCTTGTATTTTTCATCATTTAGCAGAGAAAAAATCGCTCCACCATGAACCACCACTTTCACATGAAGTCGGTCTTTAGGCACACCTGCCAATCCATGCAAATTCATCAAGCGAGCCACATTGTCCACATAGCGATTGATAACTTTGGGGTCGTCTGCTCCACTTATCAGATCAACCAAGATTTTATATTCCAGCGTGGGATCGGGTCTTTCGGTTGCATCCGGAACTTCATAAATCCCTCCAAAACCCTTTACAATAGGATATTGAGGGGTTTGAGCTTGAATGCTAGAAATACCCAAGAAAGCAAGAAATAAAAGGGAGAGTAAGGTCTTTTTCATGGCAAGTTGATTTGATCGAAAAATAGCCAAAAATCCAGTTTAAAAACTCGCCATTAATAAAAAAACCTTCCCGATTTGGGAAGGTTTTGTGCGCATGAGAGGATTCGAACCTCCACGCCCATAGAGCACCACCCCCTCAAGATGGCGTGTCTACCAGTTTCACCACATGCGCGGATTAGGATTGCAAAAGTAGAAAGGGACAGCATCTCATGCAAACCCTTTCCTAGCTTTTGCAAAAATATTTTAATGGTAAATTTTACCCTCTGCAGCAAGCAAAGTATTGTACAAAAGAGAGGCAATTGTCATCGGTCCAACTCCCCCTGGAACAGGCGTAATCGCTGAAGCTTTTTGGGAAACTTCATCAAATTTCACGTCCCCAATTAATCTAAAACCAGATTTCTTGCTGGAATCTTCAATTCTGTGAATCCCCACATCAATTACCACAGCACCTTCCTTCACCATATCAGCAGTCACAAATTCAGGTTTACCAATCGCCACTATCAGAATATCTGCAGTTTTGGTGATTTCAGCCAAGTTCTTGGTTCGGCTATGAGTCAAGGTAACGGTTGCATTTCCAGGATAGCTATTTCTAGCCATCAGAATACTCATCGGGCTACCGACAATATGACTTCGACCGATCACCACGCAGTGCTTTCCAGAAGTTTCAATTTCATAGCGCTTCAACAGCTCTACAATTCCATAAGGAGTTGCAGCGACATAAGCAGGCCAGTGGAGAGTCATCCTTCCAACATTGGCTGGTGTAAAGCCATCCACATCCTTTTCAGGTTTGATTTTATCAGTCACACGCTCAACAGAGATATGTTTTGGAAGAGGCAATTGAACGATCAAGCCGTCGATTTCAGGATTATTGTTAATGTCTTCTACCACACGAAGCAATTCACTTTCCGAAACACTTTCCTCCAAACGAACCAAGGTAGATTCAAATCCCACTTGCTCACAGGCTTTTACTTTTGCTCCTACATAGGTTTGACTTGCGCCATCATTCCCTACAAGTACCGCCGCCAAATGAGGAGTTTTTCCGCCCTCGGCTTTGATTTCGGCCACCCGCGCAGCAATTTCATTTTTTATGTCTTGTGAGGTTTTTTTTCCGTCGATGATTGTAGGCATTTGCTTATGGGTTTGGAGAACTTCGAAATTCATCATTCGACGTTCATTATTCGATATTTAGTTTTTATTTCGTTCAGCAATTTCTATACTTTTCACAAAGATTGAAATCAATTGGTTACACTCGTCCAAGAGATTGTTGATTTCTCCTTTATCAAGATGTAAAATCGATTTTTCAATTATTTTGATTGCGACTCTAGTTTCTCTCAATTCTTTGAGAACTATTTTCAGTTTATGGATAAAATCCTTTCTAGATTCTCCAGATTGTGCTTCACCATAATTCAAAGCTGGAGAGGTTCCACTTCGTAAAAGCTGATTTGCTAAATGGTTTCCAGCTTTTGAATTAACCATTGAGTCCGTGAAAGCAATGATGGAGGCAGCAAAATCTATCAGACGCACTTCCAAATCATATTTTCTTTCCATGACAAGTATCTAGTTGGACAATCTCAGATCTTAATTTTCTATATCCAACTACCAATATTTATAAATAATGAATGAGGAACATCGAATGTCGAATATTGAAGTTGAAATACTTCGTACTCTTAATCTAATTTCAAAACCGCCATAAACGCCTCCTGAGGAACCTCGACATTTCCTACTTGGCGCATGCGTTTCTTTCCTTTTTTCTGCTTCTCAAGCAATTTTCGCTTTCGGGAAATATCACCTCCGTAACATTTGGCCAATACGTTTTTACGCAATGCCTTGATTGTTTCTCGGGCAATAATCTTGGTTCCAATTGCCGCCTGAATCGCGATTTCAAACATTTGACGAGGTACTAATTCTTTCAACTTTTCACAAAGTCGCTTACCCCATTCATAGGCCTTGTCTCGGTGAACAATTGCTGACAAGGCATCTACAGGTTCTCCGTTTAACATGATATCCAAACGAACCATGTGAGACGGCTGGAAACCTTTCAATTCATAATCTAAAGAAGCATATCCTCGGGAAATCGTCTTCAACTTATCAAAGAAGTCAAATACAATCTCTGCCAAAGGCATATCAAATTGCAGCTCAACTCGATCGGAAGTCAGGTAAACCTGATTTTTAATCTGTCCCCGTTTTTCCATACACAACTGAATTACCGGACCCACGTACTCTGCCGCTGTGATGATGGAAGCTTTTACAAATGGCTCCTCGATATGCTTGTATTTGTTCGGGTCAGGCATATCTGAGGGAGCATTGATGACATTGTAGGTGTTGTCATTCATCAAGGCTCGGAATTGAACGGAAGGAACTGTCGTGATGACAGTCATGTCAAATTCACGTTCTAGGCGCTCCTGAACGATCTCCATATGTAGCATTCCCAAGAAACCACATCGGAAACCAAATCCCAATGCCGCAGAGGTTTCAGGTTCCCAAACCAAAGATGCATCATTTAACTGAAGCTTCTCCATGGAAGCCCTCAATTCCTCAAATTCAGAAGTATCCACCGGATATATACCTGCAAATACCATTGGCTTTACGTTTTCAAAGCCTTGAATCGCTTTTTCGCAAGGCCGCTTAGTGTGGGTAATAGTATCGCCTACTTTAACTTCCTTTGCTACCTTAATACCGGAAATCAAGTAACCTACGTTTCCGGCACTCATCGCCTGTTGAGGAATTTGATTCAAACCAAGAATCCCAATTTCATCGGCGTCGTATTCTCGTCCAGTATTGACGAATTTAATTTTATCTCCCTTTCTGAGGGTTCCGTTAAAAATCCGGAAGATTACCTCTACCCCACGGAACGAATTGAATTCCGAATCAAAAATCATCGCCTGTAATGGTGCATCCGGGTCTCCTTTCGGTGCTGGGATTTTCTCAACCACAGCATTCAGAATATCCTCGATACCAATCCCTTCTTTTCCGGAAGCCAAAATGATGTCTTCTCGATCACAACCGATCAAATCAATCACTTCATCCGCTCGCAATTCTGGATCAGCACCAGGTAGGTCAATCTTATTGAGAACAGGGATGATCTCCAAGTCATGACCCATTGCCAAATACAAATTGGAAATAGTTTGGGCTTCGATACCTTGAGAAGCATCCACGATCAATAGTGCTCCTTCGCAGGCAGCAATGGAACGGGAAACTTCATAGGAAAAATCGACGTGTCCCGGCGTATCGATCAGATTGAAGATATACTCTTCTCCCTTGTAATTATATTTCATCTGGATCGCATGGGATTTGATCGTGATACCTCGCTCACGCTCCAAATCCATATCGTCCAATAATTGATTTTGCATCTCCCGGTCAGTTACCGTATTGGTAAACTGCAACAACCTATCCGCCAGTGTACTCTTCCCATGGTCAATATGGGCGATGATACAGAAATTTCGAATGTTTTTCATAGCCAATTGTGCCGCAAAAGTAGGGAAAAAGAAGGAGAATATTCCCCGAAACTAGGTTAAATAGCTTAACAATAAATGGTTCCAAATGTTGAAAGAAAGTGTTTTACAAGATATGCTTCACTTCGTTTAGCGAGATATGCCTTCGGCAAGATATTTAATAAGGGGTAGCTTCAAAATCATCCCCGAAGTTATCCTCCCCTATCTGAGCTAAACCCTATCTTAAACTATCTGAGCAGCTATCTTTCTTTATCTTGGCGCAGCCTATCTTAAAAATTATCTGCGCAGCTATCTTTTCTTAATTCTTACCTTTGTCAAGGAATAAATTTAACTTCATGCAATCCATAGCTGACAGAAAAAAATCCCAAAACATCGCCGAATACATCATCTATCTATATCAGCAAGAAGATTTGATTCGGTCTTTTCAGGGAAATCTGGAAGAAATCCGTCAATATGTAGTTTCACATTTCCCTGTTGAGGAAGTAGAAAAAGAATCCATTTTAGAGTGGTATCAAAATCTTCGCAATCAAATGGAGAGCGAGGGGATTTTAGAAAAAGGACATCTTTCCGAGACCAAAAAACTCGTCGATGAACTCTCCTCTTTACATTGGCAACTTGTGAAATCGGATAAAACTTATTTTGAGACTTTTCAAAAGGCCAAACCACATATTCTTCAAGCCGTGATGGATGCTGAAGGCCAAGGCTTGGGAAATGAGGTTCAGATTTGCCTCAATGGTGTTTATGGCTTATTGCTTTGTAGGTTATTGGGAAAGAAGGTATCTGATGAGCAATTGAAATCGGCAGAGGCTTTTGGAGAAGTATTAAGCTTGTTGAATTTGGTTTATCAGCAGGAGATTATTTCTAGGAATTGATTTTTCAATCCACCAAAAACTCCCAAACGCTTCGATAGCCTCCCTTTTCTTCAAAATAGCCCAAAAGCGAATCAAAGAAAGGATTGATTGCCAAGGTTCCGCTGTCACCAAACAAGACTAGTTTTCGCTTGGCTCGAGTCAAAGCTACATTCATTCTTCTTTCGTCTGCCAAAAAACCAATCTCTCCCCGGTCATTGGATCGGGTCAGGGAAATCAACATCAAATCCCGCTCTTGCCCTTGAAAACCATCTACTGTATCGATGGTAATTAAGTCTGAAAAGGCCTTTAAATTGGGGAAATCAAAGGTTTCAAATATCAAATGTCTTAAATATCGAACTTGAGCGGAATAGGGAGCAATCAAACCAATCGTCCATTGATTCTCCTTGAATCTGGAAACTCCAATTCGCTTGATTAAATCCTCCAAATAGCGGCAGGCAAATTTTGCCTCCTCAGGGTTAAAGGTGCTCAGACTCTCCTCCTCCTGCCGGTCAGTATATCCAGCTCCTGCGGTATCGATCCATTCAAGAATAGGTTCATTTTCAAAGAAATGAGACTGGGTGTTTTCTGCAGCCTCTAGTTTTCCTCCATAAAAATATTCATTCGAGAAGCCCATGATCTCTTCCTTCATTCGGTATTGAACCTGAAGCATATGAGCAGATTGAGGTTTTCGCTGGATTACTTTTTCAAAAAGCGTTACTTCTAATCCAGATTTGGCTGCCTCAAATGATTTGATAGTCGGTGGAAGTTGGAGATGATCTCCAGCAAAAACCACTTTTTTGGCTTTCAAAATGGGGATCCAAGTAGCTGCTTCCAATCCTTGAGCCGCTTCATCGATAAAAACCACATCAAAGATCATCCCCCTCAAATGAACCGAAGAGGCACCAACTAGCGTACTGGCAAAAACCTGGTTTTTTTGAAAAATATCATAGGAAATATACTCTTCTAGATGCTTGGCTGCTTCACGTATCCTACCCACTTCATCAAAAAGTAATTTCCGTTGTCTACGCTCCTCTGGTCCAAAGTTTCGCTTGTACTGCTTCGCCAATTTGAGGTACTGAGCTATGTCTTTTCGAAGCTTTTTTAGATCCCGATAGCTTTCATGAAAAGCTGTTTTGGCATCAAGAGTTTGATTCAAAATCTTTTCCTCCACCCTTGCAGGATGACCTATGCGGAGGGTATTGATTCCTTGATCTGTCAATTTTTCAACCAGCAAATCCACCGCCGCATTACTCGGTGCACAAACCAAAACAGACTGACCTGCCTTCACAGCCTCATAAATTGCCTGAATCAAGGTTGTGGTTTTCCCTGTCCCCGGAGGCCCGTGAATAACAGCAACATCTTTAGCTTCAAGCACCTTTTGGCAAGCTTGGTTTTGAGAAAAATTCAAGGCTAGCCGCTGCCTAGTTGATTGACTCGAAAATGAAGGTTCTTTATCCCCCAAAAGGATTTCTTTCAACTCACGGAGACGGATATTTTCAGGATTAATGACTTTTTTCAAGGCAAACTCCATTTCCCGATAGCTTCCTTCATCAAACAATAAATCAACTCCTAAACGGGTGCTATCCATCCATTCTGGAAGTTCATCCACTTGGAGTGTCACGATCATGGAGTCTTTTTTGACCTGATTGATCACGCCATTGATACGGTTTTCAGATTTGGAATAACCTTCCTGAGTGGAGAAAAATGCCACGGATTTCCCAGACTGGAAAGCAGAGTTTTGATTGGAGTCTAGTCTTTCAATTTCCACTAAAAGCCGCTCACCCATACCGATTTTTGCCTTTTTTACCTGAATGGGATGCCAAGTGATACCTTCCTTTTTCTTGTCAGCAAGGGAAGTATTCAAAAATTTCTTTTTGTATTGGGCTAAGTCCTCCTCCCATTCCAAACGCAAAAGTTTCAGTCCTTTTTTTAATTCCTCCGTGACTTTGTCCATCAATCCGTATTTTGTGGACGAAACTAATCAAAACCGAGAGAGTTTTCCGATAATCATCAAACATGAATTTCCTCGCTCATGCATTTCTATCGTTTGGTCATGAAAAAATCCTCGTCGGGAATTTCATAGCTGATTTTGTCAAAGGAAAGCAGCTGGAAAAGTTTGAAAAACAGATTCAAATCGGAATTCAACTCCACCGAGCAATTGATTTTTTTACAGATTCTCATCCTTTGGTAAAAGCAGCCCAAGCTTACTTAAGGCCCAAATTTGGACATTATTCCTCTGTTATCACGGATGTCTTTTTTGACTATTTTCTGGTAAAAAATTGGAATCAATATTCAGGAGAACCTGTAGAGAAATTTATCCAAAACGTCTACAACACTCTTGATCGCTATGCGCTGGTTTTCCCAGCCCGATTTGCTGGAATGTACCATTGGATGAAAAAAGACAACTGGCTCTTACACTATGGTGAAATAGATGGGATTCGGCGAGCTTTGACTGGTATGGCAAGAAGAGCCCAGTTTGAATCAAAAATGGAACAAGCTCACTTGGCTTTAGTTGAAAATGAGGATGAATTTGAGCTTATTTTCTTCGCTTTTTTCAAGGAATTGGAGAGTTTTGCCTCAGAAAAATTAACCGAACTGGAAAATCAAACATGATTGTCATCAAACCAAAAGGTTCCACGTATTTCTCTTTGGGACTTATCGTCCTTGTGTTATTAGCAGGCCTTATCATGATACTTCGGGATTTCGCCTACAAAGGGAGCTTTGGGCTTTGGTTTTATCTAGTTTCCGCTACGATTATCACGTTAGTGCTTTTGATGCTTTTGGTCAAAATGATGGCAGGGTTTCGGTTTATCACAGCAGGAAAAGATCACATCGTACTTAAATTACCTTTAAGGAGCTTTCAAAAGGCCTATCCTATTTCAGAAATCCTCGCTTGGGAAGAGGAAATTGTGATAGCTAATAAAAAGGAATTCCGACAGCTTACAGTTGCTTTTTCGGATCAACAATCATTCTCCGTATCAAACCATGAGCACAATTCCTACACAGAACTGGTGAAATATCTCCGAAAAAAAGCACCTAAAAAAGAGGTGAAAAACAAAAAAGCCTGATTTCTCAGGCTTCCTTTTATCGTTGATTTCTAAAGTGCTTATCGTAGAGTTGAATGCTCTCCGTGATGATTCGTAAGGCTTCTTCCTTACCCAAGAAATCCTCCACTTTCACTTCTTTATTCTCCAATTTTTTGTAGTCTTCAAAGAATCGATGCACCTCTTTCATCAAATGAGGGGGAAGCTCATCTATGTCATTGATGTAATTCACTGATTGATCTCCTGCAGCCACAGCGATGATTTTATCATCAGCCTCACCTCCATCGACCATACGCATCACACCAATTACCTTAGCCTCCACCAAAGTCATTGAAGGAATATCGATCTGGGAGATAATCAGAATATCCAAAGGGTCATGGTCTTCACAATAAGTTTGTGGAATAAACCCATAATTCGCAGGGTAATGAACTGCTGAAAACAACACCCTATCCAGCATAAGCATACCGGATTTTTTGTGAAGCTCATATTTACCTTTACTTCCTTTAGGAATTTCCACTACGCCCATCACAATCTCAGGCGCATTTTTCCCGATGTTTACATCGTGCCAAGGATTAATCATACGGATTTGTTTTGTTGAGAAAAAGTTTTTGCAAAGATAGGCTTTCAAGGGCAAAAGCCCAGCTTTCCTTACAAATTCAATGAAGGCAGAACCACACGAACGGTAGTTCCCTCATTCAAAATTGACTCAAGTTCCACATTTCCACCCAATTGCTCGACGGCTTCCTTGACCATATACAAGCCCAAGCCAGTGCCTACATTTTTCTGGGTTGCTCGGGTGAAAAGATTAAATACTTCCGGATGATGTCGATCTTCGATTCCGATTCCATTATCCTCCAACATAATATAGGCTTGCCCATCTCGCACATCGACAGTCAAGGCGATACGCTTTTCTCCAGGTTCGTTTTTCTGAAATTGTACAGAGTTGGAAAATAGGTTATTCAAAATCACCCGAATCTTGGAATCATCAGATAAGAATTCCTCATTCTGATTGACCTGGATTTCTACATGAAAATGGCTCAAGTCAAATTTTGCCCGATAGGCTTCCATCTGTTGATTGACCACTTCTTTGAAATTGATCGAAGTAATCTTATGATCAATTTTCGTGGAGCGATAAAAGTCGAGCATTTTGTAAATAAAATCATCCAGCTTAGTGGTAGCTGAATCAATCATTTCAAAAAACTCCAACACATGAGGATCTTGAATCTCCATTTTAGCGAGTTTAGAGACACCTGAAATACTCATTAATGGACCTCTCAATTCATGAGACAAACTGTAAACAAACTGGTTCATCTCAGTATGAAGCTTTTGAAGTTTGATGTTTTTCTCCTTTAGCTCCTGCCGCATGAAGTAAATATCAGCAGCGTTTTTGATGGAGTTTTTGATTTGCTCAATATTCCAAGGCTTATCGATAAATCGATACACCTCCCCTTTATTGATCGCGTCAATTACAGAAGCGATATCCGAATAACCTGTCAGAAGGATTCGAACAGGATCCGGATTAATCTGAATCATTTTTTCAAAAAATTCAGTACCTGTCATTCCAGGCATTCGCTGGTCAGCAATGACTACATGGATTTCTTCCTCTTGGACGATTTTAAGTCCTTCAAACGCATCGATTGCGGTAAAAATTTTGAAGTCTCTTCTTAAAGTAGCCCTAAAAGATTTTAGGTTGTTGTCTTCATCATCGATGTAGAGCACCCGAATGTCACTACTATTCATGCTTTACGTTGCTTTGGTGTACAGGTAGTGTAATTATAAAAGTGGTTCCTTGGCCGACTTCAGTTTCTACTTCCATCGTTCCCTTATGATTTTCAATTATAGAATAAACAATTGAAAGCCCCAAACCGGTACCCTTACCAACAGCCTTTGTGGTAAAGAATGGTTCGAAAATTCGTTGCTTAACATGCTCTGGCATTCCAGGGCCATTATCCCCAATTTCCACTGAAACAGTATCTCCATGAGAACGGGTCCGAATCTCGATTTTTGGATCCTTAATTTCCTCCATATGATCACTTAAAGCATGAACAGCATTATTGATGATATTCATGAATACCTGGTTGATTTTACCAGCCAAGCATTCTACCATTGGCAGTTCTCCGAAATCCCGTACGATTCTGATTTTTCCAGGAATAGAGCTATTCAAGAGAATCAAGGTACTATTAATACCATCGTGTAGATCCACTTTCTTGACATCCTGTTCATCCACACGGGAGAAAAGTCGCAATCCTTTCACTATCTCAACAGTACGCTTTGCACCCTCTTCCATCCCTTTGAGAAGTTGGTTAACTTCTTCCAACACATAATCTAATTCCAGCTCCTCTTCCAAGTCTGCTGCCTTCTTTTTAGAGCCCTCTTGGAATTCTTTTTGTGCTGTTTCCCGATAGAAATCAATAACCTCCATAATATCATTGATATCGCGTTTCAGAGGCGTGATATTTGAACTCACAAAGTTGATTGGGTTATTGATCTCATGGGCAATACCAGCTGTTAATTGACCAAGCGAAGCCATTTTTTCCTGACTCACTAACTGACTTTGGGTATTTTGAAGGTTACGAAGTGCTTGTTCCAATTCGTCTGTCCGCACCCTTACTTTTTCTTCTAGCAAAGTATTTTGCTCCCTCACCAATTCTTCATTTTCCTTTAACACCTTCAAGCGCTCTGCCTGCTCTTCTTCTTTCTCTTTTTTCAAGATATTGATCTTATCCGCCAAGGCGAAAGAGAGTAATACTACTTCTAAGGCAGACCCAAGAGGCATAATGTATGCCGTAAGGTCATTTGTAGGGATTACACCCATTTCGCTTAATACGAAAAGGAAAATTCCAAACATAAAAATGGACCAAGCCAAGAGGTAATATCTTGCTGGTCGATACCCCATTTTCAATACAGAAAATGCTACAAGCAAAACGAATAAAACAACAATAGACTGGGTAACCAGTAAGGTTTGATAGCTTATGGTGATGGAGAAAAAGAATGCATTCACCAAAATGAAGGCATATACCACATAGATAAAGTAAAATCCTTTATCCAGTTTTGGAACAAATTTATCAGTGGAGAGAAACACTCTCAAAAACCAGATTCCCACAATACTTACCATGGAGGAAAAAATCACTCCTGACCTTAGGTTTAGCCAAACTGAATCAGGCCATAATAATTCCTGCGTATATCCAAGAATGGAAGATTGAGCAAACCAAACCAAGATGGTATGGATTACATAAATAAGGTATAGTTTATCTCTTACAGAAAAATAAAGGAAGAGGTTGTAAAAGAACAAGCCAACAATGACACCTGTAAAAATCCCAAACAGGATATTCTCCCTATTGATCAATTTTTCTAAGAAGTCCCGATCAGCAACTGTTGAAGTAATGATTTTTTTATTAACGCTGTGGACTCTTAGGTAAATATCAGAAGGTGAATTGACTGGAAGATTAACCTTGAAAATAATCGATTTAGATGGTATTGGCTTTGAATCAAAATCAACCAATCGTCCTCCCATAACTTGTTCAATAACCTCACCTTGGTGAACCACAAACAATTCCAAACTATCGAGGGACGGATTGTTTATGTAGAGGTATTTTTGAGAATCAAGGCCTTGGTTTTCAACATAATATTTTAACCAAACTACGTCATTATTGATCCCAAAATTAATGTTCTTGTTCTCTAAAAGAGAAAAATCTTCACGACCCATAACCTCTTTAATCGAAAGAGGATCATCTTCATTCAAAATCAAATACTCATACTTATCCAGGTTAATATTAGAACCTTGAATTAATATGGGTGATTGATTAAAAAATAGCAGGATAAAAGAAATGAAACTAAATATCATATATTATCTCCAATTAGGATTTTTTATTCTTAAATCATAAGTGATTTCAACCGGACCTTTAAGTGTCTGTTCAACTCGAGTGCAGACAAGATTTTGTCTTAACTCTAAAATAAAATCTCTTTCAACAGGAAGAGCGAGAGGCAAGTTTTCGACATCTCTTAAAATGGCAAGTGTGGCCACAAGGTCCAGTTTAGGGTAAAAAAAGGTTCCATTATTACCAATACCTTCTTCAATTTCGAAACCTTTTTGTAAGGTCGGCTTTAATGTATATTCTGCACAAAGCGCAAATAGAGTTGGTACTTGAATTTGTTCAGCTATAACCAAGGAAGTTCTCGATAAAAAAATGGCTCCGATTCCATATCCAGAAATTGCTCGACTATTCCACAGGCCACCAATTTCGCCCGTTCCAGCCTCGCGATATTTGGCAACTAGATCATAAATTCCAGAATCAACAGGCGCAATTGCACCTTCTAGTGGAAGTGGATATTCTTTTGAGGCAACATGGATTCTTAGACCACTTACTACTTTTCCAGTGGAGTTTTCATGAACAGTCACTACAAAAACATAGGGATTGTCCTTCCAATCGTTATTGGAGGAAGTTACTTTGGTGACTCCGTATTCCTTTAGAACATTTGCATGTCCTTCTATGAATTGTTCACAGATTTCAGGTTCATCTACAGCCCGGAAAGCCTTGAAAGTAAACATTACCCCAACTTAATTAACGTCTCACTTACATCCCTGCGATAAGAGCGCATACTTGGCTCTCCAGCAAAATTCAACCTGAACATAAAAATTTCTTCCATACCATCCTTCACACCATACAATTTTTTTAAAGCTTTATAATGTTCTGCAATCAGTTGAGTTTCCCGCTCCTCAAAACCATGGTCATTTTCACGTTTTACTCTTTGGAAGATAAATAAGGAAGCAGTTACAGGTTGGAAAGCAATCCCCATCATATTGGCTTTTATCCAAATACGTTGTAGAATTTTTCCTGCTTCCAAAATTGATTCGGGTGTGTACTTTTTACTCTGCAGCAAAAATATGGCCGAGCTTGCCATCAAAGTTGAATGAGATATCTTGGTCAAGCCATATCCCATTAAAAATTTCCTGAAAAACTTAACCGTTCTTGGATCTTTCAAGAGCCCCATTGCTGCTCTTTCGGCCCCACTTAATTCCAATGTAGCTAAGTCAATCCCATCTTTTGTTTCCCGAGCTTCTTTATCGTTCCATCTCACTTCATGAATAAAATCCTGGAGACCTTGCTCATGAAATAATCGCATTCGATCCATTCCACCCAACACCTCAGAAAGTTTTTCAAGATCTTTTTCTTCTGTCAAAAAATCTAAACTCATTTCTTCAGAATCCACAAAAGAAAGGATGGCTTCTAATTGATCATCATCTAATAATTTCCTCTTTGGATTTTTTCTATTAGTACAGCGAAGCCCAGCCCCTTCATATAAATCCAAATGAGGAATATCCAAGGATTGATTTTGTTTGCTTGCAAACCGAACACTTGCAATTAAATCATCATCAAATTCCTTGATTTGAGATATCACTTCAATTTCGATCCCATGCTTTCCGCAAAAAATTCTCAAATTTTCAAGAGCAGCTCCAAAAGCAATTAAAGACCCTGTCCCTTTATAATCTAGCAAAGAATAACTTCGAACTTTATCATGGAAAAGATGTAAAACGCCTCTTTGATCCAAAACCCATATCCAAGGTTGAACATTTCCACCCGAAGGAGCTAGATTGGCGAAAG
Source organism: Algoriphagus limi (assembly GCF_024919275.1). Classification (GTDB taxonomy): domain Bacteria; phylum Bacteroidota; class Bacteroidia; order Cytophagales; family Cyclobacteriaceae; genus Algoriphagus; species Algoriphagus limi. The sequence continues at coordinate 28,574 of NZ_JANWGH010000001.1, read as the reverse complement.
AGATCATCTCCTCCAACTCTTTCTCGGTGGGGAGATAACCTGAAGGGAGAATATCATCTGGAACTGCAGCCTTGAAATCTCCATTTTGCACATTTTTCAACTCAGGAATTTTGATTTCCTCCAAAGTCTCCAAATGAACGATCTCATCTAAATCCACATAGTAGCGACCAGATTTCACAGGATCACCGAGCAATAATTTACGCCCAACATGTGCCACTGAAGCTCCACCTAAAAAAACAGCTGAGGCAAGTTGAGGCCAGCTGCTGATGGTTTGGCCAACTTCCAATAAGGATGCTTTCATTCTTGGAGAAAGCGTATCGGTTCCGGTAATTTTTAAGCCAATCCCTACCTTCTGTTGGGTAGTAAGGTTTTTTAAGGAATTCAAATCAATATTCCCCATCAACCCATGGAAAATGGGACGATTAGGTTCTAAATCGAAGCGCTCCACATCTAGCATGCCTCGATCAGAAGTATCCATTAATACAGGAATACCATAGAACTTGGCTTTTTCACGAAGTAAAATCTTCATATCCAAGCTATCACATTCATCTATTACCAAGTCCAACTTTCCATTTTCTGTGAAAAAGTCGTCTATATTTTGTTCAGTAACTCCCTCCCTAAACAGTGTGAGATTCAAATAGGGATCAATTTCAGAAATTTCTCTTGCAGCGATTACTACTTTCTCAAGTCCTAGACTAGTCACTCCAGCCTTCAGTCTATTTAAATTACTCAGTTCGAGAGTATCAAAATCAGCAAGCCTCATTTCTCCGCAGCTTCGCTCCAAAGCCATCGCTAAGGCAATACTCTGGCCGACAGAAAGTCCAACAATCCCAATCTTTTTGCCTGCTAGAAACTCATGTTCTTGAGGAGTAATTTTGTAATTATTGCGAATTGTACGAATTCGAATAAAATCTTCTTCAGGAAGAATATGTACTAAATGATTTTTCCAAGGGTAATAAACCCAAAGTCCGTAGGTTTCCCGGTCTACTTTTTGAAAAAACTCTTTCGCCTTTTTAGCTAATTCTTCAGGTGAAAAAGATATAGAAGGGCTACCAGCCTTGATAAGGTCTTTTACCTGGCTTTCGATTTGATCTACAACGACTACATAAGGCAACTCCCTCAACCTCAAAATCTCCTCCTTTTGCCGAGGCAATTTTGGGTCGAGAAGTATGGGTTGAACACTATTCTCCAAAGTGATTTTTGGTGAAGCTAACATTTATGAAGCACAATAAGGGTGATATGCTTGGTAAAGTTAGTTTTTGATTTTTATTCTCAAATTAAATTCAAAATTAATTTTATAAGTTAAATTCAACATCTTTATGGAGCAAACATGAAAAACAATTGTTGTTTGTTTTTGCCAAGAAAAAATAATTATTTGGAGAAATTTTAATCGGTTCCCGGCTGGGTCAACAAATGGAAGAGAAGAAAGAAGAGAAAATCAGAATTCTATATGTGGACGATGAAGAAAATAATCTTCAAGCGTTTAAGGCTACTTTCCGAAGAGATTATAAGATTTTTTTAGCTATTTCGGCAGACGAAGGTCGCGAAATCCTCAAAAACGAGGATATCGAAATAATCATTACCGACCAACGAATGCCAGAACAAACTGGGGTGGAATTTTTGGAGTCTATTATCCCTATTTATCCAAGTCCGATCCGAATCCTTTTGACTGGATACACTGATATTCAGGCGGTAATTGATGCAATTAACAAAGGTCAAGTCTATCACTACCTCACCAAGCCTTGGGAGGAGGATTACCTCCGAACTGTAATTAAAAATGCCTATGAAGTTTTCTCATTACGTCGAGAAAATGAACGTCTTACTCAGGCATTGATCAAAGCTAATGAGCAATTGGAGTTTTTACTCCGACAAAACCTACTTTCCTGATTTAATATCTGGCAGCGAGCAATAGCTGAAGTTCCTTATGTGTAAGGTCAAATTTCCTTGCTAAATAAGCATTGGTTAAGCTGCCTCTATAGGTATATACCCCTCTCAAAAACCAGCGATAGTTGAAAATCATTTCTTCTGCCCCGCCTAAATCAGCCATTTGTAGAATTATAGGGGTAAAAATATTAGAGAGAGAATAGGAGGCAGTGCGTGATACTCGGGACGCAATATTTGGCACGCAATAATGAATTACATCGTGCACCATAAAAGTTGGATCCTGATGTGTAGTCATTCTTGCTGTTTCTATACATCCACCCTGATCAATCCCCACATCTATAATGATGCTTCCATGCATCATGTTCGCCACCATCTCTTCATTAACCACGATTTTATTTCTTCCCTTCTCAGCGCGAAGAGCCCCAATGACCACATCAGCTTCTGCCAAAGCCTGAGTTAAGGTTAGATTATCAATGGTGGAAGTATAAATCTGCTGTCCTAAAAGCTGCTTCAGCCTTCTCAGCTTGTAAATATGGTTATCGAAAACCTTGATATTAGCTCCAAGTCCCAAAGCCGTTCTTGCAGCATATTCTGCTACAGTGCCTGCACCAATAATCACTACTTGTGTAGGCGGCACTCCAGTCACCCCTCCCATGATTAAGCCTTTTCCATCATTAACACTGGAAAGATATTCGGCAGCAATAAGCATAACAGTACTTCCTGCAATCTCTGACATTGCACGCACAACAGGCATTCCCCCCACCTTGTCTTCCAAATATTCGAAAGCAATTGCGGTGATTTTTTTTGCATTCAAGGCCTCGATAAACTCCCGGTTTTGCCGACCTATTTGAAGTGCCGAAATCAAGCAGCTCCCCGGAGTCATTTTTTCGATTTCTCCTAAATCAGGTGCATCTACCTTCAAAACCACTTGAGCTTGAAGAGCTTCTTCAGGAGAATACACAACTTTGGCTCCGGCATCTGAATAATCCTGATCAGAAAATTTGGAAGCCTTCCCTGCTCCTGTCTCCACCACTACTTCTAAACCATTATTCGTCAGAAGCCCTACTGCTTCCGGAGTTAGTACTACCCTTCTTTCTTCCGATGATTTTTCTTTGGGCAAGCCGATAGTTATGGATCGCTGTCCTTTTTGAACTACCGCAGGGGCTTCCTTCGGGATTAAGCTTGCGGCTGCAATTTCTTTGATTTCGTTAGGCATCTTGGAAATGTTCTAGGGTAATTTTTCGGCTTGTGGGACTATTATAGTCAATTTTTACCAAAAGAAAGTGATCCGGGAGGTAGTCCCCTAGTTTTTCCGGCCATTCTATCCAGCAATAATTCCCACTATAAAAATACTCTTCTATTCCGATATCCAAGGCCTCTTCCGGGTCTTCAAGCCGATAAAAATCAAAATGATAGATGGTTTCACCCTGATCGGTCTCGTAGTGATTGACTAAGGAAAATGTAGGACTGCTCACTTCATCAACCAATCCTAATTTCTTTCCAATAATCTTGATCAGGGTGGTTTTCCCTGCCCCCATTTGCCCTTGGAAAATCCAAATTTTCTCACCTGAAGCTTGTTCGATGAGCCATTCGGCCACCTCTTCCAAGTCCTTCAATTCATAAACCTTCGAATTCAACGTCTTCTTATTTTGACCTGAGATACAGGATTGGAACGATCATTTCCTCCAAAGATACACCACCGTGCTGAAATGTATCCTTGTAATAATTGACGTAGTAATTATAATTATTTGGATAGGCGAAAAAATAGTCCTCCACAGCGAAAACGTAGGCACTTGAGACATTCAGCTTAGGAAGTTTGGCTTCCTCAGGCCTTGAAATCTCAAATACTTTTCCATGCTCGAAACTGAGGTTTTTACCTTGCTTATATCTCAGGTTTGTTGTGACATTTTTATCCCCAACAATTCGGTAAGGCTTATTAACTCTTTTTGTACCATGATCGGTAGTAATAATCACTTCTGCTCCCGCTTGCTGAATTTTTTTCAGCATTTCGAAAAGTGTCGAATGTTCAAACCAACTTTTGGTCAAAGATCGATAGGCAGATTCATCCGGAGCCAATTCCCGGATCATTTTCATATCCGTCCTTGCATGGGAAACCATATCCACAAAATTGTAAACCAAAACATTTAAGTCGTTTTGGAGCATATTATGGAACTGATCCAAGGCATTTTTACCTTGGTTAGCTTGAAGAATTTTGGTGTAAGAAAATTTAATGTTCAGCCGGTTTTTCTCAAGATTTATTCGCAGCCATTCCTCCTCGTAGTTGTTTTTTCCTTCATCCGAATCCTCATTTTCCCAAAATTGAGGATAGAAACGCGCCATATCCATAGGCATCATTCCACTGAATAATGCATTTCTGGCAAATGCAGTGGTTGTAGGCAAAATACTGTAGTAGGTATCCTTTTCCTGCATAGTAAAATAAGGTGCAATCAAAGGCTCCATATCTTCCCATTGATCTAGTCTTAAATTGTCTATGACAATAAAAAACAAAGGAGTTCCAGCCTTGATCCTAGGAAAAACTTTTTTTCGCATGACTTGATGAGAAAGCAAAGGCTTCTCTGCATTTCGCTCATCCATCCAACTCAAATATTCCTTTTTTATAAAGCGGGCAAAATTTGCATTGGCTTCTGTCTTTTGGGTTTCCAAGACTTCCTGCATGCTTTTGTTCTCTGTCTGATCAATCTGCAGTTCCCAATAAGTCAGCTTTTTATAAATATTAGACCAGTCCTCATGATCTACCGCCTCTCCCAAAGCAGTACTGATATTCATAAAATCCTGCTGATAGCTGAGGGTGGTTTTTTCTTCAATGAGCTGACGGTTTTGAAGGATTTTCTTAACAGAAAGCCAAATCTGACTGGGATTGAGCGGTTTGATTAGATAATCAGCAATTTTTCCTCCAATCGCATCATTCATGATCTGCTCCTCTTCACTTTTGGTGATCATGACAACTGGAATTTGAGGTTTGATCTGTTTGATCTGCTGAAGTGTCTCCAGTCCTGTCATCCCTGGCATCATTTCATCCAAAAAAACCAAGTCGAAGGATTCTTTTTCAATTTCCTCCACGGCATCCACCCCTGAATTCACCGTAATGATTTCATAGCCTTTTTGTTCCAAAAATAAAATGTGAGGTTTGAGCAGGTCTATTTCATCATCTGCCCAGAGAATCCTTGCTTTTTGCGTCATACTGATTTCTGATTCTTTTAAAATTATAACTACTTTTGGGTAAACAAAATAGGCCTCCTTGAAAAGCCAGAAAATACTCAATGATCCTGTTTATGGTTTTATCACGATTCCAAGTGAGCTGATTTTTGAGATCATTGACCATCCTTTCTTTCAGAGATTACGCCGGATCAAGCAATTGGGTTTGACTGATTTTGTCTATCCGGGGGCGTTGCATACCCGATTTCACCACGCCTTGGGCGCTATGCATCTGATGCAGATCACTTTAGAAAATCTCCGAAATAAAGGTACTGAAATCAGTGATCAGGAATTTGAAGCGGCACTTATTGCGATTTTGCTTCATGATATCGGCCATGGACCATTTTCCCATGCTTTAGAATACAGCTTGCTGCAAGGTGTACCGCATGAAAAGCTGTCTTTAATGATCATTGACCTGCTCAACCAGGAACTGAATGGGGGTCTGGATTTAGCCCTTAAAATTTTTAAAAATCAATACAAACGGAAATTTTTCCATCAATTGGTTTCAAGTCAGTTGGATATTGACCGACTAGATTATTTGCAGCGGGATTGCTTTTTCACCGGAGTTTCAGAAGGAACTATCGGAGCTGATAGAATCATCAAAATGATGGATGTCAAAAATGACCAAATCGTCATTGAGGAAAAGGGAATCTATTCTATCGAAAACTTCCTAAGTGCACGACGGTTGATGTATTGGCAGGTTTATTTGCACAAAACAACCGTGAGTGCTGAAAAAATGCTCATCAATTTGATTCAACGGGCAAAAGATCAAAAGTCAGCAGGAGCAAATTATCCAGTCTCTGATGAATTTAATTTCTTATTGGAAAACAATTTACAACTAACTGATTTTGAGAAAAATCCAGAATTGTTGCGTATTTTCCTAGAGCTTGATGATTTTGATATTTGGGGAGCCATCAAACTTTGGAAAAAGTCAGAAGATTACGTGCTTCGAAATATTTCGACCATGTTTTTGACAAGAAATCTTTTCAAAATTCAACTCAGCAATGATCCTTTTAAAGAGGAGACCTTGGAAACTTCAAGGACAAAAACCATAAATAAGTTGGGGATACCAGAAGAAGATTTGACTTATTTCTTTTCATCAGGATCTCTGAGTAATTACGGATATTTAGCAAAGGACCGAATTTCCATTTTAACCAAAAAAGGAGATGTCGTGGATGTGGCTCAAGCAGCCGACTTACCTAATATCAAAATCATGAGTAAAGTCGTGAAGAAACACTATATATGTAAGGCTAAAAACCTAATTTTAGATCGTTAAACCCAAATTTACTGCATGGAATTCACCTTAAGGCAACTAGCTGATCTGCTCGGAGGAAAAGTAGAAGGAGATGAAAGCGTAAAGGTAAATCGTCTGGATAAAATCCAGGAAGGTAAGCCTGGAGGAATCAGTTTTTTAGCCAACGAAAAATACGAACCTTACCTCTATCAAACAGCTGCTTCGGCGGTAATCGTTTCAGAAGGTTTCAAGCCCTCTAAGGCTTATCAAACTAACCTAATTCGAGTAAAAGATGCTTATTCCAGTTTTACCCAAATCTTGGAAACCTACTCGCAATTCACAAAAGCTTCCTTTCAAGGTATAGAAGAACCGAGTTATATGGATCCGAGCAGCCAAATTGGTAAAGGGCATTATAGAGGTGCATTTTCTTACATCGGGAAAAATACCCAGATCGGAAATCAGGTAAAAATCCACCCCCATTCCTACATCGGAAATCAAGTAAAGATTGGTGATAACTGTATCATACACCCGGGAGCCAAAATTTGTGATGGATCCGTGATTGGGAATCATTGTGAAATCCACCCTGGTGCAGTTATCGGGTCGGATGGCTTTGGCTTCGCTCCTCAGGAAGACGGAAGCTACAAGGCTATACCTCAGATTGGAAATGTGATTTTGGAAGATTGGGTAAGTATTGGAGCGAATGTCACTGTAGACTGCGCTACTATGGGATCAACCATCATTCGAAAAGGAGCCAAAATTGATAATTTGGTTCAAATCGCCCATAATGTAATCATTGGAGAAAATACGGTTATCGCTGCGCAAGCAGGAGTTTCCGGTTCTTCTGAGTTAGGAAAGAATTGTGTTATTGCTGGAAAAGCCGGAATTGTAGGACATATAAAAATCGCAGATAAAACCACAATAGGCGCAAATACAGGAGTAATAAAATCCATTAAAAAGCCTGGCCAAACCTTTTTTGGATACATCGGGATGGAAATGAAACAATTTTTGAAATCCTACTCCATCTTCAAAAATCTGGAGGACTTGGAGAGCCGAATCAAAGAACTCGAAAAAAAGCCTTAATTTTGCGCCCCAACACAATCCAATTGGTTGATTAACAAATGAAAGTAAAACAGCATACCATAAAAAAGCAGGTGGAACTTTCCGGTGTGGGGCTTCACACTGGGGTAATTTCAAACATGACCTTTTTGCCTGCACCTCCAAACCATGGAATAAAATTCCAAAGAGTGGATTTGGAAGGAAGACCAACTGTTGATGCAGACTGTGATTTGGTTGTAGATGTATCTAGAGGAACCACTTTGGAACAAAATGGAGCCCGTGTCTACACCGTGGAGCACGTGTTAGCAGCTTTAGTGGGTTTGGAAATCGATAATGTTTTGATCCAATTGGATGGTCCAGAACCACCTATCATGGATGGTTCTTCTATCCAATTCATCGAAGTTCTAGAGGAGGCTGGATTGGAAGAGCAAAATGCACTTCGAAGATTTTTTGAAGTTCAGGAAAGCATTCAATACAAAGATTCATCTCGCGAAGTAGAGATGGTAGCACTTCCTACGGATAACTACCGAGTGACTGTGATGGTGGATTACAACTCACCGGTTTTAGGAAGTCAACATGCTTCTATTACTGATATCAGCCAATTCAAATCTGAGATTGCGTCCTGCAGAACTTTCTGTTTTTTGCATGAACTTGAAATGCTATATAATTCCAACCTGATTAAAGGTGGGGATTTGAATAATGCAATTGTGGTTGTTGATCGGGTGGTTGAAAAAGAAGAGTTACAGCACCTCGCCAAAATGTTCAACAAGCCACATGTAGAAGTAAAAAAAGAAGGGATTCTCAACAATGTTGACCTTCGATACAGAAATGAGCCAGCTCGACACAAACTTTTAGATGTGGTTGGTGATTTGGCATTGGTTGGAAGACCGTTGAAAGCACAAATCTTGGCTGCTAGACCAGGACATGCAGCGAATGTTGCTTTTGCAAAGAAAATTAAGCGAGCCATGGAAAAATCCTCCACCTCGCATATCCCTTACTATGATCCGAAGCTTCCACCGGTGATGGATATCAACCAAATCAGTAATATCCTTCCTCACCGCTATCCTTTTCAGCTTTTAGATAAAATCATCTATTTGGATGATACAGTAGTAGCTGGGGTGAAAAATGTGACCATGAACGAACCTTTCTTTTTGGGACATTTTCCGGGAAACCCAGTTATGCCTGGTGTACTTCAAGTAGAAGCTATGGCTCAAACAGGGGGGATTTTGGTTTTGAGTACGGTTGACGATCCTGAAAATTACTGGACCTACTTCCTCGGAATTGAAAGCTGCAAATTCAGGAAAATGGTACTTCCAGGAGATACATTGATTTTTAAGTGTGAACTTTTGGCCCCAATCCGTCGTGGAATCGCAAAAATGAGAGGTGAAGCCTATGTAGGCAACACTCTTGTGTGTGAAGCGGTCATGACAGCCAGCATAACCCGTAAGGAATCATGATCAGTCCGCTCGCACATGTAAGCCCAGATGCCACTATTGGCAAAAATGTAAAAATTGATCCCTTCACTATGATCCATGAGGATGTGGTCATTGGAGATGATACTTGGATTGGTCCTAATGTCACTATCTTCCCAGGTGCGCGTATTGGGAAAAAATGCAAAATTTTCCCCGGTGCTGTCATTGCAGGGATTCCTCAAGACTTGAAATTTCAAGGTGAGGACTCGACTGTTGTAATTGGTGATAATACTACCATTCGTGAATGTGTAACTATCAGCCGAGGAACAGTAGACAAGCAAACAACGGTAGTTGGCAGCAATTGCTTGCTGATGGCTTATGTTCATGTAGCTCATGATTGTGTCATAGGAAGCAATGTGATCATTGCCAATTCGGTGCAGATTGCCGGTCACGTATCCATTGATGATTGGGCTATTGTGGGAGGTTCAAGTGCTATTCACCAGTTCGTAAAAATCGGAATGCATGCAATGATCTCCGGTGGGTCCTTGGTTCGAAAAGACGTCCCTCCTTTCACCAAAGCCGCTCGCGAACCACTTTCTTATGCAGGTGTTAATTCTTTAGGTTTGCGAAGAAGAGGATTTACCTCGGAAACCATCTCCCACATTCAGGAAGTTTACCGCTATCTATTCCTGAACAGCATGAACAATTCCAGAGCTTTGGAAGAAATCGAAGTAAACCTTCCAGCAACGAAGGAAAGAGACGAAATCCTAAATTTCATTCGCTCTTCTGAAAGAGGTGTAATGAAAGGTTATATCAACTAAAACCCATGAAAATCCAGGTTGTAGAAGCCTCCAAACGCTTTCAGTACGAATGGATTTTCAAAAACCTTTCGATCAATCTCGAATCAGGTGATTCTTTAGCAATTACTGGGAGTAATGGTTCTGGAAAATCCACTTTGCTGAAATGCTTGACCGGATCCATACCTTTGACTTCTGGAAAGATCAAATACTCAATTGAAGGAAAAGATATCGAAGACTCGGATTGGTTTAGGCATCTAAGCATTGCAGCACCATATTTGGAATTACCAGAAGAATTCACTCTCTCCGAATTACTGGATTTTCATTTCAAGTTTAAAAACCCTATTAAAGGGATTTCTTTAGAAGAAATTCTTGAATTGGTCTATTTGAAAGAACATCATGGGAAATTCGTGTCTCAGTTTTCGTCAGGCATGAAGCAAAGGCTGAAACTGGCGCTGGCTCTGATGTCTGAGTCAGATGTGATATTTCTTGATGAACCTACTTCCAATCTCGACAAAAAAGGAATAGCCTGGTATCAAGAGCTTATAGGCGCCTATCAAATGGATCGAATATTAATCGTATGTTCAAATGAGCAACGTGAATATGATTTTTGCCAACAAAAATTGGTTTTAGAAGATTATAAATAAAGTCCCTGCTTTGATCTTAACGGGATATAGCTAATTTTAAAGTTCTAATAGAAACAGAGTATGATGAAGACAGCTGGAAGGTGGTTTTTATTCACCTTTTTAATCACATTTTTTTGGGCTTGCGGTGGTGACTCTCCTACTCCCCAACCCCCACAAAAAACTCCTGAAGAGTTAGCAATTGAAGCGCTTACCGGTACAGGTACGCAAGCGTGGTCGATTGCCGGAGGCGGTTCGGTGACTCGAAGTGGCACCAATGTTACCGACTTGTATCAGAATTTCGAATTGATCATGAATTCAGGTTCTTCGAAAACCTACACTACATTAAATAACAATGATCTTTTTGATGCGTCTGGAAATTGGAGTTTTTCAGGCACCAATTTCGATAAATTCATGCTAACTGGAGGAAAACCAGCAGCAGGAAGAGAAATTTCATTTACACGGACTGGGGATAATTTAAGATTAGAATTCAATATCCCTGCACCAGGAGCACGAATCAATGGAGTTCAGGCAGTAGCTGGAAGCTATGTCTTCAACCTTTCGAAAAAATAACCACAAATATAAATTTTGATGAAAAGAGGGCTTAGGCCCTCTTTTTTTTGCCCTAAAATTTCATGATTTAAGACTTTATACCAATTCCCTCCTTCCAAATCAAGCTCATAAAAGCTGACTTTAATCATACGAGCTTATGGAATTGGTCACTCGCCTCCTAGATGACTACCTGTAGATTTGTACAAATGCCCAAGTCTATGGAAATCAAAACACCCTTAAGCATCAAGTTTCATCTCCCTGATGAGATTATGCGAGAATATAATTGTCCAGTTCTCGCTCGGGATTTTTGGCCTGGACAAGACGAAAGCCTAATGTGCGATTCGATCGATGGCGACCCTTCCTTGGTTACCATTGACCTAGTCAAAATTTTAGATTGGCTTCGTCAAGAAGAACTCCCTAAACCTTTGGAAAAAGAAGTATGTGACATTCCTGTTTTACTATTCGTTCCAGACTTCTCTACCAATCATTTACTCTTTCATTACGATGGGACTCCCCAATCGGCACAGTTGATTCGGCATTTCATCAACTTGTTCCAAAACAAAATCAAGAACAGCAAGGCAACGATCATTTCTCCTTCCTTTATCCCAAAATCTAAAATCAAAGAAGAACAGGATCTCATTCAATTAGTTGCAAAATCCACCCGTGAAACCAGTTTTATTAAATTTAATTTTATGCGAATTGGAGACTTTTGGTCTTATGCTGTCAAACATCATTGTACGCTTTTAGTCACCACCAAAAATTACCAATCAGATCTCATTAAAGTACTCTATCATTTTTACAAGAGTAAACTCTGGAGCGATCAATTATCCTTTTACTTATCCGTATAAGTCATTTTGAAACCTGATGAATGTCATGTTTATCGGGTGATTATTAGGTAATTTTTGTAAAAAAGTACGTATGCCCACAACTATACAAACAGAAAAAACGAAATGCTACCATTGCGGTGAAAACTGCGAAAATGATGCATTGAAGGTGGGCGATAAGGTTTTTTGCTGTCAAGGATGCAAACTTGTCTATGAAGTACTTTCCGAAAATGACATGTGCACCTATTATGATTTGGGAGCGCATCCAGGTGAAAGCCAGAAAGAGAAAAGCGGAAGAAGTAACCGTTTTGATTATTTAAAAGATCCGGATACCGCGAGAAAGCTTCTTGATTTCCAAAATGACACAGAGAGTCACGTCACTTTTTATATTCCTTTAATTCATTGCGCATCCTGCATTTGGCTTCTGGAAAATTTGTATCAAATCCATCCGGGAATAACCTTTAGCCGAGTAGATTTTATCAAGAAAAAGGTCCAAATCAAATTCCAACATCAAAAAATCAGCCTTCAGGAAGTAGTAAGCCTACTTTCTACTATTGGTTACGAGCCGAAGATTTCGCTCTCCAATCTTGATAAAAAAGCAAAGAATAATACAGTAGATAAGCGGACGGTAAAGCGATTGGCAGTTGCTGGTTTTTGTTTTGGGAACATGATGTTGTTCAGCGTTCCTGAATACTTTTCGGAAGTTGAATTGATCGCTGAAAACTTTCGGGGACTATTTAATTACTTAAATGTCCTTTTAGCCATTCCAGTTGTCACTTATGCTGCTAGCGATTATTACATCTCTGCTTGGAATTCGGTCAAGCAAAGACGAATTAATATGGATGTTCCTATCGTGTTGGGAATTATATCCTTGTTTGTTTATAGCCTTTGGGAAATCTTCGCCCATGGAAATGCAGGCTATATGGATAGCTTGGGTGGTTTATTGTTCTTTTTGCTATTAGGAAAAATCTATCAGCAAAAGACCTTTTCTGCACTGGAATTTGATCGGGATTACAAATCTTATTTTCCAATTGCTGTTACCAAGCTGGTTCAAAACCAAGAAGAAGTTATCCCATTAACTAAACTGGAGGTTGGAGATGTGATTTTGGTTCGGGATGAGGAATTGATTCCTGCAGACTCACTTCTTTTAAGTGATTCAGCTCAGATTGATTACAGTTTTGTAACAGGCGAAGAGGTTCCTGTACCAAAAAGAAAAGGGGAATTGATCTATGCCGGTGGTCGTCAAAAAGGAGACCCTATCCTATTGACCATCCAAAAGTCGCCTTCACAAGGATATCTGACAGATCTTTGGAACAATGAGAGTTTTGAAAAACCTAAGGATAAGTTACTCGAACCACTTTCGAATAAAATTTCAGGAATCTTTACTTGGACAGTTTTAAGTATAGCCTTTGCTGCTTTCCTATTCTGGGCTCCAACAGACTTTTCTTTTGCTATCAAAGCTCTTGCTTCGGTGTTGATCGTGGCATGTCCTTGTGCTCTTGCCATGTCCACTCCATTTACCCTTGGAAATACGCTGCGAATCTTTGGACGTGGGAAATTTTACCTAAAAAATGCGAGTGTCGTTGAACGCTTGGCTTTGGTAGATACTGTGGTTTTTGATAAAACAGGCACGCTCACTGATCCAGCAAGAGCACAGATTTCATTCTTTGGTGAAGAATTATCTGAAGAAACCAAAGCAATACTAAAGGCCATGGTTTCAAGATCTACCCATCCTCTCAGCAACCGAATCAATGGGTGGCTCGGAAATATTCCTTCTAAAAAGCTAGACTCAATTCACGAAGAAAAAGGTCTGGGAATCAGAGCAACTTATTTGGAACAAGAAATCCGCTTAGGCTCAGCTGCATTTTGCGAAATCGAAAACCCAGTCCATCTACATGAAGGAAATGTGGTTTATCTCAGCATATCGGGAGTAGAGCTAGGATACTTTCATATTTTATCTGGCCTTCGAGAAAAAGCACCAGAGGTTGTGGGTGCGCTGGAACCTGTCTATGATCTCCATCTTTTATCCGGAGATCATTCCCATGAATTGAATTCTTTAAAGCAAAATCTTGGAAAAGGAATCCATTACCATTTTCAACAAAGTCCTTTAGAAAAGCTAAACTATCTAAAAGAACTCAATCAGGAAGGAAAAAGAACCCTAATGATCGGAGATGGTCTAAATGATGCTGGGGCTTTACAGGAAAGTGAGGTAGGAATTGCAGTATCTGATCGGGTGAGTCATTTTTCTCCAGCCAGTGATGCAATTCTGGATGCAAGCTCTTTCGACAAGATTCCAAGCTATTTGAGCTTTGCCAAGAAAAGCCGAAACATCATCAAAGCCAGCTTTGCATTGAGCTTTTTGTATAACGTGATCGGAATAAGCTTGGCGGTACAGGGGATTTTAAGCCCTGTGATTTGTGCGATTCTGATGCCACTATCAAGTATTTCGGTAGTCGTATTCACCACCCTATCAACCAATGCGCTAGCCTGGAAGATGGGATTAATTCATTCTAAAACCGAAAACTAATATGGAGGTCATCTTTCTTTTAATCGGTGTAAGTCTGGTTCTAGCAGGAAGCTTTTTATTTCTGTTTTTCAAAGCAGTAAAAAGCGGTCAGTTTGAAGATGACTATACCCCTTCCGTTCGGATTCTCTTTGATAATCATAAAAAACCAAATAAAAATCAACCAATAAAACCTAAGTCCAATGAATGACGCTACACTGGAAAGGTTCCAATACGACAATAAGATCGTCAAGTATTTTGGAGCCGCTACAATTATCTGGGGCCTAGTAGGTATGCTCGTGGGGGTTATTGCCGCCACCCAGCTATTTTGGCCTGAGGCAAATTTGGGCAATCCCTACACTACTTTTGGTAGGATTCGCCCCCTGCATACTAATGCAGTAATTTTTGCCTTTGTGGGAAATGCGATTTTTGCTGGGGTATACTACTCCATGCCGAGATTGCTCAAAACCCCGATGTGGAATAAATCCCTAAGTTGGTTCCACTTCTGGGGTTGGCAATTAATTATTTTGGCTGCTGCCATCACCCTACCCCTTGGTCTGACGACCTCCAAAGAATACGCTGAATTGGAATGGCCAATTGACATTGCTATTGCTTTGGTATGGGTGGCATTTGGAGCAAATATGATCGGTACCCTGATCAAAAGAAGGGAGCGTCACATGTATGTGGCTATCTGGTTTTATTTGGCCTCATTTGTTACGGTAGCTGTTCTGCACATTTTTAACTCCCTAGAACTTCCTGTATCATTTACCAAGAGTTATTCTGCCTATGCGGGCGTTCAGGATGCTTTGGTTCAGTGGTGGTATGGACACAATGCAGTGGCATTCTTCCTGACCACTCCATTCTTAGGACTGATGTATTATTTCTTGCCAAAAGCAGCTAATCGTCCTGTTTACTCTTACAAACTTTCAATCGTACACTTTTGGTCCTTGATCTTCATTTACATGTGGGCAGGTCCTCACCATTTGTTGTACACAGCTCTTCCTGAGTGGGCTCAGGTGCTAGGAACAGTTTTCTCAGTCATGCTGATCGCTCCTTCTTGGGGAGGTATGGTAAATGGTCTTTTGACTCTTCGCGGAGCTTGGGACAAGGTTAGAAACGAGCCAGTGTTAAAATTCATGGTGGTAGCTGTAACTGCCTACGGTATGTCCACCTTTGAAGGTCCAATGCTTTCTCTTAAAAATGTGAATGCTATTGCGCACTATACTGACTGGATCGTAGCACACGTACACATTGGAGGACTAGGATGGAATGGTTTCTTGACCTTCGGTATGCTATACTGGATGTGGCCAAGATTATTCAAGACTACGATATATTCTCAGAAAATGGCCAATGCTCACTTCTGGATTGGAACCTTAGGAATTATTTTCTACGCCCTTCCTATGTATGTGTCAGCATTGACTCAATTCTTGATGCTTCGAGAGTTTGATGAAATGGGTCGCTTGGCTTATGGCAACTTCCTACAGACTGTAGTGGAAATCGTTCCAATGTATGTTCTTCGAGCATTTGGAGGTTTGCTTTACTTGACTGGAGCCATCTTAATGGTGTACAACATGTACAAAACAGCTCAAAAAGGAACATTTGAAGCTTATGAAGAAGATCAAGCTCCTGCACTTGCTAAAAACTACAACCCTGCTGGAGAATTCTGGCACAGAGCATGGGAAAGAAAGCCTATTTTCTTCACTGTTTTGGCAACAGTTGCGATCGCTATTGGTGGCGCTATAGAGATCATCCCAACCATTTTGGTAAAATCCAATGTGCCTACCATTTCTTCTGTGAAGCCTTACACCCCTCTTGAACTGGAAGGTAGGGACCTATACATTGCAAATGGCTGTGTGGGTTGTCACTCTCAAATGATCCGACCATTCCGTTTTGAAACAGAGCGATATGGCGAATATTCAAAAGCAGGTGAATTTGTTTATGATCGTCCATTCCTTTGGGGATCCAAACGAACTGGACCTGATTTGCATAGAATCGGTGGAAAATACCCTGATTCATGGCACTATTTCCATATGGAAGATCCTACTTCCATGTCTCCAGGGTCTTTGATGCCACCATACCCTTGGATGAAAGAAAATGTAATGGATTACTCTGATCTCCCAGCAAAAATCAGAACACTCCAAAAATTGGGCGTTCCGTATCCAGAAGGATATGATGAGCAAGCGATGGCAGATTTGGAAAATCAAGCCAATCAAATTGTCACCAATTTGAAAGATGCCGGAGTAGAGGTAATGCCGAATACAGAAATCGTGGCATTGATCGCTTATCTACAGCGACTAGGTACAGATATAAAAGCAACAGCATCAAATTAATCTCAGGAAATCATGTATAAAGAAGTCTTAAGATCTATCGAAAATATCGAAATCTACCCAGTGATTTCCCTGCTCATCTTTGTGCTGTTTTTTCTGGGAGTATTCGTTTGGGTAAGGAGCTTACCCAAAGAACTTGTGGACCATATGAAGTCCCTACCAATGGAAAATGATGATGAAATAACCAAACCCCAGCCATGAAAAAGTTTCTAACACTCTTAATGACCATCGGGTGGCTCCCCACCCTAAGTGCTTTTGCTCAGACCGAAAGCTCTGAATGGTATGCAAATCTTCAAGCTATGGACCCTGCCCAAATGACCCTTTTGATAATTCTGGGTATCGTTCTGATTGTGATTGTATTGTTACTCCTTTTAATGGTTTACCTCATGTCTTTCATGGTTGCAGTATTCAAAAAGGAAAATCCTGAATTGGCCAATGAACCGACTTGGTGGGAAAAATTCAAAGAGCGTTTTGTTACAGGAAAAATGGATACTGTCGGTGGCAAGGAAGAGAAGGCCAAAATGATGGCCGATCACTCCTACGACGGGATTACCGAATTGGATAATTTTATGCCTCCGTGGTTGCAGTGGGTATTCATTCTCACCATTGTGTTTGGTGTAGTTTACTTTGTGAATTATTCAGTTCTTGGATTTGGAAAAACAGGGATTGAAGAATACGAGGAAGAACTTAGATTGGAAGCAATTGCTGCAGAGGCAAGAATGGCCACAATGGCAGCTTCAATTGATGAAACCAATGTAACCTTCGATGATTCCCAAGCAAGTCTAGCAACTGGTAAGTCCATCTTTGAAGCCAATTGTGCAGCTTGTCATGCAAATGATGGTGGCGGGGGTGTTGGTCCAAACCTAACTGACCAATACTGGATACATGGAGGATCTATAGAAGATGTCTTCAGCGTAGTCAAATACGGGGTTGTTAGCAAAGGGATGGTTCCTTGGGAAGATCAACTTTCACCACAGGAGATCCAACAGGTTTCCAGCTATATCCTAACGCTGGTAGGCACCACTCCTGCTAATCCAAAAGAACCACAAGGAGAACTCTTTGCTCCTGAATCTGAGGTTGAAACAGTGACCGAAAGCACATCGGAAATTGCCACCCTTTGATACATTTGGACTACCGGGCATTTTCCGGTAGTCCTAAATTTTAATTCCAATGGCACAAAAGAATCCACACCTCAATCCAGAAACCTTTCGAGATGCACTTTCTACCGTAAAGGATGATGGAAAACGAAATTGGGTATACCCCAAAAAAGTTAGAGGCTTTTTTTACCGTTATAGAACATACCTATCCTGGATTTTATTAGCAATCTTATTTGTCGGACCCTTTATCAGGGTGGATGGAAGACCTTGGCTGCTATTCAATATTTTTGAGCGCAAATTCATCATCTTTGGAGCCGTTTTTTGGCCTCAAGACACGTATTTGCTGATTTTTCTTTTATTAATCTTCTTTGTCTTTGTCATCCTGTTTACGGCTGTTTTTGGAAGGATTTGGTGTGGTTGGGCTTGCCCCCAAACCCTCTTCATGGAAATGGTATTTCGAAAAATTGAATACCTCATCGAGGGAGATGCCAACCAACAGCGAGCCCTAGATGCAAGTCCATGGAATACCAATAAGATAGTCAAGAAAGGGTCGAAATTGCTCATTTTCTTAGCTATCTCTTTATTAATTGGACACTTGGTAATGGCATACTTAATTGGCATTGATCAAGTGAAAGAAATTGTAACAATGTCTCCTTCTGAAAATTTAGCCGGCTTTATTGGCTTGGTTGCATTCTCGGGAATTTTCATGTTTGTTTTTACCTGGTTCCGAGAACAAGCCTGTACCGTAGTTTGTCCTTACGGAAGACTTCAGGGGGTACTTTTGGACAACAATTCCATCAATGTGATGTATGATTATGTCCGAGGAGAACCTCGAGCTCCAATCAGAAAAAACAAAGTGGAAGAATCACCAAAAGGAGACTGTATTGATTGTGGAATTTGTGTTCATGTATGCCCTACTGGAATCGATATTCGAAATGGGGTACAGATGGAATGTGTAAACTGTACAGCTTGTATCGATGCTTGTGATGAGGTCATGGTCAAAGTTGACCGCCCAACAGGATTAATCCGATACGCCTCCGAAAACAGCATTCAGCAAGGCTTTCAAAAATTATTTACAGGAAGGGTTAAAGCATATTCATTTGTTTTGGTGTTGTTGCTAGCAGGGTTCATTACTTTGATTGCAACACGAGATGAACTTCAGGCTACCATTACAAGATTCCCTGGTATGACGTATCAATTGCGGGATAATGGAACCGTATCGAATTTGTATCAAATCACCTTGATAAATAAGACCTTCGAACCACAAACAGTGAACCTATCATCTTTGGTTGATGGAATTGATGTGGAAGTCGTTGGTGGAAAAGAATGGGTTTTGGAACCTCAATCCAAAGTGGAAGGACGTTTTTTCTTGGTAACTGATCAAGGGGACGTACATACACCACAACAAGACGTTGAGCTTTCGCTAATTCACAGAGAAAAATCCATCGATAAAATCGAAACTAGCTTTATGGCACCTGTATCAAAAGATTAAATTATGAATTGGGGAAAAGGAATATTACTATCCATCATTGCTTTTATTGGCATCATCATGACGATGGTTGTGATTTCTGTCCGTATGGAAGGAATAGAACTGGTCAGAGACAATTATTACGAAGCAGAGATCAAATATCAAGATCAAATTGATAAAGAGGCTTCTACGCTAGCATTGAATCGTGAAGTCCTTCAATATGACGTTCAAACCAAATCCATGATCCTGGACTTGCCGGTTGGTGCCAAAGGAAATCTTCAACTCTTTAGACCTTCAGATGCAAGCTTGGATAAAGCCCTTTCCATCGAAATCAAAGAGGAAGGGAAAAAGCAAGTTTCAATGGCTGACCTAAAACCAGGTTACTGGCGTGTTCAATTGAATTGGACCGAAAATGGAGTCGAATATTATCAGGAAAAGAAAATCACAATCTAAATGCTTTGGACTGCCTTTCTTTTGGGTTTTTTAGGCTCATTCCACTGTGTAGGAATGTGCGGCCCTATTGCATTGGCAGTTGGAAATGCAGGGAATTCTGGCTTTCTGTGGAACAAAGTTCTTTATAACCTTGGCCGAAGCGTCACCTATGCCGCTTTGGGATTAGTGATCGGTTTTTTGGGCTTTTCCCTCTCCCTTACAGGTATACAACAAGGCTTTTCTATAGGGATGGGAGTTCTTTTGGTTTTGCTTTCCTTAAACTATAAGAAGTCAGAGCAGATTTTAACTATTCCATGGCTTTCAGGAGTAGTTTATTGGGTGAAAAGCAAGCTTTCATATTTTCTAAAAAAAGGTGGCAAACCAGCTTTTTTCGCAACAGGCTTGGCAAATGGCTTACTTCCTTGCGGGATGGTCTACATGGCTTTAATAGCAGCTTTGGGATTTCAAAACCCTTATTTAGGAGCAACCTACATGTTTTTCTTTGGAATAGGCACGATTCCCCTCCTACTCTTTTTGATGTTTTCGGGAAAATTAATTAGCCTAAAAACTCGACTTAATTTCCAAAAAGCAATTCCTTATTTGGGAGTACTATTGGGGGTACTTTTCATTTTTAGAGGACTAGGTCTAGGCATTCATGGACTTAGTCCAGACATTCAAGTCTTCAATTACGGAGCGGAGCAAGTTGGAATTACCATTTGCAAATAGAGTCAAATCGCTTTACTGAAGACAAGTTCCTTCTTTTGGTTTTGAAGCCGGTTATCAAACACCTTACAGATTTGACGAATAAACAAAACCCCATCTTGGGTAACTTGAATTTGATTCCCATCCAAGTCCACTAGTTTTTCAGCTTGCATCTCTCCCAATTGATCCAATTGACTTTCTCCCAGAGCATCCCAAATATCCCTTGAAATAACAGCCCGGTGATTACAAATCAAGTCCAAGATAAAATCACGAATTATTAAATCCTCAGCAGTCATGAGATGACCTTTAGTAATAGCCCAATCTCCTTTAGCTATGACAGATTGATAGGAATCAATGCTTTTTTCATTTTGGGCATATGCTAAATAAATGTCACTGATACTACTTGCACCAAGCCCAAGTAAAATCTTAGATGGAGTAGTGGTAAAGCCCATGAAATTCCGGTGTAAGGTTCCTTTTTCATATGCTAAATACAGAGGATCATCCTTTTTTGAAAAGTGGTCCATGCCAATTTCAACATATTCAGCCGCTTTCAATTTTTGCTTCCCAAATTCATATAGTTCCCGTTTTTCCAGTTCACTAGGCAAATGAGCCTCATAGCTTTTTTGAGCAGGAAAAGAGCTCGGAACATGAGCATAACTATAAAATGCAATCCGATCCGGAGCGAGCTCTACCACTTTCTCAAAAGTATCGGCCAAGGTCATTTTGGTCTGATAGGGCAAGCCATAAATCAAATCAAAGTTGACTGAACTGTAACCTAATTGTCTCGCCTCTTCTGTAGCCTGCTTCACCTTTTCAAAAGGTTGAATGCGATGAATTGCTTTCTGAACTGTCTCATCAAAGTCCTGAATTCCATAACTCACTCGATCAAACCCTAACTCAGCTAAAACTTGAAGATGATCTCGTGTAGTATTATTTGGATGTCCTTCAAAACTAAACTCAGCATTTTCCAATACAATCGATGAATCCAATATGTTGGAAAGTAGCATATTCAATGACTCTGGAGCAAAAAATGTAGGAGTTCCTCCTCCTAAGTGAATACCAGCTAGTTTTGGTTTTTCTCCAAATAGTTTCAAATAATTATTCCATTCATGTAGAACCGCATCAATATAGGGATCTTCTACTGCATGATTTTTTGTGATCCGTTTATTACAGCCACAATATGTACATAGACTCTCACAAAAAGGAAGATGGATGTAAAGCGTAATTCCCTCCTCTTTGCCATACAATGAAAATGACTTAGTAACCAATTCATTCCAATCCTCTGAATTCACATTATTTTCCCAAAGAGGGACAGTTGGATAACTGGTATATCGGGGAGCAGGAGTGTTGTATTTTTGAATTAGAGCAGAAGTGATCATAAGCTGTTTTTTGCAAAAATGGCTACGATCAAACATTAAAGATGTGACAGCAACTAGGTTCAAGACTGACAAAAATCAGGAATCGAATCAACAGGACTAACAACCTAAATAACATTGACTTTTCTAAGTGATTAAATTAGATTCGGGTATTCTGAAGTTCACCATGCGTTTTATCAAAAAAATCGGATTTTTCAGTGCTTGGTCCTGCCCTTATTGCTGGTTTCGGGATATTATTTGGGTGGAGCTAATCGTTGGCTGATCCATATTTTTGTTTTTATGGCGGTTCCTTTGATGGATTATATGATCAGTACTGATACCTCCAACATCCCAAAGGAAGCTGTATCTCAGGTAGCGAAGGAACAGTTTTACAAATTGGTCACATTTGTTTGGGTTTACATTCAAATGGCGGTGCTCATTTGGGGATTTTATGTGGTAGCCACTGATAAATTATCGATTGGGGATTGGGTGTCATTAACCACTGGAATGGCTTTGGTTACAGGAGGAATCGGAATCACCGTTGCACATGAATTAGGGCATAAAAAGGGGAAATTAGAACAGTTTTATGCCAAGATTTTACTGATGACCGTTTGCTACATGCACTTTGTCATTGAGCATAATCGTGGGCATCATGTAATAGTTACAACTCCTGAAGATCCTGCTACGAGCCGCTTGGGAGAAAATTTCTACTCCTTTTGGCTTCGGTCAGTTAAAGATGGATATCTAAGCGCATGGAGGCTTGAAAAGGAAAGATTAGAAAGAAAATCCATCCCTTTCTTTTCCTTTAAAAATGAGATGATTCAATTCTCCCTAGCTCCAATTATTTTTATAGGATTAATATTTATTGGATTCTCATTGGCTTTGGATCGATGGGTTTGGGAAGTACCCGTTTTCTTTTTTGCACAAAGCTTCTTGGCTTTCAGCTTATTGGAAGCAGTAAATTATTTGGAACATTATGGAATGGAGCGAAAGCTTCTAGCCGATGGTCGCTATGAAAGAGTTACCCCCATTCATTCATGGAATGCCAGCCACCGAGTAAGTAATTTCCTTTTATTTCAACTCCAACGTCACTCAGACCATCATGCTTTTGCACACAAGCCTTATCAAGTCTTGAATCATTACGATGAAAGTCCCCAACTTCCTGCCGGATACTCAGCCATGATAATCTTGGCTTTTTTTCCACCAATTTGGTTTTCCATCATGAATCCAAGATTGAAACAGTGGAAAGAGAAAACCTTCCAAGGATCAGTCCAATAAGAAATTATTGAGAAAGCTGCTTTTGAGAATCAGCCAAAGGAGGAAAAAGACCATTCCCCAAAATAAATAAATCCGGTAATAATCCGTAGTCTCCCGATATCTGTTCTCCATGATTTCACTTTTTTCAAGCTGATCTATTCGATCAAAAATTGCTTGGAGGGCATTACCATCAGAAGCCCTAAAAAACTCCGCCTGAGTCAAGTTTGCGATTTCTCGAAGGTTAGTCTCATCCAGGTAACTTTCAACCATTTGAGGTCTACCAAAAAAGTCTGTCCCATAAGGTACCATCCCATCTTTCCCAACAGCAATAGTATAAATCTTAATACCCAAGGCTGAAGCCAATTGTGCAGCAAAAAGCGGATCGACGTTTCCTGCATTACTTTCCCCGTCACTCAATAAAATCATCACCTTGGAGACTGATTCTGCATCCTTCAAGCGATTGGTACCAGCTGCAATGGCAGAACCAATAGCCGTCCCCTTCGCCTCCATGATATTGAAAGAAATCTCCGATATCAACTCGGTTAACAACTTGTAATCATTCGTCAAAGGTGCCAAAGAGAAAGCTTCACCTGCGAACACCACAATCCCTATTCGATCTCCGAGTCTTCCTTGGATAAAATCTATAGCCGTTTGCTTGGCAGCTTCCAATCTGTTTGGAGAAAAATCCTGCAAATCCATGGATTCTGATATATCCATCACCAGCATGATATCAATCCCTTCCGTGTACTGCTCAACTCGCTCATTTGTCCGCTGAGGCCTTGCCAAAGCGATAATGATTAAGATTAAACTAAAGAAAAAGAGGAAGGATGGAATAAGCCTTAAATAGGTCCAAGGATTGTTCTGAGCTACTTTTTTAGGAAGAGAAAGCTCCAAAACGGGATTCTTCAAAAATTTGACTGCTTTCCTTAAAAGCATCAATAGCAAAATCACCCAAATCAGATGAAGGAGTAAGGGTTTTTCCCATTCAAAACTTCTGAATGTATCTAGTGAAAACCATGAAAGCCTAAAAAAATCAGACAGTTGCTCGATCATGTTTGATGTTTTTTAGTTTTTGCTCATACTTTTCCTTAGCGATTTGCAGTAGGTATTCTGAAGAGTTTTTAATCTCTGATTTTGCTCCCGCATAAATAATCAATTCAATGGTTCTCAATGAACTGAATATTTTAATGTCATCCAATTTTTCTCCAAGCTCGCTGGAAGTCCATTCCCGAATCGGAAGACTTGTAATGGATTCCATGTATCCTTTCCAAATTCCAAGAAGCTCATCAGCTGCTTCCATACTTGGATTGGATTCTAAACTTGCTGTTGAATCTTTCCAGCGTTTCTCAAATTTCTTCCATCTTCTTTTCTCATTTCGTTCAAATAAGAATCTTCGAATTCTCGCTCCAAACAACCAATAACCTCCCCTAATTAGGATGAGAATTACTGAAGAAACGATACCAATAAGGACCCAATCCCATTTTTTTGGAATCGGTTGATAGACATTATTCTCCTGAAACATTAATTCCTCAGGAATGCTATCTATGGTCCATTTTACCGCAATACTTGCCTCAAGCGGAAAATGGGTAATACTATCATATCGGGAAAGCTCAAAAACCGGCAACGTTAAATAAGCCACAGAATCCAATTCAAAATTGGACAAATAATAAATGGTACTATCTGAAGTCACAGAATCCTGTGTACTACTCAGAAAGGTCTGTTTTTCAAGAAGAACAAATGGAGAGAAATCAAAAGTAGAATCCGGGAAAATCAATTGTCTCTCAGCAGGGTAAGTCGCTTTCAACACATAGCCAACTCGCTCCCCTAATTTGGCCGAATCAGCCAAGAAATACCCATCAACTTTAACCTCTTGAGCGATCAATGAGAAAGGAAACCAAAGGAAAACTAGCAGAATTCTAACTTTAGCCACGTTTCATTGATTTGTTTCGGTATTTAAACAATTCCATTAAAGGCAGTACGATATCCTCCGTCGTATCAATCGCCAGGTAATTGATCTGATTCTTTTTGCAAATCAATTTTAAATGATCTCGTTCGGTCGTAAAGGTTTCGGATATTTTTTTTGAGAATCCTCCAAATGCCGTATTTACCCAAGTAGTCCGTCCTTTTTCCTTATCAAAAACCGGAATAATCCCCAAAGAAGGCAAAGCAGATTCTCGTGGATCAGTCAATTGAATGGCTACCAAATCGTGTTTTTCGGCCATTGCCCGGAAAGACCGCTCGTAACCTTCGTCAATAAAATCTGAAATCACGACGATGATACTTCGCTTTTTTATCAGGTTTAAAGCATAGGAAAACATCTCATTTAGGTCTGTTTTTAAAGAAATATTCTGATGATCAAAAATCCCTCTGACAACCTTAACCGCTTGTTTACTGCCTTTTCCAGGAAGCACAACTTTTTCCTTTTGGTCGGAAAAGCTAATCAGACCAACTTGACTTCCTTCAAAAATTGCTGCCAGGGTTAAAACTCCTGCAATGATTTTTCCCTGATCAATTTTTTTCTGTCCTGCTTGACCTATATCCTGACTACCGGAAATATCCAAAAGGAAGTAAACGGATTGCTCCTTGTCTTCCCTGAAAGTCTTGACAAAAGTGCCGTGACCTTTTGCTGACACCTTCCACTCTATCGTTCGGACATCATCCCCATATTGATAAGGACGCAAATCGTCAAATTCAAGACCCGAACCTTTGAAAAGAGACTGATAATCCCCTTGAAGATGATTGTTTGCCACCTTCCGGATCATGATTTCATATTTTCGAAGCTTACTAAAAAGCTGTTGATTCATCTCTTCACAATTTGACGGCCTAAGATAAACCTCCCTGTCCAATAATAAAATCAAGCTTACAGGAAGGGTCGTGCGATTTTCAGTTAAAAAAAGCTAATTTTAAGCCATGAAATCACCTATTTGGGCTATTCTACTACTTTTTGTCATCCTCAGTTGTGAAAGCAAAAAAAAGCCTTCTTATGTACTTTCTAAAGAAAAAATGATCAGCGTCCTCATAGATATTCATCTAACCGAGGGAATCGCCAGTGCACTTCCAATTTCCTATGACTCTTCGCAAACTGTTTATACTTTGATGGAAAAGGAAGTTTTTACCAAACATCAGGTAAGCGATTCGATTTTTAAAGAAAGTATGCGCTATTACTTACAGTTTCCGGATCAAATGGATGAACTTTATGCCCGAGTCATTGATTCATTGGTTGTAAAAGAGTCTGAAAAAGAATCTGAACCGGATAGTCAAGAAACATTCTGATGCTATACCCCAAAAATCTTGAACAAAAAATAAATTTTCAAAAGATAAAGGATCTTATCAAAGAAGAGTGTACTTCTTCTTTGGGAAAAAGTTTTGTAGATAAAGTCTCATTTTCTTCAGACATAAAACTCATCCAAAAGCTCCTCGATCAAACAGCAGAGTTTAAAGAAATCCTTGTTTCCGGAGAGTCTTTCCCTGGTTCTAACTTCACAGATTTGAATCTTTACCTTGAAAAGGCAAAACTGGAAGGTACTTTTTTAGATGAGGAGGAGTTTCACGAAATCAAATTAGCCTTACAAACCCTTCAGGGATGCTTGAATTTTTTTGCAAAAAATGGTGAACAATACCCTGCACTATCCCAACTTTTGGGTATGGTGATGGAGGTGGATCTTTCGTTATTGAAAGAAATCAATCGAATCATTGATGAAAAGGGAAAAATAAAAAGTAATGCCAGCAAAGAGCTTCAATTAATACGAGGTCAAATAATCTATGAGGAATCCAGACTTCGAAAAGTCATGGAGCGGATTTTTAAGGAAGCCAAAGCTAAAGGTTTGACCGTGGAAGATGCGGGAATTACGATTCGCTCTGGAAGAATGGTAATCCCTGTTGCTGCTGAAAATAAGCGCAAGCTTAGGGGTTTTATCCATGATGAATCAGCCACAGGACAGACTGTCTTTATGGAACCAGAAGAAGCCTTGGATATCAACAATGAAATCCGAGACTTGGAATACATGGAGCGAAGAGAAATCATTAAGATTTTGACCGAATTAACGGATAGAGTCCGTCCTAGCATCCCGGCTTTGCGAAAGGCTACTAGCTTTTTGGGATTGATTGATTTCATCCGTGGAAAAGCAAAATTTGCATTAAAAACAGATAGTAATAAACCTCAACTTTTTAAGGAACAGCAGCTTTCCTGGGCCAAAGCCAGGCATCCACTTTTGGAACTTGCCCTAAAAGCTCAGGATAGAAAAATAGTCCCGCTAGATATCGAATTAACCAAAAACGCAAGGTTACTGGTTATTTCTGGACCCAATGCTGGGGGTAAATCCGTTACTCTCAAAACTGTGGCTTTGCTACAATATATGCTGCAATGTGGTTTATTGATACCGGTTCACCCAGACTCGAAATGCACATTATTCAAAAACTTTTTCATTGACATTGGAGATGAACAGAATTTGGAAAATGACCTTTCCACTTACAGCTCACATCTCATGAGCATGCGATACTTTACCGATTTTGCAGATAAAAAGACCATCCTTTTCATAGATGAATTCGGAACTGGTACAGAACCTCAGTTTGGAGGAGCAATCGCAGAGGCAGTCTTATTAGAACTGAATAGAAAAGGAGTTTTTGGAGTAATTACAACCCACTATGGTAACCTTAAACAAACTGCTGAGAAAAATCCTGGATTAGTTAATGGAGCTATGCGATATGATGTGGATCACCTTGCTCCCCTTTACCAACTTCAAATCGGAAAGCCAGGATCCTCTTTCGCCTTGGAAATAGCTTCAAAAATTGGAATACGGAAAGAAATATTGAATTATGCCAAATCTCAAATTGGAGATGAAAGAGTCCGCTATGATCGACTCCTTACCCAATTGGAAAATGAAAAAAATCAGTATAACCAATTAATCAAAGAAGCGAAGGAGAAGGAAGATTTACTTAAAACTCGGCTTCAGGAATACAATCAACTTAAAGAAACTTTAGAGCAAGCAAAAAAGCGAGTTATTCAAGAAGCTAAGGTAGAAGCCAAAAGACTTTTGGATGAAACCAATAAAAAAATTGAAAGGACGATCCGAGTAATTAAAGAGGAAAAAGCAGATAAAGAAAAAACCAAAGAAGCCAGAAAAGTCCTTGAACAATTTAAACAAGAAGTTAAGCCGGAAAAACCCGTAGTAGAACAAGCATACAAGAAAATCGGAGGTGAAATTAAAGTAGGTGACTGGGTTCAAGTTAAAGACAATGGTGCTATTGCTGAAGTCTTAAATCTGAAAAATAAAGAAGCGGAAATATCCATTGGAGATCTTAAATCCATGGTAAAATTATCTCGGCTTGAAAAAGTTTCTAGATCAGAATTCCGTAAAAAAACTCACTCTAAAAGTTCTGCAGCTTACCAAACTCAGCAAAAGTTAATGGACTTCTCAACCAATTTGGATTTGAGGGGAAAAAGAGGTGAAGAAGTTCTTCCTTTGATTCAAAATTTTATTGATGAGGGTTATATGCTCGGAATCAAAGAATTACGGATAGTGCATGGAAAAGGAGATGGAATCCTAAGAGAAATCACCCGCAATTTATTACGTACGATGCCAAACGTACAAAAAGTACAGGACGAACACGCTGACCGAGGAGGTGCAGGTGTCTCCCTTGTAACTTTAAAATAAGCTAAAATAAATTTTACAGGTCAACTAGCTATAGAAAAGCTCATAAAAAAAGCCCCTATGAAGGGGCTTAGAATGAATGAGGCGGCGACCTACTCTCCCGGGTGTAACCCCAGTACCATCGGCGCTGCAGGGCTTAACTTCTCTGTTCGGGATGGGAAGAGGTGGGACCCCTGCGCCAGGC